>CAMARR010000001.1 GCA_945860915.1 Candidatus Kuenenia stuttgartensis
AGCGTGGTTGCATCCTTGATAGTTGCTGTCAGCCGAAAGCCCGGTGGCAGGATGATGGGTGGGACAATCACGGAAGTGCTTTGAGCGGAAACGGAAATGACTCCCGACTCCATCGATAGGTAGTTGCCCGTGGCGGGATCCGCGACGATGCGGTACGTTCCGGCGGGGACGACCACGGAGTAGACTCCAGTTAGGCTTGTGTTGTCTCCGGGAGTGAAGAGTTTCGCGCCGGTAACTGAGTCGAGCACGTCGGTGTCGGCATTCGGGACAGGGAGCCCTCCTTGATAAAAGACCGATCCGGTAAGTGTGTAGCCCAATTGAAGTGCAATCGTTCCGACGTTCAGGGTCGTCACGACGTGGCGTGACTCAATCCGAGCCCCCGCATACACAAGAGCGCCGGCCCCCGAAGGCTCGACATCGATCGTATAGACACCTATTGATACGGGAAGCGTGAACGCGCCCGTCGCGGTCGTGGATGTACTGTAGGACGTAGTGCCTGCGGTCGCGGTGACGGTAGCCCCCACGTCGGGCAGCCCGCCCGCAGTCACGACCCCCGTGATCGTTTGGGCGCCTGCAATGGAGACGCCAAACGACAAGATGAGCATGGCTTTTGACAACGACCAAGGGATGCGTGCCATCGTTCAGTCCTTTTACTGAGGAATGTACCCCAGTTAACGATGATAGCCTCCGTCGATGTCCGACCCAAAGTCTCGACGTGAGACTGAGTATCTGTGAAGTGGTTCAATTCCGATGGGTGTGAATCGTGATGCGAACGAGCGAGTCGGTTCCGGCCCAAGCGCGCAGGGCGTTGTCTTTTGGCTCACCGAGTGTGAGAGGGAGTCTCACAAACGAGACTGTGGACGGAGCTAACGCGCGCAGCGAATCGAGCGCCGTGGTGTCAGGTGTGATTATGTCAATATCTTTGCTTAGGTGTCCGCGGGAGGTGAGCGCGACGAGTTCTGGAACCCGATCGGGCGGTAAGTCAATGACAAATCCGCGAAGGTATCCCGAGGCGGTTCCAAGAGGTGTCGTGCTTGCGAATGCAACGTCTTTGCGCTGTATCGTCGCCAATGCTTGAGCGAGGCTCTCGTTAGGTTCGCTCGTGTCTCGGGCTCGGTGTGCGGAAAGTTGGGTGATGCGGAATGCTGCGAGCCCCAGCGCCGTTCCGAGCACAAGCACCACACCGAGACCTTGCCAACGACCTTCGATTCGGGACTTCAGATGATTCAGAATGCTCGCGACAATCCAGGCACTCGCGGGAGCTAGATGGATGACCCAAAAATCATGTTGACGCGCGTGCAATCGAAACAAGGCAATGTTGAGGATCCCTGGAATTGCGAGAGCCGCGATCAAGCCGCGGTGCCTGGTGAATGCGAACACTGCAACGGCCGGGATGAATGGCCAGATAATCAATGTGTCGAATGAGGTGTAAATCGTTGACCACCATGCGCCCAATTCGGTCGATGCAGGTGCCGTCGCAGATCCTTGGCTGATGAGTCGGGCATGGGAGATCCCTTCGATTAGGCAATCCCATAGAGAGACAGACGGCACAGCTGACGACGATGCCTTTGTGCCTTCGAGGAGCAGTATCCGGATCGAGTCGAGATGAATCGACGCATGTCCGATCCACGTGATGACACCGACGCATGACAACGTAGTTACAGCCGAGATGATGACGGGGAGTTGCCACTTGCGTTCTGCGCGGGGCTTCAGGATTTCTCGCAGCAAGATCGCCGGCGCGAGGAACGCCCCTTGCCAGTCCATCCATGGCCCTATGGCTGCGAGAGTCAAAAGGACCGCGTTGAGTCGGCGCGCGCCGTCTCGGCGCAAGTCGTCGAGAAATAGGGCTGCGATGAGGATCAGCTGTACAGATGCCTCGGGATTTGGCATTGCCCCGTAAGCGGAGATGATGGGCGCTGTCGCCACCACCAAAATGGAGACGGGCCACCAAATCCCACGGCGCGTCATCCAGCCTACGAGGAGTCCGACCGATAATGCGGTGAGGATCGCTGGCAGCAATCGGAGCGCCGTCGGAGTCAACCCCGTTAAACGGGTGAAGGCGTAGAGGAACGCCGGCCAGCCAGGCGGATGGTGGACGTATGGGTGACCGATGGGCGGGACGGTCGGAAGGAGCCCGAGGTGGGGAATGCCCTTGAGCTCGAAGTAGCCGGATGCCTCAAATGCCCGCATTTCCGACAGCATGTAGTAGCCGCCATTGATTGATGCGAGGTCCCTTCCCCAGGGCGACGCGAGTCCCGGGAGCATAAGGACGCACGCGAGCACGAACCCTCCGAGTCCGGCTTGCCATGGACAGAGGCTGACACGCCCTAGCATCAGGGACGAACCAGCTTGACGACGCACGCGACGACCAAAGCGCCGATGATATCGAGAGCAATGCCATTGCGAAGCATCATGTTGAGGGGGATACGTCCAGTCGCGTAAACGAGCGCGTTGGGTGGTGTGCCGACCGGGAGCATGAAGGAACAGGATGTCGCGAGAGCGATCGTGAATCCGTACGTCAAAGGATCGATCCCTGTTGATCTGGCAAGAGCTAGACCTATGGGCACGAGCAACGCTGCGCACGCGATGTTGCTTGCAAATTCACCAAAGAAGGTCACGACTAAGGCAATCAGAATGAGCTGGGCGAGAAGTGGAAGGCCCGACACGGACTCGAGGGAACCCGCGATCCATGCAGAAAGCGTGTCCGGCGCACCCTTCGGGAGGTCGAATGCATCGGCAAGTGCGAATGAGGATCCAAGGAGAATGAGCACATCCCAAGGCGCGGCTTGAACGTGTTCTCGAGTCAATAACCGGCTGCCCGTCGCTGAAGGAAGCGCTGCCAACAGTAGGGCTGCAAGAATCGCAATGGTTCCGTCACGGATGGCGCTCGGGGCGCCGGATGGGAGGAGCCCCGAGTTGACGAGAGCCTGAGGCCATCCCGGAATAACGACACTGCCAAGATTGAGTCCGTCTCGGAAAAACCACAATGAGATCATGCCGACGAAGATGGTCGCCACCCACCGTTCGTCCCGGGACCAAGGCTTGGCGGAGATGTCAGAAGGTCCGGGAATGACGACATCGCCTGGAATGCGAATTGTGATAAAGGTCATCAGTGCCCAGAGGCATACGATCAGAACCAACCAGATCGGAACACCGACGGCCATCCAGGTGCTGAACGAAATGCCCCCCATTTGTCCGACGAGGATCGTGTTGGGAACGGTACCGATCGGGCTTGCCATCCCCCCAATCGACGCAGCAAGAGCGGTTCCTAGGAGCAGTGCGATTCCGAATCGACGGGCACCAGGGCTTTCAGTCCCCACATGGTCGGCGAGCGCTCGGGCCGAGGGCAGGAAGAGCAGCGTCGTTGCTGTGTTTGAGAACCACCATGACACAAACGAAACGGAAACGAGGTAACCGAATAGCAACTTTCGAGGAGAGGTCCCGAAACACTTCAATACGGCCTCTGCCATCCGCTTGTGGAGCCCGCATCGTTCCGCTGCCATTGCGACCAGAAAGCCGCCGAGAAAAAGGAAGATGGGGTCGCGATGATATCCGCGGGCAACAGCATCTGCTCCCATGACATTGAGGAGCGGGAAGCACACCAGCGGAAGTAGGGACGCAATCCCAGAGGGGATTGGTTCAGTGAACCACCAAACCGCGAGCCAGGCTGTTACCGCCAACGCTCGGTGTCCGACGACGTTAAGGCCATCAGGCACAGGAGAAAGCAAAATCGCAAGGAAGACCAAGGGTCCTGCGATCATTCCGGCCCGTGCGACGGTGGGATGGGATCCCGATTCCATCTGTACTCCAGGCGGATCGTACCCGGTTGGACCGGGGAAGAGAGCCGATGACGGGACTTGAACCCGTGACCTGCGGTTTACGAAACCGCTGCTCTACCACTGAGCTACATCGGCGGGGTAGGGGCGAAGGTTACGTCCCGTCCCCTCCGGCATCAAGCCGGAATGGGGGCTCCCCGGGACAGCCGAAATGCTTGATCCAACAAGGACCATGGCTCTATCGGGAGCATCACAAGTGCCGAGATATCATGCTCAAGACGAACATGTTTGACGAGGGTACGCGAGTCTTTGGGGCAGACACCAACGATCGTCACTTTGCGATCCTGCCTGCGAATGGCCGCGACTAAAGCTTCATCCGCGGGGTCACCATTCAGGTCGACGACGACGATTCCGGGCTTCGGCGGCACAGAGAGGTTGGTCAACACATCTTCTGGGCGAACGGCGCGGACACGCCACACGGCAACATCGCGGAAGGTCAGAACAAGAAGATCTGATACGCCACGGTCGCGGGTCGCTATGACGACGTCTGCCATGCTAAGACCATCGGCCGCAAGGCACTCACTGCATGAGTCGCTCTACATCAAGCCTTGGCATCGATGAAGCCGGATACGGGCCCACACTTGGCCCTCTCGTGGTGGGCTACGTACGTGTCGACGGCCCTCCGGGGGCGCTTGGGCGAGCATTTGAGGCTGCGCGACGCGCCGTGCCTGTTTTGCCCCCGCTGGACGACAGCAAGCGACTCCACGCAGGAGGGCGGCTTGATCGGATCGAGACCATCGCGCTCGCTGCCGTCGAGTCAGCCATCGGCAGGGCCCCGACGCTATTCGACCTGATTGGGTCGGTTAATGAGTGGGACTCACATCCCTGGTACTCACCTCAACCGTCAATTCCACTTGCCGCGCAAAGTTCCGCAATCTCGAACGCAGCGTCAGCACTCACAGCCGCGCTTCAGGCTGAAGGTGCTTCGATCGGGTCCATCGGGGTGTCACTGGTCCTCGAGGGGCCGCTCAATTGCGCTTTCGATCGACTTGCCAACAAGGGGACCGCGCACCTCGAGATTGTCGAGTCGACGGTCCTGCGCGCGTGGCCTGCCGGAACCACCGGGAGGATTTGGTGTGACCGACTTGGTGGCAGGAAGTTCTACGCCGATGCCCTGACTCGGTTATTCCCGTTCCGCGGTCTCGACACTCTCGAGGAAGACGAGTACACGAGCCGGTACATCATCGACGACGGTGTGATTGAAACGGGGTTCCTCGTTAATGGCGAATCCCGCGCACCTGAAATCGCACTGGCGAGCTGCCTTGCGAAGACCGTGCGCGAGATCTGCATGCATAGTTTCAATAGTTACTTTAGTCGACTGGCTCCAACGTTGCGCGAAACCGCCGGATATCCGGAGGACGCAGCTCGTTGGCTCGCCGATCTGGCAGGTCATGTCCCGAATTTTGAGACATGGCGCTCACGACTTGTGCGAACGCGCTGAACGCTAGTTAAACGTCACGCTTGATTCGGCCTTCTTGATAGCAGAAACCATAGCCGGATCGTCAGTTGGGGGCGTTGTCACTTGTATGCTGATCATGTACGCCTTTCGTTTGATGAACCATCGTCGGAATGCGTGCTTGTTTCCCTTGATTGATCCCTGGAAACTGACGAAGGCGGCCTTCTCACCGCGGAAAATCGCCTTGGGTTCAATCACAAGCCCAGACGTTCCGTCCACCCCATCCGTGAAGGATGTGCGATTGCTGTCAACCAGTTGCGCAAGCGTGCCAGCGTACTTTTGGATGTTCACAGACAGATTGACATACCCGTCACCCTTCTTGACGGCTACGTCGCCCTGCATCACCGTCAGCGTCGCACTTCCCTGCTCCTGCGGTTCCTGTCGCTCCGCGATCCATTTCCACGCCTCGGGTAACGAGACTTTTAATCCAAGGTCTTTCCAAACGCGAGGTGGTTCCGCTTTCGGAAGAGATCCTTCCCGAAACTTCATTGCGGCACGAGCAGCCGAGAAGGCTGACGATGCCGCCGCCGCGACTTCCTTACGGTTCTCTTCCCGCCAAGTGAGTAGTAGGGCGCCACGTCGCTGAAGGAACGTTCTTTCCTCCGAAAGCTCTTTGCCTTCGTTTCGAACTCGGGTTAGCCGAACGATGACAGCCTTCGCTCCGCCGAAGACGCTGTTCCGATCCACCGCGAAGTCGCGGAAGTCGGGCCCGCCTGCCTTAACCTTGGCCTCAAGTTTGGCGATCTCGTCGTCCACCGCGACGTCGTCCGCAGATAGGAGTTCGCCGAAGATCTCTATCGGCCCCGTGGCGTACGGGATGGTCATTTTGATGGCCAGATTGCTTCCGAAATCGCTTTGCCATGCCCACGCGCCGGGCAACGTAAACGTAAGACCCTCACGCTTGAGGTCGCGCGTCTTTTCCTGTGCGTGGAGGCCGCACACCATTAACGACGCGATAAGGAAGATTAAGGCTGACTTCATGGAGACCTCCGACGCTCTATTGTGCCTTACGGACCGATTAGGTCAAACTCCGGCGGCATTCGGTACGATGAGGAGATCATGCTCCGACCGATTTCATCTTCTTTACGTTCATTGGAGTCCCTCCGATGAAAGTGGCGCTACTCGGCGGAGGAATCACGGGTCTCAGCGTTGCCTGGAAACTTGAACGCAAGGGACATGAAGTAACAGTTTTTGAGGCAGGCGATCGACCGGGCGGCCTGTGTCGAAGTGAGACAATCGACGGATATGTCGTCGACCATGCCGGTGGGCACATTATCTTCTCGACTGACGCTGAGGTTCTCGAGTTCATGTTGAGCGTGCTCGGGCCCGGAGGCGCCTACAAGAGTGAGCGTCGCGCGCGAATTTTCCACCACGATCGCTACGTCACCTATCCGTTCGAGAACGGACTTGGAGATCTATCGCCTGAACACCGATTTGATTGCCTTAAAGGCTATGTGGAAGCCTGGCACACACGTAAGTGCGGAGCGACGGAACCCACCAACTTCAAGGACTGGTGCTTGTGGCGGTTCGGGGATGGGATATGTCGTCACTTCATGTGGCCCTATAACGAAAAGATCTGGAATGTCCCACTCACCGAGCTGGGAACCGCATGGGTAAGAGGGCGCGTTCCGGATGCGCCTGTCGAGGACGTGCTCAAGGCTGCTTCGGGAATCAAGACGGTCGGGTACGGGCATCAGGCGGTGTTTTGGTATCCGACCTCTGGGGGATTTGAGTCCGTTGTGAAGGGAGTGTTGAGCAGCCTGAAGACCACCAAGGTCCGTTGCGCGACACCTGTCGAGTCAGTTCGTCGGAATCAGGGAACGTATGAGGTGAACGGTGAGGTGTTCGATCGAGTTGTTTCGACGATCCCGCTTCCGTTGCTCGTGAAAGTGCTCGATGCCGTTCCGGCTGAGGTCGCCGTTGCAACTGCAGGCCTCGCACATACGTCGTTGACAACGGTGTTTATTGCGCTTCGCAACGCGACGGTGCCTGACTTGTCGTGGGTTTACTTTCCTCATCCAGCGGACGGTCCGCAGAATCGGGTTACGTTCATTTCGAATTACGCACCGAATAATGCCCCGACGGGCTGCTCATCGATTATGGCGGAAGTGACGCATCTCGGGGCGCCCTCCAAGTCAACGGAGGCAATTGCTGCCGAAGTTGTGGACGGCCTTGCCGGGAGAGGCGTTTTGCGTCACGAAGACGTGGCGTTTACTCGGACCTTCAGCAATCGATTCGCTTACATCCTTTACGAGAGCGGGATCGAATCTCGCATTGAAACTGTGAGACGGTTTGCGTCGGAAGCAGGGATCGACACGGTAGGCCGATTCGGGAACTACAGCTACTTCAATTCGGACCGCTGCATTCGCGCCGCGTTCGACCTCGCGGCAACTTACCCGGACGCCTGAAGTACCACGAGTCGACGGGTGGCCGAGATGCCGACACGTAAGCCTGCGGCGTTCAGGGCTTCCACGCGCCAGCCAACCGCCATGGGCGAGGCAAAGGTCCCTTGTGATAGCAGAGCCCAGGCATTCGGGGTGCCGGTTGCGTCGCCGCGGTCAAACGTCCAGCGAAAGGCCGTGCCGAAACGCTCTGCATCGACATCGGGCCGGATCGTGAAGGTGACTTTTTGGCTAGGAACTTCCAGATGTAGGAGATATCGCGTCGCCTTTGGAACCGATGTGAACACGAAGACCGGAGCAGGTCCCGGGCAACTGAGCGTCGCTCCGTCATCTGGGGCGAGGATCTCGGGGGGACGACCATCCGGCGGATCCCCGGCTCCATACAAGGGAGTAATGCCCCAAGGATTCCGGGTCATCACGACATGAACGATGGGACTATCGGGACTGCGTTCGCGTTGCAGCGCAAGGCGATCGGAGAGCTGCTCTGGCCAATCACGCTCCTGTCCTTCAATCAGCGGGATGAGCTGGATCGGCGTCTTGAGAAAAGGTGGCTTGGTCGCGAGAGCCACGCTTAGGTCAAGCGTCGCTACTCCTCGATGCTCGGTGGGAATTCCGTATGCAACGATGATGGGATCACGACCGTCAAGGTGGGCGGTTTCGACAAGACCCAAGATCACTGCGCGCTCCTGCTTATCCGCTTCGATGTACGCGCGTCGATTCCCGTGTCCCGTTACGGCGAACATGGGTAGCGCAATCAGCATGCAGAGTAAAACCCAGCGAGAGTGCTTTCCATCTAGGCCGGCCGTCGCAACGACCACAACCCCGAGCAACGGCTGGTAGAGAAAGCGTCCGTTGGTGAGTTCTCGGGAGATCCAGAAGATGGGGAGAGTGGGCAAGAATGAGGCGACGGCAATGACGCAGCCAACCAACGTGACCGCTCGAGTAACTGCCGAGGCGCGCCATGTCGCCAGAATCGCCAAAAGGCATCCCAGCGCAAGCACAACTGTTGACACGATGGCAATGGTCAGTTCATCACCGGTGAGTTCACCGTGGTTGGCCCCGACAAGCCCGTACATGAGGGACTGAGGAAGCCTCTCGATGACTTCGAACTTCCTCATGTACTCCAGCGGCGCAAGATTTGCGTAGGACCCTCCGAAGGTGTCGAAAATGATTCGACGCATCCCCATCACGATGACGGGGATGAAGGCAAACGCGAGGCCACCGCTCGCGGCAGCGCGAATTCTTGATTGTGTCGCCATGGGGTAACACCAAGCGAGCGCCGCGGTCATAAGAGGCAACGTGGCCGCTGTCTCCTTGGACAGGATCGCAATAAACGCGCCAAGTCCGCACACCACCAGTGCAGATCTTCGCTTGTCGCTGCGCCAGACCTGAAAGCCCAAGAGGCACAGGAGCGTGCCCGTAGTTGACATCACCACCATGCGCTGCGTAATCCAAATCACCGCCTCTCCATGAAGAGGATGGAGCGACCAGAGTGTCGCCGCGAGGCACGCCGCAACGGCATGTCTAAAGTTCAGCAGACGGTGAATGAACACGGCCAATAGCACACCGTTCAATGCGTGGAAGCCGATGTTCGCGATGCGAAAGAAAGAAGGGTCTGGTCCCGCGATAAGAAGATCGAACCAGGCAAACAGCACGGGTAGCGGACGCCAGAACTGATCGTGTCCCTGCCCCGTCGGCCAGAGAATGTGGCGTATGAACGCATCCCACGAAACCGTGCCGGTCCAAGTAATCGGGTTGGAGCCGTCGGCCAAGAGCCCGAGGGCGAGGTCGTCTTTTAGAAAGTAACAGTCAACGTGGGGAAGATAGGCGATGACCGCCGATGCTGCGATCGCGAGCAGCCAAAGAAACGGGATTCTCCGTGAAGGCTCTGGCATGATCAGCAGCGAATGATCGTCTCAGGGGAACAAATCGCCCTGCGAATTGGATCGTCTGCGGTCACGGTGGTATCGGGAAGAACAACGGAGTCTTCGATGTGTGCGCCTGGCAGAATCGTTGCCCCCGCGCCGATCACGGATCGAATCACGGTTGCGGTTGAGTGGACATTGGCTGTCGGGTGGACTTCACGAGCCTTCTTCGAGTGTTCAAGCCAATGAAGATTCCCAAGGAGAAGGTCTTTTGGAAACGTGACATTCAGATCCCAATCGACCACGCGTTCGACGGCGATCTTGAGACCATCGTCAATCAGTATTTGCAGGCTTGTGGTGAGCTCATACTCATCGCGAAGGGCAGTTCGCGGCGTCTTTCGAATGGCGTCGAAAATCTCTGGTCCAAACAAGTAGATGCCACAGCCCTTGAGGCGGGTCTTGGGATTCCGCGGTTTCTCGACCACGCGGGTTACGTAGCCATCTGATCCGAGCTCAACGGAGAAGTTCTTGCGAAGTGATGCGACGTCGGGTTCTTCCATGACCGCGAGTACTGCGGATACATCCCCCTTGGCGTAACGTTCCACTAGGCGAGAAAGTCCTTGAGTCAAATAGAAAATATCACCTAGACATAGCAATATTGGCCCGTCTGCGAGAGCCTCGGCGCGCCCGACTGCATGTGCGATACCGAGCGTCTGCTGTTGTTCGACGTAGCGGATATCGAGCCCCTCGGCCTCGCCCCGGCCGAAGTGGTTGATGATCCGATCCATCAGGTGCCCGACGACCAAGATGGTCTTGGTGATTCCAAGTGACCGAAACATTTCTAGGTGGTGCCCAATTATTGGGCGATTGCCGATCGGAAGAAGCGGCTTCGGCCAATGTGCGTTGAACGGATCAATGCGCGAGCCCTTGCCCGCCGAGAGAATCACCCCAACCAAGTCATTCATGCGATCTATCTCGCCCTTATCTGCACGTTTCGTCAAGTTCTAGATGAGAAAGGTCGTCGTAATTTTCCGATCTTCCACCTCAAGACCCGGTCGCACCTTCCGAAGATACGTTATGCGAGTTGTCAGGCTTTTGGCAAGGCGCTCGCGACCCTAGGACGACTCGGGAGGGTTGTCATCGGAAGTTTGCAAGGCTGTGGGTGTACCAAGGTGGTGCGCTCACCATCGGCTTTAGCTGCGAGACTTCCGAAGATGACGTAGCGGGTGAGTTGAGGGTCGCAATTTTTATTTCGCTCGCCAGCAGAAATGTTGGTGAGGCGGTTACACGGTGCCTCGAGCGTCTTTTGATGCTCGAGGCGCTTGTGTTTCGATAGGGCATTTCGGAACCGATCCGAAGGTGCAAAGGTCAGCAGCCGAGCGTCAGAACGTCGGAATGAAGAGCATTGACTGTTCGGGGGTTGTTGCGACCGGCGCGAGCGTGATCGGGTCCAAGACGGCGCTGGCGAGCCAAATCCGAAGCCCGATGAGCGCAGGCACCATGGGGACGTTGATGCTGGCGGTCACGGAGCCGGATGCGTCTAGCATCCCTGGAAGCGGAAAATTGAAGATCCCGTTGCCCGCTGTGACCGACATAGCAACGATTGGCGAAGTGAAATTGATGTAGAGGTCGAGCCCAGGCGCCAAGTTCACGGTGGGTCCGGAAGCGTCGGATGCTGCTGCATATGCGATGTATCCCGCGCGGCCCGGGGCCGTGACGCGAATTCCGACCGTCGTACCGATCATCGGAGGAGAGGTCACCGTAACGGATGCGTTGCCACGAGGCTTGATGCGGTGAATGAGGGACGTGGAGAAGTCCGCGACAAGCATCGAACCATCCGGCAGGAAGAGCACGTCGATGGGGTTGGTGAAACCGGTCGCAAACGACTCGTAAACACCCGCCGGCTGTCCGCTAATAGGCCCGTACCAGAGCGGTACGCGCGCAATCGTTGCAACCGTCGTCGAGAACAGGGCTACATAGACTTCGTCGCCATAGCCCGAAATGAAGGAGTTCGGGTTGAACGCCATCCCGCACGGAGCAATGCGCGGAGGAAGCGCAACCGTGGGTCCCGTGAAAGTCTGTCCGAGACTCGGCGCGCCAAACCCGACTGGAAATCCGTAATTCGCGCCTTGAACAACTCGATTGATTTCGTCGCCTCGAAGTGGCAAAGAAGGATGGGCATTCCATTCGTTGTCGCCAACAAATAGGTCGCCGGTGACCGGGTGACGCGCTAGTCCGAAGACATTGCGCAACCCCGTTGCGTAAATCACCGGACTTCCACCTGCCGCCGGGAAGCGAAGGAGTGTCGCGTTGAGAGGGCTGGTCTCAGGGCCTAGGTCAGTTCCCGAGCCCATTCCAAGCAGAAAGTGGCTAGGTCCATCTTCAATTAGTCCATTGTTCTGATGGAAGCCAAATGGGAGGCCCGTCACGATATCGGCGACGAGATCCGCAACGCCATCATTGTTGGTGTCAGTAAGAGTAGACACCTTGCCGAGGTGGCTCACATAGAGCTTGCCGGCCATCCACATGATGTCTGTCACGCTAACTAGGGAACCCGTAAGGGTGGCGTCGTAGAACGTCGTGACGGCGTCGACGATGCCATCGTGGTTCGTGTCTACGAGGGCTCTGATGTTCCCGTCGATGGTCGATACAAGCACCCGCTGCGACGGATCGATGCACATAGACGTGACTGGACTCGTGAACCCGGAGTAGTAGGTCGCAATGTCATACCCCGACGGTGTCACGACCGGTGTGGACTGGCCGTAGATGCTCGCGGCTGCAAGAAGCGCACCGATTGCTGCGGGTAGTGACTTCATCGTGATAGGTATCGAGGTCACCTAGTTTACACCCTTCGGGGGCGAGTTCCTAAGTCGAACTTGGTTGACGTAAGTCCCGAAGCGGCGGCTATTAACCCTTTTTGGGAACCATTCGCGCCGATTGCGCCAGGCGATCCGGCGGCAACGAGGCCTGCATTCTCTTTCGGAATATAGCCCGAAGCATCTTGACCGCTGTTCGAGCGATAGCAGCGAAATTCTTTGAATGTTTGCTCGCTCCGCCTGCACGATTGAAATAATGCACCGGGATCTCAATGATTCTGAGGCCGTGCCTCAGGGTCTCACACATGAGCTCCGGCGAGAATGCTGGACCTGCTTCGATCAAATCGGCTCTGATTGCGTTCCAGCATTCTTTTGTGAGCGCCCGGTAGGTGCATCCCACGTCGGTCAGCCGAGGTTCATGGGGTACGTACCAAAGGAACTGAAGGATCTTAGCGGCAGCGACGTTTCCCCACCGCAGATGGAACGGCATGTTGGCGCCCTGTTGAACCATCTGCCGGGTCGTACGAGTCCCCATGACGAGGTTTGCGTCAGGCAAGTAGCAAAGGAACTTATCGAGGTCGTGTGCTCGAAATGAGCCATCTGCCTCAACAAGAACGAGCCAATCACCTGTTGCAGAATCGATACCACAGCGCAACGCGCAGCCGTATCCCGGCGAGTGCTCAACAACCACCCGCGCCCCCGCCGCAAGTGCGCGCTCTGCCGTCAAGTCCTTGCAGTTGTTGTCGACGACAACCACCTCGTCCACCGACGGATGTTGACGAAAATCCTGAACGACAGCCGAGATTGTCGCCTCCTCATTGTAGGCAGGCACGATGACTGAGATTCGGTGTCCTTGGTGCATGGCGACTACAACCTGTTTCGGCGCGAAAGGATACCACTCACGAGAAGGATCAGGAGGGCTGCCGCACAGGTCCCCAATCCGAGGGGCCAGGTCACGGGCTGAAAGGACCAAGTGACGCGGGAAGTTCCCTTTGGAACGAAAATGGCTTGGAAGGCATGATTCGCAGGCGCGAGCGCAAGCGGATGCCCATCCTGATCGCGTGCGCCCCACCCGCGATGAAACGATTCGGAAATGACGAGGAGTCCATCGCTCTTGGCAGACACCTCATACGTGCAAGTGGAGGAGCCCTCGTGTGTTGGTATCAAGGTTGCCGAATCGTCGCCGATCTTGATTACGCGTGGTAAGCCGGCATCGATTCCCAACGTTCGCGCGTCCGTGAGTGTGAGCGTGACCTCGTTGCGTGGGTTGAACTCGCGTGATGTCACCCAGTCGATGGACTCTCGATCAGATGACACAACCCGCGCATTCGAAACCCATGTAGCGTGTGCGTTCCAATGCGGATTCTCAAAGATTGCGGTGCGCTCGTCAGCGAAGGCGGCAACTCGAGCGAATCCAAGAGGGGCCTCTGCGCGAGTCGCAAGCCAATATCGGATTCCCATGAAGTCCATGATCGGGAGCGTCGCCACGTTGGAGTCGGAAAATGGTCTAAAGTAGTGGTGCTCATGAACGCTTCCAGGTTCGATTTTCGACCACAAGGCTTCGAGTCTTGGTGGAACGAGCGCCTCATATCCTGCAGCATCACGAAGCCCAAAGAGCATCGGCGTGTTAGGCGGAAGAGGGGGAATCCAAGTTGAGGGATCTTGGCTCGTCAAGCGAGCGATACGCCAAGGGACTTCGCGTGTTCGGAACGGAGAGGTGGGACTTCGTACGGGATCTCGATTCGCCGTGTGATCCTTCAGTAGGTATTCGGTGGTCTTGGTTGGTGGAAAGAGATCAGTTGCCGGCAGGAGCGGATTGACTCGTGTGGCATGTGCTGTCAAGTCGACAACGATGCCGATGAAAAGAACGATAACGCCGTATCGAGGCAGCCATCGTCTCATGAGCACGATGGTTGCAATCAAGGTTAGTACTGCAGGCAACCACAGCTCGGTAAGAACGGAAGTCAGATTGAGCTGACATAGCGGCAGTGACGTGGACGTTGCGATGGCAAGCCAGCCCGCCATCGTCTTTGGCACCAACAGACAGAGAAGCCAAGCGAAAGCTGGAATCGCCGCGATCACAGCAGCTCCGCGTCGCCAAGACGCCGCAGCGTTTCCAAGTGCCTGGATACCCTCTCCGACCAAAAGGGACGCGCCGAGCGCGGTAAGCACCATCCATCGCCGTGGATTCCCGATCGAAAGCGTAGGAAGGTGCTGGATTAGCTCCCACCAGGGGCCTCGAGTCGAGACGAGGAAGCCGACGACTCCGAGCGCGAGCGCGAGTGGCCGCGCGCGTTGTCTACCGACAGCGAGACCGATCAACATCAAGGCGAACGCGCACGCACCCGGCGAAACGACAGCTTCCATGTAGGTCGCGCCGCCACGCGTCCGAGCGCCGAAGAGCTTCGCCGTTGGCCATCCGTCTTCGGCAGGAATCACAATGTCCGACTCTTGGGATTGGGCTCTTGCGATCGCAGCAGGTGTTCCAGCTAGCTCTGCCCACCCTAACGTGAGCCACTCTCTCAAGGGGACGGCGAGCTCCGACTGGAGCGCGAGTGAACTTTGAGCACGAGGCGCATCGACTGCGAGTTCAGCGAGTGGAAGGAGTTGCGGCGCTGCGAGCGCCAATCCCAGGCCAAGCGCTGCGCAAAGACGTGCAAGGCTCTTCACTCTTTCACGTCGACCAGAGGTTCGAAGCGCGTCGTCGAGGCCCTCACGAATCGAAATCGCGACTGCCGCAATTCCTATCTGGAGAAACTGCGCCATCCCAGATAGAGCCGCGATGCATGTCGCGAGCGCAAGTCCAAGGACCGCCTGATAGCGTCGCGTCGCGAGCACGTTAATGCCTAGAAGCGATAGCCAGGGGATCCATGCCGCAGTCATCGTTGCAAGAGTGTCATGATGGGCGGTCATCCACGGACCTGCGCCAAACACGGTCGCCGAGAACAGGGCTGCGATCTCATCAAGTCCGAGTCGTCGGCACAACAGATAGCAACCCAGCGCAGCGATCCACGCGTGCACCCATGCGAGAACGGCGAACTGCCAATGGATGCCGGACGTCCAGGGTAGCCAGTGTGCCGGATGTAGCGCGAAGGTGTCCTGCGTTGCGAGGAATGGAGTTCCGCAAAGCTGTCCTGGGTTCCACAGCAGTGCGCCGGAGTCGGCGTGTTTCGACCCGAGGAGCGAAGACCATGGTTTGATTCGCGAGGCGTAGACGAGATTTGGGTAGGTGAATGCGGGTAGATCGGACCCGGCGTTGTCCTCGATTCGGGATGCGGGCGGCGGCCCCCAAGGTGGAGCGGTATCCCCCACCATTGGGATCCACATTTCCCCGCGCAGGATGCCGAGGAATGGAAGTCCGGTAACCACCAAAAGCAGCAGAGCGTGAAATCGGAATGACCGAAACATCATGAGGTCACTACGACGTCTCGTCCGACGAACGACCACGCGACCAAGAGCAACATCGCGACAAGCGCCAGTGCATATCCGAAAGTCTCACCCGGAGAGACATAACGAAAAGTCACTTCGTGTGTGCCTTGTGGGAGCGCGACAGCTCTGAACAACCCCATCGCCCGTACAACGGTTGCCTCTGACGAAAGTCCACCTTCTGAAACGACATGTGCAGTAAAACCAGGCGCAAAAGACTCTCTAACCACCAACCAACCAGGTTCAGTCAACGCGGTTTGCACCACGTGCTTCCATGGAGTGCGAATAACCGTTCGAGCCATATCTGCGGATGGTCTTCGGCCCGGTGGCAGCGACGACAAAGCCATGTCCGTTGAATGAAGAAGTAGATTCGATGCGGCGATGCGTCCACTCTTCCAGCCATCGACGAGAGCTGCGATGGACTGCGCGGTATCGCCCTGGTGCGGAAGAAGCTCGGGTGATCGCAACACCTCGACCCGACGCCTTGCATCTGGGTTCTCGTAGATCACTAGATCGAAAGCGCGTGGTGACTCGATGGAGGTGCGACGGAGTCGTGAGGACTCAAATCCCTCAGTCGATTCTAGTGCATGTGATGCCACAAGGTATCGAACCCCAAAAGCATCGAGAACCGGTGAATCGGCTTGATCCAATCCGACTCCTGCAAAGCCCACATCGGCGACAAACGCGGAGGTCGAGCGAAAGGCACTTAGCCAGCGAGAAGACACTTGCTCGCGGTAGCCCTGTACGTCCGGCAAGCCATGGATGGTTGGTGTGTTTGGAGGGAAAAGCGCGTCCTTCTCGGCAAGTGCGTCTGCGCTAGTTTCGCTGATGCGAATGAAAGCAGCGTCTGCCGCAATAGCAGCTCTTCCCAATGCGAGCGTGGCAGGCGAGTCGTCGTAGCCTCCGAGTCGCCGGATGGGTTCATTCCATCGAGAGAAGCGGGGGAGCAAATCAAAGGTCGCAATTCCGACTACAACGCAGCACGTCACCAGTCCGATGCGTGGCCGACTGCACAGGAACCATGTTGCGGCGCCGAGTAGCACACCCAAACCTAGCGATCGAAGGTCATGTCGAAAGCCGAGAACAAGGGGCGTCATTGCGTCACGCCATGTTTCGTGTGCGGGGAGGACAGATAGCCCAAGGAGTCGTGCCGCACGTGGACCTCGCACGGCGTCAGTCAGGACATCGGCAAGAGCGCGATCAGAAAGGAACGAAATGCACACGAGCGTGGCCCCGAGGGCGAGAACGAATCCGCCAATCATGTAGCGGAGCGAAGGGTGTCGTCCGGTGTTGGCAAGTGTCAGAGCCAAACCCGCGGCGAGCGGGAGCATCATGGCGGTGATGACAATTGCCCGGGCCGGTGCGCCGATGTTGAGGCCTAGGGGAACAGCGACTACGTCGGGCAATGGAAGAATTGCGACGACGAGGCCGAACATCGCAACGATGAGTGCAGCTCGGACGCGGCGATCTCGGAGGAATGTCAGGGCTAGGAGGCAAAGCCCGAGCACCGCGCCTCCCGGTGCGAACATACGTTCGGATACTCCTGCCGTTCGAGGAACTTTCCCATTGCCTTCGGAGCCGATCGACGCTCGCGCAAACATCTGGCGCGCAATATGTGTCCGATCGGATTCCGCGTCGGGCACCTCGTCAATAGGCTTGTCCTTCGGTCCACCGAGGAATTCTGGGAGGAAAGCACTAACGAGAGCGCCTGCCGGATACTGCTGCGATTGTCTGGATTGCTCGGTCATTCCAGCGCGGGCCACCTCATCGCGAAACTGGATCACGGTTGTGAGTTGTGGTGCAGCCAGTAGCAGCCCCAAAATGAGTGCGAGAAACAACCATCCGAAATCCGAAACGCGACGCTGGTTTCCAGCCGTCGAAGACCAAAGTGCGAGTGCCCAGACTCCGCAGGCCAGCGTCCCGAGCGCGGCGACTTGTGGGAATCCGGAGACCCACATGAGTCCAATCGCCACGGCCATAATCGGAATGCCAACGCGCCTTCTGCCTTCCACAATGTCTGTTGCCCCGGCGAGAGCCCACGGAATCCATGCAGCCGTTGCGAGCACCTGGACGTTGAACCAGTGCGCGGCGCTCCATCCGCTGAATGCCGTCGTGATGCCAACGAACGCAGCCGACACCAGATCGCATCCGGTTCGGCGGGCGTGCCACCAAGCGCCGAGGGAAAGAATCATGATCCGGAGTGCCGCGTTGATGCCCCAAGAGGTGAGTGGGTCGATCGGCCACCGCGCGGGGTTCAGAGGGTCGTAAGAGGCTGTCAACGGATTTTGGGGCTGCGGGACTCCGCCAAGGGTAAACGGGTTCCATGAAGGCAATGAGAATCCGTGTCGGTTCTTGGCAGCAAAGAGGTGATCGGGAACGAGGAGGTTGACGGGGTCCGTCATCGATCGGTTGAATGGCTCATGCTTTGCCGCCTCGGCCGAAGGTCCCATTGCGTAAGGGAGGTCGCGCGCGGCAGGGTGGCGGGGAAGGAAGATCCGATCGTTGCGCTCCATCGACACAACCCATGAAGCACATGCGATTGCCAGCACCAAGGGGAACAGGATCGTGCGTCGGGTCATGGATCGGGAGGTTTCCTCGCGATCAGGATAAGGGAGTGGCCAAAGGGCATCGAAACCCTACTGACGACATGTCGTTCAAATGCGAGGAGCCAGGCCAACACACCATTGGCAGGGCCCGGTACCGGAATGGAGACATTTGAGGATTGATCCGTAGCACTTGGGGGTGAGAATCGCTCTTTGAGCTTGATGTATCCGAGTGCGATCAGGATCAACGGGAATAGCGTGATATTGAAATACGAACGATGCTCTACGATGAATCCTGCGCTCCGGGCAATCGACGCGACCTTCGACGTCGTGTACCTGCGTTGGTGGTGAACGACATCGTCCTGGTGAGTCCAAAGCCAGTTGTAGGCAGGCCCCGAGAGGAGAAGTCTCCCGCCGGGGCGAAGAACGCGGAAGCACTCTCGGAACGCTGCCGCATCATCAGGAATGTGCTCAATCGTGTCGAACGCCGTGACGACATCGAAGCTCGCATCAACGAAGGGTAGCCTCGTGCCGTCCGCATGAAGGACTCTCTGGAATCCGCGTCCACGGCAGAACTTGAGCGCGTCTAGCGACACATCCGTCCCGGTGACCGTTCCACCTGCTGCCGCGAGCCGTTCAAGTGCCCCGCCCATGCCGCAGCCAAGGTCAAGGCAGTCAGGCGACCGATTCAGGCCCGGCAAGACGCGCGTCCGAAGAAGTTCCGTGAAGATGGCCCAACGCCCGATGAACCACCAGTGGCGCGCCTCAAGATCTCGGAACTCGACGTAGGCGTTGGCTTCCATCAGTCGACTCTCGATTTGGCAGAGACGACAATCTCGTCCCACGGGTTGACGTAGACGAAGTTCCTCGCCCACGGAGAGAACAGCCTTGCGATGTGATGAAGGACTCGCGAGAACCGCTTCACCCGGTCAATAACGAATCCAATCGAAATGTCCTTGCCGGCACCACGCTTTCGAATTTCGACGACGTCGAAGTGGGCGCGAGAAAGCAACTCTCGAGCCGTTGATGGCGAGAAATGCCAAACGTGCTCCAGTTGTTTGAAGTGAGTCCATTTGGCGCCCAACGCTCGCCGCGTCAACGATGAAACGTCCTGTGTCTGAAGGAAGAGCCAGCCACCCGGCTTCAGATACGTTCGGGCCAATTTCAAAACGGCGATGGGATCGGGGAGGTGTTCGATGACATCCCAAAACATGACCGCATCAAATGAACCCTTCTCGCCCGGATACTCCTCGAGCGGCCCGTGGAAGATGTTCTTCAACTTCAGGGTGTCGCGCGCATGCGTCACGATGGAGCCCGCAACTTCGACGCCATGGACGTCGTAGCCACGCTTTTCTAAGACCTTAAGGAAGAACCCTGCCGCACATCCGACTTCGAGGACCTTTCCTTTGGGGAGGTGACGAGCGAGGATGTCGGCCTTGCGCTCAAACGTCCGAAAATAACCCGTCGCGTCTTCAGCATAGGACGCATAGCCGAAGTCTCCCGCCGACTCGGACGAGAAGTAACCCAAGTCGTAAATGTCTTCCAGTCGGTCTGCGCGAACCCGCGGCGACGTGAAGCCAAGCCCGCAAGATCCGCATAGCCACACCTTGAAAGGCGGGTCGTCAACAAGGAGTGACTTCGGAGCCTCTCCGCAGAGATAGCAAGACACCTCTTCGAGTGGCAGTCCGCCACGACGTTCAGAAAGCTCTCGAGTTCTATGCGTCATGAAGTGGAGGCCTCGACTAGCCGAACCACTTCTGTTCGTCTGCGATCTTTGAGTGTGACTCACCGCGACCCATTAGGTTTTCCGCGGCGGCAAGGCCCATTCCAATCGAATGGTCCATATTGTTGTATTTGAACAGACCTTGGCGGCCCGTGGTGTCGAGGCCATTGATGGACGCGAGGTAGCCGAGCACGCAGTCCTTGTTCGCCTTGTAGTTGAGATCGTAGAGAGGGTAGGCATAGCGCTCTCGTCTGCTGAAAGTCGTAAGAACCTCGTCGCGTTTGATGAGGCCGATCTTCACTAGATCGTCAACGCATGTCTTGCGCAGGTTCTCGTCTGAATCAACCCAAAGTTCGTCCATGAAGTCGCACGTGATCTCGGCACAAAGAAGGGTTTGGTCCTTTGGCGCCGAGTAAGGCGAGAAGTTCTTGAACTCCGAGAGGCGGTGAACCGTAATCGAATCTTCAGGCAGGTAGATCCAATGGTCGTCGGTCACCTTTTGTCGGTTGAGAATGAGGTAGACAAAAATCATCGATCGGTGTTTCATCGATGCGACCGCATCAGTGACGGCCTTCGGGGCCGGTGGCGAAAGGATCCCCGAGAGAACCGTGCACGGAATCGTCGAGAGGACAGTCTTCGCCTTGATGAGGCGACGGCCTTCAGGGCCTTCTACTTCCACGCCCGTCGTCGCACCGTTCTCGTGGTGGACGACCACGGCGCGGGTGGATGTATGTACGGAGCTGCCTAGCTTCTCGATTTCCTCCTTGTAGCGGACGCAGAGGGTGCCGATGCCGCCTCGTCTGGGATAGAAGAACTTCGAGACGAGGGTTCGAGGAGTCGAGCCGTCCTTCGGTTTGAACAGCGTCTTGACCACCGTGTCCCAAAGCGACAGCAAGGTGATGCGTTGCGCAGCCCAATCCGGGCTGATCTGCGAACAAGGGATTCCCCAAGTCTTTTCGGTGTAGACCCCGAAGAAAATCTTGTACAGCGTTCGCCCGAAGCGATTGACAACCCAGTTCTCGAAGTTGGAGTCAGGAGTCTTGACGAAAAGACTCTTGATCTTCACCATCAGATAGTCAAAGAACGCTTTGACTAGAATAACCTTCGGAAGATTGCGAATGACGTTCGGACCGTGAAGCGGGTAGTTGAAGAATCGTCCGAATAGAAAGATCCTTGAAAGGCGATTGGCTTGGACGACGTTGTCTCCGAGCAACGCCAGGACTTCCTCATTCAGGTGCTTTTCGCCTGTGTGAAATCGGTGCGGTCCGTTGTCGTAATCGAACTCGCCCCATTCGGTGACGATGGTGCCGGAGCCGGCAAGTCCGCCAACCTTCGGATCGGATTCGACGACGACGACTCGTTTCCCTTGGCGCGCAAGCTTGTACGCGGCAGATAGGCCAGCGAGGCCTGCACCGAGCACGAGGACGTCTGGGGTTTGATTGTCAGACATCTTTTGACCTTCGGGTCTGTCCCGACACGACGTTCGCAATGATGCCGTAGCAGCCTAATCGCACAGGAGCGAAGTGGAGTGGGGGGAGAACTGTGTGCGGGTATGGCAAGGGAGGTAGAAACCCTGAAGTGGTCACGGTTAGGAGACTACCACCCTCTCGGCAGGATGACGACCCGCGCTTGTGGCCGTATCCCGCCATCTGAGAGAGGTTTAAGGTGATGCATGCGGTAGGCTTTCCTTGACGATGAGGTGACCTAGGATTAGGTTCCCGCGGTTCGGAAATGGGGCGACGGTCCCAAAAAACCCACTTTGATCCAACTACTACGGCACGCCCTCAAATATCGCGAGCTCATTTCGGCCTTCGTCGGCCGAGAGTTGAGAGCCCGTTACAAGGGTTCCCTCCTCGGTGGCGCCTGGCTCCTTTTACAGCCCATCATTTTTCTTGCTGTGTATTACACCGTGTTCATCGAGATCCTCCAGTTCAAGATGCTCTCCGAGGGCGACCTTGGGCTGGCCGCCGGCGATGCGGCTTCCGAACTCACGGTCGCGAAACTGTCGGCACTCGCCATGTTCATCGCGTTGGTTCCTTGGACGGTCCTTCAGGAGTCAATCGTTCGGAGCCCGGGTGTCATCACCGACAACGGAAACATGATCAAGAAGATCTCGTTTCCTGCCGAGCTCTTGCCGGTCTGTTTGGTTGGATATGGGATAGTCAATCTGCTCGTCGGTCTTACGGTTTCAGTGGCGACGGCCCTGATCGTTTTGGACGGCAATCCGTTCACGGTGGCGGTATTCGCGCTTCCGCTTGTTGTCATCGTCCAAGCGTGTCTCATGCTCGGGGTCGCGTATCTGCTTTCGTCCATTAGCGTTTTCGTTCGAGACATCGCTCAGGTGATTCCAATCATCTGCACCGTCTGGTTCTTCTTCACTCCTATCTTCTACTTCCGACTGCCCAAGCCCGAGTACCAGTGGGTGTTTGATTGGAACCCCGCGGCGCTTCTCGTCAACCTCTATCGTGCGGTTCTCATGGGTGGGCAACTCCCGATGGGATCCATCACGGATACGGTCTGGATCCCTCTGGGGAAATTGGCAGCGTTCGCACTTGTGGTTCTCTACATAGGCTATTCGGTCTTCATGGCGAAGAAGTCCGACTTTGCAGACGAGCTCTAGGCCGATGAAACCCGCAGTCACTGCAACCAACATCGGCAAGTGCTATCGGCTGTATCCGGATTCAGCGTCGCGCCTTGTCGAATGGATTACTCGCGGCAAAGCCGTACGCCATTCCGAAATGTGGGCCCTGAAAAATGTGTCGTTCGAGCTTGAAAAGGGAAGTGCGCTCGGTGTCATTGGCGGAAATGGTGCAGGTAAGAGCACGTTGCTCAAGATCCTGACCGGTACCACGCGCGCGACGACCGGGAGCTACGAGATAGATGGGCGTCTGGGGTCGTTGCTCGAGCTCGGCGCGGGATTTCACCCAGAGTTCACCGGCAAAGACAATCTTTATATGAATGCAGCCATCTTGGGCATTCCGAAGGACGAGGTTCGTCGGCGATTTGACGAGCTCGCAGAATTCGCAGATATCGGCGAGTACCTCATGCGTCCCGTACGAACCTATTCGTCCGGCATGGCGATGCGCCTCGGGTTTGCGGTCGCGATGATGTCAAATCCCGACATTCTTATTCTGGATGAGATTCTTGCTGTCGGAGACCAGCATTTTCAGAAGAAGTGCTTTGATCGCATCAAGGAACTGCGCGAACGAGGAACGACCTTCCTATTTGTTTCCCATTCGACCTACCACATTCGCCAGATTTGCGATCGAGCGCTCTGGCTTCAAAATGGCGAGCCCGTGATGCTGGGCGATCCGACTCTTGTCACCGACGAGTACGTCAACTTTCAGTATGCGCTTTCGGGTGGACAGTCTGCTATTGCCGCAAGTCATGGTGGAGAAGGTGCTCTCAAAGATTTGCCACACCTCGTCAGCATCTCGATTCACGCAGCAGGTTCCGAGGAGACGTCCGAGACCTTCGAGCACGGAGATACGATCGAGGTCCGCATGCGTTGGCGTGATCCGCAGAAGGGTGCGCACCACGCGGGGTTCATCTTGTACCGTAATGACGAAACCATGTGTTTCGGGACGCGTACGACGGACCAGATGAAGGCGGTTGGCGGTACTGAGGTCGAGATTGTTGCGAAATTGCCCCTACAAGTTCTGGCAGGCGAGTACTACCTTTCCGGATTCCTGTTAGACGAGTCGAGCGAGCACGTCCTAGATCAGCGACTTGCGTGGACGCGGTTTAAAGTCACATACAAGGGAATCGAAAAAGGCGTCTTTCGGGCGCCGGTGACGTGGAGAAAGGCGCCTTGATTCCATGGCCAAGAAACGCCTATGGCCCGCTTTTCCCGACCGAGAATTCTGAGGAGGCCGTTCGACTTCTGGCCATTTCTCCCCACGAGCGCGTCCTCGAGGTGGGAGGAGCGGCCAATCCGTTCCCGCGTGCGGATGTTGTATGTGATCTGACTTTCGGATCGACGAATCAACGAAACGGATCGCCAGGGGTCTTTCGACCTGGCGTGACGTATGTCGAAGCGTCTGCTGAGTCCCTTCCGTTCGCAGATGGCGAATTCGATGTCGTCTGGTGTACGCAGGTCCTCGAGCACGTGCCGGATCCGATTAAGGCAGCAGCCGAACTCTGCCGCGTTGCAAAGCGCGGGTTCATTGAACTTCCGTCTCGCGTGGGGGAGATGATGAACGGCAATCCGACCCACAGGTGGGTTGTCGACCGAGAGGGGGACACCTTGGTGTTTCATCCTCGGACTTTCGTCGAACATCCATTCGACAATCTTCTCTACGCACATCTATTTCGGGACGAGTCTTTTCGCGTCAGGTGTGATCGCGATTTGCGAAATGTCCTGAATCACCAAATTGCCTTCGAGGGCAGACTTACCGTCCGCGTCGCCGCGGCCGGATCTTGCGTTTTCGACTATGGCAATGTGGAACAGGCTGCGCGTGCGCATCACTCGTTTGCCCGACATTGTCTCGTGGCCGGTGCTGAGGTTACGTACGCTCTTCCTGACGCGCTAGAGGCATACCGGCTAGTTCCCGATCGTCCTGAGACGCGTTTCCTCTATGCGTGCTACCTCGCTCGCCTCTTGCAATTCGACGATGCGTTGGCGGTCCTCGGGGATGAACAGGAGATGGCGGTTTCTTCACTGCGCCGCTTGTTGCTTCGAGCGAGAGACGGAGAACCCGTCGACATGGATCACCTTCCGGCACCACCGATACTTCCGGAGGGATTGCCACTGATTCGAGATGGTGGTGATCGCCCTCCCGTAAGCCTCGTGATTCCTGCGCCGTCCACCGACGGACTTCGGGACGCTGTGGAGAGCGCGCTTGCGCAAGACTATCCCCACGTCGAAGTGGTCGTCGCTACGTGTGCTCCAAAGACGGAAGTGGATGCTTATCTTGCGCCGTTTTCTGGCATTGACCGACTTCGGCTGGTCTTTGTCGCCACGGGTGCCGACGAAGTTCGACTTTTGCAGGAAGGGTTTGGCGCCGCGCGGGGAACACTCATCGGAGTCGTTCTACTCGGCGATCGCCTGATGGCGCAGCATGTCGACAGACTTGCGTCGGAACTACACGCGTCGGATGCGGGTGCGGTGTTCAGCAATGCGCTCCTTCTAGATGGTTCCGGCGTCCTTGTCCCGAAGCTCGCTCCTGGAAACCCAGGGGGCGGAGGTTTCCCACTTTCATGTCTTCTAGCGCGCGATCGCGCACTCATGTCGGGCGGGCCCATCCACGCGGGGGAACCTCACGCGCTCTCAGAATGGCTAGCTCGGTTTGCTCGCGCGGTGCGACCACGACATGTCCACGTGGTGACGGTGCTCACTGGGCGTCCGAGAGAACTCGGGGCTCACGTAATTGATGCGGCGAGGGCAGCGCTGGATCTTCGGCCGCTCGATCTCTACCGTGAACTTTTGGCAGCTCACGAACGCATTCGAGCACTTGAGGGTCGCCACGGCAACCCGATGGGAAACACACGTGTCTGAACTTTCCGTCGGAATCGTCAATTATCGTAGTGCCGAGCTCTTGCTCGGGGCTGTCGAGACATTGCTTCACGACGCGACGAGTTTTCCAAATGGAATTGATGACATCGATATCGCCGTGGTGGAGAACGCCTCTGGTGACGATTCGTTGGCGGTCCTTGAGTCAAGACTTCCTCGTCGGGTGAAGCTCATCGTCAACACCCTCAATGTCGGGTACGCGCGCGCGAACAACCAAGCGCTTTCAGTGACCAAAGGGCGCCTGCACCTCGTCTTGAATCCCGACTGCCGTGTGACTCGAGGAATGTTGGGCGAATTGCGATCAGCGCTGGACGGACTCGCGAGTCCTGGCCTCGTCGGCCCCAATGTCTCGATGGATATTGATGGTGAGGTGCTGCTTCCGCCGAACGAAATGGTCGATCCATACATTGACACGATCTGCCATCTTTCACGCAGTAGTGACGCAATCGCTCGATGGAACGGTCGCCGACGTGCGCGCTTTGCGCACGCGATCTGGACAGCATCAGCCCCCATGCAAGTTCCGATGCTCTCCGGCGGGTGTTTTTTGGGGCGTCGATCGGATTTCATCGAGCACGGGCTCTTCGATCCCGGCTATCCCCTCTACTACGAAGACACGGATCTGTTCCGTCGATTCGTGAGTCGGGGGCTCGGCCTATGGCAGGTACCTGCCGCCCGGGTTGTCCATTTCTTCTCGAGATCCGCTGGGCAGCGCGTCAAGGCATCGTCCTACCGACATGCTCTGTCGGCGCGTCGTTACTTCGAACATTGGTTCGGGGCTACGGGACTCGCCACGCATGATTATTTCCGAGAACGCGGGGAATCCCATGCCCGTGACGCAATCTCGCCTTGGCCGTTGATTGAACTCGCTCCGTCGCCCGAACCTCCGGTACTCGACATCGCCGGACCTGCCGGCACTTACCTCGAGATCGCGGGAAGCCCAAAGTTCACGCTTGCGGCCGGGATGTTCCCAGCGAATACCGGAACCTATATGATTCCTCGCGGGTTCTTCGACGGTCTCGGTCCGGCGCATTATTGGGTGCGCTCGGTGGATCCAACGACGGGCGATACTCTCTCTGCCTGGCGTTTTACGAAGTCCGCCTAGGCTCGTTACCGATGTCGTTGCCTAAAATGGAATCGACTTCCGACGCTTCAGAAATTCGCCCATACCGAGATGGCGATGGTCCAAAGATCATTGCCTCCTTCCGCCGAGTATTTCCATCGACGACTCGAACGTATGCGGAATGGGAATGGCAGTTTGCATTGAATCCAGCTGGGATTCGTATTCACTTGGCGGTCGCGAGCGACGGGACCGTGCTGGCTCAGTTCGCGGGAATGCCTCGCAGAGTTTCGGTAAGAGGGGAGACGCGTGTTTTTACGGAGATGGTCGATTCGTTTGTCACTCCCGAGGGACGCGCGGGACTTCGTCGCCCAACCTTGTTTGCTCGGACCGTCAACCGATACGTCGCACGCCATGGCAATCCGAGCGGCGACACGCTGATGTACGGTATTCCCAACGAACCAGCATTTCGCATTGGTAATCGCTTCCTCGGTTACGTCCCTATTTTCAATGTCGATGGAATCATGGGGCGTTGTTCCGACGCGTCATCTGTCGCGGAGGTGCTCGGTGGCCTCAGACTCGAGGAGGTGACGGCTTGGCCCTTGCATGTGGATGCGCTCTGGATGACGGTCATGGCACAGCATGACGTGATCACGATTCGCGACCACGCCTATCTCACTTGGCGCTGGGTGAGGCGTCCGCACAACGTCTACCGGCGATATCTTCTGAAGGAATCTAATGGCGAGTTAGCTGGGTTGTTTGTGCTCCTCCATCGCTGGAATCACCGTGAAGGCGATCCTCCCGTGACGGTTGTTGCGGAGTGGATGGCCGATCGAACTCGACCGGCGTGCCGGGTCCTTCCGGAGCTCATTCGGGCGCTCGGTCGGGAGGCCGGGGCCGACCATGTCAGGTTCCATTTTCGGCCTAATTCGCCGGAAGCGCTGCATCTAAGCGAATTTGGCTACGAAATCGAGCCGTCTGGCCGCACTCTCGTCGGCGGCACCTATGATTCCAAGCTCGTTCCGTTACACCGACTCTCGCACGGGTGGAGCATCACGCCGGGCGATTTCGACATCGTTTAGTCCGCAAGTTACAACATGGTGCGCAGTTCACCCCAATGTCTGAAACCGACTCCTCAGATCCAACCGACCAAGTCATCGACATTCGGTCCTATCGCCCAGGCGACGAGTCCGAAATCCTCGCCGTTTGGCATCGCGTCTTCACTTGGGCACATCGCTCGATTGACGAATGGAATTGGGAATTTCGCGACAACCCCGAAGGAGTTCATGTCTTCGTAGGAGTGACGCCTTTCGGGCGCGTGGTAAGCCAGTTCACTGGAATTCCCCGGCTCATGAAGGTTGGCAGCGAGACTCGTCAGTTTGCGGAGATCGTTGATTCGCTTTCCGACCCGGACTTTCGAGCCGGGCTTAAGAAACTCGGACTGTTCGCAACAACGGTTCACCGATACGTCGAGCATTTCGGAAATGTCCAACACGAAACCGTGATGTATGGATTGCCGACCCAGGAAGCGTTTCGCCTTGGCCAAAAACTCTGCGGCTATGTCCACATCGATCACCTTGAAGCCGTAGTTGTGCCGAGCAGTCAGACGAGCCCTGATCTTCGAGGAGGCTGCTTAGAGCGATGGACTTCTTTTGGCGCAGAGGCGGATTCACTTTGGAACAGGATCGCCCCTCAGCACGACGTGACCGTGGTGAAGGACTCTCGATACCTCAATTGGCGATATGTCAGTCGCCCTGGGGTGACCTACCGAATCGTTGCGCTGCGAGACTCAAACGGCCTGCTCTATGCAATCCTCGTGCTCCGCGATCGTTGGCTCGAGGCCGAACGAAAACGCCACCAAACGGCTGCCGCTGAGTGGATTGTGGACCGATCCCACCCCGATGCGGGAGTCACGTTTGACGTACTTCAGGCCTTGGCAGGTGAAGACGGTGCGGAGCGTGGGGTCGTTGTTTTTCGTAGGGACAATGCTGACTGGCGCGCAGCATGTGACCGAGGCTTCACAACCGATCCCGTAGATTTCCGATTCGTAGCTCGAACCTACGATGCAGAGAGCGTTCCGATCAGTCGGCTCGCCATGGGGTGGGACTTGGCACTTGGAGATTTCGATGTCATCTGACACGGCGCTCGTGGTCGAGGGTGTTACCAAGGCATGGAGGTCGCCCTCCGGTACTGACCGGCGGGTTCTTGACCATGTTGGATTCGTTGTGGAACGCGGTAGTTCCATGTGCGTCACCGGCGGATCCGGCTCGGGTAAGACGACGCTTCTGCACATCCTTGCGGGGTTGGTTAACCCTGACGCGGGTTCTGTGATCTTGGGTGGACAGTCATTGTTCACGCTTGGTGAAGCTGCGCGCGACCGATTTCGGGCGCGGCACATCGGCTACATGTTTCAAGTGTTCAATTTGGTAGGCATGCTCAGCGCGATGGAGAACGTCGCACTTCCTTTAGTGTTCGCCGGGGAAAGTGCAAGTTCCGCGCAAACGAGGGCGGGGGCGCTTCTTGAGCGACTCGGTCTGTCTGGTAAGTCAGACCATCGCCCGCAGGCCCTTTCGGTTGGAGAGCAACAACGGGTAGCGCTTGCCCGTGCTGTAGTGGCTGAACCATGGCTACTGCTTGCAGATGAACCGACAGCAAGTCTTGATCCCGCGAACGCAGAAATGGCGTTGGAACTACTTGCCTCGGAGGCCTCGCGGACGGGTGCCTCGACGGTCATTGTGACGCATGATCCGGCAGTGCGTGCGCGCTTTGCCTTGCAGCTTACCGTCGGAGGTGGGACTTGAATCTCCTTTCGTTGATCCTACGTTCGCTTTCTTCACGCAAGACCAGCACGTTGTTGACTGCGTTGGGGGCCGCGCTGGGCGTGGCCCTCGTATCTGCCGTCGTGGTGCTCGGACATGAAGTCGAATCCTCGTACCGGAATTCCGGTTCGGGTTTTCCGATGATCGTCGGACCCAAAGGTTCGCCGATGCAGCTTGTCTTGAACACCGTGTACCACCTCGACAAGAGCCCTGGATTGATGCCCTATCGCGCCTACGAAGAGCTTCGCGACGCGAGGTGGGTCCGACTGGCGGTTCCGTATGCGGTTGGAGATTCATTCCGAGGATTTCGTGTAGTCGGCACCACTGACTCAATCTTTACTGAGCGTTTCACGCCACTGCCTAAACAGCCTCTAGTCATTGCGCAGGGGCGAGCGTTTAAACACGATTCGAAGTTTCTCAATCATTTGATTGACGACTTGCGTGGCAAGGCGGTTGCGGCCTCACGGCCATCGTCGGAGTCGAGCGGCCATCACCATCACGACCATAGCCATGAGATCATTGCAGAGGCCGTGGTTGGTGCAACGGTCGCGCGCGAGCTCGGACTAAAAATTGGTGACAAGATTGAACCGACCCATGGAGTTGAAGGCGGCAAGGACCACAAACATGAGCATCTGTGGACATTGACCGGCATCCTTGCTCCGACGAGCACAGCGATCGACCGGCTGGTCTTCATCAGCCTTGAGTCTTTCTTTGGTATTGAAGACCACCAACAGGGAGCCCTTCTACCCGATTCTGGCGATGTGGGACTTTCTGCGGCCATCGTCTATCCCGCAGCGGCGACGCAGCGCGCCATTATGCTTCCTCGACTCAACAAGCGGTCGGATATCCAGGCGGTTAGCCCTTCGGAGGTCATTAGAGGACTTCTCGACATTGTAGGAAACGTAGACAAGGTTCTCCTGCTCGAGGCAGTCCTTGCGGTGATTGTCGCCGTTCTCGGGACCGCGGTCGCCATCTACAATCTGATGAACGAGAGGCTGCGCGAGATTGCAATTCTCCGCGCGGTCGGAGCACGACGTTTTCAGGTCTTGCTGCTCGTCGTCGGCGAGTCGGTCTTTGTTGCGAGTCTTGGGGCGATCGCAGGATTGGCTGCTGGGCGTGGTCTCATCGCAGCAGTTTCAGACCGGGTTGCCGCGACAGCCGGATTTGTTCCTGATCCCCTCGCGTATGTGCCGGTATCTCTCGGCGATTCGGTCCCGGCCGTACCATTCGAGGTCATCACGCTCGTTGCGGTCGTGGTCGTTTCAGCCATTGCCGGGCTTTTGCCTGCGGCAAAGGCCTATAGTGCGGACGTGGCTCGACACCTTGCGCCACCAACTTGATCGGACAGCTATGCCCTATCTGACACTCGTAGTTCTGGCGTTCTTGACGGGCGGTCTGGTCGCTCAGGCTCCGGACTCGCGTCCGACAACACCAGTTCCGGCGCCTGTCGCAGATTCACGCCCCGCGCCGGCGTCACGACCGCTTCCCACGGATGTTCCGGAGGGATCGCAAGATCCTTTGGTCGATGGGATGCGCTCTATTGTCGGCGAGATGATTCTGAGAGGATTAAAGACCGAGGACGTTGACTTCGTCGGTGATCGCATCCGCGTCGTGTTGGAAAAAGCTAATGTGGGTGATGATGGTCGCCGTCGTGTCGAAGCTACATCGCTCGCGCGACAGTTGATGGAAATTCAGAAGGACTATCGGCCGAAGAACGAGCCGGTGCGTGAGCGTCCTCGTGATGCTGCCGAGGAGTCTCGAATTAGGACGGTCGCTGAGTTTCTCGCCCGCGACCTCTATCGTCGCCTTCCGGTCGCTGGAACTCCAGGTGCCGGAGGTCTACATACGGGTAGCTCAATTCGGGCGTCAGTCGAGGTAAAAGCCCCGCCTGGTTATGAGGCGGTGACGTGGAAGCTTCTTGGTGGATTCGAATACACAGAGGGCATGAAACTCCCTGAGAATGTGAAGTCGCTTCATGGCAAGAAAGTTGCAATCGCAGGCTACATGATGGCGTTGGATGAGGTCGAGAACATCCATGAATTCCTTCTCGTCGAGTCGCTCTGGTCGTGCTGCTTTGGCCAGCCACCGTCTGTGAATCAAGTGCTTGTCATACGCATTGAAGGCAAAAAGGGAATCGAATACACGTCGGGCCCTATTCTCGTCATTGGAGCGCTCGAAGTCGGTGAGAAGATCGAAGATGGGTTCGTATCGAGTGTTTACCGACTTAAGGCCGACAAGGTCATGCCGGCCGAATGAGAACGTGCTTCGTTGTTTCGTTGATGGTCCATCTCGTGCTGGCTCAATCTGAGTCGATGCCGACTCGGTCTCCGATTCCGGATTCAGGGCTAACGAGCCGTCCACAAGTGTCAGATGGATTGATCGACAAGGCGAATTCGGCCAATCCCTATATAAGCGTCCGCGCGACGGAGGCGTTGGCTCGTTACGGAAACGAGGCAATCCCAGCGCTTAATCGCTTCATCGAACGTCGGTCCGTGCATGCACTGAGCCCACAGGTGGTGACGTGGCTCGGGACTCTAAGTGATCCAAGAGCCCGCGAGATTCTCGTACGAGTCTTGAGGGATCCGGACTTTCCATGGAGACCTTTCGCTGCCAAGGCACTTCAAAGACCCCGGAATCATGGGGAGGTGATTACGTGGCTTCCGTGGCTCGACGATGCTCTACCAGCCGTCAGGGAAGCTGTCATTGTCGGATTGGGGGAGGCGGCGTATTCCATGGAGGGGCCTTTGCGGGCTGCGATGCTCGACGATTTGGCGAAGAAGCTCACGGATAAGGCATTTGAGCCTCGACTCGCAGCGGCTGAGGCGCTCGTGCGGGCAAATGACCCTCGCGGTGTGGGTACGTTATTCACCGCTCTGTCATGCACGCGTAGGTGGTTCGATGTGGATTATGGCGAACTCGCGCGTCGACGAGCGTTCACGGGATTGGGCGACTTTGGCGTTGGGACAGGCTTTGATCCTGCATCTCCACCTTTGCTAATGCAGCGTGCCCGTGATGCGATTTCCTTGCGTCTGAAGGCCCGATGGAATGAAGGTTGGGCGGAAGCGCCGCCTTCAGTTGGCGAACCCACGCAGATCCTCTATGGGCTTGAGGTGCGTTCCTGTCGGAGGGGTGATGCATTCGTTCGCATTACCTCGGACGGGACTCTCGTGCTCGGCAATTACGACCTCGAGACGGTCAAGCTTGAGCCGAACGTGTTCGAGCAGATCCGCAGGGACCTTGAGTCGCTCCGAGTGACGCCCGATAGTCCCTACTTCGGACTGGGTGGATGTGACTTCGAACGTCACTACTTACCGGATGAAGGCGGGTTACGTCGGTTCACCGTCGGGCTGCTAGGCCGTCCGAGAGGCGCCATGGGCATCGTTGAGACGCTCGCAAAGGCAATCGAGGCGTCGCGCGGCGAAGCCGAGGCCCATGCGTTTCGCGATCGAGTCGACCCTTTTGGACCCGATTCCGACGGCGGATAAGAGATTTACGCGATTTTTTTCTACGAATTCGCGTTGGAACTTCATGACAGTCGATGGGTAGATTACGGTAGGATGAGAGTGGTTCTCGCCAAGCATCACGGCGGAAACTTGAAAGCACCATGAAGGTCACACTTATACACTGGTCACGCGGCGATCGTGAGTTCCACCCTGGCGTGGCAGCGCTATCGGCCATTTTGAAGCGCCACGGCCATGAAGTGAAGGTCATCGTCGACGACAACACGATGACTCCTGAGTCCTATAAGGCTCACATCGACGACTGGAAGCCCGATCTGTTCGGGTTCTCCTGTATGTCATTCCAGTGGGCACCGGTGAACGACCGGGCGCACTGGGTCAAGGCAGCGAACGGCAACGTGCCCGTGATCGTGGGTGGTTACCACCCGACGGCGCTTCCTGAGATGGTTCTCAAGCACCCATGTGTCGATTTCGTTTGTCAGGGCGAAGGCGACTTGGCGTTGGTCGAGCTGTGTGATCGCATGCAGTCCGGCGGCGACCTCAAGACTATTCAGAACATCTGGTACAAGGAGCGCGCGGCGACAGGCGATGTCTTCCATCGCAATGCCCTGCGCCCACTCATCGACGATCTCGACACGCTGCCCGACTGGGATCGCGAGGCCTTCGACATGGATCGCCTCCTGCAGGACGTCGGCAAGCTCGCCCTCGTTTGGGGCAATGAGATCATGCCAGTGTATGCGGGCCGCGGTTGTCCCTACGCATGCACGTTCTGTGCGAACTCGTCATGGCTCATGATGTATCGAGGCAAGGGCCGTTTCACGCGCAAGCGTTCCGTGCCGAACGTCATCGATGAGTTGAAGCGGCTGAAGGATCGATATCGGGTCAAGCGATTCGAATTCTGGGATGAGATGTTCTGTCTCGGAACCGGTTGGCTTGAAGAGTTCTGCAGACTTTACGCCGAGCAGATCGGCTTGCCGTGGACCGCCTTCGTTCGTGCGGAGACTTGCACTATCTCCAACCTTCGAATGATGAAGTCGGCCAATTGCCAGATTTTGGCCATGGGCGTCGAAGCGGGCAACGAAGAGTACCGTCGCCAGCATCTCAAGAAGCGCACCACGGACCGGATCATCATCGAGGCGTTCGATAACTGCCGCGAGGTAGGTATTGAGACCGTGGCTTCGAACATCATCGGACTTCCGTACGAGACGCCGGATTTGGTTAGAGACACGATTGCCCTCAATCGCCGTCTCGATCCGCACGCGTTGTACTTCTTTCACTTCACGCCGCTTCCGGGAACGGAACTTTACGACGTGTGTGCCAAAGAGGGTTACCTCGCAGAGAACCAAGACTTCTGGTACGAGTCCGCAGACACGATGATTCACCAACCATCGATGTCCGAGGACGATCTTGATCGCGTGTGGCGCGAATTCCGCGAGCTACAACGCGAAATCGAGAAAAAGTACGAGTGACGTCGAGGTGACTGAACTGATTGCGGTAGCTAGGCCGACCCTTTCGGTCGCCATTCTGTCTTGGAACACCGAGGCACTCCTTGCGGAGTGCCTCGAGTCTGTTTGGGTCGCATGCGAAGGGATCTCATCCGAGACCGTGGTCGTTGACAATGCATCCTCCGATGGTTCCGTTGCGATGGTTGAATCGCGTTTCCCTTGGGTGAAGCTCGTCAAGAATCGAACGAACGACGGCTACGCCATCGGAGTGAATCATCTTCTTTCGCATTGTCGCGGGGAGTACATCCTGCTTCTTGGGTCAGACACTCGCCCAGAGCGCAATTCACTGAAGACACTCCTAGAGTTCGCAAGATCAAAGGGGGAAGCGCTCGGAGCCGTCGCGCCACGACTCGTAAATCCGGACGGCACGATTCAGCGCGCGTGCATGAGGTGGCCCACCATGAAGACGCTTCTCTGGTGGGATACTCCTCTTGGCACGCGTTGGCCAAAGTCGAGTGAACTCGTGAGGTACCAGTACCTCGATTGGGACCACCACGGGACGCGCGAAGTGGATCAACCTCCCGGCACGTGCTTACTCGTTCCAGCGGTCGTCGTCGCGCGCATCGGATCGATGGACCCGTCGCTATGGCTGTTCTTCAATGATGTGGACTGGTGTCTGCGAATGAAGCAGGCCGGATTTTCCCGTTGGTACTGCGAGGAGGCCGAAGTTCTGCACCATCAGGGGGCATCGACCAAGAAGTATGCCGACTTCGGCCCCGAATGGCATCGCAATCGGATTGCGTACTATCGTAAGCACTTCGGAAGAACTGGTAAGTTTCTCGCGAAGCTCGTGCTGCTTTTCGTCGCAATTCGTCAAGTATTCAGGGTTAGACGAGATATTGGCTCATGGAAGGCCACGCGACCTCACGTGCGTCAGATTACAAAGACCGCCGTCCAGATCCTTCGACGCTAGTTGCGCCGTGGCTGCGGTGAGACCAAAGGGAAGCCCATCACAGTGTCGCCAATCGGATCGCAATCGGGGATGGGAAGCATCCTAGAGTCTGTGATGACCGCGCGCCTTGTTCCGCGACGCCGCAAAGATTCGGCGAGCTTCCCCCGAGTCTCCGGTGCGATGGTCAGGCAGTGCTGACGCGTGACATGACCGGCCCGTGCATAGATGCGCCAAGCATCATTGCCTTCGCCGATGACCAACGCGTCTCCCGGAAGCATAGCGGTGACGATTTGATCAAGCTTCGTGCGCGGGTCGTCTGGGGTCGGAACGATGGACGGAACAACGAGGCAGGAGATTGCGATCGAAAGTGTGAAACAGCACTTCTGGACAAGCGTCAGCGATGTGATCCACCGATTTGCCAAGATCACGAGAAACGGAATGATGATCGCTAGTCGACCGTCACCCAAAACTGCTTGACCGCCCAGCGTAATGCCGCCTGGAACTTGGAAATCAAACCCGGGCTGCCCTGCGGGTAATCGGTCTGGATCGATGAAAGCCATGAGCGCGACGGTTACCGAGAAAAGGCCGGCGGTTAGCTGGCGAGTGCGAATCGCGAGTGTGGGAATGAGAAGTGCTGCGCAGACCGCAGCCACGCATGCGGCCATCGGATCGATCCAGGCGAGAAGCCCCGCAAACGCGAGACCTACTGCGCTCACCGCGACCCCTCCTTGGCGTTCCGCGAGCGGCCATGCAAGCAGACTTCCAATCGACAGGAAAATTGATTCCTCTGCGAACGGAACTCCGACGCCCGAAAAGGCGCCCGGCAGGAACATAAGCCCCATGGAAACGGCGGCTGACGTGGTCCCTCGACTGAGGGACCCGTGGGCGAGAGCGGCCGCGCCGAGCACGAGAGCGAGGGCAATCGAGAGCCGGAGCGAGCGTTCAGTCACCCCGAAGGCAGTGATGGCGGCAGAGGCAAACTTGGCAAACGGGGAGGGTGCAATGGTCCACGGCGCAGGTTCGAGTAACCCGAGCCGCTCCATTCCGCCAGTTACCAGCCGGGTTTCGCTCGGAACAAATGGCCGTCCGAGGTGCCCAAACATGGCTCCAACCAGTAAAATGGCAGCGATGAGACACCAAAAGGTGCACGCCGACGCCGACTTGACGTCGTTTGGTTCCTGTTTCCCCGTTGCCTCGGCGGTCATGGTGGTCGATCATACAGGGACATGCCCGACTCAACTGCGACTTCTCGAGTAACGCTCATTGCGCAGCGCGACGGTGGGGAAGTTTCTGCCGAGCTGGCATTCGCGGCCGGCGCGCTTCGTTTGATGGGGCGTGACGTTTCCCCGCTGCTCGTGGACTTCTCGTCGACGGAATCGGCGGTTGCCGAAGCAGTGGCGTCGGGCCAGGGTGATGTTCTTATCGTGTCGACGCTCGAGGGACGCGAGATGGATCTCCTCCTCGCATCGCGTGCGAGGGCTGCCACCCGCGGCAAGGTCGTTTTGGCCGGTGATGCGTTGAGTCGCTGTCCGCTGTTTCCTGGCGCATTGGACTCAGGGGTGGCCCAAGCCTCCGCGATTACGACAACAGCCCTTGCTCCCTTCTTTTCCTCTACTTCGGCGCATCGCAGCGGACCCGAGCGCATAGGTGCCGACTTCACTGCTCTCGGGGGCGCATCTCTGCTTCGTCGCACGCTCGGGGGGTCGTTCTTTGGCGAGGTCGGAGAGATTCCCATTCTCGCAACTCGACCAGCGCGGGATCGAGTCTCACCTGTCGCCGAGCTAGCACGATTCGAAGCACCCTTGAATGTGGAGACCGTGCTTCTACCGGCGCCGGCGCTTTCGACTTTGCGTGACCTCGCAGATGACGGACGTTCTGTCGCATTCTGGGATCGTGACCTTCCCGACGCGCTGTGGCCCTTGGTTGAGGCTTGCGGTGCGCGCGAACTTGGAATCTCGGTCAGGCTTGCTCCAGATCGTGCACTTCCTGAGCGACTTAGTGTTCTGCGCTCCTACGGTGTGACTCGCATCGTGATGGACTGCGACGCCCATTCGGAGCAACGACTTCCCGGATCGATCGGATCGGCCGAGGACATCGCACGTGCAGCTTCATGCGTTCATGGGCTGAATATGGAAGTTGGCGTGTTCCTCGTCGCAGGACTCCCAGGCGAAACCACACGCATCATGCAGGCCCGCATCGATTTTCTCCGGGCGGCGCGAATCGACCGTGTGCGTGTGGTCCCGTTTGAACCAACGGGCGGCACGCCGGCATGGCATGCCTGCATTGCGCTCGGTGTATGGCCACCCATTGGCGAGCTTTGGAACCGTGAGGTTTATCGGCCTATTCGGCAGCCCGAGGCGGCTCGCGACATGTGGACCGAAATCGAATCCACAGCGCTCCACTACCTAGCTGAAGTCGACGTGGTGTATCGAGGGAAACGATGACATTCCGTCCGCCTGTTGATCCCGTGCGAGTTCGCAACGTGCCTCACGGTCGAGTGCTGGTGATCGCACCACACCCGGATGATGAGACGCTCGGACCGGGGGGTACTCTCTCACTTCATATTGCACAGGGTGACCCAGTCACCGTGCTGTTCGTGGCGTCGGGAGTCGGTGGCGATCCCGATGGATGGTTCGGTCGAGAACAGCTTCCCGCGATCCGTGAGTCTGAGGCTCGCGAGGCGGCTCGGAGGCTCGGCATCGACAAATTGGTCTTCCTCGGGTACCCAGACAACCTCGGCGAGGGGGATTGGCGTCATGTATTTGGCGATCTCCCCGAGGACCGTGACGAACAACGTAGAGCGCTTGTGAATGGTATTTCGACTCTAGTCGAAACTTGGATTTCCGAGCATCGTCCGGACATTGTCTATTACCCTTGGGAAGGGGAGCTTAATCCAGATCACTGGATGGTAGGGCAGGGGATTCGCAACCTTTTGCTGACCCATCCTGAGCGCAGGATCGGGATCGCGTGGCTTGGATACGAGATTTGGGCAGCCTGCGCGCCAGATACGATCGTTGATGTTTCGTGCACCATGTCTCGAAAGCTAGACGCAACCAACGCCTACGCGAGCCAACTCGTTTATCGTGATTATGCGCCGCATATTACGGGCCTGGCTCGATACAGAGCATTGTTTCTTGAAGCTGGATCGACGTATGGAGAGGCGTTTACCGGGCACTATTTGAGGCTCACGCCATGAAAGTGCTTCAGCTCGTACACAATTATCCACCGGAATTTCGGGGTGGCGTTGAACGTGCTGTTGAAAACATGGTCGAAGCCTTGGCCGTGTTGGGCGTCGAATCAACGGTACTCGCCGGCTCCGAGCTTTCTGAGAACGTCGCGTCTGTTCGAAGCGAAGTGTACAATCGTATACGCGTGCATCGGGTTGTCGGAGGTCGGCTCCTCCGCCAACCAGCAGATCCGTTCCGCGCCGATCTTGCCTCGCTTATTGACGGGGTATTTAGACAAGAACGACCTGACGTCATTCACGTTCATCACTGGTGGAATCTTGGGAACGATCTGGTGCGACGCGCTGCCCTTCATGGGATACCGGCTGTGGTAACGCTCCACGATCATTTTTCATCGTGCGCGCGTTTCTTTCGGCTGCCGGCCGGGATCCCCTGTGGGAAGCCGCAGGACGTTTCAACCTGTGGGCCGTGTCTTGCTCCGGACAATCCGCTGGACGACATTGAATTGACTGCACGAATCGGAAGACGCCATTCAGATTTTTGTGCTGAATTGGCGGCGGCCTTTTCAGTGATGGCGCCCTCTCTCTCACACGCGGCGCGCTGCGAATCGGCATTTCCGGGATTGCATGTAAAGGTTGTGCCATTGGGAAGCCAACCCATCGCGGCAGCCCAAGTGCATCGTTTCGATGGAACCCTGCGAATCCTGCATGCTGGAAACCTCTGTCGCATCAAGGGCGTAGAGGTCCTCTGCGAAGCGGTGCGTAAAGCCGTAGCCACTGGCGCCAAGCTGAAGCTGACTCTCGCTGGGCCGTGCGTCGAGTCCGGCATGAACCTTGATGGTGCAGAGTTGGTCGGATCCTACGATCATCAGGCCCTTCGGGAACTTGGCTCGAATCACGATGTCATCGCGATTCCCTCTTTGGCTCTCGAGTCGTACTCATTTGCCCTCGACGAAGCACTTCAACTAGGGCTACCGGTCATGGTCTCCGATCGCGGAGCACTTCCCGATCGACTTGGTGGTCGCGGTCAAGTCGTCGCCGCGGGAGATGTTGCTGCATGGGCAAATGCGTTGACGTCGTGGTCAACGCATGTAGAGCAACTAGAGCGATTCCGTCTGGCGTCATTCCCGAGCCTCTCGGCACCCTCTGATCACGCATCCATCATGTCGGCTATCTACGAACAGGCTCGTGGCTTCGCTCCTCCGCGAGTGAGCCTCGAAGAGGGAGCGCTCAGTCGCTTGAAGCACCTCGAGGGGCGACTGGCTGATATCCTCGCCGCTACGGCACGAACGCATACACAGAATAAGTCACCATGACAGAACTCGTTTCAGTCGTCACGCGCACCAAGGATCGCCATCAGTTTCTACGCGAGGCGATCGCGAGTGTTGCGGCGCAGACTCATCGTCCTATTCAGCACGTCATCGTCAACGATGGTGGTGATGACGTTTCTTCAATCGTCGATCCTTTTCGCCAGCAAATGGAGATAACAGTCATCGACACGGGTGGGGTGGGTCGATGCAAGGCTGGCAATTTGGGACTGGCGGCAGCGCGAGGAACCTACATTCAGTGGCTTGATGATGACGACCTGCTCTACCCGACACACATCGCATCACTCTTGCAAGAGGCGGTGTCGACGCGCGAGAAAATCGTCTACTCCGATGCCCATCTCATCCATCAATCACGAACCTCGGATGGTGGATACCGGGAAGTTTCGCGCGTGCCGGCCCCAGTATTCGAGGGCACGAAGATCGCCCTGTGGCGTCGCGGGGACCTTCATCTCGTGATGGTGTTGCACCACAGAGAGTGCACCGATCGCTTGGGCGGATTTGACGAGTCGTTGCCTGTCCTCGAGGACATGGAGATGTTTGGTCGTTTCGCGCAGGACTATCGATTTCACCGGCTTCCTGGCATTACGGCAGGATTCAGAGTTCGGGATGACGAAACGAACGCCGTCACGGCACTGCGATCTGAGTTTGCCGAAACACGGGCAACTCTTTATCGACGCTATGCTCATATCGTCATGCCTGAGTTGTTGTCAATGGTTGAATTCGGTGCAATCGAGTTAGCAGGCTTGAAGTCTCGCGTGGAGTCACTTGAGGCGGCGCTTCGTGAATTTCGCGAGGGATCCAAGTGGACTTCCTAAGACGCTATGAGCCGCTCTATGGCGCAGACCATTTTGTCCGAGGAACACTCGTCGTCATCGCGCCGCATCCGGATGATGAGACGATCGGAGTCGGCGGCCTCATTGCGGCGCATCGCTCAAGAGGAGTACCGGTACACGTCATCGTGATGACGGACGGTAGTTCGGGGATTCCAGGCGAAAAAGCGACGGCAGACTATTGCGCGCTTCGCGAAGCGGAAACTCGTGCGGCGTCGAAGGCACTAGGTGGATTCGAACTTCGATTCCTCGGTTTCGAGGATGGTGCACTTGCGTCGTCGTTGGGCGTTGTGGACTCGCTGAGCAAGGCGCTTGTTGATATCAACCCAAAGACACTGGTGTTCCCGTCACCACTTGAGGTACACCCGGACCATCGAGCGGCCTCGTTAGCGGCGCTTCGTGCGTCAGCCGTGCTCGGTGGATCGGCGCGGCTTCTCGCATATGAGATCGGCGCGATGATGCCGGCCAATGTGTTGCTCGACATCACTCCTTGGCAATCACAAAAACACGAAGCCATTCGCGCCTATGCCTCTCAGCTCGCGCACATGGACATTTGCGGCAAAGTGGCTGGGCTTAATCGTGCGCGGACGGTGAATGTTTCAGATCCTCAAGTGTTGGCTGCAGAAGCGTTCGCGGACATCGCTCCGAAGGACGTGGTTAACTACCTAACTTTCATGGATCAACTGGCACGGCTTCTTGATGGATCACTACCTACATAGCGGTGGCTCCTCGTCCCGCGACGTGGTAGATTTTATAGCCTTGTGCGGTGTTTCTGCCGCAACGCGTTGAAGGACGATTAGGTCAGTATGCCTGTAACTCAGGAGTCCAATCAGGCCCCGCAATCCGCTCGCGAGGTGGATGCTAGAGAGCGTTGGCTCAATTCGTCTCCGTTGCGTGGTCGGCACGGGGTGACGGCGGTGATGACATCCTTCAATAAGTGCGACTTCGTACGGAAGAACCTAGACGCCCTCCGTGGGCAGTCGGTGAAGTTTGACGCAATCGTGGTGGTTGACAACGCTTCGTCGGACGGAACGATCGAGATGATCACCTCGGGCTACCCCGAGGTCACGTTAATCGTCATGCCCCATAGTCGCTATGGAGCTTGCGAGACTTTCAATATCGGATTCGCATCTGCCAGGACAGACTTGATCGCCATTCTCGACGATGATGTTGAGCTCCCCGCCGAGTGGGTAGAGAAGATGGTGGCTCGGTTGGACGCGGACCCCGCAAGCACCGCAATGATCTCATCGCATGTATGGGAGCCTGGGACGCCGGACTGGTACATGACGCATCCCGATGTTGTGCGGGAGCGATATATGGCGACGTTTCGTGGATGCGCAACGTTGGCACGTCGCGACGTTCTCGAGCGTTGCGGCTGGTATGACGCCGATTTCTTCATCTACGGCAACGAACGAGACCTCTCGGCTCGTGTGTTGAACCTCGGGTGCCGCATACTTCAGTATCCTTCGGTTATCGTGAAGCATGGGACGCCATTCGGAATGAAGCACGGCAAGCGAAGCCTTTACTATCACGTCAGGAATTTGTGGTGGTATCTCTTCAAGCACGTGCCATGGTCGCAAGTGGCTCGATTCTTGGCGATGTTCGTGTGGAGATCGGTTGCTTCGAAGAAAACGGCAGCCGTTTCGGACGCCGTTGGCACGATCGGGTTCTTCTCTACCGTCAAGGAAACTCCGGGCGGATTTTGGGTGGTGTTGAAGGCTACGTTCGACGCCTTCGCAGGCCTGCCTCGATGCCTTAGGAAGCGTGCGCCCTGCACGGCCGCCGATTTCAGCCTCCCAATCGGCTAGCTCATGGGCGTAGCCAATACGAACGAGGTGAGTCAATCGGTCGTGCATCGTGTGTCCGTTGTTGTGACCTCGCACAACGCGAAGGCGACACTGCCGCGGACCCTGGCGTCCATCGCTGCGCTCACGGGCGTCGCGGAGGTGATTGTCATTGACAGTGGATCAACTGACGGTACCCCGGAACTTGTTCCCTCGTTCCTTCCAAATGCACGTGTCATCAAGTTGGCCGAAAACGTTGGTCCATGCGTTACTCGAAATCTCGGTCTCAAGCAGGCGACATCGGCGTACGTCCTCCTCTTGGACGACGACATGGTATTTGACGGAGACATGCTTGATCGACTATTAAGAGCCCTGTCGGATGCGCCGGGTCATGTCGCCGCAGGGCCGACGATCGTCTTTGATGATCGCCCCGGTTCTATTCAGTACGCGGGTGGCCGTATGCATTTTGGTGGGCTCCCGCATCTGTTTCGACTAGGTGAGAGTCCTGATTCCGTCACGCGACCTGTCGATGTCGACATTCTGACAGCCGGGTGTCTGCTCGTCGCTAAGGAAAGTGCGCTGTCGATCGGTGGGTTTGACGAAAGGTTCTTCTATCTTGCCGAAGACGTCGACTTCGCCCTTCGGCTGCGATACAGAGGACATCGTCTTCTCTTAGTCTCTTCGGTGGTCGTTCGAAATGTTGGCGGATCGTCCGCGCTTTCCTTGAAAGACTCGGCCTATCCCGCCCGGCGTGTCGAACTCCATAGCCGAAATCGATGGCTGCTTGTCGGACGCAATTACGATACTTGGACAATCTACGCGTTGATGCCTGCGCTCTTGTTGTACGAGGTCGCTTGGGCGGCGTTTGCGGCGTCGACAGGGCACCTCATGCCTTACATTCGTGGCAAGATGCGCGCCGTGGGATCCCTCCTCGAGCGCAGTCCTTGGCAGCGACAAGCTAAACGCATCACAGATCGTTCGTTGATCGGTGCGCCCGCTATGACGTTCACGCGGACCGCTCTTTCGCAGAGCGGCGCTAAGGTTGGAGCCGTCGCGCTTGACGGTTCCTTGCGACTGATGTGGACATGCCTGCGGGGTTTGTTGCAGTGACAGCCCTTCCAGTCCACGTCATTATCGTGAACTGGAATGCCATCGAGGAGACCGTCCGATGTCTTCAGTCACTTTCACAAACTGAGCCACCGCCACAGCAGATTCATGTGGTCGATAATGGATCCGAACATGATGAGGCAGCTCGTCTGGCAGAATCATTTCCGAACGTTCGTGTTCATGCGTTGGCTTCGAATACCGGCTTTGCGGGTGGATCGAATGTCGGAATTCGGCACGCGCTTGCTGAGGGTGCAAAGTTTGTGTTTCTGCTGAACAATGACGCAAGAGTGGATCGGGACACGATTCGCGCCCTTGTGGATGCGGCTTCGCGCCATCCGAGCGCGGGGCTGATCGGGCCGAGAATCTGGCGGGACCGCGCTCGTGATGTTCTTTGGGCGTGTGGTGTCAGGATGGGATTTGGACCCAATCTGGGGCAGCTTCGCGGTTTCAATCAGCTCGGTCAGGGACGCTACTTGAATGATGAGCGCGTTGACTCGCTTACCGGATGTGGCCTCTTGGTGCGTCGAGAGGTGTTCGAGGCCATCGGCGTTCTTGATGAAAGCTACTTCGTTTATGTCGAGGATGCGGACTTCGCCGCCCGCGCCCGCGAGGCCGGATTCGATTGCCTGTACGTCTCGACTGCTCATTTGGAGCACCCTGGCGGATATTCGACAGGCGGGGGATATGCGGCAGGACGCAAGTATCTAACGGCGCATGGTGCGACTCGCTACCTCAAACGTCACGGCCGGTTCATTAACTACATGTCATGGATCACATTCGATGTGGTTCTTTGGCCGTTCTTGTTAGTTCTCGCACTTTTTCGTGGTGAACTGCGCGCAGCTTGGGCAAAGGGAATGGGGACTCTGCATGGGGTGCTCGGGCTGGCGCCACGGCCGCCCAGTCGGACGCGTTCGTCGTGAGGGTCTTGATCGTTGTTCACCAGCTTCCTCCGCGGCACCTTGCGGGAACAGAGATCTACTCACTGCGGCTGGCGCACGCGCTAAAAGACCTCGGACACACAGTGGCGCTTGCTTGTTCCGATGATTCGGGGTCGACTTCGACGGGGCGGATCTCAATGGGCGTGCTTGAGTCTGTGCCTGTCTATTGGATAGGGGTGGATCGGGTGGCCTCGTCATGTCGGGAGTCAGTTTTCCCTCCGAACACACGGGGCTCTCTTGCGCGTGTTGCATCGCAATTTGCACCTGACATTATTCACATTCAGCACTTGCGTTGGCTCGGGCTTCACGCGTTGGAAGGCATCAGCGGGATCCGATTGGTCGGCACATTGCATGACCACTGGGCTCTATGCGCACGCGATGGTCAACTCCTGACTCGAGATGGCGTACCCTGCGAGGGGCCAGATCCCTCGCGCTGCGCTGCTTGTCTTGTGGGATATCAATTCGGTTTAAGTCCACTGGAGGCGCGTGTGCGCCGAGTTCTTGGAAGGGTTGGAATCAGTCATTCAGGCGCCATCGGACGAGGGCTTCGCCGACTCGGCTTGTGGCGGCGCGGCACGCTGCAAGCACAACGTGGCCCTGAGTCAATCGATTTGGAATCGCGCGACGCGGCGTTTTTGGACTACTCGAGACGTGTAGATCGGTGGATTGCGCCGTCAGAGCATGTCGCAGCTTCACACAGGGCTTTTGGTTTTGACGCGACAAAGATAGTTGTGGTGCCCCACGGAGTAGACGGCGACGCCGGCGCGAATCATGTCCCTCGAGAGGGTGGGCCGCTTCGTGTTGCTTACCTCGGCACCGTTGCACCCCAGAAGGGTGTTCACGTGCTCATCGAGGCTGCAAGGCGATTGCCACCAGATCTGATCCGTCTTGCCGTTCATGGCCGCATGGATCTTCGACCGGAGTACGCGTCGAGCCTCGTCGCGGGCGGCCTTCCGCGTGACGTGACGCTTCACGGCACCTTCGCGCCAGGTGATGCCGCTTCGATCCTTCGCCATGCCGACGTTGTTGTGGTCCCGTCCATCTGGCCCGAAAACCACCCGCTAGCCGTCGCTGAAGCTCTGGCTGCCCGAGTGCCCGTGGTTGCGAGCAATCTGGGCGGAATCCCTGAACTTATCGTAGACGGCTGCAACGGGCGTCTGGTCCCTCCCAACGACCCCGGGGCGCTTGCTGACGTACTTCACGAGCTGGCGAAGGACACGGCCCATTTGTTGCGTCTTAAGGCGGGAATCATTTCGCCCATGAGTTTCAAAGACCATGCCAAGCGGGTGGTCTTGGCGTACGATATGGGTGAGGAACCCTGACATGTCCGAAGCTAGCCTTTACGACCCATCTCGATACACGCCTGAGCAGATTGCTGCGTACAAGGCGGATAACGAACGTCGTGTCCGGGATGCAGCACGGAAAGGCGATGCGTTTGTCGACGGATTGCCTCTCAAGGTTACTCTCGAGCTCACGGCCGACTGCAATTTGTATTGCCGCATGTGCGAGTTTCCAGTTCCCCGTGAACAGGGACGTGGCCGCTACGACCTTCACATGCCCGTCGAGACATTTCGCATGCTAGCGCCCCAGGTGTTTCCGCACGCGCGGATCGTCAATCTGACTGTTGTCGGGGAACCCTTGATGGTTCCGTACCTCGACGAGGTCCTCGACGAGTGCGCGAAGTGGCAGACCAGATTGGAACTTATTTCCAACGTCGTGTTGCTCGATGCAGCGATGTTGCAAAAAGTCGGACCGCACCTTGGTTGCCTCATCGTGTCATTCGACGGCGGAACTCGCCGAACGTTTAATCGGATTCGAGTGGGCTCAGATTTTGAACAAGTAACGCGCAACATGCTTCGCTTTGCTCGGTGGAGAGAAACGCTCTCTCCTGAACGTCGTCCCGGATTCCACCTCGCAGTGACGATGATGAAGGAGAACGCTCACGAGCTTCCGACCATTGTTCGAATCGCGAAGCTTTTAGGTGCCGACTTGGTTTCGGCGGCTTGGATGATTGCTTTCAACGACAAGCTCGCCAACTCGTCGCTTCTGCGGAATCGACCCCTCGCTAATCGCGCCTTGCGAGAGGCTCGTCGCGTGGCGGCAGAGCTTGGGGTGAAGACGAATTTCCCGGTTGACTTCCCGGACGTTTCAGAAGCAGAGGTCGATGCAGTCCCGTTTGTCGAACCGCAGCTTCCCGACGGCGCACTCCCTCACCTCAACGCGGCGTTGGCGGGCGGTCCGATCGACGCAGCAGCGTCTCTATCCGTGGTTGATGGGGATGTGCTCATTCCGCTGAGCGAAGTTGGCGGTCTGTCCACCGACGAGCCTCTTCCTACCGGCGACTCGGCAGATGCACGTCGTGTGCGCAATATGGCGTTTGCGGTCGCGCCTGCGGAGCCCCCGACTCCCGACCCAGGTCCTGACGGAAAACCACGGAATACCTGCAAGTTCCTCTGGAATGAACTATTCGTAAACGTATCTGGGGACGTCGCACCGTGTTGCATCCAGGGGCGGCCGGTGGTCGGAAGTACGCAGGAAACGAACCTGTCCGAGATCTGGAACAACGAACCCATGAAGGAAATGCGTCAGCGACTTCTCGATGGGGATCCGATTCCCTGTTGCAAGGACTGCAATTACAATACGCAGTTAGGTCAGGGCGCGTATCGGGAGGATACTTACTTCATCGATCTCAACCGAAAAGTTTGATCGTTCGTAGGGTCACCGGGGGAACGGGTGGGGAAGAGGGCTCGGATTAAAGTGCTCCATGTGGTGCACGGGTTCCCGCCGGAATGCCGTGGAGGCACAGAGTCCCTCGTGAAGACGGTTGCGGACGCACAGTGCGCACGTGGCGATGACATTGCGGTGCTTTACGGGACCCTCGAGGTCGGCGATGCACCGGTTTCCAAAGTGGACAACTCTGGCCCATTGACCCTCTACCGTCTGATCAAGGGTGGGTTCGACATCGACCGCTGGGATAAGTCCGATGACCTTGCCGCTGCCGCCGAGATCGACAGAATTCTCGAGTCCTTTGCACCGTCGGTTGTTCACGTCCATCAGTGGATTCGGCTGTCGCGATTCCTAGTTCGAGTAGCCCGATCTCGCGGGATTCCAGTTGTTCTGACCCTGCACGACGCAACGGCGACGTGTCCCACCGCATTTCGTCTCAGGTGTGGGTCGCTTTGCGATCGCGTTCCATCGGGCGCATCATGCTCAGGGTGCGCTCCGACGCCCCCGATGATGCGAGACCAGGAACTGGGTAAGGCGCTGGACCGTTATGCGTCCGACCTCCGACAGGAGGTATCTGCCGCGAATGTCGTGGTTGTTCCAACTCAGGCACATGCGACGTTTCTTTCTTCGTGGCTCCCCGTCGAGGTCCGGCCGATAGTCATTCCACACCCGCCTTTGAAGATTAAGCCTAGTTCTGCGGTAGCCCGGTCGCCCCGGTCCGAGGGTCCGCTTCGCGTCGTTTCCTTTGGATCGTTGAGCGACATCAAGGGCACGCCACTCCTCTACGAGGCGCTGCGGCTGCTGTCGTCTGCCGATCGCGCGGCTCTTCGCCTTACGGTGAAGGGCGAGGCAATCAACAGTGATGTCCGTGCCCGTCTCGATGCTCTCAAGCAGGGCATGCCCATTGAGGAAACCGGACCATATCGCCCCGACGAACTTGACGGTTCGCAATTCGATCTGGCGGTACTCCCGTCGTTCGCGTCTGAGTCGTGGAGTTTTGCGCTTGATGAGGCATGGGCCATCGGGCTTCCGGTTGTCGTCCCATCTCGGGGCGCACTCGGCGAACGTGTGGGAACCGCGGGGTTCACCTTCGACCCCGAAAACGCGAACGCTCTTGCGGGTGTGCTTTCCAGCCTTATTGCGCAGAGATCATTGATTCTGACAGCACGCGAGGCTATTCCCGCGCCCACGTCTCTCGTTTCGCATCTCGAAGAACTCGACCGAGCCTATTCGGCCGCGTCGAGATCACGGCAGACGTATGCTCCGCTCTGGCGCGATGCCGCAAGCGACATGGCCAATCGCTTCCGGGATGCCGAACAAGAGTTACTTAATGCGCGGGGCCGATTGCAGGGCGAATCGGATCGATTCAACGATCTCACAACTGCGTTCCACAGATCAGAGATCTCGGTCACAACCCTGCGCGGTGAGGTGGGGCGACTTGAAGGCATCGTTGCGGACTATCGGACGTCCGTGGCCAATCACCAAGGCGAGAATGCAAGTCTCAAATCCGAGATACGCAGCCTTCAAGCCGAGCGCGCAGAACTCGCCGACGTCGTCCGCGAGCGTGACCGTAATCTCAGAGAGTTCGAGCGCTCCGTTGTTGAGTATCGCGAACTCCTTGCGCGGAAAGAGTCAGATCTATCACAGTTTCGAGTTTCGATTTCAGAGCATCAGCGCGTTCTCGAGGCGAAGAACGACCATCTCGAAGATCTACGCGGACAGGCGATGGACGCATCTACCGCCCTTCGTGAAGAGATTGCGCGCGCTACCGCGGATCACAACCGAACGAAGGAGCAGCTGGAGCAGCGTTCCGAGGAGCTTGCCCGTGTCTCTGCGGCCGGAGTAATCGCCGCGCGGGAGTTCCAGTCTCGATATGAAGAACTCTCCGTAAGACTGAATCAATCGGAGGCGACCGCCTCGGCCTTGACACAAGAGTTGCTTTCGCTGCGCGAGTCGTCGGCAAGAGAAGCGCAACGGGTTGCTGCTCGGGCAATGGAGCTTGTCTGTGAAGTGAGCGCCGTCAGAGAGAGACTTGACGCACTGACGACCGTTGCGATGCGCCACGTTGAGTCAATCGAGCATTTGCAAGGGCGTATTGAGGCCTCAGAGCGACGCGAGGCGTCCTTGTCGAAGAAGGTGACTGAACTTGCGTTGCGAGTGACCCAGTCGGACGGCGAGATTCAGATCTACGAGATCCGTGTCCGAGAGCTCGCTCGGGCTCGGCAGCTTTCCGAGGAGGTGGCATTGCATCTCAGTTTCGACCTCGGCCTTCTCCGCCGAGAACTCTCGCGTCAGGAATTAGCACAAGGTGCGCTTCGGCGGGACTTGGAGAGTTCGAGGACCGTCGCGGTCGAACTCACTTCGCGAATGTTACGCGCCGAGCAACGCTGGATGCAGTCGGAAAGCGCTCATCGCGCCGCGTTGGCTCGCTCGGCCGAACTCGCGTCTGATGCGACGGAATTGAGCCGTCGCGTGCGTGCGATGAGCACGGGAATTACCCGAGAACTAGCGGCTTCCGAGAGTTGGCGTCGCCGTGCGATGGATGCGGAAAAGGCAGCGGCTACAAGAGCTGCATACGCACAAAAAATTAAGGAGTCCCAAGAAGACCTAGCCGTGAAGCTCGCAGAAGTTCAACTTGAACTGGGACTCAAGCTCGACGAAGAGGCGCGATTGACGGCACTCCTTGGGTCTCTCGCTCCTAGCAGAGCGAGCCTGGCAGATGCGGTTGCACAGCTACGCGCAGAGTCGGATGGTGTTCGTGCACAGCTCTCGGGAGTGTTCTTGGCCCTATCTGGAGCGAAGGCGGATCTGCCGGGCGCGCGGCGCTTGCTCGGTGTAACTGATAAGCGCTTGCGGGTGTTGATAGTTGTGCATGACTTTCTCCCATATCACGCCGCGGGTTCCGAGATCTACACGTACCAACTCGCCAAAGCACTTTCGACTCATTGCGATGTGCATCTGCTGTTCTGCGAGAATCGACCGGATCGACCGCAGTATGAGACCAGAAACGGCGTATACGATGGGATTCCATTCACCGAGGTTGTTCACCATGACGCCTTTCCAACGTTCGGACTCACCTACGAGGATCCCGCGATGGAGCGGGTCTTTGATGGCGTTGTTGATAGTTTCCAACCGAACGTTGTTCACATCCAACACCTCAAGTTTTGGGGCGTCGGTATCGTCGAACGCGCGCGAGCAAAGAACTGCCCCGTATTCTTCACCCTGCATGAGTACATGCTGATCTGTCCGCGAGACGGCCAAATGCTTCGCCCGAGCGGCGAGCGATGTGACGTGCCTGTGGTTTCGACCTGCGCCTCATGCATCGAAGGCAGGGCACTGGAACAGGGTTGGATAGGTCGTCGAGCCATCGCAGCCGGCCGTTTTCTGTCCGAGCGACTCCCGGATGGTGCGCGCCATCTGGGAGCTCGAGTCGCTAGGCGAGTCGCCGTGCGGAATGCCTCTGCAGGGACGCAGATAGCGCGAGAACAGGCTATCTCCACTCGACTTTCGCGCACAGCGGACGCACTCCGACATGTAGAGACATTCTTGGCCCCAAGTCAATTCTTGCGAGATCGATTTGTTGCGTCAGGGATGATCCCCCCCGATCGCATTGAATGGTCGAGATACGGACAAGAGGTCTCGCGTTTCCCACATGTCGCGAAGGTTCCTTCCGCTCGATTGCGGGTGGGATACCTTGGCACAGTCTCGGCCTATAAGGGACTGGGCGTCTTTGTTGAGGCGCTTGAATCACTGTCGTCGTTCCCCATCGAAGGGCGCATTCACGGTGCCCTTGAGATCTTCCCCGACTATGTGTCTTATCTGCGGGAAACCGTAAGGAACCCCAACATCCATCTGATGGGGAGATTCGATAACAAGGATGTCGCGCGCCTGTTGGCAGAGATCGATGTCCTGGTAGTTCCGAGCCTCTGGTGGGAGAACGCGCCGCTTACTATTCATGAGGCCTTTCTCGCTCGTGTGCCGGTTGTCTGCTCAGATATTGGCGGAATGAGGGAGCTTGTGACACATGGCAAGAATGGCCTTCACTTTGTCGTCGGCGACGCATCAGACCTAGCTCGCAAGTTGCTTTCGCTCGCAACCGATCAAGAGTTTCTCAAAAAATTGACTCCGGATCCTGCGGACATTCGCGACATTCGTGAGGATGCGGTCTCAATGATTGCTCGATATCATCGGGCGCTTGTTCGTCGTAAGCAGCACGGTGCTTCATGAAGATTCTCATGGTGACAACCGGGCTTCCGCCAGGTTCGCGTGGTGGCACAGAGACCCATGTCGTCTCCCTTGCGTCGCATCTCGCGCGCCAAGGCCACGATGTCGTTCTTTTTTGCCGTGAAGGCGGATCCTCGCGCGCTCCGTTCTCCGTTCGTCGAGATACTCTTCATGGGCTTTCGACGCATCGAATCGCGTATGGCTTTCATGATGCGTCGACTTTCGACAAGATCCACCGGAATGTCGAAATCGAGATGGCGTTTCGATCCGTGGTGGTGGAGGTTAAGCCGGACCTTGTTCATGTCCATCACTTAAGTTGCCTTTCAACGGGCATTCTTGACCTCGTGGCGAGTCTTGACATTCCACTTGTCATGACTCTTCATGACTACTGGCTGGCATGTCCACGGGGCCAGCGCATCATGAAAGACCTGACCGTGTGTCAGGACCTTGATCGTTCGCGGTGTGCGCCATGCCTGAAGGAACTTTGGCCGCATTTTGAGATTACGCCCGGCGACCTCGAGGCACTTGATCTTGAGTTGCTCGCGCGTGTCAATCGTTGTGATCTTCTTCTTGCACCGTCAGAGTTTCATCGAGCGCGCATGACTGAGTGGGGCGTTGACCCCAATAGACTTCACGTTGAGGCCCACGGGCTTGATTCTGGTGGATTTGAGATCGCACAGCGGCTTCGCGAAGGCATTAGAACCGTGGGCTATATTGGCAGCCTGATTCCTTCGAAGGGAGTTCATGTTCTCATTGAAGCCTGGAATCAAGTTGGGCGCGAAGACGTTGAGTTAGTGATCCATGGAGAGGCTCCTAACTTTCATGGAGACTCGGGCTATCTCGAACGTCTCAACGCGTCAGTTCGCAGTGGGTTGAAAGTGCGATTCGGGGGCCCTTTTGATGTGGCCGGCGTTCCCCGACTGCTGCGGGGGATCGACTTGCTCGTGGTCCCACCGGTGTGGTGGGAGTCGTTCTGCCTGACCGCACGTGAAGGGTTTCTAGCTGGGGTTCCAGTGGTGGCGTCACGACATGGCGCACTTGTGGAGGCATTCGATGACGGCAAAGGCGGGGTGTTCTTCGAGCCGGGGAACGCATCCGATCTCGCAGCTAAGCTTCGCGGCCTAATCGACGCCCCGAAGGCACATGCAGCGCTTGCCGCTTCGGTTCCATCCGTGCGATCAATGGACGACTGCGCTCGCGCGACTGCTGCACGATATGCGTCCGCGATCGCTGCGCGAAGGCACGCGCGAGCGGCCTCCGGGGAGTCCTCGATTGGGTTCGTGTCGGGAGATTCTTCGGTCCAACCGTATGTGACCGTGTTCTTGCCAACGTGGAACGGTCTTCCCGAGATTGACGCCGTCCTTGCTCAGATTACGAGACAGGTGACATCGTTTCCCTATGAGGTGTTGATCATCGACTCCGGATCAACTGACGGTACGCTGGACGTGATTCGCAAGTATCCCGGCATTCGACTTCTGACTATTCCCAACGACGAATTCAATCATGGGCTCACTCGAAATCGTGGTGTCGCAGAGTCTCGTGGCGACATTGTCGCCTTGCTGACGCAGGACGCGGAACCCCTCAACGAGCACTGGTTGGCGCAACTCGTCTCTAACTTCCAAGATCCTAAGGTCGCAGGTGTCTACTGCACGCAGAGACCTCGACCTGATTGCAATCCGTTCGCCCGTGACCGATTGAAGGATTGGACGGCGGAGTCGGGTGATCCGGTCGTCCAAGGTCCTATTTCTGCAGGGGAATTCGCAGCGATGCGTCCGTGGGATCGTTACCTAGTTTCACGATTCGATGATGTGGCATCGTGCGTGCGCAAGTCCGCAATGATCGAGGTCCCCTATGCGCGTCGCCAGTTTGGCGAGGACGTTGAATGGGGCAGCCGAGCCGTCGTGGCCGGTTGGAAGATTGTTAACGATCCGAAGTCGGTAGTGATTCACTCCCACGACAGCCCGGTCCTTTACGAGTTTAAACGTGTGTACTTGGACCATCAAAATCTCTTTCAACTGTTTGGTTTGCACACTCTCCCTAGGATCTCTGACGTTCCGCTGTGCTCAGTTCGCTATTTCCTCCACTTGCTTCCTGTCGTCTGGCGGGATGATCGAAGCGTCGGATTCCGACTTTGGTGGACACTCAAGCTTCCGCTTTACGCATTTACTCAGAATCTCGCACAGTGGCTTGGCGCTAAGTCTGTTCAATGGAGAAAAGAGGGTAAACATTCTTGGGTGGACGCTCTTATGAAAAAGTCGGTTTGACATGCGGGTCCTCTTGGTCGGGCATGTGCGCGAGGGATCTGAGGGAGGTGGGGTTGGGCGTCACCTTGAGGCACTAGCAGCGGCGCTGGCTTCAGCGTCTCACGAGGTGTCGATATTCACACGTGTCTCTGAACCTCGCTTTCCCGACTTGTGCTGGTTTGAAGAATCGCCCGGTAGATTTCGATGGAATCACCTTGGGAAAGCAGGGACTTCCTTTCGCGCTCGAACAGTGTTTCCACCTGCAGAAGTTGCATTTCGACACGTCGTTGATCGTGTTCAACCAGACCTAATTGCGTTCCATCATTTGTCTTGGTTGTCAGTGGGATTGGTGGGCATCGCAGCGAGTTGCGGGGTGAGGACCGTCATTACTCTCCATGATTTCATCTCGGATTGTCCTCGCGGTCAGCGTTATCGGCCTGATGATGTGGCTTGCGTCGAAGTTGATCGCGCGCGTTGCGCCACTTGCGTGACACCTCGTTTCGTTGAGGGGTTTCGCGGCGAGAATAGGATTCAGTCGGCGCTGTCGATGCTGTTGCCTTCTACTGACACGAAGTTGTTTTCTGAGCGTGACGCTCATTGGACAGCGACTCTCGCTGCAGCAGATGCAATCGTTGTCCCGAGTGAAAGCACGCGTCGACTACTCGAAGCGACGTTTCCTGTCGCTATGGCCCGCGCACGAGTTTTGCCGCCGTTCGTTGAGGTCGTTGGCGAGCCGCCTCCTCAACGCTTGCGGGGGACGGCGTCTGAGTACGCTGTGGGCTACTTCGGATCAGTGATTCCATCGAAAGGTGTTGACATCGCAGCGATGGCTGCGGTTCGGTCTGCGGGGCGGGTTCGACTTCACGTTTTTGGTGGAGATGTCAACGAGTTTCAGGCCGGGATTTCGCTCCGGGCCGGCAATGCTGTCGTCTGGCACGGGAAATTTGACGAGGGGATGCTTCCTCATTTGATGTCCGAACTCGATGCCGTGGTGATTCCGTCCCGATGGCCGGAGACCTTCAATATTGTCTTGCGGGAGACCGTGATCTTAGGGCGCGCGGTTATCGCCAGTCGCGTCGGAGCGCTTGTAGAGGCAATTGATCGGGGTTGGGCTGTCGGTGTCGAGCCGGGCGACCCCAATGCGTTGCTACAAGCGTGTCTCGATGTGATTGAGAGCGGACCTCCTAGTGTTTCGCTGCGTGGGGAGGCAATGAACGAATTCGCGGAGTCAAGGCAGAACCATCTCCGGCTCTACGAGCAGGTGGCTTCAAGTGGTATGACGGTGGCATGATTCGACCCTCGCTGATAGTCGCTGTGATGACGTTGACCTTGCCGATGTGGAGCCAGGGTAGGGCTATCGTGATTGGTGTCGACGGATTGGACCCGGCATGGTGTTCTCGTTGGATGGCGGACGGAAGCCTTCCTGAACTAAAGGCGCTTGCTGACTCTGGACGACTTTCACCACTTCGACCAACAAATCCCGCTCAGTCTCCCGTGTCATGGTCGTCGATGGTGACGGGCCGTGATCCCGGCGAGACCGGCATCAATGACTTCCTTCGCCGAGACTCACGCGGCGGCGAGATAACTGCGGAGCTGTCCCTCGTCGACCGTGTGCAGATTCCGTTGCGGGCGCCTGCTGTCGGGCTCATGACGGCAATCGTACTCGTCGTCACCGGCTTCGTGGCCTGGAGACGACTCCGGCGTGGCGCGGTCGCTCAGAAGGCTCCGCTACTGATGACCTTGGGTGGCATTGCGATTTGCATTGCTGCGGTGGGAAGCTGGTTGCCGTCTTACGTCGAAGTCCCCCGCAATGCGCGTGGAGGCGAGGCGATCTGGGAGCGTGCCGATCGGGCAGGACTAGGTTCAGTCAACCTGTTTGCTCCGATGTCTTTTCCTGCTCCACAGCTCGATCATGGTTGCGTTCTCTGCGGACTCGGGGTGCCCGATGTCATGGGCACCCCAGGAACTGCGACCGTCTATCGCGAGGAGCCGATTCCGGGAGGGCGTCTACTCACGCCGACCGGGTGTCGCGTTGAGTCCGTGCGCGAGGAAAACGGGGCACTCGTTGGGCCGAGAGTCGAAGGCCCTAAGCGCTCCGACGGTACACGTCCTACGCTTCCAATCAGATTTGTACCTGATCGCGCGCGTCGCACGGTTTCATTGACTATTGGAGATGGACTCGCAATTGAGATACCGGAGGGCGGTTGGACTCCCTGGGTGGACACACCACTCAGCCTAGGACCTCTCGGTGTCCTAAGCGCAATTTCGAGATGGCGTCTAGTTGAAGGTGGTGCGCGGACCGTGATCTATCAAGAGCCATCGTGCTTCGATCCTAGGTCTCCAATGATGGCTGCACCGGTTGTTTCGCCATCGAACTTCGGAACGCAACTGCTCGCGGACGGACGCGCCTTCGGCACATTGGGATGGGCGTGCGCGACAAACCCTCTTCAGGACGAGATCATCGACGAGTCGACGTTCATCACTCAGGTTGAGGCTATCGACGCAGAGCGAGAAGAAATGGTGATGCGAAGCTTGAGTCGCAAGGGCTGGAAGTTGTTCTTTTGCGTTCTGTCGACGCCCGATCGAGTTCAGCACGTCTTCTACCGCGATCACGACCCTCTGCACCCACGGCACGACGCATCGGCGATTGCTCGACGTGGCGATCCCATGAAGGATTCCTACCGACGCCTAGACCGCCTGGTCGGGCGCGTGCGGCGCGAAATTGCTTCGAAAGACGACCTCGTCATGGTGGTCTCCGATCACGGCGTCGCTCCGTTTCGCTGGCAGGTCAACCTCAATCGTTGGTTGGCGGAGGAGGGGTACCTGGTCGGATCCGATTCGGGTTCGATTCGCAGCATCGAAGAGTCGATCGGTGGTGCAGCGCTATTCCCGGGAGTGGATTGGTCTCAAACGAGGGCCTACTCCATGGGCCTCGGAAAAATCTACATCAACGTGGCCGGGCGTGAGCCGCGAGGTTCCGTGCCAATCGGCGAGCGACGACGGGTTTTAGAGGAGATCAAGGTCAAATTGCTTTCGCTCACTCATAGTGGACGGAGGGTGGTCCGCTCGGCCGAGATCCGAGAGGATCTCTACGTTGGCGATCGCATAGAGGCATCTGCCGATCTCATTGTGGGGTTCGAGTCGGGATATCGGATCTCATGGCAGGCGACCCTAGGGGCATTCGATGAGGCGGTCGTGACCCCAAATCGACGACTCTGGAGCGGAGACCATTGTTCGGTGGATCCTGGTGTCGTTCCCGGGGTGTTAATTGCATCACGCCCGTTTGATGACGAATCGATTTCGGTCGTCGATGTCTTCCCTACGATTGAAGCTTGGCTTGCGCTTCAGAAGTCACCCGGACTTCGCGGGAAGGCACTGACGTGGAGGTAGCGGGCCGTGCAGAATGGCTCCGTCGTTGCGTACACATTGCGGTCGGCATACCTGCATGGATCGTCACGCGCGAGACGGCGATGACGTGGGCATACGCATGTTTTGCAGGGGCGTTTTTCAATACGTTGTTGCTGTCGCGGGTTCCGGTTGTCGGCGACGTGACTCGAGTTGTCCGCGGAACCCGTGGAACTATCTTGTATCCTTTGGTCATAGGCGTCCTTCTTGTTCTGTTTCGGGAGCGACCACAGTTGGCGTGTGTCGGCTGGCTAGCGCTCGCACTCGGCGATGGATCAACACCGTTCTTTGCAAGAGTTCGGTCTTGTGCGTGGCCCACCAACCCAAAGAAGAAGCTCATACCCTCGCTCCTCGGTGGACTCGTGGCGGGCGCCGGGGCGTCTTTTGTGATTGACGCCAAAATCGCTTTTCCCGCCTGTCTTGTTGCCGCACTCGCCGATGCGATCCCGTGGTGTGACGACAATGTGTCGTGGCCGGTGTTGGCGGCTACCGTCGCATGGGGGATGAGTACGTGACGCGTGACCCTTGGCTCAACGATGTGGCGGTGTCCGCGGTCACCGGTCTCGTATTGACGTTGCCCGTGGTCGCCGCGCGTGTCGCTACGCCATCGGGCGTTCTCGCTGGGGCGTTTTTCACTGCGTGGATGAGCTATCAGGGCGGCGCTCCGACTCTGGTGGCATTCGCCTGCCTTGTGGTTTTCGGAAGTCTGTCGTCGCGCGCAGGTCGGGCGCGCAAGGAAGTTCTTGGGGTCGCACAGGAGGGAGGTGGGCGCCGCGCGTTCAAGCACGTGCTGGCGAATGCCGGACCTGCTGCTACCGCACTCTTTTTCGGGTTGCTGTTTCCGCAATTCCACGACGCCTCGGTGGCGGCCGCCTGCGGTGCCCTCGCGGGAACACTTTCAGACACAGTATCTGGTGAAATTGGGATGCTCGTCTCGAGTCCACCCAGACTTCTTTTGATTGGTCCGATTGTCCGCCGGGGTACCGACGGAGGGATGACCTACGTTGGCGTGATGGCCGGAGTCGTTACTGCTGCTTTGGTTGCACTCGCGGTCACCCCGTGGAACCTGCGATGGGTCTCAGTCTTCGCCGCAGGCGTCATGGGGACACTCTCAGATAGCGTCTTGGGTGCCACGATTGAGCGTCGGCGCTTGATCGGCAATGAGGGCGTGAATTTCGTGTCTGGAGCCTTAGCTGCAGCGACCGCCTGGAGTCTTGAGTCATGACTCGTGTTAGGGCATTGCTTGAGTCTACGCGTCCATTCACCTTGGCACCGCCAGTCCTTGGGATGGTTTCAGGAGGCTTGAGCGCGCTTGGCGCCGGCCGAAGCCTCGTCAGCGGGTCTTCCTTCGTTACGCATGTCGTATGTGGCGCGGCCATGGCCGGGCTACTCAATGCGGCAAGCAATGTGCTGAATCAGATTCACGACATTCATCTAGACGAGATCAACAAACCGGAGCGCCCGATTCCATCAGGGCGTCTATCGCTGTTCGCGGCTCGCGCGTGGGCTTTGTTGCTTTATGTAGTCTCTATCGGTCTTGCGTTCCTTCTGACACCAGCTGGATCCCCGGAGGTCGGCGGCATTGTTCTCGTGACCGCGATTCTCACCTGGATCTACTCAGCGCCTCCAATTCGTGCGCGAAATTCGTGGTGGTTAGGCCCGTTGGTCATCGCCATTCCGCGCGGACTTCTACTGAAAGTCGCGGGGTGGGGAGCGGTGGCGCCCGTGTTGTCTGATCGAGAGCCTTGGGTGCTTGGATGTGTGTTTTTTGTCTACGTTATTGGAGCGGCTCCCGTCAAGGACTTCGCGGATGTCGAAGGCGATCGAAGAGGTGGCGCTTCTTCATTGCCAATTAGATTTGGCCCCCGGAGGGCGGCGACGATCGTCGCAGCGTTCCTCGTACTTCCAGGGATCTTGCTGATGGCTCTACCTTCGATCCATGTTGGTGGGCGTCCACTTCTTTCTCTTAATCCGCTCTTTGCGGCACTCGCTGGTGCCGTCATTTTTGGACACGGACTTCGAGTGGGACGAGTTATGGTCTCCGATCCTCTGGCACTTGTCCACGGCGGAGGGCAGGCCGCATGGCGACACATGTACCTTCTGATGATGGAGCTACAGATCGCGGCGGCTGCGCTCTACTTTTTCGGTCACCCGTGACGTGCGGTGATCGTAGACCATGATCCGCAGCGGTAGGCGCCTTGCGATGCAACTGCAAATGTCCAGCGAAGTACGCCACCGTGGGGTAGGAGCTCGCCGTCCTCCCAGCGGAGCTCTCTTGCTCCCGTTGACGATCGCCACGATGGGCGCCACTTTACGGTGGTGAGATGTTGGTCGGTGGATAGGTCTAGAATGTCGCGATCAAGTGCCCGCGTAACTAAGCGGCTCCGGCCCATCGAATCTGTCGCGATGGCGATGAAGAACAGCTGCGATTTCAGGAGCTCCGACTGAAACACAGCGCTGAACACTGGCTCGTCGTCTGGGACTCGAAGTGATATTTCGCACAAGTTCGGGTGGGGGTTCCGAATTTGATTAGTCGATTCCACGTTGCCGAGAGGGCGAATAACTGGCGCCGTGTTCTTTAGAAATCCGTCCTCTAAGATTGGGCCGAGTCCGGCGAGCGTCATCTTCCCTTCGTGGGGAATCGTTGCAGGGTCAGAGTTGGCGAACCCTGATGTGGCGTTGACGAGGGCCTCGATTTCATACTCGACACCGTCATGCTCTGGAACGAGGAAGACGCAGTGAGTCGGTGACTGTCGCACAAGCGCAAGAACGCTCGTGAGGTTGTTCGCGCGAGCCGTCCTGCCCGATAGCGTTGATTGAACGCGCGCATAACTGGCGGGAATCCAAAGACCTCCAAGCAAGACAAGGATGATTCCGGTGACGCACGGACCACGTCGGATGGGAATTGAGCGCCCAACTAATACGATTCCGGCTACCGTTGCGATTGAGACAACAGCGCCGAGCATGGAAGGCGTTCCATCGGCCTCGGGGGTCGGTGCATAGCGAAGGTGGTTGGAGAAGGCAAACGTCGATGGGTGCAGGGCCCAAGTGACGATCGCCCCAACTGAGAGATCTACGCGCTCTGTCAGGAGCCCGATAGCCGTTCCGAGGATCATCCCGACCATCGTCACGGCGACGATTCCTGGTACATGCGCGAGGGATGCCGAAAGTGGGTCTTCTGGCGACCAGATGCCGATTGCTGCAAGAGCCGCGGCTTCCTCAGGCAAGGGCGCGAGTCCACTCGAGAGGATTGCATACGCAGTCGCCATGACGGTCGACGTTGCGGTGCTCGCAACGAGCACTCGGCGTGAAGTTGCACTGATCCCCATCCACTCCCTATCGGTTTCTCGTGTCTTCTCAATGGAAACACACTCGATGGGGCACGTTTTATGAGGCCGGAGCCGCCACGATGAGAGTTTGCGCGATGGTCCGATCCCGCCGCTGAGCCCGAAGACCTGCTTTAAATCCCCATGTTCGTGGGTGTTTACGGGGCGGGCTGCGAGGGTCACGCGAGGTTCGTATCATCGGGGGCGCCATAAGGAATTCAACCCATGCCTCTCTTCGACATGAAATACTGGATCATCGTCGGACCCGCCATGCTGCTCTCGATGCTGGCTGGGTTCTGGGTGAAGTCTGCTTTCAATAAGTGGAAAAATGTTGCGACGCGTTCGGGGCTTACTGGGTCGCGCGTCGCCCAACTCATCCTCGCACGCAATGGAATCCATGACGTCAAGGTGGAGATGACAGACGGATACCTTTCCGATCACTACGATCCGAGGGATAAGGTGCTGCGTCTCTCGCCGGATGTCCACAATGGACGGTCGATTTCATCACTTGGTGTTGCGGCCCATGAAGTGGGTCACGCCATTCAGCACGCCGAGGGGTACAGTCCGCTAGGTTTTCGCTCAGCCTTAGTCCCACTCGCGCAGTTTGGCTCGAACCTGTCGTGGATCTTCCTCATGGTGGGGATGCTGCTTGGAGCGGCCTCCCCGCTTGGTCGAGGGGTCATGATGGTCGGTGTCGGATTGTTCTCGTTCGCGGTGTTGTTCTCGCTTGTCACGTTGCCAGTCGAATTTGACGCGAGTCGCCGGGCGCTTATTACGCTCGAGCAAGGTGCCTACCTCGACGCCGAGGAGATGACGGGCGCTCGCACGGTGTTGCGTGCGGCCGCAGCAACCTACGTCGCAGCAGCCATCATGGCTTTGGCCCAGCTCCTATACTTCGTCATTCGATCGGGCTTGCTCGGCGGCGGTCGTCGAGAGGAATGACGGGCTTGTCCTTGGTCCGACGCCGTCGTGGCGCCGGGGTTTGGATAGGCTAGGCGTTGCGGAAGGCAACTCCGCAACGTGGGTGCGGGTGAGGATGACTCGAGAATCCTCGCTCGGGTGACCCGCTGAGGAGAGTTTTGTGGCACGACGTCCCTTCGGGCTTATTGTTTGTGACGGTTTTGGTTGTCGTGAAGAGCGCGAAGCGAATGCGGTTGCACTTGCGCATACGCCGGTCTTTGATCGATTGCGACGTGATTATCCACTGACACAGATCCTCTCTCACGGCGAGTCGGTTGGGCTGCTTCCGGGGCTGATGGGGAACTCTGAAGTGGGCCACATGAACCTTGGCGCGGGACGCATCGTGGTGCAGTCGATTGATCGGATCAACAACGCGATTGGGGACGGCTCACTTGCGCGGCATCCGGTTCTCGTCGATCTCCTGCGGGCAACCATTGGAGCAAAACGCCGCCTTCACCTGATGGTGTTGCTCTCCGATGGTGGAGTGCATAGTCATGAGGACCACGTTGCAGCGCTGCTCCAGATAGCTGCTACATACGGCTTTCATCGTGACGATGTGGTCGTCCATGCGTTCACGGATGGCAGAGATACGGCTCCCCGATGTGCGACGACATATCTGGATCGACTCGTGCGAGCGTTCGCTGATTCGGGTTGCGGAGTTCTCGGCACGGTGATTGGTCGCTACTACGCGATGGATCGAGACAATCGTTGGGACCGCGTCAAACTGGCTTACGACGCGCTCATTCATGCCCGTGGCCACGTCGTTCATTCAGGGCGCGAGGCGGTCGAATCGGCGTACGGACGTGGAGAAGGCGACGAGTTCATTGCTCCGTCTATCGTGCATGGTGTTCCTCCGGTCGCGGCGGGAGACAGCGTGTTCTTTGTCAACTTTCGGCCTGATCGTGCGCGACAGTTGTCTATTGCCCTTAATCAGATCGGCGAATTTTCCGAATTCGAAACGATCCCGCTTGGTCTGCGCTACGTGACAATGACGCAGTATCGAGGTGACTTTCCGTTCCCGCGTCTCTTCGAACCAATCTCCCTTCAGGAGGTCTATGGCGAGATGATGGAATCAGCCGGTCTTCGGCAGCTTCGAATCGCCGAGACGGAGAAGTACGCGCATGTCACCTTCTTTCTGAACGGTGGGCGCGAAGTCGCTTTCCGCGGCGAAGAACGCATTCTCATCCCATCTCCGAAAGTCGCGACATACGACCTCGCGCCCGAGATGAGTTCCGTGGAGGTGACGCGTCGTACGGTCGATGCGATCCGCTCGGGGACGGTGGATACCTTTGTGGTCAACTACGCGAATCCGGACATGGTCGGACACACGGGGATCCTCTCCGCCGCGATCAGAGCGGTGGAATCGGTCGACGTCGGGATCGGGGCGATTGTCGAGGCGACGTTGGCGCGCGGGGGAGCCCTGATCATCACGGCTGATCACGGGAACTGTGAGATGATGACGGACCCCATCACTGGGCAGCCCCACACCTCGCATACAACCAACCCAGTTCCGTTTCACCTCGTGTCAGCGGGCCACCGCGGACGGCGACTTCGACCGGGTGGTCGGCTCTGCGATGTGATACCGACCCTCTTCGAAGTGGCTGAGATTCCCCCAAGCCCGCTGATGACAGGCCGAAGCCTTCTTACAGACTAGGTTTACGTCGATTGCGGGGCAGAAGCGGCTGAAAGATCAACTCCGGTCAAGCGTATGCTGTGATGACCGATGAGCGATTCTGCCTCAAGCGAAGCTGTCCTTCTCACCCGGGCTCGGAACCGGGATCAGGAGGCATTTGGCACCTTGGTGTCGCGCTACGAAACCACGCTTCTGAACGTGCTAATGCCGATCGTGGGCGAGCGCGAACGTGCCCGAGATCTCGTGCAGGAGACCATCCTGCGTGCGTATGAAAACCTTCATACCTACATCGATACGCACCGTTTTTCGACGTGGTTTTTTAGAATCGGCGTGAATTTGGCTATCAGCCTCAAGCGACGAATGCGGGTGGAGGGCCGGATCCTCGAGGAGCAGGCAAACGAGCCAGGGGCAGGGCTCGAACCCGGCCATTCACCGCTCGAGACTCTGGCGCGTGAAGAGGAAGCCCGAACGGTCCGTTTGGCGGTTGGAAGACTGCCTGAACGATATGCCAACGTCGTGCGTATGAGATACGTCGAAGGGCTTTCTTGCCAGGAGATTGCCCAGAAACTTGATACGACACCTAACACCGTTTCCTTGGTCCTTTTTAGGGCTAAGCAACGTTTGCGCGAGGAGCTTTCTTCACCATGACTTCCCATTTATGCACCCGGATCCGTGTCCAATCGGAGTTTTACTTCGACGGCACGCTGACACCCGCAGAGGAAGCCGTTTTCAATGACCATCTCGCGGCGTGCACAGCATGTGCAGCAGCCGTTGGGGAGGACTTGGCTTTGATCGAGACCCTCCGCTCGCTGCCGATGGTCGCATTCGACCGTCGCCCACAGGCGCCTCGTTGGCGCTCGATTGCTGCGGCCGCCTCCATCGCCATGCTCGTCGGCGTATCGTCGTTTGTGGCTGGGCGCTGGACGGTTCCATCCAAGGTCTCTGGCACGTCGGGCGGCACAAATCAGATCGTTGCATCTAACGGGGACGGTCGTGAACGGAGCGACGATGAGGTTGTGCCCCTGACACCTGAACTTCCAGGTGCCGAGCTCGCCTTCGCCTCGCCGGCTGATGCAGAAGCCGTACTCGTCCGTGCCGAGCGCGATTTCGTCGGCGCAGAACGCTCCGAACTTAGGCGACGGTTGGGCGCTCTCAATGTGCGGTACGACGCGCTCGATGTCGAGTATTCGACACGCGCGCTCGAGCCCGAGTCGAAGCTCTCGGGAAACGCGGTTGTCGCGTCGTTGCGCGACTCGTTTAAGTCATCTACTGCTGCTGACGCGCGGATGTTGGGACGTAGAGCGTTCTTCTCGTCTCAGCTACTTCGTTCGGTTGCGAAGGATGCAGTTGGTCCGTTGACCGCTTGGGTCTCCGAAGCGAAGGGACCGGATGAAGTCAGGTTCGCGGTTCGGGCTGTCGCGCGATCGGGAGCGCCGGAGTTCATTGATTTCCTCGTATCGTGCGCCCAAGCGGGGCCAGCGCGCGATGTGGCCATCGATGGACTCGCGAAGATTTCGGATCCACGATCGGTAGCGGTAGTTCGGGCTGTTCTTCAGGACGGGAAGTCTTCGGAGAACCTTCGAGCCCGCGCTTCGGCGGCGTTGCATCGTCTTGGGGAGGTCGACGGCCTAAAGCTTGTCTCCTCGGCCGTCGCGTCCAAGTCTTTGGATGCAGGCGAGCGTCGTCGCTTGTTCTTCGATCTTGCCGCGCGACCCAGTCGTGAGGTTCTTGATTTCCTCGAGAACTCTACAACGACCGAGTCGCTCACGTGGAACGATCGCGTGGCTCTGGCCGAGATGCTCGCGCACGTCGTCGGACGTGATGCCCAGCGGCCGGCGCGCGCGTTGTTGCGAAGCGAGGGTGAACGCGGCGAGCGTGCATTCCGCCGCGCGTTCCCTGACTTCGAGTAGTTCGCTACAGCAGATCGAGGATCAGGTCCAAAGCCTCGATCCTCGTGCCTGGGTCGGCATCAATGATCGCTCGCGTCATGCCCAAGATGGGCTGGCGCCCGACGAGCAATCCCAGCGCAGCAACCAAAGACGCCTTGGTCTCCTCGCGACCTTTGACTTCATCCAACGCCGTTATCAGAGGCTCGACCATCCTCCGATCTCCGAGTCGCCCAGCTGCGGCTGCGCACGCGCCCCGAATCTCCGGGACACTTGTCTTGCTGATGAGACCCACCAAAGATCCGCCCGCTTCGCTGTAACCGCCGATGCCTAAAGTGAGTGCTGCTGCGGAGACGACGTCAGGGTCCTTCGACTCCTTCAGAAGTGTTGCTGCAATTCCCAGGCCCTCGGGGTGGCGTGTCAAGACAATGTAGTTGAGCAGGTGGCACGTGAGGGTTGGATTGCCGCGCTTCGCGAGACGTTCCTTGATGAGGGGCCACGCGGACGTGTCGTTGGCGATTCCCAACGCGGTCGCAGCGGCACCGCGAACGACCTCGTCCTTCGCCTCTTCAAATGCGGCCTTGAGGGGGGCGGAGGCTTCTTTGCGTCGCGACAGTCCAAGTCCGATAAGCGCGAAAGCGCGATGTTGACGATCTTGCTCCTGAGCCTCCTTGAGAAGGGCAGCGAACGACTTGTCTGCGCCATTCCCTTCGCGCGAAGCCAGTCGCCCTAGCGCAATGGTCATCGCGTGTCGCGCTTCGGCGTCGGGCTCGCGAGCTGCAGCGGTTACCAAGAGGTCCGCCGTTACGACGTCGTCACCGGGGGCTGCTCGGCCAAGCGCAACGGCCGCCGAGCGACGGACGCCGGCTATGGGGTCCTTGAGCAGCGCCGCAAGAAACCCGCGGGTAGATCCATCGCGCAGTTTGGCCATGCCAAGGAGGATGTGAGCACGAAGGACTTCATCCGACGCTGGAATTGCAGCGTGCGCAGCGCGGAGGGCGTCAGCGACTGCCGGAGCACGGTCCGTGACCCCTAGGTCACCACCGGACCACAGCCCCGCGGCGATCGCGCGGCATGCGTCGGTGTGGGTCGCTCGGGTTGCCATACGACGATCCTCGGCCAGTCCGGCCGCAAGACCGTCGGTCATGAGAGGACGCACCGTCTCGCCTCCAGAGAGACCTAGCGCTAGGAGCGCGAGACTTCGCTCCTTAGAGGTCCGGCCTTCCTGCCCTAACGCCTTGAGTAGGGCGGCGTCGGCATCAGCTTGTCGGAGGAGTCCGAGTCCTAGAATCGCGCACTCGACAACTCGGCGGTCTCGATCAGTCAGGTGCGCGACTAAGAGAGGTACGTCCTTCGCATCGCCGTTGCGGCCGATGGCGATGCACGCCGCACCACGTACATCCGAAGAGCGGTCTTCCAAAGCGGCTCTAAATACAGGCATCACGCGAGCGCGGGTTTCCGCGGGTGTTTGAGCGCGTCCGAGTCCAGAGTCAGCGGTGCCAAGGAGCGCGTCCTCGGGAAGCCCGCGTGCGGGCAGGAGATCCTCCCGGTTGTATCCCCACCACGACTCCCAACGAATCGGGTCGACTTTCGCAGCTGTCAGCACGTTCTGGCCGGCTGGCCGATTAGGGCGGCCACGGCCGCCAGGGGGAGGAACGGGAGCCGGGTGGAACCCTGGGCCGAGATACTGACCTCCTTGAGCCGGAAGTACATGGGCCACGAGAACGAGGGCGACCAATCCAAGAGGCAAGCGTTTCATCGGGATCTCCGTGCGAGATCGCTCAATTACGAGGTCTCTCGAGGCGGGCGGACGGAACCTACTCCGTTTACGGTCGATGGACGCAAACAACGGGCCGAATGCGAGAGGGGGGACTTGAACCCCCACGGGTCACCCCACCAGATCCTAAGTCTGGCGCGTCTGCCATTTCGCCACTCTCGCTTGTGGATTATCCGGCCGTCCCTAGCCATGCGTCCAACAGAACCTTCTCTCGCGCCGTTTGACGGGAACGAAGGGTAAGTTGAACGGGCGGGGCGGGATGGGACGTAAGCGTCACCTCGAAGGTGAGCAGACGTTCCCCGCGGAACACCGTCACGGGGATCTTAGCACCGGGCGTAAAAGCCGCGAGGGCAGCTTCAAGGTCGCCCGAGACTCGACGGCCGGAAACCGCAATGATCTCGTCGCGGGGGGAAATTCCGACGGCACGTCCGGGTCCGTGGGCTAGCGCTTCCTCCACGAAACACCGCGTTCCGTCCAGCCGGGTCACAATCCCGAGCCATCCTCGCCGGTGGGAATTGCTGTCCTTCGGCTTTGCGTCGACGCCGAACGGCTTGAGTAGTTTCGCGACGTTCGAGTGTTTCGCGCCCGAGATCCAATCCGCGTGCCACCGCAATGCGAGGTCGCCGAAAATTGGGATAGCGGTCTCGAGCCAAGTTGTTTCGGTGAGCGGAAATCCGAGTTTATGTCTGGCCCAGAGCGCCCTCATGAGGGCGTCGACCGAACCCCGACCTGCCACACGCGCTTCAAGGTCCAGCGCGAGCGCGGCAAGTGCACCTTGTTGATAATAAGAGACGGATGCCGAGCGCCACTCATCGTTCTTCTTGTAGAATTTGATCCAAGAATCGAGTGATGACTCGTACAGAGATTGACTCAAAGGACCTCGATGAGTCGCAAGGAGGTTCTGAAGGTCTGCGATGAGGTTGAGGTACGACGCTCGGGGCATCACGCCGCTGCGAACGAGGACTAGGTCGTCGTAGTAGGAAGTGAAGCCTTCGTGGAACCAGAGCAGCGACGTGTGCGTCTCAACGGAAAGGTCGGGTTCGACTAACGCCTGATCTGCAAGCCGCTTCACGTTCCACGCGTGGAAGTGCTCGTGTGCGACGAGTCCGGCCAACGCTAGTCGTTTCTCCGTCGTTGCCGTTGCGTTCGCGGAAATTTGAAGAGCGCATCCATCTCGATGCTCGAGGCCGCCCATGCCTTCTGACTGGGGCGCGGTGTAGGCAAGGAACTTGAAATTCTTGTAGGGAACTCCGCCAAAAAGAGAGGCGGACGACTCAATGGCGGCCTTCGCGTCATGGGCGATCGCCTTGAGGTCGAGCATTGATGCATCGTCACCGGCAGCGACCAGTTGATGGGCGACGCGCGCAGCCCGGAACTCTATTTTTCGGAGTTTCCCAGCAAGGAACGCGCTGTCGACAAGAGCCGCATAGGACGGGGCGATCCACTTGTTTGAACGGTGAGCGACTAGGCCGTCTGCTGCCCAACCCTTCGGAAGCTTGAACGTCACTTCGCACGGCCTGGAAACTCGCGCACCCCGTCCAGAAAAAGCGGACGTCTCATCGATAAACAACGCCGCGGGGGCGATGAATGCGTGGGAATCCGAAAGCCAGTTTGTCCTGACGCTTCGCTCGTATGCGAAGGCCTCATAGGAGATCTTGATGCGACGCGAAGGTGGAACCTGAACTCGCCACCGATCCTTCGCGACTTTCACACCCTCCCCGCCAATGACCTTGAAATTGGTCACGTGTCGCGCGTAGTCGCGGATCATGTAGGAGCCTGGCGTCCATGACGGCAGACCCACCTCCGCGCTCCCATCCGGAAGGGGTGCGACAACGGAGATTTCTGCTACGACGACGATGCGATGGCCTGCCGTATCCCGGAGATCCACTTCGTAGCGAACTTTGTCGGTATTCACAGGGTGAACTCGGTCTTTCCGTTTGAGAGCCGTGCCCGTCCGGAAACCGCGAGTGCGAGGGCCTCGGGAAGCGCGACAAGCTCCTCCACGAAAACACGCGCGGCGAGCGATGCGACCGTGTCACCGGGAAGGACTACGCAGGGGCGCTGCACGATTAGAGGGCCTGCGTCGTAGTCTTGAGTCACGAAGTGGACCGAGCAGCCGCTGACGCGCATTCCTGAAGCAAGGACCGCCTCATGGACACGATTGCCATAGAAACCCTTCCCGCCAAACAGGGGCAGAAGGGACGGGTGAATGTTGATGGTGCGCCCGAGCCACTGACCGGGAATGTCCCACTTGCGCAACCACCCGGCCATGACGACCCAGTCCGCCCCTGAGGTGGCAAGTGCATCGGTGACCTGACTTGAGTCGGCGACATGCACTTTGACACCAAAGTGTTTTGCATGGCTAATCGCCCCGATGTCTGGCTTCGACGCAAGAACTGCCACGATCTCAACGGGAAGTGAACCCGAGCGCGCTAACTCGAGAAGGTTCTTGAGATGGCGCCCACTCCCAGAAACGAGAACTGCGACCTTGGCCAACGTCATGAGACTCGTGTCACCTTGATGGAAATCCGATGTCCTTCGACATCCTCGACGGATCCGTCAAGGCCGGGAACATTCCGGATTTCGACGGCGAGGGACTCCGCCATTACCAGTGCGCGGTGGGTGTCGATGGCAGCGGAAAGTTCTTGCGTTCCGTCGAACTCCAGAAGGATCCGGTCTGCGACATCCAACCCAGACTCCTTGCGGGCCCCTTGGACACGATTCAGTACCTCGCGTGCTAGTCCCTCTTGCAGAAGCTCGGGAGTGACCGAGGTGTCGAGGGCGACGAGCCAGCCGCGGTCGGCGGACGCCACGAAGGTGCCGCGTCCCTTGCATTCGACTAAGACGTCCGATGGCGCGATTTCGAACGACTCGCCAGCGATTTCGAGGATTCCTGACTTGCCGTCTAGCAAGGCATCAAGGAGCGCTTTTGGCGGTATCGCCAATGCCGTCTTCGCCAGTCCAAGTTTCTTACCCAGCCTAGGACCGAGTGTCGGGAGGTTCGGCTTGAGTGAGAATTCGGCAACGTCGGTGCGCGCATCGGCAATATCAAGCGACTTCACGTTGAGCTCGTCGCGGATAGCGTCGACGACATCACGGTCGCGAAGCGCTAGACGCGCGGCTTCGGTTGGTCCCGAGGCGACAAGCCGAGCGAGCGGCTGGCGTACCCTCAAATTCGAGGTTGTGCGCGCGGATCTGCCAAGGGCCACAATCTCGAGCGCGGCATCCATGCGAGCGAGGAGATCGCGATCGATGCACGCTTCATTGGCTTGAGGCAGGTCAACCAAGAACACGGAACTGTCCGTGTCTGGGTGCAACGAACGATAGAGCTCGTCCGCCGAGAAAGGCGCGATGGGCCCCATCATCAGGGCCACATAGGTTAGCGCCTCGTGGAGGGATGCGAAGGCGCTCGCTTTATCGGACTGATCCGTTGACTTCCAGAAACGCGCTCGATTGCGTCGAATGTACCAGTTCGAGATCCGATCAATCAGCTCGCCCAAGGCTCGGGTCGCGCGCTGTGGATCGTATTGGCTCATTGCCTCGCGGTAGGTCTTAAGCGTTGCGTGCGTGGTTGCGAGGAGCCAACGATCGAGTGTAGGTCGCTCCGAAACCGCCTTGACCGGAGTCGTTGTCGTCCACTTATCGAGGTTCGCATAGAGCGCGAAAAAGGCATAGGAGGGCCAGAGCGTCCCGAATACCTTGCGCCCCACCTCAGCGACACCATCAGGATCGAAGGACTTCGCTACATGTGGCGGGGTAAGCGCTAGGAGGTACCACCGCAACGGGTCCGCTCCGTGCTCGTTCAGGATCGTCCATGGATCAACCGTGTTGCCGAGCGACTTCGACATCTTCTTGCCGAACTTGTCGTTGATGTGTCCGTTGACTAGGACATGCTTGTAGGGAGCGCGGTCGAACAGAAGTGTCGAAATGGCAAGTAGACTATAGAACCACCCACGTGTCTGATCGATACCCTCGCAGATGAAATCCGCGGGGGAAGTTGCTTTAAATGTCTCTTGTCCGGTCTTGGGATGACCGCGCTGGGCAAATGGCATGGCTCCGGAGTCAAACCAGCAGTCGATGACTTCGGGCACGCGTCGGAATGTCCCTGGCTGGCCGGGTGTCGTCCAAGTCACGCGGTCGATCCACGGCTTGTGTACCCGAAGGTGGTCGGGCATCGACGGGTCGCTCTTTCGAGCGGCCTCGAATTCGTCAAATGCCCTCGGATTGCGCTTGAGGATGTCGTCGACTGACTCAACGACATCAACCACCCCCGTCGTGTCATTGATCCAAATGGGAAGCGGGGTTCCCCAGTACCTTTCACGGGAAACCGCCCAGTCAACGTTGTGCCGCAGGAAATCGCCGAAGCGTCCTTCGCCGATGGTGGTCGGATGCCATGCCACTCCGGCGTTGTGCGCGAGGAGACGATCCTTGACCGCCGTGGTCTTGATGTACCACGACTTTCGTGCGTATTGGATGAGCGGGTCGTCCATCTTGCGCCAGCAGAATGGATAGGAGTGTCTGACGCGCTCGGATGAATACAAAAGACCTGACGCCTTGAGTTCCTTCGCCAGAATTGGGTCGGCCTTTTTGCAGAACACACCCGCCGCAGGTGTCACGCACGCCGACATTGTGCCATCGGGCTCGACGAGTTGAAGAAAACCCAAGCCCGCCTCGCGGGCGCAGCGCATGTCGTCTTCGCCGAATGCGGGAGCGAGGTGGACGATGCCAGTTCCACCGTCGAACGTCACGAAGTCCGCTGCCACGACGACGTGCGAGGTGCCACCCACAGGCTTCTCGTAGTCGAACGGAGGAACGTATTTCCGGCCAACCAATTCATGACCCTTCATGGTCGCAATGACCTGAGCCGTTCTTCCTTTAGTTACGGAAGCGAGCAGCGAGGCTCCGACGATAATCCGCTCCGCGGGTGCACCGTCAGAAGTGGCGTCGAGGACCGCCTCGACGTAATCACCTTCAGCGTTGATCGCTAGGCCGACGTTGGAAGGAAGGGTCCACGGTGTGGTGGTCCATGCCAGGAAAGAACGCGGTGATCCCGCGTCGCTAGTCGGATCGCGGAAGCGAACAACCACGGAGGGATCGTCGACGTCCTTGTATCCCTCGCCAACTTCTCCGGACGACAATGCGGTGCCACCACCCGGCCACCACCAAACGACCTTGTGCCCCCGGTAAAGCAGGTCTTTGCGGTAGAGCGAAGCCAAGGCCCACCAAACCGATTCCACATACGACTCATGGCACGTTACATATGCAGACTTAAGGTCAAGCCAATAGCCGATGCGGTCCGTGAGCTTCTCCCAATCGGATGTGAACTGAAAGACCGAGTCAATGCACTTTCGAGTGAACGGTTCAAGCCCGTACTTCTCGATGTCCGCCTTCCCGTGAATGCCAAGTTCTTTTTCGACCTGAACTTCGACGGGAAGGCCGTGGGTGTCCCATCCGGCTTTGCGTTCGACGAGCTTTCCATCTAGATCGTGAAAGCGACAGATCACATCTTTGAGCGTGCGCGACAAGACATGGTGAATGCCGGGCTTGCCGTTTGCGGTGGGAGGTCCCTCGTAGAATGTGAATCGCTCCGCCCCCTCGCGGCGCTTCATGGAGCGCTCGAAAAGTCGTGTTGCCTTCCAGCGGTCCTGTACTCGACTTTCGATCGCAACCTGCTGCCTTGCGGTTCCGAGGTCAGGGAAACGGGCGTGGCTCACGGTCACATCCTCTCGAGTACGTTGACGACCACTGATGCGAGTTTGGGTTCAGCCACTGCGGCTACCTTGAGGATTGCCTCGAGAGCGGTCGGGTGCAAATTGTCGGGGAGACACTGGTCGGTGATGACGGAAAGACCGAGCACCCGAGTCCCTTGATGCGCCGCAACGATTACTTCGGGAACCGTGCTCATTCCAACCACGTCGGCACCCATCATGCGAAGCATGCGGTACTCCGCTCGCGTCTCGAGATTGGGCCCCCCGACTGCGGCATACACTCCACGCTGCATGCGAATGCCGAGATCTAGTGCGCAGGACTCTGCGAGTGCGATAAGCTCCGGGCAGTACGGTGCCGACATGTCGGGGAACCGCGGCCCAAGCGTGTCGTCGTTGTCCCCGCGTAGAGGATTGTCGCCCATCAAATTGATGTGGTCGTCGATGACCATAAGGTCGCCGATCTGCCAAGTCGGGTTCATTCCGCCACAGGCGTTCGAGACAATCAGTGTTTCGACTCCGAGGGCCTTCATGACTCGAACAGGGAATGTCAACTCCTGCATGGTCCACCCCTCATACCAGTGAAAGCGGCCCTGCATCGCGACCACCTTCTTGCCTCCGAGCTCGCCGATGAGGAGGTTGCCCGCATGAGATTTGACTTTTGACACTCCAAAACCCGGAATTGACTTGAATGGGATCGATCGCGCGTTCTTGATCGACGCTGCAAGCGAGCCAAGGCCTGTACCGAGAATGAGGCCCACCTTGGGGGTGACTCCTCGGGCGAGCTTCTTCACGGCTTGCGCCGCCTTGGCGATGTCGGACTTCAGTGAGCTCATCGTAGATCTCCAGGTTCCGTGAGCAGGGCAAGAAGGCGCTGCTCGGCATCCCCCTTGGTGATACCCAAAACTCTGATGCTTTTCTCTCGAGATCCGGCGCCTCCGGAGATGCGGAGGTTAGATGGAGAGATGGAGAGGTTTATCGCCAACCACTTCAACAAGGTGTCATTTGCCTTGCCTTGTTCAGGCGGCGCAGCGACGTCGACCCTTAATGCTCCAGCTTGAACTCCGCGAACATTCGTCGCAGCAGCATTTGGCCGACATTTTACCCTGAACGTGACGCCGTCCGAGGTTGTGGACACCGCGGGGATCACCGCTGCTTGGGTGGCGCCGGGGCGCGTCGGTTCAACAGCGACGCTCGTGTGTCCCAGAGTTCGTTGAGAAGACGGGCGGACGCTCTCTCGAGGGCGCCGAGGGCGGCGTCATCCGTCGCAGTTGCCTTGGGCAACAACTCTCGGATGCGGGTCCAGAGTTCCCATCCCTCTTGCTCATGTCGGACGATCGCGGTTGCGCGTTCTCGTTCCGTTGCATCACTTAGCAATCCAAGCAACTCTAAGGCCTTCTCCGGACGGCCGGACCAGACGTGAAAAGAAATCAGATCTCGAATTGCATCGGTGGAACGATCCGGAACGTGGGAGAAAAATGTGTCATAGGCCTCGGCGGCGCCGGCTGCCGAGAATCCTACTGTGACTTCAGTCGAACCGCGCTTCGCGGTAACGCCCTGAGGAGTGACCGAAGTAAGCGAGAAGTCGAGGAGTTTTCTACGGTCCTGTGGCGACGGCAATTTCACCTTGAGATCAGGCGTCGCCTTGGCGTACGCGATGAAACGATCGCGAACGCTGACGACGGATTTCACTAGGGAGATTTCGGATTCGAGTTCCTGCTTGCCGGCACCGAGTCGCTGTTTGGAGAGCGCGGTGTTGAGGATTATCAAGGAACGATCAGCATCGAATGCCGCCGCCGCAAGCTTGCCCGACTCACGTCGAGCGTCGAATGCTCCCAAAAGATCTGCACTCAGGTCAGCATCGCGCTTTTCGCCGACGCGGCGCCTGATGGCGCTCGACTCCTCGAACATCGACTTCACCAAAGGCTCGAGTCGGCGAGCCGCGACTGGTGGAGCACCACCTATGAAGTGTGCTGATAGAGATTCGAGATCAGCGCATGCCTCGTCGGTGCGGCCGGCCTGCTCCGAAGCCTTGGCTTTCGCTAAGGCAGATTTATGGACGGCCTCTGCAGCCTTAATGATTGTTTCAATGGCGCTATCGACCTCCGCGCTTTCGCCCGCGTTGCTTGCAAGAATTCGGGTGGCAAATATGGCGCCGCATGCTTCGCCGAATCGATGATTCTCGATCAGGGGCTTCGCCTTCTCATTTGCTTTGGCCAACGACTCTCGGAGTAAGGCCGTACGGGACTCTGCTTGACGTGTTGCTGCCGAATCACGTTCGGCGAGAGCGGCGAGAAGTTCGCCGATCGCCTTCGCGCGATTGGCCGCCAGCTCAGCGGAGGTCGTTCCGGGAAAGTCGGAAGCCACGTTGTCGTACAGGGCCTTCACGGGCGCGAAATCGGGCTTCTCAGACTTTGCTGCTTCGGTGTCAGCGGTCTGCGCTGCCACGAAGGCATCTTTTGCGGCGGTCTCTCTCGCTTGTTTTTCGGCCTCGACGCGTTCGCGAACAGCCTTTTCTTCCGGAGTTTCACCTTCGCGGATAACGACTGGTGATACAGGGGGAGCCGGGGGAGCGTCGCGGTTTGCGACGATGTACCAAACCGCGCCCATGACGAGGACCAGCGCCCCGATAAGCGCCACCTTGAGTCCTATGCCGCTCTTCGGCTTGCCGATGTGTTCAACAACGTCGAGAAGCGCTTGAGCCGATGGGTATCGAGCCGCTGGGTCCTTCGAGAGAAGTCGATCGATGGTCGAACTTACGTCCTGGCTGAGATTGCGGTTGAGCTCGCGAACCGACTGCGGCGACTCTTCGATCTGGCGACGCACGATCTCCTTGACGTCGGAGGAGTCAAACACAGTGCGCCCAGCAACGAGTCTGAACCAAGTTGCGCCGAGCGAGTACAGGTCGCTCCTTATATCGACGGCTAGTCCCTGCGCTTGTTCTGGCGAGATGTAGTGCGGAGTCCCGAGGATGCGATCCATGTCATCGCCCTTGCCCGGATCGAGTGCAAGACCGAGGTCCGCGATCTTGACGATGCCCTCCGCGTTAATCATCAAGTTGTCGGGCTTGATGTCGCGGTGGACGATGCTCTTTTTCTCTGCAAAAACGAGGCCGCGCGCGGCGTCGGCAACTATAGCCAACGCGAGATCAAGGTCGAGCGGCCCGGGAGTCCGATCGATAAGCGCTTGAACGCTTCCACGCTCGATGTACTCCATCGAATAGAAGTGGTGGGTTCCGTCGTGTCCGACGTCGTAGACCTGAACGATATTCGGGTGATTCAGTCGGCCGGCAGCCTGTGCCTCGTCGGAGAATTTCTTGACGAAGGCGGGATCTGCTGCGAGTTTCGGTGAAAGGACTTTAAGAGCGACGATGCGGTCAAGGCTTTGCTGGTTGGCCTTGTAAACCACACCCATTCCACCTTTGCCGAGTCGATCAAGGATTTTGTACCCCCCGATGACCGTCCCGAGGAGGCGATCCGGTGCGTTGGTCCTTGCGGGTTGTGGGTCGGCCACGAAGCGAAGAACCGAAGACCCGAGCGTGATTCGGTCGCCCGTTACGAGTCCCTGGCTCTCGACGCGGTTCCCATTGACTAATGTTCCGTTGGTCGAGCCCAAGTCTCGAAGCAGCCACGTCCCGTTCTTAAATTCGACGGATGCATGACGTTCGGAAACTAATCCCTCGTCTAGTACGAGGGAGTTCGCAGTCGAGCGGCCGAGCGTCGTGGCCGATGCCGACGCAAGATCGATGCGCCTGCCGGCGAGGGGACCAGATTCAACGACTAGGATCGGCATATGGGGGTGTGATGCTAATCGTTGGGGAGCGTGGGCGAAACGTCAGTCTGGAGCGAACAAAGCGCTCCCTATCCTGACGAGGGTCGCCCCTTCGAGGATGGCGGGTACGAAGTCTGACGACATGCCCATCGAGAGGTGGGGGAGCGGATGTGCGGGACTCGCGAGTGTGTCCCGAAGTTCTCGGCATGCCCCAAAAATCGAATGGAGTCGCGCTTCTGGGGCACCCGCTGGAGCCATGGTCATCAGCCCTTCTACCCGTAGTCCCGGGAGGTCTAGGTACCGAGCGAATTCGTCCTTAATTTCGCTAGGTGATAGCCCGTGCTTGGTGGGCTCGCCCGAGACATTGACCTGAATGAGCGATGGGATCTGCTTTCCAAGTTCGACGGCCCTCCGGCTAATGGCCTGAGCGAGAGGCCATGAATCGATGGATTGGACCATGGAGACCGAAACTAGGGTATCGCGGATCTTTCGGCGCTGGTATGTGCCGATCATGTGCCAGACAGCCCGACCTAACTCCGGAACCATGGCCTTTTGCGCTAGTTCCTCTGGCCGATTTTCCCCAAATACATGGCATCCGGCCTCGAGAAGAGCCAGCGTGTCCTCAATTGTGGCGAGTTTCGTTACCCCAACGAGGAGCACCGAGTTCCGTGATCGGCATGCCCGATCTGTAGCGCTCTGTATCTGAGTCATGACGGCGTCTAGGTTGCGGCGAATCCGTCTCGAAGATGCTGCTGGCGTCATGCTCCCCACCTTCCGAGTCCGGGAGGGGCAGGTCAAGCCCCCCTTGGTTGCTTGACGGGGCGTCGCGAAGGCCTATAGTGACGCCTCGTTACGTCCGGCCGAAGTCAGAAAATATGGACCCTTTTTGGGTCTCGGAGACCGTGGACATGCTCGAGCGGATCAGCCTGACCGCCATTCTTTGCATTGGCCTTACCCTCGCCGGGTGTGCCTCGTCAGACAGCTGCTGCACAAGCAATTGCGACGATGCTTGCTGCGCCTCCACGGTAACGACGCCGTACAACCGACTCAGTGAACTTGAGTCGGATATGGCGGACGTAGCCCAGAAGCGAGTTTGGTCCGGCCAGTACCTCAACGGCGGCACCCTCGTCAACGCGTGGGTTTGCGGCAGCGACCTCTTCCTCGAGTCCCACAAGGGCACCGAGTATGAAATCGTTGCTGTCGATGCCCGCGATGGAACTTACAAGTGGGTCGCTTCGTTGGGAGCCAACCCAACCCGTGAGGCCCCTCGCGCTGGCGATCGCTTCGTCGTGTTCCTCACGGCGACCGATGGCGGCATGATAGTCCTCGATCGCAATACCGGCGCTCGCCCGTATTCGATGCGCGCCGCACTCGGCGTCGCAACCGCGGCGCCTGCGGTGTCCTCGGACACCACGGTGTACGTGTCGGGACTCGCTTCCAATCAGATCGTCGCTATGTCGCCTTCGGACGCCACGGTCGGTTGGCGTTTCCGCGCCGTGTCGCCATTGGTGGCAGGTCCGGTCACGACGCCACGACTTCCGCGACGGTTAGTCATTGCTGGCTGCGCCGATGGCACGGTTTTCGCCGTTCCGGCGGTGGGCTGGAATGAGGTCATGCCTTCCGAGCCGTCTTGGAGCCGCAAGCTTCTCGGCGCGGTGAACGATGACCCCTGCGTTGCTGAATACATGGATGGCGCCCGCAAGGGCGTAATGGTCATGGTGCCGTGTTCCGACAATGGTCTGCATGCGCTTGAGGCCACTTCAGGCACGGTTCGTTGGAGCGTTCGCCGCGAGTCGGCATTCGCCGGCCAACCATTCGCTTGCAATGGCCGCGTGTTTGCGCGCTGCAAGGACCGCATGGTCGTTGCAGATATCGCGACCGGCAAGGAACCGTGGTCGGCATCCGATGCCAACGCGGCGCCGCGCGGCTTCGAAGTCGCCACGGTCGCCTATGCCTCGGATTCCAGCCGCGCGTATCTCGGCGGCGCTGAGAACAAGGTCATGCGCGTCGACGCTCGTACCGGCCAGATCCTCGTGACAGCCGATCTCGATGACTTCGATCAGTTGCTCGCCGGGGGTGATGCGAATCTGCTCATTGGCCTTACGCGCGACGGTTACGTCGTCGCCATGCGCTAGTTAGCGCCCTGGCCAATTTGGCCATGCTGGGCCCTCGATCACCTTCATGGTGGCCGAGGGCTCCTCGCATTTCCTAGGGATCATTCCTGCAAAAGTCACCGCGACACCGCCGGATAGAACAACGGGAAGCCGGGCTCGCCACACACGGGGGACTGCGGTTCGACGGAAAGCGTCGATCAATCGTTCACCCGATTCCAGTCTGAGCCCGGGCCGCACGGGTGCGATTTCCACTTGGTGAATGGGGGCGCCTCGCCCCGCCCAGCGCACGGATACCCGTCGCTGTCCCCACGAGAAGATGAACTCGTGATCGGTCGTTCGTTCCAGGTGGGCTGCAATCGGCTCAAACACATCGAAGTACGCGTGCGGGCCCTCCACGATGATCCGTTGCTTCCGGGGTGCGCCCGACGACGCGACCAGATTGCGCACACCCACGGCGCTGTCGAGGAGTTCGCGACGGCCGGGCGTCCAGCGAGGAAACGTCGAGTCGTCTGACGTGGCGTGCTCGAGGACAGCGTCACGCGCAAGCGGACTGAGTCGGCTCCACGACGCGATGTCGACTTGAAGCAACCCCTCGTCGATGACTCGCGCGCAAGCGTGCGTCGAAGCCTCGTCCTTGGCGAATTCACCGATGCGCTTCGCGACATTTGCAAGTCGACTGAGCGCAGCTTCAAGTCGTGTTGGATCAGGAATGTGAGCGATGATGTTGTGGCGAATTGCGTTACGGGTTAGCCGGACGTCATCGTTGGTTGGGTCATGTAACGCCTCGTAAGGAGCGAATTCGCGCAATTTATCGCGCGTTGTATGCAGGAACGGTCTGCGTAAGACGATGCCTTTGGACAGCGCACGACTTGAGCGAATTCCCTCGAATGCGCTCGGGCGACTTTGACGCAAGATTGCGACGAGGCGCGTCTCAATCTGGTCATCAGCGTGGTGTGCGGTGACGATTTCCTGAATATCAAATTGAATGCAAAGCTCGGTGAGCGCGAGATAGCGTCCCACGCGCGCGCGCATCTCCGGAGACCCGTGTGCGGGTGGGATCGAGGTCGCATAAGCCATGCTCAAGCTTAAGGAGCTTGCAACGGACAACACGACCGCAGCGTCGGCTTCTGCGGCTGCGGTACCCCTCCAGCCGTGGTCAATATGAAACGCAACTAGCGTGCGGTTCCGCCGCCTCGTCGCGTTTGCAAGTAGCGACAACGCCGCGAGGGAGTCGGGCCCTGCCGAACATGCCACGGCGACGCGACTTGCCGAGGTCTCCCAGAAGAGCTCGGCGATTTCGCGTGGATCGGCGGTGTTCGGTTCCATGCCCGTGATCCTAGCGTCCATCCTTGCTAGGAAATGGGACTTCGAAGGGGTGCAAGATGGACAAAGCCACCGTGAGAGATGTCAATGTCGCTGGGTTACGCGTCCTTGTTCGGGCCGACCTGAACGTCCCTATGAAAAATGGGGTCATCACGGATGAGACGCGCATCACGGAGAGTTTGCCGACGGTCAGGTATCTGATGGCTCAGGGCGCCCGTGTGATTCTGATGTCACATCTCGGGCGACCGGATGGCGAGCGAATGGACTCGGCATCTCTGAAGCCGGTTGCGGAACGTCTCGGTGCGCTTCTTGGCGTGAACGTCCAGCTAATTGACCCCATCGACACACCTGAAGCGCTCGCAATTGTCGATGCCCTCCCACGCGGTGGCGTTGCACTCTTGCAGAACGTTCGTTTCTGGCCTGGTGAAACCAAGAACGATCCCGTGTTTGCGAAAGCGCTTTCACGGCTTGGCGATCTATTTGTCAATGACGCCTTCGGTGCGTCGCACCGCGCCCACGCGTCAGTGAGCGGCGTGGCAGCGTACCTGCCGGCGGTGGCAGGATTCCTCGTCGAAAAGGAGCTCGCTGCATTCGACAAAGTCCTGAAGGCCCCGGATCGCCCATTCGTCGCAATCGTCGGCGGGTCCAAAGTTTCGGACAAGATCCTAGTCCTTGAGAGCCTGCTCGCGAAAGTCGACTCACTCTTGATCGGCGGGGGAATGGCGTACACATTTCTTGCGGCTCAGGGAGTCCCGATCGGAAAGAGCAAAGTCGAGGCGGATAAACTCGACCTCGCTCGGGATTTGCTCGGGAAGGCGAAGGTGCGCGGAGTCAAAGTTCACTTACCGACGGACCACGTTTGCGCTGACGCGTTCTCCGAAACAGCCGCGACTCAAGTGGCCGCCGTGGTACCGGACGGATGGATGGGACTCGATATTGGTCCCGAATCCACCAAGACGTTCTGCAGCGTCATTGCGGGAGCTCGGACGGTACTCTGGAATGGCCCTCTGGGAGTCTTTGAGATGAAGCCATTCTCGGCGGGCACCCGTGCGATCGGAGAAGCCTGCGCCGCGTCGACCGGAACGACGATTATCGGAGGAGGGGACTCGGCTGCGGCTGCCAACCAATTTGGGCTTTCTTCGAGAATGACCCATGTTTCGACGGGGGGCGGAGCGAGTCTCGAGCTCCTCGAAGGTAAGGTGCTGCCGGGGGTCGCCTGCTTGAAGGCGCGTGGTTAGGATCTAGCCACGATGATGCAGTTCTCGCCGACGGTTGCGCCCTCACTTCTCTCCGCGGACTTCTCGCGCCTGGCGGCGGAGATCGCGGCCGTGGAACAGGCCGGAGTGTCCGTACTGCACCTCGACGTCATGGATGGCCACTTTGTGCCGAACATCACGTTCGGACCACCATTGGTGGCATCGGTGAGACCGCTGACCCGGATGACATTCGACACACATCTGATGGTCACCGATCCGCTCAAGTATGCCGAGCCATTCGCCAAGGCCGGATCAGATTGGATCTCGTTCCATCTTGAGGCTCCCTGTGAACCGTCCGCGGTGATCGACAAGATCATCTCGTGTGGCGCAAAACCCGGAATGGTGGTGAATCCGGATACGCCCGTCGTCGGATTGCGTCCATATCTTGGACGACTTCATCACATTTTGATCATGTCGGTTTATCCGGGCTTTGGTGGACAGACGTTCATCTCCAACGTCTGCGGGAAGTTCGCAGAATTGCGCGACATGGGGTTCACAGGGCGCCTCGAAATCGATGGCGGCATCAACCTCGAAACTGCGGCCGTTGCCGCGCGTGCAGGGGCAGACTTGCTCGTCGCCGGCAATTCCGTCTACGGTGCGAAAGATCGTTCCAAGGCGATTGCGGACATCCTTGCTGCGGCTCAATCCGCGGCGATGGTATCGGGGGGCTGATTCATGCCGTGGAGATTTCGCGCCAAGCGTGAGATGCCTTCGGGCGTCTGGATTAAGTGCAAGAACTGCAACGCCACGTTGTTCCAAAAAGACTTCGAGGCGAACTTGTCCGTCTGTCACGAATGCAGCTGGCATGGCCCCGTCAGCGCGCGCCGACGGATTGAGATCCTGACGGATGAAGGGTCGTTCGAGGAAAACTGGACCGAGCTCCACCCAAAGGACTGGCTTGGTTTCAACGACAAAGAGCCCTATCCAGACAAGCTCAAGAAATCCGTCGCCCGCTCAGGCTCGTTCGAAGCGGCCATCGCGGGAAGCGCGAAGCTCGATGGACATAGAATTTTTCTGTGCGCGCTAGATTTCGCTTTCATGGGTGGTTCGATGGGCTCAGTGGTTGGCGAAAAAGTCACACTGACTGTCGAAGCCGCCACGGATGCAGGCGTCCCCGCGATCGTCGTCAGCCAGTCGGGCGGCGCACGCATGCACGAAGGTGCCATTTCTCTCATGCAAATGGCCAAGACATCGGCCGCCATCGAGAGGCACGGTCGTAAGGGCCTGATGTACATTTCTGTCTTGACTGATCCGACGACTGGGGGAGTAACCGCGTCATTTGCCGCGCTTGGCGATGTGATCATTGCCGAACCGCGCGCCCTGATCGGTTTCGCCGGCCCGCGCGTCATTGAAGAGACCATTCGGGCGCAACTTCCAAAGGGCTTTCAGCGTTCGGAGTTCTTGCTTGACCACGGATTCATCGATCGCATCATCGAGCGCAAGGACATGAAGTCAGAACTTTCAAGGATCATCGGCATTGCCTGTCCGTCGCGCCAGGACAACTCATGACACGAAGATTGATGGGCTTGCTTCTGCTCGTGCCGTTAATCACGGCTTGTGCCCTTTCGGACGAGCTTGCGTCGACGACAGGCACCGGCCCGACTGCCGCCGCTAGGGAAGAGATGACCGCCCCGTTAGCGCGCGCACCAAGGTCAGCGCCTGCAGCGGCGGTGTCCCTCGGTGATTTGTTGAGCGGTGTGGACGGCGGGAACTTGGATCTCGAGGTCGTGCGTCAGCAGGTGTTGCAGGCGTCGTCTCGCGTCGATCAAACGCGATCGGCGCTGCTGCCGAATCTGGGTGTTTCAACGGACGTCACGCTCGTCGCCCGGCGCACCGGTCAAGGCGCCTTCAAAGGCGACCGAGCCACCTTGCGTTTTTCTGCCGGATTCTCCCTGCCGCTCGACCTCTCGGGGACGCTGGCGGAGCGCGTGAGAGCCGCTCAGGCACGTTACCGGGCCGCGACAGTCACTGAAGAAGTGACGCGCAGGGAACAACGCGCAGCGTTGGTCCTGGCCTATTTCAATCTGCTTGAGGCGGACGCACTTCTCGACGTCAGCGAATCCACCATTTCGCAGCTGGAGCGAGAGTTGTCCGACGTTCGCGCACGGCTTGAAGCGGGAACCGTGCGTCGTTCGGATGTACTGTCAGTTGAGGTTGCGCTTGGCGAGGCCCGTCAGAGGCGTCTTGAACTCGAGACAACGCGCCAAGAGTCAGTTCGAGCCTTGAATATGGCTGCCGGTTACCCGGTTGGTCACCCGACGCGAATTGTTGCGTGGACTCAACGCGTGGTTGCTCCAGTCAGTGCGCTCCCAGAGCTCGACCGTGCGAGGACCACCAATCCGGAAGTCGACGTTCTCGTGGAGACCTTGGTCGCAATTTCGCACGATCGTGAAGCCGCGGACCGATCGACCAGCCCGTCACTCGCTATCGGTCCACAACTCACCTATGACTCCACGACGGCATTGAATCCAAACTTGAACGGGAATGCGTTCCTCTCGATGTCATGGAATCCCGACCTCAACGGCCGTGTCGCAGCAGAAATTCGCGAGCTCGATGCAAGTCGCGCCGAGGTCGAAGTCAGGGTGCGATCGTTGCTACGCCACATCGAAGATCGAATCTTGGCGGCGCATCGCCGCGCGGTGGAATCCGAGGCTGCAGGTCGTGTAGCCTCTGACTCACTCGCACAGGCCACTGAGAATCAGCGGGTCATTCAGGAACAGTTGAAGGCTGGCGTAGCAACCGGAAGAGACTCTCTTGAGGCGGAGGCGGCATTGGCTCGTACGCGCGCGACGCTGTCGACCGCCGGGTATCGCACCGCACTTGGGGTCTTCCAGATGCGATTCGCTGCCGGTGAAGATCCGCTCGATACCTTAAAGGTTCTTACGGCACCGTGAGCGCAGTCCGTCTCGAGATTCGGGACGGGCGGCCCATCATTTTGGATCGAAGGCGGGAGCAGCCTGCCTGGTTGTTGACCACACCCGCGCCTACCTCTGAGTGGATGAAGCGGATGTCAGCTGCGGGCCTCTTTGGCTACTCCTTTTCTGCCACGGCAGATTTTCATCCGTATGGGCTTGCCAGACCTGTCTGGAATGAAGATGGGACGTACGACTATTCCGAGTTCGACGGCCGGATGTCGGCAATTCTCGAGTCGCAACCTGACGCTTGGGTTATTCCTCGCCTGTACATTGGATCGCCCCCTTGGTGGGATCAGCAGCACCCCGACGAATTGGTGGGTTTCAGGCACGCGGTCATGCTCGGCGATCTCGGGCACGGTTTCGCTAAAACAACCGCCGCTAGTTTTGCGTCGGACGCTTGGCTTGTGGCCGCAAAGGCGAACCTCACCGAGTTCATTCGCCACGCCATGCAGCGAGGTTGGGCAGAGAGAATTCCTGCCCTGATTCTATGTTCCGGGACATCCGAGGAGTGGGTTCATGTCGGTGCCATGGAGGGACATCTTCCAGATGCCGGAATGGCGGCCCGGGCGAGATTTCGTGGCTATCTTGCTGAGAAGTACGGCACCGATGGCGCGCTGTCTCATGCTTGGCGAAGAGACGTCTCTTTAGAGAATCTCGAACCGCCTGACTTCGAACGTAGACGCGAAGCAACTTCGACTTCATGGATCGATCCTCGCGCCTTTCGAGATGTCATCGATTTTAATCAGTTTCTTTCGCTGTTGCCGACGAAGTTCTTGATCGAGCTCAGCCGCACCGTGACACGGGTGTCAAACGGAGCGTGGAAAGTGGGTGCGTTTCATGGGTATTTCGCCGAGATGGCGTTTCACCCAGAGGCACTCCGGATGGGGTGTACGCTCGGTCTGTCACACCTTCTTGCATCGAACGAAGTTGCGTTTCTCGCTTCGCCCTCAAGTTACGCGCGACGCGATCTACGCTCGGGGGCTTCGATGTCGATGCTTCCTACCGCAACGCTCCGGAAACACGGAATGGGTGCGTTCCATGAGAGCGACATCCGGACACATGTGCTGGTCGATGATGCCGGGTACGGCCGAACGGAGTCTCTCGCGGATACGCTCTCGATGCAGGTGCGCGAGGCAGGCGTTGCGCTGGCGCGAGGGATGGGGTTCTGGTGGTTCGACATGACGGGCACATTTCACGATGAGCCCGCCGTTTGCGAGGTCATGCGTCAACTCGTGTCCATTGCACGACAGTCGAATAACACGCCTGCTTCGCAGGCGCGCGCTGCATTGGTGGTCGACGAGGAAGCACTCGAGGTCCTATGTGGATTCCCGGATCGGCTGGCCGATGCGCTTCCGAGACAGCTCTTGGAGATTGCCCACTCGGGGTTGTCCTGTGAGATTATTCGATTGTCGGATCTCGATGAGCAGCACGGATATGACTGTCTCGTGTTTCCTGTACTCGAGCGCGTTGAACCTCTGGCGCTAGCGCGTGTTCGAGCTGCTGTTCGTTCGGCGCGCCTTGCACTGTTCACGGGAAGGACGGGCTTGGCTCCAACTTCGGCAGGTCCACCTTGTGGAATCGAACTTGTAACGGGTCTTCCACTCACAGCAATCGACGAAGCGGTCCCGTCTGATTCGGTGACGGATGATGGCATTCAGTTTGGACGCGGATTCTGGTCGACGCACGATGTTCGTCCCGTTGGATCTTCTGTGCATGTTGTAGCGCGCCGCGTGCGCGACAGTGTGCCCTCTGTCGTGCTCGGCACGTCGGAGGGAGGTTGGACCGCGTACGCGCTCGAGCCGCCCGTTCCCGCATTCGTGCTGAGTAAAATCTACGCAACTGCCGGACTCTCAGTCGACGTCGAGGGGAAGGGCAGCCACCAATCGAGTCGCGACCTAGTCGCCGTAACGGCCGGGGACTCGCATGGCATGTCCCTTATCACTCAATCGGAGTGGCAAGACCAATTGGCACATGTCCTCCGTCGCCCGATTGGCGGCCGGATTCACCTCACGCTTCGCCCGGGCGAGTCGACGATTCTCCAACGTCGACCCAAGTAATGGGGACGTCGATTTCCTTGGCTTCGGCGTGAAGGTTCGCGCGGTGATCTCCGGTTGATCCGTGCGCACGATCTGAGGGCCATCTGCCCGACCGGACAAGTTGCACGAACGCAACGGGAGTCGCTACTGCAACGTAAACGTGGTCCCCCGTGAGATGGCGCACCCAACGAACGAATGTCGTCGTCGCCGCCTTGAACGGAGTGGGTTCGACAAGCGGTCGCCAACAACGGGCATGGCTCCCAACCTTGCGGCGACCTCCCGCGTGGAATGGCATGTGCGTCGTGTCGGAAGCCGAGCGCGTAAGCAGGAGTCCCGAGAGCGCGCCGAAGTCATCGCCATCGAGGCCCACAGGCGGCGACTCGGGAAGCGCATCGAGATAGTCGACCAGGAATTGCTCCAACTCCCGCTCGAGCGCAGGAAGTGTCACCGAACCTGCATGTGCCTCGCGGAGCACGTCCCGCAAGGTCGCAGCGATTCGAAGATGCTCGCTTGGAGCCAGGAGAGCTCCCAGTGGGCTGGCTTGATTCGCTGTATGCACTAGATCAGACCAGGCGTGCTCGACAATGCTCGCGCCTGACTTGCGCCTTAACTCGGCGGCGTCGAGGCGCCATCCCGGCGCATCGGAAGGGGATTGAACAAGTCGGAGGTGAACGTGTGTTCGCAGCGGAAGGGACCATGCGCGGACCGGGGGAGATGCTGAAGAGGAAATTTCCGCCTGACGAATGAGCTCGATCGCCTCAGAGCAAGAAGAATCAGACCATGTTGTCAGGACAACCGAGCGATTACGGATGCCGAGGGTTTCGCGCGCGCGAAGAGCTGCCGCGAGTGGAGCGGATCCGCGGTCCGTATTCGCCACGAGCAGGACGGGCCTTGGCGGAGACACGATCGCGTCAAGGTAACGAACCAAGTGGTCGATGACCTCGGAGGATGCCTCGCCGACGATATGAATGACAAGGAACGTGGACCCGCCTTCGATTCCAGCGTGCAGCAGGCGACGTGCCAAGGCTGGATGTGCCGCAATGCGCTCGGCAGGGTGGTAAGGGCCTCCTGCAAGAACACACGGAATGCCGCGTGATTCAAGTCTCGACTTAAATATCGAGACGGCACACGCCACCTCCGCGCGAACCGAATCGCTCTCGGATTCTTCGATGGACGCGATATCAAGGAGGCATGCGGTCATGTTGACTGGGACTCTTTCATGGACTCGGCCAATCGTAGCGCCTGGTACTCTGGGCATGACCCGACCAGTTCGTCGTGCGATCCGAATCCGACGAGTCGTCCTGCCTCGAGAACAAGGACGCGGTTGGCGCGACGCGCGGTCTCCATGCGGTGCGCGATGACGAATGTCGTTCGCCCTTTGGTCAGGAGTTCGATACCTGACATGACGGCACTCTCGGTGATGGGATCAAGCTGAGAAGTCGCTTCATCAAGCAGGACGATGTCAGGGGATTTCAGCAGTTCGCGCCCAAGCGCCACGCGGGCTCTTTCACCGCCCGATAGCCTAGATCCTCGATTGCCGAGCTTCGTTTCAAGTCCGTCCTCAAGCTGGCCCACAAGCACATCAAGTTGAGTGCACGAAAGGACACGGGTCAAGTCGGCATCACCCGACTGTGGGCTGGCGAGCATGAGGTTCTGCCTCAGGCTTCGATCTAAGAGCGGCGTGTCTTGCGGAAGTATCGCCATTTTGGCGCGGAGGGCTCGCGGTTGAATCGAAGCAAGATCCACACCGTTGATCGAAATACTCCCTGCTAAGGGCTCCCGTGCTCTCCATAGGAGACTGAGCAGTGTTGATTTGCCTGACCCGCTTCGTCCAACCACCGCGACATGTTCTCCCGGCTTGATCGTGAATGAGATGTCACGCAGCACCTCTTTTTCATCGTAGCCCGCTGAGACATTGGAGAATGAGATCGTACCAAGGAGAGAGTCCATGCCCGTCGATCCCGTAGCGGCCGGATGAGCATCTGGGAGCGCGATAACCTCGAGAACGCGTTCGACGGCCGAGAGGGCGCTTTGTAGGCCGGAATGCACGCTGGCAACACGCGACGCTCCATCGAACAACTGGCCCATCAGGATAAATGCCGCAATCATGGTGCCCGTTTCCACTGAGCCTCTCTGTGGGCCGAGCGCCCAGAGAGCCAAAAGTGCCAGCGGGAATATGCCACTCAAGATGACGATGGGGTGGCCTAGGGCGAGTCCGAGAAGTTCGCGGCGCAGGTGGGCTCTTGAAGTAACGGCAAGTTGCCGGACGAGTTGAAAGAGATCGGTCGATTCGGCGTTAGCGCTTCGGAGGAGCGACTCATGTCGGATGGAGTCGGAGACGCGGGATCGACTCAGTTCATTGGCCTGATTGAGGGATTCACTGGCAGTACGAAGGGGCCGTGCCGTGAGGAAACTGATACCTCCGATAAGAGCTACTCCTAAAAGCGCCGCAGCCAGCATGGAAGGGGCGAGTGTCGCGAGCAGGATGCCGGCAACCGCGGTTTGCAGCAGGGAGCCAATCGCGCCGATCCAGGTGTCAGGCAGAACCCCCGCAACTTGCGCAAGGTCTTCCGAGAGTCGTGCGTCAAGCGAGGCGGGGTCCTTCCCGATGGAGTCGAGATCGCTTCGGCGGATTGCGCGCAGCGCTGCTACTTTAAGTCGATGTAGACTCTTAATCCGGAGTCGGGCGATGGCTGCGCCGCGCCACCAGGAGGCGAGGGCGCCGATCACGACGCACAGAATCAGGCCTGTGACGACAGCCGTCGCCCGCGAGGCCCGTGCTTCGTCCGACGCACTGAAAAGTTGCGAAACCAGAATCGGAATGCCCCACGCGGCCGGAAGCGCAAGAAGCACAGCTAGGACAATCGACATGGAGTCGCGACGAGAAGGCTCGGTAAAGGGCCTGAGGCCCGCGAGCAGCCCCCAGGTCCGTTTTTCCCGTAGCGGTGTCTCGAACATGGACGATGCTAGCGCAGGAAGAGGCAGAGGCTTCCTTGCGCTCGGCGGCCAAGGGTGGCATATATCGATATGGCTAAGCTCCTAGATGTCCTGGCTTCCCTGCACCCTGGAGCGTCAAAACGGACGCTGCGGCAGATGGTCGAACATCGGCGGGTTTTCGTAGATGGAATCGCGGCCACTCGGGCCGATGTCGAGGTTCAGGAGACTGGGAAAGTCACGGTCGGCCGCAAGGCGGCCCCCTCGGCGGAGCACGGCTTAGCGATCATCTACGAAGATGCTCAACTGATCATCGTTGATAAACCGGCGGGACTTCTCTCCGTCGCCGCTCGGGATGACGGGCGGACTTCCGTGTGGGCTGCTGTGCGCCGCCATGTGGCGCCGAGCGGGACCGATGCTTACTTAGTGCATCGACTCGATGAAGCGGCGTCTGGACTCCTCGTGTTTGCAAAAGATGTTGTCACGCAGGAGGCGCTTAAGAAACTTTTTGCGGCACACGATATTGATCGCCTTTACGTTGCTGTGGTGGATGGTGTGCTCCGCGAGGCGTCCGGTACGGTAGACCAACCTCTCGTCGAATCAGATGTGCCGCCGTACAAGGTCCGAGTGCTCACACCTCATGCCCCCCCGGGCATCATGGCGCGTGCAGAATCGGCCGTGACTCATTGGCGTCGGCTCGCGGTGGACCGTGGTCGAACGGCAGTCATGGTGAGGCTCGAAACGGGCCGCAAGCATCAGATCCGTGTTCATCTTTCCTTCATCGGGCATCCCATCGCAGGGGACGATCGCTACAACGGAAGGTCGGCGCCACGACTTCTGCTCCATGCGTTGGTTTTGGGGTTTGTCCATCCCGTCACAGGGCGTCGAGTGGTAGCCACATCACGCCCTGATGTGACCTTCCGACGCGCCTTTTCAGCCTTACCCGACCCGCTTCCTACGACATGGTGAACGCAACGCACCAATATCCGGTCGATAAGGGCTGAGCGCCGCATGAGCTCTGTCGATATCGATAGTCCGATCGTTTTGCCAACTTCGCCCTTGATAGGGGCGTTGGCTACCGCCCTTTTGCCTCGTTCCGAGCGAGGTGGACGCCGGGTTGCGTGGATACAGGAAGGTGGCGGAATGCGCGGCTCGTTCGGAGCTGGCGTGCAGGCAGGCTTCGAAGAGGTTGGCGTGCCCACAGACGCTTTCGACGCGCTCTTTGGTTCGAGCGCCGCGGCGTTCAATTTCATGTACTGGGTGTCCGGGCTCGCAGATCTCGGAACGCAGGTATACGCACAGGATCTCCCCGACAGACGGGAACCAGCGTTCTTCAAGTTCCGAAATAAATGGGATCTCCTACGACGGCTGGCACGAGGCCTGCCCGTCATGAACCTCTTGGCCGTTGCCGACGCGATGGAACGTCGTCGCCCGATCAGGAAAGATCTGGTCTCCGAGTTCCCATATCCGATTTGGTTTCCCATCACGGAAGCTGGGTCTCTAGAAACACATATCCTCGACGCCCGTTCGCTGTCGGCTGCTGACCTGTTGCCGACACTCTGCGCCGCGGCATCCGTGCCGGTCCTCGCCGAAGTCTTCGAACTTAATCGAACCAAGTGGCTTGATGGAGCCTGCGGTGCACCTCTCATGGTGTCTCAGGCACTTGAGGCGGGATTCACCGATCTGGTCGTCACGCTGACACTTCCGGTTGGTCGGGCGCCGGCATGGTACGAGACTCATGCGCTCATGATGCTCGCAAAGCGCCACGGTATTTCGCCGAAAGTCGCGGCCGTGGTTCAGTCCGGCCGTGCTGCTCGAATGCGATCCATCGCAGTCATCAAGGACCCGCCACCAGGGGTGCGTATTACAGTCATTGCGCCTGAAACCGGGCCAGTCGGATCGCTCGAGACCAGCTCCCGACGGATTCAGGCTTCGGTCGACATGGGGCGACTAGCTGGTATGAGGGCCATCGCGGAGGCGCGAGTTTCGCTCGGAGGACTCGTATGACGGCCTCCGGCTACGGCATTCGTGCGTTCAGGACTGGAGACGAAGCCATCATCGTCGACATGTTCAATCGAGTGTTCGGCGCCTCAGATCCCGAGTTTCGCCCGCGCGATGTCGACTTCTTCAACTGGAAGTACCTCGCCAATCCTGCGGGATATCACAGCCTGGTTGCTGAGGATCCAGATGGACTTGTCGTGGCGCACTACGGCGGTGTCCCGATCAAGATGAGGGTCGACGGTCAGGACGTTCTTTTTGGCCAGAATTGCGACGCCTACAGCGATCCAGCCATTCGTCGCGGCCTGCGTAATCCCGGGACCTTCGTGCGGCTTGCACAGGCCTATGCATCCACTTTCGCCATTCCGGGCGTAGATGCGGTCATGTATGGACTTCCTGTCCCCGAACACTATCGGATTGGCGTCAAGTACCTTGACTACTGGATGCTAAGGACCCAATTCCAACTGACCCTTCGGCACGCAGATCAACTGCCGGATTGGGATTGGAAGACACACGCCATTGAAGTCACCGAGTTTCCAGAGGACGTATTGGCTCTCGCAGAGCGGCTGGAATCTCGGCACCACCGATGTGTTGCGCGTCGCGACAAGGCGTTCCTTGACTGGCGATTCGCGTCACATCCATGGAAGTCGTACCGCATGGCAGTTGCCCGTCCTGGTGACGGCGGTGACGTTCTCGGATTGGCTGTCTATTCTAAGGCCCGATTCGGAAATGCGACGCGCGGCATCCTTGTCGATTGGTACGTGGATCCGGAATCGCCGGGTGCGGCGCAGAGTCTCTTGCGCTGGACCGCGGAGCGCGCCGCGCAGGATGGACTTCATGACCTTGTGACCATTCTTCCGCCGACCTCCATCTGGTGGGAGCGATTCATCCAATTCGGCTTTGAAGCGGAACCGACCCCCTACGTCATGACGGCTCGGCCCTATGACGTTCGGTTTGCGTCGGCTTGGCTCCGCGAGCACTGGTACTACACCCTTGCAGATATGGATCTGGTTTAGCGATGGGCCTTAATTTCGCAAAGACCTCGGATGCGGACGTCCTTGCGATCGCCGACGCGTTCGCCCGCGTGACTTCTAGGAACCCTGATTCCGTGGCCCTGCAGTTGCGCCACATGGTTACGGCGCATCCTCTCGGGTTCTTTGGAATCGTGGCCCGGGAAAAATCAGGCGAAGTCGTGGCACATTTTGGCGCGACCCCCATTCCGGTCACGTTGCTTGGACGGGACGGGGTCGTAGGACGACTTGCACTGACGTTTGTTGATCCTCGCTATCGCGTTGGCGGATGGCATGGCCTGCCCGTCGAGGTCGATTCCGAGTTTCGCGAAACATTCGAGAACGAAGCCGGCATCCGGGCCCTGCTTGCAACTTTCTCCGAATCCGACTTTTGGCAGATGCGTCGCCTCGGTGACCATGAGGCGCTTCGAACCTCGGTGGAGATCGTTCGCACTCCATCAAAGCACGCGGGTTCTCACGGCGAAGGCGAGGTTCACGCCATCGACTCGACGTTCTGCCGCGCGTGGACGGAGCCTTTCAAGACATCTGAGACCTGTACGCGCCGCGATGGAAGCATGATGCAATTCAGGCTCTCCGGGCCCTACGCTTCCGATCACGGCTTCGCGATCAAGCGAGTGGATCAGATCAAGGCGTGTGTTGTTTTCCGTGATTCGCCGACCGAGCGTTTGGTGCTCGACATTGCGTGCGATCCTATCGATGAGTCTTGTGCCGATCGGTTGATTCATGTTCTCATCGGCGATGGACTGCGCCGCATCGTCATTCCGCGATTTGGACGTTCTTCGTTGCTATTGCGACTTCAGCGTGCCGGTTTTCGCGTCCACGTTGGAGACGAAGTGATGTTGTCTGTTCGCTCGAATTGGCCGCGAGTCAACGGCGCGTCGCTCGCCGATTCCTGGGAGATTTCCGCATCCGACTCCGGTCGTTTTGCGTTGCCGCCGATCCTCCCGGCGGATACTGCTTGCGGTCCATCACCTGCGGGTACACGCGCGGGCTCAGACCGACATATCTAAGCGCGTGGCGGCGTTGTTGCCGCGTTTGGCAAACCTAGGTGCAGTCGCAGATTTTCCTCGGGGCCATGCGGAGCCGATGTTTACACCCATGGCGCTGCCGTACGACGGGAAGATTGTGATGATGGGGGATCCGAGGGTAGAATCGGGTGCTAGTGATTCCGTGGCGCCGGCGCAGGCGTCCAACCCATCGCTTCCCGGTAGTACCGACGTGACCTTCTCGGCCATCGCCATCCGTTCATTGTTTCCACTCGTCGCACTTGTCCTCATCCTAGGGACATTTGCGTGGGGGCCGTGGGTCACATTGGGTGCCACCTACCTCTGGTGGCGAATCGTCGGGAGGATCGGATGAGCGCTCAGCAGGCAACGTCGCCTCGTGCTCGCGGCGGGTTCTTTGCTCACCCCCAAGACGTCCACTGCGTTATTTTCCAAGTGGCGCTCGTCGCCGGATTCGCGCTGACGATCGCCATGTGGAACATGTGGGATCAGTACCCGCGGCTTGCAGAGTATGGACACGCAGGGCGCAACGCATTCGCGGTGGCGGCAGCGATGCTTCTCGGATGGTCGAGTGGAATCAACGTGGGGGTGAACTTCCACAATCACTCGCATCGGAAGGTGTTCTCCTCGGCATGGCTCAATAGGTGGTTCGGTCGCTTCTGGACGGTGTCAGGGGGATGGCCTGGCTACTACTGGGAGCATTCGCATGTCACAGTTCATCATGCGCATCTCCTCGAAGATGTCGATTGGACTCTTCCAAAGCGCAAGCCAAACGGGGAGTGGGAGAGCATCTACAAGTATGCCCTGATGCACTGGCCATTCCGCTATGTCGCGCATCTCATCAAGGATTCAAGCAGCGGACAGTACGGACCGAAGTTTGGTCGCAAGATGGCGATTGAGTTTGCCTGGTTCGTCGTCATCTGGATGATTCCACCCGTCGCGTTGGGGTTCGATCCACTTGCGATTGCGTTGGTTTGGGTTCTTCCGCAATGGCTTGCCAATGTTGCGGTCATGGCGCCAGGGATGTACGCGCAACATGCGGGATGTTCGGTGAAGACGCCATCCAAGCCTTACGGTCATTCGAATACCTTCGTCAACACGTTTTTTAACTCGACGATGTTCAACATTGGATATCACATCGAGCATCACGACCACCCGAATGTCCACTGGAGCGAGTTGCCCCGTTTTCACGAGAAAATGAAGGCCGAGTATATTCGCGAGAAGGCTCACATCCTCCCGATCGGCTACTACCGCGCAGGCCAGCTCCTTTGCCGAGGCGAATGGGTGGCATCGCAGCGTGAGCTGTTCTTCGCGCAGCATCCTGACTATGTTTTTGTCGAGGCGTCGACGCAGAAGAGCGATGCAACCCCCACCACCTCACCGCAGTCTGAACGAGGTGCTAGGGTGCGGGCGTGAAATTCGGGGACTCTGAGGCCAACCTTTCGAGGCAGATGCTCATCGCGCTTGATGGGTTGTGGTTCATGCACGTTTTAGATGCCTTGGGTCCCGACAAGACTTTGGAGATTGACATCAAGGTCTTCATTGGTCTGTTTAAGATCGCGAGCCGGAAGGTGATGTCTGGATCTGAGTTCCCGAGCGGGTCCGCTCAAGAGAAGCAAGCTGTGATGTCGTCGATCGCTGAGGTCTTTGGTCATCGATACACGATTGAGGACCAGGGTGATCGTGTCCGGCTTCGACTTACCGAATGTGCTATCCGCAAGAACTTACAGCGAGCCGGACGAGACAAGCTTCATGACTGCAGGGTTCTTTGCACGGCATTGAGTCAGCCGTGGTTTGCTGAAATGGAACCCCGAACGGGGGGCGAAGGTCATGTCGAACTGCAGCTCCCAACCGGCGGCGACCATTGCGATTGGGTGATTGGCCAACCGGTCTAGGGCGCGGCGTTTACCAAGGGCCTGAGCAGGACTGCAAGCTGTTGTGCGGAGGCGTCTGGCGTTCGCTTCGACGTGTCTAGGGTCAGATCGGCGGTGGCGTATAGAGGCTGGCGGGTTCGCCAAAGCACGCGCAGCTCACCCATGGCATCGGGTCGCGACTCCACTGGTCTGAGATCGCCTTGAAGAGCAACCACGCGAGACCAGTGTTCTTCAGGAGTCGCTCGCAACCAAACCGTTCGAAATTTTGAGCGAAGCAGGGCCGAACTTTCAGAGTGCATGACGATGCCCCCGCCAGTTGCGACGAGGCACGGAGTCCGTTCGCGAGCGATGTTGAGAAGCGCTGCGTGCTCAAGGCGTCGGTAATAGGGCTCGCCATGTGTTGAAAACAGCTCCGTCAGAGACATCCCGGCTGCCGATTCAACTTGGGCGTCGAGTTCGATGAAGTTCACGCCGAGCAAATCCGCCGCGCGTCGGCCGACGGTTGACTTGCCGGCTCCTCGGAGCCCGATGAGGGCGATGGGGCGCGTCCAGAGCTCCGTGGAGCTCGTCTCCGGCAGCAACGCCGAGGGGCTGGCCCCAAGGGCTCCGGCAAGGGCGCAAAGGTTGCTGAGCGATGGGTTACCGAGACCTCGCTCCACCTGACCTAGGAACCGGACCGAGAGACCCGATGCAACCGCAAGGGCGCGGACCGTCATGGCGCGCTCCTTCCTTAGGCGGCGAACCGTTTCGCCGAAAGTTGTAAGGATCTGCGTTTTGCCAAACGAGGGGGCCATGCAGGCACTATACTGCGTTGCCTCTTGATCCGCAAGGCAGCAAAGTGCTTGTCGCCGTGGTCCTACGGGGTACGATCCCGCCATGGCTGATCACGACTACGGACCGGAGATGCGCGCGTCCTTCGAGACGCACCCATCCATCTACCACCATTGGAATCTGAGCTTCGATGGGCCGGTTGCGACGCTCACGATGAAAGTCGATGAGCAGCATCCGATGAAGTCAGGCTACGCGCTCAAGCTCAATTCCTACGACTTCTCCGTGGATGTGGAGCTTGCCGACGCGATCAACCGGCTGCGTTTCGGTCATCCCGAGGTCAGATGTCTCGTCGTGACCAGTTCGTTCGATCGCATCTTTTGCGCAGGCGCCAACATCTACATGCTCGGAGCGTCGTCGCATCCCTTCAAAGTTAACTTCTGTAAGTACACCAACGAGACGAGAATCTCGCTTGAGGATTATGCCCACGGTTCCGGGGTGCACACGATTGCAGCCCTCAATGGAACAGCGTCCGGGGGCGGATACGAGCTTGCGATTGCGTGCGAGGAGATTCTCCTTGTCGACGACGGCAACTCAGCGGTCTCGTTGCCCGAGGTTCCCCTGCTTGGAGTGCTTCCCGGAACGGGTGGCCTCACGCGACTCGTTGACAAGCGCAAGGTTCGTCGTGACTTCGCTGACGTTTTCTCAACGATCGCGGAGGGTGTGAAGGGGAAACGCGCCAAGCAAATGCGTCTCGTTGATGACGTTCTGCCGAAGGGCACATTCATGAAGGATGTCATGGCACGCGCTCAGGCTCGCGCTGCGAAATCCCCGGCTCCGGCCTCGGCCACGGGCTTGGATCTTTGTGCATTGCCTCCTGTGAAGACAGATACGTCGTTTGAATGGCGCCATGTCACTTTGACTGTCGATCGAGCGACCCGTGTGGCTAGCATCGAAATGCGTGGACCTGGAGCGGACGAGCCTATCGATCCCGCGGCGATGCTCGCAAAGGGGAATGATCTCTGGGCTCTCCGAGCCTTCCGAGAACTCGACCTAGCATTGCTCGAATTGCGAATGAATGAGCCCCTGATCGGGATCGTTCGCGTCAAGACGCTCGGGTCTGCAGAGGCGATTTTGCGTGTTGATCAGGCTCTCGACGCGAACCGCGCGTCGAATTGGTTTGTGCGCGAAGTCGTGCTTCACATGGCACGTGTCCTTCGTCGCTTCGATGCGACAGCGAAGTCGTTCTTCACGTTGGCGGAATCCGGGTGTGCCTTCGTTGGGTGTCTCCTCGAGCTTTCGCTTGCGGCAGATCGCACCTACGCGCTTGAAGATGGCAAGGTGAAGTTCGGAGTGTCGGGGCTTAATGGCGGCGCTCTCCCGATGTCCCACGGCATGTCGCGACTGGCCGTACGTTTCTATGGCGAGCCTGGTGCGGACACCCGGGTTCTTTCGGAAGCCGGTCGTGTGTTCGATTCTGTCCGGGCCAACGAACTCGGACTCGTCACATTCTTGCTCGACGACATCGACTACGACGATGAAGTTCGAGTGGCCGTGGAGGAGCGCGCTTCGCTCTCTCCGGACGCATTGACGGGCATGGAAGCATCGTTGCGATTCGCCGGCCCCGAGAACTGCGACTCCAAGATTTTCGGACGCCTAACCGCATGGCAAAACTGGATTTTCCAACGGCCGAACGCCGTTGGCGAAAAGGGCGCTCTGACCTGCTACGGAAAACCTCAACGTCCGCAATTTGACTACAGGAGAACCTGATGTCTCTCTACGACAAGATCCCGAACAATGTCGACCTTTCGCGAGATGAGCGGCTCAAGCGTGCGCTTGAGAAGTGGCAACCGTCGTTCGTCAACTGGTGGATGGAGATGGGGCCTGAGGGGTATCAGAACGACGATATCTATCTCCGCACTGCGACCTCTGTCGATGCGGATGGGTGGGCGACCTATGACTTCGTGAAGATGCCCGACTACAAGTGGGGGATCTTTCTTGCAGAAGAGAAGGCCGACCGTCCCATCGGCTTCGGCGACGAAGCGAGCCGCGACTCCTTCAGCGAGGTTCCCGGCGAGTATCGCAACGTTCTTCGTCGATTGATCGTAACGCAGGGCGACACGGAGCCCGCATCCGTCGAGCAGCAGCGTCGGCTCGGCCACACATGTCCATCTCTATATGACCTTCGCAACCTGTTTCAGGTCAACGTTGAAGAGGGTCGTCACCTCTGGGCGATGGTTTATCTGCTTCAGGCCTATTTCGGGCGTGACGGCCGCGAAGAGGCGGACGAGATGTTGGCGCGGCGGTCTGGATCTGCCGACAAGCCGCGCATCCTTCAAGCATTCAATCAGCCGATCGATGACTGGTTGTCGTTCTTCTGTTTCACGCATTTCGTTGATCGCGATGGCAAGTACCAACTCGCTGCGCTTGCCGAGTCGGGATTTGCCCCGATGCGTAAGACCTGCCGCTTCATGTTGACCGAGGAGGCGCATCACCTCTTCGTTGGCGAAACTGGCATTGGGCGGGTCATTCGTCGCACCGCGCAGTTGATGAAGCAGGATCGCAACGGTGAAGCTCGCACTCAGGGTGGAATTCCGTTGGAGATTATCCAGAGGTACATCAACTTCTGGTTCTCCTACGGCCTCGATCTGTTTGGCAGCGAGATCTCGAGTAACGCGTCGGACGCATTCGGCGCCGGCCTCAAGGGCCGCTTCCGGGAGATGGAAAAGTACACCGAGCACGGTCTCGTCGGCGACTCGATGGAGCTTGATGTCATCGTTGATGGCCGTGTGGTGAAGCAGCGTGTTCCGATGCGCAACGCACTCAATGAAGTTCTTCGCGATGAGTACGCTCGCGATTGCGAGCGAGCGATGAACAGCTGGAATCGTATTCTGGCGGAAGAGGGATGCGAGAGTCGGCTCAAGCTCCCTGATCGGAAGTTCCATCGTCACATCGGATCGTTCTCAGGACAGTGGTTCGATCCGGATGGTCGTCACATCCTCGATGAGCGGGAATGGGATGCCATTAAAAAGTCGGCGCTCCCATCGGAGGAGGACTACGCGTACGTCCGGAGCCTCATGGTCCCAGTGACCACACCTGGGGCCTTTGCCAATTGGGTGTCTCCGCCAAAGCAGGGGATCAATGGTCAGCCGCTTGAATTCCCTTATGTGAAGTTCGTCCGCTCCTGACTCTGGTTGGGGTGGGGAGACTCTCTCCACCCCGATCGTGACCCTAGGATGACGTCAAGGTTTGGTACATGCGGCTGGTCCTACCCTGATTGGGTCGGGTGCTTCTACGCTGATGGATCAGTCGCACGGGACTGGCTCCCGCAATATGCGTCTTCCCTCGATCTCGTCGAGGCGGACACGACGTTCTATCGGGTTCCTCCGCCCGCTTTGGTGAAGCGTTGGTTTGAGTGTACGCCCGCCGATTTTCGGTTCACCCTCAAGGTTCCGCAGGAAGTCACCCACGAGCGCAAACTCGTTGGAATTGCGTCGCCGCTCGCCCACTTTCTTGACGTGACGTCAGCGCTCGCCGAGAAACGAGCCGCCGTGCTTTTCCAATTTCCGTACTTCAACCGCAAGGTTTTCGCTTCGGCGGGCGAGTTCTACGATCGTCTCGATGCGACACTGAAGTTGGTGCCCGGTGGCGTTCGTTGTGCCGTCGAAATCAGAAATCGCACCTATCTGACGGTCGAGTACCTGAAGCTTCTTGCGTCCCATGCTGCGGCACCCGCCCTCACTTCACAGCCGTGGATGCCGGATGCACGAGACTACTTGTCTATGGCCGGGCCGCTGTGGTCGGACTTCGCCTATGTTCGCCTTCTAGGTGACCGCCATGGCATTGAAGAAATGACAACTCGTTGGGACAGGACCATCATCGATCGAAGTTCCGATATTGCGAGCTGGACTGAGCTCGTTGGGCGAATCTCGGCATCGACGCCGGACGTTGATGTGTACGTCCTCGCAAACAACCACTACGCTGGCCACGCGCCCGATACCTTGCGGCAATTGCAGGGAATGCCTCCGGAGAGACTCGCGGTCATCGCGTAAGACGCATTCGCGGGTAGCATTAGGCGGCTTCCTTGTCTCGCAGGGGGGCTTCGGTCGATTCGAAAGAGACATGTCACACGCTGGTCATACCGTCATCGTTGGCGCGTCGTCCGGAATCGGCGCGGCGCTTGCTCAAGAGTTGGCTTCGCGAGGGCATACCCTTGTCCTGATCGCCCGCCGCAAAGCCGAGCTTGAATCCGTCGCCGCGAGCATCAAGGATTCGCAGCGAGGCGCGCGCGTCATCACTGTGGTGCATGACGTTTCAGATCTGGATTCGGTGGGCGGTGCTTTCGCGCGAGCGTCAGACGCCTTGGATGGTCGCATCGATCGAGTCGTCTACGCGGCAGGGATCATGCCGAAGGTCCTTCCTGACGAGTTCGATACAGCGAAGGACGCCTCGATGATGGCTGTGAATGTGGTTGGTGCGATGGCATGGCTCAATTTGGCCGCCAGTGAGTTCTTGAAACGCGGATCGGGACAGATCGTCGGAATCTCCTCGGTTGCCGGCGAGCGCGGACGGGTAGGTGCGCCGGGTTACAACGCATCCAAGGCGGCGATGACGTCTTATCTTGAGTCCTTGCGAAACCGCTTGGATCGTCACGGGATCTCGGTCGTTACCGTCAAGCCAGGGTTCATCGGGACGGACATGCTTCGCGGCGTCGAAAAAACGTTCGGAGTGATGTCTGCTCGGGATTGCGCGCGTGTCATTGCTGATGCGTGCGAGCGCCGCCGACAATCCTTCTTTGTCCCATGGTGGTGGGGCTTGATCGCTCTTGCAGTTCGCTCGGTGCCGTCATTCATCTTCAGGCGTCTTCGTGTCTAAGCCATCCTCCGCGGTTCTCCTTGCAGGTTGGGGCGGAGCCGTACGATCCACCGCTCGGGTCTTGAGTGTGACCACCGAAGGCGAAATTGCGGCCGCCTTCCGTGAAGCAGCGCGTTCACGATGCCCCATCGGATTTCGGGGGGCAGGTTGTTCCTATGGCGATGCGGCACTGAATGATGGCGGTGTCATTCTTGATCTCTCGCGGATGAACCGCGTTATTGAGTTTGATCCGAAGTTGGGAGTGGTCAGAGCCGAAGTCGGCGTGACTATACGCGACCTGTGGCGGCTTGGGATTGCGCACGGCTACTGGCCTCCGGTTGTTTCGGGCACTGCAGTGCCCACCCTAGGGGGCGTGGTGGCCGCCAACATTCATGGCAAGAACGCGTTCCACGCCGGGACGATCGCAAATCACTTGGATTCATTCCGCGTCGTACTTCCATCGGGTGAAGTGCGAACAATTACGCCCACGAACGATCCCGAGCTCTTTTATGCGATTCCTGGGTCATTCGGACTGCTCGGCTGCATCACCGAGGTCACGCTTCGCATGCGCCAAGTGCCCGGAGGGAACCTCAAGGTCTCCGTGGTGGCGCCACGTTCGCTCAGCGAGATGATCTTGGAATTTGAGGCGAGAAAAGCCACCTCAGATTATCTCGTGGGGTGGATCGACGGATTTGCGAAAGGGACGGAATTGGGGCGCGGCGTGATTCATCAGGCCAATTACGTTGACTTAAGTGTCGATTCGAATGCGAAGTTTGCGCTCAACGCGTTCGCACAGGATCCACCCGATACGATTCTCGGCATTGTCCCCAAGTCAGTATTGTGGAGGTTCTTGAGGCCGTGGGTGAATGACTTTGGAATGCGGCTCGTGAACTCAGCAAAGGACTTGCTTGCAAGGCGTCAGGCTCGTTTGGGCGAGTCGTATCTTCAGTCGCACGCGGCCTTTGCCTTCTTGCTCGATTACGTGCCGGGTTGGAAGCGTTCGTATGGGAGCGGCGGGCTTATTCAGTATCAGTCATTCATCCCGAGCGAAGAGGCCGAACGCGTTCATGGCGAGATGTTGCGTCTCGCGCAGGCGCGGGATCTGGTTCCGTATCTGTTGGTCTACAAGCGACATCTCCCGGAACCGTTTCTGATGACTCACGCCGTCGACGGATACTCGATGGCTATGGACTTTCGTGTAACTCCGTCGCGCAGGGCCGCATTGTGGGCGTTGTGTCAGAGGTACGACGAACTCGTTGCAGAATCGGGTGGTCGGATTTACTTCGCGAAGGATGCGACAGCGACGGCCGAATCCGTCGCACGTATCTTTTGCAAGGATTTAGACAGGTTCATTGCGTTGCGACGACGCCTCGATCCGGCCGGCATCCTTCGCACGGATTTGGCCTCACGCCTTGGCCTTGTTTGAGAAATGAAACGCGGTCCGCCAATGGGTGGACCGCGATCAATGCCTCCGAAAGGACTCGAACCTTTGACCCGGTGATTAAGAATCACCTGCTCTACCAACTGAGCTACGGAAGCGGGGTCGGGAATCTAGCGCGGTGCCTAGCGATTCCAAGCACCAAGCCGAAGGGTGGGTGACGGGAATTGAACCCGCGACCTCGAGAACCACAATCTCACGCTCTAACCAACTGAGCTACACCCACCGTAAGGCGGTCAAATTACGACTCGGATGGCGAGTGTTCAAGCGGGCAGCGCCTTGAGTCGGCCGCGCTCTGATCTAGATTGGCGTGACGCCCTTGTAGGCTAATTGGATAAACCACTGGCCTCCGAAGCCGGTATTTCGGGTTCGAGTCCCGACAGGGGTATAGCGATCGTCCGCACCGGTAGCTCAACTGGATAGAGCATCGGATTTCTAATCCGACGGTTGTGGGTTCAATTCCCGCCCGGTGCGCTGAACGGGGGACGCCGAGCGGCAAACTAGCGTCGGGTGTGCATGAGGCTTTTGTTCATTGTGTTCGCGGGGTTGGTCGGCGGAAAAGAGCCCAGGTTTCGGGTGCTGACTCCGGTGGGGGAACTCGCTTCTTCGTGTCCACCAGTCGTGGTTTGGGCGCCGGGCGCGCGGGACCTTCGAGCCAGCATTCGCCTCGAGAATGGGGTCATCTGGCGTGGGGGACTCAGAGCGGAGGGATCTGCGTGGCCAGCCGCACTCGGAACCTTGTTGCCAGGGCAAACCGGGACAATCACGGTCGAGTCGGCCGGTAGGACTGTGGCGCGCGCGGCCTTTCGACGGTCGAAGTGACCCTGACTTCCGGGGTCGCCACAGTCCGATCGCGACTTCGCGGCTAACATGACTGGCGTCATCATGCTCCCGAGATCCAAGCCATGAACGAGGACATCCCATTCGATCAACGCATCGTTGAGGCGAAGATCCGCTGGGCGCGGGCCGGACGTAAGCCGTTGCCCCCGGAAGGGAGCACTCGCAGGGATCGCCTACCTCCAGGGCAGCACGAAGCGAAGGGTTGGCCGGTCCTCGACTTGGGTATCAAACCGCGCGTCACGAGAGATTCATTCCGGTTGGAGATTCTCGGAGCGTGCATGCATCCATCGGTCTTTGACTGGGGCAACATTCTGGAATTGCCTCAGACCGAATGCGTGTCGGATTTTCACTGTGTGACCACTTGGAGCACGTTCGACAATCACTGGGCTGGCGTTCGTTTTCGAGACCTGTGTCTCAAGGTGCTGCCCACCTCCGACGCACGCTTCGTTACATTCACTTCGTCGGATAATTACACGACGAATCTGCCTCTTGAGGCCTGCGTCGACGACGACGTCTTGCTTGTTCATTCATGGAATGGCAAGCCGCTTGACCTCGACCATGGAGGTCCACTTCGGATGATCGTTCCAAAGCGGTACGCATGGAAGTCAGCGAAGTGGATCAAGAGCATTGAATTCCACGCGGAGGATCGTCCCGGCTTCTGGGAAGTTCGGGGCTACTCCAATACAGCATTTCCGTTTGATGATGACCGTTTCTCGTCCTGAAAGGCGATCATGACGCTCGACCACACCGACCCCGAAGCATTTGCACTCCTCGCGCGCGAGCGCCAATTCCGCGCAGATTCATTCGACCTTGTTCCTAGCGACAATCACCCGAGTCCCTCGGTCCTTGAGGCCGAGCGGATGTACCCGTTGTTCTATTCCGAGAATGACGGTCGCAACTTCTACTATCCGGGCTGCGGCATCGTCAAATCCGTGGAGGAGTTGGCGAAGGCACGCGCCCTCGCGCTCTTTCCTGGTTCGGAGCACGTCAACGTTAAGCCGACGGACGGTACGCGCGGCAACGAAGCCGTCTACCGAGCGTTGATCAAACGCGACGACAAGATTCTGTCGCTCGGACTCGCCGACGGCGGCCATCTTTCGCATGGGCTCAAGTGGAACTACTCGGGGCAGGACTACAAAATTGTCTCGTACGAAGTCACCGCAAGCGGTCAACTTGATTACGACCAAATCCACCATCTCGCGATGACGGAGCGTCCGAAGATGATCATCGCAGGTGGGTCATCGTGTCCGTTCCAGTTCGATTTCGAGAAGTTCGGTCAGATCGCGAAGGAGTGCGGCGCTCTCCTTCATGCGGACATCTCGCACTTCGTCGGCCTGGTCGTGACCGGACATCATCCGTCGCCATTCCCGCATGCAGACAGCATGATGACGACCATTCAGAAGACGCTGCGTGGGCAAAAGGGCGCGATTACCTTCTGTCGCACTGATCGCGCGCGTGACCTTGATCGTGCCGTGTTCCCAGGTGTGATGGCTCACGCGACCGGTGCCCAACTCTTGGCCAAGGCGGTTGCATTTGGCGAAGCGCTGAAGCCCGAATTCCGGACTTACATCCAAGGTGTTGTTGACAACATTCAGGCTTTGGCTGCAGAACTTCTCGCTGGCGGATTCAGCCTCGTCTCTGGAGGGACGAAGACGCACTTGCTCATTCTCGACCTCCGCGGACGACCCCTTACCGGCAAGGACGCTGAGGCGAAGCTGGAAGCCGCTGGCATCCTCGCGAACAAGCAGCTTGTTCCGAAGGACCCGAACCCGCCAACCGTTGCTTCGGGGGTTCGCTTCGGGTCACCTTGTGCGACAGCACGCGGACTGAAGCCTGATGACATGCGGCAGATTGGGCGTTGGGTCAAGCGTCTCTTACTTGATGGTGAATCGCCCGAGACGGTACGCCCTGAAGTCGTCGCCCTTGCTCGTCGTCATCCCATTCCGGGACTCTGAGAAGCCACGCCATGTTGCGATTCCGATTTCTGACGTTTGCGACCCTGCTTGCCAGCATCGTCTGCGGGCAAGCGAGCCGGGTCCATTACACAGTGACGGTGGACAAGGCTGTATTGGATCGAACGAACGTCGCGATGACCATAGATGGGACGGGGACGAAACCCCTCTCGATTGAAATGCCCTCGTGGTCGCCTGGGGCGTATGAGATGCGCAATTATTGGAAGCTTCTGACCAACGTCGCGGCCAAGGACTCGAAGGGCGAATTGCTCGAGCTGACGCATTTGGAGAATGATCGTTGGACTTTTACTCCGCGATCCTGGCCCGTGACGGTGACCTACGACCGACTTGAGCCGGCTAAGGGCCTGTTTGGATCCGAGGGCACCAAGCCGCGATCTGCCAAGAGTGAACATATCGCATTCAATCCTACAGACACCTACGCCTACGTGGTCGACGGTAAGAACCTCCCTTGCTCCGTGGGCTTCGTTATTCCCGATGGCTGGAAGTTGGATGTGGCCCTCGATCCATCGGATAAGCCTCTGACGTTCATTGCCCCGGATTACGACACATTGGCCGACGCCCCGGTTGAGATGGGAAAGCTGACCATCCATAAGTTCACGGTTGGCGGCGTCCCGTACACGGTCACGCTCGATCGCGAAGATGAGAAGTTTCCGATGGCGTCGGTTGAGAACCTACTCAGACCCATGATTCGCAATGCGGTGGGCATGATGGGAGGCAAGGCGCCCTTTGCCCGGTACAGCTTTCAGATTCACCAGGGGCCAGGGTTTGGCCTCGAGCACCTTTCCTCATGCACGATTTCAGTTCCCTACTTTCTAATGAAGCAGGCCCCCGGGCAATTCGATACTCTCTTTGCGCACGAGTTCTTTCATTGCTGGAATATTAAGCGTATTCGGCCCGCAGCCTTGGGTCCGTTCAATTACCGAGAGCCATGTCGCACCCGCCATCTTTGGTTCTCCGAAGGTGTCACGGACTACTACGCTGACATTATTGCTTGGAGGTCGAAGGTCACGCGTGATGCGGAATTCCGGCGCAGCCTTTTGAGCGAGATTTCGAAACTTCAATCAACCAAGGCTCGTTTGGAAGAGTCGGTCGGAGACTCATCTCACGCGGCCTTCGATCGAGGCTATGCGGGCCTCAGTCGACTCGATTACTACAACAAGGGCAAGTTGATTGGCCTGTGTCTCGACTTGCACCTTCGCAGAGTTTCTCAAGGCAACATGACCCTGGACCACGTCATGCGCGGATTGCTCGAACGCCACGGACTGCCTAAGCCAGGTTTCCCCGAAGACGGATTTTTTAAGGTGATTAGCGAAATCGCCGGAGTCGATGTAGAGCCCTGGCTCAAGCGATATGTCGATGGCACAGACGAATTGCCTCTCGCTGAGGCTTTTGAGTTCATTGGATGGAAATTGGAGAAGCGCGCACCAAATCCTGACAATTCCGCGAGTCGTCGTACAACGCGCGAGTCCTGGACGCTTGACATCATGCCCGATGCCAGCGTTGCTCAGAAGGCGGCCTTCGACGCATGGCGGGCGGATCCGTACAGCGAGAAGGTGACTCGCGAATGAACTTTCGTCGAATCCTAGTCCTCGCTGCGTTTGTGGCCGTGGCTTCAGCCGCGGTCGGAGCGCAAACCGTCAAGGCCGGGTCGCCATTCGAGCCTCCCATGCTCGAGAACTTTCGTAAGTCGCCCGTTCGAAGCACGGCAGAGTTCGTCGGCAGGGCCGTCCTCTACGAGTATTTCACGACTGGAGACCAACAGTGCGTGCTCTCGATTCCACAGATCAATCGCCTGCATCGAAAGTACGCGCGTGAGGGTCTTCAGGTTTTGGGGGTGTCCTTCGAGCCCCCTGGACTCGTTGATTCGTGGGCCGAAGAGAAGGGTATTGAGCATCCCTACGCTTTCGACCCCGACAAGCGCTTCCTTCGGATGTGCGGAATGCCTCGCGTGCCGTTTGCGGTGCTTGTCGACGGATCGGGGAAGGTCGCATTCATCGGGGAGGCGTCACGGGTCACGGATGAGCGTATCCAGCAGATTTCGGCCGTTGCACTGAAGGTTCCTGTCAGTGAACTTCCGGAGAAGTTCGATCCTGTGAAGCGCGCCCTTGCCGAGACCGACTACGGACCCGCGATGAAGGCGCTTATGGCCATCCTCGCTGAGAAGGACCCACCTATCGAGGCGAAGATGCTTCGTGACGGTATGCAGATCCTGCTTGATGGGTCGTTTCGCGCAGCCGATCGTATCGCTTCGTTTGGAGACTGGCAGGGCGCAAAAGCGGCCTATCTCAAGTTGCAGAAGTCCTGTGTCGGGCTAGTCGAAGAAAAACTCGCACGCGATCGTCTCCTGAACTTGGGTAACAATCCTGCGGCTCAGAAGGGGATGCGCCAGCAACGCGAACTCGAAGAACTTCGCGAGTTGCCTGCTTCAACGGATGACGAGAAGAAGAAACGGTCCGCGCGAGTCGACCAGTGGCTTTCGGAGAACGCTGGGTCATACGCTGCGAAGCAGGCGCTTGAGTACCGGAAAGCTGGCAAACTCTAGATTCGTTATTGGAGCCGAATGTCGTAGCCGCGTTTGGACTTGAGCCACGATTCTTGAAGCAGTTTTCTCGCGAGCGCTTCGCGAATTTCGATTTCAACCTCCTTGACTGGGGGAGCGGGGTCAATCTTCTCAAGGCTGATGAGGTGGACGCCGTCGGGCGTGATGACAGGCGCCGAGGTCTTCCCGACCTCGAGGGCGATTGCTGCCTCCACGAACGCGGCATGAAAAGGCGCTGAGGCCGGCGCAAACGGGGGGAGTTTCCCGCCGTTGAATTTGGTGCCTTTGTCTTCGCTGTAGAGGCGCGCCAAACTCTCGAAGGACTTACCGGTCTCGAGCTCCTTGCGAATGGAGAGAATCTGTTCAGTCGCTTTGGCAGTAGTCGGAAGGTTCTTGCCGTCCGCGCCCTTTTTCCCAGAGTCCGAGGCCAGAATGAGGAGGTGCCGTACGGTACGAACCGGGCCGAATCGGGGCATGTCGACCGCATAGGCCTTAGACACGTCGTCCTCTGAAAACGCAATCGCGCCAAGTCTCCAAATCGACGCGTCAATCATGAAGGGCAGCGAATGCCGATAGCCATCCATGTCAGCGCCCGTTTGTTGCTTGATGAACTCCGCGAAATCGACAGTCGCGAATTGAGGATTAGACGCGAACGTTGCTTTCTTTCTCGCAACGTTCGCTTCGAGGTCCGCTTCCGTCAGCTTCAGATTCCGTGATTTGAGTGCCGCCTGAACCAGGGCGTGTTGCATGACGGTGTCGACCGCCTTGACCATCTCGCGTCGGCTACTGGTTGCTGCGGCCAGCTTCACGAGGGATCGCGACGAAATTGACATGCCGTCGGCGGTCGCGACGACTCCCGCGGGCAACTTCGATTTGTCAGTCACGACCGTGACTTGCGCGGCACGGTTCTTGATCCATGTCTGTTGCTGGGTCGCCGTGACGGGCTCTCCCGACGGGATTCTTAGATCCTCGCGAGCGAGTTGCTCAAGCAACATGGTGGTGCGTAGCTTCGACATGAACGTGTCGCGTGGCACGCCGGACTTCGTCATCTCCGATTCCAGCGTGGTGTTCGCTTTCTTGAGAGCCGTTTCTATCTCGTTCACTTTGACCAAAACGTCTGCATCGGTCACCACCAAATTGCGACGGTTCGCTTCTGCGCTAATCAGGGCTTCTTGGACGAGCCCATCAAGGAGGCGGCGACCATCAGGATTGGTCGGCATCATCAGGCGACGCATCGCTTCGTCGATGAACTCCGACTCGGAGATGACCATTTCGTCGACTACGGCGATGGCCCCCGATGGGACGGACTCACCCATGAAAAGGGGAGAGTCGTCCTTCGTAGGTGGAGGGGTGACCTGGGCGAGGGCGACGGCGGACACGAGGAGCACGGTCAAGAGAAGGCGCATGGAAACTCCGTGAATGTGGGACGTTACGGCTTGGTTCATGACTCCCAACCCCGGATAGGCTTTAGCGCGCGCACCTTTTTGGCCGATTCTTGCCTCATCGGGGGGATTATCCCCAAACAGGGGTGAGGTATGGCCATTAACGGACTCGGAATCTGGTTGCTTGTCACAGCATCGGTTTGGGCGCAGGACCTCGTCGTCCTGAAGTCCGGCGGTCGAATTGAAGGGCGTGTCGTCGCTGAGGCCCCGGCATCCATCACAATTACCGTTCCAGGTGGAATGATGGAGCTCAACAGGACGGACATCGCGACCATCGAGAAGGGAAAGCTACCCGCGCCCTCGGACGCCGCGGCATCCAGACCTTCCCAATCTCTCCTAGCTGCCCTGAATCGCTTCGGTGACTCAGAGGAGTGGTTCCTCCTTGAGAAGGGAGGGCGTCGCATTGGCTGGCGTGTGGTGACTTCGCTGCGCGAGGAGAAGTCTGGCATCCCTTGCTACGCCCGCCGAGACCGAGCCGTCATTCCTGGGACGCCAGATCGCACGGAAGTCGAGTCGATCGTCACGGAATGGGTGGATGCCACATTGAAGCCCGTCGCGTTTTCATCGCGACTGGTATCGGGCTCGGCGATTCGCACGATCGATGGCCGGTACGGCACGCAAGGCATCGAGGTTGTCGAACGCTCGGCCGGAATCGAGCGTGTGCGACAACTGCCGTACTCCGTCGCCCCAGAACTTCCCGGATTTCTTATGAAACGTCGTAGCCGCGAGCCCAATTCAGAGGCGACCGAAGGACTCCCGGTTCTGGACCCGCGTAGGGGAGAGGTCGTCGCCGGAGTGATGTCAAAGCGCCGACCGGCCGAACTGCGTTCCGGGTCTACACAGGTTCGAATCGCAATCGCAGGAGGACTCCCGCTTACGTCCATGGACTTGGATTCTCAGGGCGTTGTGTCGCGAGAAGAGATCGGCGGCAGCGATCTCGTCGCGATTCGTACCGATCCCAAATCCGTGTCAAAAGCGATCGCAGAGGGGTTCACGATCTCAGCTCCCCTCAAACGAGTTCCATGCGCCGAGGTCGGCATGACACTCGACCTGCCCGACGATACATGGATCGCACTTGCTCCCGCTGAGGCTGAGTCGCCCGTCTTGAGCTGGTGGCATCCGTCGTCGCAGACATCCATCGAGGTCTTCGCGCTTCCAACTGAATCAAGCCTCGACGAGATGCTGTCTGACCTTGCGAGCCGCGTGGCAGCTTCGGATCCGACCGCAATAATCCGAGCCGCGGTGCAGACCACACTCGGCGACTTCGATGGATTTTCTGTCGACATTCAAGCATCAAGACGTGGTCGCATGATTTCGACGTACGCGTTTGTTGCGAAGGGTCCTGCTGCTTCGATGTTGGTGTTGGTCAGCACTCCGAACGCTGAGAAAAGCCAGCTTCCGACGCCGACTCAACTTCTTGCAACGATGACCCGGATAGAGGGCCCGAAGGGGCTATCAGCGGAATAGGTCGCGGTGAGCCGGAGATTCCCGCATGTCTGCGAAATCAGCGTCGTCAGCGAAGGCCCGTAGGTTTGGGTAGTTCGCTTCCTTGAGCTTCTTTTTCGCATCGTCAAAGCGGCGCATTCGCGCGTAACAACGCGCGATGCATACACGGATGATGTTTGTCTGGGCCGCATTTCCACGAAGGCTTAAAGCGCGGTCGTAATAGACCATGGCGCCGGCGTACCAGCCGACTTCACGGCAACGGTCTCCGGCGACAACTTGGAGGTCGCGGTCTTCAAGATTCTTGTCTGCGTCCGATCGTTCCTTCGCTGCAATGAACTTCACGCCCTCGATGCTGCCGAGCGAAAGCATGAGCTTCGCAGCTCGAATGCGTAGGTCCGGAGGTCCCGATTTGACGACGTTCAACAGCAACTTCGGTGTGAGGTCCTTGGACCCCGCCGTGGTCAGGGCGTCCATAGATGCTTCCACGGTGGCCGCGTCTGCCATTCCGAGCGCATCATGAAGGGCTTTGAGAACATCGAGGTTGTTGCCGAATCGAGCGAGTGCCCGAAGGGCCGTGAGCCGCACTTCAGGTTCTGGAGCGGTTGTCGCTAATTTTCGAAGGCTCTCGATGTCCTCCTTGGAAGTCGTCAGAAGTCCAAGGGCTTCGGCTGACGCACGTCGAACGCGCATGTCTCCGTGTCGTAGGTTGGCGCGTGCGGCGTCGATGGCACCGGACCCATTGCGTTTGGCGAGGGCCAGGACGGCCTCCGCGGTGACCGCCGGCGAGCTCGCGCCCTTGGTGAGCTCCGCGAGGGCAAAAGTCACAGTGGGGCTGTCGATACGTCCCGCAACGCGTACGAGAATCGGCGCGAGGTCGTCGGGTTGTTTGGTGGCACGTTCGATGAGGAGTGTCGCGACCGAAGGATCCTTGGTTGCCGCCAACGCGTCCGCAATCCAAAGTCTGAGGTTCTGGTCCGTCTCGACGGCCATCCGATCGATCAAGATCTGGGGAAACAGGCCCGCATTCGATGCGACATTGGCAAACGCCACGACGGCGGGCTCTGATGTGCTTCCGTGCGGCGCATTCCGCAGAGTCTTGCAGTTCGCATCGAGGGATTTCTTGAACTCACCTTGCTTCGCCTGCAATCGTGTGCTGGACCACTCTCGGATTTCCTCAAGAGTCGGCCCCGGTCCTTGGGCGAGGACACATGCCGAGGTGAGAATCCATGCGACGAGCAATCTCATGCGATTGCCTTGAGGGAGGCCTCGATCTTGGCGACGGCAAGGTCGACGTCGGCACGGGTAAAATCGAGGACAGGTCGGAATCGAAGAGACCGGGAGCCACAAACCAGAATGAGAACGCCATCATCGTAGAGTTGATCGCGCAGCTTGTTTCGAAGCTCGGTCGTAGCAAGGTCGAATGCCACCATGAAGCCGCGGCCGCGGACGTTGGAAACAAGGTGGGGAAGTCTCGAGGCAATTCCCTCGAGCCCGGTGATGAGATGGGCTCCGACACGGCTTGCGTTTTCGAGCAGGCTATTCTGCTCGATGATCTCGATGAACTTTGTGCAGCGAACCATGTCAACGAGATTCCCACCCCAAGTGGAGTTGATGCGCGAAGCGACTTTGAACACTGAATCCACTTCGTCTACCCGCGGACCTGCCGCGAGTCCGCACGTCTGCGCCTTCTTTCCAAACGAAAAGGCATCCGGGAAGACTCCGTGGTGTTCGAAGGCCCACCATTTTCCTGTAAGTCCGAATCCGCACTGAACTTCGTCGAAGATAAGGAACACCTCTTCTTCGTCGCAGAGGTTGCGGAGCGCTTGCATGAATTCTGTCCGGAAGTGGTTATCGCCACCCTCGCCCTGAACAGTTTCGATGATGCAACATGCAATGTCGTTGCGACGCGTACGGCATGCGTCCTTGAATGCCTCGATGGCCCTTGCCTCTGCCTTGATCACGTTGGAGAGGACCTCGTCAGTGATTGGGAACTCGAGGGATGGTGTCGGGATCCTTGGCCAGTCGAATTTTGGGAACCATTTGGTCTTGCGTGGGTCGAACGTGTTGGTGAGGGAAAGCGTATAGCCCGAACGACCATGAAACGCCGAGTTGAAATGGATGACCTGCGTCCCGAGGGACTCTGGCAGGCCTCGACGCATGTTCTTTTGAACCTTCCAGTCAAAGCCCACCTTGAGGGCGTTCTCGACCGCGAGCGACCCGCCTTCGATGAAGAAGAGGTGGGGAAACGCATCCCGTCCGTCCGCGAACTTCGGAAGTGTCCGTGAGAAAGCCGACACAAAGTCAGCCATCCCTTGAGTATAGACGTCACTGTTCGTCGGCTTCACGAGCGCCGATTCGAGCAGGCGCTCACGAAACGCAGGATCCGCAAGGCCAGGATGATTGAATCCAACCGGTTGAGAGGCAAAGAAGGAGAACAGGTCGAGAAACTCGGCTCCGGTAGCCGCGTCCACCAATCGGGATCCATGGCTTCGCGCTGGGTCAAACACAAAGTCGAACCCGTCGACCAGGAGCTTCTTCTTAAGTTCCTCGTGGACGTTCGCAGCTGGGGTCTTGTAGGTGGCCATGGTGGTAGATCGGCGCAATATCCGACTGTTGAAAAGTAGCAGTTGGGGGCAACCGCGGAAAGGTCGACCCTAAGTCCCGGCAAGAGCCTCAAACCCTAGGGATTAGGTCGCGATGCGTGCGCGATGGCGCGTTCGAGCGCCTCGAGTTCGAATGGCTTTTCGAGCAGCTGATGAGCACCTTTCGGGATGGATGCAGCAGAGGTTCCGCTACCCGCGTCTCCGGTTGCAAAGATGATTCTCGATGCAAGATTCGGATACCGGACGAGGACTTCCGCCAAAAATTCCGGACCCTGTAAATCGGGGAGCCGAACGTCGCAGATGATGGCGTCGGGGATAACGGCCTCAAGGCACTTCAGTGCATCGCGGCCGCGGGTTACACCACGAACTCGATGGCCTGAATGCTCGAGGACCACCGTGTAGGTTTCGAGTAACTCGACATCGTCGTCAATAATCAAGATGTCAAGTGTGCGCGACGACTCTGTCTGCGCACGGGATGCCGCACCTTCGGCTAGCTCGACCGGCAAGAGGCTGAGGCGGAAACGCGCTCCACCGTTGGTCGGGCGCTCGTGGATCAACTTGGCTCCCATCGCAGTCGCGAGTCGATTCGATAGCCACAGGCCGAGGCCAGTACCCCCGGGTTTCCCAGTTGCGAATGGCATGAAAAGTGATCGTTCGATCTCCGGTGGAACACCCTCTCCGTCGTCTTCAACCTCGATTTCGACGTTCGCGCCCTTATCAACGACTCTGAGAGCAATGGTGCGAGGTCCGGTGGAACGTGAGGTGGACTCGCGGGCATTCGTAATGAGGTTGGTGAGGATCTGAAGGAGCCGCAGAGGGTCTGCGAAGGCCCTAGGCGATTCCGTCGGGACTTCTAGATTGAGCGCAACGGAGTCTCCCTCGGGCGGCGGAGCCGCATCGATAGCGTCGAGAATGACTTCGCGGACATTGATGTTGCGGAGTTCAATAACGAGCGGTCGTGCCACATCGAGCAAGTCTTGGGCGAATCGACGCGCTCGAGACGCAGCGCGGTGAATGCGGGATGCTGCAGCGAGTCGGTCATCGCGGTCCGGATCGCGTTCGAGAAGTTCCGATAGGCTCGTGATTGTCTGGAGGGCTCCACGGATTTCATGGACTACAGAACCGACTAGCGCGTTGACCGGAATCGTCGGCTCGTCGTGCTCTGGAATCACCGCGCCACTCCGACACGTCGGCAATGAATCAGCTCGGCGACGATTGCGACGGCAATCTCCGGCACGGTCTCAGCGCCGATGTCGAGGCCGACGGGAAGATGTACACGTGAAACCACATCGGCTGACGCGCCGTCCGCGAGGAGGGCGTCCCTGAATTGGAGGCGTTTGGATTTGCTACCCAGCACCCCGACATAGCGGGCCGGCGTTCTGATGGCCCAGCGGAGCGCGATGAGATCTTCTGAGTGACCACGCGTCATGCAGATGACCATGGATGCAGGGGAGACAGCCACGCTCTGTTCCAACGCTCGTAGATCTGCGACGATGATCTCGTCTGCTGCTGGGAAGCGTTCCCGGTTTGCGAAGTCTGGGCGGTCATCGACAACAGTGACACGGAAGCCCGCACTCGCAGCAAGTTTGCAGGTTGCCTCAGCGACATGGCCGGCGCCGATGAGAACGACACGGGGATCGTCAAGCGACTCGATCATGATGGTGACGATGCCTCCGCATGCAATGCCAGTTCTTTCCGCTTCCTCCCCATGCAGATCGAAGGAGCGGGTTACAGGACGACCTGTGTCGATAACGTCTCGGGCGTCGCGGATGACGTCAGCTTCGATGCACCCGCCTCCGATGGTTCCTATGATGGACCCATCAGCGCGCACGAGCATTCGGGCGGTCATCTTGGCGGGAGTAGACCCCCTCGTCGAGGTAACGGTCGCGAGCGCAGCGGAGATTCTCCCGCGACGCAAGCGAACGATCTCCTCGAAAAGGTCTGTGTCCACGCTCGCATTGTCGCGCCGTGGGCACTTGCGCGAAAGGGGACTACTGGCCCTTCGACGGAGCCGGTGTGGATCCACCTGTCGTTTTGATCTTCACGCCCTTGGATTTGGCTGTCATGGGCGCCATGCGATCCTTTGTGATGAACTCAGCCCACGCCTTTTCGAACGCCACGATATCAACGCTGGCGAATGCTGCCTCAACAGCCTTCTCCATGCTCTTGGTCTCTTGGAGAGCATTGAAGTAGGTGGGGAGGATGTCGCGCCATTCGTGGTCTTTCGGGAGACCTCGATTGAGGAACCAAATGAGGCTCCATCCCTCGGCGTAACAGATTTCTGGATTCGAATAGTACTGTGCTTGAGTGAATCGGATGATGTCCTTGACCGGAACATGCTTTCCGAGTCGGATTGCATTTTTGATTGTGTCAACACGCCACTTGAACGGCTTGACGGTCATGCTGTTGCCGCTTGGCTCGCAACCGGCATAGTAGTCTCCGTAACCTTCGTTGAACCAGGAGTGGGGCGCGAGTTCGCCGAAACAGTAGTAGATGTATTGGTGGAAGGCTTCGTGGTTTAGCACCGACAAGGTGAGTCCCTTCACTGGGGACATGTAGAGCACGAGTTCCTTGGCGTTTGAATTCCAATATCCGGCGCTACCACCTGGTCCTCCATAGTCGTGGTACTCCTTTTCCGTCTGGCAAACGCGCACGACGGAAACGGCGTCTATCGGTGCGCCGGTGGGGAAGTCCTTCTCGTATTGCTTTCGCATCCGATTGAGACGGACCATGACTTCGTCAATCGAGTCAGATTTTTCGCGCGGTACACCCGTGACGATGACGTACTTAGCGCCCTCTTTAATCCACCATCCCGGGACTTGTAGCGTGGAGATGCGTGCGGTCCGCATCGCTTTGGCCTTCTCTGAGAGTCCGGCGATCGCCTCCGCGTCGAGAGCCAGTTCGGCTTCCTTCTTATCGATGATGCGGAATGACCTCACGACCTCAACGAACACGTCTTCGAATTTGCGCCGCGTCGATTCATCAGCATCGAATCGGATCACCCATTCGGCGTCTGGCGTAGTCAGAACCACATGCATCGACCAGAGCAACACAGGTCGGTTGCCCAGAGTCCCGACCTTGTTTGATGTGTGGTAGACCTTGGCCTTTTGTGGTTGCCCTTTTACCGTCATCTCCTTTGATGGGGCGGGCAGCTGCTTGGAAAATCGGTCATTGTCCTTAAGCCATTCGGAGTACCCGGCGTAGACCGATTCGCGACGGGCGCGTTCGGCGAGCTGCTTGATCTTCGCTCGAAGTTCTTCCTCGGTCACCTCGGTGGGGCGTGATTCGGAAGTCTCGACTTCCTCGTCGTCGGGAGCGGGTGCGGTTTTCTTCTTGAACCGGAGAACGCTGATCTCCGTTTCGATCGACCCGTAGTCGCGCTTAGCGGCCCATTTTCCGACGATGTAGTCCTCGCCGGGTTGAGTCGGAACCTTGGGCCACTTGTCCGGCGCTGCCAGCGAGTAGCCGTTGAGACGGTCCTTGATGGCCTCTCCGAGCTGAGCACAAACCGAGTGGGTAGTTACCGCAGCGATCAACAGAAATGAACAGATCCAGCGGATTCGACCTCGCAGACCCTCCTTGGGGGAGGTGCGACGATGATACTGTGGGTTGCTATGTCAATGGGGAATGAAATCCGAGAATTACCTGCCAGTCCGGACGTCATTGTCATCGGGGGTGGGCACGCGGGGGCCGAGGCGGCCTGTGCGGCCGCGCGAAGTGGGCTTGCGACCGTCATGGTCACGCTCCATGCGGAGGCGGTCGGCCGGATGTCCTGCAATCCATCTATTGGTGGCATTGCTAAGGGGCAGCTCGTTCGCGAGCTATCGGCGCTTGGCGGGATCATGGGGCGTTGCGCCGATCGATCCGCGATCCACTACCGGCTTCTTAATCGAAGCAAGGGACCAGCCGTCCAGTCTCCCCGTTCGCAGAATGACCGATTGGCGTACGAATTAGCGGTGCAGGCCGAATGTCGCGCGGCAGGCGTTCGAATCGTCGAAGACGAGGTGAACGACCTCGTTCTCGAGTCCGGGAAAGTCGTCGGCGTCCAACTAGAGTCGGGTGCGACGGTCAGGGCCCGTGCTGTGATTCTGACGACCGGAACGTTCTTGGGCGGCATCCTTCACGTTGGACTCGAATCGACCGAGGGTGGGCGGCTTGGTGAACGAGCTTCCCACCGACTTGCGGCAAGGCTCGCTGCCATTGGACTGCGGACGGGGCGGCTCAAGACCGGAACCCCTCCGAGGCTCTTGTCAGCATCCATCGATTGGGCGCGCACGGAGCCACAGCCATCGGACGAACATCCTGTGCGTTTCCACTTTTTCGGCGTCGACGGCATGTCGCGGATGGTTGACTGTGCCATCACACGAACGACTGATGCTACGCATCGAGTCATTGAAGCGGGATTGGATCGCTCGCCTCTTTTTTCAGGCAAGATTAAGGGCCGCGGCCCCCGGTACTGTCCTTCGATTGAAGACAAGATATTCCGATTCCCTGATCAAATCGGACATCAGATTTTTCTCGAGCCCGATGGTTTAGACAGCCCGCTTGTTTACCCCAACGGAATCTCGACTTCCTTGCCGCGGGATGTGCAAGAGGCGATGGTGCGTTCCATCCCAGCGCTCGAGAGCGCCGTCATCGCTCAATACGGATATGCCGTTGAGTACGTGCACATCGATCCGACGGAATGCGACCTCACCCTAGAAGTTCGCTCCATTCCAGGTCTCTTTCTGGCCGGTCAAGTGAACGGGACCACGGGATATGAAGAGGCCGCAGCGCAGGGATTCATCGCCGGGGTCAATGCCGCAGCGAAATTGCTTGGTTCGCCACCATTGATTCTGGGCCGCGATGAAGCCTACCTGGGTGTTCTAATCGACGACCTGACTCAGCGAGGTGTCGACGAGCCCTATCGCATGTTCACGTCGCTTGCTGAGCACCGCCTACTCCTTCGACACCACGATGCCGACATTCGTCTGCTTCCTCACGCCCAGCGTCTCGGATTGTCGAGTCCCGCCGACCTTGAGGCGACGGCCCGTCGGGCCGAGCGGAGACAGGCGGCGAAGGATGCGCTCGTCGCGACTCGCTCTGAAGGCAAGTCGTGGTTCGAGCGCCTCCGCTCGAACCACGTTGACATCGAAACGGCACTCGGTCACCTCGATCCGGCCTTGGTGCGCGACCTTGATCAAGTCGATCGCGAGAATCTGCAAATCGAAGGTCGCTATGCGGGCTATTTAGACCGGGAGCGCGAGTCGATCGCTCGCGCATCAGATTCACTAGAACGAGCCATTCCCGAGGGCCTTGACTTCGGCACGCTTTCTCAGCTTCGATTTGAGGCGCGGGAGAAGTGGCACCGAAGTCGTCCGAGGACTGTTGCGCAGGCAGCAAGGCTCCCGGGGATCTCGCCCGCAGATATCAACCTGCTACTTATTCATCTGACCCGGATCGCCGGCGCTTGAGAGGGGTCGCACTGTCTAGCTCAAGAACGTCGGCCGGGAGGCTTTCGCCACCCGGCCGAGTGCCTTGAGAGGGATTTGAACCCACATGCCCAAAAGAGGGCACTTGGACCTGAACCAAGCGCGTCTGCCAATTCCGCCATCAAGGCGATGGACCGGCATTATGGAAAGGTGAGCGGCGGGATTCAACCTCGGGGCTGCGCAATCGTGCTGCAAGACGCTAGGATGCAAGCGTATGTCCATCGGAGGTAAGGAGAACCCGGAGAGCGCTCGCATCATCGCCCGCAATCGGCGGGCATCGCACGATTATGTGCTCGAAGAGACCCTGGTTTGCGGTATTTCACTTCTTGGTTCCGAAGTCAAAGCACTTCGAAACTCGCAGGTTTCCTTCGAGGAAGCCTATGCACGCATTGATGGGGGGGAAGTCTGGCTCTTGAACCTCCACATTCCCGAATACCAGGGCGCTTCGTATATGAACCACGAGCCGCGCAGGGCTCGAAAACTCTTGGTCAAGAAGCGTGAGTTGGCCAAGCTGATCACGCGCGTTGAACAAAAGGGGAAGACGCTGGTTCCACTTCGGATCATGTTCAACACCCGGGGCTTGGTCAAAGTCGAAATTGCAGTGGGAATGGGCAAGCAGGCGCACGACAAGCGCGAGTCCATCCATAAGCGCGAAGCACAGCGCGACATGGATCGGCAAATGGGCCGGCGGCGCTAAGCCCGGGCGAAGCGTTCGCAGGCCGGTACTGACGAAAATGTGTTGGGATTATCCAGCGAATTGGTCGACGAGAACGTATGATGCACTGCCTGCCGCAAGGTAGGTAGTTACGACGTTCGGGGGGCGACTGGATTCGACCGGTGCTTTACGGACGATGTGGCGCGCCGAGGTGGCATCGAGGCCTCGTAAAACACGATGCAAATTGTAGTAGCGAATAGCAACTACGCCCTCGCGGCCTGAAATAGGCCCGACATCGACCGATCTCGCCTGCAAGGTCGGACCCGATGCAATCTGCAGGCTGGTCCCTGACTCCCGTTGTTGACGTAGGGGACGAGAACCGAAACGACAACTCAAGAGCACAGCCTTTCGGCCGGCGGTGCCAAGAGTATAAAAGACCGAATACGCGCGTAGAGGCATCGTTTGGCGGCTCTCGGGACGCGGGTTCAATTCCCGCCGCCTCCACTTGGGGCTCCGGACTTCTCACGAAGTTCGGAGCCTCTTTCTTTTCTGTACCTGCTGTTTGCGCGACTTACGCCGTATGCGTCATCGGCTTGGACGACGTCGTTCGCGTCACGAGAACGGGGACCATTTTCGATACGGGCTGATTGGAAACGGCACTCGCCGACTCAAGCGGGATCAATACGTTTGACTCAGGGAAATAGGAAGCGCAGGCGCCTCTCGGAATGTCGTAGCGGACAACTTGCAGTCCAGTCTGCGTCCGAACCATGTCGCGTTCATCCGTCGACGTGACGATCACTTCATCGCCCGGCATGAGGTGGCGGTCATCCATGTCGGTACCGTTCATGAACAGGACATTGCGGCGGCCATGAATACCGCGATAGCGATCATTCCGACCATAAACCGTGGTGTTGTACTGATCGTGGGAACGAATCGTCATGAGGCGAAGTTCGCCCGGGCGCAGCACGATTTTCGGTGTGGGCGTCGCATGAAACTCGGCACGCCCGAGGACAGTCTTCCATTCCCGCTTTGAGGCTGAGTTCTGTATGTAGAAACCGCCGGCCTTGGTGCGCTGATCGTAATGATCGAGATACGGAAGCGTCGCCTCGATGGTGTTGCGCAGCACAGCGTAATCACAGGCGAGGGTCATCCACGGGATGTTCGGATCGCTCGGGAAGGTGGCAGCACCGAGCCGCGCGGCGATCGTGACCTCAGAAAGAAGCTCCGGGGAGGCCGGCGACAACACGCCTTTCGACATGTGAACAAAGGACATCGAATCCTCGACGGTGACGAATTGCTCACCGAGCACATTGATGTCCCGTTCGGAACGAGCCAAACAGGGGAGCAGTAAGGTCGATTGACCGCCGACGAGGTGCGTTCGATTGGGTTTCGTCGCAATGTGAACGCCGAGGCGAGGGCGCCTGAGTGCGGCGTGAGTCCTGAGTTGATCAGGCGCAGCTTGCGCGAGGTTGCCACCCATGGCCAGGAATACGTCGACCTTGTCGTTCTCCATCGCGGCGATCGCCTCGAGCGTGTCCAGTCCGACCTCACGAGGCGGCGAGAATTTGAAGACGCGTTTGAGTCCGTCGAGAAGGACCGTGCGCGGGCGATTGGTGATTCCGACGGTGCGATCACCCTGCACATTCGAGTGCCCGCGGACGGGGAGGAGTCCTGAACCGGGCTTGCCGATGTTCCCCTTGAGCATGGCAAGATTCGAACATGCAATGACATTGTCGATGGCGTTGCGGTGTTGCGTGAGCCCCATCGCCCAGCAGATGATCGTTGCACGAGAACGCACATAAACGTCTGCGGCTAACTTGAGCTCGGATCGCGTAACCGAACTCGCTTCCTCGATCTCGTCAAAGGACGTGGCGTCAAGGTCCGCGATAAGTGCTTCAATGCCACTGGTCATCGTCTGGATGAAGAAATGGTCTAGTACGCCTCCGCCTTGCGAGCGATCGGCCTCGAGCACCCATTTCATGATGCCCTTCAGGACCGCGACGTCGGACCCGGGCAGTGGTCGCAGGTAGACCGTCGACATCTCCGTGCCCCGGTCGAGCAAGGAGTTAAGGGTCTCCTGAGGATGAACGAACGACTCGAGGCCTCGTTCCCGAAGCGGATTAATGACGACGACCTCGGCTCCGCGTCGGCGAGCATTCATGATCGAAGTCAACATGCGCGGGTGATTGGTCCCGGGATTCTGGCCGATCACGAAGATCGCATCGGTATGTTCGAAATCTTCGAGTTGAACGGAACCCTTCCCGGCACCAACGGTCATCGTGAGGGCGATGCCGGACGATTCATGGCAAAGGTTGGCACAGTCCGGGAGATTATTGGTTCCAAGGCGACGCGCGAGGAGTTGCCAAAGGAAAGCGGCCTCGTTGCTTGTCCGCCCCGATGTGTAGAAAACGGCGCGATCCGGATTGGGCAAGGATCGAAGTGCGTCGGCCGTCAACTTAAAGGCGTCGTCCCAGGTGATCGGCCGAAATTTGTCGCTGCCAGCCGCGCGGAAGAGAGGTTCCGTGAGTCTCCCTAGCCCTTCGAGATCGTGGTCGTCGAGCCGCATGAGTTCTGGGACTGTCAAGCGCGCGAAAACAGAGGCGTCGGCCTTCAGAGTCGTCGCCTCATGCGCAAGAGCTTTCGCGCCGTTTTCACAGAACTCGGCGTGCGAGCGCTCCTTGCCCTCTGGCCAAGCGCATCCAGGGCAGTCGAAGCCGGTGACTTGATTCATCGCAAGCAGTGCGCGGCCACCGCGAATGAGTGTTTCTTCCTTCGCAAGATGCCGAAGCGATGACGTCACAGCACCGATCCCGCCAGCCGGGTGGCTTGCGGGATCGTGGTCAAGGCCGTCACTCTTGGCGTCGCGTTGAGTCACCGATGGAACCGACGCTCCTAGTAGCGGTACGTGTCGGGCTTGTACGGACCAGCCGCATGAACGCCGATGTACTTAGCTTGCTCATCGCTCAAGCAGGTGAGTTTCGCGTTGAGCTTCTTGAGCTGAAGTCGGGCGACCTTCTCATCGAGGTGCTTCGGTAGCGTATGAACCCCCATGGGGTACTTCTGCCCTTGCGAGAACAACTCGATTTGCGCGATGGTTTGGTTCGCGAACGAGGACGACATCACATAACTCGGATGGCCGGTGCCACAGCCGAGATTCACGAGTCGTCCCTTGGCAAGCAGAATGATCCGCTTTCCGTCCGGGAAAATGACGTGATCCACTTGCGGCTTGATCTCTTCCCACCGGTACTTCTCGATGGAGGCGACATCAATTTCGTTGTCGAAGTGGCCGATGTTGCAGACGATCGCCTGATCCTTCATGCGGATCATGTGGTCGTGCGTAATGACGTTGTAGTTTCCCGTCGCGGTTACGAAGATGTCTGCCTGGGAACAGGCGTCTTCCATCGTCACGACGCGATAGCCTTCCATTGCGGCTTGGAGGGCACAGATCGGGTCGATTTCGGTCACCCAAACCTGCGCGGATAGCGCACGCAAGGCCTGCGCGGAGCCCTTTCCAACATCGCCGTAACCGGCGACAACGGCAACCTTGCCCGCAATCATCACGTCGGTGGCACGCTTGATGCCGTCGACCAATGACTCTCGGCAACCATAGAGGTTGTCAAACTTGGACTTGGTTACCGAATCATTCACGTTGATCGCGGGGAACTTAAGGTCGCCGCGAGCGAACATCTGCTTGAGTCGATGCACGCCCGTGGTGGTCTCTTCCGTGACGCCCTTGATCTTGCCAAGGCGTGTCGAGTACCACGTTGGGTTGGATGCCACCATCTTGCGAATGGTTGCAAAAAGGACGCGCTCCTCTTCAGAGCTTGGGTGGGCGAGGACGTTCAAGTCCTGCTCGGCACGGGCACCGAGGTGAAGGAGCAACGTGGCGTCACCGCCATCGTCGAGAATCATGTTGCTGAAGCCACCGTCCGGCCATTCGAAGATCCTGTGGGTGTAGTCCCAGTACTCTTCGAGGGTCTCGCCTTTGCGAGCGAACACGGCGGTGCCACCGGCGGCAATCGCAGCTGCTGCGTGGTCCTGGGTAGAGAAGATGTTGCAGGATGCCCAGCGCACTTCCGCGCCGAGCGACTTCAGGGTTTCAATCAACACTGCGGTCTGGATCGTCATGTGAAGCGAGCCAGTGATGCGGGCTCCCTTCAGCGGCTGAGCCTTGGCGTACTCATCTCGAATTGCCATGAGGCCTGGCATTTCGGTCTCGGCGATTTTGATTTCCTTCCGGCCCCAGTCAGCCTGTGACAGATCTGTCACGGCGAAGTCGGCGGTAGCGCTTGCAGTTGGAGGAGTCATTCGGTGGAACCTCTTGTGTTTGAGTTGGCCTGAATTGGCGCCTCAGGCAAACGCGCGAAAGTGTAGCGTGAAAGGCTTCTTCGGCCAACACGTGTCATATCTAACTTGGGCAAAAACATGTTAGAAAACACGTATGGAAAGTCGCAAATGGATTGGACCGCGCGAGATCGCGCAGATCTTAGGTGTTACCGACGCAATGGGTTTGCATCGTGAAGCCATTAGAGTTCCGCTTGACTGCGAAGATGCGGCGCGGCTCGAAATCGTTCAGCGTGTCCTCGTCATCGTGGTGCCAAGTACTGGGACCATCGACGAATTCGTCATCGACTTGCCGTCGCGCATCAAGTCTCTGCCCGGGGCTCACCTGCTCAAGAGATCAGAAGCGCCTCCTCAGGGTTGATTATTCGATGGGGGCGACGGACTCGTCACCGAAGGCGATGCCCATGCCACGGGCTGCGTTGACGATGTCGCAGTTCGGATCAACGGAACGAGTCCCACCAGCAACGGATTCCAGCGGTACTGATGTGATCTTCCCGTCACGCATGGCCACCATTCGATTCCATTCGTTGCGTTCTGCGAGTTGGATCGCCGCGTTTCCGAACCGGGTCGCGAGGAGGCGATCATAGGCCGTGGGTGTACCACCTCGAAGGAGGTGACCTAGCACGGTGAATCGTGTTTCGATGCCTGTCCGCTCGGCAATCGCCTCCGCAACATAGCGGCCGATTCCGCCGAGCTTGACGGCGCCGGAGGCTTTCATCACTTGGGTATGGAGCAACCCGTCCGACTCTTTGGCACCCTCGGCAACCACGACGATTGAGAATCCACGGCGTGCTTTGCGGCGCCTAAGAACTTTCGCGATTACCGCCTTCATTGAGAACGGGATCTCAGGAATCAGCACGACGTCCGCGCCGCCGGCCAAGCCTGACGCAAGCGCAATCCATCCCGCATTACGTCCCATCACTTCAACCACCATGACACGGTCATGCGATTCGGCGGTGGTGTGGAGGCGATCGACCGCATCTGTTGCGTAGGCAACGGCCGTATCAAAACCAAAGGTCATTTCAGTGGCGAGAATGTCGTTGTCAATAGTCTTCGGGACTCCGATGACCTTAAGGCCGTACTCGCGTGCGAGTCGTGCACAGATATCGTGGGTGCCGTCTCCACCGATGGCGATGAGGCCTTCGACGCCCAAGTTGGCGAGTCGCGCGACCGTCTCTTTCGCTAGATCACCTTTGGTTCCGTCCGGTAGGGTGTGATTGAACGGATCGCCCGAGTTCGTTGTGCCGAGAATCGTTCCACCGAGTCGGAGGATCCCGCGAACGTGATCGCGATTGAGATCAATGACGCCGTCCGGACCATCGTAGAGACCGTCAAACGAGTGACGGATGCCGTAGATCCTCCACCCATTCACAGTCACCCCGCGTTTGACGACCGCGCGAATGACGGCGTTGAGTCCTGGTGCGTCTCCGCCCCCGGTCATGACAGCAAGTGTGCGCATGGATGGCATTCCTCTCGACCTACCGGCCTAACACGTATCTGAATAAGGGTTTATAGCAAATGTCGGAGAATACCGCGCGACTTTTCGAGCCAACCCTGTACGCTTTGATCATGCGCCTGATCAAGTCATGCTCTCAAATCGTGTTTCTTCTCGCGACAATTGCGGCCGGACTTCATGCACAGGCGTCCTTGTGGCGCATCTCTACGGCGACCCCTAACGCGACCCGCGACCTCTTGGAGCAGCAGGGTTTTGATGTCGCGGGCGCTGACGCTGTACTCCAGCACGTCGAAGTCGTCGGTGGCCCGTCGACGCCGTCGCTCCTCAACGCTCTAGGTCTAGTTGGTGTTTCAGTCGGGGAGGAGGCGCCGTTCGCCGACATCGCACCCTTCTTGGGGTCTCCGACCGATATCCCGGCGGGTTATCGCACGACGGCTCAGCTGAACGCGGCCGCGGTGTCGCTCGCCGCTTCGTACCCGAGTCTCTGTGTTCTGCACGACCTCAATCTCGACTACAACAAACCTGTAACCGCAGGCGGAAGAACTTTGAAGGCCCTCAAGATCTCAGACAATCCTCAGGTGAACGAGGACGAGCCGAATGTGTTGATCGTTGCGCTCCACCACGCGCGAGAACTCAACACCGCCGAGGTTGCGCTTGACCATGCAACTCGACTTTTGACTCAGTACGCCACCAATCCTCAGGTGGCGGGGTGGGTGAACAGCCACGAAATCTGGATCACGTGGAGCTTCAATCCCGATGGTCATGAGTACGTGTGGACAAACAACAATCTGTGGAGAAAAAATCGCAGGCTCATTTCAGGAAGCACGTTCGGTGTGGATCTCAATCGCAACTACGCGCTCGGCTGGAGCAGTACGTGCGCTGGTTCGACCTCGCCGTCGAGCGAAACTTACAAAGGCTCGGCTGCGATGAGTGAAGCTGAGACGCAGGTCATGCAAGCTTTCGCACACGATCGTCGTTTCGCGAAGTTGATCGACTTCCACTCTTTCGGGCGGGACGTTCTTTATACCTACCTTTGCACGCCATTCCCGGCACCGCTGGAGGCGTGGTACCAAACGGAGGCGGTGTCGCTTGCGCTTGCATGCGGTTGGACCGCACTTGACACTCGGAAGTCGTCAGCAGAAGGCGAACACTTCCAATGGGAAATTTGGCGCTACGGAACACACGCGTTCCTCATTGAGCTCGGTACGGCGTTCCAGCCGGCATACGCGGAAGTCACGACCGAAAGTGCCTCGACTTGGGGAGGCGTTCAATGGATGTTGGGACGGCCGATTCCGATTTCTGGACATGTCCGCGATGCATGCACAGGATTGCCGATCGTCGCCAACTTGAGCATTTCGGGAATCAGTTATTCCGCAGGGGAGATTCGTGAGTCCTCTCCCCGTGACGGCCGTTACCACCTGTTTGTGCCCCCCGGCACCTGGACGGTGACTTATTCCAAGCCCGGCTATCTTTCCGCGTCGCAGACGTTCACGACAACTGCGAGTTCGGCTGCCGTCGCCGATGTCTCACTAACGCCGATCATCTCACTAACGACCCCGGCCACGGCTTCGATTGGCTCTATCGCGGCGTTCAGCCTGTCGGCCCCTGTCGATCCGTCGACGAACTATGTGATCTTAGCTGGGGCATCTGGCGGAACTCCCGGATTTGATGTCGGGATCTGCCACGTTCCACTGAATCCTGATGCGGTAACTGACCTGTTCCTGGCTGGATTGCCTTTCGCAACTGGGTTCTCCGGGGTGACTTCGATCGCTGGGTCGGCAGTTGCGTCTCTCTCAATTCCGCCGGATCCAGGAATCGCAGGTCTCACGCTCTACTTCTTGCCTGTGACCATTCCATCGTTCTCACCAGTGTTGATTAGGGCTGGAACGACGACCGTGCCTGTGTCCCTTACACCGTAGCGTACGAGCCCGTCTATTGCGACAAGAACGCGGCTGCGCGCCTTGTGTGCGCAGCGCCCGCGCTGCCCCCTAATACTTGAGTCAGAATCCCAGCAAGTACTTCATTGACCGCCTGCGTTTCATCGATTCCCTTGCCGATTCCCACGAGCAACGATCCCGGCGGGCTCTCGGTGCGCACGATTCGAATGAAGTCACAGTTCACCGGGCCGAGGATCCGACGTCCCTTAGGCCCGAGGTCCAGCGAAGTCAATTTTTGAACTAGGGGCGCTATATCAGACGAAGAAACAGTTGCTGCTGTTAGACGGTCGCGCCCGAGGACAATGCGCCCCGCCGCGTCGGCACGAAAGAAAAGATCACCCTCTGAGCATGAGCGGACCTCAATGAGGAACGGCATCGGTGCGACATCCGGGGGGTGCGACGAAAACGTCGTCGGCGTGAATGCGATGCCGCGCGATGCAAGTGGCGAGATCAGTGACTTCGCCACCGCGCTGGCATCGACCAAGCTCAACGGAGCGTCGATGGATGGGACATTTGCGCCGAGGAGTCGAAGATAATCGGCTGCCGCGAGTCGAGCTTGTTTGCCTGGGTCAAAGTCGCCGAATTTCCGGTCGAGCGTCAGGTCACGACATATCGAGATGAGACCAAGCGCCGACCCCTCGGCAACTAGAGCTTTTGTCGCCTCCAATCGTACGGAGGCCTCGGGGTCGTCTGTAAGGGAGGGGAGGACCGTCGATTCCTTCACGCGTCGAATGGCGGACAGGCCGCGTGCACCTGCGGCCCTGCTGCGTGTGACCGGAGACAGGAGCGCCGAATCAAACAAGTTAGCGGCTGCAGTATCCGCGTGATCGGCGAGTGCTTCGAGCGCCATGGGTTTCCAAAGGAAATTCGGCTGAAGGACGGCGCGCCGAAGTGCTTCGGAGACGGTTGAAGACTTAATTTTGCCAAGGGAGCGAACACCGTCGAAGTGAAGCGTCGCGCCGCCCTTGAGAAGCCGCGCGGCGAGTACCGTGTGCGCATCCGGATGGTCGTTCATCCACCTGACGGCGGCGTCGCGTTTGGTGATCTGATTGCCGAGTACGGCATCCGCAGCGGACTCGGGGGACGGTACCGATTGCGTCGTTGGTCCTGATTCCGCTTTGGGTGTCACGGTCTGCGCGCAGGATGTCATCCCGAGAGCAAGAAAAATGACGGCAGTGACTACTGCACTGTTTCGGTCCATGTCACCACGCATCCGTCAGGGTTCTCCACAACGATCTCGAGTGTCTTGCCGCGGGTGGATTCCGGTAGATCGACCTTGACCGACTCGGACTTATCGGTGCAGGTCGTTGTCTGGATGGGGTCGTTACCGGCCGTGATTGTGACCTTCACCGGGACCGAAGATGAGTTCACGATAAATGTGTAACTGCTCCCGGCCTTCGGGTTGCCGGGATGCTCCATGGCAAGGTCGCAGGTGAACCAAGCCAACACCATGGCGAAGAGGACTACTCGCATGGCGACAGTGTAACTGACGGGTACGATGAAAGGATGTCACCCTTTGAGCCGATTCGAGTGGTAGGTCCCGTTTCCATCGAATCCACGGAATCGGACGGCCGGGGCAAGGGGATGCTCGGAAGCCGCGTGGTCCTTGTTTCTCAGGCCATTCCTGGCGATACGGTCATGGTCCGGGTCGATTCGCAAACACGCGGGACATTTGGTGGAAGGGTGCGACGGGTCGTCGATCCTTCGCCCCATCGCACGACGAGTCCGTGCAAACACGAGTTTTGGTGCACGGGGTGTGCGTGGATTGGCGCTACTGGCGACTACGAAGCCGAGATGAAGCGTGGACGAGTCGTTGACATGGCGACGGCCATCGGTGTGCCCGTCGAGGTCATCGGCGCGCTACGCCGGCCTTCGCCTACGTTGGGCTATCGGCACTACGCGAAGTCTGAGTTCGGTTCGCGACAAGGCGCCCTGATTCTAGGCTCGTTTGTTTCCGGAACGCATTGGGTCGTTGACAACGATGGGTGTCCAGTGCTGGTCGACGAGCTTTCGAAGACGACCTCCGCCGTGTTGCGTTCCGCAATTGCGATCGGCGCTACGCGCGACCGCCCCGAAACGCGCGGACTACGCCACGTGCTCGCACGCCGATCGAGGGCGACCGGAGAGACGTTGATCGTCGTTGCGTCCGGACGTGATGACGCAAGCGATGCTCGTGCCGTCGTGCAACAGGTCACGGCTCTTGACCCATCCGTTACATCGGCGTGGACTCTCGCGCAGACGAAGGCGTCGAATACGCTGCTAGACGGCGATCTCGTGCATGTCTCAGGAAAGACGACGATCACCGACTCTTTGCTTGGGATTCCTGTTCAGATCGGCCCTCGGTCGTTCTTTCAAGCGAACCCGGCATGCGCAGAGGCGATGTTTGAGGTTGCGTTGCAGTTAGCAGGAGTCGGCAACCGAGTTTGGGATCTCTATTCGGGCGTAGGAGTGCTTGCGATGGCTCTTGCAACGAACTTCGCGCATGTCTCCGCCGTCGAGTCCGTCCCCGAAGCCGCCGCCCTCATCGGAGCCAATGCCGCCTCGGCGCGAGTCAACGTTGTGGGGCTCTCGGCCAAAGTCGAGGACTATGCCGCTTGGGCCCCTCTGGCGGGCAGCCCGGACGTCATCGTGGCGGACCCGCCTCGAAAGGGCCTCGGTCTCCTCGGAGTCTCGGCCTGCACGGAGTCATCTGCACAGCGACTCGTATTGCTTTCGTGCGATTTGACGGCCTGGCAAAGGGATGTTGGCGAGTTGCTGCGTCGAGGATTCCTCGTCACAGCGGTCGAGCCCTTCGATGCCTTTCCCAAAACCGCACACGTTGAGACCGTGACTTGCTTTGAGCGTTGAGGTTACGGCAATTTCTGCGCTTGCACGGGCGCGTCGAACAGCCGAGAATAGTGGCAGGGAAGGGGTTATCATATAAGCCACCCCGCGCCTACCCACCTAAAATTCATGTTCTTGAACCGACTCACTAGACTCATTCTTCTCAGTTCGCTCATTCCGGCTTCGAGTTGCATGACTCCGGATGAAGCGATCGCTACGAGCGACGCTCACGCAGCGGACATAGTCGCCGAAAAGCAAAAGGGCTTATTCGGTGAGTCACGGCCCTTTGACGTCAAGCGTCCGGAGAGTCGAGTTCATCCATCTCGTTTGGATCCATCTACGGGGCTTGTTTCTGGCGCCGAAGTATTCCCACTTTCAATTCGCTCAGTCCTAGATCTTGCTGCCCGAAACTCACGTGAGTTTCAGACGGAGCGCGAGCGCCTTTGGCGCTCGGCTTTGGCGCTCGCCTCGGAACAAGAGGATTTCACCAGTCATCCATTCGCTCGTTTTGGAACCGACACCACCGATTCGCCTACGGGAGCTTCAACTCAAGGTGATACTCAGATCGGTGTGTCGCAACTTCTGAAGCGTGGCGGGTCGCTTCTCCTCACGGCGGGCGGGAGCTTTCTCCGCTTCGCTCAGGGTGGAGGGGGCTCTTCAGGGACGTTTCTTGGATTGTCGCTCTCTCTGCCGCTGCTTCGCGGTGGAGGTGAGGATGTTGCCCTCGAGAATCTTCGGCAGGCCGATCGTGATGCGATGTACGCGCTTCGAGACTTCGAACGCTTTAAGCAGCGATTCGCCGTTGATGTCGAAATCCGGTTCTTGCGACTTTTGTCATCATCAAATCAGGTGGGCAATGAGGAGCGGAATCTTGAGCGTCTTCGAATGACCCGGGAACGCAACGAGGCACTGGCGGAAGCTCAGCGCATGACTGTGATTCAGGTCGACCAGGCACGGCAGACTGAGCTTGATGGACAGAGTCGATTGCTGCTTGCTCGGAACAGGCTGCAAACGTCTCTGGATGACTTTAAGGAGATCCTAGGGCTGCCGGTGGACCTAGTGGTTGCGATCGACCCGAGGGAACTGGCCACCCTGGAAGCGCAGATGGCACGTTCGATCCCTGTTGATGAATCGGGGGCCATGCGACAGGGACTGCGCATTCGCCTAGACCTCCAAAATGTGCGCGATGATCTGACCGACACGATTCGCAAGATCAAAGTCGCGGAAAACGCTCTCGAACCGGATTTGACTCTTGGCCTTTCGGGCAATGTGCCATCCGCACCGGGTTCGAATTTCCGACCGAGATTCGATGGCGCGACGTATCGCGGCAGTGTAGATGTGGACTTGGGGCTTTATCGAAACGTGGAGGCGTTCAGGTTGAAGGTGGCGCATCTGAACCGAGAGTCGGCACTGCGGGCAATTGAGGCCTTTGAAGACGCGGTAAAGTCCGATATCCGATTGTCTCTTCGCAATCTTGAGCAAGCGCGTACGAGTTATGCCATTCAGAAGAACGCGGTTGCGGTTGCAGAGCGACGAGTCGAATCCGTCAATGAGTTCATTCTGCGCGGCGACGAGAAGACGCGCGATCTTCTCGAAGCCCAGTCCTCGTTGGTTCGCGCCGAGAACTCGCTTTCTGATGCGCTTGTGGATTACCGATCTGCTTTCCTTTCCTTCTACCGGGACACAGGAGCGCTTGTCGTTCGTCCCGAAGGACTCGATCATGAGACCAGTGATGAACTCCTCCTTGCGCCTTGATCGGTACCTGCTCCTAAGCCTGCTGCTCGTGGCTGGCTCATGCGGGGACGACGAATCTGACACGGCGATGTCATCGATTCCGGTTAAGGCCGTGGCCAAAGGCCCGATGCGCGTCACCGTGACCGCGGGCGGTGCTCTAGCTTCGGCGCGTCCGGTCCGCGTCGTCAATGAGATGGAAGGCAAGGCCACGATTTTGTATCTCGTCCCAGAAGGGACGTTAGTCAACAAGTCTGACGTCATCGTGCGACTTGACTCCTCGTCGCTTCGCGATTCACTTAATCGCCAAGAGGTCGAGCTCGAGTCAGCTCGCACAAAGGTCAAGACCGCGAGCGAGAAACACGAGATTCAGCTCAACAAGAATGAGTCCGAAGTGAAGAAGTCCGAGGTTGACTCGGAGCTCGCGAAGGCCGATTTCACGGTCTACATGGAAGGCACTTACAAGGCCGAGAAGGGGAAGCAAGAAGCGGCGCTCCTCCTTTCGCAAGAGGAGCTGAAGCGCGCCCTTGACAAAGTCCAGTGGAGCCAGCGTCTCGCAGACAAGAAGTTCATCACAAAGACGGAATTGGAAGCGGATCAACTCAAGGCTCAGAAGTCGCAGATTGACGTCGAACTTGCAAAAAATGCCATTCGAGTTTTGGATAAGTTTGAATATCCAAGGCAGGAGTTGAAACTATCTCTTCAACGCGACGAGTCCGTCAAGGAGTTGGAGCGTGTTCGCCGCAAGACGGCCTCTGAGACTGCACAGACGATGGCCGAGCGCGAGACAGCTAAGAAGACGCTGAAGCTCGAAGAGGAACGCTATGCTCGAACGAAGTCCAATCTAGAGAAGAGTGTCATCAGGGCGCCTTCGGCTGGAATCGTGGTCTACGCACGGCAGGATCGCGGTCGCATGGGCTCCTCGGAGCCGATTGCCGAGGGCAAGACGGTCAACGAGCGCGAAGAGATCCTTCAGATTCCTGACAATCGACGCATGAACGTCGATATGGATGTGCACGAGTCGCAGGTGAAGAAAGTTCGGCCAGGGCAAGCGGTGCGCGTCAAACTCGATGCAATGCCTGGTAAGGAATTCACCGGAGTCGTTGCTTCGGTTGCAACGGTTCCATCGACATCGAACTCGTGGATGAACCCGGACCTGAAGCTTTATCCGACCAAGGTTGAGATCAAGGAAGAACTCGAAGATCTACGCCCGGGAATGAACGCCCAGTGCGAGATCTTTGCGGCCGACTTGGGCGACGTGCTGCAGGTACCAATGCAGGCTGTGCATTCAGCGGGTGGCAAGACGTTCGCCTATGTGCAAGAGGCTGGGAAGGCTGCGCTGCGCGAGGTCAAGATCGGCGCGAACAACGATCGAAGTGTTGAAGTCAAAGAGGGTCTTAAGGAAGGCGAGATGGTGTATCTCGCGGTTCCGCCTGAAGCGCCAGCGTTGCCGGAGGCAGAGGAGCGCTCGGCGCCGCCTGTTCCAATGGATGCCCCTCCGGTTCCAACCGACGCGACTCCAGGGTCTGGTGACGGACCTCCGATGCGTCGCCCGGGGCCAGGCGGAGCACGCCGTGGAATGCGTGGCGAGGGCGGCAAGCCGACTCAGGAAGCGCCGAATGGTGACGGATCGACGCCTGCGCCGGAACGCAAGCCCTGATGCCTACTGATACATCGACTGGCACCCCGGTGGTACGAATCGTCGGGGTCACCAAGGTCTATTCCATGGGCGAGGAGACGGTCAACGCCCTTGCCGGCGTCGACTTGGAGATCGAGGAGGGCGACTTCGTTGCGATCATGGGGCCCTCAGGATCCGGCAAGTCGACTCTATTGAACGTCCTCGGCTGCTTGGATCGTCCGACGAGCGGTTCCTATTTTCTAGGTGGTGTCGATGTGGCGCAGATGGATGACAATTCCATTTCCGCAATTCGCAGCCGCCGAATTGGGTTCATTTTTCAGTCGTTCAATCTGATTCCGTCGCACTCGGTCTTGGAGAATATCGAAGTCCCGATGTTCTATGCCGGAACGCCACCTGAATCAGCGCGAAAACGGGCTCAAGAATTGGCGTCATTGGTTCAGCTTGGGAATCGCACAGGCCACCGTCCGACGCAACTCTCGGGTGGGCAGCAGCAGCGAGTCGCGATCGCTCGCGCATTAGCTAACGACCCGATGATCCTCCTGTGTGACGAGCCGACCGGAAATCTCGACTCGGTGACGGGCGTCGAAATCATGAAATTCCTCACGAAACTCAATGAGGAAGGGCGAACGGTGATCATGGTTACGCACGAGGACGATATTTCTGCGTGGGCGAAGCGAGTCATTCGATTCCGCGACGGCAAGATTTACGAGGACGTGCGGAGGAAGTCGTAATGCGAGCAACACGCATCATCAAGCTTGGCCTCACCAGCCTCGTGACACATCCGTTGCGTTCATCGCTCGCGGTACTAGGGATCGTGCTAGGAGTTGCGTCAGTCATCGCCATGCTTGCGATTGGTGCCGGAGCGTCGGAGGAAGCGCAGGCTCAGATTCGCTCTCTAGGTTCGACAACGATCCGGCTCTATTCGAAGAAGCCGCCCGAGGACGGAGGCGGCTCCACAAATCGTTCGCGCATGGTCATTTATGGGATCAAGTATGACGACCTTCGTCGCATCGATGAGACCGTGCCCGATGTTGCCGCGATCGTCCCGGTCCGCGAAGTCTCGACGACTCTGTGGTGGGGAGAAAAAAGCGCCGAAAGCTATGCGCTCGGCACGATGGTCTCGTGGCTTTCTGCGGCGCGGCAATCGGTCGCACGTGGGCGCTGGCTGAATGAAGTCGATATGGTGAATCAACTCCCGTCAGCCGTGATTGGCGCGGGATTGGCAAAGAAGTTGTTCCAACACAATGACGCGCTTGGAACCGAGATTCGTATTGGAACAAAGCCCTATACGGTCGTCGGCATCCTCGCCGGAGGTGGTGCTGGAGGTGGAAAGATCGGCGGTGCGAACGCACGCATGGCTGACGACGCAGTATTCGTTCCGATGACAACAGTCAAGGAGCGTTGGGGCGACCGGAACGTGAAGCGCTCAGCTGGTTCGACTGACATCGAGCTCGTTGAAGTCCACGAGGCAATTTTGGAAGTTCCCGCGCCGGAGTTGGTCATTCCGACCGCCGAAGCAGTGAAGGCTCTTCTCGCGAGGTTCCATAAGAAGGAAGACTACACCGTCGTCGTTCCACTCGCGTTGCTTGAAGAGTCGAAGCGTACAAAGCGCATCTTTAACATCGTCTTAGGGTCAATTGCGGGGATTAGCCTCGTCGTCGGTGGCATCGGGATCATGAACATTATGCTCGCGACCGTGACAGAGCGTACCCGTGAGATTGGTATTCGACGCGCGTTGGGCGCACGACGTCGCGACATTACATTGCAGTTTCTAGCCGAGTCACTTACGCTCTGTCTCGTCGGTGGTATTGCAGGAGTTGGGCTGGGACTGTTGGTTCCAGTTTATGTCGAATGGAAGTTCGATCTTCCGACCCTCGTTCACCCAGACTCAGTTGCCTTGGCGTTCGGGATTTCAGCAGCGACTGGCCTTCTGTTTGGCATCTACCCGGCAGCGCGCGCAGCGAAGCTGGATCCGATCGAGGCGCTCCGTCACGAATAGGCCCGGTCTAGCGCAGGATCCCGGTTTGTTCGTCGATGACGAGACGTCCCGGCTTGAACGGTCCCGTGTACGTCACGCTGTGCGCGGGCTTGGCCGGCCACCGGACGATGATCTCCTTTGCGGGGTCTCCTTTACCCAGTCCGAAAATCAGCTCATAGGTTGAGGCGGAAAGGTAGGAGGAACCCGAATGGACGGTTCGAATTTGGTTTGACCCGTCGAAGTTGACCAGTCTTACCGTCGCACCGAGCGCATCCGTCCCTGATCGGGTGCCTCGCAATCGGACGGCTAGCGAGCGATTCGGTGGCGTGTCGCAACGCAGGAGCGTGGGTGCCCCTCCGTTGGACGTCATCAGCACGTCTAGGTCCCCGTCGCGGTCAAGATCCGACACCGCGAGTCCTCGGCCGACGAGAGGAACCAAAAGGTCAGCTCCGGTATTACGAGAGTTGTCTGCAAACCTCCGTCCGCCGAGATTCCTGAGCCATTGTGCAGGTTGCGCGAAGGTAAGGCCTGAATGCACATCTCCGATGGTCGGCTCAATATGCCCGTTGGCCAAAATGAGGTCTTCTAATCCATCGAGGTCCAAGTCGGCGAAAACAACTCCGAATGTCAACGGCGCCTGCGTCAGTGCCGCCACTCCTGTGACGTCCGCTCGGTTGATCATGACGCCCGCATTGCGATCAGATTCACCTTTTGGCAGGGCAAGTTCAAACAGAGATAGCGGCTCGTTCGAGAAGTTGCCGATTGCGATGGTCGGAAGCAACTGCTCATCCAAACAACCCACATCTATGCCCATTCCGGCGCGTGCTCGGCCGTCAGGTCCATAGGCGACGTTCCACTCGAGTGCAACATCGCGAAAATTTCCACTTCCGTCGTTCAGATAGAGGAAGTTCGCCCACTTGTCGTTAGCGACAAAGAAGTCAGGCGCGCCGTCCGCGTTGATATCGATGACACAAACGCCGAGTGCCTTAGATTCATCGTTCCGGATCCCGGCGCGGATGGTGATATCTTCAAATCGCCCCTTTCCTAGATTGCGCCAGAGGCGGCACGATTCTCCCTGGTACTGATCAGGAATCGCATAGGACTTTGTCTTGCCGTCAATCGTCGCCCAGACGTCGGTCGCTGCCGACCATCGGACGTAGTGACAAACAAACAGATCGGGGAGTCCATCTAAGTCAATGTCAGCGAACGCCGCTGAAGTGGGGAATGACGGTGTGTCCGGACCCTTCGCATCTTCGAGCGGTTTACCATGCAATCCGCTTGCGTCGGTTTGATCCCGGAACTTGAATCCGCCGAGGTTCTCGAAGTATCGATATCCGCCAAGGCCCGTCACAAAAACGTCTGTGTCCTGGTCTCCATCGACGTCTGCAACTGCGACTCCGAGTGCAAAGACCGGGAGGTTGATGCCGCAACTACTCGTGACATCAACGAAGCGACCGTTACCGTCGTTGCGATAGCAGTGTGTTGTCGACGTCGCCGGCCGATCTAAGCGCGAAGCACCGAGCAGCAGGAGGTCGTCGTCTCCATCACCGTCTGCATCGAACCAAGCGACTCCGCTTCCCATGGTCTCTGGGAGCCACTTCTTCCCTGTCGTCCCGTTGTCATGGATGAAGGTAATTCCCGCATCACGAGTGATGTTCTTTAGACTCACGGGGTGGTCAGGGCGTTTGGTGCTGTCCGCGGGGCGGGAGGGTGCGGTCGCATAGGGGGCATCCTTGCGCGTCGGAATTTGGGGCGGCTCCTCGTCTCCACACGAGACGAAGAGCACTGGCAGGACAAGCGCCGCGAGGAGTCTCACTTCGGAGCACCGAGGGGGTGGACGTGCAACGGCTGGCTCTCGTGGTTGACATCGGGGCGCTCTCGACGGAACGAGTTTGTCCACTTCTGCGCCGATTCGTCAATCTGATACTTAAGATATGCCTTCTCGGCCTCGTCTGCTGCGTCGCGCTGGCCCATCGCACGGTAGGTGAGCATTCTGTTGTAGTGAGCCATCCGATCTTCCGGATCGATGGAAAGCACAACGAGAAAACTCTTGAGGGCCAGCTCGAAGTCTCCGAGTCGGTAGTAAATCTGTCCGATTCGCTGATGGATCGTCCGATCTCGTGGGAAGGACTCTTGTGCGAATCGCAAGGCAGAAAGAGCCTCAGGAAGTTGACTCGCCCTTTCGCGGGCTACTCCGAACCAATATGCGGTCAACGGGCTGGCGGGCGAGCGGGACTCGGCCACCTTCAATTGCTCGATGGCGTCCTGTGGCGCGCCGTCTTCGAGGAGTGTCCGGGCGAGGTTTCGGGGACCATCGGCAAGGTCAGGACGCGCGTCTGCGACAATGCCGAAGGCATGCTTCGCCCCACGGGTATCGCCCTGCAGCATGAGACCGATTCCAAGGTCATTCCATCTCATCCAATCGCGGCGCAAGTGCTCGCTTTGAATCGAGCTCGGTTCGGTCGGTCGTGTGCTGATGTCGAAAGTCGTCTCGGCGGAAGCGACATCGGTGATCGGTAGTACAGGAACAGGTCGACCTGGCATCGTCTCGCGCCATGCGTACTCGGTGTAACTTGGCGAGAACTTCCTCCATCTCACTGTTGCGCGGACTTTGATTTTTGAGGGTGCGTCGGCTGGAATGGACCATGAATAACGTGCCACATCTGCCGTGCCCGGGCCGATCAACTTCTGGTGGGCGATTGCCCTGAATCGATGAGGTTCCCTGCGAGCTATTTCTTTGCCTTGTTCATCGACAAAGACAGTTCGATAGCGGTGTGCATCTTCCGAGATTCCAAGGCTCACTGGGTCGACTGCACCGCTTTCTGCAAGTACGCGTCCTGAGATCGCCTCGGTGATCACGAAGTGAATCCACGCCTCATTGGAGTCCGTCGTGCCACCTGGGAATGTATGGCCGACTCCACTGTTTCGCACCACGACTTGGATCTCGACCGAGTCTCCCGACCGAAGCGCAATTGGACGGAGGTCGGGCGCAAGGACTGTGTTTCCCGAGCCATCCTTCACGGCGGCGATGTCCACGCGCAACGAGCCGCGAAGGAAGCGCTCGGCTTCCTCAAGTGCGGTTTTGTCTCCACGGACATGAGGAAGGGCCGTATTTGGGCCTGGAAACCGGTGCGATCTCACCTTGCCATCTTTTGCCGCGAGATCACCTCGGACCGCATCGACGCGGGGCATGTGGCAGTCTTGGCAATTCTTCGATTCGTCCGGAAGATAGAAGGTGCGTGCGTTGTTCCGTGAGACTCCCGAGTCCTGATGGGCGTCGTACTCGTTCTGACCACGAATCCATCGATAACTGTTGACAGGAGTATCGAGCGATACCTTGTGGCATGTGCCGCAGTACTCGCTGGTCGAGAACACTGGCTTCTTCATTTCTCGGCGGTGCACATCAGGTTTGGATTTGATGAGTGAATCGTGCAGGAAGGCCAGAGGACCCGATTTTGCTTCGGGAAATAGGTACGGATCCGGCGAGGCGTCGGCAATTCGATAGTTTCCATTGCCTCCGACACCGTGCACCTCGTCCATTGCGTGGCAAGCAATGCACGTGAGTCCGGCCTGAGCTTCGGCCGTCATTGGATCAATCTCTCGAGTCATGTTCCCGGGCATCATGATCGCGGGGTCGTGACATCCGGAACACCATTGCGAGCGGACTTTGCCATCTGGCTCTTTGCGAAGTGACTCGATGGCAACACGGTAAAAGGGATTATTGAATGATGCGAAGCGATGAGCTGACCCAGCCCATTGCTCAACGATGTCTTGATGGCACCGTGCACATGACTCAGATCCAATTCTGGATTCAACGGCAAAGCCGTGTTTAGCCAAGTCACGCTTCAGCAGCTCGGGCTCTGGTAGATCACCATTGGTGAGAATGCGGTTGGAGAGAAAGCGGCCCGTCTGTGATCGTGTTGCGGCTGGAAAGAAAACGCTGCTTTGCGGCGCTCCCGACACGCCTTCGGGCGGGAACAGATCTCGGTAGACGTCGACGTCGCTCGAACTGGGTGGAATGAACGATGCACGCTCTGGCGGAGGCTCGGGGCGAGTGAGGTCGTCAGCAAGTACTAAACATGTCACGAGTCCACCCACAGCGATCAATCCGTTTGTGATTGACCGTGGGGTGATTCTGTTGCGACCGAGCAGTCGATGCGCCAGAAACAGGGCGGGTCCAACGAGCGCTAGCACCTGGTGGCTTACAAACGCCCACTGGTTGTTGGCGCTGTTGGCTTTAGTGAGGATGAAAGTGCCTGTTACGGCCAGAAGGATGCTCGTGAGCACGAGCACAAGACCAGTGGCGACCGCCTTGCGAGCCCCCATGCGCCATAGCGACCTGCCGTGCAGAACGCTGAATGCAGCCAAGGGGCCAAGGAGAACGAAGCCCGCGAGCACGTGCGCCACCAATTGACCTTGAAAGAAGGTCGGCAGAATCGATTGAGTTGGCGCGCGAAGGTGAAGATAGGCAGCGTTTCCAAGCAAGAACCACGACAGAATCGCCACCATGCGTAGAAGACGTCTCTGATTGGACGTCAGCAGCGACTTGGTCGAAGGCGATGAAGGGGTCTCAAATGGCATCGGGCTAGGATCGGGCGCTGCCCCATCCTAACCCGATGGCGCCTCGATCCCGATCAAAAGAAGATCGTCAGATTGTCGCCGATAACCGAAATCTCGCCAGCACCGCCCACGCCCGCGAGCGGGATCGTGCCGATTGCATTGATGATTTGAACGACCCCGGTCGAAAGAGCCGTAGCCAAAGCCGTCGCCGAGGCCGACGCATCGCGCCCTGGGAAGTTGGTTTCGATCGAGAGAGTCGAGAGGATCGTCCCTGGGGTCACGCTCAAGGTCGATGTCGCGGGGTTGATGTTGAAGAGGACACCGACATTAGCGGTCAGGCTTGCCGACAACACAGGACGCTCGATCCCGTCAACAACTGCGGCAAAGGTCACGATGGCATTAGCCAGAACGAACGTGCCGGTAGCGGGATTGCCAGCCGCCAAGGTGAAAGCCGGAGCCGTGGTTTGCGTGAATCGAACGGCGACGATCGTGTTGGGATCGAATGCTTCAAATCCCGAGGAAGGGAAGGCAGCGTCGAGCGCGCCCGCGTTGAGGGCTATGGTTCCAGCTCCGGTTCCGATCGACCCGTTCAGGTTGACATCCAAAACGCCTAGATTGGTAAACGTCGCAAAGATCGCGTTGAGCGTGTCGTCGTTGAGGGCGAGCCCTCCCGTGTAGGGATTGCCGAGGTTTGGAGTCGTTGGCGGGAAGACCGGAATAGTCCCCGGCGTGGTCCGGAACTGCGCCACGGTCGGTGTGACAACCGCACCTGCAGATGGTTGAAAATTGAGTCCGAGGCCAACAGTCAAACCGAGCGCGTCGTAATAGAGCGAGTGGAGGGGAAATCCGAGAGTCAACGGGATACCCGAGGCGCCGAGGTCAAACGTGAACGTATTGAATTGAGTCAATAGTGGATTGATCAGCGGCGGGATAAGTTGAAGCGTGGTCGACAGAGCAACTTCGATTGCCGTCTTCAGAAGAGTCTGAACTGTCGCGAACTGGGTCGAGGTGCCAAGTGCGCCGGTTGCAGTGAATGCAAAGCCGTTCAACGTGGTCGTGGCACCCTGGATCTGGGCTTGAGCTCCCGTTGCGTTTGGCACGAGCACCAAATTGCCCGAAATGACAGCGGATGTCGACGTGATCGTGGCCGTCGATGTGTAAGGCGCGTTGAAGATCTTGCCCGTAACCAAGGTCGTAATGACAACGTTAGTGAAGGTGAGCGAAACGCCGATTGCGCCGTTCGGTCCTGGATAGAAATCTAGGTCGACCACTGGATCGAAGGTGAACGTTTGTGGGTCCGCTGTTGCTGAGAAGAGAATCGTGTTGAACGGACCCGGAATGCTCAACAGTGGGATAGCCGGAATGAGCCCGATGATGGAAGAGAAGTCGATGGTGCCCAGAAATTGTTCAACCAATGGCTCAAGCGGATCCAAGGAAATCCCATTGACTCGGATACCGGCGGCCGGAAGAGCTGGATTGGTGATGGGCTGTCCGGTGCCGATAAGTCGGCCCGAGGTGCGCGACATGCGTTGTCCCGATGGGCCGACAATCGACATCGTTACTGGCGTTGCAAGGCTGCCAGCGGGGGAAATGATGGGCGAACCGGTGAAGGCGCCGCCCCCCGATGGAACGATGCCCGCATTCTGCAGTGCGAAGGTTGCGCCGACGGGGCCAGTTGCAGTCCCCGAGGGTGTGAAGGAGCCAGATCCAAACGACCCATTGACGGGGGTCGTGAAGTCGATCGAGTAGGCGTCGATGGTGGTCGAATCGGATCCAGGTCCTACGCCGCCCGTGACAAGTCCAATCGAGTAGGAACCCGCGATGTCGGGTGTCAGTACGGGGTAGGGTGAATTCGCGTGCTGAAGCGTGGCGGTCGAGCCTGCGGGAGCCGAGATAATCGTCCAATTAAAGGTCAGACCTGCAGGGATAGATCCGTTGCCATCAACGTTGTTTGACCCATCCAGAGTCACCGCACGCCCGACCAGGGTGCCTCCGTCGGGCCCGGCGTCGGTTGCAAACGCAGCGAACATCACCGAGTTTGGGTTGGAGATGCGCGCTCCGAGCGGCTCCGCTGGATCCATGAGGAAACCAAGCGTGTAGACGGACAGCCCATCAAGCGCCGGGAGATTCGGCACGAATGCTGGAATCGTGATCCCGCCTTGCGGCATCGGGAGGAAATTCAAGATCTCGACAAGCCCGGTGACACCGAGAGGTACCGACACGGCGCCGATTTGAGTCGGTCCTGCGTCAAGTGCGAAGAACCAAAGAGCCGGAAGCCCCGCCTCACCGTCTTCCTTGAAGATAGTCTCTGCCCCGAGATATCCGACGACCGGAGTCGTCGAGTTGTTGATCGTGACGACGGGAGCCTGCGCAAACAGGATCGACGTGAGAAACAGAGGCAGAAGCGCTCGAGACATGAACTTCACTCCTAGTCGGGATGAAAGCACCGGATAGATGGTTAATTCTAATCGATGAAAGCGTGCCAATCAGCAGATATTTTGGCGCAGGATAAAAAAAGGGAGCGGGGCGGTACGATGACTCCATCATGACAGCAGCAGTGACTGAATGGGCTTGGGTGGAGGGCCGAGTTGTCCCGTCGGCAGAAGCTCGTATCCCGTTGTGGGATAGAGGTTTCTTCTTTGCCGAAGCGGCGTACGAGGCTTACGTCGGACGAGGCGGACACATTTTCGCCTTCGAACCGCACCAAAGCCGCCTCACAAGGACGCTCGAGGGGATTCGCCTTCCTGAAGTGAGCGCGACCATGCGGTTGGTTGCTGAAGCTTGCACTGCACTTGTTCGGACGTTTGGCGATGGAACGTTCCTTCTATATGTGCAGGTGACCGGAGGGATCGCTCCGCGTAACCATGTCCTCAGGGAGGATCCGCGCCCAGCCGTGTACGCGACGATTCGTCCATGGGATCGTTCGTTGTTGTTTCGTGACCAAGAGTCGGGGATTTCCGTCGCAACATTCCAGGATATTCGTTGGCCCAAAGCCACTTGGAAAACGACACAGTTGCTTGGAAACGTGCTCGGCAAGAAGCACGCTCGTGATGTCGGAGCGGACGAGGTGATGTTCCTAGACACCGACGGGAATGTTCTGGAGGGTGGTGCGACCAATGTGTTCATCGTCGAGAAGGGGCGGCTTGTGACCGCATCGACTCAAGCCAACATTTTGCCGGGCATCTCCCGCTTAGGGGTCAGGACGTTTCTTGGCCAAGAGGTCTTTGAGGAGACCATTCCCTTGCTGCGTTTCCTCGCTGCCGACGAGGCCTTCGTCAGCGGCACGACGCGTGAGGTCACGGCCATCGTGAAGGTTGATGGATTGGCGCTAGGGGATGGACGACCCGGACCCATAACCCGCAGGCTGTCGAAGGCATTCACCGCCGTATTTGACCGGGATTGCCCACCGAAATAGGCCACAGACCGCGATTCCTATGGGGGCTTGCATCTGCATGGTTGCCCGACTAGTATGGCTATCTAACCAGTATGGGCATCCGCCCACGGAGGTTGCATGGCCATTCCGACTCCTCAGCAATCACGAGTCCTCGACTTCATCCGGCATTTCTTGAGGGATCGGGGATTTCCCCCGACTCACGCTGAGATTGCCCTCGGGTTGGGTTTTCGGTCGCCCAATGCGGCCGCTCAGCACGTGCGGCTTCTGGCGAAGAAGGGGCTTCTCGAAGTCTCTGAAGGGCGCTCCCGGGGAATTCGATTCCCTGAATCGGGAAGTTCAGCAGAGCCGGTGCGCGGACTGCCTGTGATCGGACGCGTCGCTGCAGGCGCTCCCATCTTGGCCGAGCCTCATGTCGAGTCACACGTCGACGTGGATCCGAGTTTGTTTCATCCTCGCGCCGACTACCTCTTGAGAGTTCGCGGCGATTCCATGATCGACGCGGGAATTTTCTCTGGCGACCTCGTCGCTGTTCATCGTACGCCGCAGGTCGAGCCTGGATCCATGGCTGTTGTTCGTCTTGATGACGAAGTCACCGTGAAGCACTGGCGGCCGAGAGCCGACGGAACGATTGCCCTTGAGCCACGCAATGATGCCTATCAGCCCATCATCGTCGATCCATCGATGACTTCTATTTCAATTGAGGGGGCGGTGGTGGGGCTCTTGCGCCTTGGCCTCGCAACGACGCTGCGCTGAAATGACCCATCCAGCCGATGCCGCCACTCTTGCTCGCCTTCGGGCTGCGATTGCATTCCCTTCGGGGAGTGGCGAACAGCGTTGCCCCACGGGATTTCCAGATCTCGACGAGGCATTAGGCGGAGGTCTTCCGCGAGATTCATTGACTGAAATCTACACGGCTGCAGCAGGTTCAGGCGTACTCGAAGCCTTGCTCCCTTCATTGGCTCGAGGAAGCAGTCGTTGGCTTACATGGATTCATCCTTCCTCGACACCGTATCCACCGGCATTGGCACAGGCTGGATTCGATCTCACTCGTTGGATGCTGGTGCGACCTGCATCAGCGGACGATCACCTGTGGTCTATTGAACAATGTTTGCGTTCTCGTGGATGCGATGCCGTTGTTTCTCACCTAACGGACGTGAACGACGGCCAAATGCGTCGTTTCTCGTTGGCTGCCGAAGAAGGCTCATGTCTGGGTCTTTTGCTTCGTCCGGCGGCCTTGATGTCCCGTCCGTCACCTGCGTCCGTCCGACTTTTTGCAGAGCCTGCGCCGTCACCTCATCCGGCTCGTCGCCGCATGACTCTGACTGTAGTGCGTTGCCGAGGCCAATCCCAAAACCCTACTTTGACTTTGGAGTGGAACCGTGACCCGTTGGATCGCCCTTCGTTTTCCCTGGCTTCCGATCGAACGTCTGCAATCCGAATTCCCATCGAAAGGCCCAAGCCCTCTCGTTCTCTACGCGCTTGATGCGTCGCGAGAGACGGTGGTTGCCGTTTCCGAACCTGCTTGGCGAACCGGGATTCGCGTGGGGATGAGCGTTACTGCGGCTCGAGCTCTCTGTTCCAAGCTACAGATTCTTCCTCACGATGTTGCGGCAGATCGCCGACTGTGGGTGCGTTTCGCCAATCTCTGTCAGCGGGTGACACCCGACATTGTTCTCTCTGCGCCTCATGTTCTTCTCCTTGAAGTTGGACGTACGGCCGAGCGTTTCGGAGGAGAGGCCGCTCTCGTTGAACGATTGATTCGGGGCTTTCAGCGACTTGGACATCGAGCTCGCGTTGGCGTGGCATCCACACCAGCGGCCGCTCGCGCCTTGGCGAAGGCCGGGGGAGAGCAGCCTCGTTTGGCACCGGAAGGGCAGTTGCTGGAGGTTCTCTCGCCGCTGCCGCACTCCGTATTGGATCTTCCCACTCCCATATTGAAAATTTGTGCGGGACTTGGGCTCCGATCCGTCGGTGATGTAGTGAGTTTGCCGCGTGCTGATATCGCTACCCGATTTGGGGAGCGTGCCCTCAACGAGATTGATCGCCTCCTTGGGAGATCGGAGGAGCCATTGCGGCGCTTCGTTCCAGAAATGACCTTCCACGAGCGCGTGGATTTTTCGGCACCCACGGAGTCCATCAGTTCGATTCTCTTCGCCGCCAAGCGACTCATGGATTTGGCAGAAGCAGAGCTCCTCGGGCGGATGTCGGCTGTCGAATCCTTGACGGTTTCTCTCGAGCCTGCCGCGAAGGGGCCACCATGGTCATTCGAATTGCGTCCCGGCGAGCCAACCTGCTCATGCCGCCGTTGGCTGAGTCTTTTGCAGCACCGTCTGGAAAAACGAGCTCTCTCGGCACCCGTCGATGCCGTGTCAGTGTCGTTTCAACATACGGTTCCGATTCGTATGGATGAGGGGTCTTTGTTTGACGACCCCCGTGCGGGAGTTTTTGCGGAGCAGGCTTCACGCCTGAGGGACCGTCTTGCTTCTCGAATGGGAGAAGAGCGCGTCTTGGGAGTTGAACTCACAGAAGATCATCGGCCTGAGCGCGCCTTCGTGTTGACGCCGAAGACAATGAATCCACGCTGTTCGGTCGCACGGCCGACGCATAGCCCGCGTCCGATGATTATCGAAGGGCGTCCCGAGCGGCTTGTAGTCAGAAGCGACGACTCCGGCAGGCCTATCTGTATCGAGCAGGGGAGAGATCGCGGACCTATCCGGTGGGCTCGAGGACCGGAGCGCATCGAGGCAGGTTGGTGGGATGGCGGAGACATACGTAGGTCTTATTTCGAAATCGAAACCTCGATAGGAGCACGCTGGTGGGTCTATCGAGACCTGTCATCTGGCGATTGGCATCGCCACGGCTTGTTTAGTTGACGTGTGCACTGGCATTAGGCCATGCCTGAGTTCCCGCCTGATAAAGGTCATCTCCATCCTGTGCGCAGACCTGATAATTCGGTCGTGCACGAAAGAGTGGTGGCACCTGCAACAGCATTGCATGTGGTGTCTTGTTTCTCTTTCCATCGCGGAGCTTCCCACCCTGACGAACTTGTCGCCCGCGCAATCGAACTGGGCTATGAATCGCTCGCAATCACGGACGTAGGATCCCTCGCTGGTGTGGTGCGCGCTCACGTCGCCGCGAAGGGTACTTCCCTTAAATTGATCATCGGTAGCGAGGTCACTCTCGACGACGGCACGACGTTGGTCATTCTCGCAGTGGATCGACTAGCGTATGGAGACCTCACCCGATGCTTGACCGAAGGGCGACGGAGGGCTCCCAAAGGGACTTATCTACTTCGTCGCCAAGATATGGAGCGCTTCGGAAAGCGATGGCTTGCGCTCGTTGTCCCTCCTATGGATTTGTCGCTGAATAACGGCCTTTCTAGTTTGAAGGAACAGCTTGATTGGGCCGGGCGAAGCTTTGAAGGCCGCGTAGGTCTCGCAGTCTCAATGCCTGATGGCGCTGACGATCAAGTCCGAGCGGTTTGTCTTGCAACCTTGGCGCAGAAGTGTGGAGTGACCCCAGTTGCGGCAACCCCTATTGAAGCCCATGCGAGGGAACGTCGTTCGCTTCGCGACACTCTCTATGCCATTCGTCACGGTTGTCGCGTAGAGGATTTAGGAAATCGATTGCCTCCGAATTTGATGGCACTGCCGTCGCCCCAAGAATTACACATTGCTTATCAGGGACACGAATATCTCTTAGAAAATGCTCTGGAGTTTTCTAGGCGCTGCCAGTTCTCGCTTTCGGAGCTTCGCTACGAATACCCGGTTGAAGGACGCATTGAAGAACTTGTCCAACTGACACGCCTAGGTGCGAAGGAGCGTTGGCCGCATGGAGTGCCAGAACGTGTGGAAGCCCTGCTTCGGCATGAGTGGGCGCTGATTGCCGAGCTCGGCTATCAGGACTACTTCTTGACTGTCCATGAGATTGTCGCGTTCGCACGCAGTAGAGGAATTCTCTGTCAGGGCCGCGGAAGCGCGGCGAATTCGGCGGTTTGCTATTGCCTTGGGATTACATCCGTCGACCCTGATCGTTTCGACGTTCTATTCGAAAGGTTCATGTCGAAGGACCGCCATGAGCCCCCGGATATCGATGTCGATTTTGAGCACGAGCGCCGCGAGGAAGTGCTGCAGCATATTTACACGAAGTATGGACGAGAGCGCGCCGCTCTTACCGCAGTCGTTATCACGTATCGGGGACGAAGCGCAGTGCGAGATGTGGGAAAGGCCTTAGGGCTCCCGGAAGATCAGGTGTCGAAGTTGGCGGAAACCCTCCGATGGTGGGATCCCGTGGCGTGGCCTAGGCAGCGACTCATCGAAGCTGGATTCGATGCTGACGACCAGAAGCTCCAGCAAGTGATTGCGGTCTCGACTGAGATCCACGGATTTCCGCGTCACTTGTCGCAGCACGTGGGGGGGATGGTGATCACGGCAGGGCGACTCGATGACATGGTCCCAATTGAGAATGCCGCGATGGAAGGACGAACCGTCGTCGAATGGGACAAGGACGACCTCGATGCGCTTGGCATTCTAAAAATCGATTGCCTTGCGCTCGGAATGCTGACGGCAATTCGACGAGCATTCGATGGAATCGCTCGGATTCGCGGAGAGCGCATGGATTTGGCGAGTGTGCCCGCAGAAGATCCCGACGTGTATGACATGGCTTGCGCCGGCGATACAGTCGGCGTCTTCCAGATTGAAAGTCGTGCGCAGATGTCGATGCTGCCCCGCCTTCAGCCTCGCTGCTTTTATGACCTTGTCATTGAGGTCGCGATTGTTCGCCCCGGCCCTATCCAGGGCGGAATGGTCCACCCCTATTTGCGACGTCGGGCCGGTGAAGAGCAGGTCACGTTTCCTTCTGAGGACGTGCGCTCAGTCCTCGGCAAGACTCTTGGCGTGCCGATCTTTCAGGAACAGGCGATGCGACTCGCCGTGGTTGCAGGCGGATTCACCCCGGGGGAGGCAGACCAGTTGCGCCGCGCGATGGGGGCTTGGCGTCGCCCTGGACTCCTCAATCAGTTCGGGGAGAAGCTTGTGGTTGGGATGCTTGAGCGCGGGTATGAGAAGGATTTTGCCGATGCGTTGTTTCGTCAGATCACGGGATTTGGCGAGTATGGATTTCCTGAGAGTCACGCTGCGTCATTTGCCTTGTTGACTTATGTGTCACTTTGGCTGAAAAGGTTTGAGCCCGCCGCTTTTCTTGTTGCATTGCTCAACAGTCAACCAATGGGTTTCTATGCGCCAGCGCAGCTAGTAACCGACGCACGTCGCCATGGAGTTCTGGTACTCCCCATCGATGTGACCGTCAGCGAGGAATCCGCAGTCCTCGAAGTGGACGCTACGTTGCGTCCTCGCGAGGAGTCTAGAGGGCGTAGAGCGTCTGCCTATGGAAGGGGTGGCCCCGCCGTTCGCTTGGGATTGGAGCAGATCTCAGGACTCTCGCGACAAGCGATTGCTCGTATTGTGGCTGCCCGCAATGAACGCTCTTTCGCAACGGTGAACGACGTGTGCCTTCGCGCGGAGCTTCTCCCGAAGGAGTCCTCGCTTCTTGCCGGGGCCGGAGCATTTCGTTCGTTGTCTGCTCATCGTCGTGGCGCACTTTGGGAAGCAACCTTGCCGCTCCCCAATGCACCGCTTCTTGAGTCAATGCAGGTCTCGGTGATGAATCCAGCCCCGGTTCCCCAGGGGATTCCCGCCCCCGATCGCGCCGACATCGTGATGGACGATTACTTGCACACCGGGCTTTCCCTCGAAGCGCACGCAGTGTCTCTGTTGCGTCCCGCACTGGCTGAACTTGGCGCTGTTGAAGCTGCGAGTCTATCGCGGCGTCCTCACCGCTCGCATGTGGCCGTCGCCGGGCTTGTACTTAATCGCCAGCGTCCAGCTACGGCATCAGGGGTGTTGTTCATGACTCTCGAGGATGAAACGGGCGTGGTCAACGTGATTGTGAGACTCGATGTACAGGAGCGATGCCGCGCGGCGCTTCTTCAAAGTTCGCTGGCGCTCGTTTCTGGGCGCATTGAGAGAGCACACGGCGTAACCCACTTACTCGCTACGGGCGTCAATGATGTCAGCGACCTTCTCGGTCAGCTACCGCATCAATCCCGCGACTTTCGGTAAAGAGTGTCTTGACTCACCATCGATTGCATCGGACATTTCATGGTGGACCGACACGCCGGAATCATCATTCTTGACAAACCTGTCGGCCCGACGAGCCGTGCGGCGCTTGATATGGTTCAGCGTCGCTTGCGATTGGAGGCGTTGGGACACGCTGGCACGCTTGACCCCTTGGCTTCAGGGGTCCTCATCGCTCTGATCGGGAAGGCCACCCGACTTCAGTCAGCATTCATGGATGCACAAAAGCGCTACACGGCGGTGGTCCGCTTCGGTGAGACCTCGCCCACACACGATGGCGAAGTTCCCGCGACGTCAACGGGGATTCCAGTCCCTTATCTCGAGGGGACGGCGCTCGATGCACTCCTTGACCAGTTCCGTGGAACAATTGTTCAGGTTCCACCGATGCATTCCGCGGTGCGCATCGACGGCAAACGGGCATGGAAGCGCGCGCGGGCAGGAGAGTCACGGGAGCCCGCAGCGCGTTCGGTGACGATCCACCGACTGATTCGGACGAGCGTTGATGCAACTGACTGGACTCTCGATGTGACGTGTGGTTCCGGCACCTACATCCGTTCGCTTGCACGTGATTTGGGTGCGGCCCTTGGGTGCGGCGCTCGACTTGTGTCTCTTCGGCGAACTGAAGCGTCGACATTCAAGGTGGAGGATGGAGTGGCTCCGCTTCGAGCAACGAGTGATCACATTATTCCGCTTGATCGAGCCCTTGCGGCATTCCCTCGCTACGATCTCACCGCTGTGGAGGCCTACAGGCTTCGGAATGGGCTCCGGATTGCACTGAATCTGGCTCCCTCGGAGTTTCCCTCCTTCGCGTGGTGGCTCGGCAAACCATGGTGTCGCCTCGTAGCCCGAGCACCAGAACTCGTCAGAAGCGACCTATTTGTCGGAAGTGATTCCGACATGCCCCCGTTGTCACCCGCCGACGCCCGCTGCGTGCAGGATTAGATCACGGAACCCTGAAGCGGAGAGGGCGCCGGCGTCATCTAAGCCTGTGTGCCTGAAGTTTGTCATCACCAAAGGGCCATCTCCCGAGGGTGGCGAACGCCTTCCATGGGTCCCCTTGACGATCGATGGGTCTAGTCCAATCAGATTGAATGTGGTGCGAAAGCCGAGCGACTTTTTCAGCAATCGCCAGGCGGCGCCGAATTTTGGGGCCGGGTGTTTCGGATCGAACACAAGTTCACATGGGTCATAACCGGGCTTGCGATGGATATCGACGCATCGAGCGAAGTCGGGCGCCTTTGCATCATCAAACCATGGGTAGTAAGTGAACCACGCCCCAGTCCTTGCCACGCAAAGTAGTTCACCGCTTCGCGGGTGATCTAACCCCTCGGACGCGAGTGAGGCTCCATCGAGGATCGACTCGATGTTCGGATCCGTCGCGAGCGCCGCTCTGGCGCGGGCGATATCCGCTCGATCGCGAACGTAGACATGTGCCACCTGATGGTCCGCGACGGCAAATGCGCGGGATGCGACAGGGTCGAGGATTTCCCCATCCTCGTTACGTACCGCGAGCAATCCGGCTTCTCGAAGCAGCCGATTCGGGTGAATCACCGCGCGAGCGGACTCGATCCCATACTCCGACCAGACAATTACTTTGTCGCCACGTGCCGTGGCTTCAGTCAGCATCGGACCGAGAATCCGATCTACCGCGCCGATCGCGCGCTTGGCCTCGATGGAATCGGGACCAAATCGTTGGAGGTCGTAGTCTAAGTGTGGCACATACACAGAGAGGACATCGACCGATTCGCGCTTTAAAAGACTTCGCGCGGAGTCGATGATCCATGACGACGACACTTCATTCGCGGTGGGGCCCCAAAAATTGAATAGAGGGAATGTCCCGAGTTCTGCTTGCAAGGATTCGCGAAGCGTCTCGGGGTGCGTCCAAACATCTGGCAACTTTCTCCCATCGGCCTTGTATTGAGGACGAGGCGTTGCGACGAAGGCACAGGGCGCTCCCATGGCGTACCAAAGGAACCATCGGGCTACCTTGGATCGAGGACGTCGTCGGCTGATCTCCGTGTGCACGTCCTCGCGTTGGAGAAGTCCGTGGGATTGTCGCCAAAGCCAGATCTCTTGGTTCTCACGGAAGTACCAGCCGTTCGCCACGATACCGTGGTCGCGAGGCAGCGTACCGGTGAGGAGTGTTGCCTGCGATGTACAGGTTACCGCCGGAAATGGACACTCGAGCCTGCGCATTCCCCCCGAGTTTCGAAGTGACTGCAGGTGCGGAGTACTCTCGCCAATCATCGAGGGGACGAGTCCCACGACGTCCAGAATAATGAGCGCCATGGTTAGGCCAAGAACCGCGACATGAGAAGCGAGCGAACAAGGTCAACGGCGACTGTGTTCTCACCACCGCGGGGGATGATTACGTCTGCGTAGACTTTCGTCGGCTCGCACCATTCGAGGTGCGACGGCCGCACGGTATCTTCATACTGCTTCAGGACGGACTCGAGGGAACGTCCTCGTTCGGAAGTATCGCGTCGAATACGTCGGAGAAGACGTAGGTCATCCGGAGTGTCGACGAACACCTTGATGTCGAGGAGTTCTCGGACCTCCGGGTGCCATAGGACTAGAATGCCCTCAACAACAATCAGTGGCTTCGCCGCAGATAAGATCGTCTCAAATCGTCGATTGTGGCGGACGTAGTCATAGACTGGGGTGTCGATTGAGTCGCCGGCGGCGAGCATGCGTAGGTGTGCGATCAACAGATCGAAGTCGAATGATTGGGGATGGTCAAAGTTGACGCGCGATCGCTCCTCGAAGTCAAGATCTGAAAGATCGCGATAGTACGAGTCGAGCTCAAGAAGGGTCGAATGCTCGGCGCCAATCGCCTCGCGGACCTTCCGTGAGATGGATGTTTTTCCTGAGGCGGTGCCGCCGGCAATGCCGACTATAGTTGGGCGGTGCATGCGAGCTCCTATTTGCCGTAGCCCAAGGGTTCCAGAACGTCGAGCGCCGTTTTGTATCGACCGACTTGAGGCATGATGTAGGTGCCGACAACGCGGTCCATGAACTCGAGCAGCATTTCGCGGGCGATAGAGACACCCTCTAACTGCGCCGATGGTCCTGGCGCGGCCCGCTTCATTCTCTCACGAATCGAGTCGGGTACGGTCATTCCTGGGACTTCGTTGTGGAGGAACTCCGCGTTTCGGGACGACGCCAATGGGCAAACTCCGAGAAGGACGGGGACTTGCAGCGATGCCACATCCGTTAGGAACCGACCGATGATTGCCCGGTCATAGACAGGCTGGGTCATGATCAGATTCGCTCCTGCATCGACCTTCTTTCGAAGGCGGTCCATTTCTCGGTCATAGTCAAGTGCGGCCGGCTCGACACCGCACGCGAGAAGGAACGATGTCGTTCCATCAATACCTTTGCCGGTCGGATCGATTCCTTTATTTAAGCCGTCGGCGAGTCTAAGCAGTCCGATGGAGTCCACGTCAAAAACTGCTGTGGCTTTGGGAAAGTCTCCGAGCTTGGGAGGGTCACCGGTAATGATGACGAGATTCCGATATCCAAGCACATGGTCACCAAGAAGATCCATCTGGAGTCCAAGGAGGTTCCTGTCTCGACAGCAGACATGAAGCAGAACTTCGATGCCGAGTTCGTCCATGATGTGCTTGCCGAGTGCCGTGTTGCTCATCCGAAGCACAGCGCGGGGGCCATCGGCGATATTGATGACGTCCACGCCACCCGCAATCAGCATCCGTGCAACCTCGGTCGGATGGGTCACATCGAGCCCGTGCGCGGGATTGACTTCAACCGACACGGCAAAGTCGTTCGGCCCTCGAGGGATGCCTGACCCACGACCGCTCTGAAGACGTTCCTTGAAGATGCGATCAATCTTGGCAGCGAATCGGCTCCGTTGCGCGAAGGGGACAGACGGCTTCTCCGGCTGAATGATGGGCATCGAGCGGGTACCGGAACGTGGCGTCGCCGCGACTTGAGCCATTCCACCGCTCATCATGCGCGCTGCGCCGGCCATCGAGCGAATGTGCTCGGTTCCGGTGCCGCAACAACCTCCGACAAGTCGCACTCCAGCTTTCATGAACCTTCGAGCGTAGATGCCGAAGTACTCGGGCGTTGCCATGTAGATGGTTCGAGCATCAACGCGGCGGGGCTGTCCCGCATTGGGGAGCGCCGACACGAGCGGAGCCTCTGTGAGCATCGCGGTTGCTACTTCGAGGACGACGGATGGACCATCGCAGCAGTTGACCCCGACGACATCGGCGCCCGCGGCACGCAGCGTTGCCGCAACAACGTCAGGCGTCGTCCCATCGCGGAGGCGACCATCTTCTTCAAAGGACATCTGCGCGATGATTGGGCCCGAGAATCGACGATGGGCGATGTCGAGAGCAATGAGCATTTCGGGAAGGTGGTGAAATGTCTCGAACACGAGCGCGTCAATACCCTCTTCCACAAGGCAGGCAACCTGCTGATCCAGAGCCTTCTGGATTTCGCTGGCAACGGAGTCGGTGATGACCGCTGATCCTTCACCGGTCGGACCGACCGCACCCGCGACCCACACCTCCGCTCCGTCGTCGGCAGCGGCCCGAGCAAGCCTGACGCCTGCTCGATTGATGTCCTCAGTCCGATCGGCGAGTCCGTACCTTCCGAGCAGGAGCCGGTTTGCCGCGTAAGTATTGGTTTCTAGGAGGTTGGCCCCCGCACGCACATAGGCCGCATGGATGGACTTCACCATGTCGGGGGTCGCGATATTCGCTTCGTCAAAGGAGCGGTTGATGGGGTGTCCCCGCTCATAGAGCTGCGTGCCCATGGCTCCATCTGCGACTAACGGGCGGCCGCGAAGGGCGTCAAGGAATCCGGGTTTGCGAGGCAGGATCTTGGACATCTCCATCGATGATACCGCCAACGTCGTCTCGGCGACCGAAGTCGGCTAGGATCCCTACGTTGGCTCTCCGGGCGGGGAGTCACAAAATGACCTTTGGGTGAGGGACAACGTCACATGACTACCGGATGCACACGCCGGATCCTCGGCGCCATGATGGGCGCCCTGGTGCTCTTTGTGAGCGCCTGTTCGAGCGATCCGATTCTAGAGGATTCGAAACCAACGATCGATCGGCCGCTTCCGCCGGGGTCTCCCGCGCTTATCCGCGCGGAGCCAAAGGATATGCCTGATTGGCGCCTCATGTGGCCGGCAGATCCCGGAGTTATGGACGCTCTCAACGAAAGCTTGGCGTATTTCGCAAAGCGGTCTTCCGAACGCCACTTTCCTTACGCGCTTGTCGACGGCTCGGTGAGCCACGCTCGGCAGATCGAGTCGCTCAAGGTCTTAAAGAAGATCTTTGAGGTTTCAAGAACCGAGTCGGACTTCGTCGGTTGGATGAATGGTGCATTCGATGTCTATAAGTCGGTTGGATACGACTATGACAAAGGCGCACTTGGCGGCAATGTTTTCTTTACTGCGTATTACACTCCAATCTTCGACGGGTCTAGAACCCGGGATGATGTCCACCGCTACCCGCTTTACCGTCGCCCCGCAGACTTGGTCACCGACGAGGAAGGGACGCCGAAGGGTCGTGTGTCGGCTGACGGAACGATGACGCAGTGGCCGAGCCGCATCGAGATCGAGAAGTCGGGGATGTTCGCCGGCACCGAAATTCTCTGGCTCAGGGATCCATTTGAAGTCTACATCGTCCATGTGCAGGGCTCGGCGCGCGTGCGACTTCCAAACGGTGAGTTGGTCCACATCGGATATCACGGCAAGACGGATCGACCCTATCGCAGCGTAGGGCAGGAACTCATCAAACAGGGCAAGCTCAAGTCCGAGGAGCTAAATCTCGCGAGACTCAGGCGCTATTTCCGCGAGAATCCAGCTGATGTCGAGAAGGCGCTCGGCGTGAATGAGTCGTACGTATTTTTCCAAGAGTCGCAGCCGGGCCCGTTCGGCAGCATCGGATCGAAGGTGACACCGTGGCACACGGTGGCGACCGATAAGACCATTTTCCCTCGCGGAGGCGTCGTTGTTGTTCGAACAGACATGCCATCTAAGAGCGGTTCCGGAAGAGTCGATCCGCACACAGGACTCTACTTCGACCAGGATACCGGAGGTGCCATACGCGCGGCTGGCCGATGTGACGTCTACGTTGGCGTAGGCGAAGAAGCAGAGCGAATCGCCGGGTACACGCAGAGCACAGGTCGACTCTTGTATTTGTTTCTTAAGGATCGTGCGGTTCGTCCGTGAGACGACTGCGTGACTGACGAAGCCGACCGTCCGGACCCCCTCGGCGACGACGACTTCGATGGCCCTCCGCCATCTGTCGTGTTCGGCTTCTGGCCGGATCCCGAGCCTCCCATGGAAGAGGAAATTCGCCTCGCGCTCGGGGCAGCATTTCCTGAGGCCAAATTCGTGGGGGACCCGGACGGCGATGACGCGATGATGTGGGCTTTTGGCATCCAGATCCCGGGCCTTCCTAATCCGGTAATGGTCTGGCTTGAACAACGTGGCGACCTTTCGGCCGAAGCGGTTGAGGAGTCGTTGGATGACCCGGTAGAGCGTTCGATTGCTGCGCGCGCGGAGTGGCTTGTGGGCGTCGAGACTTACCTTGGCGATGACACGGCGTTCGGCTTTCAGCTTCAACTTCGTGTTCTCGACACGGCGATTGTTCCTGGTTTGTCCGCCGCCTTCGACGACACAGCATTGTCGATTCGTTCGGGCAAGGTTATCCGCGAAATCGCCCGGTCGAGCACTCCGCCTCGATCCGGAGTTCTCTTCGGCATTCACGAGTCCCCGGTCGCCGATGGCAAGGTCTGGGTTCACACCCATGGCCTTAGTCGATTTGGCCTTCCAGAGATTGAGATCATCGGTGTGGGCAAGGAGCGCGGGAGAGACGCTTTCGACCTACTTGATGCGGTGGCCGATGTCCTCGTGAGCGGATCGGGGCCGACACCGGATGGACTGATTGCGCTCGGCGAGGGAATCGAAGTCGTATTGGTTGCACCTGGGGATGCCGTCGCGCGGATTACTGACGGTGAGTCGTTGCGTGATGCGAACGATGATGTTCACATGGGTCCGTCACTTGCGATAGTAAACGTAGAAGGTCTGCCTCCGGAGGACGTCCTCCTGCATTTCGCTGATTCGCCCGTGCTGTTTAAGGGGCGCGCTGAGTCGTCTAGGCAGTCGCGCCTAGCGCTCGAGCGATATGGGATTTTTGGCCAACTTTTCGCAATCCATCGAAAGGACGGCTGGCGGTTTCATGCGAAACTTCGATTTGAAGGAACAGGAACGCCTCCGCCTCGTGAGCATCTCTGGTTTGAGGTCCTCGAGCTGAAGCCAGGACAGATTCGCGGTACGTGTTTGAACGCGCCAATAATGACCCGCGAGATCCATCAGGGCGAGACGGCCTGGCAGGATCTTAATCGGCTTTCGGATTGGAACATCGTCACCCCCGACGGCAACTACGACCCGGAGAGTGCCGGCGTCCTGTTGATGGAGTCCTAAACCGTATGCCCCGTCTTTTTTACGCATTGGAGCTCCCCGAGCGGGTCAGGAACCGCCTGCAAGAGGAGGTACGTCGACTATCAACTTCGCGAGCCGACGTCGCATGGACTAGGGCTGAGAATTACCACATGACGTTGCGGTTCATCGGGGAGACCGACGACCGTGCATTGATGGAACTTGTTGCGCTGCTGAAGGATGCAGCGTCAAAAACTCCGCCCTTGGACCTTGAGCCCTGTGGGATTGGGTCGTTTCCTGAAGGCGAGCCGGTACCTCACGTCATCTGGTCGGGTGTGCGTGGGGCGACGCCCGAGGCCGACGCGGCACTCAAGGAGCTACGACGTGTATTAAATGACGGTGCTCGCTCGATGGGGCACCGTGCGGAGAAGGGGAAGTTCGTCCCTCACATTACGCTCGGAAGACTGAGGTCTGATCGAGCAGTGCAGGCATTGGTTGATCGCATGGGGCCCGCGAAGATCCGTCCCTTCGGCCGGTTCTTAGTCCGGGAAGCGGTTCTTTTCGAGACACACGAAGGCGAGTTCGGGACCGAATACACCCCGCTCGCGCGATTCACACTTTCCGCGCGAAAGACCCGCTAGGTTTCTTACTTCGCTTCGTGGGCTGTCCCCCCCGGACGCTAGGATGTGCGCGCACGTTTTGGGAGCGCCCCAGAACGAGGGGAGACATCATGGCCACAAAGCCGACGAACACCAAAGATTCCGAGACGACTCGTCGCGAGCAGATGCTCGCCGCGACTCTTTCACAGATCGAGAAACAGTACGGAAAAGGCACCGTAATGAAGTTGGGCGAGGTAGCCGACATCGACATCAAGGGTGTGTCGACTGGAAGCATTTCGCTCGATATCGCGTTGGGTGGCGTCGGAATACCGAAGGGCCGCATCATCGAAATCTACGGACCGGAATCCTCCGGAAAAACGACTTTGGCGCTACACGTGATTGCGAGTGCCCAGAAGCAGGGTGGCGTGTGTGCGTTCATCGATGCGGAGCACGCACTCGATCCAACATACGCGCGTCGCATCGGCGTCAACGTTGACGAGCTCCTTGTCAGTCAGCCTGACACCGGCGAGCAGGCCTTGGATATCGCCGAGATGCTGGTCAAGAGCAACGCCGTCGACGTCATTGTGATCGACTCGGTAGCAGCGCTTGTTCCGAAGGCCGAGCTCGAGGGTGAGATGGGCGATTCATTCGTCGGTCTCCAAGCTCGGTTGATGTCGCAGGCATTGCGCAAGCTCACGGGAGTTGTGCACAAGTCGAATACCTCGTTGCTTTTCATCAACCAACTTCGCGAGAAGATCGGTGTGATGTTTGGCAGTCCAGAAACAACATCGGGTGGCAAAGCACTTAAGTTCTATGCATCGATCCGAATCGACGTGCGCCGCATCGGCAAGATCAAAGATGGCGACAACGTCACGGGCAACCGAACCAAGGCGACGGTCGTTAAGAACAAGCTCGCAGCGCCGTTTCAGATGGTTGAATTCGACATCATGTACAACGAGGGAATCTCGCTGAACGGGGATCTGATCGACTTCGGCACGGAAAAGGGGATCCTCGACAAGGCTGGAACGTGGATCTCGTATGGCGACGAGCGACTTGGGCAAGGGCGCGATCGTGCCAAGCAGTACCTGGTCGACAATCCTGCGGTCGCGAAGCGGTTGTATGACGAAATCCTCGCGAAATGCACGCCAAAGCCCAAGCCAATTGCGGCTCCAGCGGCGACTGCAGAGCCAGAATCTCCCCGGAAGAGCGTGGCGACGGGGGCCTGAATTTGATGTGCCTCCAAAGGAATTCCTTTGGAGGCGGAGGTTGGGGGGGTGAAAGCCCCCAAATCTTTGCCATACTGCTCGACCGCTGCTCCGGTTATGTCCCCGAATTAGGGGGTAACGGATCGGCGGTAACCCCTTATGGGGGATGAACCCCCGGAGCGATTCCATGGCCGTCCCGAAGCGACGACTTTCTAAACACCGCAAGCGCACCCGTCGCGCGCATCACAACCTCACCGCGTTGCAGCTCGTTCGCTGCACACACTGCAATGCTGCGATCCCTGGCCACCGTGTCTGCAACAACTGCGGTCACTACGGGAGCCGGGAAGTCGTAAGCACCGAGAACTTCTAAAGGTGACGACTCGGATCGCGCTTGATGCGATGGGGGGCGACCAAGCTCCTCGTGAGACGGTGAGGGGAGCACTCGAAGCGACCCTTGCCGATCCTGACCTTGAGGTTGTGCTTGTTGGCGACCAAAAGGACATCGAGCGCGAGTTGGCACATAGCGGAATGACTCCGCAGCGGGTGAGCATCACCCACGCGAGTCAGAATATCGGTTGTGACGAGTCGCCGGTGAAGGCGATTCGTGCCAAGCCCGATGCTTCAATCGTTCGTGCCTTCGAACTCGTTGCGAGAGGTGAGGCCTCGGGGCTCGTCGCCGCAGGATCCACGGGCGCGGCAGTCGCAGCTGCCCACTTCATCTTGAGGTTGATCCCGGGCGTCGAGCGCGCAGGCATTGCCGTGACATTTCCGACGAGACAGGGCGGTCACACAGTTATGTGCGACGTCGGCGCGAATATCTCGTGCAAGCCGATTCACCTGCGAGACTACGGAATCATGGCTGCGGCTTACGCCAAGCACGTCATGGGACGAGATGTTCCACGGATCGGGCTCCTCAACGTTGGCTCTGAAGAAGCCAAAGGCAATGAGCTTGTCAAGGAAACTCATAAGGTCTTTGCCGATGCTCGCGGCGAATTTGCCTTCATCGGAAACGTCGAGGGAAATGACATCTTCGACGGCAGTGTTGATGTGGTCGTGTGCGAGGGGTTTGCCGGGAACGTTGTTCTTAAGGCAGCCGAAGGGTTGTATGAAGCCTTCTCTGGGCTCATGCATGATCTGCTGTCGGAGACCAAGGCTGCTGGAGATGCCCGTGTCACGCTCGCAGTTGGGGAATTCTTGGCGCGATTTAAGTCCCGCATGGACTACGCCGAGTACGGCGGCGCTCCGCTGCTTGGTGTGAACGGACTCTGTATGATCTCGCATGGCCGTTCGGACGCCCGTGCGATCAAGAACGCGCTCCTGCTTGCGGCGCGTTTCACACGTAACCGCGTGCTTGACCACATTCATCGCGGCCTCGGTGCCGCCTGACGGGAAAGTCCATGACAGCACTCCGCGAGGCGGGAATCCTGGGAACAGGTTCCTATGCACCCGAACGAATCCTGTCCAATCTCGATCTCGAGAAACTCGTCGAAACCAACGATGAGTGGATTGTCTCCCGAACTGGAATGCGCGAGCGGCGACTTGTTGCGCCCGATCAGGCCACGTCGGACATCGCTTGCGAAGCAGCGAGCCGGGCGATTGCCGATTCAGGCGTCAAGGCACTCGAAATCGACCTGATCATTGTTGCGACGGTAACCCCCGACCACCAGGTCCCCTCGACCGCATGCATCCTTCAAGCGCGACTCGGGCTGGTGAACGCTTCGGCATTCGACATTAACGTGGCATGCACGGGCTTTGTTGCCGGTTTGAATATCGCTCGCTCACTCATCGCCGCAGGTGCCTACAACTGCATCTTGGTTATCGGCGCCGAGACCATGTCGTCGATTGTCAACTACAAAGATCGTGGTTCATGCATCCTCTTCGGTGACGCAGCGGGCGCAGCAATCGTGGTTCCATTTGCCGGACAGGGGAAAATCCTCGACATCCACACAGGCGCCGATGGTACCGGTGGGATGTCGATGGTGGTTCCGGCCGGAGGTTCTCGGAAACCGTGCACTCTCGAGGCCGTAGCCAATGATGAACACAAACTCATCATGAAGGGCAATGAAGTTTATAAGTTCGCCGTTGCCAAGTTCCGTGATCTTGTCGTCGAACAGTTGGCGCGGACTGGCTACAAAGCCTCCGATATCGATCTGCTCATTCCTCATCAAGTTAATCTTCGAATCATCGAGTCGGCATTGAGCCGAATTGAAATAGATCCAGCACGTATCTACATCAACCTCGACCGATTTGGGAATACTTCGGCAGGCAGCGTGCCGTTGGCTCTTGACGAAGCCCGCAAAGCTGGCAGGTTTCAATCGGGATCCTTGGTGTCGTTGGTGGCATTCGGGGCAGGGCTTACGTGGGCATCGACCCTCATTCGCTGGTAGTCGATGGCGACGGCAATACTCTTTCCTGGCCAAGGCGCGCAGTTCCCAGGAATGGGGAAGGACTTCGCCGCTTTCGCTCCCGAGGCCGCGCGCCTTTTTGACGAGGCGAACGATGTCTTGGGTTACGACATCAAGTCGTTGTGCTTCGAGGGTCCCGCCGATCAATTGACTTTGACGACGCATGCGCAGCCGGCGATCTACATCACGTCTGCCGCCGTGACCATGGCGATGTCAGCGGCCGGTAGGTTGGGCAATGTTGGCGCCGCCGCAGGGCTTTCTCTAGGTGAATACACGGCGCTTTGGTTTGCCGGAGTGTTCACCTTTGCAGACGGACTTCGCCTTGTAAAGCGTCGCGGAACTGCCATGCAAGCGGCTTCCGATTTTCCTCCATCCGGAATGGTCAGCCTCGTTGGCGCGGATCGCGCAACGGCGTACCGCGTTGCTGATGCGGCACGCGGAGGCGGGGTCCTCGTGGTGGCGAATATCAACGCTCCCGGCCAAATTGTCCTCTCAGGCGACAAAGAAGCGTGTGGACGTGTTCCAGACGCCGCGAAGGAACTAGGAGTTCGACGCGCAATTCCTTTGCAGGTGGCAGGTGCCTTTCACTCTCCACTGATGGAGCCCGCGCGCGCAGCGTTGCTTGAGGCGCTCGCAGCGACGCCCATGCAAGATCCCCGTATTCCGGTGGTGTCGAATGTCACGGCCAAGGCGGTCACATCGGCGCTCGATGCTCGACGTCAGCTCGAAGCACAGGTTGTGGCGCCGGTGCTTTGGGAGGACTCAATGAAGGAGCTTCGATCCATGGGATTCACTAAGTTTCTTGAGCCGGCACCCGGTGCTGTTTTGACAGCTTTACTGCGCAAGAACCTCAGCGATGTTGAGGGGCTGAGCTTCGCGACGGTGGCCGATCTCAATCGAGGTGACAGCGCATGAATCTTTCGCTCAATGATCGTGTTGCGGTTGTGACCGGGGCGTCTCGGGGAATCGGACGCGCTATTGCGATTGCACTCGCCGGTTCGGGAGCCACCGTTGCCGTGGTGGCGAGCAAGATTGGCAACGCGGAGGCCACGGCCGCAGCAATCACGGAGGCTGGTGGGAAGGCCATCGCATTCGGTTGCGACGTATCTTCACCTAGCGAGATCACGGCGCTTGCCGACGCAATCGTCGCGGCTTTCGGCCGCGTAGATGTTCTAGTCAATAACGCCGGTGTCACGCGTGACGGTTTATTGATGCGAATGTCCGAATCCGATTGGGACACCGTCGTTGACACGAACCTCAAGGGAGCGTTCCTTCTCGTGAAGGCGTTTTCCCGGCAGTTGCTGCGAAGCCCCTGCGGACGGGTCATCAACATTGCGTCTGTCATTGGACAAAATGGCAATGCAGGCCAAGCAAACTATGCCGCATCGAAGGGTGGGCTGATCGCTTTCACCAAATCCGTATCCAAGGAGATTGGATCCCGCGGGGTAACCGCGAATGCTGTAGCCCCTGGGTTCATAGCGACGGACATGACGGACTTGCTCACTCCTGAACAGCGAGATGCGATGGTCAAGGGCACCTCCCTAGGGCGCGCAGGCACACCGAATGACGTAGCAAACGTTGTTCTTTGGCTTGCTTCCGACCTTGCTTCCTATGTGACAGGGCAGGTCATCACCGTAGATGGTGGACTCAGAATCTAGACCCGTGGAACCGCCACGGAGTGTGTGTTAATAATGCGCCCGCCGGGGGATCCCCCGGAGGGATTGGTCTCACAAAGAAAGGTCAGTTATGGCGTCCATTGACGAGAAGGTCATCGGCATCATTGCGGAGCGTACCGGCCAGAAGCCCGAGGCCATCAAGCGAGAATCGCAGATCATCGCGGATCTCGGAGCAGACTCTCTGGACACGGTGGAAATCGTGATGCAGATCGAAGAGGTCTTCAACATTAAGGTTCCCGAGGAAGCAGCAAGCAAGCTCCGCACCGTCGGCGATGCCATTGACTACGTCAAGGCAAACCAAAAGGGCTGAGTCTCCCTCCGATGACTAAGCGTCGCGCCGTCATCACCGGCATCGGGATCGTGAGTCCGTTGGGAAACGATCGCGAGACTACGTTCAAGGCTCTCCTTGACGGGCTCAATGGCATTGGACCTATCACGTCATTTGACACCACCGATTTCACGACCAAAATCGCGGGAGAGGTGAGGGGTTTCGATGCCGCTCTCTACGTGGAGCCCAAGGAAGTCCGACGCTTGGATCGGTTCACCCTGCTATCTGCAGGAGCGGGGTTTGAGGCATTTCACGATAGCGGGATCGACATCACCAAGGAGGACCCTGACCGTTGTGGGGTCATCTGTGGGAGTGGTATCGGCGGCCTGCTCGAAATCGAAGCGCAGCATAAGGTCATTCTTTCGCGGGGCCCGAGCCGAGTCAGTCCGTTCCTGATTCCGAAACTGATGATGAATGCAATGAGCGCTCAGTTATCGATGCGATTCGGACTCAAGGGTCCGAATTGGGTGACCGCGTCGGCGTGCGCCTCGGCATCGCATGGAATCGGAAGCGCGCTTCGAGCCATTCAGTACGGTGATGCGGACGTAATCGTGACGGGTGGATCCGAAGCCGCGATTACCCCTTTGGGCATCGCGGGTTTTTGCAGTTTGGGCGCAATGTCCACGCGCAATGACCACCCCGAATCCGCAAGCCGTCCATTCGATCGTGATCGTGATGGATTCGTCATGGGTGAAGGCGCTGCCGTCCTAGTTGTTGAGGAGTTGGAGCACGCGCGCCGCCGCGGCGCGCGAATCTATTGCGAGCTGGCTGGGTTTGGGGCGACCGCAGATGCCTACCACATCACCGCGCCAGCCGCCGGCGCCGAAGGCGCGCAACGTTCGATGCGGCTGGCGATGGCGGACACGGGGATCAACCTGGACGAAGTTGATTACATCAACGCCCACGGCACCTCGACCCCCATCAACGACCCCAATGAAACCGCGGCGATCAAGTCGGTGTTTGGCGATCGCGCCAAGAAGATTCCGGTCTCTTCGACCAAGTCGATGATTGGCCACTTGCTCGGCGCTTCGGGCGCCGTCGAGGCCGCGGTGTGTGCGCTCAGCATCCATCGAGGCGTGATTCATCGCACCCGAAACCACGAAAATCCCGATCCTGCGTGCGACCTCGACTATGTGCCCGAGGGCTCGCGTGAGATCAAGGTCAGGGCCGCCATCTCCAATAGTTTGGGATTCGGCGGCCATAACTGCACGCTCGCGTTCCGCCGCGTCGATTGACCCGGCGGTCGTGGAGTTCTCCACGCCCATGACGGACCACGACCTAGTCGCCCGGCTCCGACGTCAACGACAGGGAGCCATCGCCGATCATTACTTGGCTCTCGATCTCGAGGGGCAGGCAGCGCTTGGCGCAGACCTTGCTACCGTTGACTTAAAGTTGCTTGAGCAGCTCGTCGAGCTTTCGCAGATTCAGGCCACCCCACCTCCCTCCGTGATCCGAGCCCCATCCGTTGTAGTGAAGGGTGGGGCGAAGGCGGCAGACGCCTACGCACAGCGACTCGGCGAAGGGATGGTCTCACGTGGAACTGTGGCTGCCATTATGGTGGCCGGTGGACAGGGATCTCGCCTCGGCCATAACGGCCCGAAGGGGACATTTCCGGCTACCCCGGTCAAAGCCAAGCCGCTGTTCATGGTTTTTGCCGAGAAGCTTCTCGCTGCAAATGAACGCTACGGGGTCAAAATCCCGTGGTGCATCATGACCAGTGAGGAGAACCACGCAGACACGGTGGCGTTCTTCGAGACTCACGAGTACCTCGGTCTTCCCGTGGACTCGGTGCATTTCTTTACACAGGGGATGCTCCCTGCCATCAAGCCCAACGGCGACCTTGTTCTCAAGACGCCGACTGCTCTCTTCCGTAGTCCGGATGGGCATGGAGGAACTCTCTTAGCGCTCAGAAAGTGCGGACTTTTAGCGAAGCTTCAGGCAGCTGGCATCGAACATTTGTCGTATTTCCAGGTTGATAACCCTCTGGTCGAAGTCATCGACCCTGTTTTTCTCGGTCACCATGCACTTGCACAAAGTGAGTTTTCGTCAAAATCAGTTTCGAAAGCGGGCCCCGATGAGAAGGTTGGAGTTTTCGCAGTCGCCGATGGTCGCTTGACCGTGATCGAGTACAGCGATCTTCCTGAGGATCTGCGAAATGCGCGAGATCCTCGTGGTGCGTTGGTGTATTCTGCCGGCAGCATCGCTATTCACGCCATTTCTCTCGAGTTCGTTGCACGTATCACCGAAACCGGGCTGGATTTGCCGTACCACTTGGCGCGAAAGAAGTTAGCCGTCGTTCGTAACGATGGCACCGAGGGTACCGTGGACGGGATCAAGTTTGAGACCTTCGTTTTTGATGCGTTGGTACATGCGGAGCACCCGATGGTGATGGAGGTCGCGCGCGCAGAGGAGTTCGCGCCGATCAAGAATGCCACAGGTCAGGATTCTGCCGCATCATCAAAACTTCTTCAGTCGCGCCTTTTCGCCTCGTGGATCGAAGCGACTGGTCAGTCCGTGCTGCGTCAACCCAATGGAGACCCTATCGTCCCGATTGAGATCGCAGCGACCTTTGCTGACTCGGCTGAGACCTTGCGACGCCGAAAAATCGCGCGCCTAAACTACTCAAATCCGGTCTACCTCGGAGGCAAGTAACGTGGCATGGCGAGTTGCTGTCCTCATGGGCGGTGTAAGTCCCGAGCACGCTGTTTCGATCAGGTCTGGCGCCACCATGTGGCGGGGTTTGGTTTCGCTCGGGCACGAAGTTGTGGCTGTGGTGATCGGTCGTGATGGTGCGTGGAACCAACTCTCCGACTCCGTCACTCCCGACCAACTGCCCGAAGATCTTCTAGGAACTCCATTGGTGCCGCACGTTCGTGGCGATGCTCTGTCAATCACGGTGGCATTGAAGTCGTTGGGGGTCGACATCGTGATGATTGGTCTACACGGGCCCGGTGGGGAAGACGGCTCGCTGCAGGGATTCTTGGAGGTGGCGGGCCTGCCCTACACTGGGCCAGGGATCCCGTGCTCGACCGTCGCGATGGACAAACTCTGGCTCAAGCGGATCCTGCGCGACATGGGATTGCCTACGTCCGCATGGATTGAGTTTTCTGAGGATGAACTCAACCCCGATGGCTTTGACTCACTCCTCGCGAAGACGGAGTCGTGGATCCAACAGGCGGGAGGATACCCGGTCGTAGCCAAGGCGCGGCATCTAGGATCTTCCTTCGGTGTCGCTTTCATTGGCGATGCCGCCGCTCTTAGGCCCGGGCTCTTGAAGGTTCTCGATGCAGGTGACGGACTATTCGTCGAGCGTGGGATCAAGGGGGTCGAGGTGTCGTGTGGCGTAATTGGTCATCGCGCCGAGTCCATCGTCTTCCCGGCTATCGAGATCGTTCCACGGGCAGGGTGGTTTGACTACGAGAGCAAGTATCAGCCAGGTGGATCCCTAGAGCGTATTCCAGCTCAAATTTCAGCAACGAATGAGGCGCGCGTCCGCGAGCTCGCGTTAGCGGTCCATTGCCTTCTAGATGCCGAGGGTATCACACGAACGGACATGATCGTCGATTCGGCGGGACCGTGGATTCTCGAAACGAATACTCTTCCTGGGATGACAGCCACGAGTCTCATTCCGCAGGAAGCGCGCGCGATTGGCTGGACACTTGAAAAGTTGCTGACTCGGTTGCTCGAAATCGGATTCGCCCGATCCACTACGAAAAAGTGATGTGATGCGTCAGATGCGGTCCGAGATCGTGTTAGTCACATCGCTCGGCGAAACTTTTGGCGCAATGGATGTGGCTCGGATTGTGGGTGCATCTGTTTCTCATTGCGCTACTGCCATCTGGATCCGTCAAGCCAACTGGACAACTCGGCAGCTCATTGAATTCGCAGATCTCATCCGAAGGGCGCGATCGATTCCGATTTGGATTGGACGCGATCTGGATGCCGCAAGGGGAGCAGCGGCAGAGGCCATCATATTCCCATCATCATCCCCTAGGGCCGCGTCTCGCGCCTTTGTTGGTCGTGTCGGGTATAGTGTTCATGGCGTTGGCGAGGCGCGCGAGCGCGCCTCGGATGGTGCCGACTTTCTTGTATTTGGCCCGGTTAGAGACACGGTGAAGAACGGAAGCGTCGTGTCGGGTGTCGGCTTTGAAAGACTGCGGGAAATCTGCGGAGCGGTTCCCGTCCCCGTCATTGGAATCGGAGGGCTCGCGCCGTGCGACCTACCTCAGTTGGCCGATTGTGGGGCTGTAGGCCTAGGGTCCATACGGGCGATGCAGATTTCGGGATAGGATGAAGCCATGCCCCTCAGCCTCCGACTCATGCGCCTTGTGCGGCATATCCGATTTTGGCTGATTGCGCTGGTTCTCGTAGCCGGGATCGCTGTCGGTTCAGGGGGCTACACATTGGTCACCGCTGCGACGAACAGCGGCAAGGGGCTGCCGCTGGTGCCAGAAGGTGCTTGGGTTTTGGTTGCTCTCCGCGAGCGACCTGCGTGGCTAGATCGGCTGTGGCAGATGTCACGTCCGTTGCATCCCGGGGACGTTGTGGCACTCCAGAAGACTCCATCCCCGAAACCTTGTTGCTACCGATCGGTCGTGGCGACATATGGGGCCAAACTCTCAGAGGCACGGCGCCCGACCGGGCAAGTGGAGTTGATGCGAGATCAGGTGGCAACTGGAATCTTCCTTGCTTCGGACACCATCAGGCACTGGGGCCGTGAATTAGCATCGGACCATGTGCTCGTCGCATCGGGTACGGATGTCACCTCTCTTGAGGTCGTACCGCTGAGTCAGGTTTTAGGCCGCGTTGCCTTCGTGATGGGACCATGACAATGGGCGAACTCGAGTTCCATGCGTGGCTACGTTCGACGTCGTTCGGTGCACGCGACCTCGTCGTCGGAATCGGAGACGACGGTGCAATCGTCGAGGCCCCACCTGGTTTTTCTACGGTGCTCGTTGCAGACGCTATGGCAGAGGGAAGTCACTTTTTGACTTCTGATTCACCAGAACTCATAGGCCGGAAGGCGCTTGCGCGTAATCTTTCCGACATCGCAGCGATGGGTGGCATTCCGCGTTTCGCCTTGGCGACGGCCGCATTACCCCGTGGATTCGCGCCTGACTATCCACGTCGAATTACTACGGGGATGCGCGCATTGGCTGCCGAATATGACACCATTCTCACGGGCGGAGACACCATCACGCACGATGGGGGACTGGTGATCTCGGTCACGGTTATCGGGTTTGTTGAACGGGGTCGGGCCGTGCGCCGAAGCGGTGCATGCGTTGGTGATGTGATTGCAGTCACAGGTGCTCTCGGTGGTTCGTTTCCCATCCGACACTTGAGCTTCGATCCGAGGATCTATGAAGCCCGTGAACTTTGTGCTCTTGGGCCCCCGTCGGCCATGATGGACATTTCCGATGGACTCGCGATGGACCTCCGGCGCCTCGCAGTCGCCTCCGGTGTTGGCTTCAGAGTAAAGGCGGACCTCGTGCCGTTGCACTCCGACCTCAAAGAGGCACCTGACGCCTTCCATCGCGCATTGACAGATGGCGAGGACTATGAGTTGCTCTTCACCATGTCGCGAGCGGTTTGGGATCATGTAAAAGCCGCCTGGACCAAGTCAACGCCTATCCGAATGATCGGTGAGGTCATTTTGCAAGGCGAAGAACTTGAGCTGGCAGGCGGCAAAATCGTACCGTTTCCATTGGGCGGGCATGTTCACCTTTGATCAACGACTAATCGGCGATGAATCGACTCTGGCGTTCGGGGCCCTTTTGGGCCGGAACCTCAGATCCGGGGATCGTCTGTTTCTTCACGGCCCTCTCGGCGCGGGCAAAACGACTCTCGTCCGTGGATTGATGCATGGGCTTGAGCACCCGGATTCGCGCGAAGTAGCGAGCCCTACGTTCGCAATTCATCATCGTTACGACGGTGGGCGGTTGTCAGTCGATCACCTCGACCTCTACCGTCTGACTGCCCCCGTGGACTTGGCGGCTGAGGGGTTGGATACCGTGATCGACGATCCAAGCTCAGTCGTCGTCATCGAATGGCCGGAGCGTCTTCAAATCGGCAGCCTTTCTCCAACAATCTCGATCCACCTGACCCTGCTCGGCGAGGGCTCCCGTGGAATGCGATTGACTGGCCGCGATGGGCTCGAATCCATCCGCCAATCCACAAGTGTGCTTCGATGAACCAATCCCATGATGCCGACGTTAAGGAGGGTAGCGGCGGCCTCACCGATGAGGACCTCATGCTTCGGTCGGCAAACGACGACGTCGCTGCGTTCGAGGCTCTTGTGGGGCGTTATCGAGGCACCCTAGTGACTTATTTTGCGTGGGTTTCGGGGGATCGCCACCTCGCGGAAGACGGCGCCCAAGAGGTGCTCGTCAAGTTGTGGTCAGTCAGGGCGCGTTATCGGCCCAGTTCTCGCTTTCGAGCATTTCTCATGACAATGGCTCGTAATCATTGGATCGATCGCGTTCGCTACCAAGTGCGCCGCCCGGACCTAGCGCCCGAGGCGGCCGAGTTGTTGGCGGATCAGATGTCGGGCGGATTCGGTGATCCGGTCGAATCGGCGAAGAACTCGGAGCGCCTCCGCGTCCTTGCGCGAGCCGTCAGCGTGTTAAGCGAAGAGCATCGTGAGACGTTCATTCTGTCTTGTGTCGAAGGATGGTCTCACGCCGACGTTGCGAGCTCACTTGGGGTGCCCGAGGGAACCGTCAAGTCACGGCTGCATCACGTCCTGCGGCGACTCAGAGTGCTTTTGGGAAGCCCGGAGGCCCTGCCATGAGGGACGACGAGTTCTCGCCGGACGAGATCCTCCATTTAGCGAAGGGGCTCCGCGTAGCGCCTTCCGCTGAGTTCTCGAAACGAGTCATGGAGAGGGTTTCTGTCGAACCTCGCCCTATTTGGACCTCGATAGGGAGAATGGCGGCTGTCTACGCGGGCGTTGCGGCAAGCGTTTTGATCTGGGTCCTTCTCTTTGGGCGCCCAGGATCGCTTCCCACGCGCCCACCGCCGGCGACGGCTGAAGCGCCGTTCATTACTCCTTCAGGACGCTGACGGGCAACGGGCTGCACCAATTCGGGCAATCATGGCGTCTGGACTAGGTGACCACATTGCGCGGAAGCGTGACTCATTTAGCCTTAAACACTTATGCTGTAAAGACTTAAGGGGATCTGCCTGCCGCCTTGGCCTTCGCCAGTCTAGACTGGCACGGTTCATGCTTACTTCCATTCAAGGAGATCTGCCATGAAGGTAACTCTTGAGAATGCAGGCACGGACCGCGGCAAGCGACTCTACAAGGTGATTCGGAACGGGTTCGTCCTGTTCACCGGCACATTGGATGAGGTCAAGCGCTTTTTGGCAGTTCGCGTCGAGAAGATCGACACTCGTAAGGCCGCAGAAGCGGCACTGCTCGAAGTCGCCCGACGTCCACGTTGAAGTCGGGTGGTCTCGCTAGGTCTAGAATGACCTTTGTGAGAACGCCTTTCTTGTGTCTGCTGATTGCTCTGGCTCTTCACGGGCAGACAGCCACTGCACCATCAAAGGTCCGCGAAGCTCGGACCTTCTTTGAGGAGCGGTTAAGCCAGCGTTCCACACTCATCGTCCGAGCGCGTTTCCGCAAAGACGAATCTCTAGGTCCACTTCAGGTCACCTATTTCACGGTAACCAAGACGATTCGCGGAGCACCTACCGATTCGGTCGGGGTAATCGGCATTGGTGATGTTGCAATGGTCAGTCGCGACGTCGAGAAGATCCTTTTCTTGAAGCGAGAGGGCAATGGATTCTTCTACTCGCTTGTCGAAGCGACCGAATTATCTGCCTATGCGGTCGAGACCGAAGCCTGCATTGCTTCATGGTGCCATGTCGCAAACCTGAACGAGCCTGTCGAGCGTCGTCAAGCTTGGCGGCGCGGGATCTTTGAAGGTCTCAAGTCCCCGAGCATGTTCGCTCGTCGCCTTGCCTCGCGCGAGGCAGTCCAGCTCATGCGTGTCGCGCCATCCTGGTTGCACGGCTCGGATGTGCCATCCCTTCGCAATGCGGTTGCAGGACTGCCAACTCAGGATCGTGACCCGATCCTTGATCTCATCGGGCGCCTTGAGGCTGCGAATCTGGAATCGTATGTCGGACTAGAAGATGGAATCCCAAAGGGCGCTCTCCGCGACGAGTTCTTGAAGGGAATCATCGCGCTAACTTCCGAGCAGGATTCTGCGAAGCGCGCAGCCATCCTCGACGCTCTCTCTGAGGGATTTGCGCGAAAGGCTGATCCTCTCATTCTTCGGGCATTGGATGATCGGATTGGTTCAGTACGCACCGTCGCTCGTCGATTGGTGATCGAGCGCGATCTTGTCGACGCAACGCCCATCCTATCTAAGCGGATGGGATCTGAAGTGCTCGAAGAGTCCGAGATGATCCAAGCGATTGAATGCTTGGGATGGCTTGGTGACGACAGCGTTCCCAGCGTGCTTAAGGGCCTGACGCAATCGGAATCCGTATCTCTGTCCGCGTTGACTGCCTTGGGGCGCATCGGCTCGCCCTCTGCCGTGAATGTTCTGTCGATGCTACGACGGAAGGCCGCTGAGAATCCAGGCGCGTTCTCCGCAGCATTCATAGTTCGATTGGGTGAAGTCATGGCACCAAATTTCCGGGGATCAGAGCTCGAGCGCCGTCCTAAGGCGCGAATTGCTCCGCGAAATTAATGGATTTGATTTTAGGGCGGCACCTCAATGCCAAGCTGTGTTGCATGTCGCCTTGACAGCTCGGTGCAATGACGATTGGGCGCTCAAACGAAGCAGGCTACTCGGGCTTAAGTGCAGCCGACATTTCCGACGGCTCGTCTTCGTCAAAACCACCCATGCGGACTCCGAATCGGAAGTCGATAAACGCCGAGAGTTCAGCAGGAGATTCGATCTCCATCATGTCACCGCGGAAGCGCTTTCCACCTGGAATCCCGTGGGTGAACCAACCGACGAACTTCCGCATCATGCGTACCCCCTTGTAATCGCCGTGCGACGCACACAAGAGTGCAAACATCCGCACCAAACCACGTCGTTTCTCTTCGACACCCGGCTCCGGGGCGTGGCGACCTTCAAGGACAGCGCGTATTCGGCCAAAGATCCAGGGGTTTCCGACGGCACCCCTTCCGATCATGATTCCATCGCAACCTGTCTCGGAGATCATGCGCTTGGCATCCTCCGGAGTCAGGATGTCGCCATTGCCGATGACGGGAATCGAAACGCGTTCTTTGACAAGCCGGATCATCGAGAGATCCACTTGTCCCGAGTAGAGTTGCTCACGGGTGCGGCCGTGCACCGTCACCATCGCGGCGCCATTATCTTCAGCAATATGTGCTACTTCGGGTCCGTTCTTGCTCGAGCTATCCCATCCCACCCGAATCTTGAGTGTGACAGGGATGTGTGGAGGTACGGCAGCCCGTAACGCAGCGATGATTCTTCCGATCAACGCGGGGTCCTTGAGAAGAGCGGCTCCGCATTCAGTTTTCACGACCTTCTTGACCGGGCATCCGCAATTGAGGTCGATCAAGTCTGCGCCGCGTTCAATCGCCGCATGGGCCGCCTCGACTAGGGCGCCGGCATCTGCATCCGCGAGTTGGACGCCCACCGGATGCTCATCCGGATCCATGTCGAGGTAGTGGCGTGACTTGATGTTTCCATGGACGACACCTTGGGCCTTCACCATCTCGCTGTAAACGAGGTTGGCGCCAAATTCTCTTGCCAGTTTCCGCACCGGCGACGTGCTCACGCCCGACAGGGGCGCAAAGAGCAAGTTCCCGTCGAGGTGAAGTGGGCCGACATGCAAAGGGCGGTAGAGCGTCATGGCGAGTCGCGTAGACTACGGAGACAAGGGGCCCTCTCCAACCATGCGACTCACCGTTGTGGTCATTCTGGTCATTCTCGCAATCGGCACAGCCGTCGCGGCCAATTGGCTTCTGCGGCGACCTCCGCTCGTCCCGCCGTCGGGCGGGCGCCAACTCGTAGGTGTTGGATCTGCCCGTCCAGCGGCTTTTTATCTCGACATGGATTCGGAATCGAAGGTCCGGTTGGCTCAGCGGAATCTGATGAGGATTGCCTCGGATGAAGCCACACGATTAGGGGAGCTCAAGGATGAGATGGCCCTGCTCATGGACGATCCGAACGTCGTCTCGTGGTTTGCAGCAGAATGGCACGTGCGGCGCGGGGCGACCGACTCCGTCACGATGTCCGCCTTTGCAGACATCTTCGAACGAGTGAAGCGTCCTGAGTTCCTTGAACCAACTAAGGATCTTTTCCGGACGGACGATCCATTCTTGCAAGGCAAGGCCGTCCAAGCAGCCATCACGCAGGCGGACCCGTCGCTTGTCGACGAGATCGCTCATGTTTACGCAATCGCACGTGTCGACACCCGTTCTGAATCGGCACCCTTTCGCATCCAATGCGTGCAGGCGGCGCGAGCGTGTGGAGGGCCTGCGCTGCCAAACTTCATTCGAGGCATCCTCGAGGACAGTGATTTGGTCCTTCGCGTCGAAGCTCTTCAGGTGGCTCGCGACTTGGCCCTCCCAGGCCTCGAATCTACCCTCAAGAAGCTGCTAGATGAACCGCTGCCGCGGATGCGTCTCCTCGCGGCCTGCGCTTTGGTCGCCTCGGGAACTCGGTCGGCAAGTGCCACACTCGGCACTCTCATCGATCCGATGGACCCGGCCACGACTCTCGAAGCGGCTTCCTACGCGGGGATTTATAAATTAGATTCATTGATTCCAGTCCTTGTAAGAGCCATGAACGGTGTGACGGGGGAGGCTCGTCGTTCCGTTGAAATCGCACTCGCGCGCCTTCGTCATGGCCCAACACTCGACGCGCTACGTGTGCGAGCTGCCGACCCGCATCAGGATCGAGGAGATGACGCCGTGACTGCATTGACTGCGGCGGCGATTCCCGATGACATTCCATTCCTCGTAGGCTTGGCGAAGACGGCAACGCCCACGAGAATTCGCTCGATTTGCGCAGGCGTGACGATCTCGCAGTCCGCCGCCTTGGCTCCAGTTCTTGTTCCGGTACTCAACGCTTCGCCGACTTACACACCGGAGATGCACGATGCTCTTAAGGTCGTGGGCGACAGCGTCGTGGATCCGCTCGCTGAGGCGCTTCGAAAGGTCAAATCCGAGGAACAGGCGTTCATTCCGATCGCGTGGCTCGGATCTGTGGGGACGGCGAAAGCTCGGGCGGAACTTCTTAAGTCGCGAAAAGGCCCAGGGCATCGGCTTTGCGATGAACAGATCCGACTCATCGATCTCAGTGCCCGCAGACTAGGCCGCTAACTCACGGCTCTGATGCGGGGTTGGACTTTAAGCTGCGCACCAACGTCGATCGTGGTCCGAATAGACGTTCCTTGCTCTCATACAGGGCGCCGGGCGGTATGCGATCGAAGCCGCTCCATGCGCTGCTCTGTTGATTACGGTATTCGATGACGACACCCGTCGAATCCGTAACGAAAGCTGACTGCCCAGAATAGCCGGTATTGATGGGCCATGCGATTGCAACGAAATCGGTGCCGGCCAACTCTGACGCAAGATTCGACCAAGATTCTTCGTTGACAGCACTCAGGCCCCTACCGGGCAACCACACGACAAAGAGATACCCATCACGTGCGTGATAGGGAGCGTGCTGCTTCATCCCGGCAGCCATGAGTGCTTTTGGGCGCACCGACACTCCCTTGCGGATTGGACCTTCGCCAAGCAACTCGGAGAGAAAACCGTATGTTGTTCCAGAATGGCTCGCACTGAAGGTGCGTTGTGCGGCGACGATGTCGCGCAACGTCCGCCTAGCGGAGGCCTCGTTTTCCAAGATTCGACGACTTTGAAATGCAGGAATGGCAAACAAAGAGAGTGTTGCCAGTACCGCGAGGGCAATAGCAATTTCCACCACCGAAAGGCTTCTTGGAGCTAAGTTCTTCGCCATGAGCATCCGACCGGGTGACTTCCGGCCTTGGACATGGTACCTATCGGAACATGAGCGATATCGATGTAGCCGTAGCGCGAGTTGCCAAGGAGACCACGGGGTACCAGGAGGCGTTCGACGTTATCGAAGTGCTTCAACAGGCGGCGCTCGATTCAGGTGGCGACTCAACAGAACATGGGCCGGCGGCCCTCTTTGCCGGTGGTTGCGTCCGAGACTGGGCTAGCGGGAAAACCCCAAAGGACCTAGACATCGCGACAGCGATGGGCCCAGACGACGTGGTGCGGGCCCTCCGCCGTGCGTTAAAGGGGTGTTCCACTCAACTCGTTGGAAAGCACTTTGGCGTTGTGCGCGTCAGGCCTGAGAGGGATGGGCAGTGGTACGAGGTGGCCACTTTCAGAGAGGAAGGTCCCTACACTGACCACCGCCATCCTTCGACAGTGACCTGGACTACCCGCGAGAAGGATGCCCAGCGGCGCGACTTCACAGTGAATGGTCTCTACTTCGATCCGGTATCTTCGCGCGTGTTCGATGACGTTGGAGGACTAGAAGATCTGTCAACGTCAACGTTGCGAGCGATTGGGGATCCCCAACGAAGATTCGAAGAGGATGCCCTTCGCCTTATTCGCGCAATTCGATTCGCGACGCGAGAGAACTACTCGATCGAACCACTGACTCTCGAAGCGATGCGTCGTCATGCAGGGCTGTTGGATACTGTTTCGCCGGAGCGCATTCGAGAGGAGTTTATTAAGATTGCGAGTCTAGGCGGCGATCGTATGGCGCGAGCGTTCGCAGACATTGTTGCGACTGGGCTGCTCGCGGTCGTTTGGAAACTCATGCATCCAGACGGCATGCAGTGTCCCGATGAGAGATCGATCTCCGAGATCGGACATCGACTTTCGTCAATGAACAATTTGCCAGAAGGCCCGTTACGTTTGTCCCCGTTTATCGCAGCGTGGCATGTCGATCTCGTCACAAGCAGCGATTCGTACTCATCCTGGAAGTCAGTCATTCAAGAGGCCGCCAAGAGGCTTCGGTTCTCCGCCGATGAGGCCGACCTCATGATTGCTAGCCTCCATGCGATTTGGAGATCACGCGGCGGTAGCGAAGTCGATGCGTTTCGCGCGCGCCGATGCGCTGCGCACCCTCAGGTGGCGTGGCACCTTTCTTTCGCTCGAGCCTGTGCGGTTCCCATACGTGATGCGGCGCTAGTTGAAGCGGCGCTGTTTGAGATTGCAAAAGGGTGGCGGATCAAGCCGATTTTGAACGGTGGGGATCTCATGGCACTCGGTGCCACAGAAGGTCCAATGCTCGGCCGCCTCACAAAGTGGCTCCTCGCCAAGCAGTTTCGCGGGGACATCTGCGACGAAACCTCGGCAAGGCACGCGGTGAGTGAACGGATCACGCGGCTTCGGATGCCGTGAGTCGTCTAATCAGCGTTCCGATCGGAAAAAGCGACGCCACCAATACTGCATCCATCCACTTGCTCTGCGTCGTGTTTGCTGTTGATGCGACCAACAGGGCGTCATAGAGCGCCAAACTTCCGATGAGACGACCAACCGCGCGGCCAGGGTGGGGGGGCGTTGTGGCCGCTGGCCGCGATCCCCAATGAGCCCATTCAACGCCGGCTATCAGACATAACATCGCGACGATCCCATTCCCGTTCATGAATGCAAGCACTCCTGGGACAATCGCGACGGCCATGAGGAACCGAGGCCATCTTCGTAGCAACGTTGGATCAGGCGATTCCTCGTGCTGCGACACCGCGGTAATACCGTAAATCAGGAGCCCGTGACCAGCGATTGCAATGGCACTGGACCACTGCGCAGCTGAAGTCGAAGGGACGCACACGGAGGCAATGAGTACTCCGCGAAGGACGTTCGAGGCTCTCGTCGCTCCCATGAGTAAGCGGGCGAGCCCAGCTTTCGATTCATGCGTCAGGTTGTAAAGCGCCGCAAAGCCCATCGTGGTAGCCGCTGCGCCTAGAAGAAGGATGGTTCGCGTGGAGGAGACCTGCGTTGGCGCGAAGTGTGCAGCGAGAGGGCCCGATGCGACCGCCGCAAAGCTCAGAATCGCGATCACCGCCCAGGCGAAGGTCGTGGAAAATCGACCACTCGGCAAAGGTCGATTCGGATGTTCGCGTCGGTCCTTTTCGATGTCGGTGACGTCATTCATCGCGACGCCCGCGCCATAGAGTGCCATCGAACCGAGTGCTGTCACTATGGTTGGAACAGAGAGGACCCCAAGCCCACCAATCGCGGCACCTGCCGCGACATCCGCCGCCGCGGTCAGCGTATTGGGAAATCTGATGAGCCGGAGGAGGGCTCTCATCCGATCACCCGAGGAACCACCTTTGGATGTCATTCCAAGTAACGAAGACCATCAACCCAAGCACGATGATGAGTCCTGACCATTGCATTGCGGCGAGGACTTTCTCAGGGATTGGCTTTCCGCGACGCAAACGCTCAATGATCAGAATGAGCAGCCATCCACCGTCAAGGACCGGGATGGGCAGGATGTTTAAGATCGCCAAATTGACTGAAATCACAGCGAGAAACAGGATGCCGCGAGACGGCGCGATTTTTGATGACATCGCCGACTTCTTGAAGATCGTAATGATTCCTCCAAGGTTGCTCGCGGGTACCGAGCGGTCGACCAAACGGCGCAGCGTCAACACGATGCGATCAGTTGTTGATCTAAGGTAGGCAAATCCTAGAGGAATTGCGGATCCGAGCGACGCCTTGACATTCTCAAGAACAGGAGTTTGTTCAAGTCCAAGTAGGGCGCCGCCGACAGGCTCAGGCGCAACCTGGCCTCGACTCACAAGGACAGTCTTCTCTGGGTGTCCTTCTCGGAACACCGTAAGACTGACCGAGTCCTTCGACGCGAACGTCTCAATGTCTGAGAAGCGCATGACGGGTTCGTCGTCGATGCGGAGAATGCGATCGCCTGGTTCGATTCCAACGGAGGCGGCAGGCCCACCTGTGCGTGGTGAAATCACGACTCCATCTGCGCCGCGGACCACATCCTGCAGAAAGACTCGCAGCAGGCTCTCAGGAGCGGCTGACGAGAGCTCGATCACTTTTGATTCGGCGTTGCGTCGGACGGTCATCGTTCTTGGACGCGAAAGAGGCGCCATGGCATTCGCGACTTCGGATTCCGTGACGACGCGTCGATCGTTGATGGCCATGATCACGTCGCCCGAGATAAGGCCTAATTTCGCGAATGGAGAATCCGATCTGACGGAAACAACTTTGGTCGCGGAGGGATCTAGCCCTAGTCGGCGGTCTTTTGACCCGGGTAACTCGATCGGCAATTGCGGTAGCTCGATACTCAGTCGCGTCTCATCCCGAATAATCGTCAGCAATCGGGGCCTCTGTGCTGCGACGTCGTCCATCACAATTGCTTCGCTGATTGAAAGTCCATCAATCTCCACGATTTGATCGCCCGGCTTGATCCCATGCGATTCACGATGGACACGAGCGCGTTCCGAATCGGAGTCGCTTGCGCCAGCTACTGACGAAGCGACGATTGGATTCTTATAAGTGGGGAAGACACCCAGGCTGCGCAAGCCACCTGTTCGCGCCGAGCCGATATCGACTGTGATCTTAATTGGATCTGAGTCTTTTCGCGCCACCGTGAGCTCACGATGATCATCACCCACGGCAATTGCGGTCGCGAGGTCTTCAAAAGCGAGAATGTGGGTGCCGTCGACATGCGTGATGCGGTCACCCGGCAGGAGACCGGCAGTCCAGGCAGGTCCACCGGTTCGTAATGCGCCGACCATGGGTGGCTCAAAAGGGACACCGATAGAAAATGCCAACGGGAACGCAACCGCGGCAAAAAGCACATTCATGATGACGCCGGCAGAGATGATCCACGTCTTCTGGAGGAATGACTTTGCAAGAAACTCGTCGGGCTTTGCAGCCGAATTCTGCGAGTCCGACGTCGCGATTTGCTCGCCCGCCATCTTGACGAAGCCCCCAAGCGGAATGAGGCAAACCTTCCAATCTGTGTCGCCCCGGCGAAATCCGAACAGCCGCGGCCCGAATCCGATCGAGAACGCTTCAACGCGCACCCCGACTGACCGCGCCGCCATGAAATGGCCGAGCTCGTGAACGAAGATCACCAACCCGATTCCGAAGACGGTCAGCAAATTGTAGGCGATATCAATCAACATGGTCATGGTGCGATCGCCTCCCTGCGGGCCCATTCATCAGCATCTCGGACAGATTCGAGTGACACTTCGGTGCCGCCCCTCCATCGATTCATCGTGGATGCAACACGACGCGTGATATCCAAGAAACGAATTCGACCTGCTAGGAACTCCGCAACGGCCACCTCATTCGCAGCGTTCAGAACGGTGCCGAGGAGCCCGCCTTCACGTGCGGCGTGCATCCCAAGCGTAAGTGCGGGGAAGAGGTCGTGACGTGGCACTTCGAAGTTGAGTGAATGGAATCGGTCCACACTCCACGTCGCAACATCTGAGGGCGCGCGATCTGGGTGAGTTAACGCGTATTGGATGGGGACCTTCATGCTTGGAAGGCCTAACTGCGCAATCATAGATTGGTCTTTGAACAGCACCATCGAATGAACAATGGACTGTGGGTGAACTACAACTTCAATCTTGCTTGACGGGACGTCGAAGATCCATCTGGCCTCGATTACCTCGAGAGCCTTGTTCATGAGCGTCGCAGAATCGATAGAGATCTTTGGTCCCATTTTCCATGTCGGATGATTCAGCGCATCAGCGATGGAAGCTGCTTCGACTCGAGTCGCATCCCAGGTGCGGAAAGGACCGCCGCTTGCGGTCAGGATGAGGCGTTCTACTTCTCCATGGGCCCCTGAGCGCATGCATTGAAAAATGGCACTGTGCTCGGAATCGACCGGGATGACCTCGGCTCCATGCTTTGCCGCGAGACCCATGACCAAGGGACCGGCAGCGACCAAGGACTCTTTGTTGGCCAATGCGAGACGTTTGCCGCGGCCGACGGCGGCGAGGCTCACGGGGAGGCCTGCGTATCCCGTGATGCCATTTAGAACAATGTCAGCCGACTCGACAGCAGCAGCGAGCCCTTCTGGTCCGGAGAGGACGCGGCCCTTCCAGCTAGGCTCGGCTTGCTCGAAGGCCTTCGCTTCGTCTGGGAGCCCGATTGCGATGACGCTGGGCCTCCATTTCGCTACTTGCAGACGAAATGCCTCTGTGCAACGGCCGGCGGCCAACGCAGCCACCGAGAAAGAGGCCCCAAGGGCCTCAATTACTTCGAGCGCTTGCGTACCAATCGAACCCGTGGAACCAAAAAGGGCGACCCGTTTCATGCGGTGCCCCCATGGGATCCAGACTGGAGCGAAGGGGCCCGGGAGTATACGTTGTCTCGCGGCGCGTCACGACCTGAATCGTCAGGCTGATCCGCGCTGAACTGGAGACCTTCGTGACCGATTCTGCGCTCCCTCCTTGCTCGACGCCCGTTCGCCCGGGAAAGGTGCTCGCCCTCGGGAGGACCTACCGAGCCCACGCCATCGAGCTCGGGAACTCGCCGCCACCGGAGCCACTCGTGTTCAACAAGTTGCCCGACACGATTGTCCCGTCAGGAAGCAGGGTCACAATCCCGACGGACGCCGCAGGTGTGTTGGACCACGAAGCGGAACTCGCTGTCGTGATCGGTGCGACCGCGTGGAGGCTTGGCCCAGGCGACGCGCGAGCACACATTGCTGGCTATACGATCTGCAATGACCTCACGATGCGGGCCGTGCAGAAAGTCGCGAAGGAGAACGGTTGGCCGTGGCTCCGCGCGAAGAACTTTCCAGGATCCTGCCCAATCGGTCCGACCGTGACACCGGTGTCTGCTGTTCCGGATCCGGGCGACCTCGTCATAACTTGCCGTGTCAACGGTGACCTTCGACAGGAGGCGAACACCCGGGATCTTTCCTGGACCGTGTTTGAGTTGGTGGAGTGGCTTTCACACCGCTGGGTTCTTTACCCGGGTGACGTGATATCTACCGGGACACCGGCTGGGGTTGGCACACTTCGTGCTGGCGATACCTGTGCGATCAGCATACGCGGCCCATCTGTGGACCTCGGCACCCTGATCACGGAGTTCGCATGACCCTTCGAACCCTCGCTGCCTGCCTGATCATGGTCCTCGTCGCGTCGGCGCAAACGGCTTTACAGCGCTTTGCCCGAGCCGAGGCCGCGGGCGATGTCGCTGGGATGCGCAGAGAGGCCGATGCAGCAACTCTTGAGTCCCCGAGTGATCCGGAGTCGTGGCGAGCGCTCGCTCGCACACTCGAGGCCCAAGCGTTGGGCGACATTAAACGGGGCCGATTCGCATTCGTTTCGGCGCTCCGCTTGGATGCTTGCGAGGCCTTCGCGAAGGCAGCAACCCTCACCGTGTCGCCGATCGCCGACCTCTTCGCATCGGCGAAGGCAGCGCTTCTCGCTGGAGACGCGAGCCGGGGACTAGCCGTCCTTGCGCCGTGCCTAGAAAAGCCCACATCGGAGATCGCCGTCTTGGGAGCGAAACTAGAGCTCTTGAAGGGCGATGGCGCAGCAGCTCTTCGATTGCTGGTCCGCGTGCCATCAGACTCGTCGACGTGGGGAACACTCTCGGAAGTTGCGGTCCTACTCGGCGACCGCGACTTGGCTGCGAGTGCCATGGTGAGGGCGTGTCAGCTTGGTGATGGTGAGACCATATCGGCCGTGTTCGGTCCGTTAACGCGTTCATGGAGAGACGGTGGAGATCCCGGATGGCGGTCACTAATTGATCGAGTGGCCAAGGAAGTCTCGACCTCTCCTTTCATCGCTTGGTACCAAGGTGACGCCGCATATCGCGAGACGCGAGCAGCTGACGCTATTGTAGGATTCACCAAGTACTCAACTGCGTTTCCGAATGATCCCCTGGCTTGGCAGTGTCTTGCATTGGCATTGCCACTTGAGCGTAGGTTCGCAGAGGCGCAGGAAGCTCTCGACAAGGCGATCGACCTTGGCACACCCCCTGAAGCGGCACTCGACGCACGCCGTCGCATGGCCACCGCAGCCTATGGAGCTAAGGACTACACGCTTGCCTGTGCAATCTTGACCGTCATTGTCGGTGAGTCAGACGACCCCACGGATTGGCTGAATCTTGGAGTGCTTCACCTTGACGTGGGGAACATCAACAAGGCTAGAGCCGCGTACGATCATGTCGCGCAGGATGTTGGGGCAACCGCCTCAATTCGGGGGAAAGCGATGAATTTCCTTGCGCTGTTGTTGGACGGCGAGGGTGACAAAGCTGGCTCTGAGGCGTTGCTTCGGGCTTCAATCGAACTCTCTGATGACACGGATGCCCGTGAGAACCTCGCTAACTTGTTGGTCGACACGAAAAGGTACGCTGAGGCAATACCCCTTCTGGAGAGGCTGGTTCGAGATGATCCGGCGCGAATCCGGTCGATCTACCACCTCGCAAGGGCGCGGCACCCTCAGCTGATTCTGCCCGCGGGGAATTGACCCTTTTCTGACCCCGGACGTACCATGGCGAAGAGGCCAGTCGGCCTTGGAAACCACCATGCACGCACTCCGTACTCGCGCGATCTTCTTTGCAATGTTGGCCGTGACTGCCACGGTTTTCGGCCAAGGTGCTCCGTCGTTTGCAGATGCCGACGTCAAGAAGCTCGCAGACCTTCTCGCGTCGATGTACGCAAAACCAGCCAAACCCGACCCCAAGGTCGAGAAGCGGCGAGAAACGGCAAAGGCAGAGTTCGCAAAGGAGGTCGAGCGAATTTCCAAGGGCCTGAATGGAACCCACATTCTCAAGTGTGAGACGTCTTGGGCATCGGTTTTCGCCGAGGCACGGGACTTAGTTAAGGCTCCATCAGGCCTCGGACGTGCATCAGAGTTTGCTGTCAAGCGTCAACTCAAGGATGGGACGATCGAGTTCAAGTCTGGGCTCTTGCTGCCAAATGGGTACGACCCGAAGAAGCGGTATCCACTTATTCTGTCGCTTCATGATGAAGGCGCCGAAGGACGCGAGATGACGGGCTCGCGTTACATCGAAGAAGTATGGATGAAGTTGCCCAAGGAAAAGCGTGACGGGTACATCATCTTGGCTCCGACGCATGGTCCGAAAGCTGGCGGCAAGGACTTCCGGATCGAGAAGGGTGACCAAAACAGCCTACTCAACGTCTTGCTTCCGTGGTCTGACGTTGTGTCGAAGTATTCGGTAGATCTCGATCGCATGTTCCTTGACGGCTGTGGAATTGGCGGCGAACTCGCAGCGCTAGTCGCGAGTTTCCGCCCCTACAACTGGGCCGGAGTCTCCATGCGCGAGGCGCTTCCTCGCAACATTCAGCTCTGTGCCAATTGGCTTTCCCTGCCAGTGTCGTTGCACTACCGAACCGATGGCCCTGTTGATCGCCGCAAGGAGAATCTTGAGGCGATGAAGGTTCACAAGGACGCGGGTGTGCCGATGGAAATGCTGTCGTACCCAGCTTTGGATGTTGCGCGGGCGAAGCAGGCACGTGGTTCGCAAGAGAATGATCCAATCGCCGAGTCGACGTTGGCAATTGTCGATTGGTTCGCTGCGAAGAGCCGAGTGTCCATACCCACAACGCTCGGGTATGTCACCAATCGGCGTGGCCAGCGGCGGTCCTATTGGGTCGAGCTCATTGATTACGAAGTTGAGCCGCTGCTGTCGTCGGTCAAAGGAAAAATTGACAAGGCGACCAACTCGATAGAACTGACTTGCGAAAACGTCAATGAACTTAAGGTGACTCTGTGCGATCGCATGTTGGATTTGGACAAGCCGATCAACGTAACCGTGAATGGGAAAGTCGTTTCCGACAAGACTGTCGAGCGCTCCATCGAGTACTTCCTGAAATACTACGAGCTCAATAGCTACGATCCCGGGGTGGTTCCCTGCGCGGAAGTCATGATTAAAGTGCCCGCCGCAGAGGAGCCAAAGAGTGGAACACCCCCCGAAAAGGGCTGACGAAGAAACGACGTCCATTGTGCCGTTGCTCATCGCCGCCGCTGCAGCGGGGGCGGCAACTATGACGGCGGAACTTTCTGCTACTCGACTCTTGGCTCCATGGTTTGGGGCGTCAATTCATGCGTGGACTCACGTCATCGCAACGGTGCTTGGTGCCATGGCTATTGGGTATGCGATCGGTTCTCGGTTGGCCCTACGACCATCGGCGCAGCTTGTTGCGCGTGGCTGGGTTATTGGCGGCATTCTCTTCGTTATTGCGCCCTTCGTTGCTCCTACGATCGCCCCATTGTTGGTGCCAAGCCCCGAGACGCAGACTCCAATCACCATCGCGACCGATGCTGCCTGGGGGAGCTTCATTTCTACTCTCCTCCTGTTTGCCCCAGCCGTGCTTATGCTCGGCGCATCAACTCCGATTCTGATTCGTTTGGTGGCGTTGCGGACAACAGATCACACAGCTCCCGGGCGCGTCCTAGCCGCATCGACCATTGGAAGTCTTATCGGAACGTATTTACCGGCATTCTTTCTTCTTGAAAGCTTCGGAAGCCGCGGCTCCATGATCGTTGCGGCCTCACTTTGCTTTTTGGCCGCAGCCCTCGTGATGTCGAGCCGCATTGGGAGGTCATTAGCGTCCATTTCCTGCATCTGTTTGGTGATGCTGGTCATTGGGAGGTCCTGGCCAACGCTTGTACCTTCAGCTTCGGGGGACACTCTAGTTCTTGAGAAGGAGAGCGCCTATCAGTATGTGCGCGTGTCGACGACGGCTATGGACGGTGCAACCGCTACGAATCTCTCGCTCGATGAGGGGCGTGGCGAATTCCACTCTCGCCGCCTCGATAATGCCGTTACCACAGGGGCGTATTACGACGTTCTTGCGTGCCTTCCTGATCTCGTCGGCGGGGCGATTCCGTTGGACGTTCTCGTCATCGGCGGGGGAGCCGGGACCCTTCGAGGTATTCTTCGCTCCCTCCAGAATTCGCGCGTTGCAAGTGTGACTGATGTTGAGTTGGATCCCATCGTTGCAGGCCTTGCCGACAGATTTGGTGGGGTCGCCGTCCCTCCCGATCGTGTGGTGATCGCAGATGGGCGGGCGGCCTTGCGTTCCATGCGCGGTCCGTACGACATAGTCGTCTTAGATGCGTATGCGCGACAGGCCGCGATCCCCGCGCACCTTGGAACAGTTGAAGCCATTCAATTGATGCGAGACAGATTGACACGCCGTGGGATCCTCGCGATCAATGCCTCTCTTGCAGATGTTGAGTCCCCGCTTGGACAAGCGCTCATTGCAACACTCCTCAGGGTTTTTCCCGAGGTGCGAACAGTCGGTGTCCCGGGATCATGGAATGTTCAGTTCCTATGCGGTCCGGGCTTGCCACCGACCCCCGATTTAAAAGACCGTGGGGACGCGCTCGACGTGGCACGCGGGTGGATCCGCGCGGGGTGGTGTACACATACTTCGGTCGCGCCTGGCGCATTCGTCCTGACTGACGATTGCGCGCCTCTCGAGACTTTGGCGAGGAAGGTGCGATGAGGAGTCGCGTCGGGGCTCCACTCACATTCGGCTTGGCGACCTTGTTGGCCAGTCCGGCGGCGTGCCAAGACCCACTCGGTTCTCTGCGACATGCGGTTCAACGTGGGGATTCACTTGCGGCAACTGAGGCATACGGGGCCATCCTTGCACGGGCTGAGTCGCGTCCTCAGTTCGCTGCAGTAGGAGAATCCGTACTTGGAGACGGCGGGCTCTCCGACGCAGCGACTACGGCGCTTCACAAGGCTGTGGCAGCCTCTCCAAGCGATCCAGTCCTGTACTACACCCTGGGTGTCTCATTGCGCCGGCAACGCCGCCTTGCTGCTGCTGACGCCGCCCTTCGGGATGCGGTCAGGCTTGATGACACGTCGGGAATCCCTCGGACACTATGGGCGTGGAATGCTATTCAGAGGTTCGACAGTGCTTCGGCCGTCGAGCGCGCGCAGACACTGCGTGGCGCTGAGGCGGATGCTATTCGAACTGCGGCGGCGCTGATGACTCAGAACCGCCCTTGGGGGAATCGGATCATCGCGGTTTGCGCCTCGCTACTCGGACTCGTTGGCTCCGCGTTCGTTCTTGTCAAACGCTCGCCTCGCTCGTGAATCAAGACGCGTAACGCAGTCTGCAGTGCAGCGCTCCAACTGGCGCGTGAGACACATGACGGCGTACTGCGATGAGCCTAGCCTTCGCTTCGATGGCAAAAGCAATCGGCCCGCCCTCGACTGAGGACGGGCCGATGCGTCAGGTTGACTTCAACCTCAGTAGATGAGGAGGAGTTCCTTGAGCGCTTCGGTCTGCGCGAGGTAATTGCAGGAGCCTTGCACCTTCGTGAGGATCGCGAGCTCATCCTTGTCACCAAGAATTCCAAGCGAAACCGCCGCGAATGCGCGAGCATTGTCCTTCGCCTTGCCATCCTTGTTGTTGAGGATGTCTGCGAGGGTCGGGATCGCCGAGCGATCACCGATGAAGCCAAGCCCGAGCGAAGCCGCACCGAGGGTCGAGAGGTTGTTCTCGGCACCTGCGATGACCGCTTGCAGAACCTTGATCGCGTCCGGATCCTGGATCAGCCCGAGCGCGATGGAGGCCTTGCGCTGAGCGTCAAGGTCGGCCTTCTGCTTGCACTGTTCCTGGATGAACGGGATCGCGGTTTTCTCGCCCATGAGGCCGAGAGCGATCGCGACGTAACCCTTGAGTTCGGGCGAACCATTCGCCTTCAACTCTTCGAGCAAAGCCGGCGCGCCAGCCTTGTGATCGAGGAGGCCGATACCCACGGCGTAGGCACCACGCTCCGAGTCGTTGCGCGTCGTCGTCCACTTCTCGAGGATCTGCGTGCCGATTTCCGACTTCGATTCGTTGTGCTTGAATCCGTAGATACCGAGAGCGAGGGCCGAGAACGTGCGGTCGTGCGCTTGTCCCTTCACGAGTTGCGTGAGGAGATAATCGCGGCCTTTCACGTTTCCGATTTCGCCGAGAGCTACGAGGCAGTAGTTGCGCGTTGCGCGGTCAGGCGCTTCCTTGGAAGCTGCGATGAGCGCTTCAACCGTCTTGTCGTCGGTCTTATCCGTGAGGAGACCGAGCGCGATCGCAGCCGAGCGTTGGATTTGGTTCGACTTCTTATCCGTGAGGACATCCTTCACGAGGAAGGGGACCGAGGACTTGTCGCCGAGCTTACCGAGAGCCACCGCTGCGTGCGCACGAGCGTACGGATCAGCCTCGGTATCCGCGACGAGCTTTTGGAGCTCGGGCACGGCGGCCGGGGACTGCATGACGCCGAGTGCGATGGCCGGGAAGACCTGGAGGTCCGAGCTGGCCTGCTTCGACTTCATGAGCGTGATCATCTCATTGACTACCGACGCATCGAGAGGTGTGCGGCTGCCGACGAACCCAACTCCGGCCATAGCAAACGCGCGCTGGCGGGCGGAAATATCGCGTGTGCCGAGACCGCAGAGAGCACGAGCAGCCAGCTCGTTCTTTGCCATCGAAAGGAGGAGAGGGACTTCGTCCTTCGAGCCGACGAGGCCGAGGGCCAAGCACGCCGATTCACGAACGATTTGGTCCGTGTCTGCGAGCAATTTCTTGATCAATCCGATGTCTTCTACAGCCGTGGAGTCGATGACTTTGCCAAGGGCAATAACCGCACCGGCGCGGGCATCGAAGAAGGAATCGCGGCAGCCATTGCGAAGAGTCGGAAGGATGTCACGGCGAATGTTGTTCGCATTGACTTTTGCAACCGGCTGATCGCCACGTTCACCGAGAACCGTGTCGCCAGAGGCCGTCGCAGCTTCGCGCGAACGAACCTTCGACTTCAGGTTGAGGAAGCGATCGTCATTGAGCTCCCACCAGAAATCCCAATCCCACTCGCGGAGATCGGACGGACGTGGGCGAGCCGACGGAGTTGCACCGCCACGCATGCCACCCGGGGCACGGCCACCCGGAGCGCCACCTGTAGCTCCCGGCGGACGAGCGCCACCACCAGGTGTTGCACCGCCGCCACCACCCGCGCCGCCAGGCGTGGTTCCACCACCGCCACCTGTGCCACCCGGGGTTGTCCCACCGCCACCGCCCGTCGGGCCAGAGTAGCCCGGCGCACCACCGCCGGCGGGCCCAGAATAGGTACCGCCGTGGGCGGCCAGATCGCTTACGACGAGGCCCGCCAGGACCATCACCGCGATCATGAAGGAGTGCTTACGCATTTCGTTCTCCCGAATTGTTGAACGAGATACCGCCACATGACGGACTCTCGCGTTTGAAAGTGGAGCAATCGAGGTGCCATACGAGTCGGAAGGACTCAAACACCACCGAACTTCGCAGTAGATCGTAATTTCTCGGGCAAAAGGCGTCTAGAGCTGCTTGCATCACGACTTACGGGCGCTGCCGACTCATCCCTAGGACGTTCCAAGGCGGAACGCCAACTTCCGAGCTGTTCCGAGTAGGAACGTTCATTATGACGAGTTGAACCCGGGGGCTCGGTGGCGGAATGTCGAACCATGGCCTTAAAGATTGGACTCTGCCAGATCGAGACCGTCCCCGGAGACGTTCCCTCCAATGTAAAGGCCGTGATTGCGGCGGCCCGGGCGGCTAGCGACTCTGGCGTTGACCTTTGCGTGTTTCCTGAACTCACGATCATTGGATATGGGCACCGTGATCTCATCCTGCGACAAGGGGTCCTGGACGCATGCGAAGCGGCTCTCGAGACGGTCAAGGCGTCCCGGATTCCCGTTGGAATTCTCCTCGGGATGCCGTTCCCTCGGAGCGGGCCAGGCCGCCCGTTCTCGAATGGCGCTGTGCTGCTCGAGTCGGGACGTGAGATCGGTCGCGTCAAGAAAAGACTTCTTCCTACTTATGATGTCTTTGACGAGAGTCGGTGGTTTGAACCCGACGTTGCCGATGCCGTACCGCTCGATTTTCGAGGAGAGCGACTCGGAATTCTGATCTGCGAAGATCTGTGGCCGCACCAGACTAGCCGCGAGGCTCGGGGTTATTCTCGTGACCCTGCCACCGAACTCGCGAGGAACGGCGCCACACTGCTGCTCAATATCTCAGCATCTCCGTGGCACTCCGGAAAGGCAAAGGAGCGCGCTCATGTGGTTGCCTCGACGGCGCGCAGGACCGGGCTTGCGACAGCGCTCGTCAATCTCGTGGGCGGCAACGACGATGTCGTTTTCGATGGGCACTCGGTGGCGTGTGCGGCGGACGGCCGCATCTTGGCTCTTGGGGAACCGTTCGCTCCTGGAACGACAGTGTTTCATTCGGCGGACAAGTCGACGTCGCTTCCTCCTCCTGATGACTCGGGATCAGCCGCGCGGCACGACGCGCTCGTGCTCGGAATCCGCAGCTTCTTTTGTCGTATTGGCGTCACGCGGGCACATCTCGGGCTTTCAGGCGGGATCGACTCCGCAGTAGTCGCCTGCTTGGCTGTGGCTGCGCTCGGGAAGGAGTCGGTTCGGGGTTTTGCGCTTCCGTCTCAATTTTCCTCACAGGGGTCCATTGACGATGCGTGGGACTTGGCTCGACGTTTGGGAATTCGCTGCGACACAATTCAAATTAATGACATCTATGAGCGCGGACTCGACGCATTGGAGCCGTGTCTTCGCGAAGGGACCTTCGGGATCATGGAGGAGAACCTTCAGTCTCGAGTTCGCGGACTGCTAATGATGGCTGTTTCTAATCGCGAGCACAGTTTGCTTTTATCGACAGGCAACAAGTCTGAGTTGGCGACCGGCTACGCCACCCTTTATGGCGACATGTGTGGGGGACTCGCCCCAATTTCGGACGTCCTGAAGACAGAGGTCTATGCACTCGCCTACGAGATCAACTCCAGATCCAATGTGATTCCTGAAGCGTCCTTGACCAAGGCACCTTCGGCGGAGCTTCGTCCCAATCAAACCGATCAGGATTCGCTGCCTCCGTATGAGACCCTCGATCGCATCTTGCGCCTTCATCTCGAAGAAGATGAAGGTATTGGACAACTGGTGTCGCGTGGCGAGGATCGCTCGACGGTTGAACGCATTTTGAGCCTCGTGGCGCGAGCGGAATTCAAGCGCCACCAAGCGCCACCCGGCCTTAGAGTCTCCAAGAAAGCCTTCGGTTCAGGACGAAACATCGCAATCGCTGTCTCCGATCTAAGTTGGTTAGACGAACGCTGAACCACCACCCTTTGAAATACGTTAAGACACCTGCATGGCACGAACGGGAATTTGGATTATTGGCGCGCGAGGGGGACTCGCGACGACACTTATCGCCGGAACACACCTTGTGGGAATGGGGAAGGCGCCGACGACTGGGCTCGTGACGGAATCCTCAAGCTGGTCAAAGGTCTCCCTCTTCGCAATCTCTGACGTTGTCTTCGGTGGGCATGATGTCCGAACCGGATCCGTTCACGAATCAGCCCTCGAAATTTCACGGACGAATCATTCAATTCCGCTTGAGCTTCTTCCGCAAATCGCTCCGCTCCTCGATGCGGCCGATGCCAACATCCGACTTGGCACTGCGTATTGCGGCGGACCTGCCATCGAGTCTTTCGCAGTACCCGCGACGCGACGCAACGAGACCTCGCGGACCGCTATTGCGAGGCTGCGATCCGATCTCCGTGAGTTCAAGGAGCGGGAGAGACTCTCGCGCGTGGTCGTGGTCAACCTTGCGTCGACCGAACCGCCGCCAGACGCGGACGTGCCGACCGACCGAAGTTCGTTAGAAAAATGCCTGAGAACGCGAAAGGGGATTCGGGCGAGCACTCTTTACGCAGTGGCAGCGATCGAAGAGGGCATGCCTTACGTCAACTTCACGCCAAGCACGGCGGCTCTCAATTCTGGGCTGATCGCGTTGGCGTTGCATCACGGAGTTCCTGTAGCCGGAAGCGACGGTAAGACGGGCGAGACCCTCGTCAAGTCCGCTCTTGCGCCGATGTTCGCTCATCGAGCTCTGTCAGTTCTTAGTTGGCAGGGTTACAACATTCTTGGGGATCGTGACGGTCAGGTCTTGGCAGATCCGAGACATAAAGCGTCGAAGGTTAAGTCGAAAGATGCCGTGCTGAAGTCGATCTTGGGCTATGCACCTCATACCCATGTCGGAATCGATTATGTCCCGAGCCTCGGAGACATGAAGACAGCCTGGGATTTCATCCACTTCTCCGGCTTCCTTGGGCATCGCATGAGTATGCAGTTCGTTTGGCAGGGCTGCGACGCGATCCTTGCGGCTCCATTGGTGCTTGACCTCTGCCGTATCGTGGCGAGAGCGGCCGATATGGGAGTTGCTGGCGCGATCGGTGACTTGGGGTTCTTCTTCAAATCGCCGGCGGGGGAATCGGAACACGACCTTCACGTTCAGTGGCAGCGCCTTGACGCACTGGCCGCGCGACTTTCCAAGCAAGTCGCGAAGCGCAGGAAATAGCATCCGTCGGTCGCCCTTGGCGGAGGAGCTGTTCCTTCGGAAAGTCTCCCCGGAGAATACCCCGTCATGACCGTTGCCATTGAATCCACTGCGGACGCCGTCAGAGCCACTTACGCTCGCGCATCGAAGGCCTTAGCGGTCATTCGCAGCCGCCTTAACCGTCCGTTGACGTTGGCCGAGAAAATCGTTTTTGGTCACCTCGATGACCCAGCGAATCAGGACCTCACGAGGGGTAAGTCCTATTTGCAACTGCGGCCCGATCGTGTTGCGATGCAAGACGCGACTGCGCAAATGGCACTTTTGCAGTTTGCGCAAAGCGGCATTCCAACCGTAGCCGTTCCGGCGACCGTGCACTGCGACCATTTAATCCGTGCGAATTCGGGTGCGCTCCGCGACCTTCAAATTGCCAACGACGAGAATGTCGAGGTCTTCGATTTCCTCCGATCAGTTTGCGCGAAGTTCGGCATCGGCTTTTGGAAGCCCGGCTCAGGCATCATCCACCAAGTCGTGCTTGAGAACTATGCGTTCCCCGGTGGCCTCATGATCGGCACCGACTCGCATACGCCAAACGCCGGGGGACTCGGCATGGTGGCATGCGGTGTCGGTGGCGCGGATGCTGTTGACGTTCTCGCGGGCCTTCCGTGGGAAGTTAAGAATCCTGAACTCGTTGGCGTTGTACTCAAAGGAAAATTGAGCGGCTGGACTGCCCCGAAGGACGTGATCCTTCATCTCCTCGGGATCATGACGGTGGCTGGCGGTACGAACCGCATCGTCGAGTATTTAGGAGAGGGTGCCCGCGCCATCTCGTGCACTGGCAAGGGTACAATTACAAACATGGGCGCCGAGCTTGGCGCCACGTGTAGCGTTTTCCCCTTCGACAACGCAATGGATCGATATCTGCGCGCCACAGGCCGCGGGGCGTTGGCCGATGAGGCGTTGGCGAACAAGCAGTTACTCGAGGCCGATGTCGAAGTAGAACGCGATCCCGCGAAGTATTTCGATCGAGTCATTGAAATTGACCTGTCCAAACTCGAGCCAATGATTGTTGGGCCCGATACGCCCGACCTCGCCCGTCCTATTTCGAAGTTTGCCGCTGAGGTGACCGAGAAGGGGTGGCCGGCCAAGTTCTCTTCGGCATTGATCGGGTCGTGTACCAATTCATCTTACGAGGACATTTCACGTGCGGCTGATGTCGCATCGCAGGTGTTTAAGTCGGGCGGGAAGTTGTCGGTGCCAATCATGGTCTCGCCGGGTTCAGAGCAGATTCGCGCCACGATCGAGCGCGATGGTTTGCTTGGCGTACTCGAGAGAGCTGGTGCCACCGTGCTCGCAAATGCGTGCGGCCCATGCATCGGTCAATGGAAGCGTGACGACCTATCGGCGGGGACGCCCAACGCGATCATCTCGTCATTCAATCGCAACTTCAAAGGCCGCAATGACGGCAACGAGGCGACGAAGTCGTTTATTGCGTCGCCCGAGGTTGTCATGGCGTTCGCGGTTAACGGCGATCTGCGGAAAAACCCTTGCGCCGAAGCGGTCGTCACAGCCGATGGGCACACCGTCGCACTCACGGCTCCGCCGATCGCGCCTGACCTTCCGCCACAAGGATTTGTGCGTGACCTTTCGGGTTATCTATCGCCGCCGAGTAACTCTTCCAGCGTATCGATCGCGGTCTCACCAACATCGAAGCGTCTTCAAATCCTAAGCCCTTTTGCGGCGTTCGATGGCAAGGATTTGATTGAGTGTCCGGTATTGCTTAAGGCCAAAGGGAAGTGCACGACAGATCACATTTCTCCCGCGGGCTCATGGCTCAAGTTTCGAGGGCATCTAGACAACATCTCAGACAACATGTTTCTTGGGGCGACGAATTCCTTTACAGGGGAATCTGGCAAGGGCGTGAATCAGCTAGATGGATCACGTGGCGCGACGTTTTCAGCCGTTGCGCGTGCCTACAAAGCCGCCATGAAGCGTTGGATCGCAGTTGGCGACAGCAACTACGGCGAAGGGTCCTCTCGCGAACATGCCGCCATGTCACCGAGATGGCTTGGAGCCGCAGCAATCATCGTGCGCTCGTTTGCGCGCATTCATGAGAGCAACCTGAAGAAGCAAGGAGTCCTGCCGTTCACCTTCGCGGATCCAGCCGACTACGACCGTGTCTTGGAGTTCGATTCGGTGTCTTTGCACGGACTCGCGACGCTTGCGCCTGGCAAGGCCGTCACAGCCACGCTTCACCATGCGGATGGCACAACCGAACGTCTGTCCCTCAAGCACACACTCAACGAAGAACAGATCGCATGGTTCAATGCCGGCTCTGCGTTGAACAAGCTTGCTGCATCGGTGAGGGGCTAAAGGGCAATCTAAGACGATTTCTCGCCGGGAGACCCAAAGGGTGTCTGCGACGAGCGAAGGCCGGCTAGAGGCGACTCTGGGCGGCCTTTCTTCTGGATTCTGGCGCCCGAGAGAGTGGTCGAAAGGTGCTGGTTGTCCGCAGGAAACTGGATAGGCGACGTCTGATAATCCTTGTTATGACGAAATTGAAGTGGGTGCGCTGGGTACGACTATGGGTTCTTGAACAACCGCTCGAATGCGACCTTCGGGTCTTCGCCCGCATTCGCGTCCAGAGTCGGCGTACCTAATGCCGCATCGAGGAAATCAAACGACTTGCACTTGTTGCCTGCCCTGAAGTCCAAGAGGTGTTCGACCCCCGGAACTAGGCAGCGAACGTTTCCCTTGGGTATGTAGAAACGGCAGTTGGCGCACGCGTGGAGCGCCATACCGCATTTTGCACAGGTGTTGTTGTAGCCAGGTGGCCCCAATTCTGCCCACGGGGTCTGGCAACGATGACATGCTTTCATCAGATAGTTTGGTCGGCTTGATCGGATCTAAGCCCGCCTCCGGATCCTAAGACGTCCAGAGGTCGACACAAGGGATGAATCGAAGTTCACTTGTGCGGGCGCGCGAGCCACTCTTTCTTGTAGATCTCAATGTAAGCATCGAAGGCCTTGTCGGCTTCTTCAGTGGTCCATCCGCGGGTCGCGTCAGCAAAGAACTGTTTGCGATTTGACTGGCCTGCAAGCCACTTCATGATTGCGAATCGAAGTTCTTCCTTCTTATTCAAACTGAGCCAGTGAATAAGCAATCCACTCTGCATCGGAAAATGCTCCGAGGTGTTCGAGCGCGCATTCCTTTCAAGCAGCTTCGAGGCGGATTCGAACGACCGAGTCTTGTCCGAGATCCACGTGTTGAAGTTGATCGGCGGTGGATCGTGGAGTTCGCCTTTGCGGAACGCAAATCCACCGGCAACTGCATCCAAGATATTGGCGTCCAACTTGGTGAGGTCACTAAATCGAGCGAGATACGCTTCCATGGCAGCGCGCGGTGCCCACCAGAAAGCGTAAAGCCCCCACATGTCATAAAAGTAGGTGACACCGGCGCCTCGACTTTTCAGGAAGTTTGGCATGTAGAAAACGCCGTCACTGCTTGATCTTGTGGCAGCCCAATCTGGGGACGCTGATCCTCCAAAGAACTTGTAGTCTTCGACCGTTCTCCCATAAACCACCACAGGCATGCCTCGTTCGCCGTAGATGTCCGGCTCGTATCCAAAGAATTTGATAAATGCGTCCAGCGCTTGTTCCGCTTGAATCAAACTTCGTCCGGCGACTTCATAGCGCGCGTTTGAGAGCACTTCGACGTGCTTGCCCTTGAGTACCCAAGGTTCCTTCCAGGTGTTGTGATCGGCATCTAGTTCCTTGGCTGGTTTCCACTCGCGTCCCGCTCGTCGTAATCCTTGGTCGAACTTCACGGTCTCATCTTTTGTCAGCCAATTGCCTTCTCGATACGAAAGGCTATCCGCTGTGATCTTCTTGGCCTGTTCGGCCTTGACCCATACGCCTTGGATTTCCACGAGGTTCAGTTTCTTCCGCGCGACCTCGGCAGGCGAAACCCATTTCCCATCAGACTTTGTCAGTCCAAGGGCCTTGTAGACAGGCCCGGTTTCCTTTTCGAATGCCGCCTCTGCCTCCGCAGCGCTTATCCACTTTCCGGCAGTCTTCACGAATCCCAGAGCGGCGCGCGCCTCCACATTCTCGGAGTCAACTTTAAGTATGTCATTCCACACCTCACGTACTTCGCGCTTAAGCCCAAGCGTCTGCGCTTCCTTGGCGAGGCTTGCGAGCGCGGCCGTGTCTTTGGGTGCCGTAGCTTTGCGCTTCTCCGCGAAGGACTCGCGAATCGTCGGCTTCTTGATGTGCTCGGCGATCTTGTCCTTGCTCAGGGTGATCTTCTTGCCTTCAAGATCCTCGAAGACCATCTGTGTCTTGGTCTCGCTCTTCAGTGTCAGTTCCTTGTACTCCTTGCCATCCTTCAATTTCACATCGTCAGGTAACGCATGAATGAGCGAGGCGAGGACAATAAGACTGACTATCGCGCGCATGTTTTCTCCGATGGGGGGGAGCTTCCCTCCCCTACGACTCTCCTATTTTGCCCAATCGCCCGTTCGCCGTCTACGGCACCAAAACGAAGTAGTCGCTGTCGCCGATGGCGATTGGAGGCCACGTTCACCCTACGAGGGCGCGGCCGGCATGTTGGGCATTCTCCAACCACTCATTCGGTAGCTTGACATTCTGAATCAGCCTGTCACAGGACTCCCCGAGTTTGAAACGGCGTCTATCTCTTCGAGCGACCTATCCGTGCTCGACATTCGACAAGCAGGGCAAGTCCTTCCTTGAACTCTGCTGTGAGCATGTTGTGGAGCGGTCCGGAGGCGCCCGTGAGTTCCCCCCACAGTTTCTCTACAGCACCTAGATCGTCCATCGCATCATCGCATAACTTTTGAAAGGTCTTGATCGCCGAACGGCGTTGACGCGCGGCCAACCTTGCTTCCGCCTCAAGTTTCTCAGTCGGAATTCGGCTAGACAGAATTCGAATCCCGTAGATTTTTGCAGAATCTTCCTCGATGTAAGGTGATGCGAAACAGATTGTCTCGACGGAGCGCGAGTCCAATTCCGACATCTTCATCGCCAAAGTGACTCGCGATGGAGTAACCCCTTGGAGTGCGCTTGCGACGATCGCGGGACTCGTCGTGGTTAGATTCCAAGGCAAACCATCTTTGTCAACACTCGTGATCAGTAACTCTTCATCGAAAGTCATTGACTGTCCAAGGCTCGGCACCAAGCGAACATCTCCTGATGGGGCTACGACAAGCGCCCCCTTAAGACTGTAGGTCACAGCAACTGATTGCATCCGACCTTCGAATGCGAAGTCGATCGTCCCCTCATTTTTTCCGTACGACATCTCGCCTATGTGGAACCCGATTTCCACATCAGACGGCGCCATGCCTTCGATTGGGCTGACAGAGATCCAAGGCGATGTAGTCCTAGCGGTCCATCGAATTTTTGCGTCCGCTGGTTCGCATCCGATCCGGATTCGTGAATCGAGTGGCGGTGACGGGCTTGAGCCCAGCGTTCCCTCAAAGAAACGCGCTTTCTCGATAACAAGTTGATTCGCACCACACCCAGCCCCACAAGCGGCCTGCAGTGCGAAGGCGCACGCGAGACTGATCCTTGGCGACATCGGCATTGCTTGAGTAGTGTAATCACTGCGGTGAAGATCGAGAACGAATTTTTGAAGCGCTGTAAATGCCACGCACTGCCATGATCCCTCGTATGCAGATCCTCGATGCGGTCAACTGGTCCCAAGGAGCAATCTGATCCAACGCAGAAGCTTCCATGTGTCATTCGAGATCCGCAATCGCGCTCATCCCATTTTAAGAATTTTATACTACAATCTGACGATGAAGTTGAGGCCGGATCGCGTGCTCCGTTCGTATTTCCTCAGCATTGCCATCGGCCTTTGGTCTTCCACATTTCTCATAGCCCAGCATCCGTCATCCGACTTAGCTCCGACAACGAGAGCGCAATCACGAGTCGCAGCCACGACACTGTTGAGTGAGGTCACCACCGCTGTCAAGACTGCGATCGACTCCGGAAACACGCCAGGTGTCGTAGTTCAAATCGGCAGGGGTGACAAAACCATGCTGTGTCAGGCTTGGGGCGAACGCAGCATCGAACCTCGCCGACTTCCGATGCAGAAGTTGACTCGATTTGATTGCGCTTCATTGACTAAACCGGTGGCTACCGCGACGAGTGTCTTGAAGCTGGTCGAAGCGGGACGCGTCAGTCTCGATGATCCCGTCGTGAAGTACCTTCCGGAACTGAGCTCGCATGGAAAGGATCGAATCACGGTCCGCCAGTTGATGCAACATCGCGCGGGTTTGATCGCCGACAATCCACTGTCGGACTACAAGGACGGAACAAAGATCGCATGGGAACGCATATGCGCGCTGCACCTTAAGTCCATTCCAGGGGCGAAGGTCGTATACAGTGATGTGGGCTACATTGTTCTTGGGATGCTAGTGGAACGTGTTGACGGTCGCACGCTCGATCGTTATTCGACGGAAGAGATTTTCGCACCTCTCGGAATGACCAACACCGGATTTCTGCCGGCCCCACCTCTCTATGCCGAGTGTGCTGCCACCGAGAAGCGCGACGGCGAAATGCTCCAAGGAAGGGTGCACGATCCACGAGCACACCTTCTTGGTGGCGTCGCTGGCCATGCAGGGCTTTTTTCAACAGCAGACGATCTCGCGGTGTGGTGCCGCATGATCCTCGGCAAGGGTGCAGTCGCCGACGTGCGCGTTTTAAAACCGGAAGTTGCAGAGTTGTTTCTTAAGGAGGTTGCACTAGAGGACGGATCCGTCAAAAGGACCATCGCCCTCGATGCCGATCCTAAGAATGCCGCGCGGGGTGACCTCTTCTCTGCAGGCAAGAGCTTTGGTCATACGGGATTTACTGGGACTTCTCTCTGGCTAGATCCAGCGACTAAGGGATACGTTGTTGTCCTGTCGAGCCGCCTACATCCCGACGGGAAAGGCGATGCGAAGGAGCTCCGACGTTCCGTCGCGAATGCCGCGGCGGCCGCCATAGGTCGATAAGGTCTGCCGCAGCTAAGATGAAGTGGCACAAGGGTGCCGATGTTCGGGGCAACCTCCCTCGACAAGCCCGTGTCACACCCGCGCAGACAAGCGCTGCCCGGAAGGCGTGGCCAACCGAGGCAGCCCGGCCCCATCGAAAATGACGGTGCCAGCAAGAATCGTCGTGGCAACGCGCCCTCGGAGGGTGAGTCCTGTGAATATCGAATGCCCGGTCTTTGACTGCAAGTCCGAGGGTGCCGAGCATGTCTCGACTGACGGATCAACGATCACAACGTCAGCGGCGGCGCCAACGGTAAGCCGCCCACGATCGAGGCCAAATGCCTGTGCTGGTCCGTCGCAAAGAAGGCGCCCAACATCCTCGTAGTTGAGCGCGCCTCGGGCTGCGAGCTCAAGTAGCGCCGGCAGCTGGTGCTGAATGCCCGGAATGCCGGACGGAATCGCGAGAAAGTTCTTGGACTTCTCTTCGAGGGTATGGGGCGCATGGTCGGAATGAACGTGGTCGATGGCCCCCGACTTGACCGCGGCTAGGAGTTGCTCGCGATCCTCGGCAAACTTGATCGGAGGATTCACCTTCCAAAAGCCACCGCCAGCGATGACATCATCGTCCGTGAATAGCAGGTAGTGGGCACACGTGGCACCAGAAACGGGAAGACCGTCCTCCTTCGCTTGCTTCACCAACGTCGCCGCGCGACCCGTCGATATATGTGGGATGTTGAGTGGCACGCGATATTCACGGCAAAGCTCAATGGCTTCGGCAACTGCCACCCATTCCGCAACGCGGGGACGCGATTTCACGTGGGATGAGATGTGATCCGGGAGGCCTTCCTTCGCCACCTGAACGATTGCATCAGACTCGGCATGAATCGTGAAGACTCGCCCGAGCCCCTTGATCGCAGCGAAGGCCTTCGAAAGATCGCCTAAGTCCGTCACCGTTAGCGGGCCGACCGACTTGGTCATGAACGCCTTGAAGGCGACGACGCGATCAGCCATCCCTGCAAGCTTGTCAAGATTCTGGACGCCTACCGACCCATAGATTCCATAGTTCACGTGGGCCTTTGAGGCGATGGCCGCGTGCTTCTCGTCCGCTACGGTGGCATCCGTCGTGAGCGGAACGTTGTTTTGGATATCGAGGACTGTCGTGACACCTCCGGCAGCTGCCGCCCGTGTTCCCGATTCGAAGTCCTCTTTATCTGTCCGGCCCGGATCTCGGAAATGCACGTGGGTGTCGATCGTCCCCGGAAACACAAGCTTTCCGGCTGCATTGATCGACGTGCCCTGCGCGTGCGTTCTCATTGGCAATGCCGACATCGCCGCGACTCTCCCAGCGAGGACTCCGACATTTAGTGAGGCAAATCGCCCATCCACGTATACCCGCCCGCCGTCAATCACCAAATCAAATTCCATATGAGCTACCCACCCAGAACGAGTTTGCCGAAGTGGAGCTTGCCAGCACGAAGAACGTCGCCTGTCTTTACCGCGACGACGGCGGCCGGATCGGTGATCTTCTCAGCGTTGAGGCTAATGCCTCCCTGAGCAATGAGTCGGCGCGCTTCGGACTTTGATTTTAGGTGGCCGAGAAGCATCGTCAGGTCAAGGATCGCGGCGACGCCGCCATCTTTGACGATATCCGCAGGGACGTCGATGCTCCGAATGTCATCGGGAACTTCCTTATTCGAGAAGACCTTTCGGAAACGATCCACAGCAGCATCCGCCGCGGGAGAGCCGTGGTACTTCTCGACAAGAGTCCTAGCTAACGCAACTTTGGCATCACGCGGATGGCCAGCGATCAGGTTCTTGACCACATCGACTGGAACCTCTGTCAGCAACGTGAACCATTGCTCGACGTGAGCGTCAGGAAGACTCATGGCCTTGCCAAACATGTCATCAGGAGGCTCGTCAATGCCAATGGTGTTGCCATAGGACTTAGACATCTTGCGGACGCCGTCCAAGCCGACCAGCAGCGGCAGGGTCATGCATACTTGGGCTTCCTGTCCCGCGGCGACCTGAAGATCGCGGCCGACAAGAAGGTTAAAAAGTTGTTCGTTCCCGCCGAGTTCGATATCTGACTTGATCTCAACAGAATCGTGTCCTTGCAAGAGTGGGTACACAATCTCATGCAAATGGATCGGGACACCCTCCTTGAAGCGCTTGGCAAAGTCCTCTCGCTCGAGGACCTGAGCAACGGTTGTGTGAGAAAGAAGTTCGATCATCCCGCCAAACCCGAGATTCTTGAGCCACTGGCCGTTCCATCGAACCTCAAGTTTCGGAACATCGAGGACCTTGGAAACTTGCTCTAAATATGAACTTGCATTGCGCTGGACGTCTTCATGAGTCAACTGAGGGCGCGTTGCGTTGCGGCCCGTGGGGTCCCCGACCATAGCTGTTGCGTCACCAATGATCAGCACCGCTTGGTGACCTTGATCCTGAAACGCGCGCATACGGCCGAGGACGACCGTGAACCCAAGGTGCAGAAGCGTGGCTGTCGGATCGACGCCGAGCTTCACGCGCAAAGGACGACGGGTCAATACCGAGCGAGTGAGCTTCTTTCTGAGTTCGACCTCAGAAACCAGCGTGATGCACCCGCGCGTCAAAATAGCAAGCTGTCGGTCAACTTCACCGACAACGGTTGGGTCCAAGGCCGGGTCGGTCATGGTCCGAATCCTTCTGCGAGTCGCTTGAGCCACACGTCTGGGTCAGCGGGAATATCGAGTCCCGTTACCAAGCGCAGCCCGACGCAGGCTGCAATGCGAACTCGAAAGCTCGGTCCGTCGCTGCCCTGCGCCCGGATCACATCGCCTAACAGGTCGCGAGCTTTGGGTCGGTCAACGTCAGCAACCAAAGCAGAACACAGAGGAATATGAACGGCGCTGTGTTTGCCAATGGCATCCCGCAGGCGCTCTAGCGGACGATCCGCAAGGTGCTCCCAGTTCCGCGGGAACGCGTCGAGCGTTGTCGGACGGAGTTTGATGCCGCCTGGCATGGACTCCCCTGCCATTTCGAGCCTCGAGGGCCAAAGGGTTGCGGAGATCGTGAACCTTCGGAGCGCGAGCGATGTCAGATCACGGTCGCTTGTCGTAAACGGGACCTTGAATGACTTACGGCCACCTGGTGCAAGAATGATGTCTTCGCCAACTTCCACAACCTGAGTCCTGCGGTCCTCGACCCGCCCTCCATCGGCGGCTACTTCCACGCAGGAGAGCTCTAGGTGAAGCGCCGATGGGGTTGCCCCCGGAGCTGTTGCAAGAATTTTCAGGTCGCGGCCTGAGAGATTGACGAACAGGATCTCGACCGTCACGTCGGAGCCGATAGTGACGCGCGTGGGGTCAACACGGACGAACCCATCGAGTACTAGGGTTTGCAGCAAGTTGCGTCGGGCAACAAAGCGGTGCGCTTCCAAACTGCGGCGTTCATCGCTTGTAATTGACTTCGCCAACCAGAGGTCAGCGGCGGCCAAGACTCCCTGCCAGTCCCCCTTCGACGCCATTTCGTCGATCTCCTCCAGTACCTGGGTGACCTCACTTCTAGTCACGATGGGCTCGGGTGCCGAGCGAGGCACAACCAAACGCGATGAAGGCCCGTCCGGTCGACTTTCTGTCGCGCCGAGCGGGCCTCCACGATCGTCCGGGGTGCTCTCACATGATGCGAGAGCCACCCCGACGAGAAGGAGCAGGCAGGCGCGGATTGCGACTGCCCTTCCTGAACTAGCCTTCCGAAGGTTCGGCATCGCCTGCCGGAGCTTCCGAATCGGACGCATCGCCCGACTCATCTGAATCCGTCGTCTCAACCGCATCGACTGGCTCCGCCGACTTCGGAGGACGAGGCGCAGCCTCCGTCACTTCGAGCAACGTAAGTCCGATCTTGCGCTCTTCCGGATTGACGCGAATGACCTTGACCTTCACCTTGTCGCCGACCGAAACGACTTCTTCGGGGTTGTTGACCTTCGTCTCGGACAGTTCCGAGATGTGGAGCAACCCTTCGAGGTCGTTCTCGAGCTCGACAAACACGCCGAAGTTCGTGATCTTGGTGACCACACCATCAAGGTCTGCGCCGACGAGATACTTATTCGGGATTTCCGACTCCCACGGGTCTTCCGAGAGCTGCTTGAGGCCGAGGGCCACACGCTTCTTCTCTTGGTCAACCTGCAAGACGATGGCCTCGACCGTGTCGCCCTTCTTGAGGAGCTCCGACGGATGCGCGACCTTCTTCGTCCACGACATATCGGAGACGTGAAGCAAGCCGTCGATTCCCTCTTCGATTTCGACGAACGCGCCGAAGTTCGTGAGGTTGCGGACCTTGCCACGGATGATCGTTCCGACCGGGTACTTGGTCTCGACGACATCCCATGGATTCTCCTCGACTTGCTTCATGCCAAGAGAGATCTCTTGCTTCTGCGCATTGACGTTGAGGACCACCACGTCGACGACTTGAGCCGGCTGTACGAGCTCGGACGGGTGATTGACGCGACGAGTCCAAGACATCTCCGAGATGTGGACGAGGCCTTCGACACCCTCTTCGAGTTTGACGAATGCACCGTAGGACATCACGTTGACGATTTCGCCCTGGAGCTTCATGCCGGTCGTGTAACGGGCTTCGATGTTCTCCCACGGAGACGACGTCTTCTGCTTCAAGCCCAGCGCAATGCGCTCGGCATCGCGGTCGAACTTGAGGACCTTGACGTCGATCTGATCGTCGATTGCCAGCATCTCGGACGGATGGTTGATGCGGCCCCATGACATGTCTGTGATGTGCAGCAAGCCATCGATGCCACCGAGGTCGATGAACGCGCCGAAGTCGGCGATGTTCTTGACCGTTCCGCGACGGACTTGGCCCTCGATGAGCGTGTCGAGGAGATCCTTCTTGCGTGTCTCGCGGCTCTCTTCGAGCATCTTCCGGCGCGAGATGACGATGTTCATGCGCGCCTCATCGATCTTGATGATGCGAGCTTCGACTTCCTTGCCGATGTACTGAGACACGTCGCTTGCACGACGAATTTCGATCTGCGAGGCCGGCAAGAAGACCGGAATTCCGATATCGACGAGGAGTCCACCCTTGATCTTGCGGGTGCACATGCCCTTGACGAGGTCGCCTTCCTTGTGGGTTGCGATGATCCGCTCCCAACCACGAATGCGGTCGGCACGGCGCTTCGAAATCTCAACCGACGAGGCGTCCAGCGCAACTTCGTCGACGTGGACTTCAACTTCATCTCCGACCTTCGGTGCGCCTTCCGGGAACTCCGAAAGATCCACCAATCCGTCGGCCTTGGCTCCGATGTCGATCGCCACCGAATCACGGTCAATGCGAACGACGCGGCCCTTGACAATTCCACCGATTTTCGGGGTGCCTTCGCGTGAGGCGTCAATGGCTACTGCCATGTCCCCTTCGCCTGCCATCGCCGCCTCGAGAAGTCTCTCGATATCGTCAGTGGGCGGTGAGTACTTCTTTACGGCCTGGCGTGAATTCCTACTTGTCATGTCGATCCTTCCACAGCACGCAAACGGTGCCGCGGCGGGGCCTTCGGACTGTTTTCAACATGCCGACACGGCATGTTGCAGGTTGCGTCGACTTCGGGCCCGTGCCGTCGTGCGCTACCTCCCGCGGTTCTTTACGACCTAGGCGGGACCAGGTTGGACAGTCGAACCACCACCTCATCGATGGTGAGCCCGGACGTGTCCACAAGAATCTGATTCTCCGAACGTCGCAACGGCGCAGTTTCCCGAGTGGAATCTATCCGGTCCCGTTCGGCCATCCTCGTAACGAGTTCCGCTAGGCTGACTTCTTCGCCGGATAGGGCGAGTTCGGTCATGCGTCGCATCGCTCGCGTTTCCGGAGACGCATCCAAGTACACCTTGACCTCCGCCTGCGGAAAGATCACCGTGCCCATGTCGCGTCCCTCACACACTAGATCAGTACCGACTGCGCAAGCCCGCTGCAGCCCCTTGAGGGCCTCTCGAACTTCCGCGTGCGACGCCACCTCCGAAACGTTCGAAGTGACGCGTTCGGTACGAATCTCGGTTGTCACGTCACGTCCGTCGAGGAGAACAAGGTTCCCCTCCCCGAACGCAATCCCGAGCCCGTCGGCCAAGCGACCGAGCCCAAGACCATCCTTCAACGAAAGCCCACGCTCAAGCGCTGCGAAAGTGACGCAGCGATAAAGCGCTCCTGAATCCAAGAAACGAAACGCGAGCCGCTCCGCCAAGCGGCGAGCGACCGTGCTCTTCCCAGATCCGGCAGGTCCGTCGATGGTGACGATCAAAACGTCTTCGCTCCTCTCCTTCAAGAGATTCGAAGAGGCGGAAGATAACGCACCCCCCTCCAGCCGCAAAGGGGGTCAAACACGGAGGATGCGGAGGTCTGCCCCATCAAAAACGAGGCAATTCGGGCCCTCTTCCCAAGCACCCGTCGTGAAAAGCCTCGTGCCGTACCCCGTTGAGATGGGGGTTTCGGCCAAATAATGAATGTGTCCGCAGATCACAAAATCGAATTGCCGATGTGAAACGAGGTTCTCGACCCCGCGAAGTATGGACGCGAGTCGATTGGTCCCACGGTCGCGATGCTTCGCCATCTTCCGGGCTGAATGCTTCCGGTACCCCTTAGCCAAGGACGACGCGATGAACCATGGCATCGAACGAACCAGAGCTGTAATCGGGGCAAATCGCAACACGGCTCTTGACGCGAGATACGATCGATCGTCGAGACAGAACTGGTCGCCATGTGACAAATGAGCGGTTCGACCACCCAAATCAACTAGCACTTCATCGGGGACCAACTCGGCTCCTGCGGCGATGAACCCCGGGTCTCCCTGCATGGTGAAGTCTCGATTCCCCACCATGACAAAAACACGAACTCCGGCCGCGCGAAGGTCCCTGATCGCATCAAACAACGGCGCGTAGAAAGGTAGCCGTCCTTGCTTCGGACCTACATAGAAATCGAAAAGGTCTCCATGGATGTAAAGCCGATCACCCAAAGTCGAAACCCGGCGAAGGAACCGAACGAACTGGTCGCGATACGGAGCATCCCCGAAGTGGATGTGAATATCGGACACGAAGACGGTGCCCGTTGTTGTCACGTATCGTCTACATCAATGCCGAGGCGCCGACATCGAGCCCAAAGAGCTTTGCGTGACATGCTGAGCCGTGAGGCAGCCTCGGTTCGTCTCCCTTCGCTGGCACGAAGTGCATCCACAATGAACGTGCGTTCGGTGTTAGCCAAAATCGCGTCCAGATCGATCACGCCATTGTTCGTCTGAGCTGACGACGACGCACCCGCCTCGTCAACTAGAATGTCCGAACGCATCACGCCGTCGGGACCCGCAAGCGCGATGGCGCGCTCTACCGCGTGCTCGAGTTCTCGGACATTTCCAGGCCATAGACGCTCGCGCAGGATCTCGAGCGCTCCCGGCTCAAATGAGTAGACACGACCATCGCCGTGGATTCGGGCGAAGTGCTTGGCGAGTGGAGCAATATCCTCGCGTCGTTCGCGCAACGCCGGAAGTCGCAAATTCACCACGTTGATTCGGAAGTAGAGGTCTTGGCGGAACTTGCCGCTTTTGACTAGATCACGCAGGTCGACTTTGGTTGCGGACACCACTCGGATGTCCACCTTGATCGATTTGGAAGACCCCACCCGCTCCACTTCGCGTTCCTGTAAGACGCGAAGAAGCTTGACTTGCGTCTCTAGCGGCATGTCGTCAATGTCGTCAAGGAATACTGTGCCGAGGTGGGCCCGCTCGAATCGACCGATCTTCCGATCCTTCGCGTCGGTGAACGCTCCCTTCTCGTGTCCGAAGAGTTCAGATTCAAGAAGCGTTGGCGCCATGGCCCCGCATGAAATTGCAACAAAAGGACCGGTTGCGCGTGCGGATCCCGAATGCACCGCTCTTGCGACGACTTCCTTGCCACAGCCCGTTTCACCCGTGATCAAAACCGAAGCATCTGTGCGCGAACAGGCCTCGATCATGCGCCGGACTTCGGCCATGGCAGGGCCGATGCCGACTAGTCCTTGGGGAGGCGCGACTTCTTCAAGCTTGTGCCGAAGCTCGAGGTTCTCCTCGCGCAGGGCTTTCACCTCCGCGAATCGGCTAACAGTGGACACCACGGATTCATTCCGAAAAGGCTTCAGAATGTAATCGGCGGCGCCTGCCTTCATGGCGTTCACGGCGGATTCGATCGTCCCAAATCCTGTCATCAAGACAACAATGAGGCTGGGGTCGTGAGCTTTTGCGCGCACAAGAAGTTCGTCGCCCTTGAGCTTGGGCATTGCGATGTCGGACAATAGTACGTCAAACCTTGACTGTTTGAGCGCAGTCAAGGCGCTTTCGCCATCACGGACGGTCACCACCTCGTGACCTGCGTCCCTCAAATCGTCTTCGAGGGTCGCGGTGATCGTGGTTTCGTCGTCGGCGATCAGGATTCGCATGCAGCTCTCATTCCGGTAGCATCTTGCCAGGGTTCAGAATGCCCTGTGGGTCGAACACTGTCTTGATCTTACGCATCAGGTCCAATTCGTAAGCACCCACCTGCGCTCTCATCGCCTCGCGCCGCTTCAGGCCGATTCCGTGCTCTCCCGATATGGTGCCGCCAAGCTGTAACGCAATTGCTGTGGCGCGCTGGACAGCTCTGTCTACAGCAGATTTGGCACCCGCGACCGAAGGGTTAAATGGGAAATTGTAGTGAAGATTGGCGTCACCTGCGTGGCCGTAAGCGAGGCAGATCGCACCCTCGGATTGTGCCGCAGACTTAATCGCAGCCACAGCTTCCGCGAGTCTCCCACGCGGAACTCCCAAGTCCTCTGAACGTTTGGCGCCGTACACCTGAAGGACTCCCGTCGAAATCGACCGCCGAGCCAACCACAAGCGATCGCGCGCCTCGGTGTCGTCGCCCTGTTCAACCGTCGCTGCGCCAGCGGTGGCAAGCGCTTGAGAAATCGTGCCTGCGTCCTCGCGACACGACGCCTCGGAACCGTCCACTTCGATGAGCAACGCTGAACGAACCTCGGGATCAAACGACACGCCCGACACGGCGGAGGCCACTTTCATCACGTCGGCATCCATGTATTCCAATGCCCTCGGCAATATCCCCGCGCCAAGAATCGCGTCTGCGCCAAGTAAGCCGCCCTCAAAATCTCTGAACGTCGCGAATAGAGTCAACGTACGCGCAGGTTTTGGAATGAGCTTTAGCGTGATTTGAGTTAGCACCCCAAGGGTCCCTTCGGAGCCAACGAAAAGTCTCGCGAGGTCATATCCCACCACTGACTTGAGCGGACGCCCTCCGACCTCGATTGCCCTGCCATCGGCAAGCACCACGCGAAGTCCAAGGACGTAGTCCCGTGTGACTCCATACTTGACGGCTCTCAGTCCACCGGCGCAGGTCGCCACATTGCCACCGAGTGTGGATGTCTTCGCTGATGCGGGGTCGGGCGGATAGAACATTCCGACTGCTTCTGCAGCAGACTGAAGGTCACCGCACATCACTCCCGGCTCCACGACGGCAACCATGTCGCGGGGGGCAAGATCGATGATGCGGTTCATTGCCGAAAGGTCTAGGACAATCTGTGATCCGTGGGCGAGTGCGGAACCAGTTGGAGAAGTTCCAGCACCTCGGGGCACGACCGAAATTCCACGTGCAGCCGCAAACTTCATGGTCGAGATGACTTCGGATTCAGTCTTTGGCCGGACCACGGCGAGGCAGTCGCCATCCAATTTCGAGGCGTCAACCGCAAGCAACTTGCGGTCGCCAGTGTCTGTCAACACACGCCCTGGCGGCAGCAGCGCGACGAGCTCATCTTGAAGGCTGAAGGGGCACGCCGGATCCATGCGACCATCGTAGCAATTCGAGCTCAGACCGGCATTCGGCTAGACACGATCGAGCCGAGTACCCGCGCAATAGGCATCGGCATCCGACGGAATGCCTCTCGTGCGAGGCGAAAGCGTGGGTTGTCTGGAGACAAACGCGGAATCTCGGTGCCATCGAGAAGCACCCATTGATAGTTGAGAGGCGTCGGATCAAAGCCCTGATGCTGCTTGAACCTGTACGGACCCGTGTCCTTGCGACTTCGACCAAAGTCGAACCACTTAAGACCGCGGCGGGAAGCCTCTTCCATGACCGCATGATAGAGAAGGTTATTCGCCGACATGCGTTCTGCGCGAGGTGATGCACCCGACCAATATGGCATGATCATGCCGTTCCAGATGAAGGAGAGCACCACGGACATCGGTTCGCCATCGAACATGACGCGCGTGATGATCGCTTTCTCCCCCATCACCTCCATCGTCTTCCAGAACAGGCGCTCGGGAAATACGAGTGATCCGAGGTCCCGCTTGTTCTGCGCGAAGAGTCTGTGGAATGACTCGATATCTCGAGAGTCCGTATCGATGCTAAACCCTGGCTTTGCCAGCGCCTTGCGGACTTCCGCGCGGGCCTTGCGAGGAATGCGCTCGAGACACCCGGGAATCGAGTCTGGTACTTCCGTGATGAACGTCGCGTAGCCATCGAGCCCAGGAAGATCCAGCCCACTTGGTTTTAAATGGCGCAACTCAATGCGCGTGATCTTGCGCGCAACAGCTTCCTCACGAGCGCCACGAACGAGTGCTTCGGAAGCCTCGACATCGACGGATAGGATCCCCCCGTAGACGGCGAAAGGCGTGGAACAGAGGCTCGTGCCAAAGAACGGCGACCGCACGATGAACATCGGCAGGACACCCACGATGTCCCCCATCCGCTCGGCGATGAGATATACCGATTCGTGGGCAAATGTGCGACTGAGCGTTTCCCGCCATTCGAGAGTATGGAAGATCGTGGAATCGGGATGCGCCTTCACAAACGCGTCCCAGCGACCCTCGAGGTCGCGAGCAAGTGTCCAAACTGACGTCACATGGTCTCCGGTCGGTCCGTTCGACCACTCACGACCACCGTGTCGATGCTGTAATCCTTCAGCTGATTGCCTTGTAGGAAAATGATGATCTCCCCGATGAGACCGATTGATGCCACGATGATGCCGAGAACGAGCAGAAAGACACCGAGGACAAGTACTGGCTTATCCGCAAGACCTTCGCTCCTGACCAACTTGGCCCAGGTCATCCACACCGAGATTCCGAGGCCCGCTACGAAGAAGATGGAACCGACGAGCCCGAAGAAGCGCAGCGGCTTCTTGGTGAATTTGAGCAGGAAAAAGAGCGAGAGGATATCGAGGAATCGACGGACATAGAGCCCCAAATTGAGGATCGTGCTCGGCCCTCGTTCCTTGTGATGCTGCACCGAGATTTCCTTGACGCGGAACCCCTTTTGACTGGCGAAAACCGGAATGAATCGGAACAAGTCACCATGCAGCGACAATTCAGCGACAACCTCACGACGGAACGCACGAAACGACGCGTTCAAGTCGTGAATCTCGACCCCCGTAAGCCAACGTGTAAATGCGTTGAACGCCCAGCTTTGGAGACGTGCCGGCCACGAGTCGACGCGGCCCTCGCGACGCACGGCGACATAATCCCAATTGCCGCGCCCAGCGCCTTCGCACAGTAATCGGACCGCCTGACGAACGGCGTCCGAACCGACCTGCTGATACCAAGTCGTCGTGATGATGTTTTTTCCCCGCGCCATCCCGACCGCGGTCGCAATCGCAATCGACTCACCGAACTGCCTACGAAACCGAATGCCGCGGGTGTTAGGCATCGACTCCGACATACTCTTAACCCACGCAAAGAACTCTCTCGGTGCGCCATCGTCGACAAGGAGGACCTCCCACGTCACGCCGATGTCGGTGAGGGCTTGAGTGTAGGTCGTGACTACCTCTTCGGCGAGCTTCGCTTCAGGCCCAATCCCGCTTGCAAGCAGGACCAAGGTGAAGTCAAACACCGGTGCTCCGACGGTTGAGGCAGACATCTGCATCAGATGGTCTCCAGCGTCGCCCGCGCTTGATCCGCCGGATCATAGCGCCCCACTCGTTGAATGAGCTCGGAGAGTAATCCGAGAAACAAGAAGTAGAGAGACGACACAAAGAACAGCGTCACGATTGCGGGGAAAATGAATGTCGGGTCGTGCACGTCTGTCGTCAGATTCCAGCCCCATACCGCGCCTGTGAATCCAGATAGGAGGATGAACGTCAACGCCAACGGTCCAAAGTAGTGCATCGGCCTTCCGGCAAACTCAGTGATGAGTTTAAGCACAACAAGGTCTGCCGCCACTTTCAACACACGCGACAGTCCATACTTACTTCGGCCGTAGGCTCTCGAGCGGTGATTGACGACAACCTCTGCGATACTCGCGCCCGCCCGATGCGTAAGCGCAGGAAGGAAGCGGTGCATGTCTGAGTAGAGATTGAGCGCGCGAAGTTCGGATGCGCGGTAGGCTTTTAACGTACATCCAAAATCATGAAGCCAACCCTGAGGTTTGCCGGCGCTATCGCGCACTCGTACTCCGGTGAAGACGCCTATGAGGAGGTTGGCAGCCCATGAGGGGAACTTGCGCGTCAACGCTCGGTCCTTGCGGTCGCGTCGCCATCCAGAGACCAGGTGGTAGCCTTCGTCGAGTTTGGCGAGCAACTTCGGGATATCGCGCGGGTCGTTTTGAAGGTCACCGTCCATGAAGACGATGACGTCTCCCGTCGCCTTGCTGAGCCCGGCTGCCATGGCCGCTGTTTGGCCGGCATTCCCTCGAAGCCTGACGAGTTTCGCCCCCGGAAGCGGGTCTTTGACTTGGCCGGGCTTGCCGTCCGGAACAATTGCCTGCCCGGTGATCTCCCGCATGGCCACCCCGAAGGTGTCGTCATCGCTCCCATCGTCGACGAGAATGACCTCAGTTGTTCGATCAAATGACGCAACAAAGGCCCGCAACTCGTCGATGAGATGCGGGGCGCATTCCACCTCGTTGTAGAGGGGAATAATGATCGAAACATCGACAGACACGTCGGTCGGATTCCCTTGCCCCGCCCCGATTTAGGGCGGCCTTGCCTAGACTATCTCGACTCGCACCGCGAGACACCTTGAAATCGCATGTTCCAGATCCCCAAACCACATATTTGCGGTAGACTGTCACGTGTCAGGAGCGGCTCCAACATCATCCCTGATTTGATGTTGTGGCTGATCCGCACCGGGACCCCGCCTGGTGACCCCACCCTCCAACATGTTGTTGATTCATCCTGTCGGCCCGAAACGGCTGGCCATTACTGCTTTCCTGTTGCGGCTGGGGTTCCCGTCCGTAGAGAGTGAATCGGTCACCGACGACAAAAATCGGCTCATTTCAGCCGTCAATTCGCATTCTGACCGCCCTATTGTGGTGCATCGCTCTGAACTCATTCACCTTCCGGAGCCCGTACAGGACCTACTCCGACGACGGGACTCCATTCTTATTGTTCCGGCAGACGATGTGGAGCCCCATCATTTCCAACGATTTGTCCTCGAGCCCTATGCATTTGATGACCTTAAAAAGGTGCTCGACCACGCAGAGTTACCTCGGTCGAATAATCCGTCGAACCAGGTTGCCCTAAACGGGCAACGGTCCCCGGCTCTCCTTCGGGGGCTCGCGCATGCGATGAACAACGTGGCGACGTCGAGCCTCAGTTGGCTGACCCTTGCTGAACGCCAGGATGACATCGCCAAGCGAGGCCAGCATCTCAAGGACCTCCGAGCCGATCTTGGACGTCTTACCCGCCTCGCCCGCGCAATGAGCCACCTGTCCGTGGCCAGCGCACAACCAACGTTGTCGAATGTCGACATCCATCCATTGCTTCTGACGCTGGGTTTCATTCCGTCGATACCGTCGAGCTCCTTGACTCACGGCTGCACGGAACGTGAGCCCTTAGAACTCGCGCTCGCACTCACCGTCTCGGGAACTCCAGCAAACTTGGATGTTCGTGTCGACGGAGACAGCGAGGTGTCGATTGTCGTGGCCGATCCGACCTTGGATCCCGCTCACGTTAAGTACACCGAACTCGAACGCTTGCTTGAGACTCAGCGATTCAGCCGAGCACTCGGCATCGCGCTACTCGCACAAGTCGCGGAGCGATGCGGAGGGAGTTTGCGTGTCGAGCCCCTCGGGCCACATGGCTCGACCGTCATCCTCCGTATTCCCCGATCGGCGGCGCTCATGGAGGCTGATCAATGACAGCCTCTCGCATTTTGGTCGTCCTAACTGATGGGGATCCGACTCTTGCGCGTTACCTCGACGAACTTCGTCGTGACGGCTGGCGTGTCTTGGCCACGGTACGCAAGCATGAAGTTAAGTCGCTTTTGAGTCGACATGAAGGTGCGATCTTCCTTCTTCGTTCTTCTGTGCTTCCGCCTTCCAAAGAGAACGAAGCATTAGGTTCGTGCACCGTTGAAGGTAAGCGCCCTTATACCGTTCTATGCCGGTCCGCTGACTGCACCGTCGAATTCGATGGTGTAGATTGTGACATTTCCGAACCATTTGATTTCGCCCGACTCAAGGCAGTTCTGCATCAAGCTTCGGGTGATGATCCCGTTGCGGAGGCGACGACCGCCTCTCTTCCAGAGTCGATTCAGCCCCAAGCGCTTAACCAACAAGAGGACGTCCGGATCGATGCGGCATCGATTGAAGATATAGGCGCACTGTCTCCGGCCGAAGCTGCCGAGCCTATTGGCTATGCCGAGATTCGACTCCTCAGGTGGATTCGTCGATGTACGGAACTCGAACGCGACAAGGACAGCCTTCGGGCTGCGGCGATTCGTGCCCTTGTCAGTCTGACTGCGTCGTGCGAAGGCCGTCTGTTTCTTGCGTCGGAAGGAAAGGCCCCAAGGCTCGGCGATTGCATGGGAGTGGCGCGCGATGCCATCGATCTCCCCCGTGTGATCCGCTATGCTGCTGAGGCCTTTGAAGACAAAACTCCACGACTGGTCATGGGCATTCCACGCGACGGTACCGTTGGTGGACGGACGTCGTATCTCATCGTGCCGATACGACATGTCGATTCGGTTGCCGCCGTGGCTGTTCTGTCGGGGCGAGACGCACAGGTGCCGTACGGAATGGTAGATCTCGAAGTCGCTGACCACCTTGGTCGGCAATTGGGTGAGAATTTTGCTAACGCCGAACGTCAGGTCGAACTCGAACAGTGGGCACTCGTAGACAGTCGCACTGGCCTCTATAGCCAAAAATTCTACGAGACTAACTTCGCGAAGAGCTTCTACAACGCGAAGCGTCACGGCGAGTCGCTAAGTTTGATGTTGATCGACTTAGACTTTTTCAAACAAGTAAATGAATCGCTTGGGTACGAGGGCGGGAATCAAGTTCTCAAGACCGTTGCACAGCTTCTATTCGTCAGCTTCCGAACGGGCGATCTGGTCTGCCGTTGGGGCGGCGATGAATTCGTCGTGATCCTGCCGAAGTCGGGCAAGTCGCCCGATGAGGGCCATACCGTCGCAGAGCGCATTCGGTCGTCGGTCGCATCCTTGCGTATCGATGTCAAGGCCAACGGCCGCATTGAAACAGTCAGCCCTTCGGTTTCGATCGGCTACGCCACGTTTCCAACCCACGCGCGAGATCAGGTCGGCCTCTTCGCGGCCGCCAACGCGGCACTGACACGAGCGAAGAAAGTGAAGAACACCGTTTGCCTTGCTGAGCCGGTACAAGACATCGCTCCATCCGCCGCACCGCGCCGACTAGGACACTCTACTTAGGCGTTAACGCGTCGATGAATGGGTCGATGTCGCGCCGTTCGGTCGCGAAGATGAACCCAGGCATGGAGTCCGGATAGTCACCCCAAAGCCCACCATCGCCGTCATCAGTTCCAACGCGCCATGTGTACCAACGTCCAATCTGGGGTGTGAGCGTTAACTCGGCCTCGTTGCGTTGGACGGTATCCTTCCACCGTATGGTGAATCTCGGTGTCGTGAGGCCAAAATTCTGGGGTTGGCCCAAGCCCTCATAACGCTTGGCTGAGAGCCCCGTAATTTTCCCTAGGATCGGGTCCAACTGTTCCGAAGGCGCGGGAATGCCATCGGGATGTTCCGGGCTGGTTAGCGTGAAACCGAATCTGCCCTGCCCAATTGAGGTGGCGCGCATCGCAACCGAACGGCCCATTGCGTCGGTGACTTCAACGTCTGTGATTGACCATGGCGCCGTTGTATTAAGTTGACGACTGACAACCGTCCACCAAGGGATCTCAAATGCTGAAAGGGCCAACTTTCTCAAGGAACCCGAAATGCCGTGTGAAGCCGTAAACCGCAGGCCGTCATCAGGGCCCTTCCCGATTTTTATGGTTGCCGATGTTGGAGGTGAGCCGTTCTTTGAGACGGAGTATGCGATTTCCCACTCAATGGTTGCCGGACCTTCGTCCGACAGCTTCATGGCGTCCGTTACGGCAATCGATTCCATCAGTCGGGCGCCCGCTAGTCTGTCAAGCGGAAGAGCTGGCTTTCGCCCGTTGAGATCCGTCCACCCCGATTCATCGGGAGGTTCGTAGAACCAACCACCCGCGATCCTTCGGTACGCTACTCGTGCCGCGCCGGCTCGACGCCATTCCACTGAAACTAGATCCTCAAGATCGCAGTCAAACAATCGACGGCTTCTCAAGTCGAGCGATGACCCGACGAACAGGTCGGGGATCTCCGAGGTGCAGGGAACCCAAGGCGTCTCCTTGGAGGCCCGTAGCCATGCCCTTGGTCCGTCGTAGGCGACCTCATAGCGCCGCTTGAGAGTGGAATTCGCCAGCTCCACTTCAACCACCATGAACCGCGCGTTGGTCGGGGGCTGCGAGTCACCGTCTCCACAGGCAAGCGTGACTGAAAGCGCGGCCAAGCGATCGCCATGCGTTTGGTCGGCGCGCCCGAGTGAAGGGTCCGTCATAAGCCAGCGTCCGGACTCCTTCACCAGGCGCGCGGCGACATTGCCATCACGGACGAGCGCAACGGAGCGAACGTGCGCCGGCTCAGCCGCGATCATGCGTCGCTCGCGCCATTCGCCGGGCGGACGCCGTAGCTCCGTCAGGACGGCTTTGTCGACGACACATGGAGGCCAGTCTTCGCCCACACGCAAAACCACGCCGGAGGCGTCGATGTCAAATCCGAAGACGGCCGTAAATGACCCGGACGAGGTGATCATCGTGAGGACATCGCCCTGTGTGGGGATTAGGCCCAATTGTCCTGGCTGATTAGGGGTCGACTCGGGTAGACGACGAATGAACGTCGCGTCACGTAACACCTCGAGCAACGAAAGACAGCGATCCGTTCTTGCCGGAAGTCGGCGACCATTCTCGAGAGACTGCGCAACAATGGACCAAGTCTCGTCATCAGAGCGCATTAGCCTAAAGGGAAAGACCTTCGGACTGCGCGCCTCGCCCGGGACGAATCTAATCTCAGTGAGTTCGCGTAGGTTCACGGTGGCGAACGCGCGCCGTTCCTCAGGTGCCGTGGGTAGATCGTCGCGCTGCAGCCACTTCACAACCGCCGCAAGCGACAACAACAGGACTAGCAGAACCAATGTGGTCTTGACCGACATTAGCGTCGCCTCCGGAGGTGAATGACGAACCCTATGAGCGCGAGCAGTACCGGTATCACAACAACGAAAATCCACCTAAATCCAGAGATGAGTCCGTCGGTCAATTCAATGCGAGACCCAAGCAGATCTCGATCAGCGATCCCCCCGATGACTGCGGTACGTTCCGACAGCCAGTTGAGAGCATTCAAGACGAAGTCGCGGTTGCCGTAGTTGCCGCCAATAGTCAACAGGTCTGGTTGTAGTATCTCGGGAGTGCCCACGACCACGACACGGGACTCGCGGCCGGAGGAACCAGGCCTTGTTAGGGCGGATGCGAGCATCGGAGAAGCACTGGTGACACGTTTCCCAAGGTCGGGAGTGGCTTTGTCGTCCGACAGGTTGAAATCGACCGGTGCTACCTTCGAATCCGCCGATCCGCGCAAGAGCGGTATTCGCGAGACACCCTGACCCCGAACTTTGTCGTCAACCGAGATTGGACGCACGGTCCCAAGGAACAACGTGGATCGATCCTTGATCCCGATATCGATCGGATGCAGCCCCACTGCAAGTCGGCTAGATTCGATTAGGAAGGTGTCGGGTTGGCCTGCGCGCTTGTTGGGAGGATCCTCGACCACCAATGGCGGAAGCTTGACCCCATACGGCTCAAGCAACGCAACGTAGTCTTCGGCTCGACTCCAGTCTCCAAGCAACAACGTCCGTCCACCAGCTGCATCAAACTCGCGCAGCTTCTCTGCCTCGGACGGATCCAACTTGCCACCTAGGGCCGGGAGAATAAGTAGAGGGCATTCATCGGGCACTCCATCGCGGAGCCGAAACGACACCACCTCATATCCAAAACCTTTGAGAAACTTCAAGATCGGTAGAAACGCGGTGGACTCGGGCTCGAGCGCGCTTTTGGCTCCACGAGGGACAGCAACTGAAGTACTTTCCCCCGACGAGACCGATTTTAGGGACGAAGTCAGTACCGCCTGAATCTGCCACGGTCCAAGAATCTCCGGGAAGACGGCAGGACGGCGTGGATCGGGTGGGAAGAATCCCCATTCGGTTCGCGCAAGCCAGTCAATCGGAACGACACGCTCTCGCGACCCGCAGCGGAAGATGACTTTATTGACCATCTCATCCGCTGGTTTTCCATGGAAGTCTGCCGCAATCTTAAGCCGCGCTAGATCTGCATCCTTCTCGATGACGTCGATTCGAATGTTCGCATTTCTTCGCGACCATTCCTCAAGAACCGTTCCCGCTCGAACCATGAACTCTAGAAGTATCGGTCGGTAATGCCGATCATAGACGTCCATTCGCGGCGTGCCCGAGAGGTCTTGGACACGCGACTTGCGATCTTGATCAATTCCAACAACCAAAGTGACCCGCACCGGCTCCTTGATCGAATCGACAACATTCGCCGCCGCAGGATCGAGGCTGAATCGGCCTCCCGACGTGATGTCCTTTCGAAGCGGGATGCGGTATGAGAGATCAGCAACCAAGGTCACAAATCCTGCGGCCACCGCTGCACCGAGGACGCAGATCAACACGACGTTAATGAGAATCGCGAAGCGCTCGGTACGTGTGAAACTACCGCGCGAAACGCTCGACGGCTCTGGTTTCGGGCTTGGAGTCGTCATTGCCACCTCCGCGACTCAAGCGTTCGTGTAGCAAACAACAGAAGTGCTGCCGTCACACTCAACTGATAAGCGATATTCACCGCATCGAGAATACCGCGCGCTGCGTCGCGCATCTGCGACTCGAGGCTCGCCTTCGTCAAGGCGCGCGCAAGGAGATGATCTTCTGAAAGCGTCTGAAGAACAACGGAAGGCAGGAACCGAAGGAGAAGGCAGAATGCCATGGCCAAGAAGCCAGCCAACATCTGCGATGACGTGAGGCTTGATGCGAAGGTACCGGCGGCAAGAAAAATTGAACTGGTTCCAACGAGTCCGAGCCACGCCGAGAACATCTGGCCGGCATCCGGTCTTCCGTCAGCAGCCAGCCCAATGAGCGGCCAGAGTGCAACTACTGTCGCTCCGAGCGCATGGACGCACCAAGCGGCGACGAACTTGCCAACCACGACTTCAGCATCCGATACTGGTGCCGTTACAAGCGCTTCGAACGTGCCTGATCGGCGCTCTTCACTAAGAAGTCGCATCGAGAGCATGGGTGCCAAGTACATCTGCATCCCAAGCCAAATTCCGCACGACAACATGGTAAAACCAGATAGATCGCCACTCGATGCAACAAGTGCATTGCCGGACGCAAGCCACGCGGAGAGTGCGAGCGCTGAGCCCAACGTAATCCAGGTCACAGGTGTAACTGCAAATGCCAACAACTCGCGACGCGCGATGATTCCAGAACGACCGATCATGCGTCCGCTCCCGTGGTCATGCGGGCAAATGCCACTTCTAGACCCTCACGCTCCGGCGCCAATTCGATGATCTGTCCACCTGCCTTGAGCGCGCGCGCAGCAGCCGAAGAAGCCTCCTCTGCGTCTTTGAAAACCGCGAAGCTGGTTCCATCAGAGCGAGACTCCCCATTGGGAAGGTCTGTACCCCTGACGGTGAGCCGCACTCCACCACCACGAGACATTGACTGAAGCGGACCGGCGTTCAGGACACGCCCACGGTGAATCACGACTACGGTGTCACAGGTTGCCTCAACCTCGGGAATGATGTGAGTCGAAACGAACACCGTGCGGTCAGCACCGAGTTCCCTGACTAGCGCGCGCACTTGGAGGCGCTGGGCTGGATCGAGTCCAGACGTCGGTTCGTCCAAAATGAGAACCTTCGGTCGGTGCACAATCGCGTCCGCGATTCCGACCCGCTGGCGATATCCTTTGGAAAGTGAACCGATCGGCGCATTCAGAACATCGAGGACATCGCAACGGGACGCAGCAGCAGCAATCGCCGAGGCGACATCCCGTGCCGCAACACCCTTGAGCCGGGCTCGAAAACTCAAGTACTCGCCTACCTTCATCTCGAGGTGAAGCGGAACCGACTCGGGCAAGTAGCCGATGGTTCTTCGCACCTGTTCGCTTTGGCGCACCACGTCGAAGCCGGCGACCGATACGGTGCCAGATGTTGGCGGCAGAAAGCACGAGAGCACCCGCAACGTCGTGCTCTTTCCTGCCCCATTCAGCCCGAGGAATGCCGTCACGGAGCCGCCCTTCACAGAGAAGGAGATTCCGTCGAGGGCAGTGTGTCCTCCGTAGCGTTTTACGAGCCGATCGACCTCAATCACATCATGATTCCATGAGCCATGAACAAAGCAGCGGGCGGCTAGGATTGTCCCTTGCCGCCCGCGCGAGGTCAACGCCCTTGCAGTGATTACATCACTTCGGGCACGGACTCACTTCTTGACTTCGAAGTCAGCGTCGACGACGTCATCGTCGTTGGCCTTCCCCTCAGACCCGGCTGCCGATGCACTCGGGGCGCCCTGCTCCTTATTTGAAGCCGCATAGAGTTTCTCAGCGACTTTATAGAGAGACTGAGTGAGCTTCTCGTGGGCCTCCTCGATCTTCTTTAGATCGTCAGAGTCCTTCACGCCCTTCAGCTCGGTCGCGGCCTCGTCGATGGCCTTCTTCTCGGCGTCGTCGAGCTTGTCGCCGTGCTCCTTCAGGTTTTTCTCGGCCTCATAGACAAGCATCTCGGCCTTATTCCGGGCCTCGATGATCTCCTTGGCCGCCTTGTCAGACTCTGCATTCTCCTCAGCCTCGCGCCGCATGCGATCAACGTCCTCTTTCGAGAGGCCCGACGACGACGTGATACGAATCTGAGTTTCCTTGCCGGTAGCTTGGTCCTTCGCTGAAACATGAAGGATGCCGTTTGCATCGATGTCGAAAGTGACCTCGATCTTGGGCAATCCGCGCGGTGCCGCCGGCAATCCTGCGAGATCGAAATTGCCAATGGTTCGGTTGTCCCGAGCCTTCGGACGTTCGCCCTGAAGGACGTGAATTGTGACCGACGGTTGATTGTCTGCGGCGGTCGAGAACACCTGCGATTTCTTGGTCGGAATCGTGGTGTTGCGCTCGATAAGCGGCGTCATCACCCCACCGAGAGTCTCAATTCCCAAGGACAACGGCGTGACGTCCAAGAGCAGAACATCCTTGCGATCACCAGCGAGAATGGAGCCCTGCACCGCTGCGCCAAGTGCAACGGCCTCGTCAGGATTGACCGACTGATCAGGAGTCTTGCCGAAGATCTCTTTCACAATCGCCTGCACCGCTGGAATTCGAGTCGAGCCGCCGACCAACACAACCTTGTCGATCTTGGATGGATCGAGACCCGCGTCCTTCAGGGCCGAGAGGCACGGACCGCGCGTGCGCTCGACAAGGGGGTCCACCAGACGCTCAAATTCGGCGCGCTTGAAAACGAACTTCAAGTGCTTTGGTCCCGATCGGTCCGCCGTGATAAAGGGCAGATTGATCTCAGTTTGGAGATTTGACGACATCTCGCACTTGGCTTTCTCGCACGCTTCCTTCAAGCGCTGGAGCGCCATGGCGTCCTGACGTACGTCAATTCCCGTTTGCTTTTGAAAGTCCGCGGCAACGTGGTCGACAAGGGTGTTATCGAAATCGTCACCACCGAGGTGAGTGTCGCCATTGGTCGAAAGAACCTCGAATGTCTTCTCTTCGCCGTCGCCAGCCGCGACTTCTAGAATCGACACGTCGAACGTGCCGCCACCGAGATCGTAGATCGCAATCTTCTCGTTGCGATTCTTGTTCAGACCGTAGGCAAGTGCGGCCGCAGTCGGCTCGTTGATGATGCGCACGACTTCGAGGCCAGCGATCGCTCCGGCATCCTTCGTCGCCTGACGCTGAGCGTCATTGAAGTACGCGGGAACCGTGATGACCGCTTTGTCGATCTTGCAACCAAGGTTCGCCTCCGCCGTCTCCTTGAGCTTGCGGAGCACCTTCGCAGAAATTTCGGGCGGAGCGTATGAACGGCCGTTGATCGAAACTTTTGCAGGCTCATCGCCGGACCCTGTCACGGCGTAGGGAACACGCTTTACTTCGCTGTCGACTTCGTTACGACGTCGGCCCATGAAGCGCTTGATGCTGAAAACCGTGTTCTTGGGATTCGTTACGGCTTGGCGCTTAGCGGGCTGACCAACGAGTTCTTCGTCGCCTTCGGTAAATGCGACGACTGATGGAGTGGTGCGGTCACCCTCCTGGTTGACGATGACGCGTGGGTCTCCGCCTTCAACGATCGCGACCACCGAGTTGGTCGTTCCAAGGTCGATTCCGATGATCTTCGACATGGTTTGCTCTCCGGGGATCCCATTAAGGGACCGCCCAATCCCCGAACTAGCAATCGTGGTGCCACACTCCCGAACCCAACCCCCCTATCCGTTTACATCCAAAACCCGCTGTGCGCAGGCCGGACACATGCGGCGAGTTGGACGAAACGTCCGAGTCCCCACTGCCCGCCTGACAAATTGTCAGGTCGATCAGGTAAAGCCGTACTCGCGGAGCTTGCGATAGAGCGTCCGCTCCGAGATGCCAAGCGCCTTCGCAACCTTTGAGCGGTTGCCCTCGTGGCGCTTGAGGTTCAGTCGAATCAGTTCTTGTTCGACTTTTTCCAATGTCATCCCTTCGAAGGCCTCGAAAGGAACCACGGCGCCAGTTGACTTGATGTCCGGAATCCCTGGAACGATGTCTTCTACCCGAATCCGGTCATGGCGCGCAACCAGCACCATGGTCTCGATTGAGTTCTCGAGTTCGCGGACGTTTCCAGGCCAGTCATGTTGCATGAGGATCCGCAGCGCATCCGGATCCATGCCCGATATCTTCCTATTGTGCCGAGCGGAAAACTGCGCAACGAAACGCTCCACAAGGAATGGGATGTCGCCGCGACGTTCGCGCAACGGTGGAACATAAATGCTGAAAACTTTTAGTCGATAGTAGAGATCTTGGCGGAAATTGCCTTTTTTGACTTCCTGCTCTAGGTCCTTGTTCGTTGCCGCAATGAGCCGCACGTCAACGTCCACTGGAACGTTGCTGCCGACGCGCGTGATTTTGCGCTCCTGAAGGACTCGCAGCAGTTTCACCTGAACTGGGAGGGGCATGTCCCCTACTTCGTCCAGAAACAGCGTGCCTCCGTCGGCAAACTCGAAACGGCCTTCGCGAGTTCCCAACGCTCCGGTGAAGGCACCCTTTTCATGGCCAAACAACTCGCTCTCGAGGAGATTCTCCGACAACGCAGCGCAGTTGAGGGCGACAAACGGCCGGTGGCGACGAGGCGAGAGTCCGTGGATTGCTTTGGCGACTAGCTCCTTACCGGTGCCACTCTCGCCGAGAATCAGTGCCGTGGCGCTCGTAGGCGCGACAATGCTGACAAGCTCGAACACCTTCATCATGGAAGGCGTAGTTGCAACGATCTCGCCGATGCCGGCCGGCACCTCGACGGGTAGATTCGCCGTGTCGTTGCTTATGGCCGACTTGTCAGATTTCGATGTGGGATTAGGCGCCGCTGATACAGAAGTCCGGCCGCCCTGTCGACCCGCGATCACAGCCTTATCCACCACCTGACGGACATGAGTCAGATCCAATGGCTTGGTGAAATAGTAGGCTGCGCCACGGTGCATGGACTCGACCGCGTCCTCGATACTTGCCGTAGACGAAATGAACATGACCGCTGGCGATGGTTCTAACTCCTTCGCGCGTGTCAGGATCTCGAGTGCCTTGCGCCCACCGATTCCGGCGTCAACCAAGACGACCGCAAACGTGCCCTGCTTGAGTGCGGCGAGGGTGTCCGGCACCGCACTCGCTCGTTCTACTTTGTAGCCGGCTCGGGAAAGCGCTGCCGCGAGTGCATCCCGATGCGCGAGGTCAGCATCAGCAACCAAAATTCGAGGGATATCGCTCACAAGACCGAAGCCTTGGTCATGTTGACCGAAACGCAGGTGCCGTGCCCCACCATGCTCGTGCAGGTAACACTTGCGCCATGCGCTTCGAGCGCCCTTAAGGCGAACCCAAGTCCTGGACGATCGCCAGGCCCCTCGGAATAACCGGCGTCAAACAACCTTTGCGCATCGGATTCCGACATTCCGGCTCCGGTGTCAATAACAAGCAATGTCCATGTATCGCCGTCACGACGCGTCGTGACGGTCAGAACGCCGCCTGCCCCCATCGACGAAATGGCGTGGCGAATGAGCGTTCCAAATGCTTGGAGCATGACCGCGCGATCTGCGCCGACTTCAAAGGTGGTTGAATCAAGATAGACGCGAAGGTCTACCGGACTTGACTGCAATGCTTCCTTAGCACCTGCGAGAGCTTGCTCGACCACGGCGTTGAGGTTGGAGTTGACGCGTTCGAGTGTCGGTTCCGACATTAATCGCTCGTAGCCGACCACAAGACGCTCAGCCCGACGAAGCTCATGAGTCAAAACATCCAAAATTTCCGATACCGGTCGGTCTCCTGCAATATTGGCGCGATGCAGTTCCTGTCGGAGGGACCCGAGGCTCAAGCTCATGGCAGATAGAGACGTGCGCATGCCGGCCGCGAGTGCGGGCAACAAAGTCGTGCTTGTGGAACGATCCGTGCTCATGAAAGACCTCAGGGACTCTAACCCACGCAAAAAGTGGGCCAACACGCCCCTTGCGGGATCCTCCCCACGATTTACGCTCCCACTCCATGCGCGTGCTCACTCCCGACTCTTCCTTGCCCAGTGACCCGGTTCTTATCGAGGCGGCTCGCATCTTGGATTCTGGGGGCGTCGTTGCGATCCCGACCGAGACGGTTTACGGACTGGCCTGTCGATCTGCGTTTCCCGACGCCATCGCTCGCATTTTCGAGATCAAGGGCCGTCCGCTCGAGAAACGGCTTCCCTTTCTCATTCCGGATGCCGCCCGTCTTGGAGACTTCACCAACTCGCCCTCGCCCAGAGCGCTTAGACTTGCCGCGCGATGGTGGCCAGGTCCAATGACCCTCGTCGTAGGACATGACCCCAACTCGATAGCCGTACGAGTTCCTGACTCCCCCATAACTCGAACGATTCTGGGCCTCTGTGCGGGCCCCGTGCACGGGACGAGCGCAAATCGATCGGGCGCGCCAGCGGCGACCGACGCAAGCGGTGTCGTGATGGCATTTGAGGGTGGTGCCGCCCCCGACCTAATTGTCGACGGTGGTCCCTGCCGGGTTGCCAAGGAATCGACGTTGGTCAGGGTTACGCCGTCGGGAGAGGCCCAGATCCTCCGCCAGGGTGCGTTAAGTCACGACGACCTCGTTGCATCAGCAACGGCTCGGATCCTCCTGGTATGCTCGGGCAATACCTGTCGCAGCCCCATGGCGGTCATCATCATGCGGGCGCTCTTGGCGGACGCTTTGAGAATCTCGACGGCCGAACTCCCAGCGTGGGGACTCTCGGTCGAATCCGCGGGGACAGCAGCCAGCGATGGAGCGCCGGCATCATCGGGTGCCATGGGTGTTGCGCGACGTCGTGGAGCAAGCCTTACCCAACACGCGAGCCGCTATGTCGGTTCAGTGAAACTCGAGTCCTTCGAGCGGGTGTTTGGCTTTACACCGGAACACGTTTCTTCGTTGAGGTCGCGTTTCGGAGTCGCTCGGGCCGAGACGCTCGATCCACGCGGACGTGGCATTGCCGATCCATTCGGTGGATCGGATTCCGAATACGACGACGCCGCCGACTCGATTGATGAAGCGGTTTCTCTCAGAATTCCAGAGCTGATTAAGCTGGCATTCCGCCCGACGTCGTAGTCCCCCGGGGCGAACAGCCTAAGCGGACGTGACAAGAGTAGAGCCCCAAGGGCGAATGTAGCCGATACCCCGCAATGCTAGTGGAATCGTTGCAAGGGTGGAAAAAGGGACTGGGTCCCGTCAGGAGCTACCCAACGGGACCCAGCGAATAAGAACTCGGAGCTCGAGAGGGCGGTTGGGGAGGGAAAAAAAATCTCGCGCCGCCAGAGTTCTCAGATCCGATTCAACGACCGTGCGGGGCCGAAGAACCAGACCTGCGAATATTACATCAACAGTGCCCTCACATGCAATGTGGAGAAGTTAATTTCTGTCGGTCGAAACCCCGGCGTAGTCGTTGCTTACGCAAATCTGGCAATCTTGGGATGCGCATCTAAGTGACATCCCAAGCCCTGTCCTGCGTTCCAGGGACGACCATAAACCCATATGCAGAAGCCAGTTGCAGACGAGCGCAACCTACTAGTTTTGCTTCTCAACCACAACTCGCCGTTCAGCCTTCTCGCCAGGAGCCAAGATGACGTTCTCGACGAACGTCACCTTGTAGCCAGGACGCAGCACCCGAATTTTCACGGTCTCGGCTGGGATTCTCGACATCGTGACCCGACCGTTGAGATCGGTTTTTTGCGTCGGCGTATCTCCCTTGGCCGCGACACGGGCTCCTGCCGCATCGAAAATCGTGACATCCATCGCAGGAACGGCCTCGCCAAACTGATCAAAAGCGTAGACCGTGACTGACGCGGCCGCACGAAGGACTTCATTGCGAACTACTGTCTCTCCTTCGCCCACCGTGAGAACGGAGTTCGCTGGGACAACCCACGCGTCGGATTCAAACCGGAGTTGGTACTGGCCCGCAGCCACGCCGGTCATTCTGAACTCTCCCTCACCATCCACGCGCGACATGACAGGAGGCGGCGGAGCTCGGCGGACCGCTCCAGGAACCGGAGGGTCCATTCGGTCAAGGAAGATCCCAACGCCGGCAACCGGTGAGCCCTTCGTGTCTCGCAGTTTGCCAGTCACGATGCCTCCTGTTTTGAGGCGAATGGCCCCCACGTCAGCTGCGACCCCATCCACCATGACCTGAGGCCCAGGCGTTTCGGCGAAGTCGCCCGCGGATACTAAAACCCCATAGAGACCAGCTTCAACGTCCTTGAGACGGAAGAAACCGGCGTCGTCTTGAAATTCCATTGCCACGGCGGAGACGCCGCCTGTTGGGCTCTTGCGGTCCGGCTGCTTGGCAGTCGGAATGATAGGGTCAAGTGAAATCGAGAAGACTCGCACAGGAGCCCCAGACGAGTCCACCACGAACCCCGTGACCTCTCCGAGCGCAAGTAATCTAACGTCTATGCCCGAAGTGTCGGCAGCAACGTCATCGATGGGTTTGGATGTCATCCGCGGCTTTGCAGTACTGCCCTTGAGGCGATACCAGCCGGGCAGAAGTTTGCTGATCTTGAAAGTGCCATCGGCAGCCGCGACCGCCGTAGCGGCAGCGTCGTCAGCGTTGGACGCGAATGCTTCGATCAACGCACCGGCGCCGGGGTTTCCATCGGGCAACGTCACGCGACCCGAAATCGACTTAGAGCGCGACATCGTGATGTCCAGTGTCTGCGCGTCATTAGAGTCTTTGAGCTGAACCGTCTGGTTCATCGTTGAAACATGATCCGCCTCATCGAAACGAAGGGTGTGCTTGCCGCCCCAGAGGGATCGGAACGCATATCCACCATCGGGGCCCGTCGTTTCTGTCACACTTGCGCCTTGTCCAACGTCCGACGGCGGCATGAACCATGCAAGCGAAAAGGCCGGACGCTCCAAGGTGACTAATGCACCGACGACCGGTGCGCCACCGTCATCTGTCACCCGTCCGGAGATAACTCCTCCGCGTGGTAACTCGAGTGTGAAGTCCTCCTTGATCTCGGCCGGTCCGACCACGATCTCGGGAGAGGTGCCAAGGCCCGCTTCGCGGTGCATCGCAACAACGACATACTTCTGACCGACATCAAGGTCACGCAGCAGGAATCTCCCCTGGGCATCCGCCTTGGTTTCGGATCCGGGAATGATCGAATTCGTGAGAATCGTGTTCTTTGCCAGCCACACTCGGGCGCCGACAGCCGGTCCACCGATGGGAAGGTTGACAATTCCCGCTACCGCGCCACTCGGCTCCATAAAGAACTCGAGGCGGTTCGGTCGCTCCGCAGTCGACATCTCGGCATCCGTGAGATCTCGCACATCCGGAGGTGCCGAGAAGCCGCGCAGCTCCATGGCGAAACGCACCTTGCCACGCTTGAGCCCGGTAATTCGGAAGACGCCATTGTTGTCCGAAGTCCCGTGATAGCGCGGGACAATCATGTCAGTCCCTTTCACATGAACAGCGGGGAGTGCCTTTCCGTCACGACGATTCTTGACGACACCCTCGATGACAAGACCCCGCTTGAGTTTGAAGTCGTGCACGCATGGTTTCCCCGAGGGGACGTCGCGCATTTCACTGCTGTCTTCGTAATCAGGGTGATAGAAAAGGAACTGCACGTTGCGATCGGGAACGCCCTCATAGGTGTACCGACCATCGGGGTCAGTGATCACGTTCTCGTTCCACCTGAACTGAGTCGGTGAGTCGGCGGTCACCTTTCCTGTTGCGTACCAGCCCTTCACGCGCGCCCCCACAATCGGCTGTCCAGTATCGATATCGGTCACGCGACCGCTTAGAGGAACTCCGGTCATGAGCGTGAAGTCGACCTGGCGTCCTGCCGGGACCGAATCCTTGAACTGTGAGGTAAAACCGGCTTTCAGCGCACGCATCGCCTGCACTCTCGCGGCCGGGTCGATTCCGTTGAACGCATAGCGCCCGTTTTTGTCGGTGCTGCTTGTGCCCGCAATCACCTCTGTGCCCCATTGATCGACCGGACGCCTACTACCCGTGTCAATGTCCCATCGAATGATCTGGATGGTCACGTCGGGGATGGGATTACCATCGCGATCCTTGACCACACCTTCGATCATGTCGGGGGTTGCCGCAGGGCGCACGGGTGCCACCGCAGTCACTACCTCGCCCTTAGCCAAGGGCGTGTCCGGTCGGCTATTCGTTGCCGCATCACCCGGACCCGACGTGTTGGGAGACCCCGGCGACGGGCTCTTGTCCAAAAGGAGCGACGCCCCCCAGCCAGCCAAGGCCAAGACGACTAGCACCAAAATGATCACGGGCCCCTTCGAGTTGCCCGTAGAATTCGTATTCGCTGAGTTCATGTGTTGTTCACTCTACCCCCATAAGGGGCCCAGAGCCTAAGGCACAGCAGCCGCACCACATACACGTCAAATCGCGGCAGCAAAAACCAACGCTGTCCAACGAGTCTCCGATCGGCATCCATATACGCATTGGTGGAGCGTTCTGCAATTTACGCAATCCCGACACATTTACCCCCGTCCTGGCACCGAATTGGGGGTCAAGGATCAAAGCCATCCCGTCCGATAAGAAAAGCACCCAACGGGACACCCTTATGCAGGAAAACCGCCATTTCCCACGCGTCGCAACCAACTGCCAAGTCAAATACCGCCCAGTTGGCGACGATCCTCGTTTCGAGCAACTCGCCCAATGTGACGGGGTCGTCCAAAACATCTCGGGTGGTGGCGTCTGTATCGAGATGGCCTTGGCCACTCCAGCGGGCACCATGCTCGCCCTTGATCTCGAACTCCCAGGTTTGCCGATGTCGGTAATTGCCCTCGGCAAGGTGGCTTGGTGCCGTCCAGCTGGCGCGACTTTCGAAGCCGGGATCGAATTCTGGTGGATTGGGTGGCGCGATGAAGCTGCGCAAATGCAGATTCGCCAGTTCATCAATCAGAAGTTGCGTGACGAAGTCACCGCGAAGACCTGATCACGCCCGGTAGATCGCGGCGACCTCCGTCGCGAGGCGAAGTCCGTCATATTTTTGCCGGATCTCTGATCGAGCCTCGTCTGTGACTCGTCCCAAAGCCAACTGTCGCATCACGGCAGCGGCAAGATCGACTGCTGTCCGTTGGACAACCTCGCCAGCGCGCGGATCAACGATGCCCCGAACTCCGCCAACATCCGGTGCGACGACTCGAGTTCCGAGGGCCTGAAGTTCAATCAATGCGAGAGGAGTCCCTTCGGCGACGGACGTCAGTATCCCGACGCTGGCTTGCTGGTAGATATCCCAGGGCTCTGCGATGTTCCCCCAAAACTTCACTCGATGGCGAATCAGAGGATTGGCAGACACTTTGGCTCGAACACGTGTCATGAGCACGCCATCTCCGACAACATCGAAGTGGACCGCGGGATCGGTCAATTCAACCACCGCAAGCAGTAGATCGGGGTCCTTAATTGGCACCAGTCTTGCGGCAAACACGACGCGCCTAGGTATCGATTGTTCGACATTGGCCCGCGCCGGAATCTCAATGGCAGGTTCTACGATTTTGGATTTTGCGCGGACACCAAACCCTATCGCATCAATAAGCTCTTCCTCTTGGAGCGAATTCTGACAAATCACCACGTCTGTAACGCGAAGGGTCACGCGCTCGATGAAGCGGATCCACCACGAACCGATCACGCCCGCATATCCACGAAAGGCGAGTCCATGAAACGTATGCACAACGCGCGGAACGCGCGCACACCACGCGGCCCATCGCCCAAGGAACCCTGCCTTGCTTTGATGCGTATGAACGACGTCAGGTTTCTCTTTCCGCAGGATCCGAAGGATTGCGAAGAACGCCTGAATGTCCGCCCAGATAGACACTGCTCGCTCGAGCGTCGTAATCTCGATGATCCTGCCTTGCACAGTAATCGCACCTGATCCTTCCGTAGGAGGCGTCGGACCGGTCAGCGTCACGCCGTCTATCCCACACTCCGGGAGCAAGGTATTCAAGAGAGAGATATGGCGCGTGGGTCCCCCAACGTTGAGCCGCGTCACGATGCGCACCACCTTCAAGCGACGATTCACATCGGAATGGTAGCGCGACTAGCCAAAGAGGTGGAACCTGTCCTCCTCACCGAGTAATCTCTCGGAGCATGGAGGCGAAAGAATCCCGGGTGCTGAGTGCGACAGTCCGCCGGGTGATTTATCACGCGGCCGACACGGGATTCGCCGTGATCGAAGTCATCACCGAAGATGGAGCTTCCTTCACGGCCGCTGGTACGATCGGCGATCCAAGTCCGGAGTCTAGCTACCGACTTGAGGGGAGTTTCGAAGACCACCCACGATTTGGGCCACGCTTCAAGGTGACTTCGGCGATTCCGGTGACACCGGACTCGATTAACGGTGTACGTCGCTACCTCGCATCAGGACGATTCGAGGGAGTAGGCGAGGCAACGGCGGCCCGAATTGTGGATGACTTGGGCCCGAATGCCTTCGTCAAGCTCGCCGGGGATGAAGACATCACCATTCGGGGATTCGGAAAGAAAAAGCTCGCAGTGCTCCGGGCTTCGGTGCGATCAGCTCAGGCCGAAATTGAGACCTTCGCCTTTCTTGCTGGGATCGGGCTAGGGCCTGCTCTTTCGGCATCGGTTGTGCGTGCCTACGGTCCGCGGGCCGCGGCCATCACCAAGGAGAACCCGTGGAAACTCGCTGACGACATTCGCGGCATTGGCTTTCCCACGGCTGATCGCCTCAGTCGAAACCTCGGCTTTGATTCCGAGCATCCCCTGCGTCGCGAGGCAGGCCTAGTGCACACGCTGAAGGAAGCCATGGAGCAAGGTGACACCTGCCTGCCCATCGAGATGCTTGTCGTTCGAAGCGCTGAACTCCTCGCACTTGAATCAACTATGATCGAGGCCTCCGTCGTGTCTGCGGAGGCGTCAGGTAGAATCGTGGTTGAACGCGCATTCGAGGGCGTTTGTCGTGTCTACCATCCCGATCTTTTCGCGCTCGAGGTCGAAGCCTCCCGCCGGATTTCACGACTGATGCTTCGCCCTGCGCTACTGCAAGATGACTCAGACGTTCCAACTCAACTTCCCGAGCATCTGTCGGATGAACAGAAGCAGGCTGTGAGGCTTCTTCTGACTCGTCCGCTTGCGCTCCTCACCGGTGGCCCGGGTGTTGGCAAGACCACCGTGATTGACTCACTCGTGAAGTGCGTCACGGCCCTCGGGAAATCGGTGCAACTCGCCGCACCCACGGGTCGCGCTGCACGCCGTATGGAAGAAGCTACGGGTCGCGCCGCGGCAACTATTCATCGACTCCTCGGCATTCAACCCACGGACCACTACGACGACAGGCTGCCTCCCCAACCCGTTCTGGCGGATGTGCTAGTCGTCGATGAAGCGTCCATGCTCGACCTTCCCCTTTTCGTGCAGATCCTGCGGGGGCTAGTCGGAAAGACATCGTTAATCCTAGTCGGGGATCCCGACCAGCTGCCATCCGTCGGTCCTGGAAACGTTTTGGCAGATCTTTTGTCATCGCGCATGATCCCGACGGTTTCACTGTCCAGGATTTTCAGGCAAGAGCACGGCGGACTTTTGGTCCGCAACGCACACGCGATCCGTGAGGGGCAATTCCCAGAGATGCCCGAGCCTCATGAGGTGACCGACTTTTATTACATGGAGCGCAACGACGCGTCAGAGGGCTGTGCCCTCATCCGTGAACTGGTGGCCCGCAGGCTTCCTCAAAAGTTCGGGTTGGATCCCTCAGAGGATATTCAAGTTCTGACACCCATGCACAAAGGCGCATGTGGAACGGAATCACTCAATGCCGTCCTTCAGGACGCGCTACGCGATGGAAGTCGTTCGGCGAAGCGCGGCGAGCGCGTCTTTCGCGAAGGCGATCGTGTTATCGCAACGCGCAATGACTACGAACGCAGCCTCGCGAATGGTGAAACCGGTCGTGTCGTTGGTGTGATCGACAGCACCGGTGAGGTCTCCGTAGCATTCGGCTCGACGATTCATCGATTTGGCGCGGGAGAATGGGATGACCTCCAACTGTCCTACACCCTGACCGTTCACAAGGCCCAGGGTAGCGAGTATGCCGCCGTCGTTCTCCCGATGTTTAACGAGCACTGGCCGATGTTGAGGAGGTCTGTGCTTTACACTGCAATGACGCGCGCCCGTCGACTCTTAGTCATCGTCGGTCAGAGATCGGCTCTGTCTCGCGCCATCGCCGACGCCCGTAGAGCAGATCGATTCAGCCTTCTTGTTTCTAGGCTTACAGGTGAGCCGCCACGGGATCTCTCATGAAAGTCTGGTACGCGTCGGACCTCCACGTTGAGTCGAAGACCAACCGCACCGCGACCCTCGCCCTGCGAGATCTTGCGATCAAAGAAGCACCTGATGTTCTGATCTTGGGTGGAGATGTATGCAATGGCCCCCACGCCTTATCTGGTGTCCTGGCAATGTTCTCGGGAATTGCCCCTCTCAACGTGTTCGTACCAGGCAATCACGAACTTTGGGATGGGGCTATCGACGCAAGGACGATTCACTACAAGGTCCTGCCGGAGATATGTTCCGCGCATGGATTCGATATGCTCATTGACGAACCGCTTCAAATTGGATCCATCGGAATCGTTGCGTCAATGGGTTGGTACGACGGCACGTTTGCTCCGCCAAATGTCTTTTCCGCCGACGCCCTCGCACGTAAGCAACATCTAGGTCGAGTTCTGCTCGACGCTAGTCAACTTCGATGGCTTGCGGCCGACGGGTCGCCTATGTCCGATGCCGACGTGACGAACCTTCTTCTCGACGACCTGCGGTCGCAAATTGAAAATCTAGGCGACGAGGTGACTCGCGTCGTCGCCGCGCTGCACATGGTTCCCCACGCGAACGCACTGGGTCAAAGATGGAACGAAGAAGAACGCTCTTACTTCCGAGCCTTCCAGGGTTCCGAACGCTTTGGGGAGCTTCTAGGCCGTGACAGTCGGATCCGTGACATCCTTTGTGGGCATGACCACGAATCAAGTCAATCAAAAATCGGAACGATTACCGTCCACAAACGACCCGTTGGACACATCAAACCAGGATCCGTGTTTGAACCCACGGCACACCGCGTCCTACTCGATCTCTAGATTAAGTCGCGTCGCGACATCTGTGTCAGGAAAAGCAACACGAAGACTGCGCCGACAAGTGGAATGGCCAAGCGCGCTTCGGATTGAGTGATCGCAACGAATGAGTCCACGGCTGTCTGCTGTAACGAATTGCGTGTCGTGAACGAGGGGTCCAGCAGCGCTTCGAGATACGCAGAGGGGCCCAACTTGCGCAGGACTCCAGGCAAACTTGCGAAAAGAAGATCCAAAACACCGTAGGCTACGATTCCGATGACGGTCGGGAATTTGAGAAATGCTCCGAGGAGCGAGTGGAATGGCACGTAGAGAATAAGTCCGAACAATGACACCCGCAGAAGCCCCCACAAAAGTGAGAGGTCCGATGCGACATCCGCCGCAAGCCCGGCTCGCCAACCCGCCCATGTGCCTGCCGCCGCCACAAAAAGCGCAAATGCACTGACAGCGAACGCACCCAACATCGATCCGATTGCATACGCCTTCCGACCAACGGGCGTCGACAGAATGAAAACGACGGTGCGATCATCGATGGCGTCACGAATGACGTTGCTCGACATCAGCAACGAGATGATGGGCACGAGGAACGCCACGAATAGCTCAGGTGTGACCTGAACGAATCCTGTACTGGCGCGGGGCGGCGCAAAAGTCCTGGCGAGAATGCCAAAAATGGCGGGCACCATGGACAGCAGGAATAAGAGAAAAACACGTCTACGACCGAGGAGATGTCGAATGGTGAATCCGGCCACGATGAGACTACCTCGGACAGGGCTCATTTTACCAACCTCTTGAACAAAGCCTCAAGATTGTCATCGGGAGCAGAGATCGACTCGACACACGCATTCATTTCGTTGCAAACGGAGACCGCGTCCCGCATCAGGTTCGTTGCACTGTCGGACGCAATTCTGACCGCGCCCTCGGGCGTGACTTCAACGCTTCGTACGTGTGGCGCCTTAAGAATCATCGCGCCGAAATCACGAGGGCGATCGAGTCGCAATTCTAGCGTGAAGGCTGCATCAGACAGGCAGGATCTCAAGTGGGCAACAGAACCCTCGGCGAGAATCATCCCCTTGTGAATCATGACGACATGCGAAGCCGCTGCTTCAACCTCGTGCAGAATATGACTTGAGAACAAGACCGACCGGCCGGCGGACGCCCATGACCGCATGAGATCCAGAACGGCCCGCCGTGCCACGGGGTCAAGTCCCGTCATGGGTTCATCCAACACCAACAGCTTCGGCTCGTGCACCATCGCGGCGGCTAATCGAGTCCGTTGACGTTGTCCCTTCGAGAGACCTTCGCACGATCGATCTGCGTAGACATCGACGCCGGCCAGCGCGAGGGCTCGGTCGGCGCGGCCGATTGCTTCTGCACCCTTAAATCCATGAAGTCTTGAAACAAGCCTCACCGTTTCACGCGGCGTGAGGTCGTCATGCAGGGCGTCGTCTTCTGAGCAATAGCCCACATCGCGAAACACTGAAGCCTCTCGCACCGGATCCTTCCCGTACACCGAGACGCGGCCCGATGACGGCACAATCTGCCCCGTCAGGAGCCGAAGGAACGTCGACTTTCCGGCGCCGTTTGGACCGAGAAGGCCGACGATGCCATGAGGAACATCAATCGAAACGTTGGCAAGTCCGAGCACCGTCCCGTACCACCGCGACACTCCGGAGAATGTAACCGTCCCGCTCATGCGAGAATCCCCCGTCGCAGCCGTCGATAGAGCGCGAATCCTGCCAATCCGAAGTAAACACAAAGAGCAGCCATAGCAGCAAATGGGTCTTCAGCTCCGTCCGGAACCGAGTTGGGCAATCCGATAATCCACGCAGCCACGGTAAGCACGTCGTGCCTGAAACTGATGTAGGCAAACTCTGGTGTGTCCGTCGCGAGAGAAAGAACGTTCCCCGCAAGAAAGGTGAAAAACGTAAGGGTAAACCAAGCAATCACTGCAAATCGGGCGCTTTTCCCAATGGAAGAGACACCGACGGCCAACGCGGCAAAGGCGAAAACGACCCATAGAGCGGCAAGAAGCGTATAGAGGCCTAGCGGTTTCGCGTGTTGAAAACATCCAGGCAACAGAGCCCACGCGGATACGATGACAAGAGTTAGCGGCAATACTTCGACGATGAAAAGCCCTCGCATGATGGTCAGGAGTTTGCCCAAGGCATACGTAAGCGGCGAAATTGGCCTCGATAGATACATGTCAAGGGCATGCTTCGAGACATCCTCCGAGACAATCGGTGCGCCTTTGAAGGCGGCGAGGAAGGTGACGAACCAAAGCTGTAGGTCCAACAAGAAACGAATGGCCGGCGCCGCACCGACGGTCCACCCGTCGTTGTCAGTTGAGGTGATTTGGGCAAGCTGACGGGCGAGGTTATTGCCAACGCCATCCGCCATTTCCTGCGATAGATACATGATAAAGATGATGATCGCCGCCGGGAAAAAGGACGGAACTGTGATCATCCACGCAAGCTTCGACCTGTAGGCAAGGCGAAACCCATACGAGGAAATGGCCCACGCCTGATTTCGTGGTTTTCCTTGGGGCCGTTCAGCCATGCGCTTGTAGACCAGTTCATGGACTGGCATGACTACCTCCATTGCCCTGCGCTGCGGTGCCTACTGCTTCAAGGAATACTTCCTCGAGCGATCGGTCTGCGGCTTCGAGCCTGCGGATCCCGGTCCGAGTAAGCGCCGCAGCTGAGATGATCACAGCGTTTGTTGCGCCTTCGGGGATCGTCACGATCAAAAGTCCGTTGAGTGCGTCGACGCGAGCCGTAACTCCGTGAGCAGCGAGAGCATCCAAGAATGGAGCCGGGGGGCCGTCAATTTCGACACGTCGCAGCGAGTCAGCCCCCTTCTTGAGATTGATAACCGAGTCATGTCTCAACGCGCGACCTTGTCCGACGACCAGAACATCGCGGCAGGTTGCCTCGACGTCGGGAAGCAAGTGTGTTGAAAGCAACACGGAGACGCCCTCCGAAGCCACGCGGGTCACCAGACTCAGAAACTCAGACCGACCGCTTGGGTCGAGTCCGTTTGTTGGTTCGTCGAGGACAAGAACATCCGGGTCGTGGGCTAGTGCGGCCGCCAGCTTGACCCGCTGGCGCAAGCCGGTGGAGAAACCATCGACGGCGCGATAGCGAACTTCTCCGAGTCCACAGTAGGTCAACGTCTCGTGGGCCCTTCGAAATGCCAAGTCGTTCGGCAACCCAGCGAGTTCCCCGCACATTGCGACCGTGTCGAGGGCCGTAAGCCCAGGGATGTGGCAATCACGTTCGGGCATGAATCCCACACGACGACGCACAATGGGCCCCGTCGTCGCATCGACACCCAACGTAGTGATTCGTCCGGAAGTCGGAGGCAAGAGTCCAAGCAACGCTTTGAGGAACGTTGATTTCCCAGCGCCATTCGGGCCGAGGATACCAGTAGTCCCACGCGGGATTCGACACGAGAATCCGTCGAGGGCCATCGTAGTACCGAACTGAATCACCACATCCGTGGCTTCGACAACCAAGTCCGACATGATCGGGATAATAACAGGGCGCGCAATCGCTTGCGTCCCCGGTGAGCGCGGTCAAACATGTCGCCATGTTCGCTCCCTCGACAACTGTCGTGATTCCATGCTTCAACGAGGCTCCAGGGATCGGCGACCTCATTGACGAGGTCCTTAGCTCGATCCCGCAAGCAAGCATCGTCATCATTGACGACAACTCACCCGATGGAACGGCCGAGGTAGCAGCCTCGCGGGGATCGCGGGTGACGGTCATCCGACGCGAGGGACGATTAGGACTCGCCTCGGCCATTCACGCTGGCCTGAAGGCCGCATCGACAGAAGTGGTCATCGTCATGGACGGAGACGGATCCCACGAGCCGAAGGACGCTCTCCGACTCATCGATACCCTTCGCGATGCGGATCTAGCGGTTGGGTCACGCTGGATGAAAGGCGGTACGGCTCCCGGCCTGACGATGCCGCGTACGGCTTGGTCACGTGGCGCCAACTCGCTAGTCGATCTGGTGCTGGGCTATCACATCAACGACTGGACGGCCGGGTTCTTCGCCATCCGCGGGGCTGCGATCCCGAGGTTAACGAAGACACCCCCTCAAGCTCGGGGCTGGGCGGGATCACTTGAAATCAAGTTTCGTGCCCTATGCTTAGGCCTGACTCTCGTTGAGATTCCGGTCACCTTTGGTCGTCGGCGACATGGGACGTCGAAACTCAGAATTCGAGATATGGTTGAGTCTCTAGTTGACCTATTCGCCATCCTGCGCAATCGCTCCGACGTTACCGAGCACGACGACGGCGCATGATCCACGGAAGCAACAAGAGTCGGATCCCAGACGCCCAAAGCAGAAAAACCAATACGCCAACTGGAAGAAACAAGCCGAGCTTGGTCCAATTCCCGGCGAAGAATGATCCATCATGGATCGACTCAAGAAAATCCGAACGTCGAACGGCAACTTGAAGAATCCTACCGGTCCCGAGGTCGAGCTGAGCTTCTCGGTCCTCCGTCAGCTTGAACTTCACGATTCCCGTGGAAGGTCGGATCTCACAGCGTGCGATATCTGACCAACCTGTCACGCGTAGTTCTGGATTGGCCTTCAATTCGGCGAGCATGACGTCGAGTCCCACCATCGGCGTATTTGAAGTCCCGGTTAGCTCTTTAGGCTGTACCCAAGCCCATTGCTTCTTCACCTGCAGCAGCACTCCAGTCACAATGATGAAAAGAAACGGAATGGCGACAATCACGGCAATCCGCGAGTGCCATCGACGATTTTTTGAATCAAAATTCATTCAGGACCCACTCGTCTTGGGCTTCTTCCAAACCACCTGCAAATGATGAGCACGGCCAAGTCCATATGCCGTGTTTCCGAGCTTGGCTTCCAGTTCAATCAGCTTTCGTCGGCGTTCTCGATCAGTGAGCCATGGATGATTGTCACGAAGATGAAAAACCGTTTTGCCGATGACATCAACCGTGTCTAGTCCCGCTGCGTCTCCGATCTTGCGGAGTTCGTCCGGTAGGAAGGCGTGAATCGGAAATCGCTCGTCCTTCTTGTCGGCAAGCCAGTCCGAATCTCCGGTCCTTAAGAATGACTCGAGTCCCTCGAGATCGTCGCGCGAGAAGAAGGGGTCTACCCCGCCGAATCGGCTGTCCACACTACAAATCGCCGTTCCGCCTGGAAGAAGCACCCGCGCAATATTCTTCATGGCGCGTCTTACGTCGGAAACGAATGACAATGGGTCTCCCTGCGCCGTAAGAAACGAATAAGAACCTGACTCGTGGCCCTCAAGATGCTCCAAGTCAGACTTCAAGTATGTGGCAGGTCGGCCGGGGAACTCTGTCAGATTCAGTCGCTCGGCACGATCGAGCATGCCTTGCGAAAGATCGCTGAAGACAACGCGATACCCAGACTCCATCAACTTGCGACCATAGAGCCCAGTGCCACAGCCCGCATCCAAAACGGGTTTGCCTAAATCCGACGGTAGGAATCTCTTGATGTGACGCCAGCCCACTTCTAGGTAGTAGGCCCAATACGCGTCCTTGGCGTAGATGTCGTCGTAGCGCGGTGCGACGCGATCGTGGTATCTCTCGTTGGGGCCCTTCATGCGGCGACGAGATTACCGCACGGGGCGAGGGTCAGCGGACTTTGGGAACAGGAAACGACTGCGCGAGATCTGCCAGATGCTGTTCGCACGCCGCACGCTGGGCCAACGGCGCCGAGTATCCCATTCCTAACGCGCGTCCGTCGGGCAGGACTGCGAAGGCAACCGCGACCACGCCGTCACCGTGGGAGGTGGAAGTCTCAACGCGCCTAAGTGCAACGTCACGACCCATGACACGGATTGTCCCCATGGGCCCAGCGCGAGACGGACACTCCGAAGCGGTCAACCGCCCTATGAGTAGCGATTCGAGGCGCTCGGTGACAGACTGCGCTCCCTCGATCGGGATACTTGAACGATCTTGGATGAACAGAAATAGCGCCGGATCGACACCCGCTCGGGCCGTGAGCGATGAAGGAGGCGATATGCGCCATGCCACCGCTCCTTCGCCGACTTCCACATGATGTGCGCGCCATTTCCTCGGGGCCAATAGCGTCTGCCCGGAGGAGGTTGACAGGGAATCGCAGCGCTCAGCAAGGCCCTTGAGCACCGCCATGGGGTCATCGCCCTTTGGAAATTGGGCGAGGAAGGACGGTGACGCCCCGGCCAATGAGAGTTCATCGAGGGCATCGAGCGACACCGGAGAGAATCCGCCAAGGCGCACCCCGACGGCCGTGATATCGGATTCGGGGACTCCGATCTCTAGAAGCTTGATCGCCTCGTCCGCCGTAAGTGGCCGCCGCTGTCCCAAAACGGGACAGACCAACAGCAAGGCGATTAACACGCAACGACGCATCAGGAGAATCCCCATAGATTGCATTCTCGGAATGTCATCTCTTCGCTTGAATCAACCGATTGGCTTCCCGCCCGATGAAAGGCTACTTTCGGGGCATGATTCGTCTCGAAAGACCCATGCCTATCGTGGGAATGATCCACCTCCTTCCCCTTCCGGGCGCTCCCAACGGGGGCGCGTCCTTTCAACAAGTTCTTGCACGAGCGCGGCACGAAGCCGTGATCTACCGTCGCACGGGGATCGACGCTCTCATGATTGAGAATCATGGTGACATCCCGTTCGCAAAGGACACGTCTTCACCTCACGTCGCGGCGGTCATGGGCACGATCGCATTCGCATTGTCGGAGGAATTTCGATGCCCAATCGGAATCAACATTCTCCGGAACGACGCAATTGCGGCGCTTGGAGCATCGGTCCCCGCGTCGGCGTCCTTCGTCCGCGTCAATGTGCTGTCAGGCGTTACAGCGACTGATCAGGGATTGATTGAAGGCCGAGGAGACGCTGTCATCGCCTACCGTCGTTTGCTCGGTCTCAAGACTGAGATCTGGGCAGACGCGCATGTTAAGTATGGAACTCCACTGTATTCGCCGGGGCTGGCGACGATTGTCGAGTCACTAGCCCACCGAGGCGGAGCGGATCGGATCCTCATCACCGGCACGACCACGGGCCGTGCGCCAGACGCCGAAACAGTTGCGCTCGCGAAGGCGGCGGCAGGAGTGGTTCCTGTCCTGATCGCAAGCGGTCTCAACTGCGACAATGTCAACAGCCTCCTTCCCCTTTGCGATGGTGCCATCGTCGGTTCCGCATTTCGGCACGAAAGCAAGGTGGAAAACGAGATTGAGCCCGCCCTCGTGACGGACTTCATGCACCAGGTTCGCGCCGTCCGGCGCGACAAGCGCGTGGCCGTCTGAACAATTCCAACACCCCGACCGGCTAACATGGCTTTCCTATGACGACTCCTGCCGACACCTTCAACGAGCACGCATACGACCTTCAAATGTACGTCCATGACGTCACTTCGATTTTTGATCGCAGGCTCTCGCTTGAGGAAAACGTACGCCTCGTTGCGCAATGCAAGCGTCGACTCGTCACGAGCGGTGCGCCTATTCCCGCTGCTCTTGCCAGTCAACATCCAACGGCCCCGTACACCCGCAACCTCGCGCACGTCGATCCTGAGCAACGCTTTGTTGTGATCGTTCTTGTGTGGGGTGGCTTCCAAGAGACGACGGTTCATGATCATCTGAACTGGTGCGTCGTCGGTGTTCATACGGGCACAGCGCATGTCACGGATTTTGATCGGATCGACGACGAGTCGATTGCAGGCAGGGCCGAACTCGTCATCAGAGGTTCTGCCATGGCCGCAGCGGGCGCAACCATGGCGCTGCTCCCGCCATCGCGTTCAAACATTCACAAGATGACAAACGCGACTAGATCACAGATGATTTCGATTCACACCTACGGTGACCCGGGCACCAAAGCCAGCGTTTTTAATCCACGCAGCGGGACGAATGAGGTCATCGAAATGCAATTCCACAATCTGTCACCCAACGAAGATCCGAAGTCACGTCGGTTCAACTAGAACGAAGAGCGATCGCTCACGCGTCGTTATATTCTTCCAACCACGCCATTTGAATGGACTCGAGAATCCCCTCATTGGATGCTTTGGGCTCGCCACTGAACCCCGGAAGCGCGAGTACCATCGCGTGTAATTCGGTAAACCGAACGACCAGAGGATTAACCCCCGGGTGCTGCTCGCAAAGCAAGATGCCGATGTCTTCGCTATCTCTCCACCCCAACGTCCGAGCCATACAATCTCCGTTCGTGAGGAGTCAATCCCCGTCGACGTTTTTCCCTGTGAGAAACGACGCGATGTTGCGATCCATCAAACGCTGAGCAACGGGGACCGTGACCGCATCGGCCGTCTCCATCGCGCGACGAATCGCTCGGTGATCATCGGTCCCGATGGTCACTTCGAGTGCTCTAAGCACGGCGTCCACCTGAGAAGCCTCGTCGGGTGTGATCAACGTCGGGTCCTGTGCGATCACTTTGCGGGACTGCCTCAAGAGCTTCTCTCCCTCGACGCGTGCCTCAACAAGTAGTCGCGCCTCCAGATCCGCCGCTCCAAGCGTCATGCCTTCAATCAACATCCGCTCAACCATCTCGTCTGTCAGACCCGATGTGGGGCGGACGTCGACGTCGTGAGCAAGCCCGGTCTTCTTATCACGAGCCAACACGTTGAGAATGCCATTAGCATCAAGAGTGAAGATCACCTCCACCCGCGGGATACCGGCCGGCGCCGGAGCAATGCCCCTCAATTCGAAGCGCGCGAGACTCCTGTTGTCCTTCGCAAGTTCCCGCTCTCCTTGCAACACATGAACGAGCACAGCCCTCTGGCCATCGACGTGCGTCGTAAATTCCATGCCGACCGCCGTCGGAAGGGTTGAGTTACGCGGGATGATCTTCGCAACCACCCCACCCATTGTTTCAATTCCAAGTGAAAGCGGACTGACATCGAGAAGTGTGATTCCACGGCTCTCGCCAGTAATTACGGAGGCCTGAATCGCGGCGCCCATGGCAACAACCTCATCGGGATCGAGATCACTTCGAGGCGGCATGCCAAAGAATGCTTCGACGCGTTGTCGCACCAGCGGCATCCTCGTAGATCCGCCAACCAAGGCAACTGCGTCGAGGTCTGAAGTAGCGAGGCCCGAATCGCGAAGTGCGCGTCCCGACAACTTCAAAGTCCGTTCAATCACAGGTCGCGCAATGGACTCGACTTCGTCTCTGGTCAGGGTACCGGTCCACCGCAAACCGGCCTCGGGAATGTCGAGAGTAACGGAGACTTCGACGTCCGCAGAGAGCGCAATCTTTGCGTTCTCAGCGGCCGTTCGAGCCGCCTCTTCCACGCGGAGCGTGCGGTCGAACTGAGCCCCCTCAAGTTTGGCGCGCTCAAGGAGCCTGGCCGCAATGGCTGCGTCGATATCATCGCCACCTAGGCGCGTATCTCCATTGATTGCAAGCACCTCAAACAGGCCATCTTTGACTTTGAGAATACTCACGTCGAAGGTGCCGCCACCAAGGTCGTAGACTGCAATTTTGCCGGACGGGATCTTCTCTAGACCATAAGCCAGACAGGCCGCCGTGGGTTCACTCAGGAGCCGCGCAACCTTGAGTCCGGCGAGACGTGCAGCGTCTCGAGTCGCCTGGCGTTCGCGGTCATCGAAGTACGCCGGCACGGTAATCACCGCACGCTCCACCGAAACGCCTAGAGCAGCGGAAGCCCGGTCCTTGAGTTCTTTGAGAATAAGGGCGGATATCTCCGGGGGAGACAAAAGTCGATCTCCTACCCGGACCCGAGGGACGCCATCGCCGACATCGCTAATGGCATACGAGAGCCCCTCTACAAGAGCCTGCGCCTCCGCCACCGACTTCCCCATCATTCTCTTGATGGATGCAACGGTATCTCGGGCTCGCGCCACGCGGTCGCGCTTGGCGGCCTCACCGACGGTCACCGTGCTGTCGGTCTCTCCTCGCACGATCGACGGGCACATCCGCGAACCCGTCGCGGGATCCGCGAGAACTTCGCCCCTGCCGCCGCGAAAAATCGCGACGAGACTGTTGGTCGTTCCAAGGTCGATTCCCACCATGCGGGTCATGCGTCGCCCCTCGCCTCGTCGATTTGGATCTGCTGCCGCGTTAGGTAAGCGACCCTCGACACCCATTCACCTACACTGGCCCTGAACGCCTGACGCGCGGGATCACCCATCGAAGGTTCGCTTGCTGCCAGGCGAACGAAATCATCACGCGCCTGCGCCATGTCGGCGGAAACTTCGGACGCGAGTGCCTCTAATTCCATCCGCGCGTAGACGTCTCCATCCCCGGCCGCCTCAACTGCTTCCTGAATTCGGAAGCCCCGCATGGCGAGCAGAGGCGGCGTCGAGCCACGATCGGGCTCAGTTGAGCCCATCTCGAGTGCAAGCCACGCTCGCGCGCGAAGAAGTGGGTCGCGCAACAGCTTCCACGCCGTGTTGACGGCGGCGGCTGTCGCCGTGGCGTCGGCTATTGCAACAGGAGTTGCACACACGACATGATCGGGATGCAAGGCGCGGGCACGATCGTGCCAGCGGCGCTCGCCTTCCGCCAAATCGAGGGCCAGTCGCCTCGGAACGCCGAATACGCTGAATGGATCTTGCACGATCTAAGGCCGTCCCTTGGTCAGACCGAGAAGGACGACCCGCAGCCGCATGAAGACTTTTGCTGAGGGTTCTTCACAACGAAGCCGGCTCCCGTCAGGGCGTCCGAGTAGTCAACCTCGGAACCGTTGACGTACAGCAAGCTACGCTCGTCAATGAAAACCTTGGCGCCCGAGTTGACGACGACGTGATCGCCCGGGCGTTCCGTGGTGATGTCCAAGCGGTAATTGAGTCCCGAACAGCCGCCGCCTTCGACGGCAACCCGCAGACCCCATTCCTCGATGGACTTTGACTCACCCGCGATGAGGGTCGTGATCTTATTTGCTGCCTTATCCGACATCGTAAGCATGGATGTTCCTCAACTCCTGGCCGCGGCGGGATCTCCCACCTCGGCATCCTGACGCTTGCGGTAATCCGCAATCGCCGCCTTGATCGCGTCCTCAGCGAGGACCGAGCAGTGAATCTTCACCGGAGGTAGTGCCAACTCCTCCACGATCTGGACATTCTTGATGTCCTGCGCTTCCGCCAGCGTCTTGCCCTTGACGAGTTCCGTCACATAGGACGAGGAGGCAATCGCTGAACCACAACCGAAGGTCTTGAATTTCGCATCAACGATGCGGTCTCCAACGATCTTGAGTTGCAGCTTCATCACGTCGCCGCACTCAGGTGCGCCGACGATTCCGGTTCCGACGTCGGTGTCATCCTTCGCAAATGAACCCACATTTCGGGGATTTTCGAAGTGATCGACGACTTTATCGCTGTAAGGCATATGGATTGCTTTCTAAATGAGCTCTTGGGAGTCCAAGGACTCTTAGTGTGGGGACCATTTCACGGACTGGAGATCGACACCGTCCTTGACCATTTCGTAGAGCGGCGACATCTCCCGGAGTCGGCTGACTTTATCGGCCAGCATGTCGACCACCCGGTCGACCTCTGCTTCCGTATTGAAGCGCCCGATTCCAAACCGAATTGACGTATGCGCCAACTCCTCGCCGACGCCGATTGCGCGCATCACATGCGAAGGCTCTAGCGTGGAGCTCGTGCAGGCGGAGCCGGACGAGACAGCCACTTCCTTCAACGACATGAGAAGCGACTCCCCTTCGACGAAGGCGAATGAGATATTAAGATTGCCCTCAATGCGGTTCTCAAGCGACCCATTCAGATGGATGTGATCGAGACGCTCACGAATCCGCGTAAGGAACCGATCGCGGAGGCTGCGAAGTCGGGCACGTTCGTTGGGCATCTCGGCCACGGCAATTTCAAGAGCCTTACCAAATCCGACGATGCCGGTGACGTTGAGTGTGCCCGAGCGCAATCCACGCTCTTGGCCGCCCCCATCGATCTGGGCAACGAGGCGAACCCGAGGCTTGGCACGGCGAATGTAGAGGGCGCCAACGCCCTTCGGCCCGTAAATCTTGTGGGCGGACATGGACAAGAGGTCGATTCCGAGAGCCTCGACGTCGATCGGCTGCTTGCCAACGAGTTGAGCGGCGTCGGTATGAAACAGGACGCCACGCGACTTGCAAAGCTTGCCGATGGCGGCGAGGTCCTGGACGGTGCCAATCTCGTTGTTGGCAGCCATGATCGAGATCAAAATCGTCTTGTCTGTGATCGCGGCTTCGAGTGCAGCCAGATCGATTCGGCCTTCGCGATCCACGCCGATGAACGTCACCTGACGCCCGGAACGCTCAAGAGCCTTCATCGAGTCAGAAACACATTTGTGCTCAATCGTCGATGTGATGAGGTGGTTGCCCTTGTCCGCGAGGAACTCGGCAACGCCCTTGATTGCAAGGTTGTTCGACTCCGTCGCTCCCGACGTGAAGATGATCTCGCGGGCTTCCGCGCCGATGGCCTTCGCCACCGAAGCACGAGCGGTCTCCACGGCTTCCTCCGCTTCCCATCCGAACGCATGGTTCCGACTGTGGGCGTTGCCGTACTTCTCAGTGAACCATGGCAACATAGCCTCAACCACACGGGGGTCCGTGCGCGTGGTGGCGTTGTTGTCCATGTAAATCATGTCGTGCTGCATCGTGATGACTCGTGTTGAATGAATGATCGTGCGGTTATTTGATTTTAGTCGAGGAAGGCGCTGACGAACTCGGGGACGTCCCCCGCGTGATGTCCCTCTCGAGTGCAAGCGGTGCACTGCTCTCTAAGGGGGCGATCGGAGCAGGTGGTACATGCTTCGAGAAAGGCGATGGACTTCATCAACTCATGTTCGATTGCCGTCAGGCCTTCGATCTTGCTGCGAGTCTCAGCGAGCTCACCCCTGAATGTCTCAAGGAGTCGCGGAGCTGAATCCTGTGCGGCGGAGTTTCCGCGCCACGCCTCTGCCATCCCCCGAATGCGGTTGAGCGGGATATCGAGATCCTGGAGACGCGAGATCGCCCGGATGGTCGCTACCGACGCAGCCTCCTCGTAGAGACGGAATCCGCCCTCGGAACGCTTTGCAGGCCGAAGCAGCCCAAGCTCCTCGTAATAGTGAAGCGTTCGAATCGACTTGCCCGAAAGATCAGCGAGTTCGCCGACCTTCACGAGCCTCGAGGCGCCGGTTCCTTGACATGACATAGTTGAATCCCTTGTTAGAAGGATGACGTGCACGTGAGGATTGGTAGACCCAAACCCTTACGTCCACGTTAGGATCTTACTCTTCTATCGTCCAAAGCTCAAGCCGAACCGAGTTCGGTTTGCATAAACAGACTCACCAAACACCATGCTGGACCCCCTAAACAGCCTTCCGGCAGACGTTTACACCCCCCTCACCCCCAGCCTCATTCGCTCGATGAGCTCCACGGCTCGAGCGGGACTCGGGGCGTTCGTGACCTCCCATCTTTCGGTCCTGCGGCTCGAGGGTTCAGACCGCGCCCGGTGGCTCCACGGGCAGTGCACCCAGGAGATCAAGGGGCTCGCCGTCGGGCAGGCCGCAGAAGCCTTCGTCCTAGACGCGAAGGGGCGGAATCTAGGGGACATCACCATTGCCGTCTTCCCCGATCACATCCTCGTCCTTTGCCCACGGTCAGCGAGTCCGACACTTGTTGCGCACTGGAAGCGTTTCATCATCGCGGAAGACGTTGTGGTCCAGGATCAAACCGATTCCAGCTCAACCGTGTACCTGACCGGACTTGGACTCTCCTCGTTCTTACAGTCCTTTGCGCATGTCCACATGGAGTCCGCCGCCACGACATTTGCTGCCGAAGTGAAGGTCGCCGGTGAGACCCTCACGCTCATCTCAGATGCAGGGTCAGGAACGCCCGCTGTGCATGTGATCGGACCGAGCATCGCGGTCGAAGCGTGGGACAAGCTGGGTAAGGCCTTGCTCGCTGGCAAAGCGGCGCACCTACCGAACGAAATAGAAGAGTGCCTTCGTATCGCTGCATTCAAGCCGCGCTTTGGAATCGATTTCGACGGCACGGTTCTTCCGAAGGAATCCGGTGAGGAGGCGCGCCGCGTTTCGTACACTAAAGGCTGCTACACGGGACAGGAAGTGGTTGCCCGCCAACACTTCCTCGGCGAACCGCGCCGTATGCTCCGAAGCGCATCCTGGCGAGGGGGCCCCGTTGCGCCTGGCACACAACTAGTGCGTTCAGATGGGACACGCGTGGGTCGTTTGACCTCGTGCTCCTACGCAGAGGAGGTCGGCCGCTGCGTAGGCATTGCCATGATTGACGGACCAGCAAAGCTCGAACTCGAGCTGCTTCTTGTGGCACAAGATTTGGACGACGAACCGGTCACGCTGACGATCGGGGCACCGAAGTACCTAAAGGCCTAAACGGGCTTCCCTCGTCGCAATTCCGACTCGGTCAACCGGAGGGCCTCGCAACCGGGTGCGTTCGACAGGGGCCCTGCTACGAGGTCTTGAACGTCGTCTAAAGACACCCTCGACCACCACATATTTGCAGGATAATCGCAAACAACCGGACCGCGCTCACAGAAGTCGAGGCACCCCGACGCATTGACTCTCACGTTGGAGAGTCCGGCCTCCTTGACCTTGCCCTTCAAGGCGTCGCGAAGCGCTTCGCTACCGCGCGCGGCGCATGACCCGCGAGGGTGGCCGTCAGGACGGCGGTTAGTGCAGACGAAGATGTGATGCTCGTATGGAATGGTCATAGCATCGTTAGGTGGCGCGAGAGCTTCGGGCCCCGTTGATCCTGATAGTGATTGCCGGATCCCTCCCCATAGGCGCGCAGCGGGCGCCCAGCAACCGCCTCGTAGGCCACTTTGCAGATGGGCTGTCCGTGACGGAGTATCAAGTCGTCATCGTAGGGGCGAACTTCAAGCACCGCAGGGGTCCCATGAGTCTTCCCACCCGGCGACCATCCGAACCCAGGATCAAAAAAGCCTGCGTAGTGAGCTCGAAACTCGCCAGCCGAATTCTCGAACGGCAGCATCTCGACCGCATAGTCGGGCGGAACGCGGAGGAACTCGCGCGTCGAGAGAATATAGAAATGACCGCGGCGCAGCCAAAGTGACCCGTCGCGGGGTCTTGGAACGGGCTCAAAAAACTCGCGCGCATCATTCGGGTGGACACCAGTTAGATCTACTTCCAACGGCGTCTTGCGGGCGACCCAACCAACCGGATCCTGTTCAAGATCGATGGTGAGTAAAAGTCCACCTTCGTCAAGACGGTCCGGATAGGCTCGTAACGGCGTCCCATCGCGAGTGAAGAGAAGCGGAGCCTGCGCTTCGAGGTCAGCCAGTGCGCGCCCGAGCACGATCCGGCGTTCCTTGAAGAAAATGGCCTGATTCAGTGAAAGTCCCTGCTTGAGGTTGATGTCGAACGACTTCGAGATCACCTCCAAGTAGACTTCGCCCCGATATCCCCTCGGAACACGGTCGTAGCGGGGATTCGAGTCCGTAAGGACGCGGGTTTGAAGGTCCAGACGGCCAATCGAGGACTTAGTATTGCAGTATGCGGCAACGTCGTCAGGAAGACAAAGACCTTCCTCGAGTCGAATCACATAGACCTTCTCGCGATCTAGGATCTCACCCTGAGCGAGGTCGATCTTTCGCCGAGAGAGCCGGTTGACGAGATCGCGCACGGGCTCGCCGATCGGAAGCACCGAGGCCGGAAGCCTCCATGCCTCCGAGGACAATGTGAGATCAAGTGAACAGGGCTGCACACGTATGGCCGGTGCGCCGCGTTGCTGCGTCACTGCCCCCGACGCAACGAGTTCTGAAATTGCAAAGTCAGGGAGTACACCCATTACTTGACCCCAGTATCGCCCGACGGTTACCCCGCCGGGCGAATTGAGCCTGAACTTGGCTCAGGAACAGCCGAGGCTGTTGCCGCAGTTGAGACACTTGTAGCAAGTGCCGTTGCGTACCGTTGTGTGGCCGCAGGAGTCGCAGAATGGCGCATCCCCCATCATCGAACCGAGGTGACCATCGAGCGAGCGACCGGGCTTGGACTTGGCGCCCTTGACCTGCCGAGTCAACGGAGAATCGGTCGGGAGAGCGCCCGTCACGACGTGCTCGAGTTCCTTGAGTCGCTCGATCTGTAAATCACGGTGCCGACCGACTTCTTTCGCTGCATCGATTACACCAGGCTCCATACCGTCGGCCGGCTTGACCTGCACGATATCGGTGCGACCGAGGTACTCCATCGCGAGCAACCGGAAGATGAAGTCAACCACGGAAGTGGAGAACTTGATATTGGGGTGATTCACCGGCCCTTGCGGCTCGAATCGCGTAAACGTGAAGACGTTGACGTATTCCTCAAGCGGCACGCCATACTGAAGTCCGAGCGATACGGCGATGGCGAAGCAGTTCATCATGCTGCGGAAGGCGGCGCCTTCCTTGTGCATGTCAACGAAAATCTCGCCGAGCGAGCCGTCCTCGTAGTTGCCGGTACGAATGTAGATCTTCTGGTTGGCGATCGTCGCCTCCTGAGTGAAGCCGAAACGCTTCCTCGGCAGACGGCGACGCTGCAACACTTGACCACCTGGCGTCACCGCTGCGGGCGAGGCCGTGTTCGCCGAGCTCTTGTCTGCATCCTTTGCGTCAGGCGCATCTGACTTAGAGTCAGACTTCGACTTAGATCGCAGCGGCTGCGACGCTTTGCAACCGTCGCGATAGAGCGCCACGGCCTTAAGGCCAAGCTTCCAGGCCTCGAAGTAGGCCTCGCGGACGTCGGCTTCACCGACTTCGTTTGGCATATTAATCGTCTTCGAGATAGCGCCCGAGATGAACGGCTGCGCAGCCGCCATCATGCGAATGTGGCCCAAGTGATGGATGAAGCGGCGCCCCTTGCGCCCACACTTGTTGGCACAGTCGAACACCGCGAGATGCTCGTCACGAAGGTGAGGAGCGCCTTCGACCGTCTGGGTCCCGCAAATCCATTCGTCAGCCTCTTCAACCTGTTGCGTGGTAAAGCCCAAGTGACTCAGGAGATCGAACCCGGGCACGGAAGCCTGCTCGCGAGTCAGCCCCAAGCGCTTCAAACCGTCATCGCCGATGACGTGGGCTGAGAACACATGATTGATCTCGAAGGCTTGAGGAAGCGCCTTCTCGATCGCCGCGAAATCGGCCGGGGCCATCCCCTTTTCGGCCAACGTCTTGCGGTTAATCGATGGCGCTCCATCGAGCGTTTGATGCCCGAGGATGTGTGCAACGATCTCCGCGACCTGCTCCTTGGAGTAGCCGAGGCGATCGAGAGCTGACGGTACAGATTGGTTGACGATCTTGAAGTGACCGCCGCCGGCGAGCTTCTTGAATTTGACGAGCGAGAAGTCTGGTTCGATTCCCGTCGTATCGCAATCCATTAGCAACCCGATGGTGCCGGTGGGTGCGAGGACGGTCGCTTGAGCGTTGCGGAAACCGTGGATGCTGCCGAGTCGAACGGCTTCATCCCAGTCGTCCTGCGCGGCGCTGATGAGATCATCATGACCAAACGTCGAATCAAGGTTGTACGACGCATCACGGTGCATGTTCATCACCTTGAGCATCGGCTCCTTGTTGCGTGCAAAACCAGCGAAGGGGCCCTTTGAGCGGGCCATCTCGGCGGAGACGCGGTAGGCGTGTCCGGTCGTAATCGCCGTCAGCGCGCCACAGAGCACTCGACCTTCGTCGGAGTCATACGGCACGCCAAGAAGCATCAACAACGTCCCGAGATTGGCGTATCCAAGTCCTAGCGGACGGTAGTCATGGCTGTTTTCCGCGATGCGCTTGATCGGGTAAGACGCGAAGTCCACGGCGATTTCTTGCGCAATGAAAAACATTCGGACGCCATGGCGATACCCCTCTATATCGAAGGAGCCGTCGTCACGAAGGAACTTCACCAGATTAAGCGAGGCGAGATTGCATGCCGAATCATCGAGGAACATGTACTCAGAGCAGGGATTCGAGGCGCGAATGCGATCCGTGTTCGGACACGTGTGCCAACGATTCACAGTGGTGTCGAACTGAACGCCCGGATCCGCGCAGCGCCATGCGGCGTACGCGATCTTGTCCATCATTTCTCGCGCTTTGTGTGCCTTCGCGACTTTGCCCGTCGTACGCATCTTGGTTTCCCAAGTGCCATCGGCAAGCACTGAGTCCATGAACTCATCCGTGATGCGGACCGAATTGTTGGAGTTCTGGCCGCCCACAGTCCTGTAGGCCTCGCCGTTGAAGTCCGACGGATAGCCGTTCTCGATGAGGATCTTGGCCTTATCCTCCTCGCGCGCCTTCCACATGATGAAGCGCTCGATCTCTGGGTGGTCCATGTCTAGGACCACCATCTTCGCTGCGCGACGCGTCGTTCCCCCCGACTTAGTCGCACCCGCCGCGCGGTCAAGCACCTCGAGGAACGACATCAGCCCCGAAGACGTGCCGCCACCAGCGAGTTTCTCGCCTTCGCCGCGAATCTTCGAGAAATTCGTTCCCGTCCCGGAGCCAAATTTGAACAAGCGCATTTCACGCTTGACCGCTTCTGCGATGTCCAGCAAGTCGTCTTCAACGCTCTGAATGAAACAGGCAGAGAGTTGAGGGCGTGTGTAGGAGTCTGGAGCTTCGACCACCTCGCCTTTGACTTGGTCGAAGTACCAGCATCCGACAGCCTTGCCGGTGATCCCGTAGCGCTGAGCGAGACCACAGTTGAACCAAACGGGCGAATTGAAAGCACCCATCTGATGAATGAGTAGATAGGAAAGCTCGGCCTCGAAGGTGTCGGCCTCTTCCTTGTTGCGGAAGTACCCGCCAAGTTCTTCGCCCGATTCACGAATCGAACGTGCGATCCGCACAACAACCTGGCGCGCCGAAGTCTCGGCACCGGTTCCTGGTACTCCCGCTTTACGGAAATACTTCGAAACCAGAATGTCGGTTGCGAGCTGCGACCAGCCCTCCGGAACCTCGGTGTCCTTCATTCCGAACACGACGGAGCCGTCCGTGTTCGAGATGGCTGAATCGCGACGGACGTAGCGAACCGCGTCCAACGGATCCTTGCCCGGCTTGGTGTACCGGCGAGTGAGGCAGAGCCCCGCATCGCCTCGGCCCCGAGAAGCGGCCTTACCCTCATGTGTCGACACTCCACCCTTATCGTTCGTTGCGCTCATCTCTCAATCTCCCCAATCGCCCCGCACGCCTTCGCGTGAAAGGCGCAACCATCTAGATCCCAAACGTTTGCGTGTCCGCCCCATTTCGCATCCCCACCGCCGTAGAAACCCCCTACACGGTGGATAACGCGTTCCCGGACACCCCAACATGTTGGGAGGGCGGCCATCCTAAAGCACGCAAGCGGACAGTCAAGCCCAAGAAAACACCGGTGTTTTCGAGGGTTTCTTGGAATTCGGTTGGGGACCAAGTGAGGGCTTGACAAGTTGCCATGTGAAGCATATCCCCCCGCCCCCCCCATGGCCTCCTCGATTTGCGGCGACTGGACACGGTGGATTGCCGCATTTTGATGCGGATTCCGCCACGGCGCATGTCTCGCTCCAGTACCCAACAGCGCCTTTTCTCCCGGAAATGCCGCTGGCAGGCGATCCGCCGCTTCAGGCTCGGCTTTGGGGAGCGAATCACATTCGTGCCCTCGAGTCGACACAAGTCCTGTTGACTCTAGACTTTGCGGGAGTCACACAGTGGCTTGAATCTGCGGATTCAAGCCACTTGTTCCCTTCGCTTGAGTCCCGTGCCCGCAATCTACCGACCAACTGCGTTCTTGCATTCCACATGCCTGGCCCGCTCACGGTTCTCGGCTCGGCGACCGGTTTAGAGGGGATACGCCTTTGGGATGTTCTGCCCCTGCGACCACTCTGTGCCCGCGCGATCGGCAGGATCGCGGAGCAAGTCGTGGGGCGCCTTCAATCGATGGGCCACTCGCCGCTGGTGGTACTGGACGAACCCCTCGCCTGCAGCCTCGACGCCGCAAACCCCGCAAATCTCTACCTACTGGAAGAGGCGTTTGGCCCTGCGCGACGACTAGCCGCGCGAGTCGGTGTTCACTGGTGTTGCCCACCACCTCTCGACGTTCTGCTCAACGTGGACCTTGACTACGCATCGATCGATCTCGTCCGCTTTGGCGACCTTGTGCGCACGCGTCGCCGGACACTCGAGCGATGGCTTGCGCGCGATCGCGTGCTCGTTCTCGGAGTAATCGACGCTGCAGACCCGGCTTCGGACGCTCTCGCAAGGGAACGCATTGCTGCTCTTTGCCTGCCAAGGGAATCGGCTATCCTCGTCGCGCCGACGTGCGGAACATCGACGTTCCCGCTTGCAAGAGAAGTTGAGATCGCGCGCAAACTCAATGACCTCGCGACGTCGCTGAAGGAATCATCATGAGTATCGCTACACGCACGGGTGACGATGGGTGGACCGGGCTGTTCGGAGCGGGGCGCGTTCGCAAGGACCACCTCCGCGTCGATGCGTACGGAGATGTGGACGAGCTCAACGCATTCCTCGGACTACTCCGGTCTGAAAGCCTAGACCCTCAGATTGACGCACTTCTAGACGCGATTCAGTCAAGCCTATTTGATCTCGGGGCAGAGCTCGCAACTCCCCGTGATGGAAATCCGATGGCCAAGCACGTTGCCCCATTTGGCGACTCCATGGTTGCGACCCTCGACGCTGCACTGGCGACTTACGAAGACGCGCTCCCGACGATGACACACTTCATCTTGCCGGGTGGCTCCCGAGGTGCTTCGTTGTTCCATGTTGCCAGGACCGTCGCGCGCCGCGCCGAGCGCCGCGTCGTTACACTCTCGCATCATGAGCCGGTTCCCGAGTCTTGCATTCGCTATCTGAATCGACTCTCCGATCTGCTGTTCATTCTCGCGCGTCGCGAAAACCACGTTCGTGGAGTTGCAGACTCGAAGTGGGTTCCGACACCCGTACCGAAGGACTAATGCCGTGCATTCCTTCGATGTGCATGTGAGGTCCTACGAGATTGACGGCTACGGCCATGTCAACAACGCCGTATACCAACAGTGGTTCGAGGAAGGACGTGAGCGTTTTCTCAGAACCAAGGGCCGCGACTACGATTGGTATCCGAGAGAACTCGGGCTCATGGTCGTGGTGGCCCGTAACGAAATCGACTTCCTGATCGGCGCAAAACGCGGCGACTCGGTGAAAGTCACAACTCGGCTCGAAGCCATCGGCAACAAGAGTTTCACGTTCCGGCACCAAGTGATCCGAGCTGATGGAGCTCTTCTGGTGCAGGGAAAAACCGTGATGTGCTTTGCCCATGCGGGTCGCTCTGTCATCGTGCCAAGCGATTTCCGGGATCTCTATCTCCCTGAACCCGAGGCCATTCCGGGCGCATGACATCCTGTATCGTCTTTGATGCGTCGAACCGCGTGGTCCGATACTGATTCTTCGCCGCCAAAGACGACGAGGCGCTGGGCGCGCTCTTTTATCGGTGGGCGCAGACCGGTGCCCCCGCACGAAACGGAGGTCGCCGATGCGGCCCAACCCATGCTTGGAGTTATTCGTGGCCGTTTTTTTGAATCAGATCCTTTCCCTGCGGTACAGCACCATCAAGCCGACGACAAACCCCGTCGCCCCGATCTTCCGAGTCCTGAATGATTCGATAATCCAGTTTCCTATCAGTAAACACTCGCCCCCATCATGGTGACGAGTTTGATGTGGGAGGAATAGGTATGCCCCTTGTTGTCTTGCAATAGCTCTTCCCCTTTCCGCCTTTTTCCTATAATCCCCTCATGCTCAAGATCCTTCCTCTCTTCGCACTGACGCTCGCGATGTTTGCGGTGATCGATGGGCTCTTTATCAATTTCGTGGCGCTTCGGTGGTATCGCGAGTACCTGCCGCATCTGATCTCGGGGACCTTTTCGATCGCACCAGCGGTGCTTTTTTACCTCGTCTACATCAGCGGTCTGCTCTATTTCGTGATCATGCCAGCGCTCGCGAGTGGCACTCCGGTGTCGGATGTGTTTGTGCGAGGATTCCTCCTCGGGCTCTTCGCGTATGCGACCTATGACCTCACTAATCAAGTCCTCCTCCGCGACTGGCCGTGGTTTATCACTCTCACCGACATCGCATGGGGCGCCCTCGTGACGGGCACAGTCGCGAGTGCGGTGGTGGCGGTGATGAAGAACTAGAACCTCTGGAGACGCGATTTATCGCGTCGCTTGGGAGGGTGTTAGAAAAAAAGCCAACGAAAAGAGGAAGTGAAGAGTGGATTTTTTAGTCCATCGGGACTTCGCTTCACAGGAAACCTCACCCCCGCCTCGCCTCATAGGAGATCGTCGGAGCTCGTGCACTGAACGGGCTTCGAGGAGTATTGTAAGAAGACGCCGATCTTTACCCTTTTATCTGAACTCGGCCTTCAACGATCTCGCAACGATGAGTCGCGACCCCCACCCCCGGTGCGTACTGACCCGATTTGAGTTCGAACGCCCATCCGTGCCAGGGACAAACGAGGCAACCATCGGAGACCCAACCCTCCGCAAGAGGTGCACCTCGATGCGGGCAGGTTCCATCCAAGACATGCACTTTGCCTCGATGAGAAACAACAACGAGATCCCGGCCGTCGGGCGTCTTTGCCGCGACGGGCTTCCCGTCTTCCAGTCCGCTCGCGTCGCAAATCGAATTGAGATTCGCCATCATCCACCGTTCCTTGTGCACGCCGCTTTGTAGGCTTGCGCTGCGCGGCCACCCACGGCGCGTCCAAGGTGAGTTTCCATCGCCGATGCCGCCGACACAACCGCTCCGAGATCAATGCCTGTCCTGATGCCAAGCGCATCAAACAGCGCGACGAGATCTTCGGTGGCGACATTCCCGCCTGCTCCCGGCGCGAATGGACAACCGCCTAGCCCGCCGGCTGACGCGTCGAACACACGGACACCTGCTTCGAAGGCAGCTAGCGTATTCGCCACCGCAAACCCCCACGTGTCGTGAAAATGCCCAGCGACACGATCAAGGATGCCCTCCGCGCGGCAAGCATCTAGGAGTCGCCGAACGTCCGGTGGAACAGCTTTTCCGATCGTGTCGCCGAGGCTCACCTCGCGGCAGCCCAAGTCGAGCAAACGCCGAGCGAGCGAGGCGACGATTCGTGGCTCAACTCGCCCCTCATAGGGACAGACGATTGCGGTCGAGACGTAGCCGCGCACCGGAACTCCATCCGCGCGCGCACGTTCAAAGACCGGCAAAAATCGCGCGAACGACTCTTCGATAGACGCGTGAATGTTGCGTTGGTTGAAAGTCTCGGAAGCGGCGGTGAAGACGGCCACCTCGTCCGCGCCCGCGACCTTTGCCGCGTCATAGCCCTTCTCATTGGGAACGAGCGCCGAGTAGGTCACACCTTCTTTGCGCGCAATTCCAAGAAGCACGGCAGTTGAGTCCGCGAGTTGAGGGATGGCCTTCGGCGAGACAAATGCCGTCGCTTCGATTCGACGAATTCCGGCACCGGCTAGCGCCTCGATGAAGCGGATCTTCGCGCCGGTTGGAACGGGCGCCTTCTCGTTTTGTAGACCATCCCGCGGGCCGACCTCGACGAGGGTCACTTCGGTCATGGCTTGTCTCGGGGCTCAAGTGTCACGAGCAAAGCACCTAGCTCGACCAATCCCCCGCGCTCCGCGTGAACGTGAACCACCGTCATGGCGGCCGTGGCCTTCATGCGATGCTCCATCTTCATGGCCTCAAGAACCACGAGTGTCGCCCCGGCCTCCACCTGGTCGCCGGCCTTCACGGCAACGTCGACAACTTTGCCTGTCATCGGTGCGCGAACTTCACGATCTCCCGCGCCCGGCCCGGAGGATCGGGCTGGATCGTCCGCTCGGAATTCGTGCACGACTCCTAGGTGGCAGATCAAGATTCGCTGACCGTCCACCACGATGTGAACGCGGCTACGCCCCTCAGGAGTCTGAAGCACCCACCCCCCTGAATCGTCCCTTGACAACGAAACGGCCACCTCTGCCGCGCCGTCCATAGCCACCAGCAACTGGTTGCCGCGCGGTCGCGCCGCAAGTCGTCGTGTCGTTCCACCCTCGTTGTATCGCACGTCGATGGGCTTCATTCGGCGGACCTCCGCACTAAACGAAACCCATCCGTCGCATCAAATGGAGAAGGGGACTTCGGGGACTGGCCTTGGGATCCGCTCCTAACTGAATCAGATCTCCCGGCACTCAGAAACGCCGCGAGCGCATACCACACAGAATCAGGAGCGCTTGGCTGCAACCAGGGTCGTTCTGCCAACTCACGCTCGGCCCACGTGGTATCGAGCGTGTGGTTGATGAACGGATCAGAATTCAACACGTCCAACACCCACGCCGTATTTGTCCGAACGCCAAGGACAACCGTTTGTCGCAGCGCATCGATGAGCCGTAGCCGAGCTTCCTCACGGTTCGCGCCATGCGCGATGATCTTCGCAATCATCGGATCATAGAATCCGGTGACCTCCATCCCATCGATGGCACACGCGTCGACCCTGATTCCTGGCCCTGCTGGGAGCTTCACCCGACGCAATAACCCTGGCTGCGGAAGAAACCCGCTCGCGGGGTCCTCGGCATAGAGCCGGAATTCCATAGCATGGCCATAGGAAGCAATGGCGTCTTGAGTCAATGTAAGTTTTTTGCCAGCCGCGATCGCAAACTGCCACCCCACGAGGTCGACCCCTGTCACTTCCTCGGTCACTGGGTGCTCGACCTGCAGGCGGGTGTTCATTTCAAGGAAGTAGAACGCGCCGTCCGGCGCCAGAAGAAATTCGGCGGTTCCCGCATTGGCGTAACCAGCGGCCTTCGCAACTGCGACACCCATGGCGAGAACGGATGCCCGTGACGTCGCGTCGATCGAGGGCGACGGACATTCCTCAATCACCTTCTGGTGCCTTCGCTGAAGAGAGCAGTCGCGTTCGAGCAACGCGACTACATGACCAAAGTGATCCCCGAGAATCTGAACTTCAATGTGGCGGGCGCGTTCGATGCAGCGTTCTAAGATGAGGCGACCATTCCCGAAGGACGACTCTGCTTCACGACGGGCGGATGCGATGGCATCAGCGAGTCCCGCCGGGTCGAGCACTTTGCGCATGCCCTTGCCGCCGCCGCCTGCCGAAGCCTTGACTAGCAGCGGGAATCCAATCCGATTCGCTTCCCGCACGAGCGTCGCGTCGTCGTCAGGCCCTTCGTATCCAGGAACGGTCGGCACCCCTGCCGCTTTCGCAACTTCGCGGGCTCGACGCTTATCACCGACCGCCTCGATGGAGTCGGGCGGCGGACCAATCCAAGTTAGACCCGCAGCGATCACCGCCCTCGCAAACGATGCGTTCTCAGAGAGGAACCCGTAGCCTGGGTGAATCGCGTCGGCCCCCGTCGCCTTCGCGGCGGCGAGGATTTTGTCCGGATCAAGATAGGACAGGCGCGCTTCCGGAGGACCAATTGCGACCGATATGTCCGCTTCAAGCACGTAAGGCGACTGAGCATCAGCCTCCGAGAAGACCGCGACTGACTCGATGCCGCGGACCCGAGCGGCTCGGATCACCCGGCGCGCGATTTCGCCTCGATTGGCAATCAACACACGTCGGAGAGTCATGAGGTTCTCCGATCCCATGCGGGAGATCGCTTCTCGATGAAAGCCGCGAGACCCTCGCGAGCTTCAGGCAATCCCCGAACTTCGGCGATCTCGTTGGCCAACCACCCGAGAAGATCTGAGCCCGAGCGACGCCGAACTTCAGCCGGAAGCCGCTTGGCGCGACGCGACGCAAGGGGTGCTACGCCGCGAGCATCACGCGCGAACGACATCGCGCGCTCCTTGGCCATCCCCTCGGGAACAACTTCGGTGACAAGTCCAATCGATTTGGCAAATTGCGCGTCGAATATCGATCCTGACGCGAACAGGCCCCTCGCTGCGCGCTCGCCAATCGCCGGGACCACAAACGCCGAGATGACGGCGGGAATGATCCCTAACCGCACTTCCGTAAATCCGAATTTGCAGCCGTCCTCGGCGATGCAAAGATCCGTCGCTGCGGCAAGCCCTGCGCCTCCACCAAGCGCTGCACCGGTGACGGCTGACACGGTGAGGCACGGAATGGCTGCCAACGCTGAGAACATGTCCGCGAGTTTCTGGGCATCGACCCGATTACCCACCGCGTCACGGGTGGCCGCCTCGCGCATCCAGCCCACGTCGGCTCCGGCGCAGAAAGTCTTCCCCTCGCCGAGGAGGACAACCGCACAAAGTTCCGGATCTGCGCCGAGCGTTGTGAACGTGGCGGTCAATTCAGCGATCATGGCGGCGTTGAACGCGTTGCGAACGTCCGGCCGCGCAAGCGTCACGAGGGCAACGCCTGCATCAATCTCGACATGGTGAGTCGTCTGGGCGGTCACACATCACATCCTGATCACGGGGAATCGCGTCTCGGGAATGGGTTCGCCGAGGGATGCCTGCAGTGCCAGTGCGACCACGCGACGCGTATCACGTGGAGCAATCACGCCATCGTCCCAGAGACGCGCTGTCGAATAGTACGGGCTCCCCTCTTGATCGTATTTGAGGAGAATCGGTTCCCGGATGGAGTCACGCTCTTGCGCAGTGAGCGCACGTCCCTTCTCACGCTGCAGCTGTTCTTCTTTCACTTGGGACAAGACGTTCGCAGCCTGCTCTCCGCCCATCACGGAGATGCGCGCATTGGGCCACATGAAAAGGAATCGCGGATCGAACGCGCGTCCGCACATGCCGTAGTTCCCGGCTCCAAAAGAACCGCCGATGATGACGGTGATCTTAGGAACTTCCGCCGCGGCGACCGCTTGAACCAACTTCGCCCCATCGCGGGCGATGCCGCCATTCTCGTACTGTCGGCCAACCATGAAGCCAGTGATGTTCTGTAGGAACAACAAAGGGATCTTGCGCTGGCAGCACAGTTCGATGAAGTGAGCCCCCTTAAGCGAAGATTCGGAAAAGAGAATTCCGTTATTGGCAACAATCCCCACGTCGTACCCTTCGATTCGCGCGAATCCGCAAACGAGAGTCGAGCCGTAGAGGGCCTTGAACTCATGGAATCGACTGCCGTCCACGAGGCGCAAAATGACCTCGTGCACGTCGAATGGAATCCGTGTGGACGCAGGAATGACGCCACCGAGTTCATCGGGAGAACGAAGTGGCTCCTCCGACTCTCCCGGCGACCGTGCTGGGGTGTAAGGCCCTGTGACTTCGACGAGGTCGCGCGCGAGGCGCAGCGCATGGGGCTCATCTTCGGCCAAGTGATCTGTGACGCCCGACTTGCGGCAGTGCACATCAGCTCCGCCCAAATCCTCAGCGGTGACTTCTTCGCCCGTCGCAGCCTTCACGAGCGGAGGTCCGCCGAGGAAGATCGTGCCGTTGCCTTTGACGATGACGGATTCATCTGACATCGCCGGCACATAGGCACCGCCCGCGGTGCATGAACCGCAGACGATGGCGAGTTGGGGAATGCCCGCGAGCGACATCCGCGCCTGATTCCGGAAGATGCGACCGAAGTGGTCGCGATCCGGAAACACTTCCGCTTGGAGCGGCAAGAAAGCGCCGCCCGAATCAACGAGATAGACGCACGGGAGGTGATTGGCGAGCGCGATTTCCTGCGCCCGGACGTGCTTTTTCACGGTCATCGGGAAGTAAGTCCCCCCTTTGACTGTGGCGTCGTTGGCTACGAACATCACCACCCGCCCGTGCACCGACCCAATCCCAGTGACAACCCCGGCGGACGGCGCCTCATCGCCATACAGGCCGGTGGCGGCAAGCGGAGACAGCTCTAGGAACGGAGTGCCAGGGTCGCAAATGGCCGCAATTCGCTCGCGAGGAAGGGCCTTACCGCGGTCGCGGTGCCGTTTGACGGCATCGGCCGACCCGCCATCCGCCACACGCGCAAGCCGTGCGGATAAGTCGCGTTCCAGTCCCTCCATGCGCGCGAGGTTCTCGCGGAATGCGGGGTCATTTGCGTCGAGACGAGACCGAAGCGGCTCCATCGCGTCTCCTTTCGGCTTAGCGCACCTCGTCCCCGAAGCCGAGGACCTGATAAGAGCCGCTCTTCCGATCCTTTTCGAGCTTGACCACGCTTTGCCGCTCCGCTTCCTCTAAAAGCGCCGTGAACGTCTTGAATCCGTGGTAGCTCTCATCGAATTGAGGGCGCTTGCGCTTGATGGCCTGCTTGACCATGGAAGCCCAAATGATGTCTTTGTTCTCGCGAAGGAGACCCAAGAGCGCATCCGCGAGGATGGCGAATGCTTCGCGCTGGCGTCGAGGACCCTCACCTGGTGCATCGTTGGGTTGGGGGCCCTTGGCCGAGGGCGATTCGCGACGCTGACGGACAAGGTCGTCGTAGAAAATGAATTCGTCGCAGTTTTCGATCAGAAGCTCGGACGATGCGGCTTTGATGCCGCAGCCGATTACCATCTTGTCGTTCTCCTTGAGCTTGGAGACAAGTGGGGAAAAATCCGAGTCGCCTGTGACCAACGCGAACATATCGATGTGAGCTTTTGCCGCGCAGAGGTCCATGACGTCGACTACCATGCGGATGTCGGCGCTGTTCTTTCCCGAAATGCTCTTCTTCGGAATCTCGATGAGCTCGATATTCGCTTCGTGAAGCTTCTGTTTGTGATCGCGATATCGCGACCAATCGCAGTAGGCCCGCTTGACGATAATCCGGCCCTTCTCGAGTAATCGGTCGAGAACAAGCTGGATATCAAACTGCTGAGAAGGCGCCTGCTTGATGCCGAGGGCGAGATTCTCGAAGTCAATGAAGAGCGCCATCTTGCGCTCCACGATCCGGTCCGTTGGTTGGGACATCGGAGGCTCCTCGGGTTTCCCGCGGCGGAGACGAAGGCCTCCGCCGCTTGGATCAGATTAGAATCTGACGCAGCGAACAGTCTTTTTGTCAGCGTCGGCGAGCCAGAAGTTCTTTCCGTCGTGGCAGAGGCCACACGGTTTCCCGCCAACGTCGTAAGAAACGAGCAGGGATCCGGTCGGGATGTCAAGCTTGTGAACTTTGCCCTCATCCATTTCCGCGTAGTAGAGGTGCTTGCCGACGACGGCAACGCCAGTCACGGAGGGGCGAGTCGGGTAAGCCTTCATGTAGCCACCGTCGACGACCTTCATGCGGCGAATCTGGCCGATGCCCGTGAGCGCAACCCAAAGGCTCTCGCCGTCGTGGCAAAGACCCGAGATGTCACCCATCGGATGCTCAACTCGAATGGCCTTGTGGATCTCGCCGCTGTCTGGGTCAACCTGTGAGAGGGTTCGGGATGAACGTTCGGCCTGCCAGACGTGCTTGCCATCCCAAGCCACGCCACCGAGGTCACCCTCGAAGGCAAGACTAAAGAGGACGTGCCCGTCCTTGGGATCGACGCGGAGGACCTTGCGGTCTGCTGCGTCCGACACCCAAACATTTTCTCCGTCCCAAGCGAGACCGGAGCAGGAGGAACCGGGGAATGCGAACTGGATCGAGGACTTTCCGTCAGGAGACATGCTTCATGCGTTCAGGGTAGGGCTCGTTGACCGCGCGGGGAGCAATTCGAGCGTGATGTGCCCTGTGGGCACCGTGGGCTCCCCGGCGTCGTGCATCCTAACCACACTCGGCCACTGTCCCAATCAGCAACGATCATCAATCAGCAGTGAAAATCTCCACTAGAGGCTCTAGGCCTGCACAAGCAAAATCCCCGGCGGTCCAAGATGGACAACCGGGGATATTCGCCTGAGAAAGGACGAGTAACTACTTCTTTGGGGCGGGCCCACAGAGCTTGGCTACTGCGGCCTTCAGAGCATCGCCGCGCACATTCGCGCGATAGATGTTGCCCTCGCGATCGAGTAGATAGGTCGCCGGTATGGACTTCACCTCGTAGAGCTTGGCAAGTTCATTCTCCCAGCCCTTGCCATCGAAGAACTGACGCCAAGGCATCTCTTGAGCCTTCAGAAACTTATCGAGTTCCTCACGGCTTTCATCGAGCGAGATACCAATGACCTCAAATCCCGACGCGTGCCACTTCTTGTAAGTCTCAATGACGTTAGGCAACTCCGCGATGCACGGCCCACACCACGTTGCCCAGAAGTCGATGAGCACGACCTTACCCTTGAACTGTGTTAGGTCGAGATCCTTGCCGGCGAGATCCTTCACGCTGAATGCCTTCGGCGGCGTCCCAAGCATTTTGATTGACGCAATCTCTGACTTTGCCATCGACTGAAGCTGCGGGTGCGCCATGCGGTCATGCCACGCCTCCCACTCCTTGATCGCAGTGTCCTTGCCACCGCCGTCAACCATTGCGGTGGTGAGGGTTTGCAGAGCACCCATGCCGCCCATCACCGACTTCTGTCCCTTCGTCATGTCTGCTGCGTCGATCAATGGACGCAGCGCTGCTGTGATATTTTCGATCGCAGCGCCCGTCTTGGCAAGCGCCTGACCGAGAACTAGGCGTGCGGCATCCGCCGTCTCGCCATCCTTGACTGCAGCAAGCACCTTCTCCGCGTGCCCACGTGCAACCTCTGGCTTCTCAAGTTCCATAGCCAACTCGGCCGCCTTGAGATAGGCGTCTACTAAGTCCTTCTTGGAAGCGTTCTTGGCGTTGGCCGCGTAGGCCTCAATTGCCGCGAGACGAGCAACCGTCACCTTCTTCGCAGCGGCCTCGGCGTCTGCATCGAAGGTCTTGTTGATCTCGTCAAGTGACCCGAGAGCTCTGGGGCTCTGCGCGAAAATGGCGGCCGTTAGGGCCAATGACATGAGTCCGACGTTCTTCATGAGTGAGCATCTCCCGCAGGTCCCCCTGCGCTTCCAATATACGAAGAAGGATCTTGATATGCCCCGGCCAACAATATTCGATTCCGACCGCTACCAGGTCGTCATCGAAACGAACGTATTCAGGCGTCGATCAAGGTCTGATCGGTCGATAGACAGCAGCCGATCCAAGCTGAAGTCTTCGACCGTATAGGACGCGGTGACCGTCCCGTAGGCTAAGGCTCGCTTGAGGTTGGCCCAGGACAGGTCTTGCGTCGAGGCTAGGTGCCCTACGAATCCGGCAGCGAATGTGTCCCCCGCACCCGTTGGGTCAACGACTCCGTCGAGAGGATAGGCCGGAAGTGCAAAGAACTCTCCATTGCGAAGCATCACGGAACCGTGCTCGCCTTTCTTCACGACGAGCAAGCGCGCACCCATGTTAGAGAGGGCGTTCATCGCGAAGATCAAATTAGATGATCCGCCAAGCGACCGCGCCTCTTCATCATTCATGACGACACCGTCGACGAGGCGGAGTGCTTCAAGAAGAGCGTCACGTTTCGTGTCGATCCAGAGGTTCATCGTGTCGAGCATCGCGAAGCGACGCCCTTCAACCTGTCGAATGACATGCGACTGAGTGACCGGGTCAGTATTCGCCAAAAACACAAATTCTGAATCGAGATAGGCGGCAGGCACCGTGGGCTTGAACTCACCGAGAACGTTGAGCTTCACATCGCGCGTCGTGGCTATATCCATCCGGCCTTCGTAGGAGCCCGACCAGCGAAAGGTTTTGCCCCCTACCCGACGCTCGAGTCCAGTAAGGTCAATGCCGCGTGAACGAAGCAACTGCACGTGTCGATCCGGAAAATCATCGCCGATGACACCCAGAAGTCTCACGGGCGTGAAGAACGACGCTGCGACTGAGAAAAAACACGCCGCACCGCCGAGGACATCGGTGCGTTCCCCAAATGGGGTCTTCACCGTATCGAGCGCGATCGAACCGACAACAAGCAAAGACATCACGAAACTCCTGGGGCATCCTCGGAAGAGGCCTGATTGATTGCGTCATTCACAGCACTGCGGTGGGTGAGGAACCACCAGCCGCCAAGCAAGCTCCAAAGGAGCGTCGCGGTGCGCTGAGTAACCGAGAGTGCAACCGACAGGTCGACACTCCAAACTCCGACGGATCGGAAGAAATACGCGAAAGCCATCTCCCCCACCCCCCAGCCGCCTGGAAGCAATGGAATTGACGACACGATGAGGGCAACCGGTACGGTCGCAAGGTAAGCGATGATCGGCGAGCCCTCGATGCCTGCACGCTCGTCCAAACCGATTGCCATTCCAAAGCAATAGATCGCGCCGATATTGCCTACGTGTGAAACAATCGACAGAAGGAAGGCGACGACGACATGCCCTTTTTGGGCTCTGTACATCCGAAATGCCTCATCGAGCTTCTCGAGCATCCCTGAAACTGGGAGCTTCTTGAGAATCACATCGAGGCGTAATGCTCGACGCACGCGACGAGAAAGAAAACAGACCACGCCCGCGAGCGCAGCACCAAGGAACAGGGCCACTGTCATGGCGGCATCGCGGTAGCGCGTCAGGTCCGAGAGGATCACCACCCCGGCAATCAAACCAAGCACGACCAGCCCGATGATTCGGTCGACGATCACGGTCCCAACGGCTTGCGCACGGTGCTTCGGATGCTCCTTCGCGATCATCACGGCTTTCACAAGATCGCCGCCGGTGATGCCAGGCATGACGTTATTGAAGAAAAATCCGATAAAAGTCAGTCGCAATGCAGCAGAGAAACCCACGCCAAGACCCTGTGCATCGAGCAGCAAGCTCCAACGCAAAGCGCCCGCTACGTAAGCGAGAGCCATGAACCCCAAAGCGATCGCGGACACCCATCGCGCGTCTGCCAACTTTGAGAGAGTCGAATTGAATCCGGTTTTCGCTTCCGGAATCACCCTGATCGGCTTGGTCCCCGCGTCGGTCTGGCGAAGTTGCCTGAGGTCAAACGCCGTTGGCATCGACCTCGACACCTCGACGATCGTGACCCCACCTTCAAAGGACACTTGAGGCGTCAAGACGGAATCCTGACCTCGCGTTTTCACGGAGAGCCCGGTAGGTACTCGTGTCACAACGGTGTCCGCGAATGGGAACCGCACTCCGTTTGCCACAACCACGGCATCCGAAGCAATTCGAAGCTGGCCACCCTTAATCAGGCGACCATCTGCCAAAACCACTTGGTCTCTAAAATCAAGGTTCCAAGCAATTAGTCCTACCACCAACAAGCCGATGGCAAGCTTGACGAACAGTCTGCCACGGCCACCCACGGGCATCAGCTTCCGTGCGCCGGAGCCACTTTGGCGATTGCGTCTGCGATGTCGTCCAATTCAGCCGTGAAGCGGCGGACTAACTCGTTCGCAAAGGTGTCAATTTCAATTCCGAGCAACGTTAATGAGGATGTCTTGACCGGAGCGCCTGCAGCATCAATGTTGACGCCGAGATGAATGAGTGACGAAACCACTGAAACGGTGGCGATGGAAACGGTGAGCTTTCCGTCGTCCACCATCACGTCGTCCCCGATACGAACCACGTTATGCGTGGGCGCCAGTTGACGAACCAAGTCAGCCGTGATGGCCGTCAGGAGTCGTTGCGAAAGGACCGCCTCGGGCAAGTCCGGGTGGAATCGCTCAATCATCACATGGAGCATGTCGGCCGCCTTGATGAAATCGCCTGAGTCGCGATCCTCAAGATCGACGAGCGAGAGGCCGAGGACATTGCACGGGCCGCGCCATATCGCCATCGCGTCGCCCTTCAAACCGAACTGTTGGCGAACAAAATGCGGCCGAAGCTCCCTCCCGGTGTAGGGCAACTGGGAGTCCAAGAACACGCCGCCAACTAGCGATCTCACGGCCAACGGTCCTTGCCTTCGCGGGACATCCACAGGCTCCATGCTTCGGAGGCAACGCCGCGGTCTTCGCCCGTGAGCGAGATTAAGGCGCGATGCACCAAAATCGGGATACTTGAATCCCCCGATCGTTCTGCCTCTTCGAGCTGTCGGATGAGCGCGGTCACCGTCTCGCGCCGAGGATATCGGGCAAGGGCTTCGATCAATCGTCCACGGCAGATACCATCGCGTTCACGCGCCACGGCAAACACAAGAGTGTCACCCAAGCTCGGATCAGGAAGATCGGCCACAGCAACTGCAGCTGCGCCGCGAACCTCGGGGCTATCCTGCGCGCGAATCCCCGCCTGGACGGTGAAAACGGCAACCTGCCTTGCGACGTTCATCACGGCCTGGGTCGTGATATCCCGTAATGCGGGCGGATCAGCCGTTCGCAAGTGTTCACCAAGGAATATCGCAACGGCAGCGCCCGACTTCAGATTCTCGAACTTGACGTTTGCAAGGGCCTCGAGTTGCGGACGCATCCGCGACTCCGACTCGGCGAGAATCACTGGCTTTTGTTTTGTCCACCACGCTTCCCATGCGGCCTGATCCGGCCCCTGATCTACTTTAGTTAAATCCTTGAGGCGCTGTCGAGCCTTGTCAGCGACTGCCCGATCTGTGTTGTTCAAGAGAGCGATCAGTCCACTTTCCAATGTCAGGAATTCGTCTTCCTTTCCAATGACATTGACGGCCTCGGTGATGATCGTGCGTACCTTCTCTGCATCGGTCACCCTAAAGGGAGTTGCGCGCGGCGAGATTGGATAACGCGCGCAAAGTGACGCAGTCAGTGAGACCGCCTGTGCGCGGCAGAGCGGAATCTCGGAGTCGGAGGCTACGCGCCCTGCCCATCCGATGGTGCGCGAGAGCTGCGAAAGCGACAGGACCTCCTCTTCCGAGAGACCGGCGAATGCCTCGTGCACCAACTGACCGGCGTCATAGACATCTATCTTGAGTTTGTACCTACGAGACGCCTCGTCCCGCTCGTTGACCGTGCGAAGGTCTTCAAGGTAGTCATCAGGCCCCTTGCAACTGACGATCGCAAGTGACAGAAGCACAAGTGCCAAGCTCTTTCGCATGCGAAGACGGTCTCTTTTCGCCCGCCGTGGCGACTCTAACCCAAAAGGAAACCGGGGCAATCAACCAAGCTTTGGCAACGGAAATGCCTTGGGCTTCGGAACCGAGGCTCCGCCCCGCATCTCCGACTCCGAGATTAGGCCGAATCCGTTCGTCGCGAGGCGAAACTCAACCAAAAATCGCACTCTGTCCACGCCATACCAATCAGACCCTACCTCCGCCATTCGGGACTCGACGCGCCGTGCGAGGTTCCATGCCCCCGCTCCATTGCCATTGTTCTGATGATGAAGAGCGACCGCGGCCTGAATGAGCCCTTGGACGAACTGCCGCTCTTCGCCGACTAGTCCATGCCACAGTTCTTCCCAAGATTCGTGAGCCTCGAACCACTCGCCGCGGGCGAAATGGGCCTCGCCCTCCGAGAACAGGTCCTCTCGACTCCTCGAGCTCACCAAGCCTTCAACTTCGAGAGTCGCCCAGTCACGTTGTAAAAGGCGAAGGGATTGTCCCAAACAAGCCGGCTAATCGTTGCGGCATCGATGCCCCGGCGGCGCATCTCAACACAAGTGTAAGGCACCGACATGGTCGTCGACGGCCCCCAGTCGGCAGATGAGTTGATCATCATGCGATCGACACCGTATTCGAGAAGCATGTTGGTGGCGCGCTCGGGCGTCAGCTTCGTATTCGGATAAATTGTAAATCCGCACCATGCTCCGGAGTCCAGAATCATCTTGACTGTTTCTTCAGTCGCATGATCCAACAGAAGGCGGTCAATCGGAAAACCCACTTCGCGGCAAACATCGATGGTCCGTGCGGTGCCATATGCCTTGCGACGGTGGGGCGTGTGCACAAGCGCAGGAAGACCGTGAACGCGCGCGAGGTCTAGTTGGCGCCTTAGGAACTCCTCTTCCGCCTCCGTGATATCGTCGTAACCGATCTCGCCGACACCAACACAACGATCATTCTTAAGATACGCGTCGAGATGCGGAAACACTTCTTCGGCTAACGCACGATTGTTCGCTTCGCGTGGATTAATCGCAATGGTGCAAACATGTTCGATGTTGTAATTGCGAGCACGCGTCACCTCGAACCCAAGTAGCGAATCGAAGTAGTCGAGGAACGTGCCGAGACGCTTGCGGGGCTCACCCAACCAAAACGCCGGTTCGAGAATGAGCTCAACGCCAGCAGCGGCCATGACCTCGTAGTCTTCAGTGACTCGCGACACCATGTGGATATGAGGTTCGAAAATGCGCATGGGTTTTCTCTTGTTCTAGTCGCGTTGAGCTATCCCCCGAGCTCTTCGCTCAGGGTCGTAAGAATATGTCCGAGGTGACGAGACCTCTCGAGCACTGATGATTCCTCGAGAATCGCCTGGCGGACGGACGGGTCACCGATAATCAGCGTTGAGACGATATTGACGAGGAACTCTGCGCCCATAACCGGTAGCCCAGAAGCCGGGTCGAACAGCCCCTGCATCCAGGTTTGAGCCGACTTGGAGATGCCCGCGCGAAGCAAGCTCGAAAGCTGATCGCGCAATTGCGTAACGAGCAGAGCCTCTTCGACAGGTGTTGGAAGCACTTCGTCCATCCTGACGACCCGCGCACGCCGGTAAAGCGTGTCGGAGGGGATCTCCTCGACTAGGCGGACTCGAAAGCGGCCCAGAACTTCGATGTCGCTTGTACCGTCATCGGCCGTCTTGTATCCGGTTACTTCCCCGACCCCGAAGATCGGAGCGATGTCGGGTCCAAAACGACCAGGAGGCCCCGGCCGGACGAATGGAATCCCAATGTGTCCGTCGGCATCGAGCGTATCCCCAAGCAACTCACGGTAGCGCGGCTCGAAAACATGGAACGGCAGTCTGACTCCTGGAAACAGAGGAGCAGGCAGGGGAAACATCCGCACGATGAATTCACGCGGAAGTTCCTCGTTCGGCATGTCACGCTGTTCGGTCACTTACGCTTCGACCTCGCGGTTCGCTTCGCCTTGCGTTCTTCAAAGGCACCGCTTCGAATTCCATCTGCGACCCATCGAGTCAACAGCCGGACTCCAAATCCCGTTGCGCCAAGTGCACTGTTATAGGGCTTGCTTCCGTCGTCATATGCGACACCGGCGATATCGAGGTGCGCCCACGGGACATCCCCGGCGAACGTGCGCAAGAACGAGGCCGCCGTGATGCTTCCGGCCTTAGGTCCCCCAATGTTCTTTAGGTCGCCATAACTGCCACGCATCATCGCGGTGTAGTCATCATCCAATGGCATGCGCCAAACTCGTTCATGCGTGACCGCCCCGACCGCGGAGAGCGAAGCCGCAAGCTCGTCGTTGGTCGCGTACAACGCTGCATACGTCGACCCAAGCGCCACGACACACGCGCCGGTTAGCGTCGCCATGTCGATTATCATGTCAGGCTTCATCGTCCGCGCGTGGAGGATTGCATCACACAGGATAAGCCGCCCTTCCGCGTCCGTATTCAAGACTTCGATGGTGGTTCCATCCATCGCGGTGACGAGGTCGCCCGGTCGCGTGGCGCTACCGCCGAGCAAATTCTCGGTGAGCGGAACGAACCCGATCGCGTGGACATCTGCCTTCATGCGGGCAAGAGCCGCAAACAAACCAATGACGGCCGTGCCGCCACACTTATCATGCCGCATCTTGTCCATTTCACCGGCGGGCTTGATCGAAATTCCCCCGGCGTCGAACGTCACGCCCTTCCCGACGAAAGCAACAGTCTTTTTGCCGCGAACTCGTTTGCCATGCTCGAGCTGAAGGAATCGGCAGGGCTCATCGCTCCCGCGCCCGACGCTCAAGAAACTACCCATTCGCAAACGCTCGCAATCGCGGGGCGAAAGAACTTTGACCTTGAAACCATCGCGACGACCAAACTTCACTGCGAGATTTGCGATGTGAGTTGCAGTCCCGAGATTCCCTGGGAGATTCCCGAGATCTCGGGCGACGATGGTACCTCTTACGAGTGCATCAGCCATCACAAGTTGAGCCTTCACCTCCGCGACGCATGCCTTGGTCGTGACAACAGTCAGCGCCCCAGACGCAAGCGAGGCCGCTCGAGCTGCTTCTCCGCGTTTCGAAAGGTCGAAGCGATAGCGTGCGAGGTGCCAACCCTCTGAAAATGCGCCGGCGCAAACGCCTGAAGCAGGCCCGAATCCTTCGCCCAAAAGTACCGACGTGGACGGACGGTTGCCCATCGCGCGCGCCCCGTTGCCGCCGGCGCGCCGCCAACTCTCCTCTGTCACCCGTGCTGAGTCGCCAAGCCCAACCAGCACAACCCTCGCCGGCGCACCCTTCTTTGCAGGAAAATGCAACATGGTTGCGTCGGTTTCGGCCGTCCATTCGCAGGCCGAAAGCAGGGCGGACAAATCGAATCCGAGGTCCTCCGAGCCCGACGGAAGAATCGGGATCTTCTTCTTCCCGTCCGTCTCGTGAGCCATCGGGATTATGATCGCGTCGTCGCGCGTCAGTAGTTTGACTTGAGTCGTATTCATGCGAGGACAACATCTCCAGCCGATTGAAATCGACCGTCCTTTTCGGACACCAAGACCGCATCGCGGCAAGGGTCGTGTTCTAGAACAATGGCCCATCGATACCGGGCGGCGCGTTCCAGCAGGGAACGCTTTTCTTTCATCAACGTCCGCGGACAGAGGTCGTAACCCATCATCCATGACACCGGCACGTGCGCTGCGGTCGGAAGCATGTCGGCGGTGAATACCACGGCGCCTTCGCCCGAACCCACGCGAACCGATTGAAGACCAGTCGTATGCCCGTCCGAAACTTCGACGTGAATGTCGTCAAGAATTTCCGAGGTTCCATCCGCCAAAGCAAGACGTGCATCTGCAAGTGGATCGACATTGCGCGGGAGATACGACGCGCGCTCTCGCTCGTTGGGTGCTCGAGCCGTGTCGAGGTTTGATCGCTGTAGGTGATGTGTTGCGTTGGGAAAAGTCAGGACCGGACCATTGGGCCCCCGACGGGTAACTCCGCCCGCATGGTCAAAATGGAGGTGAGTCAACACGACGTCCGTGATGGAATCGGGATCAACGCCTTTCGCACGTAGCGCACTGACGACTCCGGGATCGTTGTCTACGGTCAGCGCAAAGATGGATTGTTCCTTCGGGTCCCATTGATTGCCGGAGCCGGTATCAACGAGGATCTTGCGGCCGTGCCCCTCGATCAGGAGCACACGAAGCTCGAGAAGAATTCGGTTCTTGTCGTCGGCGGGATGCTGTCGCTCCCAGAGGACTTTCGGAACATTCCCGAACATGGCCCCACCATCGAGTCGGAACTGCCCCGTAGAGAGAGCCGTCACGGTGTAGCCGGCTTTGATCATGCGATCGTCGCCTGCTTCTCGGCTTCGTCTGCAACTTCGATTTCACGCGCCAGTACCGGCAGAACACGTGACGTAATCTCATCAAACGCAATGTGATCTGCGGTGAATCCCACGGCGAAGCGGTGCCCGCCGCCGCCAAATGATTTGGCGAGCGGAAGGAGGTCGATACGACCCGCGGAACGTACCGAGACCTTCGTTTTGTCCGAGCCCAGTTGCAAGAATAGGGCGCCGGCTTCGACTCCATCCATGCGCATGAAGTGATTGACCACTTCGAATGTGTCTCGGGGTTCGACTTGATGTTTCTTTAGGAATTGGCGATCCACCTTGACGTGGACGAGACGCCCCGCGTGTTCAACTTTCAAGTTTGCGAGTAGCTCCCCAAATACTCGCATCTTTAGGATCGACTTCTTGCATTCCAATTCACGCCAGATGACATTAGGCAACGCACCTGCTGCGACGAGTCGGGCTGCGAGTGTCAATGCACGGCAAGAGGTGGCGTCGTAAGCGAACCACCCAGTATCAGCCGCCAGCCCAGCGTAAAGCGGAGTCGCAATTTCTGGCGAAATGGGAACGCCAAGCTCGTCGAGCACCCAAGAGACCACTTCGGCTGAAGACGATGCCCCCATGACAACCAGCGGTGTATCAAAGAGCTCTTCGGCGTACGCATGGTGATCGATGACGATCTTGCTTCCGGGAGCTTCGCGGACCGGAACTTCCATGCGTCCGAGCCGATGGGTGCCACCAAGATCGGTGGCAACGATGACATCGGCATCCTTGAGTTGTGGGGCATGAATGTCCTGCTGCCACACTTCGAACTCGCCAGGCCTCCAAAGGAACGAGACTTCCTTCGGCGCGGTCGAACAACTGATCATACGGGCGCGCTTGCCAAGGGACCTGAGCGCCCGAATCAGCGCAATAGCCGTACCGATCCCGTCCGCATCGGGGGTGATATGGCTCGTAACCACCACATCCCGACTGGCGAGAAGGCGACGAGCAACGGCCCTCACCTGATCATGAGGGATGTCGGGAACTGGCACCGCAGTTCAGCCAGCGAGTTCGATGATCTTGCGGCGAATCTGATCAGGAGCATTGCCTAGAATCTGGTGGACCTTCGCCCCATCCTTGAAAAACATGATCGTGGGCACGCTCATGATCCCGAGTTCACCAGCGAGATCCGACTCTTGATCGATGTCAATCTTGACCAGAGTTGCCTTACCCGAGAACTCCCCCGCCATCTTCTCGAAGTGGGGGGCCAGTGCCTGACACGGGCCGCACCAAGTGGCTCCGAAGTCGACAACGAGTGTTCCCTTGGCGGCGATCGCGGCCTTGACTTCAGCTGCTGTCATCTGTTTTGCTGCACCCATTTCGATACCTCATGCCCGGCGACCCTGGCGGGATCGTGCGCTTGATCCAGGCGCCGACAACCTAACAATGCGACGCCGCGCCGGGAAGTTCAGTGGTCTCGGCCTCGCACTGGCCGTTTAGGCACCGAATCCTCGCGGAACGCGGCATGCGCCTCCAAGGGTAGTTCGTCAGGTAGTCGCCCGTTACGCAACAGGCGCCGGGAAGCCATCAGCCGCCCGCAGTGCCCGCCCACCAGCAGGCCGATCGGCGCGATCCAGAGGAACGCTGAGCCATCCCTCCAGACCATCACCCACGCGAGCGCGCTGAGGGCGGCCAGTCCCCCAAAAACCCGAACGGCCTTTTGATCGGCAAGGCGCAACGCAAAAGTCGGTCTGATCCCCAAGGACAGCCATCCCTCTACGATCGCACGTTCATCCCGAACTAATCTAGCCGCCCGCAGCGATGCCACGATCCATCCGCAAACGACGCTGAAAGTCGCAACAAGGACGGGACCGATCATCGCGGCTCCCGGAGGCGTGCTTCATCATGAGCGGCACCTAACAGCGTCTCCGGAGTGCCCTCCCCAACGACACGCCCGTCCAACCACACTTCAACTCGATTCGCAACAGACGCAAGGAGGCGCTCGTCTTGCCCGACGAGCAAAGCACAGGAGCCACTCAGCAGGACGCTCCGCACGGCATCAACCCAACGTCGGCGGAGAACATCGGAGCGTATGAGAGCCCCGGTGTCGACAAGCACCGCGCCAGGCCGCAGGTCTGCAGCTATCTCTAGCGCAAGGACAGCTGCCTCGTTTTCGTCTGCCGGCGGGTTCCATGTCCGAACAGCCACGCGACGCTCGCTCCTCAGTACGGACCAGAACTTGCGCGGTGCACACAGGATCAACTGAGCAAATGCAGGTAGGTACAGAACCCTGCGCCGGAACGCCGCCCAATCGGCCTCCGACGGCTCCAAGACTCCTCGGTCTCCGACGAGTTCCACCGTACCGGACGACCGAGAGTCGAGTTGAGCAACTAGCCGCAACGCGGATCGTGGGCCAGAATCGAATGGACCTGTGAGAGCAAGACACGCTCCCGCCTCAACTCGTGTCGACCAAGGCGCAACGACCGAAATCGGCCGCTTCTCACCTTGAACCATGCGAGAGAGGTCCCTGATTGCGAGTCCCGACATCCCTAGATGATACTGCGTCCGGTGTGAGGCGCGCCGATGCTAATACTAAATCGTGACGGCGACAGAGGAGAACGACTAGCCATGACACCCGATCGCGCACTTCGTCTGGTACGAGAAGGTGGCCGACTCAACCGAGAGTCGGCCGAGGCGGTCTACGAACATGCGTCGATGGAAGACCTCGAAGCAACGGCTCGCGTCGTTCGCGCACGTCACACCAATCCTGGGATTGCGACCTACTTGGTGGATCGCAACGTGAATTACACGAATGTATGCATTACCGACTGCACTTTCTGCGAGTTCTACAGACGACCAGGCGACGCCGAGGCATACGTCCTTTCGCGAGACCACCTCAGTGCCAAGTTTCGAGAGCTCAGAGACCTTGGTGGAACTCGAGTCCTTCTTCAGGGAGGACACAATCCCGACCTGCGGATCACTTGGTATGAGGAGCTCTTCTCGTTCTTGACCACCGAGTTTCCGGAGATTCGACTCGACGCCTTGTCTCCCCCGGAGGTGGAGCACCTCGCCAACCTTGAAGGATTGTCCACAAGGGATGTGCTCGTTCGGCTGAGGAACTCGGGAATGAAAGGTCTGCCGGGCGGAGGCGGTGAGATGTTGGACGACGAAATCCGGCGACGAGTCTCGCCCAAAAAAACAATGAGTGACCGTTGGCTCGATATCATGGGCGAGGCGCATGAGCTTGGACTTTCGACAACGGTCACTATGGTCTTCGGATTTGGCGAGGCGATTTCTCATCGATGCAATGCGCTTGAGCGCATTCGCAATCGTCAGGATCGCTCGCTAGCTCTTTTCGGGCGCGGTTTCCTTGCCTTTGCCTCATGGCCCCTGCAGCACCAGAGCCGCTACGGAGAACTCTGGGGACTCAAGAAAGGAGTCAAGCTCGGCGCAACCTCGGACGAATATCTTAGGCATACCGCGTTCGCACGTATCTACCTAGACAATGTCGCTCACATGCAAGCCTCATGGCCGACCATGGGAATTGACGTCGCCGCTCGTGCGCTTGCAGCGTCATGCGACGACATGGGTGGAACGATGATGGAGGAGAACGTTGTTTCGCAGGCTGGAAGCGTCTATTCGTGTGCAACCGAGGCTGCCCTGCGAGAAGCGATTTCGAACACAGGCCTTCTGCCCCGGAAGCGAACGACCGAATACTCGCTAGTCGACTGACTACGGATCGGAGACCACGCCCAAGAGCCCTGACGTGTGGGTCTCCCAAGCGATAAGCCATTCTGCCAATCGAACTTCACCGCCTCCAGGCACAGACACATGCGCCGCGAGACGATTCTCATCGATTTGACCGAGAGCCGCTAACAGCAGGCGTCGGTAGTGCGTGAATCGAATGACCTCCTCATCCGTCTCGCGCGGGACTGCGTCTGGATCTCCCATCGTTGGCATCGGTACTCCGAGGGCGGAGAGAGCGGCGGGAGCAAACAACCCCATGTCGGACTTTGCCGCCATCGAGAAACGCTGACCTACGTCACCGCTCATGCCCGAGGCGATTTCCTCTGCGCGTTCTCCCACGCTAATGAGACGCTTGAGGGCACGGCGACCGGAAAGCGTGGGGTTGGGATTTTGTGTCATTGCAGATCCGACATGATGCCGGGAAGAAGGGGGCGAGCAACCTGCGACATCAGCGCGCGATTCGATCCTTCACCGACTCTTGTCACGAAGAGATCATTGTGATGGCGGATGAGACCGAATTCGTCGAGGCAGGCGACACCGCCGCAAATCTCCATCGCGTCGAGGAGCAATTCCGATGCGCGACGCGAACACGCGATCTTGACTTTCGCTGCCTGTTCGCGAGACAACGTCCCCTTTGAATAAAGGTCCAGAAGGTGAACAAGCCAGGTCAGCCCCTCTTCCAACGCAAGATCGAGCTCGAAGACCACGTCTTGCACGCGTTGGAAGCGTCCAATTGGTTTGTTGTCGAACTGAATGCGCTCCTGCACGTAGGCGGATACTCTGTCCAAAGCGAACGCAAGCGAGGCAACCGCCAACGACGCGACAAAAAGTCGCCCGCCGTTGAGAGTCTCTGCCATGACCTTGAAGCCGCCGTGCAAAGCCCCGACGATTGAATCGTCGCCGACTTCGACGCGATCAAACGAGATGGAGCCCGTTGACGACTGGCGCCAAACCATCTTTCCGCCCATTTCCCCGTAGGTGACCCCTCTAGCGTTCATCGGCACTAGGAAGCATGTAGAGCGATGGCCCTTGCGACCCGTGGGGTCGGTGAGCGCGTGCACAACGACGTGACTCGCCCATTTTGCGTTAGTCGACCAACACTTCTCGCCGGTGATCACCCATCCGTTTGCGGACTTGACGGCGCGCACTTCAGGGTTTGTTGCGTCGGAACCACGGCCCGGCTCGGAGAGCCCAAACACGATCATGCGACGTCCGGCAGCGAGATCCGGGAGATGCGCGGCCTTTTGGGATGATGTGCCGAAAAGTTGAAGCGGCTTGGATCCGAGGGATGTGGCGGCGCCAGGGGTGATTGCGACTGAATGACTGTGGTAGCCGAGCGCCAATCCCATCAACACCAAGTCGAGGTGGGTTCCACCTTGGCCACCGTGCTCAGCTTCGATCGGGAGGCCGAAAAGGCCCATCTCTCCCATCTTCGCAATAGTCTCATCAGGAACGAGTAGGTGGTCACGTTCCCACCTGAGGAGATTGGGGGCGATCTCTGCGTCGCCAAACTCAGCGACCGCTTGATAGAACGCAAAGCGTTCGTCGTCGAGCAGTTGCCCGAGATAGGTGTCGATCCGACGTCGAAGAGTCGTCATGTGTCTTTTGTCCGGGCGCGCCCTTAGTCCCCTTCGAGACTACGAGTCGCCCATGTGTTCGGCAAGCGGAAACCCGCCCAAAGGGAGGTTCCGTGCGCTAGCATCTCGACCGTGGAATGCACTATCGGAACACTGCGCGTCCTAACCCTAACCTTCCTCCTAGCGCTCCTTTTTTCATGTGCCACGGTAGAGGAGTCGCTGCAAACGGTGCCCGAGCGTTCTGGGTATGCGAGAACCTCCACGTCGGCCGAGGTGGAAGCGTTCATCGATGCCACGGTTACACGCTCGCCACGACTCCGCAGAGTGGAGTTGGGCCGAACTACCGAGGGAAGATCGATCTCCGGCGTCTTGCGCTCCGACCCCCCGATGGACTCGCTCGATGAAGTAGCGAAGTCGACGAAGCCCCGCATCGTCGTGATGGCGAACATCCATGCCGGCGAAGTGGAAGGCAAGGAAGCAGTCCTCGAACTGCTTCGTGACGAAACTTCCCATCAAGGGCTCGCTGCCGCGAACGACTGCGTCGTCCTATTCATCCCGAACTACAACGCTGACGCGAACGACAAGATAAAGCGCTCGAATCGACCAGATCAGGCAGGCCCGATCGAAGGCGTTGGTAGTCGACGCAATGCCAAGAATCTCGACCTGAACCGCGACTATGTTCGCGTGCTCGCGGAGGAGACACGCGCGCTCATTCGCGCCGTGAACCAGATGGATGCGGATGTCGTCATGGATCTCCACACCACGAACGGCTCGTATCACGGCTACGACCTGACCTACGCAGGCCCTCTCAATCCAGCCACTTCGCCTTTTATCCTGAGTCTGGTGCGTGGGTCGATCCTCCCTGGCCTTCGTTCCGCGATGTCCAAACGCGGATACGCGACATTCGACTACGGGAACTGGCGCGATGGATCGAACCCTTCCGCAGGGTGGGAGACATTTGAACCAAACCCTCGCTTCGGAAACTCCTATTTTGGTCTTTGCAATCGGATAACGATTCTAAGCGAAGCCTATAGTCATGACCCGTTCAACAAGCGCATCGCCTCGACCAAGGCGTTTGTGGAGGAGACCCTTCGGTGGTTTGGCGCTCATTCAGATGAGCTAAGAGCCACACGGACCACCGCCCAACGCTTCTCAGCGGGGCTTGCCGGGCAACCACTTCCCACGCGGTCCGACTTCGCTCGCACCCATGAACTTGAGCCCGTGCTAGTCGGGTCAGTTCGCAAGGAAGCCGACGCGGTGACAGGTCTGATTCGCGAGTGGGATACGAACACTTCTGTGGCGGTGCCCATGCCGGTATGGGCTTGGTTCGATGGCCGCGAGGAGCGAGACGTCCCGGTTGCCTGGGCGATACCTTCGCCGAGTGAAGAGCTGCTCAGACTTCTCAGCATCCACGGAGTCGCGTCAGATCGAACGACGGAAGCGATTGACACGGAGGGCGAGATTGCAGAGATCAAAAGCACTCGCCGCGACTCTTTTCCAGGATCCGACCCCAAGTCCCAGACGATCCATACGGTCGTTTGGCACAAAACCAATGTCACATTGCCAAAGGACACGCTGATTATTCGATCCACGCAGCCGTTTGCGCGACTGGCCTTCATGATGTTGCAGCCGGAAAGCGCCGACTGCCTTGCGACCTACGACGTTCTTGGCAGCACACCGGCCGGACTACTCGACACGAAATACGGCAAGACATTTGGTGTTTGGCGCCTACACGACCGACGATTCATGCGTTAGTTCGTAGCGTTGTGTCGGTACGTGCTCATTGGGGTCTTAACGATCAGCCGATGAATGAGAACCGGGAGAGTCACGATGGTTGTCGACGCTAGTTCGATGCGAACGTTCCTAGATGGTCTTCTGCGAACCGAGGCCGGCTGGGTGGAACTCCGTTGGCACCGAAAATCGAGCCGCGGTGTTGCCGTAGAAGACGGTCGGGTCGCCAACGCAACGTCGCGTCACGAAGATGGCGTTTCGGTTCGTGTCATTGAGAACGGGACGTTCGGTCATTCATCGTGCGGCGCCTCGGACGAGGCGTCCATTCGTCACGCGATTGCTAAGGCCCGGGCTGCGGCGCGCGCTGCGTCCAGCCGGCGCCGAATCCGTCTACCCGATCTTCCTGCATCACGGCTCGCCATTGGGGACTTCGGTCGCGAGGGTGTCAATGAGTGCATGACACGTTCCCTCGGAGAGAAGATAGAGATTGCGCGGGCGGCCGAGCAAGCTGCACGCGGCGCGTCAGGGTTAATCCAGTCGGCGGGAGCGGGCTACAGCGAGATCCACGAAGCCAAGGCCATAGTCACTTCGGATGGTGCGTCAGCCTCGTTCGAACTCGTACGTCCGGAATTCAGAGTCAGTGCTATTGCCATCAAAGACGGCGTTCGCGAGGTCAGCACACGGACCCGTGGAGTGACCGGCGGGTGGGAGTGCCTGTTTAGGGGTGGGACGAGCCTCGCATTGGCCGAACAAGCTGCGAAGACCGCCGTCGATTTGATGACTGCGCCGCGCCCCGAGGGCGGCCGAAAGACCGTCATCCTCGACCCATCGATCGTGGGCCTTCTCGTGCACGAGGCAATCGGCCACACGGTTGAAGCGGACTTCGTTGCCGCCGGATCGGTGGCCGCGGGAAAACTCGGAACCCGGGTAGCGTCTGACGTCGTCACTCTCTGCGACTCAGGACATAGCGAATATGCGAATGGGGCCGGCGGGACCATTCCGGTAGACGATGAAGGCGTTCTCGCATCCAGAACCTGCATCATCGAAAAGGGCATCCTCAAAAGCTACCTCCATGACCGGGAATCTGCTGCGCGCGCCGGCATCGATCCAACCGGCAACGCACGAGCGTTCACATACGCCGACGAGCCGCTCATCCGAATGCGCAACACCTACATTGAGCCCGGCGACACGTCTTTCGACGATATTGTGGCGTCAACCGACGATGGATATCTCCTCGAGGGTCCCCGCAACGGTCAAGCGGACGCAACGGGCGAGTTCATGTTTGGCGTCGAGCGTGCGTGGCGCATCGTAAAGGGCAAGATCGTTGGCCTCGAGAAGGGCGTGACTGTCTCTGGCATCGCGTTCGACACCCTGATGAGCGTTGATGCGGTAAGTCGCGAATTTCGCTGGGACTTGGGTTCCGGATACTGCGGCAAGGGACAGCTCATGAAAGTCGATGCCGGCGGGCCATTTGTCCGCTGTTCTGCGCTTCTGGGGAGCGGTTGATCATGGATGCCGAACTCAAACGATTGTCTGACATTGCAGACAACACTGTCCGCATTGGACTTGCTCGTGGTGCCGACGAGGTAGAAGCCGCGGTTGCTTCCAGTGAACGCGCGGAGGCGCTCATCCGCGCTGGCGATGTCTTCGGAGCGAAAACCTCGGAGAGCACGTCAGTTGGAATTCGCGTGATCGTCAAGGGTGGCGTCGGATTCGCCACTGTGAACGACCCGACGCGCATCGAGGAAGCTATCGAAGACGCGCTTGCGCTTGCGAAGGCCTCGGTTCCGGATCTTCACGCGGGACTCCCTACCCCCGAGACGCTTCCCATGTTCGCGCCGCCTTTGGATCCAACGATTGAAGATGTCAACATCGACGATCTGGTCGCGAGCGCGGGCTTCTTCTTAGATCAAATCAAGTCGCTTGACGCGCGGGTGAGCGTCGATTCGGGCGAGATTAACTGGAGCCGTTCGGCCCGGGCGATCGCCTCATCGAAGGGAGTCGCGTCGCGTCGCCGACGCACGTTCGTCGGTGGAAGCGTGTTTGGCATGGCCGTCGATGGCGCGGAAGTCGGTTCATTTGATGGCGACGGAGATGTCGTTGCGTCGACCGCAGAGTTCCACTCAGCGCTCGCTGCTGCTGCGCAGCGATTCGTCGCCAAGTGCGTTGGGGCACTCAGGGGTGGCAAAGGAACAACGATGACGGGAACCGTCATTCTGACACCGGAGGCGGTAAGCGAGCTGATTCTGCCGACGCTTCTCGGCGCTATCTCAGGCAGGTCCATTCGACTAGGGAGAAGCCCTTACGTCGGGAAACTCGGTCAGCGCATCGCTTCCCGTGGATTCAGCCTGAGCGACCCCGCGATCGACGCACGATTCTTGAATTCCGCTGATTCCGACCGGGAGGGGCTCCCCTGCCGAAACACCGCCCTCATTACCGACGGCGTCTTGAACACCTTTCTCTACGACTCCTACGAGGCGCGGAGAGCTGGAGTTGCCTCGACGGGACATGCGGTCGGAGGTGCAACTTCCTTGCCTTCAGTGGGCATCCACAACCTTTCGGTCGATCCTGGTAGTGAGACGACGGCGTCGCTTGCCGGCTCGATAGATCGCTGCCTCTTGGTTACTCGTTGGTCCGGGAGTTCCAATCCAGTGACTGGAGACTTCTCTGGGGTCGCCAAAGGCGCATGGATGATCGAGGATGGAGAGCGCCGTCCCGTCCGGGAAGTTCAGATTTCCGGCAACGTGTTTGAGTTACTCAACAGAATTTCAGGGATTAGCTCTGAGACTCGAATCATGGAAGGAACGTCTTCGATCCCTTCCATGCGATTCGAGGATGTCATTGTGACGGCAGGCTAAGGGTCTCAACGCCCAAACGCAGGACCCAACAGGATGATGTTCGCGAGTAATCGATGAAGGCCTGGCGTCGCCCCGCGAATCGATGGGTCCTCAGCTAACGAAAGCACAACCCCCTGCCCCAACTTTGATGATCCGACGAACGTCGATCCAGCAAGGATAGCTTCCTTCGCTGTCGGAAGTTCGCCACTCAACGCGCGGCCACCGAGAAATCGGACTAGTGTGTTCTTTGACTGAGAAGTGTTCCAGATCGATCTGATCCGTGCTTGCACATGGACTGTCGATGGTATGCCGAGTCCTACCCACGACTCGGATTCGACATGCGCGTTCACGAAGGGGCCGTGAATCGCCTGAGTCACTGCGGGCGCAGCGACATGTTGTATGTCAACAAGCCCCATCTTCTCAAGCGCAAACACCGCGCCCTTCACAGCCACAACGGTTCCACCTCGCTCAACAAATCCCTTGAGATCAGCATCCACGAGCGCCTTGGCCAACGCATCAGAATCCCCATCGGGCAGGATCAGCACATCAGACTGAGACAAAATGCGAGCCAGTGGTCGATCGAGCGGGGCCGTGACGAGGTCAATGCCGATCTCCACCTGAAGGAAGCGACGGAGGGCCCCGGCAGATGTGACATCAAGCGGCTGACCGTATGCCAATGCAATGCGCGGCTGCGTGACCACCTTCATCATGGATGTCCCTAATGAAGGCCCCGATTCGGTGGCTAGCGATGCGAGCACCGTCGGCATGACTCCGACGCGGGCTGCCTCACTGGCCGCAAGAGCGAGACGCTCCTCCGAATTTCGTTCCGCGAGGGCAACGAGCGACCCTGCGACGAACGACTGACCAGACGTGCTGAACGACTTGGTGGCAATTCGGCCCTGGATCCCGTTTTTCCACCAAGCTGCAAGAACTCGGGCCGCGCCAATCCCATCTCCTGGAACAACCACCGCCATGGCTGCCTCCACGGATGGAACCACTATTTTGGTTCGTTCCGAAGTCGCCTGAGCCATGCTGATTCCCTCCGGCAACTTGGCGATGCGATAGCCCTTAAGCCCAAAACCCAATGGGACATTCCAAGCCGTCACATCGTAAACCTGACTCTTCTCGCCTCGAAGTAGCCGCGATTCCTCTTCTTTTCGAAACGAATCTTCCATCACAACCAATGGGTCAAGAAGAGTCTTCACCAGCGGCCGAAATGGCTGCGCCGTCGACACGACGATCGTTCCAACCGGGAAAGTGGTCTTTGTTGACTCTGCTCCGTCTAGGCCAAAAGCTTCGACCGTCATGGGAGACTGCGTAATCGATGCCTGTATGGCATTGCGGATCAACAAGTCGCGGAACTCCGCGTGTACCAGTGGGTCGACACTCGGAGGAATAACGAAGACTGGCAATGTGTCTGACGATGCCAATGCCAACTGCTTCGCGAAGTGATTCTGGTAAGTCTCGAGAATTTCGTCGCGACGAGTGGCGCATGCCCGCAGCGTTGCAAGAGAGGCCGTTGCATGATGCAACGCCGCATCCGCGAGGGTCAACGTGCTGCCGTCATTTCGCAGGATGGCTCGCCCCCGGGGCATCCCCTGCTCAAACGTCATCCCACACGCCCCGCGCATGCAGCTGTAAGTGCCTCCGTAGCCTGGATAGTCGAGAGGAAAGAGTGCGTTGTTGAACGCCACCGTGCGCTGCGCGACGAAGTGAGAATCGATGGATTCTCCGACGATCCTCCAAAGCGCCCTGACCTGAGCCGAGCAATGCTCGTTAACGGGAGGACACGGCGGCGTCGATGAAAAATAGGCCTCATCTGACGACATCTCATGAAGATCCGCCACGACTTGAGGGCAAGTGTGGTTCAGCAATTCGAGCCGTGCGCGCGTCTCCGGCTGGGTCGACAAAAACCAATCGCGATTTAGGTCGAAGCCATCACGGCTCGTTCGGCCGCCGGGCCATGGTTGTTGATGTTCATAGGAGAGTGGGTCGGCCTCGGGCTTCGCCCCCTCTCTGTCCCGCGACAGGGTCACGAAACGATCGCGGCCGTCAGGGTTCTGTGCCGGATCGATCATCACTACGACCCGCTTCAGAAGCTCGGACGTTGCCGCCGATTGATCTGCTGCAAGAAAATGCAACAGACCGAGCATCGCTTCGCCCCCCGATGCCTCGTCACCATGGACACCTGCCATCAGAAAGACGACTAGGGGATGGTCCGCGGGCGCCTTGACTCCCATCGGAATCGCGACGTTGCGCTCCATGATTCCATCTAGATTCGAAAGGTTCTTGGGATCAGAAATCGCCGCAACTTTGAGCGCGCGGCCCAATGAACTTGTTCCGTACGACCATACTTTGACGCGCGACGACTTGGTCGCGACCGCCTCGAAATAAGCGTGGAGCTCGGCCGTCGTTCCATATCGTTCGCCCAACTTGTAGCCGGTCACTGACTCAGGAGTGGGGATCGAGGAATTTAGGTCTGAGGTGAAGGTGGCCGTCGAAGGATCCTTCGAAAGCCGACTCATCCACGTCGACTGTGCGACGAGTGGGATCGAGACGCACGTCAAGAGAACAAGGCAACGCAGAAGATTCATCATGGTCTTGACCTCAGACGGAGCGGCCCGCTTTTGAGCACACTTTCAATGCCCTCAATTCCCAATAGAGCGTGGTGCGAAAACAGAACAAATCCGCTCGCCTCCGCACCACGAGCGACTTCGATACGTCGCGATGTTTCAGCGGGGGTCAGAAGCCACGCACCTATCCCCGCCCAGATTTTGCCCGGCCCCTTCGCCGCCACCGCGGCCTTCAATTTCCTTGTGAAATCGTTGGGGTCCTTGGTGTAAATCATCGGGGCAGCGGCATCGATCACACCATCAGCAAGCCACTTCGGCCAGTCCTGTGCGCGCCCTGCTCGCGCGTCAGGGATATCTGCGAACACCGCCGCCGACACAACGATATCCGGTGACACCTCCCGAGCGCGCGTTGCGCACTCTTTCACCATCTCCGAAACCGCGTTCTGTCGAAATTGCAGGTAGGCCTTGGGAAATCGCTTGACGTAGGCAAGCGGGTCCTTCGAACGCCTAGCTCTCATTTCCGAGGCCTGGGCCACGTCGACTTCTAAATTCACCTGAGCCTCGAAGGCGCGAAGCGAAGAGGCCGCAACGCCAGACGTAGGATTTGCGTATCGAATGTAATCGAAATGCACTCCGGCAATGGGATATCGACGCGCAATGTCGGCCACAATCGCCGCAACATAGCTTCGGTACTCAGGAACTGCGGGATCTGCAAAGAGCCCTTCGTACTCGTTCTTGCGACCTGCGCAAAATCGACCCAGTTCAGCCAGGAACTCAGGAGATCTTGGCGCATTCATCGCCGCTCTGCCTATCAACGATTCGGGAATACACAGCCATTCGGGATGCGCACGTACTACATGTTGCGGATCGGAAGGAAGCCTCGTCGCATCGGCAACGAGGTTCATGTTGACCCATGCGTGAACACGATAATCGCCATTGGCTGCGTCGACACATGCGCGCAACGGGTCGAGCTCTGCCTTTACCGCCATAGGTTCGAGAGAGGATGTGTACCACGCGTCCCCGCGTGATCTCACTTGAAGGAAGGCGGCATTACCTCGGATGCGAACGAGCTCGTCGCCCTTCAAAGCTCCTTCGCGGGAGGCGGATGCCACCATCCACGTTCCGCGCATCTCCGATGGACCAAAGGGAGCCGCGTCCGATCTGTCAAGTCGCTTTCCGACTCCTGATGAAACGGCAATCGGGCGATCAACCGCGGTCACATTCGTCGACCTCGCCCCATCAGGATCTGTCGCCGCGCACGCAGCCAGAAGGCAAACAACATTCAGTAAAAATAGACGCCTCATGACCCCATGAGCGACGCGATGTCGTCCCGAACGGATCGTGGCCAGATGAATGCTTCCTTAAGAAGCTTGGCCTCGAGCAAGGCTCGAGCGTTGTTCAGGTTCTTTTCGCGCAGAATCCGGTAGATGTACGGCCTGGCATCGGAGAACGCCATTACGTTTTGACTCCGACGCTCGTCGACCCAGACCAATGCCATTCCACGGCCAATGCGGAGGGGCTTTGAGAGTTCTTTCACGGGTCCTTTCAGGGCGACATCGACGATCTCCTTGGCGTAAGACGATTTGATGTCAATCCACCCCAATTCACCGCCAACGGCAGCGTTGTATTCTCGCCCGTATCGAGTCGCGAGTGTACCGAAATCAGCCCCTGTTGCGAGTTGCTGGCGAATCGTCTCGCAGATCTCAATCGTATGGGTCTCGGAGGGAGCGCCTGAAGCGTCGCGGAAAGCTGTGAACGGAAGGTAGATGACTCTTGTCTTTGCTGCATCATCTTGGGTGAACTCGTCTCCGAGCCTCTGCTTGTAGTAGCGCCGCATCTCAACCATCGTGGGCTCGACCCAGAAGTCGGGGCGGAATTGCGTGGACTTGTACGCGCCCGACTGAGCGAGCGTAAAGGTCTGACGCGCCATTTCGTCTTCTTGTAACTTGCGGAATTCCTTCTCGTCAGCCATCCCTCGCTCGGCCAGAAACGCCCGAAACTCCGAGTCGCCTCCAAGACGCTCCTTCTCACGCTCAATCGCCTCCGTGACGTAACGATCCGGAATGCGCAGGCGCATGCTCTCGACAGCCTCGCGAGCTACGGCCTCTCGTACCAATCGGGCCGTGTAGAGACGCATGATCTGCGCCCGATCCCGCCCTTCGGACCTAGCGAGCGCCGAAGCGGCCTTGCTCTCGACCTCCGAACGCAAGATCACGGTGTTGTTGACCTTGGCGACGACCTCGTCAGAGATGCCGACCGCAACTGCAGCAGGACGTGTGTCCTGCCCCAAGCCCGCGCCACACAGGATCAAAAGGCAAAGGTACCTACGCATAGAGAAGCTCTCCCCGATGAGCTTCTATCCTAGCGGAATCGACGCAACTCCTGTAGGTACCGTGGGAAGCGGCTCGATCGCGAACTCAAGAAGAGACAGAACCTCGGTCGGCCCGGTAAACGGTTCTGGATGAACGATCAGAATCCCACGTTCCCCCAGACTCCGAACCTGCTTTTGGGGGAGCCGCATTCTGCGAACAAGGGCCGCAATGCGGGGCGAACCGACAAGCAGCCCTTCCCCGCGTAAAACCTCGACGCGGGACAATCGCTCCCGCTCCATGAAGGCCCTAATCCGGGCAACATGAACGAACTCCTCGACGGCTTGTGGCGGCGCACCGAATCGGTCCCGCCATTTGGCAAGGGTCGCCCGGAAGTCGGCCTCAGTCCGACACCGGCCAAGCTCGCGATAGGCTTCAATCCGCAATCGCTGGTCCGGCATCCACGACTCAGGCAAGTACGCGTCAAAGTCGAGGAAGATCTCGAGTTCGTCTGGCGAGACGATTCGCTCGTTCTTAAGTCGCTTCACTGCCATGTCGAGGAGTCGACAATAAAGTTCGTAGCCAATCGATGCGATGTGACCACTCTGCTCTGCACCAAGAATGTTCCCGGCCCCACGGATCTCGAGATCCCGAAGTGCAATCTGAAAGCCAGCGCCCAGTCCCGAGAACTCTTCGATGGCAAGAAGACGCCGCTCTGCCTCCTCGGAAGGAACCGACTGTTTGTCTAAAAGGAAGTACGCGTAGGCCTGCGCGTCGGATCGGCCAACTCTCCCTCGAAGTTGATGAAGCTCTGCCAGTCCGAATCGATGTGCATCGTCAACGATCAACGTGTTGGCGCGCGGGATGTCCAATCCTGATTCAACGATTGTGGTGGAAAGCAGGACGTCGGCCCGGCCAGACCGAAAAGCGTCCATGGCCTTATGAAGGGAGTCCGCGTCCATCTGACCATGCCCAACCACCAGCCTCAGCTCAGGAATCAAACCTCTCAGCTCGCGCTCGATGCGAAAGAGCGTCTCGATCCGATTATGAACGAAGAATGCCTGCCCACCTCGGTCCAATTCTCGCAACAGAGCATCCTTGATCACGCCTGCAGAGCGCTCAACCACATGCGATTGAACCGCGCGTCTACCGCGAGGCGCCTCCGAAAGCGTCGAAATGTCACGAATGCCTGTCATTGCCTGGTTCAGTGTTCGTGGAATTGGAGTTGCGGAAAGCGACAAAACGTCGACTTCACGTCGCATCATCCTGAGACGGTCCTTGTGAGCCACTCCAAATCGCTGCTCCTCGTCAATGACCAAGAGCCCGAGATCGCGGAAAATCACGTCTTCACCAAGCAGACGATGAGTACCAACTACAATGTCAGTTTGACCTTCCTTGAGGCGCAGAAGTGATTCAGTGATTTGTGACTTCGAGCGGAATCGAGTCAAGACCTCGACTTGAACAGGAAAATCGACGAGCCGATTCACGAACGTCACGCCGTGCTGTTCAGCCAAAATGGTGGTCGGAACCAATACCGCCACCTGCCGTCCACCCATGGCCACTTTGAACGCTGCGCGCAACGCGACTTCGGTCTTACCGAAACCTACATCGCCGCAGACCAGACGGTCCATAGGTCGACGAGACTCCAAATCCGACTTTATCGCAACAACCGACTTCACCTGATCTGGAGTCAATGTGTGAGGAAACGCTGCCTCAAATTGTGTCTGAAATGGCGTGTCTACGGGATGCGCGATGCCTTGAGCACGGGCACGAACTGCCGCGAGGTCGAGAAGGTCAGCCGCGATGTCATTTACCGCCTGAGCCACTGCCTCCTTTCTGCGTTGCCATGTACTAGAGCCGACACGCGAAAGATCTGGTGTCGCGCCTCGCCCGCCGATGTACTTCTGGACCAAGTCGATTTTCGCCGCGGGAACAAAAATATTCACACCATCGGCGAACTCGATCACGAGAAAGTCCTGCTCCGCGCCGCCTCGCTGCATTCGCTCGAAACGAATGAGCTGACCAATTCCGTGCACAAGATGAACAACGTAGTCCCCCACTTCGAGATCGAGGAACGTATCAAGCGCTCGTGCCTCGGGTGGAGGGCCCTCGTCGCGACTTTCGGGGCGCGGGGCGGTGCTGCTTCCCATCAACTCGGCATGCGAAACGACGGAGAATCCCAATCCTGGAGCGACAAATCCTTCCGAAAGCGTCATGTCGGAGATAATCAATGGACGCCGTAGAATCTCTGCCGCTACAGGAGGCGACTTCGGATCTCGTAATGCCGCCAGAAATGTCTCACGTTCTGTCGAAGACTCGAAGCCGACCAGAGTCGCAGAGCGGCCTCGCGAAATGCGGTCGAGTGTTCGCACGGCCGTATCTAGGCTACTCCCCTCGGTGGTCACTGTAGTCGCGCCCATGTCAATCGAACCGGCAAGTCCGCCGCGCGCGCGTGTCAGACTTATTTCACGGAACGCCGAAAGGCCGTCCTTCCGGCGACGAGCAGCAACGCGGGCATCGTCGTCTAGGCGCGACAGGTGGAGCGCGGTTGCCTGCTCGAGTCGTGATGGATCGCGGGCGAGCACAACCGTGTTCGCATGAAGATGATCGATCAGAGATCCTCTGAGCTTTGTCTCCGACGCACGGAACTTCAGGATCGTGGCGCTACCGACGGATGCAACCGACACCTGAGTCTCTGGATCAAACTGGCGAAGGGACTCGATGCGATCGTCCAAGATCTCAACACGAAGCGGACGTCGCATGCGTTCGTCAAAAATATCGAGCAAGTCACCTCGCACTGCAAACTGCCCGGACTCGAGAACCACGGCAACTCGTTCGAGGCCGGACTCCCCGCACACTCTGGCGAGCGCCTCTGGCGTCATCGAATCCCCGAGAGCAATCGTCAGATCGCGATGACGAAGGTCGTCGACGACTGGAAGCGCCTCGAGGCAAACGGAAACGGACGCAACCGTGAGCCATGCCTCATGGCCGAGAAACGATGCGAGGGCCTCGCTTCGCCGAAGCGATTCGTCATCACCGGCAGGAAGAAGACGGACAGGAGGCGCGCCAAGGACGTCCAAATCCGATACCAAGAGATCAGCGTCGCGCCCGGTTGGGACCACCAACAGAATCGGTGGAACGCCACGTTCACGCGCGACACCTGCGAGCAGGAGCGACAGCAGCGAACCGTGAACACCTCCAACATGCGTCGTGCCTGAACCGCGCCCCGAAACGGCATCACGAAATGACTCAAAGCCCCTCAGTCGTCGAAGGGCTCGAACTAGCGACGGAATGTCCGTCGGATATTCCATGAATCAGGGAATCCCCAGTACTTTCACTGCTTGCCGGGCTGCTCGCTGTTCGGCTTCCTTCTTGGACCGACCGAATCCCGATGGATGACGCCTCTTGTCGAGAACAACTGCAACCTCGAATGTACGGCAGTGATCATCCCCTGCAAACGAGATCAATTCGTAGCGGGGCATCGTTGGGCAGTTACCAGCCTGAACCCAACGAGCCAACCTCCCCTTCCAGTCCTCGCGAGCTTCGGCGGGCAAGATCTTCCAAACGTGCGTAAGCACGAACTTCCTTGCGGCCTCCATTCCTCCATCTATCCATACCGCCGCGAGAATCGCTTCGACGGCGTTGGAAAGAACGGACTCTGCGATGTCCTGCGGAGTCGCAAACATCCTGCCCGTCATCACGAAGCGTTCGAGTTGCAAGCTGCGACCAACGGACGCAAGCGCCTTATGTGAAACCAACTCTGCCCGCGAGCGAGTGAGTCCTCCTTCGTCCGACTGAGGGCGCTCGGCATAAAGCAACTCTGAGACGAGCAGTCCTAATACCGCGTCGCCGAGAAACTCAAGGCGTTCATTCGAACGGCCCGCCTCGAGCCTCGCGGATGAGTGCGTGAGCGCAGCCGCCAAGAGATCTGGGTTCTGAAAGGCGTGTCCGATGGCGGCCTGGCAGGCCGCCATGACTTCAGGATTCGGGACAACTGGGGGCATGTTCAGAGTCCGGGGGCCGAAGGCCAGAACAACTTCGCATACTGTTCGGAAGCATAGGCGTCGGTCATGCCCGAGATGTAGTCGGCCACCGCGCGATGAACGCCATTGGAATCGGCCAGCTCGCGGAACCGAGCCGGGAGCAGGATTGGAGTGTTCACATACGCTTCAAAAAGCGCGGTAATGAAAATCCGCGCGCGGTGACGCATCCTGGCCACGCGGTGGTGAGTGTAAAAGTGCTCATAGAGGTACGTCTTGAGCTCTGACTCGGCCAGGGCCACGCGAGGACTGAACGTAACGATCGGATCCGCAGCCGAACGGACGCACTTGAGATCAACAATCTTCCTCTGCGCGAGGTTTGTCGCGGTCGTACGAACCAAGTCCTTAACAAGGAAGTCGATGATTCCAGCTACGATCCTGCGCACCAGTTGCCTGCCGCTGAGACCCGGATTGCTTGCCAAGCAGATCTTGCGAACCTCGGTCCAAAGCCATGTGTCGCCCAACGCTTCCGGATCGAGGATTCCTGCGTGAACACCGTCGTCGAGATCATGACTATTATAGGCGATTCCATCGGCCATGTCGACGATCTGGGCTTCAATCAAAGGCCCTTCATAGGGACGATAAGGGGCGTAGACCGGGCCCTCGTAGGGGCGTTTATGCTTCGCAATCGACTCCCGTACCTCATACGTCAAGTTGAGCCCGTCGAAGTTCGGATAGCGCTGCTCGAGTACATCGAGGATGCGCAGTGATTGGTGGTTGTGTTCGAATCCACCGTGGTCGTGCATGAGTTCGTCGAGCACGTCCCCGCCGGGATGGCCAAACGGTGCATGACCAAGATCGTGTGAAAGAGCGACTGCCTCGGTGAGATCTGGATTTGCCCCCAACGAGCGCGCGATCGACCGCGCCACCTGCGACACTTCGAGGGAGTGCGTAAGTCGCGTCCGGAAGTGATCGCCCGTCGCCGACACGAAGACTTGAGTCTTACCAATCAAGCGGCGAAAGGCCGTTGTATGGATGATTCGATCGCGATCGCGCTGAAACGCCGTTCGAAACGGATCATCCGCCTCTGAGAGTCTACGTCCCTCAGACGCAGAGCTTGGCATACCCCAACCTGCAAGGCTGAGCTTCTCGTCAGACTCTAGTCTGACACGATCGTGGAGACCCGAAAGGTCGTTCATGCTGAACTCCGTTCAGTTGCAACGATACCTTGCCCGCTCGTTCGGTCGATCAAACAAAGTCGGAACACTGCATAACCACCTCCCAGCAGGACGAACCCTAGGCCAAACCAAATCGCACCGTCTGCAAATCCCAACACGTTCGCGGCAAGGCCCGCAGCGGGTGCAATAAGAGCGTTTCCAGCGCCCAAAACGGCCTCGTGCTTTCCCGCGCCATCTGCCGCCGACACCGGCACGGCCAAGGACAGAACCAGGCTCTGGACGTAGCCCACCCCAATGCCAATCCCCGTCAAGACGGCAGCAAAGACCATCCATGGAACCGTCTTGGCCATCAGAAACATCACCAGGGCAGTGACAAGGAGCCCACAGGCTCCCATGAGTGGCGCGGAACGACCCACAGAATGAGGGCGACGTCGAATCCACTCGAAAACGCCAATTTGGACCGCGACAATCGTCGCAAGAAGAATATTGCCGGTCTCTTCACCAAGGCCACGCGCACGGAGGATCGGCGCTGCCTGATTCAACACAATCACGCTGACGCACGCGCCAAGGAACATGACCAATCGTGCGATCCGTAGCCGCTGGGGCAATCCCGGGGGCGCGGATTGAGTGGACGTTCGTCGATGTTCCGCGGTAGGGCGATCGACATCGCGTGGAACCAAGAATGCTGCCGCAAGTGCTGCAGCAGAGGCTAGTGCGATCGAGTCAACTGCAGTCCAATTCCCTCGAGAGAACAGGTATGAGTTGAGGCTATAAGAGACGCACTTGCCAAGTGCCCAAGACAAGTTGAAAGCACACACCGCTCTCCCAAGATCGGCCGGCGCCTCATCGGAGAGCCGAGATTGGAGCACGGGCCAGAAAAGCGATGAGCCGATTCTGAACAAGACGAACGCCAGCGAGAACAGAAAGAGGGATGGGGCGGCGGAAGCAGCCAGAAGACCGAGCGCCATCAGAACCAGCGCACATGTGATGACTTTCCGGCGAGATCGCGAATCCCAGAACCTTCCGAGAAAGAGTGCGCCGAGGACGTAAGTTCCGTCACCTGCAAGGCCGACGAGTCCCGTCGAGAAAGAATCCGCATGCAATTCCTGTGCGCGAAAAGACAACGCACCGAAGAAAAGATGCGACGCGAAGTCGCCCGCGCACGCTGTCGCGAAGAGTCGCCTCGAGACTCGACTTGCTCCTCTCGGGGCTAACGGAATAGGAAGAAGGGCTGTTTGACTCAACTGGACTCTCTTGGTGCGAGGCGCACGAGGCACGCCGAAAGCCAGCCAGCGAATCCGATGCCCGACCACACGGCGAGAAACGGGGATCGAAGTGCGGGAGCCATTGCAACCACGTCAACCCTGTCGGGAAATCCGTGCGCCTCCGGAAGCCAAAGGTGCGTCGATACCCACCACCATTCAAGGAGCGCAGCGACAAAGGCCAATGCGAGTCGCCACCATCGAGGTCGTGTGCCGAGGAAAAGAGCAACACTCACAAGTCCGAGAGCGCACGACACGTAGGGCGATACCATGTCAGGAGAACCTGACCCCCGAGGAGTAAACGTTCCAAATGCAGTGGCAATGTCGTGGCTTCCGGTCCACCACCAAATCGCTGAAGCAGCAGTCGCCAAACCGGCAACTCTGAGAGAGTACGTCGCCAACAGAACCAGCCAGAGCACCAGCTGGGTCCAGGCAGTCGTGGAAGCAAACGTGGCGTCGTCTGAGAACGATGCAGCCAGGCCAAAGCCAATCCCCGAGAGGAGCAGGAACCCCACCCAATTTGCACGGCGCACGACCCAAGCCACGGGCGCATCGAGAATGAGCCCTGAGAGTGCACAGCTTCGCCCTGCGATCCAGCCGACCAACGCAAGCTCATACCCGTCCCCACCCGGAAGTGTCATCGCAACCACGATTCACTAGGTCTCGCAATCACGCCAAGGCACTTCTCCGCCGCGCCAACGCCCGCTTTGAGAGCAGAGCAAATGCCCATCGACCCGATTGCGTCAGCGCCTGCGTTCCAAACATTTCTATCCAGCTGTGCGATCGATGTCCATCCGTTACCGCCGTCGCGTCCTGGGCGCACTCCTGCGTGACCAACACGCCAGACGTCGATTCTCGTGACCGCGCGGCTGTCCACGCCAAGCCCCGTAAGTGATTCGACCGCCATGTCGCGCGCAGTGTCGTAGTAAAGCGCAGCAAGTCTCGCTCGAGCCGGACCTGACGCTCGATACGGAAAGGAGCGGCGCACGAGGAGCATTCCCGGCCCGCTGCCCGTCGGGTGTGGGAACCAAGAGGCCGACGTGCCAGCATCATCATTCAACTCGACGCGAGATCCGAGTGCTGCCCCCTTAATTGGATAGCTGTCAAAGCCGAATCCAACCGACAATCGAACGACCGACTCGGGTGCCTGAAGCGATGGGCGGCTTGAAACCGTGCCGGTGGACAACCGCAGCGCAGAGATTGCGGGTACCGCGAGTAGAACTGCGTCCGCGACAATCTTCGTGATCGTTCCCTTCCTTGCATCCGCGCTGAACGCCACACATCGACCGTCCTCCGTCCCGAGTCGCCCGACAACCGCATCAAGAATCACGCGGTCTCCGAGATGGGCGACGAGAGGGTCAAACCAAACCCCGGGGCCTCCAGCCGGCGCGAGCCGCATTCCGGACGACTCCACCGTTCGCCACATGGCGTCCTGCACTCCAATGAATGAGAGATCAGCCGCCTTAGACGCGAACTCACGGCGACACCATTGCTCGAGTTCCGCGAGAACGGCCGGCGCCGCGTTCGCGCCGACAAAGCCCGAACGGAGGTCCTCCCCCGCTACGCTCCCCTTGAGGCACCGATCAAAGAGATCAATCAAATCAGAAGACAGTTTGCGCTGCACGCAACTGCCACCGCGTCGCTCCAGCCACGAATCAGGACTCATCCCTCCACGCGAGATGTCGAATGAGGGACGCGATGCGACGTCGAATCCGGTTATGGCCTTCGCCTGGACCAAGAGCCTTGTGAAGATGCGGTCTTTCGAACTAGGCGGAAGCACACTCAGTGCACCAAACGGAACAAGACCGAACTCGCCGCAGCGAAAACGCCCGAGGAGTCCGAACGGCTCCTCGGCGAGTTCCGTCACAAGGACATCGTCAATTCCAGCGCCCTGAAGGCGCCATGCCGCCGCAAGGCCTGCTGGACCGGCTCCGACGACAAGCACCCGGCACCGTCTCGACGTATCGAAAGACGTGCCGAGAATCGCACCGGACAAGATCCGGTGCGCACGGGTCATCGAGTCGCCGACGAATCGAACGTTCGGGTCTAGCCGCTCTCTGAAACCTAGCCCCGCCATCGCCACGGCCGCGATGAAATCTCTTCGGGATAATCCGGCACCCATTCCGTCCATCACCGACTCTTGATCTCAGCCCAAGCCTTTTCCACCCAGCCGCGCTCGACGGAAGTCAACACCGGAAGGAAGACACATCGCGCCTGCTCTGAGATCGACGGATTCGCGATGGGGTTCGAGCGAACCTCATTCGAGATCAAGTGTTGAGCGCTAGCATTAGGATTCCCATACTGAACCTCGTTGGAGATCGCCGCTGAAACTTCAGGCCGCAACAAGTAATTCAGGAACGCATGCGCGAGCTGCCGATGGGAAGCCGCTGTCGGGATCGCCATGTTGTCGACATAGATGGTTCCGCCTTCGCTCGGAATCGCGAATCCCATGTCTCCGACTCGTTCCTTTGCGGTTGATGCCTGCAATGCATCGCCCGAAAACGCATGGGACACGTGATAATCCCCGACAACCAATCTCTGCCTAGGGGCAGAGTCGTAGCCGGTCGGCTTGTGCGTTGCGACCAACTCGATTGCTCGACGAATGGAATCCTGCGTCATACGCCTTGGATCGTCTCCATTAGCAAACATGGCAGCCACAAGGACCTCGCGTCCGTCATCAAGAAACGTGACCTTGCGCGAGGCCACGAGAGTGAAAAGCTGCTTCCATGACGAAATGCCTTCCGGAACCAGCTTCTTCTGCCATGCGACGCCGGTCGTGCCCCACATGTAGGGAATCGTGTAAGAATTAGAAGGGTCAAAGCTCAACCCGCGAAATTTCGCGTCGATGTTCACAAGGTTCGGGAGGAGCGTCAGGTCGAGTCGATCAAGCAAGCCGCCTTCGACCATTAAAGGGACGATTTCGTCGCTGGGAAACACCACGTCGTAGCCCGATGGGACATGTTCCATCTTGACGCGAAGTCCATCGGGTGAGTCGAAGTAGTCGACCACTACCTTACAGCGGAACTCCTTCTCGAAATTCGCGATGGTGTCAGGCGCGAAATAATCCGCCCAATTCAAAACATGAAGTTCTGGAAGCGGCGCTGAGCACGACGCAAACAGAGCAACCAACAAAACTGCAAGCTTCATCGTGATCCCTCAGAAACCGGAAGCCTCGCCATCCTACGCGACGCTGCAATCAAGAACACCGAAACGACGAGGATCAAGGTGGATAGAGCGTTGATCTTCGGCGAAATCGAGTGCCTGACCATCGAGAAGATCTTCATGGGCAGCGTTGAATCACCGGGTCCCGTTGTGAAATACGTGATGACGAAGTCGTCGAAGGAAAGTGTGAAGGCGAGCAATGCCCCTGAAAAGACCGCGGGTGCGATGAGCGGGAACGTCACCTTCCAAAACGCCTGCCATGGTGAGGCGCCCAAATCGTAAGCCGCGAGCTCGAGTAGGGGGTCCATCCCCTCGAGTCGCGCTGAAACGACGATTGCAACGTAGGCCATGTTGAACGTGGTGTGCGCCACGAGTGCGGTTCCAAGGCTGATGGGCACACTCAGAGCCCGGAAGAACACGAGAAGGGAGATGCCGAGAACAATGTCCGGGACCATGACCGGCGTTGCGACAAGGCCTGAAAACAACCGGCGCCCTCGAAAGCGACGACGCAGTCCGAGTGCCGCCATTGTCCCGAGTACCGTTGCAAGCACCATCGACCCTAGCGCGATCGTCAATGTATTCCACAGTATTCCGACCAGCTCCGAATCGGCAACGACACGACGATACCAGTCAAGGGTGAAACCGGTGAATGAGGTCGCGTACTTCGACTCGTTGAAGGAAAACGCCGCCATAACAAGGAGCGGCGCGTAGAGGAGAAGCAAGATGAACGCCGTCCAAATGCGGAGTGCCGATCTCACAAGAGTCTCTCGTTCCGACGGCTGCGATAAAAGGCGGCCATGAGGACGACGGTTATCACCATCAGGATCAACGTCATCGCGGCGCCCGCGGCGGGATTACGCGCGCTCATAAAGTACAGGTTGATCTGACTTCCAGCCATGATCGCCTGCGCTCCACCAAGAAGCTCCGGAGTCGCGAATGCACCGAGCACCGGGATGAACACAAGAATACACCCTGCCGCGATTCCGGGTGCCGTCAGAGGGACGGCGACACGCCAGAACGCCTGCGATGGAGTTGCGCCGAGATCCTGAGCGGCTTCAAGGAGTTTCACGGGCACCTTCTCGATCGATGTGTAGAGCGGAAGCACCATGAAAGGCAGGTAGCTGTGCCAAAGCCCGAAGACAGCCGCAAACCACGTATCGAGAAGTCCGAATGGTCGGAGTATGGTCATCAACGCGTAGGTACGAACCAGCAGATTTGCCCAGAATGGAAGCACGACAAGAAACAACACGAAGTGACGCCAACGTCGTGGCAACGTGGCGATGCACCACGCAACCGGGTATCCCGCCACTAAGCAGAGGATCGTCGTAATCATCGCGACAACAACCGACATCCCCACTAGTTTCCAAGTCAATACGCTGGTGAGCGCTGCCACGCCCTCGGATGTCAATGCTCTCGCCGAGACGACACCGACTGGAATTACGAGAAACGCCAACAGCCAGCCGACCGGTGGCAGCAAGATCCATGGCACTCGACGAAAAATCACGTCGAGTTCCCGGGGATCGGGTGCATCGCAGCGGCATCCCAGGAGATCGTCGTCTTTTGCCCAACCGCGAAGAACCCGGTCCCGGATGAGTTCGCGGTCTCCACAACCAAGCGGGCCCCCTGATGATCCACGATCACGAGAGTCCTTGACCCGAGGAAGACCACGTCGGTCACGGTCACGCTGTGCCCAGGGCGATCCCCGAGGCGAATACACTCCGGGCGCACCACGAATGTCCTTCCATCGATGTGGATCTTGTTCGCCGTCCCAACGAACCTCGCCACGAATTCGGAATTCGGGTGATGGTAGATCTCGCTAGGGGTTCCAATCTGCTCGATGGCGCCACTATTCATGACTGCAACTCGGTCCGACATGGACAGGGCTTCATCTTGGTCGTGAGTTACATAGACGAAAGTCATTCGCAACTCGCGTTGAAGACGTCTCAACTCTTCCTGGAGACCGTGGCGGAGAACGAGGTCGAGTGCGCCAAGAGGCTCATCGAGCAACAACGCCTTGGGTCGATTAACGACCGCCCTCGCCAATGCGACACGTTGCTGCTCTCCACCTGACAACGTCGTCGTCTTGCGCGACCCGCAGCTGCTCAGGCGCACCCAATCAAGCGCTTCGGCCACCCGTCGCGAGACATCGGTTGCGTTGGCAAGCCTGAGTCCAAACGCAACGTTCTCGAAGACCGAAAGGTGAGGAAAGAGCGCGTAGCTTTGGAAAACCATGTTCACGTCGCGCCGGTGGGGAGGCACTGTCGTCACGTCCTCGCCGTCCAACCACACGGAACCGGCGTCCGGCCGGTCAAATCCTGCGATACACCTCAGAAGCGTGGTCTTCCCACATCCAGATGGGCCGAGCAGTGAGAAAAACTCGCCGGGCCGAATAAAAAGCCTCAAATCGTCCAGCACGATGCGATCGCCGATCCGGCGAGTCACATTTCGGATTTCAATTTGATAGCGAGGGGCGTCCGTCACGGTGTGACACGAGTTTGCGCATCGACGAGGTGCCGTCAAGCCTCGACTGAATTCTCCGTAATCCCGATTTCTTACCCTAAACCGACCGGTTCGATTTCGAATCGATGGGACATGTTGTGGTGGGCGGAAACTCGTGGTTAACATCCGCGCTGTGACTCGCTCGTTGAGCCTCCCTTTAGCCCCTCTATTCGCCATGCTGGCGTTGGCACTTTGGCTTTGGGCAGGCATCGAGTCGCTCGATCACCACCACGATCAAGATGCCGATTGCGCGGCGTGCGCCACCGCGACGCTTCCCTCCGACATTGTGATTGAGCTTCCGCCCGCAGTTGTCGTTTCCTCCGGCACGTGGGCATTCAGCGATCTCTCGCCTGCACCATTTGACCATGGCGAAGTGGCGACACGCGCCCGTGATCCTCCGCATCTCTCCTGAAGATGTAGCGCTATTCCAAAAAGTTAGTTGAGCCATGCGGCACGATGATCTCGTCGCCGTGTGAGCATTAGTCAGGAGTCGTCATGAGAATCTCGTATCTGCGAGGGTTCCTATCTGCCTTTTTGATTGCAACAGCATCGGCTCTCACGTCGCATATCGTCGTCGCGCAGGACATCAAACACCTCGAGGCGCGAATGACGGAGATGCAAGCCCGTTACGAATCGCGTTTGGCAAGTCTCGAGAAAGAGCTGACCACCCTGCGAAACTCAGTCGGTGATCCCGCAGCGACCACCAGATCAAACGAAATTGACCGCGTCATCGGGGAGCACACGCAGCATGATCGTCACTATCGACTGGACCATGCAACGCATTCGTCCAACTCATTTAGCCCTGCGATCAGCTTCGTAAGCGACTTTGTCGTCGGGGCTTCGAGTCGCGACAACACCTATGAGACCGACAACCAGTTTCGCCTTCGTTTGTTGGAACTCGGCATTACTGGGCGAGTGGATCCGAGCCTTTCGTACAAGGTGACGCTCCATGGCAGCGAAGAAGCGCTTGAGTTGGATGATGCGTATGTCGACTGGCAGTCAGGATCGATCGAGTCGATCACTCTTCGAGCTGGTCGTTTACCGATCGATTTTGGACGCGCCTCGCCTTTGCACAATGATGAGTTGGCGTTCATTGATAAGCCTTATGTGATCCAATCCATTTTGGGTGGCCGGGCCCTCACGACCGGAATTGCCGTCCACCAGCGGTTTGACGCTGGCGGCACACCGGTCCGCTGGTCGCTCGGTCTTGGGAATTCGCTAGACGGAGATTTCCCTGAGGCAGCCAGTCCTCTCTCCTACAACGCGTACCAGCAAAGCGACACCGGTGCCGGGTCATTTGGGTCACGATCAGCAAGCGACATGATTGTCACCAGCCGTGTTGCTAGCTCGCTGCAAGTCTCTGCCGGAGATGAACTCCAACTGGGCGTTAGTGGCATCATTGCTCCGAAAATTAGGCGATTTGATTACTTGGACCCACCGACAAATTCGATCGTGGCGCGCCATGACACCGATCATCTCGTCATCGGACTCGACGCCTTCTACCGTCACAACGCCGGTGCACACGAGGGATCGCTGACAATCGGAGGAGAGTGGATTTGGGCGCGCTATGAGTCTGTTGACATAAGCACCTCACCGCCATCGTGGCTTGGAGCACGAGAGTTTGCCCATGGGGGCTACCTAATGGCCGAGTGGGCCTTCTGCCACGCATGGTCGGTCGGCGTCCGAATTGACCATATTTCACCCAACTCCGACACGTCAGACAACTGGGACTCAGCGAATGCCGCAATCACCTTCCATGCTGATGAAGTCAATCGCATTCGCTTGGAAGGGGGGATCATCAACGATCGATTCCTTGACGAGACGTATGGGTTCCTCATGTTGCAATGGACCGTCATTATCGGGCACCACACTCACGCAGTTGCTTGGTGATTACTGTTGACCGCCCTTGTGGATGGTCTTCCTATTTTGCCTAGGAGCGTCCTCCGAGCCTCGGCCATCGCGACAACGCCCCCAAAAAGGGCGCGGGCCTCGGGAACGCTCCATCGATGGTTGCCAAAACGTCTGAACCGAATCTGACCACACGCCCCCTCGGGGTCCCGCCAACGCGTTCTCCCATTCTTGGGCACCGAACACATTCAACCGGATGAGCGCTAGCATTGACGTGATTGCCGGGGGCCCGCGCGGCTCCTACGCCGCGGTCCTATGCGACCTGCCGTTCCGACCTTCGTCCGTTCGTAGTTGGCCGATGGGTGGAATTTCCCATGTTTATCCGAATCTGGACTGCACTCGCTTGACGCCTTGCGTGGTAACGTGACCCGCTATGCGGATCGGATTCTTTGGACTCATCCTCGTTTTAGCGTCACTAGCTTGTGGCCAGGAGTCGCGACCCACGTCGCGCCCCCAACGGACGTCGTTTGACCAAGCAGCCAAGAAGCTCAAGGGCACCGCGACTCGAACGACCATACCCTCGAAGCTTATGCCGAAACCTGTCGGTGTGGTCACCTACGTGCCGCCGAGCTATGGACTCGCTGTCAATGCCAACAAGCGATACCCGGTGATGTTCTTTCTGCATGGGCTTTTCGAAAATGCAGATCGCTGGGTCCAACGGGGTGGCGCATCGATGCTCGAAACCGCGGTCGCCACTGACGGATTCCCAGAGTGCATTGTGATCGCCCCTGACGCCGGCATGAGTTTCTACTGCGACAGCATGGACTCAAAACGACCCTATTCACGCTGGTTCATCGACGAGTGTCTTCCGTGGGCTGACCAGAACTTCAGGACTCTGGCCAATCGAGAGTCAAGAGTGCTCGTAGGATCGTCGATGGGCGGCTTCGGCGCGCTCCATTTCGCATTCATGCGTCCCGACCTCTTTGCTGCCGTCGCGGTCCACTCCGCGGCCATCCTTCCAGACAAGGTCGATGACTGGTCGGACCGCGCCAAACGGGCGATGGGTTTCTTGGCGACCGAGGTGGCTGACGTCTTTGGTGACCCCATCGACGCCGCCAAGTGGAAATCCGTAAATCCCCTGCACTTGGCTGCGTCTCTTGACCCCAGCAAGGCTCCGGCTATCTACCTCGATTGTGGCGCACAGGACCGCTATGCGTTCGACGACGGATGTCGCACGCTAGGCAAGCTCCTAGAAGACCGACGCATTCCCCGCACCTGTGAAATTCGTCCGGGCAATCACGGATGGGATTACTTGAAGGACGCGCATCCGATCGCTCTAAGGTGGATCAAGGATGTACTTTCACGAGGCACGAAGAGTCTGCCTCGGACCACGCGTTAGGATCAAAACGGAGAATATGCTGTGAACGCCCAATCCGAGTCGAGTGATGGCCGCCATGCGAACCGCGAAGTGAAATCGTATGCGCTCATTGATCCGGCGGTAAAAGCGCCCTATCTCGAGTTCTACAAAGTCACCTATCGTGAACAGGACGCAGCGCTTGATCGTAAGACCAAGGAGTTGATTGCGATTGCCGCAAGCCTTGCATTCAACTGTCAGAACTGCATGGATGGCCACATCAAGAAAGCCATTCGCGATGGTGCCACCCGCGAAGAAATCAGCGAGACGATCGCTGTCACGCTAGGTGTTGCAGCCGCAGCCGTGGTCGACCGTTCGGACTTGGCCGGAGCTCGGCTCGGAATGTCATTCGACGACATTCCGTCAGGCAAGAGCAAGTAGTCCTGACGAACCAAAGCCTCGTGGTGATCCCCTCGAGGCTCTCGACGCAACCTTGCTTGTTGACTATTTCAGAATCTGTGCGAGCGCATCATCGACGCTGGGATAACGGAACGTAAACCCGGCTCTGAGAGCCTTCCTCGGGATGACGCGCTGACCTCGAGTCAAAAGTGAGGCGACGTCGCCCAAAGCCAACTGCAGGACGAATGCGGGAACCCGAAAAAGGGCGGGTCGCCCTAATGTGCGCGCTAACACACGAGTGAACGTGTCGTTCGTCACAGGGCTTGGACCTGTCCCGTTTACCGGCCCGCTCAGCGACGATGTATCGAGCGCAAACACGATCAAGCTCGCCAAATCATCTCTGTGAATCCAACTCATCCATTGAGTGCCCGTGCCGATTGGGCCACCCAGTCCTAGGCGGAAAGGTGGCAGCATCTTCGCCAATGCGCCACCGTTCGGCCCAAGCACAATGCCGATGCGGATAGTGACCACTCGAAGCCCAAGCGACTCTGCTTCGCGAGCCGCCGACTCCCAGTCACGACACATGTCCTCGAGGAATCCGGTGCCGACCGGAGATTCCTCGGTGAGTTCCTCATCACCATGCGAGCCGTACCAACCAACTGCTGACGCCGAGACCAAAACTCTTGGGCGGGCCTCGGGCGGCAATGCTCGAATGGACTGCACGAGGGAGCGAGTTGCTTCGATACGGCTTCGGCGAAGTTTTGCTCGTTGCGCGTCCGACCAACGCTTTCCAACGATGGGTTCACCCATCAGATTGACAATGGCATCAACTCCACCCAAGAGCTTAGCCGGCGGATCGCCGAGAGATGCCGAATCAAGTTCGGTTCCAAGCATTGCGGTCGCATTGACCAGATCGCGAGTCACGATCCGGACAGAGTCTTTTCGTGCCCGAAGTTTGCTAACCACAGATGGGCCCACGAATCCGGTGGCCCCCGTTACGAGTACTCGCATGGATACCTCCCTCGATGAGGGCGCTTTGGACATGCTACCCTCATACCGCGCCTTCTCCACCCGGCGCATTCAAGGATTCGAACTATGCCCTACGACGAAATGATGGTCGCCCCGATGCGCAAGGAACTCACTGACTTGGGAGTCAAGGAACTCCGAACAGCAGATGCCGTGGACAACGTTCTTAAGGAAGCCCCGGGCACTGTATTGGTGTTCATCAACTCGGTCTGCGGATGCGCCGCGGGTGGCGCTCGCCCAGGACTCAAGCTCGCGTTGAATCATGGGGTGAAGCCCGATGTAGTGACGACGGTGTTCGCCGGACAAGATGCCGATGCGACCAAGCGCGCAAGATCCTACTTTCAGGGTGCGCCCCCGTCGTCGCCGGCGGTCGCACTGTTTAAGTCGGGTAAGTTGGTTGGACTTATGCAGCGCTGGGACATCGAGGGCCGAATGCCTCAGGAAATCGCGGGCGAGCTCGTCCGCCTTTTCGACGCCCACTGCAAGTCCTGAGTCGGCGTGGCATCGACCAAGCGAGTCCAAGTCTGAGACGCGCAATCCCGCCGCCCTGAAAATGTGTGGGCTGCGGGGTTCGCAGAGCTTGGAGTTTCCATCCTTCGGGAAGGACGATGCCAAGGCTTGCTACTCCAAGCACCGCAAGTCCTGCCTCTTCGGGTGCGGTCTCGCCACCGAGTGACATGGTTTGTCCGCGCGCATCGACGATGAGACTTGATGGCAGATCCTCGACTTCTTTGAGTGCCGCGACCAGCGCGATCGCGGCGCGACGCGCAACCGTTGCAGCATTCGGATCACGGGCGACTGCCCCTGCCATCGCCAACGTCGGGAAAAGTAGCCCCGCATCGTGCCACGGTGGGATCCGGAACCACCCGGTCCGGCGAGCCGATTCGATAAGAAGATGGCCCGCTGCGGACTGAGAGCCGACCGTCAAGGCAAGAAGTTTCTTCAGCGCTTGGTCACTCTTCGGGATATCTGTCGCAGCGGCCTCCGCGAGCGCGGCGAGAGCCCACGCAACATCTTGTCCGCGGGAGCCAGCGATGACGACGCGATCAAGATGTGGAAGGGAACGCCTTTGGCTCTCGTCGAGTCGAGCCTGCATCCATGGATCGTCGATTAGGCGAGCCAGCATGGACGCCCCCACGATCACGTGGTGTCCGACCTCTGATTCCCCCAATCCCTCCCCAGCGCCGTGCTTCAGATTAAGCCCTTGAGCTGGATGAATCGTCGATCCGACTTGATGCTGCGCGGAGATCGTCGCACGACGCCATAGTGCCACGTCCAATCGGCTCATAGCGTCGCATGCAAGCCCCAGCGGGACATCCCATTCATGGTGCGACCACGTGCCATGAGAAAGCCTGAAATCGCCGCGATGCCGTTCGGCAACACCATGCCCTCCGCTCTCTGACTTAACCCATTCGGCGTCCTGCTTGGCGGTCCGCTGTGCGACTTCATCAATGAACACAGATGGGCAGGAGCGGTCCTTACTGCCTCGTGGCTTCCAGATCGGAATCAAAACCAACGGCAAAACTGAGCCCTCGCCGGCACGAATTTCAACTCGGAGTCGCCGGGGCGATCTCCACGTGAGCGACTCCTGCTCGTCGACCAACGTTATCAAGACGCCTCGATCATCCGACATGACCCGCCGCGGAGCTTCGACCACGCCAAGGGCGCAGGCAAACGCCCATCTCGAATCACGCCAGACGCGTGGACCCTTCTGAATTTGAGCGAGTAGTTGAGAAGCAGACGGCTCTTCAAAGGGAGGCGTCCAACCCTGATTCAATTCATTTCCGGTCATCTCATCTGCTTCATCGGAGGAGACTCGAACCCGGACGCTCGCTCCACCACGAGCAGGCCCTCCACAGACGAGGATGCCCCGAATTTCGCCGCTTAGCCCGAACTCGTCTATCCAAAGCTCGGTTAAGCCACCCTCAACTCGACCTGCGCGCAGGTACCAACGCCGATGGTCGCCGAGAACACGGCATACAGGTGCGGCGATCAGCTCGACCCCTTCAACCGTGTAGTGCCGTTGATCGACTTGAAACGCGATGCGCCCTCGATCGAAGTGGACTCGCGACGCGATTGCGGCAGACTGATGTGAGGGCGTGAGTGAATTGCGCAGAGAGGGAACGAGTTGAATGTGATGTCGTCCCGCAGGAACGCCGTGAGGAAACAGCACTTGGACGACGGAGAATGCGCCGTCGCGATGAACTCGCGCCTCGACCCTAAGCTCGCCCGCGCTCACCAAGCAAGGCGCCTTCGGCGCGGCCCCCGACGGGATGATGAGGTCGGTTCGAACCGGCCCATCAATGGAAGACTCGACTTCCACAAGGAATCCGCTGAAGATCAACATCCACGCAGTGATCCAACTCATGTGACACAAGACGCAAATCGTCAACAGGCGTCCCCTCACGCGTGCGCTAGAATTCGGTCATGCCTCGCATTGGAGTCTTCGGGGGGTCCTTTGATCCGATCCACAACGGCCACCTCATCGTCATCTCAGAGATGATCGAAGTGCTGTCACTAGATAAGCTCGTTGTGATTCCTGCGGCCCGATCTCCGCACAAGCCGCTTGGTTCATCGCTTACCGATTCACTACGACTTGCAGCGGTCAAGGCTGCGCTTAGTTCGTTCCCGCGCGTCGAAATCGATGAATGTGAACTGAATCGGCCGCCCCCGTCGTATACCTTCGACACATTGACGGAGCTGACTGACGCACGCCCCGACGCAGATTGGTATCTGATCCTTGGCGCTGATTCGTTGAAGGACTTCCCACGTTGGAAGGACGCAGACGAGATCCTTCGACGCTGCACACTCGCTCTCGCGATGAGGCCTGGTTCGATCGTCGATCGAACTCCGATTGCAACTGCGTTTTCCAACGCGAAGGTGATTGAAGTCCCCACCACACCGTGTGGAATCTCGTCGACCCTAGTGAGAGCCCGCTGGCGCGCCGGCCTCACTCTCAAAGGGTACGTCCCGGACTCGGTTGCCGCGCTTCTCGACGCTGCGCGTTAGATCACATTGCCCGTGCGGCAAGCTTCTCGCGAATCCAAAGCGTCATCGCATCATAGGAAAGCGTCACCTGTTCACTCGTCGCAAGACACTTGGCCGTGACGTCGCCGCGCTCCACCTCAGAAGCCCCTAAGATCACTACGATCGGTATGCCCTTGCGCTCCGCATACTGGAACTGCTTCTTGAGCCGATCCGCTTCGTAGTACCACTCAACTGCGAAACCCTGGCTTCGCAAGTTGGAAGCGACTTTCAACGCAAGGTCGACCGGAGTGTCGGAAAAACGGGAGATCAGGAGGTCCGTGGCACTTTCGCGCGCCCGCAACTTTCCGAGCTTCACCAACGCAGCCAATAGCCGTGTCAGACCGATGGAAACGCCGGTCGCTGGGACGGGTTCGCCGCCGAACAACGACAAAAGATCGTCATAGCGACCACCGCCGCCTAGACTTCCGAATCGCTCGATTTCAGTGGTGACGATTTCATAGACGGGCCCCGTGTAGTAATCGAGGCCACGGGTCAACGACAAGTCGACGCGAAGTCTTGTCTCAGGCACTCCGAGAGCGCGAGTGTGGCCCAACATGGCCTCAACCTCCAAAAGTCCCGTGTCGGCTTCTGCCACTCCCGTGAGGCGCCTTCTTGCCTCTCCGAGGACGACCTCGGGAGAACCTGTAAGTTGCATCAAGTCAACCAACTTCGTGATAGCTTCAACTGGCACACCGATCAGGCCGAGCTCACTGATGACTTCATCGAGCCCGATCTTGTCGAGCTTGTCGACTACGCGAAGGATCTCCTTGTCTCGCGTCGAAGGGAGCCCGGCGTATGCCATCATGCCTCGAAGTAGTTTGCGATGGTTGATCTTGATCACGAACCCGTCCATGCCCGACGCCAGAATTCCGGCGTGCACGACCGCGAGGTTTTCCGCATCTGCAACAAGTGACGACGTGCCGACCGTATCGACGTCGCACTGAATGAACTCGCGAAATCGACCTTGCGCGGGTTGTGCGCGATCGGCCCGCCACACTGGTTGGATTTGATACCGCTTAAACGGCTTCGGCAGCTCCGGGTGCATCGCAACGAGTCGTGAAAGCGGCACCGTGAGGTCGTAGCGGAGGGCGAGTGTGTTTCCGTCGTCGTAGGCAAGTTTGTAAATCAACTTTTCGCCTTCGGCGCCATACTTGCCTAGGAGGATGTCGACGTACTCCATGGCGGGTGTCTCAACTGGGGCGAATCCAAAGGCCTCGAAAGTCCGCGTTAGGGTCGCGACGAGTTCCTTCTGGGGAAGGAGTTCCGACGGCAGGACGTCGCGGGTTCCGTGGAATAGGCGGGCTTCTACGCTCGACATGGGATCCTGGCCTTTAGCCGGGGGAAAACCCCGGAGAACGGTGGCACGCTACCACCGGCAACGGCCCCGAAAAACGGGCGGATTCTCCTGCTTGACGAGGCATGTCAGTCCCCCTAAGATCCTCACCGCTCTAGGACTTGCGAACGTTCATCGTTCCGCATGGAGAATTTGGATGTCGAAGATTGTTTTGGCTCTCTCACTCTCGGTGCTCACTCTCGGAGGCTGCGCCGTAGGCGTCGCATCCGCTGGTCGCGGCGGCAACAAGACCACCGATGGATCGCCCATCGCTGGGAACGGTCGTTACCTCGGTGACAACAGCTCGAGTTCGTCCTCCAGCGGCCACACAACGTTGGATCAGCTAGGCGACACCTATTCGTCCAGCTTCCGACATATCGGAAGCTCGTTGAGCTACTACTTGCTCAGCGCCAACACGGAGTTCCCGCCTTACGAGACGTTCTGGGGCGATCAACTGCCGCGCGCTACCAACGACATCGGCAAGACAATCGACCGTCACATATTCAATTTCGACTGGAATGATCCGTACGCGTCGTCGCGCTACGGTCGCTGATGGCTGAACGACGCCGGCCGTCAGGCCTTGCGTCTGCCTCGCGCTGATTCAGTCCTGACAGGGGAGCTCTTTCATACGAAGGGCTCCCTTGCTCTATGTCTACACTCGGTTCTGGGTAAGACTTGGGAACTTCGCCGCAATTCCGTCGAGGATGCGAACGGGTGCTTCGAGCACATCTGTGTCGTTCGCCGCTTCGATCCATAAGTCATGCGGTATCTTGCGCAGCCAAGTCAGTTGTTTCCGCGCAAACTTCCGAGTGTTGGCCGAGATGATTTCGGTCGCCGCCGCTTGAGTCAACAGCCCATTCACCACTGCGGCGACCTCCTCATATCCCAATGCGGCACTTGAGGTACGGCCGAATCCCCCCTGCAGGAGAATTCGGCGCACTTCGTCGACCCACCCAAGATTGAACATCTCACGGACACGCGCGTCGATTCGATCATCCAACTGGTCTCGACGCCACGTCAAAACGGCTGTGTAGCGTGGGAACGTCGATCGGACCGTGCCCTCCCTTTGAAGTTCAGAGATGGGGCGTCCAGTGAGATGGTGGACCTCCAACGCCCGCTCAATGCGCTTCTGATCGTTCGGATGAAGGCGCGCGGCAGTTGCTGGATCGACGGCGGCCAGTCGCGCATGAAGCGCTGTCAAGCCGATTGTTTCAACCTCTTGGCGGAACGCGTCCCGAAACACCGCATTCGCATCCGGCCCCTCGAACACCCCTTGGAGGAACCCATGAAGATAGAGCTGCGTACCACCGACAACGACTGGCGTTCTGTCCTTTGCAACAAGTTCGCGCCGAATTGTCTGAGCGCGATTCACGTAAGTACGAAGATCCATGCTCTCTTTTGGTGACAGAATATCGAGTAGGTGGTGTGGAACTCCCCGACGTTCGACGAGGCTCGGCTTCGCCGTACCGATGTCCATACCCACGTAAACCTTCATGGAATCCAATGAGATGACCTCGCCGTGGAGCGCGGCCGCAACGATCGCACCCGTTCGGTTCTTTCCAGACGCGGTGGTCCCCGTGAGAACTACCACCGGTGCTGTGTCGACATCCTCCATGAGCACCTTGTACCGATTCAGACGGGAGGACAACAACGCGCGCTGATAGGATCTTGGAACATGTCGCCCCCGTTTCCGTCAACTAGCTGGCGCCGCGGACTGGTCAAGATTCTCGGCAGTGCCCATTTCCTTCACACCCGTGTCGGAGTTCTTGTCACTTGGGTCCTTCTAACTTGGGCTGTTACGACGCTCTCGGTTGCCCTGAGCGCTCGGATATGGCCAGAAGCCAACGACTCGACGTTTGATCCCCCGACGAATCCTCGTGTCATACGTTCCGGCAGTACCTTGACGTTCATCGGCTCCGTTCCGTGGATCGGACGGGATCGAGCAGGCTCAGTCCAGCGGTCAATCGGTGATCCGATTCCGGAATCCCTGACGCCGCCCTTCGTTCACTACGGTAGCCAAGTGGTGACCCTAAGCGGGCCACAGGGGCGACGCACGGCCCTCCCTGAGGATCTCGAGCGTGACACACGGCGTGGCCTCCTCCTTGGCCACGCTACGGCACTGCTCGCAGAAGCAGGATTGATGGGGTTTGCCTCGCGAATTCTTGCCAAGGCCCGCGGGCCGGCTCTTACGGGCCCCCTCATCGCGCGTTTCCTTGCTGCGTCGTTCATCCCCGCTGCGATTCTAGGCTGCGTGGCCGGAGTCTTGATGCCCTCGTTTCCGTTTGCGCTAGAGGGTGCCTTCGCCGCGATCCTCGCCGCAAACCTCCTGTGTCTTGTCCTGGATCCCTGTTGGGGAATTCGCAAATTGGAGCCTCGGTCATGATTCGACTTCTGGTCGCAGCGTTCATTCCCTTCGTCGTGATGGCGCAAGTCGCCGATTCCAAGCCGACTAGCCGGGGCACCCATGTTGATGGCGCCGCGGTTTCGGCCGTTAATGATCCGGCAGCGCAAGCCCTATTCGCGAAGGCATCCGCGACACAAATCAAAGGAGAGTCGGCCTTTGAAGTCCGAGACTTTCAGGCCGATCTAGAGGCCACGATCTACGAAAAGGACAAGGACACCGGCGAACAGGCCGCCCGCTCGGCACACCTGACACAATTTTTTCGATTCAATGCAACAAGCCGCCCGTCGTATCGGAGCGACCGCTTCGAGCCTTTAACTAAGAAGCAAGTAACCAAGGGCTTCGACGGCAACTCACACTGGATGAAGCTCGGACGCGAACCCGCACGCGAACTCATCGGGCGCGAAGATCAGGAAGATCGCCGTTCCACCACCAACGAAGTCAATCGCACCACGGACATGTTGTCGTGCTTGGTGCTTCGCAACCTCATGGTGGAAGGCGCCACGTACCACACGCTCGGATCGCTCGTCTTGACGCCGGGCGGCAAGTCTGTGCGCGCGCAGGGCATTCTGCTTCGACGACCGAAAGGTGGGCTGATTGAGATCTGGGTCGTGGGCGACGACGCGTCGCTTGTTGCGTTGCGGCGTTCCTCGGATGAGGGATCGAAAGAACTCCTCGTGATGTCGCAGCACCGACCGTTGGTCGTTGGCAGCCACACGATCTCGATGCCCTATGTGATTGAATCATTCGACGGCGACCGCCTGATCCTCGAGGCGAGAGCGTCAAGCACGACCGCGATCAAAGTGAATTCAGGAATCGAGGATGCCGTTTTTTCGCTCCCGCGCTGATCACTTCTTGCGCTGGAAACGAAGCTCGAGATCTGCAAGCGACACCTCGAGCGCAACGTTGCGACCGTGCGGGCAATTTCTAGCCTCGGGATGTTCCAATTCATAACGGACGAGAGTCTCGATCAGCGGCTCGGGGAGCGAATCACCGAATTTGACCGCGGACCTGCAGGCCAGATTTGCGATGACGTCTCGAATCAGCTCATCGCGTGACGGTGCACGATGGCCGGCCCGCAGCGTCTCAATGACCGCCTCGAAAACTCGACGGGGCGCGACGTTTCGTAGGGGCAGAGGGACGCTTCGAAGTGCGATCGCCACGGACCCAAACGGCTCCACGGAGAGCCCGACGGAGGAGAGACTTTCGGCATGGTCCAAGATCGTTGCAAGATCAATAGGACCGAGTTCAACGACTTCGGGCACTAGAAGCAACTGATCTTCAACGTCACGCGTGGACAATCGTCCCATGAGTTCATCAAAGAGTTTCCGCTCATGAAGCGCATGCTGATCAAGGATTCGTATGCCCCGGACGGTCTCGACGACGACGTACGAGCGATGGACCTGGAGGAAGCGAATGGCGGGCGCATTCCCTAAAAACAACCCGCTTTGGGGAACATCGGGTGGCGCTACGGAGTCCCGAGTCGCCTGTGCGTCACTCGCAGAACTCTCGAGGACCTGCTTCGTGAAGACCCCACCCTCAGGCATATCCCAAGGGAGAACGCCAAGATTTAAGGGCGGGACTGAGCCCAACACAGGAGCCCGACGCGCGTCTCGAGATACCGCCGAGTCCCTAGGCCTCACGCTGTCAAAAGGCATGACATTCGGCACGTTCAGGCGATGAGCCCCTGGCGCTGCCTCAAGCCGCGAACGAACGCCGCGCACGATGAGTGAAAATAGGCTGTCTGGATCTCGAAACCGAACTTCACTCTTGGTCGGGTGGACATTCACATCCACCTCCGCCGGGTCTACAGATAGAAAGATGAATGCGATCGGATGGTCCTTCGGCATGATCAGACCTCGATAGGCCTCGACAATGGCGAATGACAGCTTGCGGTCCTTAATCCAGCGTCCGTTCACGAAGATGTGCTGCGATCTGGCCGTCGCTTTGACGAGGTCCACCGGAGAGACAAAGGCCTGTAACCGCGATGTTCCACGCTCACATTCCACATCAAGCAGGCGAGATCCGTCGGCATCCCCAACTGCATCAACAACGCGCTCACGCCGGGACCGCACCGCAGGAAAGTTAAGCGTGAGCCGGTCCTCGGATCGAAGTTCGAGTGAGAACCCTGGGTCAGGGAGCACCATTTTGAGAAGAAGCTCTGAAATGGCGGCTGACTCCGCGCGTACTGACTTCAAGAACTTCCGACGTGCAGGCACATTGAAGAACAGGTTCCGAACTTCGACCGAAGTCCCGAGCGGAGCGCCCGCATCCGAGGGCGGACTCACGACCCCAGCATCGACGACAATCCGAGAACCAACCGCCGATGATGTCATTCGAGAAGTGATTTGAAGCCGTGCGACTGAACCGATCGACGGAAGGGCTTCACCCCGAAAGCCATATGTCGCGACGCGAAACAGGTCGTCGACATCCGAGATCTTCGACGTGGCGTGCGGAAGAATGCACAGTGCGAGCTCGTCTGACGACATTCCACATCCGTCGTCCGTGACACGAATGAGCTTCAGTCCCCCATCTTCCAACTCAACCACAATTCGCCGCGCGCCAGAGTCAAGTGCATTTTCCACCAGCTCTTTGACAACGCTGGCCGGCCGCTCGACTACTTCACCTGCGGCGATTCGATTGGCGACCTCAGGAGGAAGTACTCGAAGAGTCACCGTCGTCCCCCCGACAAGACGCGGAAGCCGAGCGACTCAGCGATGAATGTCTCAAGAAGCACTCTGGGCGGACCGCCCCCAGACTTCAAGGCTCGATCGAGCGCGACGATCCGTTCCAAAACTCGCGAGCGATCACGACGCATCCACACGTCGGTCTGCTCACGGAACCGCGCAGCGAACGTGCGGTAGACCCCGGCGGCTTCCGCCGCTTCATCAAACGAAGCACCTCGGTCCAGTCTCTCGCACGCGTGAAGCAACTTTCGAACCTTTGAGGCGATCGCGGCGGTGCAGAGAATCGCGACACTCTGGGGATCATTGTTGCGACGCCCGTTTGGCTCCTCGACACCCAACTCAAAGAGCGCGTCGCACAAAATGAATGCCTGCTTAGTGTCCGCGGACGCAACCGCCTCCGCGAGATCGAACGCCGGAGTGGATCGTGACGAAACCACGGTTGCTTCAATGTGCTCCGCTGTGATTGCGCCCGAAGGCCCTGTGAACGTGATGAGTTTCTCGATCTGCGAGACGAGCCCTCGAAGATCGGAACCCGCTCGCTCCTGAAGCAAATGCGCATCAACCGGGCGAATCACCTTGCCTCGCCGTTTCGTCTCGGCGCAAATCCACTGAACCAGTTCAGTATCGAATGCCGATCCCCCCCAAGGTGGCGGCGTGGACCAGAGCGGATCGCATCGAATGACGACTCCCGATGCAGCCTCGACCGCTCCGGCAAGGCCGGCTGCAGCCGTGGCCTTCGTCTTCGCCCCGGTGGCTCCTGCCTTAGTGGCCTTGGCCACAAGACTCTCACCCTCGAGCACCAATCTATGAGCCATCTCGCCAGATGAAATCAACGCGATGAGAGACTCAGAATGCTGTTTAACTAGGTGGTCCGCAGCGCGAACCCGGACCAAGCGGGTACCGCCAAAAAGGGACCCCGTTCTCATCCCCTCAAGGAACTCCCCAAGATCGAATCCTGCCCCGTCTCGCGCTGAGGGCCCATCGACCGACTCGACGTCATCACATGTTGCCGCGATCATGTCGATCACGCGTTCGCGGAAGTAGGCTTCATCCCCCGTGACAAGTGCCACCTGAACGCTCTTCGGGTCGCCCTTAGCAAGAAACTCCTGAGCCTTCATAGTCGTCCCTCGAACGCTAAATCTGCTAGCGATGTCACAAGGACCACGGCTGAGATCAAAATGTTGACGTTAAAGAACGCTCGGTCGACCTGTGAAAGGTCGTCGGGCTTCACCAAGCGATGTTCGTGAATCAGCAGAAGGGCCACGACGAAGGTGCCGAAATGAAACACAGCTCCAAGATCCAGGAGAAGCGCCGCCATGGTCAGAAGAAGTGGAACCAATGCATGAAACACTCTCGCGAAAACCAGCGCCCGGCTGATTCCCCAATTGGCAGGGATACTGTGCAATCCTAGAGATCGATCGTGTTCGACATCCTGACAGGAGTAGATCACATCAAAACCTGCCGTCCAAGCCATCACGGCCGCTCCAAGCGCGATGATTCCCAACGTGCCACCGTCCCAGGCACCACCGACCGCCAGATATGCGCCGATCGGTGCGAGCCCTAGCGCGCCACCGAGGACAAGGTGGCAGAGCGCCGAGACGCGCTTCATGTAGGAATAGCCGAGAATCACTGTGAGAGCGATGAGCGAGAGCTTTCCGCACAGAGGATTGAGCGAAATCGAGGCAGCAACGAAAACCACCGTGGACACTGCTATTAGGAACACCATCGTGCGAACAGGGACCTCTCCCGTTACGGATGGGCGGCCTCGCGTTCGCGGGTTTGACGCATCGAACTTCCGATCAACCAAGCGATTGAAGGTCATTGCCGCTGTCCGTGCCGCAACCATGCAGACGACAACAAGAACAAGCGAAATCCATGGAACATTCGAAAGTCCCCCATGTGCGGCAGCTCCAAGTAGAGCCCCTACAATCGCGTAGGGAAGCGCAAAAAGGGTGTGAGAGAAACGAATGAGCTTTAGCAGGGCGGTTCCAGACTCCAGCGAGGGTGCGAGACCTGAGCCACTCACGCCGACACCCGCAAGACACAGAGGACATCGTAGAACACGTGAGTCCAAACGGCCACGGCGAATCCGCGAGCCGCAAACAGTGCGCCAAGGATCGCGCCCGCAACAACTCGGAAGAGGAACACCGAGCCATCCATAGGCTCACCGCCCGGGCCAATATGGTGGTATGCAGAAAACAACAGGGAAGATGACACGAACGCGATACCCGTCGCAGTCACGTCATCCAATTTGATGGGCCCCTTAAGAAGCCATCGACCACCCGCAAAAAGTCCGAGGCGAAAAACAAACTCCTCGTAGAAGCCAGCGCCGAGGCTCAAAAGTGTTCCCTCGAGTCTTCCCCCGGGAATTGCGACGACATTGAACAACGGGCCGGGAGTGAACACGCGCGCAATCGGAACGAGCGCCATGGCCCAAATGCAACTCTCAAGCAAGAGCGGTCCGAACAGTCCGACACCCTGTCCAACCTTGCGGGGCTTTCCAGTAAACGCAGCAGCAACGATGCCGACCAAAAGCAACGCGTTGAGCACAATCAGTGCGTTGGGACTGATGGAGAGAAGACCCCGCTTAATCCATGCATCAGCGGCGTTCTGTGACTGCGCCTTAAAAACAACAATTCCCACTTCATACAAGAGCAGGATGGGAGCGGTCAAAAGGAACGCGGTTCGCACGTCCCTGACATCGCCGAAGTAGCCACGGATTCCGCCTGTAGCAGGGGCTCCCCCTTTGAGCGATCGCTGCTTCTTGGCTGGACGGGGCACGCCAAATGCTAGCGCGAAGAGAGGAATCGCTCCGTAAAATGAACACAGCCCCGAGGAATCCTCGGAGCTGCATTCGGCGGCGAGCCTTGCCCGCCTAGTAACGACTACTGGTCGTAATAGGTGTGGATGAAGTCGAGTCCGGGCACGACGACGGAGCCAAGAATGGTCGGACTTCCATACGAGAACGCGACCACACGGCCAGCTCCGGGATATGCAACCGCAACCACGCTCGGCACGGCGCCCGATCCCGTTGCTCCGGCGTCAACAACAGACTTGTTGTTAGTGACACCGGCAAGGTTCACGTTGTAGAGCCCCGACATGTTCTCGATGACAGCGTCTGTCGGCTGCGCAGAGCCAACAACCGTCGGAGCCGAGAACTGGCTAAGGGTGTTGAAGTCACGACGTCCTGGAGGCCCAGGGAACCCAGGCTGAGGCGACAACGTGAAGTTGTACATCGTGATCTGGTCCACCGTGGATCCAAGTGTATTCGCGACCATAACGCCAGGCTGCGTGCTGCCTCCGATATAGGTCTGCCAGTTCCAACAGCCGGCCTTCGGCCCAAGCAAGCCAGACACGGTCTTGATGATTTTGCCGTTGGGCAGGTTCTCAAGCACCGCACCACCTGCCGACTCGTACACGGTCACGGTGTTTCCGTAGTAGTTGAAAACGTACGCCATGTATTCGTTTGTCAAACCCATACCGAGCATGCGCATACCAGCGGCAATCTCCGATGGGCCGTAGCCCACGGGGACGCGAATGCGCTCAGTTTGGGCAGCGACCCGGATAACCGAAAGCGTGTTCTCGGCGAAGTTGGCGACGAAGACGTCCTCGTTGCCGGGTTGGACCGTCACCGACTTCGGCGAGTTTCCGACGGTAATCGTATTGGCAACGGTATGGAAAGCCGGCGATGCCGGGTTGGTATACACCCGCTGAACGGTCCCCTGATCTCCATTCGAGACATAAAGGAAGTTCAAGTCCGGCGAAATGCCAAGCCCATTCGGGGACGAGATCCCCGAAAGAGTTGTGATCAGCGAGAAGTCGAAGGAGTTGATGACCTTGACGGAGTTGCTGGTGCCGTCAATCACATAGAGGCGATTGCCATAGGGAGGCGGCGCCGGTGCCATCGTGACTCCCAAGCAGAGCAGCAACGATGCAGTCGCCGACCCATTGCCAGACGCAACCACGCCGGGATCCTGCGTCGGATCGCGAGGTGGATCGGTGATTGAATTAGCTGGGTTCAAGAACGTGCCAACCTCCATATCCTTCGGGATCCCGAGGATCGAGGCGTTCGCCAACGGGGTTTGCATGTAAGTCATCGCCCCCGTGACCTGAGCGCCGTAAGTCACCGGGGCGCGCTGGCATGGAGCCTGTTGGTAGGTCGTACCTGCACCACCCGGACCTACCGTGATGTTCGCAGTACTCACGACGCCAAGACCTGGGCGGTCAAATGGAGGAGTTCCACCTTGGGTGACACCGACGAAGATGGCGTCCGGCGGAACCGGGTTGCGAGCCAAACGAGGACCAGCTTCCCATGCGAAGCCCGATGTGAAATTCGCGGCCATCACATTGCCCGAGCGATCCTGAGCAGTAGGAGCCGCCGCATTGGCGTTGACCGTCACGCTGACGGACGCGAGGACCGGCGCGGGATTCGGTGTTGTGACTGTCGGTGTAGGAACCAAGGTCCCCGGCACGGGCTTGATAGGCGGCAGGAGCAAGAGCGTTCCGGCTGGCTGCGCCGGGTCGCTGCTCGTAATTGGGAACTTGGACGGGTTGCTGGCGTAGTTTTGGAATGTCACGCCCGCTTGGGTGGGCTGAAGCCCGGTGATGTCAACCCAGCGAATTCGAACTTGTGCAGGATTCGAGATCGGATCGGGCATGTAGACCACGTAACCCAAGGTCGTCGGAAGGCCTTGCGGTTGGTTAGTCGTTGGATCGGTTGGCAGGTTGTATTGAATGGTAAGGGCACCGTTCGTCGCAACCGTGTCGTCTCCGGCTCCGCCCTCATAAATTGCGTTGGCGCCAGCGGCGAACGGACGGAATGGCGGCGAGATGAACGGATCACGCGTCGAGGTCTGCCCCACGAGTGCAAGGAAGTCAACTGCGTCGGTGAAGTTCAAGACGATTTCTGAGTTGATCTTGACCGCGCTTGAGCCGTTGACAGGCACGACGGGCGAGGACGCAGACATGGCTAGCAAAGTAGTGTCACCACCACCGACAGCCGCCACCGTGAATGGCATCACAGGAAGAAGCGAATTGATGCACCCCGCACCCGTGCCAGTGGCACAGAACGGACCACCAGTCGAGGACTGGAGGTAGTTGGTGATCACCAACGCGTAGTTCCCGGCCGGGAACGGGTCCGCAGTCGCGATGTTGCCATCCGGGTTGTAATAAAGACGCAACGTCGAAGGCGCCACATCGCTCGTGACAAGGTTCGCCGCGTTAAGCACGCCGGCGCTGTCGAGGCTTACGCACACGGGCGTGCCCGGAGCGAACAAGCAACTGCCAACGGGCGGCGGATTCGACCCACCGAGGAAGTACACCACGATGCCGTCGAGTCCCGAAGACGGGGTCGTCGTAATCGAAGATGCCTTTACCGAAGTGTTGAACTGTAGTTCGATGAAGGTCTGTTGCCCTGCGTTGCCTGCAGTGAACACCGGCGGAGCGACGTTGTAGGCCGTCGGACCCGTTGCACCCGCTGGGACCGGTACGCCGTTGATTGGCGTCGTCGGATACGGAGTTGGATTGACCGGAGCCTGAGGCGGGAAGACTGGAGTCGACCCGATCCAATAGTTCATTGGCGCCGTCAGGCTGAGGAAAGTAGGAGCACCGCCACCACCACCGCCACCACCACCGCAACCGGTGACGACAAAGAGGGCTACGGCAAGACTCGCAAGCGCGACACGCGCTTGCACATTTTGATTCGACATCCGAGGTTCGTTCACGAGCTCGACTCCGGTGGGGGATCCCCGTGCGTGCCGCGACAGGCCACGGCAGCTGACTCCCTTTCCGCAATCCGCGTGCCGGGTAAAAGACGACACGGTTTGTCGGAAAGGCTAGGGCGGGGTTATAGCACAAAGGGGATTTTATGGCGAGTCTCGCCCACCCACTCCCCCTCAAAACCACCCTCCGAGCGTTTCCGCTCGTCCCTTGGCGGTAGGGTGCTTGGAACATAGCCTGATTTTTGACGCGCTTTCGCTCCAAGAAGCGGGGTTCCCGCCCCCCTTCCGAACTGGTAAACCCTACCGTTGGGGCTTGGTTCCAAGCTCGCCACCTCACTTAGGGGGAATCGCCATTTTCGAGCCACCGCTACCTCGCGACGTGCCGGCACTCTCAGACCCCCAGGAGTCAGTCCTCGACCTTGCCCTTCGGCCCAAGGCGTTCACTGAGTTCGTCGGCCAGTCTCAGGTCGTAGACAACCTGATGATCGCCATCACCGCGGCGCGCCTTCGAGGCGAGCCCGTTGACCATGTCCTTCTCTCCGGCCTTCCCGGACTTGGCAAAACTACGCTCGCGGAACTCATCGCAAAGGAAATGGGCGCGGGCTTCCGCGCCACGAGTGCGCCCGTTCTCGAGCGTCCGGCCGATCTCGCCGGAATTCTCACCGGACTCTCCGCTGGCGATGTTCTATTTGTCGACGAGATCCATCGCCTCCCTTCCACTGTCGAAGAGTATCTATACAGCGCGATGGAGGACTTCATCCTCGACATCGTCCTAGATCAGGGATCGCGCGCACGTACCGTTCGATTGGAACTCAAACCATTCACGCTCATCGGTGCGACGACACGCGAGGGACTCCTCGCTCCCCCGTTCCGCGCACGCTTCGGATTGGTCGAACGCCTCGAACCGTATCAGCTCGACGATCTAGCAAAGATCGCGCAGCGATCGTCCTCCCTGCTCAACATGACCCTCACCCCCGACGCGGCCATCGACCTGTCAAATCGGTCGCGCGGAACTCCGCGTGTCGTCAATCGATTCCTTCGTCGACTTCGCGACCTCGCTCAGGTTGAAGGACGAAAGGAAATCGACCAAGCACTTGTCGTGCGCGGGCTTGCCCGACTCGGTGTCGATGCACGAGGCCTGCTCACCGTCGATCGCATGATTTTGTCGACATTGGCAAAAGCGGGCGGTGAACCCGTCGGCGTCAAAACCCTCGCGGTCTCAATCGGCGAGGACGAACGTACGATCGAAGACGTTTATGAACCACATCTGATCCGTGAAGGCCTCATTTTGAAGACAGCCCGCGGCCGCATCCTGACTCCTGAAGGCGAGCGCGTCGCGGGCCAGCCGCACCACCGAACGGGGCAACTTCCCTTCGAGGGTTCCTAGATGAAGGCGGCGCGTCGTCGCCTTATTGCACTCTTGGTCTGCGCAGGACTCGCGATCGCTGCAGCCTGCCTTATACCTAACGATCTCCCATTCCTGCCCCATGTCACCGGTCCCCGTTGGCCTTTTCATGAGGAACCCACGGTGCGAGTCCTCATTGATTCGATACAGATAGGTGGTCGGACGGAGTTCAATTCCATCGTCGGTACCCCGGGTACGCGCTTCAATCAGCCGACCCGCGTGGTGGTCCACCTCGGGGGCGACGATAAGACCACCATCAACGGGGTGGCCGTTTCACTTCCGATCGTCCTCGAAGGAGCCGAAGAAGGCATCGGACATGGAGGGCGGCGCTACTCGGGTGACATCCTGATTGATCGAGATGGAGCGGGTCGTTTGGCGCTGATCAACCGCATCCCCATGGAACGCTATATCGAGGGCGTCGTGCTTGCGGAAATGCCGCCCAACTTCCCGGAAGAAGCCCTCAAGGCGCAGGCGATTGCCAGCCGCTCCTATGCGGCTTGGAAGGTCGCGGCATGCCGAAGTCAGCATTGGGATGTCTCCGACACGCAACGATCGCAGGTCTACAAGGGCAATCCCGAACTGCCAAAGCTCGCACTAAGAGTGACACGGGCGACGCGAGGCGTGGTCCTTGCTTTCGGTAGCAAGCCCCTCGAGGCCGTGTTCTCAAGCACCTGCGGTGGCACGACACGCAGTGCACAAGAGGCGTTCGGAGACGCGGCGCCCGCGCCACTCCGCGGGGCAATATGCAACGCATGCAACGGCACCACGTTTTCCACATGGACCTGTGACGTCGACCGTCGCGTCGTTGGAAAGGCGCTTGGGGTCGGAACCCTCGTGTCGATCGGAAACCTAGACACCTACTCCAGTGGCCGACTCCGATCGGTCGAGGTGCTAGGCGATGTCGGCCCCCGCAGAACGGTGTCAGGCCCTGCCTTGACGTCCGCTCTAGGATCCAAAGCGCTTTCAACATGGATCTCCCTTATAGAAGTGCGTGGCGCGAAAGTTCACGCCGAAGGGAGAGGTTTCGGGCATGGTGCTGGAATGTGTCAGGTCGGCGCTGGTGTTCTCGCTCGTCGAGGTGCGAACTTTGAGTCCATTTTGGCAACGTACTATCCGGGCGCGTCTTTGGTCGACCTTTGGCCCGCGCCGCGCTGATACATGTCAACAATAATCCACTCACCATCTTCAGGACCGTTTGATTGGACTCCGATTGCGCGCGATGCTCGCGCCCGCGTCGGGACCCTACGGACACTCCACGGCGGAGCGATTACCCCGGGATTTATGGCCGTCGGAACCGCGGCGGCGGTCAAGGCACTAACCCCTGAACAAGTTCGTCGAACCGGGACCGAGGTCATCCTAGGCAACACCTACCATCTAGCGGTTCGCCCAGGCTCAAGCCTCATTCGCAATCTAGGAGGACTCCACGAGTTCATGCGATGGGATGGCCCGATCCTGACTGACTCGGGAGGATTTCAGGTATTCTCTCTCGCAGGCACGCGGGACGTCGACGACGCTGGTGTGACCTTTCGCAACCACATCGACGGAAAACTGCTTCGTCTCGGCCCCGACGAAGCCATGCGCATTCAAACAGACCTCGGGTCGGACATCGCGATGGTGTTTGACGAGTGCCTTCCCGCGACAGCGACGAGGTCCGAGGTAGAAGTATCACTCACGACACGCACCATCCCTTGGGAGATCCGTTCCCTCTCGCACCGCCCGACGGATGGCCGCGCGGTCTTCGCAATCGGCCAGGGAGGTCTGCACGCGGATTTAAGGCGTGCGTGTTTAAGAGAACTCACGTCACTCCCATTCGACGGGTTTGCAATTGGCGGACTCTCAGTGGGTGAGTCGCATGAGAATTTCTTGTCGATGCTCGACGTTTCTACTTCGAGTATTCCGGAGTTGAAGCCTCGGTACCTCATGGGAGTGGGATCACCACGCGAACTAGTGGAAGCCATTGGCCTTGGGACGGACTTGTTTGACTGCGTTTTGCCCACGCGCAACGCCCGAAATGCCCAGGCACTCACATGGGACGGCCCTATTCGCTTGAAAAACGCGGTGCATGCGACCGACGGCAAGCCACTCGACACCACATGCCCTTGCGAGGCGTGTTCGCAGGGGTTCTCTCGGGCTTACCTTCGCCACCTCTTTGCGGCAGGCGAGATGCTCGCTGGCACGTTGGTCACGGCGCACAATCTCACGTTCCTTCAGCAGATCATGAAACAAGCCCGCGAAGCGATCTTCGCGGGCTCGTACGCCGCATGGGCGGCAAACTTCCTTGGTCGGTATCCCGCGTCGGCGGGATTACCCGAGGACATCAAGGAGCGTTGATGATCTCGATCTTGCGCACCCTCATGATGGGGAGCGCGATCCCAGGGACTTCAATCGGAGCGTCGCCATCGAGGATGCCGATGTTCTTTCCTCGATACTCCTCAAAGTCTAGGCGATCTGACACAAGGTAATACTCGCGCTGGTCGCCACGGTGGATTTTGTACTTCGGCTGTCCTTCGACATCCGCCTTCGGAGCAAGCTGTACCCAACCGGTTGCCTTGTAACGGCCTTTCTCCAGACCAATCTTGGCAGCGTCCGATTCCTTGCGCTCACGCAGGCGCTTGAGGTCATCACGATAGACTTTTTCGCTTTCTTCGCGGCGTCGTTCGGCTTCCGACCTCTGCCGCATCGCGTTGGCAATCGCCTCCGCGTTCTTCTCCCACTCCGTGACCACGTCGAGACGCCGTTCCACGCGTTTCTTGATATTCTCGTCTTCGGCCGAGAACTTCGCCAACTCCTCATACTCGGCTCGCAGGCCCTTGGTGTCGCGTGACCCAGCTGGCTTCGCCAATTCAGCGTTGAATTTCTCATCCGCGGACGCGATGGCTTCCATGCGCTTCTTTGCTTGGGCTTTCCTAGCTTCAAGCGCCATCATCTCCGCATCTCGTTTTAATTTGGCATCTACAAGCGCGGCCGCGCCATCGACAAAAGCCTTCTCAGCCGATGCTGTGTCTTTCCAAACTTCGACGTAACGGTTGAACACATACCCGGGATGCGACTCCGGCATATGGATTCTCCCGAAGTCGCCGCGCTCTTCCAGGATGTTCACACGTGTGCCAGGTTCAATCGGCCCGAGAGATGGTTCGTCCGTCGAAGGGGTGCCGCGAAGTTGAAGCGCGGTAGCCTTGACGACCGATGTGCCATCGGCTTGCTTCTCAAGATACTCGCGGGTTCCGCGGCGCAGCGCAATCCAAAGATCGAGCCCGCCCGGGATCTCACACGCGAGCCAGTCGCCGCGACGCGCAACGACTTTTACAGCGGTGCCGCGATCGAGGCGAACCAATTCCCGGTGGAAGTCGCCCGCACCGCCGCGGACGTTGACTTTATTCGCCGCAACACGTCCCCACCACGGAAACGTTTCGACCGGACGCGATGCCGGTTGAGTTTCAGCCGGACGCGATGCCGCGGCAACAGCTGGAGCCGCGGTCGTCTGCCCCGCGGCAACGGCCCCGAGCACGAGTACTACAAAAGCAAATTTCGAGCGCATGCTTGACTCCCCCATCCGGGCCCCCCGGCCCGAACCGCTACTAGGTTACGGAGTGCGGGCAGCGCCCGCAAACTCAATCCAATCGTGGAAGTTTCGGGTCGGCCAGAACCAGCGCTTCGATCGCCTCGAGGCTCTGCCCGCTAGCCCTAGCTAGTGCGGCGACATCCTCAAACTCGGGCCGAACTCTCATCACGCGTCCATCCATCGATCCCACTTTCACCCGGCACGGCCCATAGGGTGTGACAACGGTCACAAAGGCCCGACTAAGCACTCGTCGCGCTGCGACGTGGTATCGGAATCCGAAGGTCGTTGAGTGCTTCAGAAGGCAGTCCCCGACTGCGTCGATTTCCACACCCCTCACTAAGGCCGTAACCCGATGCCCAGGCCTCCCTTTCTTCATGGTGACGGGAGCGAAGTTCACATCAAGGGCCCCTGCTTCGAGGAGACGCTCCAAGAGGTACGCAAGGCCCTCGGCACGCATGTCATCGAGTTCGCAGCTCAGTTCCGCAACCTCGTCTGCCGTGGCGTCACTCGCGTCTGTCTCGCCAACGATGGCGCGTAGGACGTTCGAGCGGCCAGGCCAGTCACTCGACCCCGCGCCGAACCCGGTTGCGATGGAGCGGTAGATCGGGGCGCTATCCCAGGAAGTCACCATGGCCCGAAGCAATGCGGCACCAGTCGGGGTGACGAGCTCGGCCTCTAGGTCTCCGTCCCGGCATGGCAATCCGGCCAGAAGGAGCGTTGTAGCGGGCGCGGGAACCGGCATCATTCCGTGCGCACACCGGACGACTCCAGTGCCCGTAGTGACTCGCCTGCCGTAGATCGCCTTGACACCGAGAAGGTCAACGGCGACGGCAACGCCGCACACGTCAATCAGGGCATCGACGGCTCCCACCTCATGAAAGTGAACTTCATCAGGAGTCGTGCCGTGAACTGTCGCCTCGGCCATCGCTAAAATCGAAATTGCTCGGGTCGCCAGAGCCTTCGCTGTCAACGAAAGTCGCGACGCAGCGATGATTGCTGTCATTTCTAGTGGTGTACGGCCGTGATCGTGCCCATGAGAAACGTGATGGGTAGGGTCGGTCGGCGCATGATGATGATGGTGATGATGATCCCCATCCCCGTGGTGATGTTCATCGTGCGAGTGATCTCCGTGGTGTTGATGTTCATGGCCATGATGGTGGCCATGTGTATCCCTCGAGGTCGTTTCGTGGGACTCTTCGCCGCCACCCAGAGCATCGAGGCGAACTCGCACCTTGATCGCAGCAATCGCGCCGCGCTTGACCTCGTCACGATGTAACGCCCAACCTCCAATCGGCAACGTTTGAAGTTCGTCCCGCACCTTGTCGAGCGACACACCGCACGCAACCAGCGCGCCTAGAAGCATGTCGCCCGAAGCCCCATGGAACGGATCAAGAATGAGAATCCGAGTCACAACTACTCCGGATGCCCGAGCATTGGCACCAGAATCGCCTTCTTCTCGGCAAGAAGTGACTGATTGGAAGCCTCGAGATTCAAGCGCAGCAACGGCTCGGTGTTGCTCTTGCGAACATTGAACCACCAGTCGGGATACTGCACGGTTACCCCGTCCAGCTCGTCCATCGTGCCATCAGAGAAGCGCGCCTTGAGTGCCGCAATGACGGCATCCTTATCTTCGGCGTGAAAGTTGATTTCGCCGGTCGAGGCATAGCGACGCGTCGGGGCCACCAACTGCGACAACGTCGAGGATGAACGAGAAAGGATGCCCAACACCATCGCCATCGCGATCTCGCCTGAATCGGAATACCAGTGATCGCGGAAATAGAAATGTCCCGACAACTCGCCGCCAAGAATCGAGGATTCTTTGCGCATGGTTGCTTTAATAAACGAATGACCAACGCGCTCACGAACTGGCCTCCCGCCGCACTCCGTAATGATCTCGGCGGTCGACCGGCTCGAGCGGAGATCGTAGACCACCGAGGCGCCCGGATTCTTCTGTAGTAGTTCTCGTGCAAGCAATGCCGTGATGGCATCGGATGGTACCGCGCTGCCTCGTTCATCAACGAAGACGCAGCGATCGGCATCACCGTCGAATGCAATCCCAATGTCTGCTTTTTCGGCACGGACACGCGCCACAAGATCCCGAAGATTCTCTTCTTTAATCGGATTGGCTTCGTGATTCGGGAAGGACCCATCGAGTTCGAAGTAAAGGCAAGTCGCCTTGATCCCCCAAGCCGCAAGGATCGCGGGCGCAGTGTGACCACCCATTCCGTTGCCGGCATCGATCACGATCTTGAGTGGACGAGTGGGTCGCCCGAACGCCGCAACGTGGCTTGCGAAACCATCAAGCAGATTCACGTGAGACTTGGCCGCTCGCGGGCCGCTCGGAACCGTGAGCCCACCTGCGATCAACGCCTCCATCTCTTTGATCCCCGTCGCCGAAGACATGGGCACGCACCCCTTGCGGCAGAACTTAAAGCCGATCCATTCCGCCGGATTGTGTGATGCCGTCACTTGGGCGCCGCCGTCGGTACCGAGCGACCCGATGCCGTAGTAAGTCATCGGAGTCGATGCGAGTCCGATGTCGGTTACGGCCGCGCCCATCGCAGCTGCGCCATCCATGAACGCATCCGCAATCGACGGCGCGCTTTCGCGCATGTCTCGTCCGACGGCAAGGCTCCGCGCGCCTGTAATCTTGACGAACGCGGCGCCAATCTTGGCCGCGAGAGTCTCGTCAAGTTCCTTGCGATAAATGCCACGGACGTCGTAAGCCTTGAAGATGCTCATGAGTTCAAAAAGACCTCGTTGAGGGTCGCCGCCGCGCGATCGATATCGGCGTCGGTCAAGTCCCGATGGGTCACAAATCGAATTCGCCCCGGCCCAAAACCGAGAACGAGAATTCCGCGTTCACGCAGAATCGAAACCGTGTCTTCGACCGTGCGTGATTGAAGCGACACGATCACCATGTTGCTAGCAGGAAACTGAGCCTTCATGCCCGCGGTCGCTGCGATGAGATCGTGGAGCCGTCTTGCTCGGCGATGATCGTCGGCCAGCGCACGGGGGCCGTCGCGCAAGGCGAGAAGACCTGCTGCTGCGAGAATGCCGGCCTGACGCATCCCGCCACCGAATCGTTTGCGAACACGCCGAGCGGCGGCGACGGAGTCGCGCGTCGTAGCGAGGAGTGTCCCGACTGGAGCGCCTAGCCCCTTAGAAAGGCAAAGTGTCACGGAATCCACGTGTCGCGTGAAATCTGCACACTCGACCCCTAATGCGACGGCCGCGTTCATGAGACGGGCGCCGTCGAGATGAACCTTGAGTCCGTGGCCATGCGCCCACTCTCCTACGGAGTCAATGTAGGTTGGACCCAACACGGCCCCACCTTCCCAGTTGTTTGTATTCTCAAGCACAACGAGCGACGTCCGTGGATACGCATCGAATGTCGGCCGGACCTCGGAATCAAGCAAGCTAATCGGAACAACTCCTCCGATTCCAGGAAGCGTCCGTGCTTGAACGCCGGAGAGCATCGCCAGCCCTCCCGTCTCGAATCGAAAGACGTGACATCCCTCATGGAGAAGGACTTCGTCGCCGGGGCGGGTCCAAAGATTGACTGAGACCTGATTTGCCATCGTTCCCGAAGGAAGGAACAACGCAGCTTCTTTTCCGAGGAGCCGCGCGCCTTCCTGCTCAAGCTCAATGATCGTCGGATCCTCGCCGAAAACATCGTCACCCACCGGCGCGCGCGCCATGGCATCGCGCATGGCGGGAGTCGGTTGGGTCACCGTGTCACTGCGAAAGTCCGCGAATGTGGGCATCACCTGTCAATCTGCAACCGCAGCCGCAACCCGTCGCAACGCTTCTTCGATGTTCTCCATAGAATTCGCGTACGAAAAACGCAGATGGCCTTCGCCATATCTGCCGAACGCTGTGCCGGAAAGCGCCGCGACCCCATGTTGGTCTAGAAGGTGTCGACCGAAGTCCGCCGAGGTCTTCCCCGTTTTTGTGATGTTAGGGAATACGTAAAATGCTCCCTTGGGCGAACGACATGTGATGCCCGGGATTGCGTTGAGCCCAGCGACAATCCGATCGCGGCGCGCTCTGAACGTGCGTGACATCTGCTCCACCGAGTCCTGGGGGCCTCGGAGCGCTTCAATCCCGGCTATCTGGGTGAATGACGCCGTGCACGACGCACTGTTCACCTGCAACTTCGACATTCGGGCAATCAGGTCCTTTGGACCTACGCCGTAACCGAGGCGCCAGCCGGTCATCGCGTACGCTTTCGAGAATCCGTCGAGAATTACGGTGCGGTCCCGAAGCCCCTCACACTCCGTGATCGAGAACATAGGACCACCCTCATAGATGAGGCGGCCATAAATCTCATCGGAGAGAATCATAAAGTTGTGTTGACGCGCGATCTCTGCGATGCCCTCGATCAACTTGCGATCCAAAACACCTCCGGTGGGATTGCTCGGAGTGTTGAGAATAACCAACTTAGTTTTCGGAGTCACCAACTTTCGGAATGACTCAAGATCGAATGCAAATTCGTTCTGCTCAAGGATTGGACACGGCACGGCCGTTCCGCCACAAAAATTGATCATCGACTCGTAGATGGGGAATCCAGGATTGGGGTAGATCACCTCATCGCCTGGGCCGATCAACGCGAGGATCATGTAAAACATGATCGGCTTGGCGCCGGGACACACGAGGACCTCCTCGATCGCAGGCTTAAATCCGCGGGTCCGCAAAATCTCATCTGCGATGGCGGAACGAAGTTCGGGCAGCCCCTGCGCCGGGCCATAATGCGTAAAGCCGTCTCGAAGAGCCTTGATGCCCGCTTCGACCACGTTCGCAGGCGTATCAAAATCGGGCTCACCAATTTCGAGGTGAATGACGCTCTTTCCTTGTGCCTCAAGTGCGCGGGCACGTGCAAGAACCTCAAACGCCGACTCGGTCCCAAGTCGGCCCATGCGTGTCGCAAACATCGAATCGTTCATAGGGGCTCCAGTAGGTCTCTTCTGAGCCGAGGATACCGCACCCGGGAAGATGCTTCACCGTCGCGGCATCGCCCGACAGGATATCCTTCTAACCTTCCATGCCCCGCGACCTCCCCCTTGGCAACGGCCGCCTACTGGCCCTCTTCGATAGCCGTTACCGACTCCGGGAGTTTCACTTCCCGCAACTTGGCGGTGAGAATCACCTACTTGGGAGGCCCTGTCGGACCGGGGTCCGAGTCGACGGCATAACGTCTTGGATCGGCGACGAGGGATGGGACCTCGATCTGCGTTACGAATCCGGCACCCTCGTCACTGCCGTTCGCGCAGTCCACGAAGGCCTCGGAATTCGGGTGGATGCTCAGGACACAATAGACCCCCAGCGGGGTGCCATGCTTCGGGTCTTCAAAATCACCGACATGCGCGCCGACTCGCGACAAGTGAAGCTGCTGGCCCACCACGACTTCTCCATGGCAGAACAAGACCTCGGGGACACCGCCCGTGTCGTTCACGAGCGAGGCCTCACAGGCGTCTTACACTACAAGCGCCGTCGAAACATCTTGATTGTCGGCGAGGGTGATGTCCGGGGTTCCGTCAACGCCCGGTCTTCGCATGGTGGTCGAGGCGCAAAGGCGCCTTTTGAAGACTTCGGTGATCCAGAGGTCAACTTCGTCGCACATGGGCAGGTTGACAGTTGCATGTCGTTGACCCCAACGCCGGCGGGCGAGGTGGTGCTCTGGATGACGACGGGGGCGAGCTTCCAGGATGCGGCGAGTCTTGCGCAACGCGTTCGCGATCTCGAAGGTCGAGATGCCTTCGTCGCACGATCGCGCACGCACTTTAACGCCATGTCGTCGACCGCTGACGGCATGCTCGGTGTGCTGCCTCCCCATATGGCCGAGGCCGCACGTCGTGCGATTTTGGTGATCATGACGCAGGTCGACTCGCAAGGCGGCATTCTCGCTGCAAATGATTCTGACATCCTCGAGTTTGGCCGTGACCACTACTCCTATGTGTGGCCCCGTGACGGGGCCCTCGTGGCAATCGCCCTCAGCGAAGCAGGCCTCCTCGAGGCCACACGGTCCTACCTGAGCTGGGCCGCAGAGAGACTCTCTGACGCTGGATTCGTGCTTCAGAAATACCATGCAGACGGTGCTGTTGCGTCGACATGGCATCCCTCGATTCGAGACGGAAAGTCGATTCTGCCGATTCAGGAAGATGAGACGGCCCTTTGGCTCTATGCGCTAGGGCAATACGTGCATCGACATGGTGACTTCAATTTCGCCGGTGGGCTAAAGAACTCCGTCGAACGTGCAGCTGAGTTCTTGATGCGTCACATCGACGCCACAACAGGACTTCCGCTGCCATCTTGGGATCCTTGGGAAGAGCGTTACGGCACCCACGCCTATACAGTCGGCGCTGTTTACGGGGGCCTATGCGAGGCGGCAAGACTCATGGAGACATGGGGAGACGAGACGCGCGTGGCCCGGCTTCGAAATTGCGCCGCCACGATGCGCGAATCCGCGATTCAGTGGCTTTACCACCACGACCTTGAGCGGTTCGTTCGGATGGGCCATCGGACGCATAATGGCTATTGGCTCGACACGACCGTCGATTCCGCCATGTCCGGCTTATGGCTCTTCGGGATGTTTACCGCTGATGATCCCCGCATCGTCAGAACGATGACTGCGATCGAATCAACACTCACGGTGAGAACCGATGTCGGAGGCATAGCCCGATACGAGGACGACTACTACCATCAAGTGGTCAAAGGCGACCCCAACATCCCAGGGAATCCATGGATCATCACGACACTCTGGATCGCCCGTTGGCGGCTTTTACGAGGTGCCGCCGAAGATCGCGCCAAGGCTGTGGACGCGATTGAATGGGCCCTCAAACAGGCCACCCCATCAGGAATTCTCCCCGAGCAGCTGCATCCCTTGACGGGTGCCCCCCTTTCCGTGGCGCCACTAACTTGGAGCCACGCGGAAGTCTTGCTGACGACCCTCGCGCTCGCCGCCGCATCCCGATAGCATCAGAACATGCAACTGCGTGTATTGGGAATGATCATGGCGGGCGGCAAAGGTAGCCGCCTTCATCCGTTAACTCGTGACCGAGCGAAGCCGGCTGTCCCCTTCGGTGGAAAGTACCGAATCATCGACTTTGTGCTTTCCAACTTCATCAACTCCGGCATTCGTTCGATTTACGTCCTGACGCAATTCATGTCTCAGAGTCTGAATGAGCATCTCGCGCTCGCATGGAACCTCGACACGCCCGTCAAGGACCAGTTCGTTCGCGCGGTGCCAGCTCAAATGCGCACGGGGGACGCTTGGTACCAAGGCACTGCCGATGCCATATGGCAAAATTTGAATCTGGTTCGTGAATCACGTCCGCACCTCGTTTGCATTTTTGGCGGCGACCACATCTATCGCATGGACCTTTCGCAGATGATCGCGTTCCACGAGGAGAAGCGCGCAGACTGCACGGTCGCAGCGATCACCGTTCCTATCGAGGAGGCCTCGGCGTTTGGAGTCATTGAAGTCGATGACGAATGGAGGATCACGGGCTTCGCAGAGAAGCCTCCGGTCCCGAAGTCCATACCAGGCGATCCTACGCGCGCGCTTGTTTCTATGGGAAACTATGTGTTCTCGGCCCGATCCCTGATTGCATCGCTTGAACGCGACTCCGTCGATCCGCAGTCAACACACGACTTCGGAAAGGACGTCATTCCCGCACTCGTCAAAGACCGAAAAGTTTACTGCTACGACTTCGGCGGCAACGTCGTTCCGGGTGAAACCGGCCTCAACACCTACTGGCGCGACGTTGGCACTATTGAATCATATTACGAGTCCAACATGGACTTGCGCGATGTCGTGCCGGCTTTCAATCTTTACAACAGGCAGTGGCCGCTGTTCACTGCCCGCTATGACGATCCGCCCGCGAAGTTCGTCCACGACTCCGACAATCGAACCGGCCGAGCAACCAACTCGATCGTTTGCGAGGGTTCGATTCTTTCGGGTTGCACTGTTCGCAATTCAGTCATCGGACGGAACGTCAAGATCCACTCGTTCGCCGAGGTCTCAGATTCGATCATCATGGACAACGTGGTCGTCGGGCGTCACGCGCGAATCCACAAGTCCATCATCGACAAGAATGTTCGGGTTCCGGATCACGCAAGCATCGGGATCGATCCAGTCGCCGACCAACGAGACTTTTTCGTTTCGACGACGGGAATCGTCATCGTCCCAAAACAGCCTCGTTTCGACAGCGATATCGGCTCGATCTCAATCTAGGACGCAGCCGTCCTAGACCACACCCTCGGCCGTCTCAGCGATGAGATGGTCGACCACCTTCTCGAGCGACCCCGTCGCCGCGAAGACGGCACGTTGACGATCAGCCGAGTTCCCGTGTTCGATGATCCTATAGATCTCAGCCATCTCGCCTTCGCACTGCAAGAGTCGAACTTCCTCAGCCAGATCGTCGAGTAGGTTCCGCATGATGTCACGGAAGGGAACGATCTTCCCTGTCGGCAAGTCGATGAAGTCGGACTTCACCCCATAGCGGTAAGCCCGATAGACATTCTCGTTAACTAGGTTGCGGGGCCAGACTCGCATGCTCATGTCGCGGCGATACAGGGCAAGGAATCTCGTACAGAGGCACTGAATGAGCGCAACAACCGCCGTCGTTTCTTTGACTTTAGTTGGAAGGTCGCAGGCTCGGAATTCGATGGTCGGATAAAAAGGATGTGGACGAATGTCCCAGTAGATGCGCTTGGCGTTGTCAATTGAACCTGTTGCCACGAGGAGCGCAACGTACTCTTCAAACTCCCGGTGTGACTCAAAGTGCTCTGGGAGTCCAGTCCGCGGAAAACGTCGAAAGATGGCAGTGCGTGTTGACGCAAGTCCAGTGTCGCGACTCTGCCAGAATGGCGACGAACACGTGAGCGCAATAAGGTGCGGAATGAAGAACCGGGCCTGATTCATAACGTGAATGCGGGCATTCCCATCGGCAATCCCAATATGGCAATGCATCCCATAGATGAGATTGGAACGAACCACGTCTCCCATGTCACGCGAAATTTGCAGATAGCGTTCGCCATCTGTGAGCTTCACGTCACGCCAATGCGTAACCGGATGAGTGGACGCTGCAGCTACGGCAAGGCCGTGTTTGCGACCAAGACCGATCATCGTTCGACGGAGTTCGGTTATCTGTTCAGAGATCTCCCGGGGTGAGCTGCAGGGGGTCGTTACAACCTCCACGACAGGACTGTGAAACTCAGGGCGAATATGGTCGCCGTAAAGTGCGGCACCTTCGGACAGCAAGACACGCGTATCTGATGAGAGCTCGCGGGTCGCAGCGTTGATGATCTGGTACTCCTCCTCAACACCGAGGGTCGGAATCTCAGTCGCACGTGAGCCATAGAGGTTCATGAGTTAATCCTCGGGCAGGAAAAGCACGGGGACCTGCCCTCCCCCAGATGTCACGTTGCTGATGGCACCCGCCGCAAGGCGGGCCAACACTCCGTGAACGCGTCCAAAATGCAGATACGGGTCGATATCGACCGTCATCGTATGTTCCGTCAAGCCATCGTCCATCAAGGGGAACGGTTCTTCGAGCGGACTCACCCGGTGCTGAAGCACCCAATCCCCCGAAAGTGCTGTTTTGAGGGCAGATTCAAACTCAGACTCGGTTCCAACCCACCCGAGTGTGACGCCACGTCCGCCATATTCATCACTAGGCTTTAAAACCAGCTGCGACCGATGCGCAACCGCCCAAGGAAGGAGGTCGACCATTCGACCATCCGGGTCGGGGACCTTGGCATCCTGGACCTTGCGCGTCCAGGGCACTGTCGCCTTGATGACACGGCGCTCCTCATGGCTAAGCCAATCAGTGCCAATGGCATCGCCGTGTAGCAGCGCGAAGGTAACCTTCTTGTGAAGCAGCTTTGAACGGAACGGATTGACCATCACTACCTCGCCGGCAGCTGACGCGTCACCTAGATTCCGAACCTCGTTTTCACGTTCGAGATACTCGTTCACCAACAGGCGTCGATACACGACATCGACGGGAACACCCTTCGCAACCAGACGCCCGTTTTGCCGCGTCAAGTTCCTCGGGTCCTCAAGCACACATGTATACCCGGCCATCGACCAGCGTTCGACGAGAATCTGAAACTCGCTCAACGTCGCGACGTCGAGATAGTCCGTGACAAGAATGGTTGGCTTACGAGACTTCCCCGCCGCGCGCCACGCCATTAACAGATGGTCGAGGACGGGGGGCGATGTGGGTACCGTCGAGGCTCCGGTCAGCCGAACAATTTCTTCGATCAACGGGTGCTCTAGGAATGTCTCCGTGATGACATCACCGTACCCGGGCCCCGCGGGTACCTCGCCGTTGAGTTCCACGAACTGAAACCCATTCGGGGTGTCAAATGCATCGAATCTCGCGAATGCCATTGGATCGGGACACAGGGGCCGGGGCAGACAGAGCCGAAGTTCGCCTTCGGTGAGTCCGATGAAGGCTTGGACACCCTTGTCCTCTAGAACCCGGTCGGCGATGCGCCGACAGGCGCCGCTGAGGACCGAGCAAACGTAGTCGAGGTAGCGGAGGTCTCCGCGGGAAAGGAACTTTGGTCGAATCGTCTTGACTAGGTCTCGACCACCGTAGGTCGCCTTTCGATCCCGCAATTTGGCACGAAAGGCCGGCAGGCTAGCGAGCGTCTCGTCACGACGGCGGTTCAGCGCACCGCGGAAGGTTTCAATCGGATTCGTCACTTGTACGCATGGTAAGAGGCGACACATCCGCTGTCCACTTCATGGACGAAGCGGGCAAAACCGCATAGCATCGACACGTGCGCGTCCTCCACATCACATCCGAAGCTGTGCCCTTTGCCAAAACCGGTGGTCTTGGCGACGTAGGCGGAGCGCTTCCTACGGCTCTTGCCGAGCTCGGCCTCAAAGTCGCGGTCGTGATGCCCTATTACAAGAAGGTTGCAAAGCACGCAGCCTCATTGACGCGCATCCTGAGCAAAGTCGATTGTCCCTTCGCCGGGGCTGCAAGACCGTTTTCCCTTTGGCAGGGGTACTTGCCCGGTGCGATTCGAGTCCCTGTTTGGTTCGTACGTAACGAGGGCATTTTCGAGGTCGGCGATGATCTCTACGGAACAGAGCCCGGCTCGTACGGCGACGGCCACGTTCGGTTCATCTATTTCGCAGAAGCTGCGATTCGGGTTGCGAAGGCTGTCGGATTCCGCGCGGACATCGTTCATCTTCACGACTGGCAGGCCGCACTCGTTGCTCCTCTCTTGCGCACTCGCTGGAGAAACGACCCAGACCTGTCGTCGGCAGCCACCGTGATCACGATCCACAATCTGGCCTACCAGGGTGTATTCCCACTTGCAGACCTCGAAGCTGCGTCCCTCCCTAGCGAATTGCTGGAAGAGGGGCGTTTACTTAAGGACGGGACCGGGAATCTGCTGGCTGGCGGCCTCCGATTCGTCGATGGCATTTCCACGGTATCGAGAACCTACGCGCAGGAGATTCTGACACCCGAGTTTGGAAACGGACTGGACGGTCTGCTGCGGTGGCGGGAACCCTTGCTCGATGGAATCGTCAACGGTCTCGATACGACTGCGTGGGATCCCGAAAACGACACGGCAATTGCCGCGTCCTATTCAAGCTCGGATCTTTCCGGCAAGTCGACGTGCAAGTCGGCGCTTCTCAAAGCTGCCGGACTCTCAGACCAAGGCGGTCCCGTGTTCGGCGCGGTCGCGCGACTCGTAAGCCAAAAGGGACTTGACCTCTTAGCTACGGCGCTTCCGCCCATCTTGAGGGCCCGTCCAGACGCCCGCGTCGTAATTCTCGGGACCGGCGAACCAGGCGTTGAAAATGCGCTCAATGAAGTTCAGGCGGAATTCCAGAACCAAGTTTGCGTGTGGCTGAAGTTCGACGACCCCCTTGCACACCGAGTAGAAGCCGGCTCGGACTTTTTCCTCATGCCGTCGAGATTTGAGCCCTGCGGTCTGAACCAACTCATCTCGATGCGCTACGGCACTCCGCCGATTGTCCGCCGCACTGGAGGCCTTGCCGATACCGTGACGGATGCGTCGCATGAGAATCTGCTGGCCAACACGGCGACGGGCGTTGTATTCGACGAATCGACGCCAGCTGCGCTTCAGTCGGCGATCGAGCGCGCTCTCATTCTCTTCGACAACGGCAATCACGTCGCCATGGCGAAAGCCGGGATGTCGACGGATTGGTCCTGGGCACGTAGCGCACGCGAGCACATCCTCTCTTATGCGCGTGCAACGGAGAGAAGGACCGGCGGATCTCAACATCTGCATGAAGTTCTGCCATCGGCGGCACCGGAGCCAGCCGAACCGTGGCTCCCGCCCCTTCCGGAAATCCCGGACTCCCACCAACGCGACACCCTTTACGCGACTGCTCGGGATCCATGGACGGTGTTCGCGCTCTGGGAAATCGGTGGAGAAGAATCAACTCAACGATGGTTGTCTCTCTCGGCTAATGAACGTGCGAACGTGACATACACGTTGCGTTTGATCAACGCGCATACGCGCGTTTTTCACGATATTGACGCTGGCGGGTTGGCGAAGGAGTGGATGGCGACGGTGGCTCCAGACACGACGTTCGAAGTCGAATTACTCGTCGCGGTTCCGGGTCGTCCGCTGGAACGCATCATGACTAGTGCCCCGGTGACGACGCCGCCGACGCCTCCGGTCGAGGCGGCCATTTCATGAGCCTTTTTGAATCACGGTCCGCGGTCTGCGTCGTACTTCATGGCCATCTGCCTTGGGTGCACCACCCGGCGCACCCCGACTTCCTTGAAGAGGATTGGTTTCTCGAAGCGCTCGTAGACTGCTACTTGCCGTTGCTGTTCGTTCTCGACGACTTGCACCGAGACCGCATTCCGACTCGACTGACGGTAGGTCTTACGCCGCCACTACTCGAAATGTTTAGGGCTCCCGTGCTCATGGAGAAGGCGGCGGGACACCTCGACCGCCGTGTGGAACTGGGCCACGCTGAGCTCGACCGCCTTGGCGAAAATGATCCGCTGTTCGCCGCCGCGGAGCACCACCTGCGCCGCGCCGTTCAGATGCGCGACTACCTTGCGTCTGAACGAGGTGACCTCATCGGAGCATTCCGTCGGCATCTCGAAAGCGGGTCGCTTGAAATTCTAGCCTCGACCGCCTCCCATGCGGTGTTGCCTCTTGTGCTAACGAAAGAAGCGCGTCGCGTTCAGATCGCGTCGGGCGTTACTGCATACCGCGAGGCCTTTGGGAGACGTCCGCGCGGCTTTTGGCTCCCCGAGTGCGCGTTCACGCCCGGCCTCGATCGTGACCTCGCTGAGCATGACATCGAATGGACCGTTCTCGAGACCCATGCGGCTCTCACAGCAACACCACGTCCTGCAACCGGTGTCCACCGTCCGCTCACGCTGCCATCGGGTATTCGAGCATTTGCGCGCGATCCCGAGTCGTCGCGGCAAGTTTGGTCGTCAACGTCCGGATATCCTGGCGATCCCGACTATCGCGAACTCTATCGCGACCTCGGCTTCGACGGCCCCTACGACCATATTCGCCCGTGGTTACATCGCGACGGCATCCGTCGCAATCTCGGATTTAAATACCACCGCATTACGGGCAAGGTTGAACTCCACCAAAAAGAACCATGGAATCCTATTGCCGCCAAGCTCAAGGCAGCTGAACACGCACGACACTTCGTGCATGCGCGCGCAGATCAGGTCCGCCGACTCAGGGCGGAAGGCATCGCGACACCAGTCATCACCGCACCGTATGACCTCGAATTGTTCGGCCACTGGTGGTATGAGGGTCCGTGGTTTCTTGAACAGATCTTTCGAGAAGCGGCCCGAACTCCGGGACTGCCGTTTGCCTTCGCATCCCCGACCGACACTCTGCGAGACGCTATGCAGGAAGTCACGGCGAATCCGCCGCTTTCCACATGGGGCCGCAACGGGTTCCTTGAGGTCTGGCTCAACGATGGGAACTCGTGGATCCTGCGTCACCAGCATGAAATCGAACGCCGCATGATCGAGGCAGCACAACGCCATCGGACACCCAGTCCAAGCCAGAAGCGATTGTTGGATCTCATGGCACGCGAACTTATTCTGCTCCAATCATCCGACTGGGCCTTCATCCTGACGATGGACACGGCTGCACACTATGCCGAGCAGCGTGCGCGAGGACATGCCGATCGCTTTTATCGCATCGAGGCCGCCCTGAGCGGGGCTGAACTTGAGGACGACTGGCTAGATCGAGTGGAAGCGGAAGACTCGTTCCTGCCTGGGCTTGATTACACGGCGTATGCGGGTGCACCCGTAACAAACTCGCGTCTCACAACGGCGGCGCGACCCTCCCGATCAAAGATCTAGGGATCCGTTGACGAAGCCTGCGGAGCCGACGACCACTCTTTCCAAAGTGCCTGGGCAATCGCCATGATCACCGGCCCAACGAAGAGTCCCAAGATTCCGAATGAGGCGAGTCCACCAAAGAGCGAAAACACCACAAGAACCAGCGGCATCTGGGTGGCCTTACTCAGAAAGACGGGCCGGATGATGTTGTCAATCGACGACACAACTCCGAGGCACCAACCAAACAGGAGCGCGACATGCCACCAAGGCGCACCGCTCGCGAGTAGCGCTAGAGTGGCAGGCGTGTAGATCAAGAACGGACCAAATGGGATAAACGACGCCACCGTTGTCACGCCAGCAAGAAGTAGCGGGACGGGAACACCGGCTATCCAATAGCCCAGTCCGGCAAGAATGCCTTGAATGACCGCCGTGAGCACCATGCCGTACACGGCTCCACGCACGGTCTCACGGGTTGTCTCGAGAAGTGACTCGATTCGCTTGCCGCCGAGGCGCACTGCGCCTCGCTTGAAAGAAGAAGCGATCCGTTCTCCGTCCCTATAAAAGAAGAAACAGGTGAACAGGCACAGGACTGCTCCGAGGAGGCCGCGAATCAACTGCTGTCCGAGACTCCCCGCGGTGCGCAGAAGATCAGCGTTCAGTGCCTTAATGACACTGTCGCCGGCTGCATGCTGGGACTTCCAATCAGCAAACCACTGGCTGATGATCGGCCCGAGCGTCGGAATATTCGTCACGGCCTCCGGTAGTTGGGGAGAAGGCCCAGCAAGCCATGCATCGATGCTTCTAACCGCACCGACCGCTTCTTCGGAGGCGATCCGTATGACAAAGCCAAATGGAACGAAGATCACGGCTGCCAAGACGATCGTGGCAATCATCGCCGCAACATGACGCCTTCCCCGAAGTCTGCGATCCAGCATCTCAAAAATCGGCCAGGTCGACATCACAAGGACCAGTGCCCAAGCGATGGAAGACAAGAACGGCTGAATGATCGTAAACAGCCCGACCACCAATAGACCAAGTGCGGCGATGGCGAGGAGCCGGCGGATTCGTTCGGTTTGAAAGTCGTCAAGCATGATCACGCATCCGGAAGATTTGAAACTGGATGATCATACGTTTCCAGGAGCCTTGATGCAGGAGGATTCCCAAGTTGACTTAGGAATGGGCACTTTAATCCCACTAGGGAGCACCGCGTAGTCGAAAGGAATTCCGAACGCAGCCTCAAGCGCCTCCGCAGTCAGGACTGACGCCGGGGGGCCACCCGTCGCGGCGCCATCAACGTTCAAAAGCCATGCAGAGTCGGCACGCATCGCTAGGTCGAGGTCGTGAGTCACAACAAGTGCAGTGATCCCGTCAGCCACCAAACCTCGCAAGAGCAGCCAAATCTCGATGCGGTGCCTTGGATCAAGGTGCGAACTTGGTTCGTCGAGCAAAAGAAAAGACGAACCCGACACGAGGGCTTGAGCGAGTCGCACTCGCTGAAACTCGCCGCCCGACATCCGACCGAGCCGACGATCCGCCAGGCTATCCGCACAACAGCGCTCAAGCGCTCTGCGAGCCTCGGCCACATCGACGGACCGGTCAAACGGCCACAGCCCTTGAAGTGCGCGCCGCCCCATCAGCACCAACTCGAGTGCAGTCAGCGAGGACGGCATGCCTTCGTTCTGAGGGAGGTAGCCGATCAGTGAAGCGCGGGCGGCCGGAGGCAGTTGATGGGGGTCTACACCACCCAATTCCACGGAGCCGGAGAGTGGCGCTCGAATGGCAGCAATGGTCTCAAGCAACGTCGACTTCCCCACTCCGTTGCGACCAAGCACCACTCCGAGCGAACCACGGTTCAAGACGAGGTCCGCTCCACGTACGGTCGGTGTGTGGACCGCATGTCCGACGCTCAGCCGCGACAGCTTAATTCCATCAGCCATCGAGACCCGCTCGCTCTCGATCGAGGTTTCGAAGCATGATAAGGAAGAGTGGACCACCTATTGCCGCCGTAAGGACACCTGCGGGAAGCGGCTCACGCCAGAGAGACTGTGCCGCCATGTCGGCCAACATGACGAACGCCGCACCGCCGAAAGCGGCAACCGGCACCGTCAGACGGTGATCCGGGCCAATGGCTAGGCGCGTCAAGTGTGGCACAACGAGTCCGACGAATGGAATCGGGCCAGCAAGAGTCACCGCCGCTGCAGTTAGCGCTGACCCCGTCACAAAGAACTCGATTCGGAGTCGATTAACCGAAATGCAGCCTCGCGCGGCCATTTCATCTGAGACCGCCATCAAATTCAATTCGCGCGAGCGCAGGAGAAGGTGTGTCAGAAATACAAGCACGCTTGCCGCAGACAGGAGCAACGACGATGAGTCGAGCGACTCGGGAAGCCCTCCTACCAACCACCTCAGAATCCTGTCGCGATCCGATGGTGCCGCCACGAGGTTAATGAACGTGATGACAGCTGACAGCGTCGCATTGGTAATGACGCCTGCCAACAGAAGCGATGTCGAAGAGAGCTTGCCGTGCCGTCGGCCCGCGAGAAACACGATGACAACAGCACCGAGACAGCCGAGGAATGCCCACGGTCCGACGAAAGTAGCGCCAAGCGAAAGAGCGAGTGCGGCACCGAGCGATCCCCCCGACGACACTCCAAGAACAAATGGCGAAGCCAGCGGATTTCGCACCAGCACCTGAAATGTCACTCCGCCCAACGCGAGAGCTGCTCCCGTTATGGCTGCAGCTAAGGCGCGTGGTAGTCGATAGTCCACAACCTTTTGGTAGTCAAGTGATTGGTGATTGAGAGCCAGAACCTCGCTTAGGTTGACGTGAGTCGGTCCGACGGCCAGTGCGCAGACGAGAGCAGAAACCGCAATCAACACCGCGATGCCGGTCAGCCGAACAGCACGCCTAAGCGTTACACCGTCATGGTCCATGGATTGTCTCCGCAAGAGCTTCTGCTGCTGCGTAGAATCGTGGACCAGGTCGAACCAAAACCGGCGCGTGTGCGACGAAGACTCGCCCTTGCTTTACTGCAGGGAAATGAGGGAACCGTCGCCAAAACACATCAGCTTCAGTTACATCGGCGGCCCCGCCACCGAGGGACAGGTCGAGAATCACATCGGGTTTCGTTTCAGCGAGTGCCTCGGCTGACATGGCTTTCCATGGACCGCCACCCGCTGGCGCGACGTTCGTCGCATGAATCGTTTCGAACAACGAATCGAGAAACGACCCATCGCCAATCACGTAAAGAGATCCCTGCCCGCGATCCAAGACGACTAACATCGAGATCGAGGGACGCTCGCGGAACCTCTTCTGAATCCGCACCTGCTCCTTTTGGAGCTTCTCCACCAACTTCTCGCCACGTGAACGCACCGCCAGCGAGTCTGCGACTTGTATGATTCCAGCGAACGCGGAGTCGGCCTCTGTTTCGGGGGCGACCACGTTGAGTTTAAAACTCTGGGTCAAAGCCTGACGCACGTCGCCAAGTTTGGGCCACATCACCACGAGGTCCGGTCTTAAGTCTGCGATTTTCTCCGCCGAGAGCGTCCGCTGATCGCCGACTGAAGGCAGGCGTCTTATGGACTCAGGCCAATCACTCCAACGATCGCGCCCGACGAGTCGATCCTCGAATCCGAGAGCACACAACGTCTCGGTGAGACTCGGGATAACACACACCAAACGTTTCGGCGCGTTCTCGGGAATCGGATCACACGCTTCCAATGTAGGAAACGGGACGTCGAACGTCGCCGCTGCAATGACGCGCACCGTGCTTCGCGGAACCGGCGGTTTCGCGCACGTTGAGGCCAAGATCACGGCAAGAAGGATGAATGCGGGGTGGCGCACAGGCAAAGCAGGTTAACGCGTCCGCTCCCCCCCTCCTTGAACCCCCCGCGCAGCCTGATATCTTCAGCACCGTTCGTTTTCCCGGGGGATTAGCTCAGTTGGGAGAGCGCCACAATGGCATTGTGGAGGTCAGGGGTTCAACTCCCCTATCCTCCATCCGGGATGAGGCGCCCCGTCGCAAGACGCGGGCGCCTCAATCTTTAGGGGGCCCCCCCAATTGGCTGCCTTGAACTCATCGAAGGTGAGTGCCAACATCCCCGTCCGCCAGATCGGCCTCAACTCGGCTGAGTGAGCTCGCTCTCGCGCAAGAACGGACAAGACCCATGGCAAAGAAAGACTCCTACGAAGTCGTCTTCCTCACGTGCACGGAGACGGGCGAACGCAACTACACGGTGCGTCGCAAGCTCAAGGGCACGAAGCTCGAGCTCATGAAGTACTGCCCGAAACTTCGTAAGCACACAAAGCACATCGAGAAGAAGAAGTAGTAGAAGAAGTCAGACCCTGATACTCGTTCGAACCCAGTCGAGGTAGGACGCAAGGCCTGACTCAACTTTGGTCGCGATAATCTCGGGGCACTGGTACGGATGATGCGCGCGGATGGTGGCAACCAATGCCTCCCACCGCGCGTTCGTCGTTTTAAGGATCAGAAGTTCCTCCGACGTTGTTTGGACGCGCCCGTCCCACACATACGTAGATTCCATACCGGGCAATCGGCTCGCACACGCAACGAGTCGTTCTTTCACCAACAACTCGGCGAGTTTCCTTCCGACACTGGCATCGGGAACAGAAACCATGACGACGAGGACGGCATCGTCATCCGCCATGGGACGGCTCCGTAAATGCTCCCACCACACGGCCGTCTTCGAGCATCACCCGACGCGAGGCAGCATCTGCCATTCGAGCATCGTGAGTCACAATGACGAACGTCTGGCCGAGCGTCGCGTTGAGATCACGAAACAGGCTGTGAACCCCCGCCGCAGTTCGCGGATCGAGGTTTCCGGTTGGCTCATCACAGAACACGATCCTCGGCTGAGTCATCAGCGCGCGTGCGATCGCTACGCGCTGACGCTCGCCGCCGGAAAGCTGGTCAGGCTTGTGCCGAACGCGCGATGCGAGTCCTACCTGACTAAGCAACTCTCGGGCACGCGCTTCGCGCGCACTCTTCTCGCGAGGCGCACGGTGGGCCAGGCCCGTTCCCTCGGCGACAAGCGAAGGGAACATCACGTTCTCCAACGCCGTGAACTCGGGAAGCAAGTAGTAAAATTGGAAAACGAATGCGATCTCCGTGGCGCGAATCATGTTCCGACGAGAGTCGGGAGCCTGAGCAAGATCCTCGCCATCAAGTAGGACGGCTCCCGAAGTCGGACGATCTAGCAAGCCTAGGATGTGGAGAAGCGTTGTCTTTCCAGACCCTGACATTCCCATGATGGCCAAAAGTTCACCGCGCTCGACCGACAGATCGACGCCCTTCAGGATCTCGAGACGTTCGTCTCCGATGACGAAATGGCGCGTGACTCCTCGCGACTCGTAGATTGCAGTCATGTCATTGATCCTTCAGACACCTGACGGGATCGAGGCGTGCCGCCGCGGCTGCCGAAATCGCGCCTGCCAATGTCGCAAGGAGAAACGCGCCTAGCGCTACTCCCCCGATCCATGCTGGTTCCATGCGCGTCGGAATGTCCTTGAATCGATAGATCTCAGCAGAAAATACTTCAATGTTCAGAGGGGGACGGGCCAGAAAATCCTTGATTGCATTCACGTTGGCTGCGATGACCATCCCGAGCCCCGCTCCGAGGACGGCCCCGACCAATCCGATCAATGCACCACACCCAAGGAACACAATCGTGACTCTGCGGGATGACATTCCCATGCTGCGAAGAATGCCTATGTCCTTGCGCTTCTCGGACACCATCATATTCAGGATGCCGAGAATCGACCCCGCGGCCACCGCGATGATGAAGAACAGAATGATGACGATGATCATCTTCTCCACGCGGATCGCACCAAGAAGCGTGCGGTTCTTCTCCTCCCAAGTCGTTACTTCGATCGTCGGATAGGAGCTTTCCAGGCGGGATTTAACTTTCGCCACGTTGCCGGGATCATCCACCTTCACCTGAACCGATGCGCAATCGGGTCGTGTGCGATCGCCGCCGTACACGGCCTGCCCGAAGTCAGCCGAAGTCATGTAGACATAAAGCGAGTCATAGTCTTCCCGGCCCGAATCGAAACAGCCGACTAATTGAAAGACCTTGTTGCTCGAGCCAAACGACACCTCGCCATTGTCGTTGTTTTTGAGCGTAACGCTCACGATCTGAACGTCATCACCCAGCCTCAGATCAAGCGCATCAGCCAGGCTCGTACCCATGATGAGGCCCGGAAGGATCTGATTAGCGAACGGGTCATCGAGAGCCTCTTGACTGACGCGCAGGTGAGCGTGCTCAGCCCGAAGATTCTCGGTCATCATCTTCTTGAGGGGAATCACTTCCGCCTCGCGCTTGAAGTCGATCCCCGTGATTCGGACCGGAAGCTGCTTCGAACCACCGATGGCTTTCGTATTCGCGGCCATTCCCAACGCCTGCCGGTGAGGCGCAAGCGCGACTAAGTCGCCGCCTGCCGATTTCATCTCCCCTGCGAGAATCCGCTCGACCTCGGCGAGGTGTCGCTGAACCATGTACCCACGCACCGAAACGGTGAGGTCCGATTCCGTGCCCCGGACATGGGCTTTCACGCGGTCTTGGAAGCCATCCATGACCGCAACCACTACGGTATTAGCTGCGACGCCAATCGCGACGAACAACATGGCCCAGAATGCAACACGTCGCGATCCGACGTAGCGAAACACAAGGGTCAGCACATCCATGCGGGGATGCTAACCAAATGGGCGGATAAGGCGACGCGGTTTCCAACTTGGCCCTCTGTCCGTACACCTCAGGGCATCGGAATCTCGGATGCTACACGTCGAACAGGGAACGGCTTCCAATCTAGGTGACGCCTCACGTCTTCGAGTTCTGGTGCGACCCGTCGGGGAGCCGAACGCGGTCGATCTCCACCTTGACCGATGTTTCCGATGATAAGTTCCGGCAGCGCATGCTCGAGCGAGAGTGCTTCGATGACGGCGTCATTGAGCGCCTTCGGAGACCACCACGAAGGCGCGACGCCAAGGTCATCAAGACGCACTTGAAGATGGGCTGCGGCAAGCCGACGCATCATGTTCTCGCCGAACGCAGCCCATCCAATCACCTCATCCGCACGTGCAGTCAGGCGATCTTCGCGCTTCTCTGCAGCGAGCGCTCGCAGGTCGGCAAGCGCGCCCTTTCCGCGACGGTATACGGTGGATAGGATTGCGACATCTCGCACTTCGGGATCTCGATCATCAAGGCCTACGAACTTCGGCAGCGCCGATTGAATCTGCAGCGCCGACGCGACAATGATCGAAACGAGACGAACATCGGCGTGGCGGTCGTTTAGGGAATTCTCGATCCCCTGGGGGACGGCTTCGCCCGCGAGCAAGACCCCTATAACGGCACACGCGCGGACATACTCCGACGGATCTGACAGATACGGAACTAGGGCGTGCCCTCCACGAGCAACGGCAAGCAGCGCGCCCCTCGCGCGAACCTTGGCATCTTGATCCCGCGAGATGCCTTCGTTGACGAGTTTCATCATGGCGCGAGAATCCCCCCGTCGCCAAATACCTGCGATCGCCGACGCTCGAACTGAGGGATCTTCGTCCTTGGTCCTCGCCATCAAGAGCGCAACGTCCCCCTCAGTCCCACCCTCAACCAAAGCGAGGGTCGCCAGACGACGAATGCGGTCGTCACTTGATGAGGCAAGTGGCCGAACCCAATCAGCCCCTGAAAGATCGCCGCGAATCGCAACTGCAAGCAGGAGCGCCGCCGGGATTCTCTCAACCGGAGTTGACGTGAATTCGCTTAAGGCACTTTGCATCACGTCGCTCGTGAGTCGCGACAGGGCCAAGAGAGCCGCAGTTCTTGCGCGAGGGTCGCGACCTGTGAGGCGGAGTGCCTCGAGTGCCATAGCCGACGCAGGATCCCCGATCTCTGCGAGTGCGATGCATGCCGAGACCTGATCACCTTTGACATGCCCCGAAGCCACCATTCCAAGTGCCGTCGTTGCGCTCGGCGGCTTAATCGCCCCGAGAACCAGGGCTGCGTTACATCCAAGCAAGTAATTCCCCGATCCAAGCTCGCGAAGGAGAATCGGCACCGCCCGCCCGCCCATCTTCATGAGCCGCCTGCGGACCTCGAGTCGATCGGTCCCAGATCCTGCGCGTAGCAATCGGAAGAGCGTCTTGACTTCATCGGATTCCGAGTTGAGAACCCCCGGGGCAGGCGTCCACCTCTCCCATTCGTGGGGCATCGGGGCCTGAGCAGTACAACTTCTTGTGGATAGCACCCAAAGCATGATGCCAACTGCACTTAGCATCAGATTCCGTGATGTTGAGAACTTTGTGGAAAAATCGCCCAATTGACGCGGAAATGTATGGACAGCAATGGGCTCCGGCACTACATTCGCGACGTGCCTAGCACCGATTCCCCTTGCGGCAATCTGTGCTCGCACATCGAGGAACCAGCGCATGACAACCTGCCAAGCACTAGCACGACCAACTACGCCGCTATCAGCCGACGGACCAATCATCAACGACTCGATCATGTAAGCCCCTTCTGCGTCCGACGGCGCTCCTCGGTCAGCCTCGCCGCTTGCGCCGTGATCTCGATAAGCCGGGCCATCTCAAATGGCTTATTCAAAATCAGGTCGATATCCCGCCCGGGTGCCTCATCGCGATCAAGTTCGGCGCCCCAACCGGTAACTAAGACAATCGCGACGCACATATCCACCTTACGGATAGCGGCTGCCAACTCAAAGCCATTAACCGGCACCATCCCAAGATCAGTCAAGACAAAATCGAGCTCCCCTGCTTCAAGATTCGCGATCGCCTCTGCGCCATTCTCATACGCGTCAATGTGCACTCCGACGTCTGATAAGACGTCACAAATCACCGCGCGTACGCTCGGCTCATCGTCGACCACCATGCCTCGCACCCCGTTCATTGAGTGAACAATCGACGGACCTTCCTCAACTCGACTTTTTACCGACACTGACTGTGGAAATACGACCTGAACGCGAGTCCCTTGACCAATCCGACTCTCAACGGAAATGGACCCGTGATGGCGCGAGACAATTCCGAATACAATGCCCATTCCGAGCCCAGATCCGTCGGAACTCGTGGTGAAGTACGGATCAAATAAGTGCTCTCGGACATCCTCCGTCATTCCAATCCCAGTATCACCAACCGTTACAAGGACATGTGAATCCCTAGCCTCCGCGGCAAAATTCAGCGAACCTCCAGCAGGCATCGCCTTGATCGCATTTAAAGCAATATTGGTGAATACCTCGCGCAACTCGGAAGCACATCCCATGACCGATAACTCTAAGTCCGCGGTCATCGAAACTTCAATGCGAATCCCCATCCGAAGCGCATCAGTTTCCCATCGCGATCGAGTGAACTCCACAACGTCTGCAAGCAAGTCGCGGATCGGCACCGAAGAGAACGGCACATCGCGGCGTGTCCGAGCAAAGTCCTGCAACCTCTGAACGACAAGTGCCCCATCTCGGGCAGCTTTTTCGATGGTCTTGATCGCTGGCAAAATGGGTGAATCCGGGTGGCGCAATTGGATTTCTTGAGCACGCCCAAGAATCGCCGCAAGAAGATTATTAAAGTCATGAGCCACGCCACCCGCCAAATCTCCGACGAGCTTAAGCGCCTCATTTCTTCGACGCTCTTGCTCGAGGCGTCCGCGATCAAGAGCCACGGCGACCTGCGCAGCAAGGGCTTCGAGAATCTCAAGATCTGTGTCTGAGAAGTGCCCAGAAACCAAACGATGATCGACATAAAGCAGACCGATCGGCTGACCATTTTTCAGCATCGGAGCCGCCATCACGGAACGCAGCTCAAGGTTCGCAACGGACGCAGCCACATGAAGGGTCCCGTCTCTCATGGCATTGTCGAAACGCATCCCGACCCTGCCTTTTATGGTCTCTTCAACAATATGGCGGGAGATCTCGCTCTCGGGATCATCGATGGGTTCGCGAAGCATCGTCCGAGCCATCGTCACTCGTGTCCGCCCCTTCTCATCGACAAGAACTAGGAATGATCGCTCGGCTTTGAAAAGTTCGACTAGCCCTTCGCAGATGTTCACATGAAGGTCTGCGTCGGAACTTGCATTCGAGAGCTTCTTAGCCACCTCAAGCACGCCACGAAGACCATCGCCACGATATCGGCTCGCGGGCGCTCCATGCCGCTCGGCGTCGAATAGGGCATCCTTCAGACCCCGAAGGAAATCGGTTACGGCAACGTCTTCGATCCTCGGCCTTGATGTCTTAACCTCTTGTCCGAGGTCAGCGACTTCTCGTCCAAACTCTTGGACAGCCGGATGCGCCAACCATCGCTCAAGAGACTCGCGAGATGTCAGTCCGTGGGCAACGCGCTCGAGTGCCTCGAACGCGTCATGGTATGCAGCACGTGCCCTGTGGGGTTCTCCTGCCTTGCGAAACGAAGCCCCAAGACCACGGGACGCGCGGAAACGCGCCCACGGCAAGCCGTGCCGTTCCGCTGCGCGCGCGGCTTCGACGAGTTCCGGGATGGCCTCTCGACATGCAAGCGCGCCAACCGCGACAGCTGCCAGCCCGAGAATTTCTGCGGCAATGGCTCGCGTTTCGACGGGTGGCATCTCGCTTATCACCGAGCGCGCCAAGTCATAGGCGGCGCCGGAGCGGCCAAGAACGAGCCACGACTCCGCGATGACGAGCTTAAAATCGCAGGCGTCTTCCACGACACCTTTCTTCTGACCAACTGTCGCCTCCGCCTCCGCTTGCCGCGCATCTCCTGTCAGAAGCCACAAACGCGCTCGGAGCAACGCACAGCGGGAAGACAATTGTCTGCTTCCTCGGCTAGCTTCAACCCGTTCCACCAATTCGACCGCGCGCCACGCCTGACCAAAACAAGCCATCGTAATCCACAAGTCAGCGAGATTGATGCGACGAACAAGAGCGCCGGCGATATCCCCTACTTGTCGGTCGAGTCGTTCCGCGTCGGCATAGTGCCGCGCGGCCTCATCGTGAGAGCCCTGAAGATGTGCCACGGCGCCGAGGTTGTTCAAAACCATGGCCTGGCCGCGCTGGTCACCGATACGAATGAAGAGCGACAAGGCTCGTCCATAGTGTCGTTTCGCCGCGTCAAGTTCACGTCTTTCAAAGTGAACATTGGCTAGGCTGAGGAATGACGATCCCTCTCCCGCAACATGACCGGCTTGCCGTCGAAGTCGCATGCTGACCGAGAACTGCTCGATGGCCTCAGAGCCACGGGCGAGACGACGGAGCACGACCCCGAGGTTGTTAGCTGTGTCGGCCAGCCCCAAAAGGTCACACTGTTCCTTACGGAGAGGAATTGCTCGTCGGAATGCCGATTCCGCGAGGGCGAGATCGCCCGCCGCGAGGTAGGCCGAACCCTCGCAGTGTGCGGCCCTGCCAAGGAGTGCGACGTTGCCCTCGGCTGAGGCAAGGTCCGCTGCTGCACGGTGGCAAGAAATCGCGAATGCGGGTCTTCCGGCAACACGCTCGAGTTCACCTAGGAGGATCAGATACCGTGCCGCACGAGTACGTTCATCCTGCGCGACGTCGAGTCTCGCTAGGCGCCGTGTGTCACTCGGTCCTCCGACAAAGACACGCGATGGGATCGCCGTGTCGGCCCACCCCCGCGCGCTCCCCAAAACCGCTCGTGAGTCTGCCGGCCTTCCTGCAGCCAAGAGTAGTTCGGCGAGCTCGATCGAAAGCTCCGCCCTCTCCGACTCTGAAAGATAAGGCGACGTCGAAAGAACCGCTTCGATACTACGGCATGCCGAGGCTTGGTCACCTTCGCGCATCGATGCCCGTGCGAGGCGGATCGCTAACTGAGCGTCACCCGACGTGTCTGACCCGACCGCATGCACGAGGACCTGACGAGCCGATGACGTGCGCCCGCGAGACAGCCGCAAGTCAAACAGCCAAAGTGCCGAACAGCGCGTGACGAATGGTGAGACTCGCGCCTTGAGTAGTAGTGTTTCGAGCAGGAGCGCAAGCTCCACCTCATTTCCTGCCGCGCGCAGCCGACCCACCTGAGTCAACGCCAGATCAAATGTCCCTTCCATCAGACCTCCAAAGAGGCGATGGACAACGATGGCGTGTTGCACTCCATCTGCGTCGCCTAATGAAGTCGCTAGAGCGATGTCAATGCTCGCGTCGCGTGGATTCGATAGGTGACGAGCCAATCCAATGTCGACCAAAGACCATCCTTGGTCTGCATGATGAACTTCACCAAGCTGCTCAAGCAGGGCAAGCGCGCTCTTTGCAGAATCACCCGCCGCTGCAAGGAGCACGCCTGTCGATACTGACGCAACGGCATGGGCGAGCACGGCGAGCACCTGGCGCGCCGGCACAGGAATTGATGCTACGCGCGCATCGAGCCTCCCATTGCATCCCAGAGCATCAGCGAGCGGGGCTCCTCGACTTATGAGTCTGAGCCCCTCGACGATGGCCTTAGGATTACCACCTGATTCCGCTACAAGCGTGTCCATTGCGGCTGGATCCACGAATATCGGCGCCGTCAGACGTGCGAGCTGCGAAGATTCTGCATCCGACATGGGCAGAATCGGTATGACGGTGGCGGCGCCCAATGATGCTTCGCCCTCGATCCATTGTCTTACGCGGTCATCTACGAGATTTGAAGGATCGTAGGCCACCAGCACTTGAACGAGAACACCATGATGCCCACCATCCCCATCCTCGCCAAGCTGTCTAAAGAAGTGCCCAAGAAACTCGCGCGACGTCTCGTCGAGGAGATCCATGTCGTCAACGACGAACACGGTGCGGCGTCTCCTCGCTGCCCGCAGCACCGAGTCCGCCATGCGATCGAAGACACCTGCGCGATCGCGGCAAGAAGCCCGGTCAATCCACGAGGCTCCTTCCGTGCGCGATTCGTCAACGACCGACAAGCTCGTCAGCAGTCTTCTAATCGCACCGAGGGTCCCCCATTTGTCGATCACACCTTTCGCGCCGACATCGAGGACCCGACACCCGGAAGCCGTAAGCGTCGCTGCGACTTTTGAGAGTAGACGAGATTTCCCGGAGCCCATCGGGCCACGAATGGCGACCACTGGGACGGCGTGATGGAGAGACTCACCTCGGATCCGAGGAAACGATCGAAGGACCCGTTCGAGAAGCAATCCCCTCCGCACCCATGGGGGTCTGACTCGAGGCGAAATCATGGGGTCGCCCCCAAGCAACCTGAGAGCCGCGTACGCATCGGTTGGACGATTCCTCGAATCCCGTTGCAGCGAGGCACGGACAAACGGCGCTAGTCGGCCAAATCTCTCGTCGTCCACCACGGTGGATTCATCTCGGAGATCGCCAGTTAGCAACTCAACGAGCGTCGCCGCCAGCGACCAGAAGTCAGAGCGCCTGTCAGGTCCGCCACGCCCAAGGAACGCCTCCGGCGCCGCGTACGTCGCAGTCCCGCGCCCGCCTCCTGCCACATCCGTCGCCAAATCGAGGTCTAGCAGGGTCACACGCCCAGTGGCGGTGTCGAGGACAATATTCCTTGGCTTGACATCAAGGTGCGCGAGCCCGCGGTCGTGCAGTTCGGCGAGGGCACGAAGAACTTGATCGGCAACATGCATCGCGGTGTCCACGCCGAGAATTCCAAGTTCATTCAGGGTCTTACCCGGCGCACAGTCCATGGCGAGCCATGTCACATCAGTCGCGGCATCGACACCAAATCCCCTCGCTCGAACAAACCCTGAAGCCTCGATATCGGCCAAATGCCGGTACTCGTCGGCAAGTCGTGCCGGCCTGCCCGACGTCAAATCACGTCCGAAAACGGCCTTGACCACACATGGTCCACCGAGGATCGCGTCATGCGCGACGGCAACCACGGACTCCCCTCGATGGAGAATGTCCGTGAGTTGGAATCGTCTGCCGAGATGGATCCCGGGCTCGAGGTTCTTGAGGCTCAAAGTGGGGCGTCGGACACTGGCGCAGCCGACCCACGTATCATAGCGGCAGCCGCACCAAGGGGGTGGCTCTCATGATCGAGGGGATTCAAACAACTCCGACGCGTCGACCGGCTGTTCTATTAATCGATGGTTCGGCTCTCGCTTACCGAGCGCACTTTGCGATGGCACGATCGGGCCTATCTTTGGCCGACGGGACCTCCGTTGGTGCCGTGTTTGGATTCGCCAATGAACTTCACCGCATTCTGTCTGCGGTCGCACCGACCCATGCGGCCATGGTTTTCGACACCAAAGAACCGACCTTTCGCCATGCTCTCTATGCGGAATACAAAGCCACGCGAGAGAAAATGCCAGAAGAGCTAGTAAGTCAACTTATCTGGCTTGACCGCGTCTCCGAGGCTCTGGGACTGCAGGTCCTAAGGCTCCCGGGCCATGAGGCCGACGACGTCATCGGCGCCTTGGCCAAGACAGCGACCGAACGTGCGCTTCCGACTCTCATCGTCACCGGCGACAAAGATCTTTGTCAATTAGTCAACGAACATGTCCGAATCTGGGTGCCGTCACGCGATGGCGGGGAGCCCACGGAACTCGACAAGGCCGGGGTGGTTGCTCGGCTCGGAGTCGCGCCAAACCGTGTTGTCGACTATTTGTCGCTCGTAGGAGATGCCAGCGACAACGCCCCCGGCGTGCCGGGAGTTGGCGATAAGACCGCGATCGCACTCCTAAGTCGATTCGGCGATCTCGAGTCGGTTCTAGATCACGCGGCGGAAGTCGAGAAACCGAAGCTCCGCGAAAGCTTGCTCGCCAACCGCGAGTTGGCCTACCTCACACGAAAACTCGTGACCATCGACACCGACTGCGCTGTTCCGGTTCCACTCGATGGATTGGTCTACACCGGGCCAAATCTATCGATCGCGACATCTCTTTTCGCCACGCTCGGATTCAGGAACCTTGCCAAGGCATACGCAGAGAAGCCGAAACCCATCACAGCGAACTATCGAGTAATCCGAACTCTTGCTGAACTTGATGCTCTTCTCGCCGAGTTAAATTCATCGGGATTGACTGCGCTCGACACGGAAACAACCTCCATCGACGCCCTCGAGTCCGTCATCGTTGGGATTTCCGTGTCGACGAGCGACGGCAACGCCGCCTATGTACCGATGAACGTCGACCCACCAATCATCGAGGATGCGCCCGGGTCCCGATACCGAGGCGAAGCCACCGTTCATTACATGAAACCATGGATCGAGGACCCGGCGAACAAAAAGTGCGGACAGAATGCCAAGTACGACATCCTTGTTTTTCGTCAACATGGCGTCACCGCTGCTGGATACGTCACCGATACCATGCTTGCGTCCTATCTTCTTGAACCCGGCAACCGCGAGCACAACCTTGACGCCCTATCGCTTAGGCACCTGAACTACAGAAAGATCGCGACCACGGACCTCCTCGGAAAGGGTGCTGAGGCCCTGACCATGGACCTACTTCCGATCGACGAGGTCGGTCGATACGCTTGCGAAGACGCCGACATGACTCGTCGTCTCGCAATAAAGTTTCTCCCCGAGATCGACGCGGCCAACTTGCGTGAATTACACGACAGCGTCGAAATGCCGCTCGTGCAAGTCCTAGCTGACATGGAACACACCGGGGTCCGCGTCGACCGCGAGGGCCTCAAGAAAATGGCGCGCGAATTCGAAGCCGAGGCGGAGCGGCTCGGCGATGAAATCCGTGGAATCGCAGGGCGTGACTTCAATCCCAACAGCCCAAAGCAACTTGGCGAACTGCTTTTTGAAACCATGAAGGTTCACGAAGCGATCGGGTACAAGCCCAAGCGCACCAAGACTGGCTGGGGAACATCGGCGGAGGTCCTCGAAGAACTGGGTGATATACCGCTCGTGAGGCAGATCAGTGAGTATCGAGAGGTTTCGAAGCTCGTTTCCACCTACGTCTTGCCTCTCCCTAACCTTGTCAGAGCGGACGGAAGAATTCACACGTCCTTCAATCAGGCCGTTGCAGCCACCGGCCGACTTTCGTCGTCCAATCCCAATCTGCAGAACATCCCGATCCGAAAGGAATCAGGCCGACGTATCCGCGCTTGTTTCCTGCCTACTGACGACAACCACGTCCTCATGTCAGCCGACTACTCTCAAATTGAACTTCGACTCTTGGCCCACTTTGCCAAGGATGATGCGCTCCTAACTGCGTTCCGTGAAGGTCGCGACATTCACCGAGAGACCGCAGCTCGTGTCTTCGGGACTCCTTCCGACTCTGTCGACGGCGCGACGCGCGCGCGTGCGAAGGCCGTCAACTTCGGTGTCCTCTACGGAATGGGTCCACAAAGACTCGCGCGAGAAACCGGTCTCACCCTTGATGAGGCCAAGGCGTTCATCGGTCGCTATTTCGATGCATTTCCTAAGGTCAAGGGATTCCTCGAGTCGCTTAAGGAGGAGGCCCGGCGCACCGGTATGGTGACGACGATTCTTGGTCGACGCCGGCCTATTCCAGAGATCTCATCTCCTAATGGCATGCTTCGATCACAAGCTGAGAACATGGCCGTCAACACGCCGATTCAAGGATCGGCGGCAGATCTAATCAAGGTCGCAATGATCCGTGTTGCGAACTCCATTAAGAAACATGGACACAGGGCCCGACTAGTTCTTCAGGTTCACGACGAACTTCTGCTCGACGTCCCGAAAGATGAAGTGGACGCGCTCACACAACTGGTCCGTGACGGAATGGAGAACGCCTTCTCCCTTGACGTTCCACTCAAAGTCGATCTCGGCTGCGGGAAGGACTGGCTCGAAGCTCACTAACCGTTACTCTCGCAACGGAACTTCATGCGGCATCCGGAGCTGACCATCGCGATGCCGGATCCACTCTCAACTTTTGGTTACGCGACAGGTGCCAGATCATCGCTAAGGCGATGACTCCCGTCACAATGCCCAGAAACTGGCTGGTTGAAAGCGGTCCAAGCGCGCCTCGGTCGTCGTCGTCCCGATAAAACTCGATGATCGATCGAGTGATCGCCTTTAGAAAGACGAACATCCAGAATACTTGTCCATGAAACGCCTTGCGCTTCCAAAGCCAGTAGAGCACTGCGCAAAGCAGGAATCCATTGAGGGACATGTAGACCTGGGTTGGGTGCAACCACATGCCTTGATGATCGCCTGCGAGGTTGCCGTTGTTGGCTGGAATATTGATGCCTAGAAACGAACCGGATTCGAAGCGGGTGGAGAATTTGATCGCAAGCGGGAATGACGCATCGCAGACCTTCCCGTAATCGTCTCCCACGAGGAGACACCCGATCCGACCAACCCCTAGTCCTAGCGCGCCCCCGATGCCTCCCGCGTCGGCCACCTGCCAAAGGGGCAGCTTCTCTCTAACCGTCTTCCATATCCCAAACGTGACGGCGCCGATCATTCCCCCATACATCACCATCCCACCCTTATCGATTCGAATCGCATCAATCCAACGACCGCTGAATTCGTGATTCTGAACGATGACGTAGAGAGCGCGTGCGCCAACCACCACACCGACGAGGATCCAAAACAAAACGCTGTCGAGACTCCCGAATGCGCGGAAGCCCTCACGGCGCAAGAGTCGCTCCATGAGTTTCGAGCCAAGGAGAAACGCTAAAGCCACCATGACGCCGAACGCCCGAATCGGGATTACGTTGTCGGTAAACGGCAGCGGGATTTCAAAGAGAACTGGCCACATGATGGTCGGTATCCTACTCTCCCTGTTCCGGCGTGCTTGAGGTCGGGCAACTGGGGGCCTATCATCCCGCCACTCCCGCGGCGGCTGTCGGAATCGAAGCCTGCAGCGCCACGTCGCGGAATATTCGTCACGCTACTCTGGGGAACGCGATGACCACTCCATCAATTCGTCGACCGGACCGCGGCAAACTGTCATTGATCGCCTGCACGTCGGGCAAACTCTTCGCAAGCCGCGTTGAACGACAGCTCATGGATCTCATTCGTGCCGAGGACGGGGATGCCGAACCGGTGATGCGCGAATCCGAGGAAGTCACCTTCGCGAACGGCGAGATGAAAACCGTCATTCACGAGAACATCCGTGGCGACGACGTCTACGTGGTGCAGTGCATTGATGATCCATGCTCGGGTAAGACGGTGAACGACAATCTGATGTCGCTCCTGACGGCAGTACACGCTGCATTCCAATCGGACGCTGAGAGCATCACCGCTGTAATCCCGCAGTTCCCTTATTCCCGGCAAGAGCGCAAGAAAGCTCGTGAGTCGATCACGGCCAAGCTCGTTTCGGGAATGCTCGAGTCGGCAGGGGCCAAACGCGTCATCACGCTCGACATTCACTCGGAGGCCATTGAAGGTTTCTTCAATCACTCGATCCTCGAAGATCTTCACGCATCGAAGGCGCTGATCGATTATTACCGTTCCCGCTTCCCCGTCGAGAACCTCTGCATCGTCGCCCCCGACACCGGTGGTGCCCACATGGCGCGGCACTATTCGAACGTTTTCCAGGCAGCGCTCGCTGTGGTCGACAAAGCCCGCGACTACTCCCGTGCGTCGGTCATTGAAAGCATGCGACTCGTCGGCAACGTCGACGGCAAGCGTGTCTTCATGCCAGACGACCTCATCGCGACGGGTGGGACTCTGATCAACGCTTGCCGGTTGTTAAAGGAAAATGGCGCGAAAGAGATCGTTCTGGCCTGTTCGCTCGCCTTCCTGAACGGAAGCGCCAGAGAGAAGCTCACGAAGGCCCATAAAGAGGGTCTTTTCGAGGCCCTCATTGGGACGGACGCAGTGCAACACGGGGACTCATTTTCTCGCGATAACCCGTGGTATCACGAGGTTACGGTGGCGCCGTTGTTCGCGAACGTAATCTTCAATATCAACCGCCGCCGGTCCGTCAGCGCTCTTCTACGGTAGCCCGCGGGCGGACGCCGGCTTAGACCTTGCTTTTTTTGAGGTTGGTTTGCCGTCCGTAAAGTATGTGCCAGACGTTACACTACGCCACAGCCGGTCGGGCTAGCCCCGTACCAGGAGTTCAGTCAATGCGTACTCCTCGATTGTTCCTACCTCTCGTCCTCGCGGTTCTAGCCTCATCGCTGACTGCCCAGCTGTCCATCTTCAAAATGAAGACGGGGAAAGAGCAGCAGGGCATCATCGTCGAAGAGTCGGGATCTTCCTACAAAATCGAAACCCCCGACGGCAAGACGCTCCGCATCAACAAGGCGGATGTGGAGGTCGTTGAGGAGACCAACAAGACCGGGAACCCTGATCTCGACAAAATGTTGGAAGGCGCGGATCGCACCGACCCGGATGTCATGCTTCGTGTGGCTAGCGCTGCCAAGGAGAAGAAGCTCTCCGTGTGGCGAGCACTCGCCCGTGCCGCTCTCAAGGAGAACCCGGCGCATGACGGGCTAAACCTCCTCCTCGGCAACGTCAAGGTTGGCGACCGCTGGTACGCCGACAAGAAAGAGGGCGAAGAAGCCCGAGCCAAGGCCATGGCAGCGGAGATGAAAGAGAAAGGCTACCTGCGAGTTGAGGGCGGCTGGATCAAGAAGGAAGACAAGGCCGCATTCGACAAAGACAAGTCCAAGTGGATGAAGGACGACGAGACGCTTTGGCGCCCCAAAGACGAAGTCATGAAATCGAAGGGCTATGTCCTTCGCAAAGGCCAGTGGATCAAACTCGGATCTGAAGAAGACCAAGCGGACGCAGAGAAGTTTAAGGAGCTCATGGGCGATGAAATCTGGATCCAAACATCCAAGCATTTCCGCCTGTTCGTGCAAGGATTCGAGCCGGATGTGGTCGCAGGCTTCTCAAAGGAAGTCGAAGCGACATACGACTGGTTCCTAGTTCAGGTCGGGAAGCCCGCGGACTTCCCCCTCTGGGGCGAACGACGTGCGGATCTCTGGGTGTTTAAGGATATCCCCACCAAGAACCAGTGGCTCAAGCACTACAAGAACCGATACGGAATGGGCGATGACACGGCGGCGTTCTTCGAAAAAGCGCACAACTTCATCGGCGGGATGCTCGGCGGAATCACGCCTTCACAAGGCGAGGATCTACGCAATCAACTCGTCCACATTTCATCGCACTTCATGATCCAGTCCTTCTCCCGAGGACTTAAGGGGACGCCGTCGTGGCTTTCCGAAGGCTGGTCCCACTACGCGGAACACACTCGACTCGGCAACGGCCATGTCTGCTGCTCAACAAAGTCCCAGTACGGCGGTGAAGGTGGTAAGGCTGAAAAGAAGTTCACCACAAAAGACGCCAAGGACCGCTGTAAGGGTCTAGTCCGCCAAGGTGCTGCTCCCCCATTCGAGTCGATCTCGAAGCTCGGCCTGAATGAGCTATCGGGAGATCACCTCTCGAAGGGCTTCTCGGTTATCGACTGGCTCATGTCCACACAAAAAGAGGCGTTTGTCGCCTGGCTTGAGGGCATGAACACAGCAGATCAACAGGCGGCACTCGGAGAAGCCTTCAAGGGATGGACCTTCGGCGCACTCGATGGCGAGTGGGGCAAGATGGTCAAACAGAAGTACTAGTCCCGTTTAGCCGGATACTGCAATGAAAGGGCCCCACACGAATCAGGGCCCTTTCAGCATTTCTGGCATTGATCAAACGAAGCCTAACTCGCAGACCTCTTCGGAAGAATCAGGATCGAGTTGAGGAACAAGCGAGAAAGCCCGTGCCATCCCCCACGAAAGTTCGGGTCCTCCGCGAAGAGGACCAACGCGCCATCGCCAACTGAGCTCACAGTCAAATAGGACTTTCCTCGGAGTTGCTTTTCATCATCATCATTAACGTAGCCGGCGATCGGAGGTGCGTCAGCGAACCACCCTACATGAGTTCCAGGTCCACTCGGGTCGAATGCCGAGAGTCCACTCTTAAACGCGGTCAATTCGCCGCGATAGCCGAATGCCAAAGGCTGTGCCGGGTCCAGTTCCACCCGGAAAATTGAGCCCGGTGCTTGGCGCTTGCGGTCCTGCTCTTCACGTTCCTCAGTCAGGCGAACAGGGCGACTGGCGGCCTTTCGCTCAGGATTGAAGGCCTTCACGTCCGAGAGCGAGTCCTTGCCGAGTGAGCCAAACGCCGAACTTCCCATCGCCACCACCACGCCACCGTCCGACATGAATTCACGAAGGGCTGTTCGCGTATCGACGTTGGTGATTCCACGACCCTCGGTGAAGACGACTGCCGTCGCCCTCGCCAGATTTCGGCGCGTCAGCGATTCTTCAGTCACCACGCTATATGGAATCCGATGGATCTGGTCGAGAAGGAATCGCGCTGCACCAAATGAAGTGGCATCCCTGCCCCGCCCTGCGACCAAGAGGACGCGAGGCTGATTCAACGAGGGGAATGACGCCGAGCCAAGATCAATGCCCTTCTGCGACAAGCCCGACGCGACGGGCCGCACAAAACCGCCCGCAGCGACTGCTGACTTGATTGCAGCCTCGATCTCAGAAGAGTTCTCGTTCCGCCGGACAAGGAACGCCCCTCGTGAGTACACCTGTCCCGAGTGGGTAAAGGTCTTCTGCGCGCATCGAACAAGAACCCCTGCGCGAAGGAGACTCGCCAACGCCCCAACCGATCCCGAATTCGAAGCATCAAGGAGCCAGCCCACGGGCGACGGACCCTCAGCCAACGTTCCGGGGCGCGGGACTACGTCACCAACCTGCTCCGCATCAACAGTCAAAGGCTGAGACACTTCGAAGCATGGAACGCCGAATGCAAGAGGCTGACTCCATGCCGAGACATCGTAGAAGTAGAGCTCACGAATGTCCGTCCTTGGTTCGAGGAGCGTCTTGGCAAGACGCTTCAACGGCTGATCGAGCGAAACAAAGTAGGTGCCCGCCGGAAATGTGCGATCTACGACTTCCGCTCCATAGACATCCTTGACTCGAGGCAAAGTCCACGCGATCTTTGAGCGCTGAACTTCAATCCCTTGTAGACGCAGGTTCGCGGCCAGAGCATCCGCGCGCTGCGGATCGGTTTCAGTGTCAAGGATAAAAGCTCTTACCGCGCCGCCTCGACCCTCTTCGACGGCCGTTCGACGAAAGTCGTGCCAGTCCCGAAGCAATTCATCACGGCGTTTCACTGCTGTTGCAACGGTCGAGAGGGTCGCGCGTTCGTGGTGACGTAACCGCTCAAGGAGCGTGAGAACACGCCCGTCATCCCTGCGCATCGCGACGCCTGCGCGACCATTGCCAGCCATTTCGTAGGTCATGCCAATCGCGCCGTTGAGCGATGGCCACGAGTCGCCATAGCCAGGATAGAAAAGATCGTAGTCTTCGGCTGTGAAATACGGTGCGCCAACTGCATCAAAAGCCGCTGCATTACCCTCACCGAAGATTTTCCCCCACTTGACGGTCATGGGTGGAAAGTTCGAATTGATGGGCCTGTTGGCAGGGAAAAAGAAGTAGGTCGAGTCGGGATCCATCTCATGGACATCGACGTGCACTTGGGGACTCCACGCGGTGAACTTCGGGAGCCTCGCACGAGTTTCGGGCTGGCTTGCGAAGGCCCAATCGCGATTAAGGTCAAAGTTCCAGTGGTTGAATCTCCCAGTAGGCCACGGTTCGGCATGCTCGAATGTCGCACGATCCACATCCGGAACCGACCCCGCCACCGACCGATACCAGTTCACGTAGCGGTCATGGCCATCAGGATTGAGGCACGGATCCAAGATAATCACCGCGTGCGCAAGCCACGAGGCCACATCGTCGCCGCCATCGCTAGCTAGGCGATGTAATACCGCAAGAAACGCCTCCGTCCCCGAGGCTTCGTTCCCGTGCACATTAAACGATAGCCAAACTACGCAGGGCAAGTCTGCGATCATTGCCGCGACATCACGTTGCGCCGGGTCGATCCGTGGGTCTCCTAGCTTCCGGAGTCCATCCTTGATCGCGGGCAGGCGGGCGGAGTTCGCCGACGAGGTGGCAATGACAAGGGTCAACGGCCGCCCCTCCGTTGTTGTCCCGTAAGATTCGACACCGATTCGGTCCGAAGCAGCGTCGACCGCACGAACGTAGGACATTACTTCGTCATGTCGAGTGAACGTCGCTCCAAGTGGACGTCCGAAGAACTCGTCCGGGCTCATCACGGTTGGTGCTTGGGCGATTAAAGATGAAACGAAAACTGCAGCAATTAGGAACAGTCGCATAGTGCTCTCACGCCCAAGTGATTCGGGCGACGGGGATTCTATGCGTTCGAGACGTGAGCCGCCTGTTCAATCGCGGCGGCGGCCAAGAAGCCAGCCGCCTACCACCAGAAGCAACAGCAGCGCTGCCGAGCAAATGACCAATAACGAGCCTGCGGCCATGTGCGACTTCGGTGTGGGAGTTGCTTCCCTGATTCGCTTCTGAAACTCACGTTCCTTGCGCATATTCTCCGCTTCCACGGCGGGATTCGAGAGGTCGGTCGGTGGAGCTTCAATATCAGAGTCACGGCTTTCCGGAGGTGGCGCCGGGCGAAAGATCGGAGGCTCTCCAACGAGGGTCGGACGCGACACGGGCTCTTGGCCGAGTGTCGCGGCGGCGATCATGAGGGCGACGAATCCGAATCTCATACAAAACCTATCGTCCCGTTTGAGGGTTCGCATGCAGCCGATTCGCTTCGTCGAGAGCTGCGTTGAGGAATGGCGCATCTGCCGCGCTCCGAAATGGAGAGAGCGCCGCCAATCGCACAACGTCCGCGAATCCTCGCGCGGCATCGGCAGTCCTACCGAGCCGGCGATTTGCGATCGCCATGTAGTACCTCGCACGCACTTGGAGTCTGTCTGGCAATTCGGGAATCCACTCGCCTAGTCGAGTCACGATTTCGATCAACCGTGATGGAGTGACCGCTGATTCGGGGTCAATAGCAAGATAGCCCACAACTCGGCGCACGCGGGCATCGGAATTGGATGGCTCCAGTGCAGCAACGCGATCCCATAGAACCGCGGCCTTTGTCAGAAACTGCTGCGGAAGCGATGGGTCTTCGTAAAGCGAGGCGATCCATGCCGTCAGCACTGGATCCCGCGACGCCTCAGCTTCAGCGGACTCGAGGTACGCGATCGCACGCAGTCCATCGTCTGGACGAGATCGTCGCGCGAGGAGTACCGCGGCTGCCGCCACTTTGCCAAACGGCTGCCACCCATTAGGACTTCGCGCAATCGCAAGCTCAAAGCATGTGAGCGCACGATCGTCCAATCCGTCACGAAGAAGGATGCGTCCGAGGACCAAGTACGGTTCCGCAGCATCGGGAACAAGCGCGATTGCACGGCGTGCATGAGCAATTGCATCCGCACCTCGGTCAACGCCCTCTGCAAAAAGTAGATTCGACAAGAAGACTTCGGCGTTGCCCGATCCAGGATCGAGAGAAACCGCCCTTAGACCCTCCGTCTCGGCGTCAGCAAGAAGGCCGAGCGCGGCGAGTGACTGCGCACGTTCGAGGCTAGCGGGAATAAGAGACACATCTCGGAGTGTCGCCTCGGAAAGTGCGCCGATCGATCGGGGCAACGCGTCATCCCGAACCCGAGGGTCGCTCGTGATGGCGCGGGACCATCCCACGCCGGTCAAATGAAGGCGCGACGCACGCAGCCTTCCATGTGAATGCAAGCCAAAGAGAAGTGCTCCGATGACTGCAATCCAACCGACCCCCCGGAGCACCGGACCCGAAAGCTCGAAGCTAGGACGCCGCAATCCGACCATGAGGAGTCCAAGAAGCGGGGCGACGGCAACAGCGGCAGCCTCCACGGGGCGAAGATCCCACCAAACCGCGACCAGAATCGAAGGCATGACGATCGCCGGGATGAGGACAACCAGAGAAATTCGATGGGCTGACTTGAGCCATTGCTGAGCCGCCACGGACACGGCCCAAGGAACTACAAGGCACGGGACGGCCGCCCAGGGCGCTTTGAGCAGTAGTGCAAAACCGGCGAGCACACAACCCGCAATGATCGACGCAAGATCAACTCGGAGAAACTCGCATCGTGGTAATGCCAATGAAAGCCCAAGAAAGACCGAGATCCACACAACCGGTATTGCGCCGTGAAACGGGAACGAGAACCACGACACCGCAAGCAAGGCCGATGCAGAACCCAAAATCCCCATTGCGCTCCATGCATCTCCGGCGCCTCCCAAGCGAATCGTGGATATAAGACGGGTGAGGGCGACTCCAACAAGCGCTGCGATCAGCACGGCGCCCACCATGCCGCGTTCAATCACCCACTCGAGTGGATCTTGGTGTGCATGATCCGGACGCCGGGAAAGCGAGTACGTGCCTGCAGCATGACGCACCACCGCGGCCTGAACCGCAGGGTATTCCTTGGACCACGTAGACGGCCCGGTACCCACTGCTGCCAGCATTACACGATCAAGTGCTGATCCAGGCTTTCGAACGATCGCGCGCGAGTTGTCCCAAAGGGCGAGCCGTTCCGCAATGGTGTCCCTTCTCGGATCATCTCCCGAAATCGCCAGGCGCACTCGCGTCAACAATGGCTCCCTCGGCCCACCGCCGCGGGAAGTCCCAGGCAACATAGAATCGGCCCAGAGCGCCAGTCCGACAAATGCAATCACCGAGCCAACGGCCGCAACCGCCGTCGCCGCGCGCCTGCCATGTGGGCTTCGAAAAATCGCAGCGACAACTACCAGAAGCCCGACTACAGCGAGCGCGACCCACGGTCCACGTGTTCCCGTCGCAACCAGATATGCGGCCATGACGACACAGCCGATCAGTCGAAGCCCTACACCGACGACGCGCTTCGGCCATCTCAGAAGCCCTTCGGCCGCCAACGCGTGCCCAATCGTCGAGAGCGCCAACGCGACCACCGCGGCAACGACAACCTCTGAGGCAACGTTCGGATGTCCAAAAACCGAAGCGGGGCCGTCGTTTCGCGGAAGCATCGCAAATGGCCGGATTGGTCCGATGAACGAGAGGAGCGGGCCGATCACCCATGAAAATGGCCCAGCGAGTCGAGCCGCAGCCTCAGACGACGCAAGCGCACCGAGTCCGGAATGGATGGACTCAAAGATGGGCCCTAGTCCCCCGAATCGTGCGAAATCGGGTTGGGTCGAAAATCCCCATGAATCGTAGGCTCCGGCTGGGCCCGATGACGGCTCGATCTGGGCCAATCCGATGATGGCGACCATCACCCCACAGAGCCCTAAGGCATCCAGCCATCGGCGCGCTGACGGAAGCCCCGTCCCTCCCCACCACGCGAGAAGAACAATCGGCGCAGCGACGACGACTTCCAAGGCAAGAGCCTCACCGGAACGTGTGGGCCAACCGCTCAATAATGCTGCAAATGACCCGAAAACCGGAAGCGCCAACACAACTAACCACGACGTCGGAACGGAGGTGCCGACCTTGGCCCGCCGAAATGCCTCCGCCGCCAGCACAAAAAGCGCACCCATGCCGACCACAAGCAACTTCGGTGGCCCGAAGGGCTCATAGGCCTCCCTGTCGTAGGCCAGCGCCCCGATGACCAGAATGGCAAGCAGGCCAACACGGGCGGGGACGCCCAGACCTCGGGGGCTGCTCACGCTCTGTTCAGAAATTGTGAACTTCTCAGACAAGTTTTCCGATCCCCGTGCCGATCCTATCAGGGAGGGGGTCGCTCCGTCGGACCCCAGGCCGCCGATTTTTTAAACGCGACTCTCGTTGTGGACGAGACTTATGGTAAAAATAGGGGCAGTGAAACGGGGTCGGCCTTCGGGAAAAGGGTCTCCCGGATCATCAGAGAACAGGGTACCGGTCGGCTTGGATACTTCCTCGCCGGCTGGAAGACAAAGGTTGGGAGATTTCGTTCGATGCACGCGCAAAACCCGATGAACATCACCGCTAGGACGCCTTGGCGTCTCATCATTGCATTGCTGCTCACCGTTTCGGGCTGCAGCTTCGACAAATTGAGCGGCGGAGTCCTGCCGTTCCAAGCAATGACCAATGCCGTAGACGGCACGACCGGCGCTGGCGCCGGTATTTTGATCTTCGACTACACGGTCACCGGTACTCCGGGCACGGTCGTTGACCTGCTGGCGGAATACTCATTGCCGGTCCCGGTGGTTGATGCTCAAGGCCCTGCATTGCCTGCGACCCCGGCGCCAAGTGGATTCGGCCCCCAGTTCGCTTCGACACCACTCACTAACATCATTCTTCCCGGAAGCGGTGCGGCGACCGGACGATTCTGTTGGTATTGGGCGGGCGATCTCGGCTTTGTAGGCACCACGGGCGTTGTGTTCACGTTGACTCCAATCAACTCCGCCAACTCGCAGTCTGGTGGCTCCGCGAACTCGGGAGCCCTCAACTACGGCGGTGGAGTAGTCGGAAACGGTGGTCCAAATGGATCCTCGGGTTCCGCCTCCGGCGGACGCGCAGCGCATGTGGCAGCATTTGTAGGCGGCGCTGGCCCTCAAGGCCGAGTGATTGTCGCGGGTGGCAACACTCCGGGCGGTCCGACCGACACGATTACCCGATACAACGTTGACGCAAATGCGTTTACCCATACTGCCGCGTTCACCGGACAGATGGTGAACCCCCGTCTTGGGCACGCGGCGGCCTTCTTTATCGATCCCACAACCCACGCGACAAGAATCCTTGTCTGCGGTGGAACGACCAATGGCGCAGTCGGCACCGCGACTCTCACGGCGGACGTCTACGCCTTTACGCCAACCGAGCAGGTCACCTCAACGCCGTCCATCGGCGCCATGAATACGGCCCGCACGGATCATACAGCCACGTGGATCGGCTCCAACAAGGTCATCATCATCGGCGGCCGCAACACCCTCAACCAGGCCATCGGTTCGATCGAAATCTTCGATCCCGCTACCGGCCTCTTCAGCGTTGCTGCAGCGACCCTCGCAACTCCACGAGCCGAGCACACGGCAACCTTGCTCCCTAACGGAAACATTCTTGTGGCCGGCGGTACCTTCGGCAGCGCAACTGAGATCTACGACCCTCGAACAGATTCGATGGTCGCGACCACGCTCCCCACGTTCGATCGTCGCGGCCATTCGGCCACGCGCCTTGCCAACGGCTGGGTACTCCTCGCCGGTGGTCATGTGTCAAACGTGGCTGACAGCCTGTTGAATCCCACGTCCAATGCCGTCATTTTCATGCCTGAGCTCGGAACGACTGGCGCCTTCACAAGCACCGTCCTCACGATGGGCACAGCACGCACAACTCACACGGCAACATTGCTCGGCAACGGTCGCGTCCTCGTAGCCGGCGGTGACACCAATTCGGGCGAAACCGGTTCCGCTGAGATATTCCTTCCTGAGTCTCTGTTGTTCACACCAGTCGGCTCGATGGGCACAGCCCGCGCCAAGCACTCGGCAACGAGCCTTGCAAACGGCACCGTCGTCATCATCGATGGTCAAGCCAACAGTGCGTCGACATTCCTCTCGAGCATCGAACTCTTCGCAGTCCAAAATCAGATGCCTACCGTGACTACGGTGACCCCGACCGCGACTGCCGGCGGAGTCATGCTCGCGGTAACCGTGACTGATCCGGACCAAGACGGCGGATACGTCATCATCCGGCACGCCCCGGTCAACACGACGAACTACTCCCAGACGATCATTGATCAGCAGGTTCCGTCCTCCTCGACGAACCCGGGCAATCTGACGTTCGCTACGATGCGCGTCCTTCCGGGCACGACGATGTTCAGGGTCCCCTACGCAGCTAACGGGCTCTCCGCAGGCCAACAAATCACCTTCAAGGTGGATGTTGTCGGTGCGGTGATCAGTCCAGCCGCAGCGTCAACGACCACGACACTACCCTGAGTTAAGTGCGTGGTGTCAGCGAGCCCGGGGTTCCGCCCCGGGCTTCGCTATTTGAGGGCCCTCCACTCAGGCTTGTCTCGGTCCTTGTGAGCCGCATTCGGGGCCCACAACATTCACACAGATTCGGAGAGCACGATGGCAACTGAAGTGATGGAAAAACTGGTGGCGCTTTGCAAGCGCCGCGGATTCATCTTCCAATCAAGCGAAATCTACGGCGGCCTCAAGTCGTGCTGGGACTACGGGCCACTCGGCGTTGAACTCAAGCGCAACGTAAAAGAGGCTTGGTGGAAGAGCATGGTCCGGACACGACGCGATATCGTCGGCATCGATTGCTCGATTCTCATGCATCCGCAGGTGTGGATTACCTCCGGCCACGTCGCGGGATTCAACGACCCGATGGTCGACTGCAAAGTCTGCAAGGCTCGATTTCGGGCCGACAAGCTCTCCGAGTCAGATTGCCCAAAGGAGAAGGGCAAGCGTCCAGGCGAATGTAAGGGCGAGCTCACCGAGCCTCGCCAATTCAATCTGATGTTCAAGACGTTCATGGGCCCGGTCGAGGACTCAGGAAACACCGTTTTCCTTCGTCCCGAAACAGCGCAGGGTATTTTCGTCAACTTCAAGAACGTCTGCGATACAACCCGGGTCCGTCCTCCGTTTGGCATCGCTCAACAGGGCAAGTCATTCCGCAATGAGATCGTGACCGAGAACTTCATCTTCCGTTCCCGCGAATTCGAGCAAATGGAGATGGAGTTCTTTGTTCCGCCGAGCGAGGCCGACACGTGGTACGCCTACTGGCGTCAAGCTCGATACGACTGGTTCATCGGACTTGGTATCTCGACGGATCATCTCCGGCTCCGTGACCACGCTGAAGACGAGCTAGCTCACTACTCGAAGGCTTGTGCGGATGTCGAGTACCTCTACCCGTTCGGTTGGAGAGAGCTCGAAGGAATTGCAAATCGAACCGACTTTGATTTGAAGCGGCACTCGGAGGCTTCGGGGCGCGATCTCACGTGGTTCGACGAAGAGTCGAAGCAGCGCTACATCCCTTGGGTGATCGAGCCAGCGGTCGGTGTCGATCGCGCATGCCTAGCATTCCTCTCGGAGGCCTACCACGAGGATGTCATCGAAGGAGAGACGCGGGTGGTCTTGCGCCTGCACCCCCGACTCGCGCCGTACAAACTTGGGATTTTCCCCCTAGTAAAGAAGGACGGACTTCGCGAACTTGCCTTGGAGATAGAAGACTCCCTCAAGGCCGATTTCGCGATCTACTACGATGAAGGCGGTGCCATCGGCCGTCGCTATCGGCGTCAGGATGAAATCGGAACACCATTCTGTGCCACTATCGACTTCCAAACCAAAGAAGACGGCACCGTGACCATCCGCGATCGGGACACGCTCAAGCAAGAGCGTATCCACCGCAATGACCTTGCCGCGTTCCTTCGCGACCGCGTTCGCTGATCAGCGGTTCTTTGCGGCTTCGATATGCGCGGCAAACACCCGGTGATTCAAGTCTCCTAGCGGAGCTAGAAGCTCCGGGTGCCACTGCACCCCGAGAATGAAGCGATTCGAGTCGGTGCCTTCGATGGCCTCGACGACCCCGTCCGTTGAACGCGCAGTAATCTTGAGCCCCGCGCCGAGGTCCTTCACAGCTTGGTGGTGATATGTGTTGACGCGAACCCGGGGAGATCCGCAGATGGTATGAAGGCGCGATTCAGGTTGAATGTCAATGTGGTGGGACGGCCCCTCCTCGAGATGCTGCTGGAAATGTCGAAGGACAGCCTTGCCAAACATCGAAGCCAAGTCCTGATACAAACTCCCGCCGGCCGCGACGTTCAAGACCTGTGCGCCGCGGCAAACACCGAGAACCGGTAACCCTTCCTCCATTGCCATTTTGGCTAGTAGGATTTCGGTGGCGTCACGAACCTGATCTATCGCTTCAAGCTTCTGGTTCGGCTCTTCCCCGTAGCGATCAGGGTCGACGTCGTGCCCCCCAGGCAAGAGAAGCCCATCAAGCATCCGGTATGTCTGAAGATTGACGTCGTAATGCTGAGAAGGCGGAATCATGAGGGGCGTACCGCCCGCATGTTCTACAGCCTCCAGATACGCGATTGGCACCCCATATCGATGATACGGCCGATCTTGGTGGAAAAACGCGATCTTTCGTGCTGTGATTCCGATTAGTGGGCGTCGCTCCATCTCGATCTCCTCGGCCAACCAGGCCGGGCGACGTTAGCGCGAGATCGGAGGTTTTACGAATGCCGCAACAAATCGGGCCACGTCAGGGTGAGGTGCCCTAGCAACATCAGCGGAGTAGGGCGATGCATGTCGTCCTGGAATTGCCGTGAGAAGATCATGATCGAGCGGTTCGACCAGGCGGAAAGTGACGCGCGATCCGGCTGCAAAGGCAAGAGACGATCTCAACCTTGCGACGTGCGTCATCGAGATCTCCGGATCGTGCGATGCGTGAAGCAGGAAGAGGGGCTGTCGCAACGCTGCCATCTGCTCGGCGGGATCAAACTGGACTAGGTCTCTAAGCAACAGCGACTCAGGGGGACATTTGGCGTCAGACGGGAGAGCCTTCAGGGCCTCAATCGACTTTCGAAGGTCCTCGGTCGCGCGCGCGATCCCCTCCTCTCGTTCTCCAAGTCCGAGGAGTCGATGCCGAAGCCGGAGCTCGAGGGCCTCAGCGAGGCTTGTGGCTGGAATCGCAAGCGCTGCAAGGCCTGCTACCCCATCCGGCTTGCGTCGAGCAGCCTCGATTGCCACCACCCCACCGAAACCATGGCCAAGCATGAAGACACGCGCCGACTTTAGCGTACTCACGCTTAAAGCTGCGTTCGCAAGCGACAACGCGTCGTCCGCGAGTCCATCCAGTCCTTGAGGACCCCCCGAAGAACTCCCAACTCCTCGCCCGTCCGCGCGAATGGACGCGACACCATACTGTGAAAGTGCATCCGCCAAATAAGCCAAGACCGGAGTCGCACAGTCAACGCCGAGTCCGTCGCGATCTCTCGGCCCTAAGTCTGGAATCAACACACACACGACAAGAGAGGACTCCAGTCGCAGAGGCAGGGTCAGGGTTGCTGAAAGTACAGATCCGTCTTTCGCCGTCACGTTGACTTGTGATTCGATGCCAAGGGTTGATGTCGGGCGCGAGGCGAGTCCGGCCCGAAGAGCAATCCGACCATGTGCGCCCGGGAGAACCAATCGAGTGATCCCTGTGTCATCAATCCACGCAGTGAACCCAGCCCCTGGCACATCTGCAAACCGCGCGCCTCCCAGCCGATCTTCAAGGATGACCGTCTTGATGTCGCCTGACGATGCATCGAAACCGCGAAACGAACGTCGCTTCTTTTCGATGAGCAATGCCGCGGCAATTTCCGGAGCGGCATCATCGAGCACGGTGTCGAATGACTGACCGAACACCGTCCTTGAGCGAGCACCAAGAGGCCCTGACTCGCGAATTCGCCAACCCGCATCGTTCGGCATGATCGAAAGTCGATGAAGCAACGGAACCGATCCGCTTTCGTCGCGCAATTCGCGCTCGTAAGACACGACAAAGCCGTCCTCGGTTCGTTCAAGCGTCGCAGATAGCGCGACCTTATCGAGTTTCCCTACGAGTCGAACCGAGGTCTTCTCAACGGTGAGATTGACCTCTCCACGGTCACGTCCGCCTTCGCGGCGTACGAGCTTCTGTGAATGCGCGGCCGACGTGACCAACAGAAGCGCCATGAGAATGATGAGAGTTGCTTGTCGCATATTAGATTGAGTCGCATCATACGCCGACATGCGTTTCGCCTATTTGATTATTCTTTTGATGCTCGCCGGGTGCGGATCCATCGCGTCCCATCCCGCACCAGGGACCGAGCTGCCTGACGCCTTGCGCACGTGGGGTACAACCACGGTCATCGAGCAGAAGGGTTCAATCGATGTCGTCATCATCGCCGACCGTCACTCAATCGGCGCTGGAATCGGATACGTTTCCGAGGGGCATCGTGCTCAACAAATGGAACAGGCAAGGGCGATCGAATGGTTGGTGAATCATGGGTACACCATCCTTGGATCCGAATTTGAGTTGGGGCCCATACCCACTGACGGTGCTGCGGCAGAGCATCGCACCTCGATCGAGTCAGCTATAGAAGAAGGCGATGATCTCAACCGTTGGAGTCATTTTCAGCCAGTTCGATATGCCGTGACGTTGGCCCCCCGTCTCGCGGTATGGGGCGTCGAGGACCCTGTTCTCTATGCGGCTGATGTGAAAGACCTCGACGCCATTCTCGACATCCGAGACTTCAGAAAGCACCGCGAGGGTCAATCGACTCCGACCGACTCTGAGCTCGACCGCAAGGAAGCCGCCCTCAAGGCCAGAATTCGCTCGCATGTTGACCAACGAGGACGTGCGGCGGCTAGGAACCTCCTAGAGCTAGCCAATGCACGCGGGGCAACACGGGTGATCTTGATGCTCGGGGCTGCCCATTGCGGCGCTGCGGCCGGGGAATGTGCCGCCTCGGGAGCAGCAGTCACGTTGTTCACGCCGAAGTCTCTCCGGAAGTAGTGTCGCGGTGAATCGGGCTGCCTGCTAGGCTCCCCTACCGGGATGGCTCGGCGACCGCGGCGGGGGGCAACTCCCTTCGAGGAAAGTCCGGGCTCCGCAGGGCAGGATGGTGGCTAACGGCCACCGGCCGCAAGGTCAGGGAAAGTGCCACAGAGAATAGACCGCCGATGGCCGCGCAAGCGGATCAGGTAAGGGTGAAACGGTGGGGCAAGAGCCCACCGCCGCGACGGTGACGCCGCGGGCATGGCAAACCCCATCCGGAGAAAGGCCAAATAGGACAGAAAGTCGGAGCAATCTGACGGGACGCTGCCCGCGTTCTTCGACTGTCGGGTAGGCCGTTTCAGATCGCCAGCAATGGTCGGTCGAGATGAATGGTCGCTGCCCCCCTCGGGGACAGGACCCGGCTTAAGTGCCATGCCGGCGCGGGGTGGGCGAGGGCCCGCCCCGCACTTTTTTTTGGAACGTCCCCTCAACCCCACTCAGCTAGACATTGAACCGGAAATGCATCACATCGCCATCAGCAACGACATAGGCTTTGCCTTCGATTCGCAATCTGCCGGCTTCCTTTGCTCCGTGTTCACCTGAGTACTTCACATAGTCATCGAATGCGATGGTCTCGGCTCGGATGAATCCTCGTTCGAAGTCCGTGTGGATCACGCCCGCCGCCTGAGGTGCCGTCGCGCCAGACGGGATCGTCCACGCTCGCGCCTCTTTGGGTCCGGCCGTGAAATACGTCCTCAATCCGAGCAACGAATATCCCTCGCGAATCACCTTCGCGAGACCTGTTTCTTCAAGTCCGAGGCTCTGAAGGAAGGCTGTCCTATCCTCGTCTGGCAATTCAGCGGCCTCCATCTCGATCTTCCCCGAGATGACTAACGCACGCGCACCTTCTGCATCAGCGATGGCCTTCACGGCATTGACGAACTTCGGCTCGCCAAGGGGAAGTTGGTCGTCCCTCACATTGCACAAGTACATCACCGGTTTCCCAGTAAGGAGCGCTAGGTCTTTGGTGATGAACTTGGAATAGCCCTCGTCTTCGCGCCAACCCGGCAACGAGCGCACGGCCATTCCTGCGTCGAGGTGAGCCTCGATTTGTTCCAGCCATGCGGATTCCTGCTTCGCGACCTTGTCGCCAGCCCGAGCGGCCTTGGCGGTCCGGTCCTTTCGAACACGAACGGTCTCGAGGTCTTTCAAGGCCAATTCGGTGTCGATGATGCCGATGTCGCGTGATGGATCCGGAGCACCGTGAACGTGGATGACATCGGGGTCTTCGAAACACCGGACGACGTGTGCGAGGGCATCGACCTCGCGAATATGTGAAAGGAATTGATTCCCCAGTCCCTCTCCTTTGCTCGCCCCTGCCACAAGCCCGGCGATGTCCACGAATTGCATCAACGTTTCGATGACCTTCGCGGAACCGGCAATTGTTGCGAGCTTCTGGAGTCGAACATCCGGTACTGCAACGGTGCCGACGTTGGGCTCAATCGTGCAAAACGGGTAGTTCGCCGCTTGCGCATTTTGCGTGGCGGTGATTGCGTTGAAGAGGGTCGACTTCCCTACGTTCGGAAGTCCGACGATGCCGCACTTAAATCCCATGGGCGCTCCTGAATTCCGAAACCCTACGTCGGGAAGGCGTTCATTCCCACAGCGGACTAACCCGGAAGCAGGAATCTTCCGCAAGAATCGCAGCGAACGAGTTCACCCTCGAGTATGCGGGACTTCGCGTGGCTACCCACCGAGGTAAAGCACCCGTCGCAGGTACCGTTCTCACAGCGCACAACCGGCCGCCCCCCCTGCCGATGAAGCAAAGACAAATACTCGGTCCGAAGCGCCTCCGGAAGACTAGCCGACGTTGCGTCGGCCGAATGGTTCGCCGCGTCAAGCTCCGCATCGAGGGGAGCCGCTGCCAAAGCGTAGCGGGCCTCGGCGTCCCGAGCCTCGCTCGCAGATTGAGCCGCGTCGCCCGCACACTTTGCCGCGACGGTCGAAGCCGCCTCGGCTCGCTCCATGCACTCAAGGGCCAACGTCTCCAATTCGCCACGCAAGTGTTCGCGCTCCGCTATCCGCGCCTTGACAGCCTCGTACTCCTTAACCCCTCCCGTTGACTCCATCTGTGCGACTAGGCGCCTCATTTCCGTTTCAGAGGCAGCGAGCTTCGCACCGACTTCGTTGGACGACTTCAAGACGTCAGCGGCGCGGGCAGATGCGGTCGCCGACAGAGATGACGCGTTGATCGCCGTCTTCAGAGCGGCATCTCGCCGCAAACGAAGTTCTGCGATTTGATGCCGAAGCTTGAGTCGCCGTTCGTCGATTGCAGCTAACGCAGCCAATTCGAGCAACCCGGCAGGGACTCGCATCAGGTCACGACTGCGATCCCTCGAGGAATCCCTCGAGTCGACGCGCCCTCATCGGATGCTGCAATTTCATCACGGCCTTTGCCTCAATCTGACGGACGCGCTCGCGAGTGACCTTAAAGATCCTACCCACCTCTTCGAGTGTGTAGGTGTAGCCGTCTCCGATGCCATACCGCAACTTGAGAATCTCACGTTCCCGATAGTTGAGCGTTTGGAGGACTTCTTCGATTTGATCCTTCAGCATGCGGCCGGAAGCACTCTGAACGGGTGATTCCGCGAGCGGATCCTCGATGAAATCTCCGAAGTAGGAGTCTTCCGAATCGCCGACGGGACGATCAAGCGAAATTGGGTGCTTGGCGATCTTTAAGATTCGCTTCGTTTCATCGGCTGTCACCCCAGATGCCTCGGCGATTTCGTCAGTCGACGGCTCACGCCCGAGTTGTTGCACCAACTTCTTTTGGACGTTGCGCAACTTGCTCATCGTCTCAATCATGTGCACAGGAATACGAATCGTGCGGGCTTGATCGGCGATGGCCCGGGTGATCGCTTGGCGGATCCACCAGGTGGCGTACGTCGAAAACTTGTATCCACGTTGATACTCGTACTTCTCAACAGCCTTCATCAATCCGGTGTTGCCCTCCTGAATAAGGTCGAGGAACGACAACCCACGATTGCGATACTTCTTGGCGATGGAGACAACAAGTCGCAGGTTGCCGGACGACAGTGCCCGCTTCGCATCTTCGTAGGCCGCAAAACGTCCCCGGACCTGCTCCAAGCGGCGACGAACGCGATCCGGGGTCTCGCACGCGCGTTCGGTCAGATCCTGAAGGTGCTTTTGTGCTTCCTCGAGCTCCTTGCGTCGCTTGGCGCGCTTGAATGCCTCGATCTCCTCCTCAGCTCCGGCGATCGATCGCTCATGTTCAACCACAGAGTCCATGAGGGGCTGGAGGTGCTTGATCTGCAAGCCAAGTTCTTCTGCTAGGCGTGCGCACTTGCGACGATTCGAATGGAGCGTCCGGAGCAATCGCGCCAGTTCCGCCTTGGGAGCCGGCTTCGTCCCGTGTTCCTGGAGTGCTCGAAAAACGTCCGTGTTTCTTTCCAAAAGTCGACGAATCGTCGCCACATTTTCGGGAAGGCGATCACTTACGTTGTCTTTGTCGATTTCACCGACCTTAAGGGTTCGATCCAAAGCCAATGCTCCGCGATCAACATCCTCGAAGATCTTGACTGCCGCCCAGGCCGCGATCGCCGATTCGAGCAACTTGTTCCGGTACATCTTGCGAGCGAGTTCGATCCGGCGAGCGTGGGCAATTTCCTGCTCGCGAGTCAAGAGCGGAATCTCGCCCATCTGAGTGAGGTACATGCGAACGGGATCGTCGATGCGTTCGACGGGCCCGGCAGGGATGAACTCCTCTTCTGCGTCCTCCTCGTCTTGGCCAAGTTGCGCTGCGATTACCCCGGCGTCCGGGTCGTCGTCGTCCGTCGTAGGAAGTCCTTGGGGAGTTGCGCGGGCCTCTTCCTCTTCGACGATCTCGATCCCCTCTTCGCTAAGAGTAAGGTAGATCTCTTCAAGCCGTTCCGCCGTAATGATATCCGAAGGAATGGCCTTGTTGATTCGTTCGTATGTCAGGAAGCCTGACTTCTTGCCCTCGGCAAGGAGAGAGACGAACTCTGGGAATGGCGCCGGCTTGGGCTCCACCATCACCTCACGAGTTTCCTTCCGGTCGGCACGTCGGCGGCTCGTCATCAGTCGTTCTCTCCGGTCCCTTGGGTACGTCGGCGGTTGCGCTCAAACAGATTCTTTAGGGCATCGCGGTCGCCGGTGAATTTGACGGCGTCGCGCAACCTGATGAGCTCAAATCGCTGCCGCTCATGTTCCAACCAGTCCAGCGCCGCATCAAGCCGATCTTGTCTCGCCTCATCAGGATCTTCCTCCATCGCTAAGGCAGAAACGTCTTCCACCCCGGGCAAATCGGCTAGACCGACCACGATGTCGGCCGTGACAGGGTTTTCCCGTTGAAGGCATAGCTCCAAAACGGCCTGAAACATCAGCGCAAAGGGCTGCTCCGAGGGGAGGAAATGATCAGCTACGATCCGCTGAGCCACCCTGCCCGCCAAGGTTGGCTCGTGAATCACCCCTCGCATGAGGGTCATGAGTGCCACCGCCCGACGAGCCTCGGGGGGACGGATCGAACGCCGGGTAGGGGTCTGCCCTGAGCCTGGGAAACCGACTGTCGCACTAGGCTTCGGACCGGCTCCAACCCGAGCTCGGAGCGCTAAATCCCGCAACGTCGTCTCGGGGACCGAGATCGTGGCCGCGCCCTTTGAAAGAAACGCGTCACGCGCGATGGGATCTTCCACGAGAGCCACCAGTCCTGCGAGCCCATGCGCCGCGCGACGCTTGCCCTCGATCGTTGTGAGATCGTTGGTGTCGCACCAACGCGCAAGGGCGAAATCCGCCAGATCCACACCCGATGCCGACATCGCGGACACTCCGGACGGCCCCGTTCGGGCGAAATAGTCGGCAGGATCTTCGCCATTTGGAAGCGTTACGACTCGTATGTCGAGACCGCGCCCGAGCAACAACGGAAGGGCACGCAATGACGCCTTGACGCCAGCTGCGTCACCGTCGTAGATCATCGTCACGCGATCAGTGTAGCGTGACAACAGTCGAACTTGATCGGGAGTCAGCGCCGTTCCGAGGGTGGCCACGGCGCCCATAACGCCACACTGTGTCGCAAGAATGACGTCGGTATACCCCTCCATAACCAGCACCGGATCGCCCGGTTTGACTTCTGTCTTGAGTCGTTCCACGCCGTAGACGGTGTGTCCTTTGCGAAACCACGCCGTCTCAGGTGAATTAAGATACTTGGGTTCCGAGCCATCTAGAGAGCGCGCGCCAAAGGCAATCACACGCCCTTGCGCATCTCGAATGGGGATCATCAGACGATCGCGAAATCGATCGTAGTAGCCGTCGCCACCTTGCCGCGGGATAACAAGCCCTGCTGCAAGAAGCGCCTCGTCGGGGATACCCACTCGCTTCGCGTGGTCGCAAAGGGAAGACCATCCCCCACGCGCGTACCCAATTCCAAACGCGGCGATGGATCCCTGCGAAATGCCCCGGCCGAGAACGTAGCTGCGACAGGCATCGCCCGCGGGAAGCTCAAGATCGCGAGAATACACCTTCTGCGCCCATTCCATCGCGCGCAACGCCAAATCTCGGACCCGCCGCTTGTCACGCGCGTCGGGGTCTTCATCAATGGTGATTCCCGCCCGTTCTGCGAGCATCCGAAGGGCTTCAGGGAATGTCACGCGTTCCGCCTTCATGACAAAGTCGAACACGCTTCCACCTTCGCCGCAGCCGAAACACTTGAAGGTCTGACGGTCCGCATTCACATGAAATGACGGAGTCTTCTCATTATGGAACGGGCAACAGGCTTTGAAGTTGCGGCCCGCCTTTTTGAGAGGCACATAGCGGGCAATCGTTTCGGCGATGTCGTTCGCCTCTCGAACCCGGAGTCTGTTGTCGTCGGAGATCGTCACACCACTCGCGCGCCCAGCATGCGGGCGCATCAAAGTTTACCATCCGGACGGATGCCCCGCCGCGCGATGCAGGAGTATCAGGGCTTCCACGGGAATTCGATCGGGTCGCTCCTCGAGGGGGATTCCGGCCTGCTCAAGCGCAGCAACTGCCAATCGGGCGTCCCCTAGCCCCTTCGTGAGGATCCCTCTCAGGGACTTCCTACGGGCCTGAAACAACTTACGTACGAACGGGAGAAACGTCGGATGCACGGCCGGCTTGTCATGTGCGGCCAAGACCATGACGGACGAGTCGACGTCTGGGCGCGGGAAAAACCTGGACGATGGAACGTCAATGGCCTTGGTTACTGCGAACCTAGACTGAACGGCAATCGACAACGTCGACCACGACTCGTCCCCCGCATGGGCCTTCAGAACATCTCCGACTTCGCGCTGCACCATGACAACGGACCGTCGAGGTGGCCCCGGAGGCGCCATCAATGCGACAAGCAACGGACTGGTGATGTTGTACGGCAGATTCGCGACGACGTGCCACGCCTTCCCATGCGTGCGCTCTATTAAGGCCTCCGCGACCATCGGAGCAAGGACATTTCCTGGCGCCAAAGCGTCTCCCTCAATGACGGTGAGATGAGGCTCGTCTGCGAAGGTGGAATTGAGATGACGGACAAGACCGCGATCGATCTCGGACGCAATCACCGGAATACCCGTGCGCAGTAAACGCTCGGTGAGTGCGCCAAGGCCGGGTCCCACCTCGAGTACCGCCGCCGCGTCCCCGAGCTCCCCGAGCGCCGCGATCCGGTCGAGCGTCTGTGGATCTATCAGGAAATTCTGGCCAAATCGTTTCAGCGGAGAGAAACCCAATGTCCGAAGACAAGCCGACACAGACTTCGGAGTATCAGGAGCTCGAGATGTCACTTGCCTCGCTGCACAATCTCTCGGAGCCGACCGAGCACAACAGGCGAATTGTTGAGTGGGGTGGCGGCAAGCGCCAACCGCAAACCACGATCCCCCGACTTCTTGATTCGACCCATGGCCGGAGCGACTTCGGCCACGCGTCCAAACGGGTCCTTGAAACCCAAGGCGGCGAAATCAGCACGAAGCGCCTGATCCAATGCTTGAGTTTCCGAATCAAGGACGCACCGAAATCCCAAGTCCGAGCCCTCGGATCTTCTCCCCTCCGTACGCATCCCTAGTACCGATGGATTCACGCGGGAAGCGCCCGCATCCTCAAGAAACGAGCCGCCACAAACAACGACTCGATCGTCAAGATCAGACGGCACCCGCGTACTCGTCCACTCCGCTACGTTGCCGGAAAGGTCATACGCACCATTAGACGATTTGCCTGATTCGAACATCCCAACACGCACCGGTCCCCCAACACCCAGTTCAAATGTGTTCGCACATGCCGTCGAAAACAGATCGCCCCAGGGCCACTCGATCCCGGACGATCCGACCGTCGCGGTCCACTCGGCGAGGGTCGGAAGCCGCTTACCAACAAACGTTGAATATGCATCGGCATCGAACCAGGTCACATGCGTAACCGGTAGCGGTCCGGCCTTCTTCGAAGGAAGCCTCCCGCCCCAATGTCGCGGCATGGCGCCCCCCCGAGATGTGACAAACACCGCGAACTCAGACTGAGTGACTTCGAAACGGTCCGCCCAGAAAACACGCGTTGCACCGCCGACTCCATCACCAATCTCGCATTGAACCATCCCCGCCGTCAATGGAGGCGGAAGCTCGACCACATCCGGAGGAGTCGTCAGTCGCCACACCAAAAGAATGAGGGCCCCCGCTACCACCGTTAGGAATCCCAACGGGGCGAATGCGGAGGCCCTTCGGGCCGTTGGCGTCAGGGACGCCGGCGAGGTCACTTCGGAGTGTCCTTGCCCTCGTCCTTGAAGATCAAGATCTCGACGCGACGATTCTTGGCGCGCCCTGCGGCAGAGTCGTTGTCGGTGGTCGGCGCGTGCTCACCATAACCACCGAATGAAATTCGGTTCGCGTCAACACCGCCGTCTGTCCTAAGGAAATCCAAAACCAAGAGGGCGCGACGTCCTGACAACTCGATGTTGCCAAGAGGATACTTAGTCTTTGTCACTTTCACCGGCACGTTGTCCGTATGGCCTTCGATCGAGATGCGCTCGGTTCCACCGAGCAACTTCTCCGCGATGGTCTTCAGCGTGCTCTTGCCCACGTCGCGAAGGGTGTCCTTCCCGCTGTCGAAGAGGAGCTCGTCCGAAATCTTGACTTTGATTCCTCCCTTGAACCCTTCGACATCGACGCCGTCCATGCCCTTGAGTTTCTTCTCGTAGTCGGCAAGACGACGAGCGAGCTCGTCAGCGCTGTCAGCAGCCTTCTTATAGGCAGCAAGCTCTTCGCGAAGCTTACGGAGCTCAGCTTCGAGCGCCTCCGCGCGCGTCCGAAGGACACCGTTCTCGGCCATGAGGCTGTCGTTCTTGCCAGCCAGTGCGTTCATGGAGACCGTGAGATTCTTGATCTCCTGGGCAGAGGCACCCTGTGATTCGGTCGATTCACACCCTGAAAGAACAAGCATCGCGAAGACCGCGACCAAGATCAATATGCGCATATTCCCCCCCAGTCACAGGCTAGCGCAAGCGAAGGCTCGCGCTGCCTAGGATTCGATCACTTCTTGCCGAACTTCTCAAGGCAGAAGGTGGCGATCCCATCCGTGAGGCTGCTTGAGCCGTCGCGACCGATGTCGAGCACGACGAGTGAAGCGAGCAACATGATGACCGCCGTGGCCAACGAACCGACAACCATGCCGGTCCCGATACCGGAGTCGGCCTCCACAGGATCGGCGGCGGGAGCTGTCGCCCGCGCCGACGCCGTGTTCGGGCGCTTGGCTGCCGGTGCAGTCGCAGGCTTCGCCGCAGGCCTTGCCATGGGCTTTGCCGCCGGTGTGGGCTTTGAAGGAGCAGGGACAGTTTTGCCCTTGCCACCGAGGTCGACGGTCTTTGCGCCGTCGTCCGAAGTGTCGTTGGCATCGTCAAAGAGGACTTCGTCCTTGATTGCGCCGGATGCTCTCAAGTAGCGATCGAGCTCATCGCGAGAGAACGTGATATCGGCACCGGCGCGGTTGGCCTTAAGCTCACCGCGCGAGATGTCCTTCTTCAGATCCTCAGCGGACTTGCCACTGGCCTTCATGGCCTCGTCAAGACTGACCTGGTCGTTCGACACGTGCATTCTCCGTCGTGATGAAGCGGGCGTTCAGCGCCCGGTGTCGGAGGGGGATCCCGTCGGTCGCGACGTTGCTCCCCCGTTCCGGTTAGATTCCAACCATGCCTTCCGCAACTCTCTCGGCGAATAGCCGGGCTCGCTGCGGTCGTTCCATTCGTCGAGACGCAAGTCGTACGTGATGTCACGAGCAGCCACGAGCTCGAGGTGTTGACCGTTGTTGGTTCGGTACACCGCGAGGTGACGAGTCTTCGTGTCGATTACGTAGAGCGCCGACGCTCCGCTGCCGTAACTACCCGTAACAGCGATCAAGTCGCGTGTTGCATCACCACCGCCACCTTGCGCCACGGCATCGCGGCTCGTTGCAACCACAAGGGTGACAACGATGAGCAGCAAGAGGGCGAGGAATGTCGGGGTGACTTTCATAGGCTTCTAAGGCAGGTCGAGAATCTACCCTTTCGGGGATTTTTCCGCAACCGTGCCGCCTGAAGGACGGCTCACGGCCCGAACCTTGGGTCGAGACTCGAGGAGGGTCCCGACGATATCTGCCGCCGAGATGATGCCTAGGGTCTTGCCGCTGGCAAAATCCACGACAAATCCGAGAGATCGTCCCTCTCTTTGGAGCCTGGCCAAGGCAGCAGCGATCGTGATTTCGGCATTGATCGAAGGGAAGGAATGAAGGCAAGATTCAAGCCGAAATGTGGCTGACAGCGCCCGTCGGGCCTCGCCCGAGGTGACATATCCGAGATATGTGGTTCCGTCCTGTGACAGCACGGGAAGTCGGGTCTTCCCTGCCCGGACCGAGGCCTCAATGACATCCGCTGCGGTTGCATTTCGTTCCACGGTGGCAACCGAGGCCCATGGGACCATCCGATCCTTCACCTTAATTTGGCGGAGGCGCAAAACCGCAGATGCGAGCTCCCCCTGCTCAGGCGTCAACGCAACGCCATCTGCGCCGGACATGATCAGCGTTTCAATTTCGGTTCGATCAAGCAGGATGCGAGCCTTGCGACCATCCTTGCCGGCAAGCCTGCCAACCAGCCAAGCGAACGGATACGCCAGCGGCGAAACAATGAGATTGACAACTGTCAACACCGGCTCGGCGAGCGCAAGGAATCGTGTCGGATGCCGGCGGAAGACATCTTTCGGAACAATTTCACCCAAGACGAACAGAACCGGTGTGACCACAAGCGCGCTTGCGATGGCGGTGTGCGTCCCTGCGAATTCCGAGACCCATGGAATGACGATCGGATCCGCGAATCGCGCGCACAGCGCGTGGGCCACGTTATTGACGAGCAACAATGCTGCCAGAGCGCGATCTGGATGCTGCAGGTGCCGCAGCACCCGCTCCATGCGTCGGTTCCCGCCGCGCGCGAGGGGGTCGAGCCTGAGACGTTCTGCGGAGTAGAGACCGGACTCCAGACCCGCGACGATTGCCGCCAAGACAAGCGAGAGAAGAAAACCGACCAATGCGAAGGTCATCTTGGGGCCACCTCGCCTTTAGACGAAACATGGCGCAGCACCAAACGGTCAGGCCTTCGACCCTTCATTTCAGCAACACGAACGGCTACGTGACCGGAGATGATCTCGTCTCCGACACGAGGCATTCGACCGAGCCGCGACGCAACGAGGCCACCTATTGTCGCCACCCCCCCCTCGGGGGGTAGACCAAACGCACGGCGTGCCGGGTGAATGGGCAGCGCCGCATCTACAAGCCATGATCCATCCGGATTTTCCACCACAGGATCCCAGCGCACCTCACCCTCGTCAGCGAGGTCTCCAATTACGGCCTCGACGATATCCTCGAGCGTGACGATGCCTTCCGTTCCCCCATATTCATCTACGACAACCGCGAGACGGACGTTCGACTCTCTCAGCCGAGACAGAGCGTCTGCAACAGAGGCGGATTCGGGAACAAAAGGCACCGCTCGGACGAGATCGGTCAGAAGTTCATTTGGTCTTGACAGCGCCTCCGCGACCACGATCATCCCGGTGAGTCGATCGATTGAACCCTCATGAACTGGGATCTTATTGCGATACGTGGTCAGGTGGAGTTTCTCGAACTCCACCCGGCCACCGCGCAGATCAAAGGCGACAACATCAACACGAGGGGTCATGACTTCGCGAACAGGAGCTTCGTCGAGGTCAAGCAGTGCTGAAAGCCACTCATGCTCATCGGCGCCAAACTCACCACGCCGCGCAGCCGCACCCAGCGCCCTACCAAGGTCCGCCGAGGTGACATCGCCCTCTTCGCCCTTCGGTGCAATGGTCTCCGCGATGACACGTGCGATGTGCGAGAATGGCCGACGCGGAATGCGAAGAATGCGCTCGATGATGCTCAAGGGGATCGCGGTCGCAGTTGCCACACGGACTGTCGCATTGAGACCGATTGCTTTAGGAATGATCTCCGCAAAAAGAATGGCCGAGATCACCACCGCGACGTCGACAACGGATGCGAGAAAAGGTCCATGCTTCTCGCCGACCTCAAGTGCGAGACCGTGACCAACGTTGAACAACGTCAAATTGATGATCATGTTCCCGAACAGAACTGTCATGAGGACGTCGTAACCGCGTAGCCGAAGTCGACGCATCACGGATCCGGCCCTAGGGTGCCGACGATCAATGGTGGCGAGGTCGGCGTCGGAAAGATTGAAAACTGCCGTTTCCGAAGCAGAGAAAAAAGCCGAGCTCGCCATCGCCGCAAGTAATCCAAGCAATGTCGGCAGGTACTCCATCAAACGGCACCGGCCCGTAGGAGGGTCAGGGTGACGACGGTACCCCTAGAGATCTCGGATGTTATTTCCATGCGACCACCAACACCTGTAACGATTCCGTGCACGAGAGGAAGACCGAGCCCTGTACCCTTTCCGGGCTCCTTGGTGGTGAAAAACGGATCAAATGCACGGGCCAGTGTCTCAGGATCCATACCGGTTCCATGATCGGTCACGACTAGAACGACGTGTTCCGGCGTGAATGAAGCAGCGACCTGGACCTCACCCCGACTCAACTCAGACGCGTCGACCGCATTGAGAAGGAGGTTCAAAATGGCCTGTGCTAGATCCCCAGGATCGCCTAAGACCGGCGGCAGGTTCAGTGGAAGGTCGCACGACAAGACAATTCCTGCGTGCTCAGCCCGCCATCGGCACAATTCGATTGCTGAATCGACCGCGGTTCGCAGGTCAACGGGAATCGGCCCGTGACCGCGCGGGCGCAGATCAAGAACCCGGCGAACGATGTTGCGGATACGGTCGATCCCCTCTTCCAACAGTCGAAGCGATTTGATTCGCCGCTCCTCAGGCAGGCCTTCTCTGCTCAAGGTGGAAACCGCGTTGAGCATTCCGCCGAGAGGATTGTTGATTTCGTGAGCAATGCCTGCGCCAAGTGTCCCGACGGACGCCAATCGCTGTGCTTGAAGAAGTTCTCGGTCTTTTCGCGCCACTTCCTCGGTTTTCTCCGCAACCCGCGCTTCGAGATGGTCCCTATAGTCCTCGACGAGAGTCAGCATGCCATTCACGGCGTCGATCGTTCTTCCAACTTCATCTTGCACCGGGCGGACCGGAACTCGACTCGAGTAGTCTCCCCGTGCGATACGTGAAGCCACGTTCGCCAATGATTCAAGAGGGCGAATCACCGTTTGCGCGAGCGCGATGTACATCCCAGCCGCAAGCAGCAAGGTGCCAAGAATGGCGACGACCGCGATGCGACCAACCGGCTTCAGGACGTCCGACCCACTGACACCGGCGGCTACATCGGCAGCAGACAGATAAATCCCACCCCATGGCTTGCCGTCGATTCGAATTGCCCCCGCAAGTCGCATTCGATTCGACTCGTCCGCAACGATTCCTCCGGTGTCCTGACTCTTACGAACAAGCGCGGCAGCTCGAGATGCATCGTATTCCCCCAACTCAAAGACGAGTTCAGGTCGGATGTTGTAGGTCTCGGGCGGAGTCCCCGATCCATCATCCCGCACCAGCACCGCCTTCTCGACACAACGCCTAAACGCCGCGTCGTCCCAGCAATCAAGTTCGCCAAGGGCCACCGGAAGTTGTCGCATCGACGCATTGCCTCGGACTGAGCGCGCCACTTCTCCCTCTAGCCAACGAACCAACTGCGATGAAACGGCGTCGGCCGTTCGCTCCCGAAGCATCCTTTCAGTCGATTCGGAATCGGTGCGAATACGGGACATATCCGATACGACGATGGCAAGGAGCAAGCCGAACAGGCCAAGGCCCAAAATAGCGACGATTGCTGCGAGTCTAAGTCGCAGGGATTTCGAGGGTGGCGATGCGCCGACCGGCGGCGTGTTCATTAGCGGGACAACATCTCCTGGATCTTAAGCAACGGCAGAAACAACGCGATGACGATGAATCCGACGAATACACCAAGCGTAATGATCAGGGCCGGCTCGAGGACCGACATGAGCGCAGAAATCCTGTTATCGACGGTCGTTTCGTAATTCGACGCCACCTTCATAAGCATCTTGTCGAGTTCGCCGGTCTCTTCCCCAACATCGACCATGTTCACTACGATGTCGTCGAAAAGGCCGGTTTCTCCGAGGGGCTTGGCCATGGACTCGCCTTCACGAACTGCGGTCTGAACCTTGCGAATGGCCTCCTCGAATACGAAGTTGCCCGACGCTTCCGCAACGATGTCAAGTGAGCGCAGCCGTTCGACTCCACTTGAAGACAGCGTTCCAAGCGTGCGAGCAAACCTCGCGACCTGCGTACCTGAAATCACAAGTCCGAACAGCGGCAACTTCAGTTTGAGTCTATCCAACACGCGCTTTCCACCCACGGTCCTACCCCAGACGGAAACGCCTATCACAATTGCGGCGACGCCAAGGATGATTGCCCACCACCATGTCGCAAGCGCACGCGACGTGGCAATCAGAAACACGGTGGGGCCGGGAAGCTGTCCACCCAACGCTTGAAACGCCTGCTCGAATTTCGGGACGACAGCGAGCATGATGTAGAACATTACCGCGATCGCAAATGTGACCACCAACGTCGGGTAGATCATTGCCGACTTGATCTTTCGAACCAACGCATCCGCCTTCTCGAGAAACTCTGCGAGCCGGTTGAGCACGCCGGTGAGAGCGCCCCCCGCTTCGCCTGCACGCATCATGTTGACGTACAGGTCGTCAAATACGGTTGGGAACTTCGCCATCGCCTCGGAAAGCGCGGTACCCCCCTCGACGTCGTCTGCCAGACCTTGAACCACAACCTTCATGGGGCCCTTGGCAACCTGGCCTTCGAGAATCCTAAGGCTTCTCAAGACAGGCATGCCCGCGTCCTGCAGCGTCGCAAGCTGGGTCGTGAACTGGGTGAGAGCCTCCTTTGAGACCTTCGAGATCTTCTTGGGGGCGTCCACGTTGATCGATGCCCCCCCGGTCGAGGGGGTGGCGCCGGTCGCGGCGGCGAGCTTCTCTCTTCGCTGACGAATGATGTCGGGCATGCCTAGATTGTCCGTCAGCAGTAGCCGCATGGTCAAGCCCCCTATGGAATCAGGGCAAGACGGTGCCATCATCGCCAAATGAAGCCCACGCAGCCGCACCCCCGGGACGACGTGACGTCAGTAGTTAGAGCATCTCCAAACGGTGAAGGATCCAGCTCTGGAACAATCTCAAGATCCAAGCCAATTGCGTTGATTACGGGAGCCACCTCGGGAATCGGAGAGGCTTGCGCCCGCCGGTTCCTGGTTGGCGGCTATGACGTCATCGCGACTGGACGCAACGCGGAGAAGCTCAGTGCCCTGAGCAGCGAATTCCCAGGCCGGGTCACGATCGTGGTTGCGGATTTGGAGAATCCCGAAGCACTTCGAGCCCTTATTCGCGATGTCGTGGCGCGCCATGTCTATCTCGACGTCCTAGTGAACGCCGCCGGCGTCATCGGCTTCGACACAGTCGCGGGAATTCGAGTTGAGGACCTGAACCGCATGATGACACTCAACGTGACCACCCCGGTGATGCTCCTTCAGGGGTGTCTCCCCCTGCTCGAAGCGGCGAAAGGCGCGGTCGTCAATGTCTCCTCCGTTGCGGGGACTCGGGCGTTCCCAGGAATTTTCTCCTATTGCCTATCGAAAGCGGCCATCGATCAGGCCACACGCTGCGCAGCACTCGAGCTCGCCGCCCGTCAGATCCGGGTTAACGCAGTAAATCCCGGGGTCATCGTGACGGAACTTCATCGCCGCGGCGGAATGGCAGACGAAGCCTATCGCGCCTTTCTTGAGAAGGCGAAGTCGACCCATCCAATTGGACGTCCAGGAGAGCCCGAAGAAGTAGCCGAGGCAATTTGGTTCCTCGGAACGCCAGCGTCGTCCTTCATCACCGGAGTGACCTTGGCCGTCGATGGTGGACGCGCAGAAACCTGTCTCCGCTGAGCGTCCTATTGAAGTCAGACGCCGAGTGTCTCGCGCACGACCTCTTCAGGCGTGGTCAGTCCGTCGAATATGGCGAGCAGTCCGGAATCGCGAAGCGATCTCAGCCCGCCTTTCTGAGACGCCTCGCGCAATCTTGATGTTGACCACCCCTCGACGATGCCGCGTTTCAATTCCTCGGTCATCACCATGAATTCGTAGATGGCCATGCGGCCCTTGTATCCCGTGCCATGGCATGAGTCACAACCTTTGCCAATCGCGAATTTGCGAGTGCCGGCGGTCGCGCGATCGAGGTTGAGTTCGTAGAGCTCCTCGTCCGTCGGCTCGCGCCATGTTCGGCAACGTTCACAGACCTTACGCACCAGTCGTTGCGCAACGATCGCTTCCAAGGTTGCAGACAAAAGATAGGGCTCCACGCCGACATCCACCATACGCGACACGGCACTTGGCGCGTCGTTCGTGTGAAGAGTGGAAAGCACCAAGTGGCCAGTCAGAGCAGCTTCAATGGCAATTTGCGCTGTTTCGCGATCGCGGATTTCACCAATCAAGATGATGTCAGGATCGTGGCGCAGAATGGAGCGCAAACATGCCGAGTACGTGACCCCAATCTCTTCGTTGACTTGAACTTGAATAATGCCGTCGAGATCGTACTCAACGGGATCCTCCGTGGTCACGATCTTGATGTCATCTGTATTCGCGGCGTTGAGTGCCGAGTAGAGGGTCGTGGTCTTGCCAGAACCGGTCGGACCGGTGACCAAAACAATGCCATGCGGTCGATCGATGAGGTCCTTGGTCAGCGTCATCTCTTCAGGACGGAGCCCGAGATTCCGCAGGTCGAGACTCACGACCGAGCGATCAAGCACGCGCAAAACACACGACTCACCAAACATGGTCGGAAGCGTCGAAACGCGAAGATCGACGCTTCGGCCACCGACCATAAGCTCAATGCGTCCGTCCTGAGGAAGCCTTGTTTCCGCAATATCGAGATTGGCGAGAACCTTGATTCGAGAGATAAGGGCAATAGCCAAGTGTTTTGGAGGCGAACGCAACTCGAATAGCGTGCCGTCCACCCGATACCGAACTTTGAATTCCTCTTCGAACGGCTCAAAGTGAATATCGCTCGAACGATCCTTGATTGCCGTGAGTAAGATGTAGTTCAACAGCCGAACAACCGGCGCAGATCGCGCCATGGCGTCAGGGTCATCAATGGACCCCTTTGCTTGGCGCTCGACCTCGTCGAGCAATGAGTCGAGTCCTTCTTCCGCCTTCTGGTTGTAATAGCGCTTCAGCGCAGCGTCGATTGAAGCATCGGATGCGAGCGCAGCCCGGACTGTCCGCCCGGTCAAGAATCGAAGGTCATCGAGAATCGCCGTGTTCATCGGGTCGGCGAGTGCCACCCAAAGTTCACCGCTCTCTTCCTTGAACGGGACGATGCGATAGGCCTGAGCCGTCTGAGCATCAACCCGAGCGATGACTTCAGGAGGGGGCGTGACAGATGCGAGGTCGACCATGTCGAGACCGGCCTGAATAGCCAAGGCCTCCGCAACATCGGCTTCTTTGACAGCGCCCATTTCAATGAGTACGCGGCCAATCTGTCCACCCTTTTCCCGCTGAAGCGCTAAGGCCTCTTGGATCTGCCCCTGAGAGACTTTCTTGCGCTCCTTCAGAATCTCGCCGAGAAGCTTGCGTCTTTTCTCCTGAGCCATTTTATCCAAGCCTCATTTGCATCTCGGCACGGTCCTGTGCGTACTCAATTGCGATCTCTCGCGTGATCTTCCCCGTGCGTGCCATCGAGAGCAGGTGATCGTCGAGAAGGACCATTCCGAACTTCTTTCCGGTCTGGATGTCGCTTGGGATCTTGAAAGTCTCACCCTTGCGAACGTAATTCTCGATCGCAGGAGTGTTGACCATGAGTTCAAACCCAGCTGCCATTCCTTGGCCATCAGCGCGAGGAACGAGCACCTGTGACAGCACGCCCACGATGGACAACGCCAACTGAGTGCGGATCTGGTCCTGCTGTTCCTTAGGAAACGCATCGATGATGCGATCAATCGTACGGGCACTGCCGGTCGTGTGCAGTGTGCCGAATACCAAGTGGCCGGTTTCAGCAGCAGTAATCGCCGTCGAAATGGTCTCCAAGTCGCGCATTTCGCCAAGAAGAATGATATCCGGATCCTGGCGCAAGACGCGGCGCATCGCCTCCGAGAAAGTCGGGCAGTCCGATCCGATCTCGCGTTGATTGATGATCGCTTTTTTGTGCGGATGCAAATACTCGATCGGATCTTCAATCGTCACAATGTGAACCGGGGACGTGCGATTAATCTCGTCAATGATGGTCGCAAGTGTTGTCGTTTTTCCGGAACCTGTCGGACCGGTAATCAGAATGAGCCCGCGCGGCCGCGTGATGAGTTCCCTGATCTTTTCAGGCAAACCGATGTCTTCAAACGAACGTAATTTGCTCGGAATCAGTCGCAAGACACAGGAGAAATGCCCCTTCTGACGAAACACCGACACACGGAAACGCGCGATTTCGCCGAAGTTGTAAGCGAAGTCCGCCGTCCCGAGTTCTTCCAACTCTGCCTTAAGGCGGGAAGGAAGAACTTCGTTGACCAGCGTCTCAGCCATGGCAGGAGTGATCACCGTCGAATCCAAATCCTTAACGGCGCCTCGAACGCGGACGCAGGCGGCTCGCCCGACGGACACATGGATATCGCTGCCGCCAAGGCTGACGCACGCCTTCATCAGATCAACCATCGCCATTACATGCTCTCCAGCACTGTTACGGTTTCCTTGGATAACACGCGCAGGAGTTCATCTAGCGACGTGGCACCCGACAAGACCTTGCGCAACGCGTCCGAACGAAGCGTCGACATCAGACCCGATGCACGGGCGACTTCTGCCAACCTAAGCGCGGATTCCTTCTGAAACACGGCATCACGTAGCGCGGGGCCCATTTCCATCAGTTCGTAGATGCCGCAGCGTCCCCGGTAGCCGGTGCCATTGCAATCATCGCATCCGGTGGCCACGTAGATGGTCCGACCGGCGAATGCTGCGGGGTCCCCGCCCGCTTCGCGAATAAGCATTTCGGATGGAACTTCGGCTTTTTTGCAGCGAACACACAAAGTGCGCATCAATCGTTGCGCCAAGACTCCGCAAACAGCTGACGAGACAAGGAACGGCGCCACGCCCATGTCGATCAATCGCGTAAGAGCCGAAGGCGCGTCGTTGGTGTGAAGCGTCGAAAACACCAAGTGTCCCGTGAGCGCTGCTTGCACGGCGATGCCAGCGGTCTCGTGGTCGCGAATTTCGCCGACGAGAATAATATTCGGAGCTTGGCGCAACATCGCGCGCAAGATGCGGACAAAATCCAATCCAATTTGATGTCGAACCTGACACTGGTTGACCCCCGCCAAGTGATACTCGACGGGATTTTCTGCGGTGATGATCTTGACATCGGGCCGATTAAGTTCCGTCAGTGCAGCGTAGAGAGTTGTGGTCTTTCCAGATCCGGTCGGACCCGTCACAAGAAAGATGCCGTTGGGGCGCTTGATCATTCTTCGGAATCGACGAAGATCCTCTCCCCCAAGCCCGAGTCGCTCGAGCGAGACCAAGCCCGTGGTTTTGTCGAGGAGTCGCATGACCAACGCCTCGCCGTGCGAGCCCGGTAGCAACGAGACACGAATATCGACTTCCTTGTCGGCTGCCTTGATAGTGATGCGGCCGTCCTGGGGCTTTCGCTTCTCCGCGAGGTCCATCTCACCGAGCAGCTTGAGGCGAGATGTGATCGCGCCTTGCAAATGCGTCGGATACTCGGCCACCGTCTTGCAGACGCCGTCGACTCGGAGGCGAATTCTGATTCGATCGGCCATCGGCTCGACGTGGATGTCTGAAGCTCGCGCCTTGACGGCATCCTCGAGCATCTGCTGAACAAGCCGAATGACTGGCCCTTCGTCATCTTCCTTCGGCGTCGCCTTGCGAGTGATCTCGCCGACGGTTTTCGCGTCCCGCTTCTCGGCGTTGTAGTAGCGTTTGAAAGCCTCAAGCATCGCCTCTTCGGTAGTAAGAGCGCACTTGAAGTCGAGGCCTAAGAGAAAGCGGAGGTGTTCGAGGTTGAACGCAGCGAGCGGATCGGTCACAGCCAAAACGAGAGCCTGTCCGTCGAACTTCACAGGCAGGATGTTGTTCTCGAGAGCAGTTTCCTTGGGAACCCGCGCTAGTGTCTCGGGAGGAATGGTCCCCTTCCGGACATCAACGAACGGCAGGCCAGACTGTCGGGCAATCGCCCTTGCTACGTCTTCATCTCGAACGTGCCCAAGTCGTATGAGACACTGGCCGATCTTAAGACCGGTCTCCTGTTGGTACTTGAGCGCATCTTCGAGCTTCTCCGGCGTAAGAACACCTGCCTTGACGAGGATCTCGCCAAGCCGTGGACGCGAGCCGGCGGGGGTGGGAGGAGATGACATTCCCCTGCAATATACGCTCGCGGTCACGGCCCGGGCGTCCGTGCTAACCTCCTCCCCGCATGCGACGCGTCATTCCCCTCGCTCTTGCGCTCTCCCTCGCGGCATGCGTATGTCCGGATGTAGGGCAACTAGGAGAAATGCCGGGGTTTGATTTGGCGACGCCCGAGCATTCCTTCGCGTACCTTAAGGAGGCGTTCCAAAGAGGCGATACGATCGAAGCCTACGGAGATCAGGAGTATGCGTGTCTTGCCGAGCGACTTCGACGCGAGCGTGGCTTAGGCCGTGGCGAGTACTACTTCGTTCGCTCTGAGGTGCGACAGCTCCTCAAAGACAAGATCGGCGACTTAAGCAAAGTCAAAGTACTCGGCGAAGCGCGGATGCTTGCACCGGACGTCGCAGAGTTGGATATCTCTGCGGGCGACAAGGTCGCGACGGTTGTCCTAGTCCGCGAGAACTCGGCGGACGTCACGTTGCGTGATCGCCGGGAAGCATCATTTAACTCTCCCCGATCCCCCGCAGACGCTGTTGCCATTCGTGATCGTTACGCGACGGCCGTCGTCGATGTGGGTGATTTGGTGCGTGAACGAGGCCCAATCAACCCGGACGAAATCTACGAATTGCGCTACCGATCGTGCTGGCGTTTTTACGACTTGAAAGGCACTCAGATCGGTGCCGACATCGGGCGTGAACTCGAACGGAAACGAGCCGCCGCGCGCGTGGCCGAGACGCGCCCACCACAGAGCTAGGGCGCAACTTAAGCGCGCCTCTCGAAGAAACTACTGGCTTAGCTTGGCCAGAAGCTCGTCAGGGAAGTCCGCATTCATCCAAACGTGTTGAACGTCGTCGTTCTCGTCTAACTCATCATGAAGCGCGATCAGATTCCGGGCAATCTCTTCGTCGGTGACAGATGCCATCATCAAGGGTACCTGCTCGATCCCGGACGATGTCGGCGTTCGCTTGGCACGAAGGAGCGCATTCCGAACTCCAACGAATCCGGCTGCCGGCGCCTTGATCAACCATTCGTCGCCTTCGCGAACGAAATCATCGGCCCCGCCGTCCATAGCCAATTCCATGACTTGGTCTTCCGTGATTCCATCGGCAGGAATTCGAAACACCGCAAGCGGATTGAAAAGGCGAGTTACCGAACCTGTAGTTCCCATTCGGCCACCATGCGACTCGAAGATAGAACGCATTTCCGGTGCAGTTCTGTTGCGATTGTCAGTCAGGGCATCGACCCGAAACGCGACACCGCCCGGCCCATAACCCTCGTACACGAGATCCTCGAAGGACTCGCCTTCGCCATCGCCCGCTCCGCGCTTCACAGCGCGCTCGATGTTTTCGCGAGGCATGTTGACCAGCCGCGCCTTCTCAATGGCGAACTGAAGCTTAAAGTTTGAATCCGGGTCTGATCCGCCCTGCTTGACAGCCGACATAATCAATTTGGAGTACTTCGAAAACGTAGCGCCCTTCTTCTTGTCGACGGCCGCCTTGCGGTGCTTGATTCCAGCCCACTTGTTGTGTCCCGACATCGATCAAACTCCATTGATTTCCAACGAGAATCTTACTCTCCGGGTGCCGAGATGCCAACGCCGCACGTTGCAACAGCGTGAGCCGAGGGCTAGCGTCTGAGCATGGAATTTCGAGGGTTCAAGCTTTACCCGTTTCAGGAGGAAGCGATTGCGGCCCTCAACGAGGGCAAATCAGTCATCGTCTCGGCGCCGACCGGCGCGGGAAAGACCGTGATCGCCGAATGGGCAATTGAAGCAGCGCTCGCAAAGGGCGCACAGGCAATCTACACCGCCCCGATCAAGGCCCTGTCCAATCAGAAGTTCCGGGATTTCCGCGAGACGCACGGCGACAAGATCGGACTCATGACCGGAGACGTCACCTTAAACGCCGAAGCTCCGATCCTGATCATGACGACCGAGATCTTCCGCAACACGCTCTTTGAGGACGAAGGGCGTTTCTCCGCCGTTGAAACGGTGATCATGGACGAGATCCACTACATCGGCGATGACGACCGCGGTTCGGTCTGGGAAGAGTCGATCATGTTCGCCCCACCTAACGTCCGATTCGTGGGACTCTCGGCCACCATCTCGAATCTCGAGCAGTTTCGCGCCTGGATTGAGAAAGTCCGTGAACACACGGTCTCGTTGGTTCGAACCGACGAGCGTCCCGTTCCGCTGCGACATTGGGTTTGGCTTCCAGAGACCGGGGCGTGCAAGTTCACTGAAGTCAAGGACCGAATTCCAGAGGCGCTACGCATCCGCAAGAGCCGCCGTAGCAAGCCGCTCGATATTCTCGATGTCCTTCAAAAGGAACGCAAACTGCCGACGCTCTGCTTCTGTTTCTCTCGCAAGGAATGCGAGGGGCGAGCCCGAAAGAACAAGAAGCGTTCGTTGCTGTCCGAGCCAGAGCGCCACCGCGTGCACACCATGCTTGAGGATCTCGGCCTTAAGTATGGCGTGGCCGAGCAGCCGTCCTTCAATGCTCTGCGGGATCTTGCGGACCGCGGGGTGCTCTACCACCACGCGGGAATGCTGCCGATCCACAAGGAAATCGTCGAACGTTTATTCACAACAGGCCTCATCAGACTTCTATTCACGACTGAGACATTCGCGCTCGGGGTCAACATGCCAGCGAGGACCGTCGTCTTTGCTTCCCTGCGCAAATTCGATGGCGTGTCGTTCGACTACCTGAAAACTCTTAACTACTACCAGATGGCAGGACGTGCCGGCCGCCAGGGTCTCGACGATGCCGGCGATGTGTACGCGGTTGTCGACTGCGAAACGGACGATCCCAAGTCGGTCAAAGGTATTGTTTTCAACAAGATCGAGCCCATTATTTCGAGGTTTAACCTCTCCTACGGAGCAACACTCTCGCTTTACGGTCGAATGGGCGACGGAATCTACACGGCCGCCGAGAGGTCGCTTGCCGCCTACCAACGTGGCAATGCGCGTGCCGAGCGACTGACGGTCAAGCAACGCCTCGAAGTGCTCGAACGCCGTGGCTACACCCGAGACGGCAAGCTCACAGACAAGGGCCGGTTCGCTGCGTCACTTAACTGCTACGAGATCGCGGTGACCGAGTTGACATGGGCTGGCTGCTTCGAAGACCTATCTTCTGTTGACCTCGTCATCATGCTGATGGCTTTAGTCTATGAACCAAAACGTGCGCTCCTTGGCAACCGCCCCCCTCCGATGTCCGTCTCGCAGGCTGCAAACCGAGCCCGGAAAAGGCTCCATGAATTCGTCAAGGCGGAGAAAGAAGCCGGGCTTTCAGAGAGTCAGCGGCCGCCCGATTTCGGCCTATCCGGAGTGGTTCGCACCTGGATGCAGGGCAGTTCGTTCGACGACGTCAATCGGATCTCGCCTGTCCAGGACGGCGACATCGTCAGGAACTTTCGCCTAGTCTTGCAGGTTCTGCGGCAGCTCGGTAAGGCCACTGCTGGACACGACGCTCTGAACGCGAAGGTGCTAGAAGCCTACAAGGCGCTCGACCGCGATGAGGTGGATGCCGAAGCCCAAATGAAAGTTAATTGAGCGGAGGAATGACCGTGACCCGATCAAAAACTGTTCGGTCCGGTTGCTTCGAACCGGGCGCTAGGCGTTCGTGCGATGTCGGCAAGAGGTAGCCGCGGACCAGTTGAAACGTCAATACATGCTGGATCGACGACACGCCCGAGACTTCTTTCCACGAACTTCGAACTAGTTTGCCGTCGATCGACTCGTAGAGGGGTTCCTCTGTAATGGCGTCGCCCCCCTCAGCGGGTCGCTGAGGGTAATAGATGATGCGCCACGGGAGCCCACGCGCATCGAAGTTCATTTCGACACGACGAAGTGGGTGTGAGCTCGATGGTTCGAGCACCAGAATGCGCTCTGGGCGACCGTTGACCGTCCGCGATTCGAGTCGCTTAGCCCACGTTTCGTACTGACGACTTGGAGTCTCGGGAACGAACCACTTCAACGTCGCGCGGCCGCCAGACTCAAAGAGATCCTTAACTAAGGTCCCCTTCTTCCCTGGCGCAGGCGAATTCAACCAAGCCGGAAGTTCCTTCATCGGGGATCGATCATCTGACAAGAATTGGACCGTTGGTCGCGAGTCAGTCCGGTATCTAACGTCGACGCGAAACTTCCCTTGCAAGGCGCCCTCAGGGGTCGTCAAGTAATCGTAGGAAAGTTCGCGAAGCCCTGATCGGATCGGCGTGTAGAGTTTCTCTGAAAGTGTGTCGAGGAGCTTAGTCGCTTCATCCTGTGGCCGAGTCGACGGTCTCGTAGTTTGGCCTAGCGAAAGTCCCGCGATGCAAAGGACTAGCACCGCGCAACGGAAAAATGCCCACACGTCGATCATGATGTGAGGGTACCGAGATCAGAGTCGATCAAGCTGAACGTTCGCGTTCTGATCGCCAGTTGCAAAAGCGCGACGCCGACCGTCGAATCCCGGAAAGAACGGCAGGATGTTGACGGTACCCTGCGCGATGCCGGTGAACGAATAACGGCCGTCCGCATCCGTAACGGTAAACATCGCGGGTCCGCTGGCACTATCGGCTCGAGTCACACGAACAACTGCCCCAATGACCGGAGTGCCGTCGGATGCGAGAGCAATGCCCGCAATCGACGAGGCCGGGGGCAACGAGCACGTGATACTCATGGACCCTGCCGATGCCCGATCGATGGCACGCCATTCTCCGATGGCGCGGCCATCGGCCATGACGATCAACCTATAAGCGACGCCATCGATGAGGCCATCGATGTCGACATAGCCTCGTTGGTCACAGGTGAATTCGATCCCGCGACCGGTCGGACCAGAAGGAAGCCCGTCGGCACGTACCAATATGGCACGCGCGCCGGGGATCTCGCGTCCGTCGGCAAGCGCAGAGATGCCAAACCTCCAAGTCGCGAGCAAAGCGAGATACGAAAGCTCGCCGTTGGAACTCAGCGCCACATCTCCTGCGTAATCACCCAGTTCCGCAACCGCCACATAGTCGTGGTCATCAATTCCGACGGGTAGCGTCAAAAGGCCATCGGCGCCCGTTTGGATTCTAGCCACCAACTTCGATGTCCAGCGATCATAAATCGAAACCACTGCACCATCCGCGGGGAGGCCGTTCAATTGAACAAGAGACCGCAGATTCTTTCCCTTTCGCACGCGAACTTCGCATGAGGCTTCAACTCCCTCATCCAGGGACTTGATCGAAATTGGGGCAGGAATACAGATCGGACTTCGTACTTCAGCGAGGATTTTCCCAGGCGTCAGATCACGAACAACGGACGATCCTTCGTCGTTCGTTTTGATTTGGCGGGTTGACCCGTTGAGCTCGAGCTCGAAACTGCAGGCTCGGATCGGTTCATGGGTGGCGTCGTCCACGAAAGTGAGTTTCATCGACGCAGGACGACGCATGACCAATTCGAGACGGGTACGACCGGGCTCGACCGTCGCCGATGCTACGGAGAACCCAATTTGACTTACGCAGACATCGGTAACAGACGTGCGAGAAGTGTGACCGATCGCGGCGCCAGCACCATCAGTGATGCCGATAGCCGACTTGCGCGCCTCCGTTGTCAAGGCAAGCGAACCGACTCGTAAGTTGGCGCGCTCGTTAAAGCAAACTGTCGCCCCGGGAATGCTTGCGCCCGCCGAGTCGCGGACTATGACAGAAAGCTGAGTCAGCACCCCGGGCTGCGCGTCATCGATCGCCCGCGCGGGCGTCACGAGCGCGGGCACATTCGTTACAGCGACCACGAGAGACTCGGAAGCGATGGCCTCGGGTACTGCAGAAAAGCGCACGACGCCCCCAACCGTGGCAGGTCGGATTCGTAGGCATAGAGCCCACGCACCCACCAAGGTGAGACCCAACGGAATAACGATGAGCCAACTACGCCTCACCGATAACCGCGATCGAGCTACAAGGTCGCGCATCATCTAAGTCAATCGGGCCATGGGCCCTACACCCGGAGTGTAAGGCCGGGGTGTCCCGATGTGCAAACACCACCCGTGGATTGTTGGGTGGGCCGACGGCGTCGCCTAGCAACCAAATGATGTGCCCCATCAGGTCGGGCGCCAATTCATCCCTAGAACGGGACGTCGTCTGCTCCAGCGGGCGCCTCAAAGCCTTGCGACTCTCCCTGGCCCGCTTCCGGACCACGCGCGGAGCCGCGCTGGGAAGTCGGCCCCCGCCGCATGCCGCCGCCACCACCCTCGCCGCTGCCGCCACCACCCGAGCCCTCAGACTTCGGGGCGCCAATGAACTGGAAGTTCTCGACGACAATTTCGTGCTTTGAGCGCTTCTCACCGTTCGTTTCCCAAGTCCGGTATTCCAACCGCCCTTCGACGAAAAGCGGGCTCCCCTTCTTGCAGTAACGAGTCAAGATCTCGCCCTGCTTTCCCCATGCCTTGCAGTCGACGAAGGTCGTCGCTTCACGTTTTTCGCCGGATTGCTGGTCGGTCCAGGTGCGATTTACCGCAAGCCCGAACTCGACCACCCCTGCTCCGCTTGGAAGGAACTTGGTTTCGGGGTCTCGGGTGAGATTCCCCATCAAGAGCACTTTATTGAAGTTTGCCATGTGATTTCTCAGGGTCGACGGAAAAATCCCCCCCGCCGGACGCCTCAACTCAACCTTTGAGGCAGGTTTGTCCGAAAGGGGCCAAGGAAGGCCCACCGGTCCCACTGCCCCGCATCGTAGAGGCAGGGGGGGACACTCGCAACGACGTGGGTATCCGAGAGAAGAAACCATGACGACCGACGACCGTTCTGACCGACGCCGTGCACCCCGAGTCGATACCTCCTACGACGGAACGCTCAACAAGGGGACGGACAAACTCGCATGTCGCATTTCAAATGTCTCACGAATCGGGACCTGTGCGGTAAGCGCCTCGCCTCTCAACGAGATGGCGCTAGTCAAGGTGCAATTCCGACTCGATGACGAGGACGGACGCCTCGTGACGTGTGAAGCGGCGGTTGTAAGGTGTCAGCGCCGTCCCGACGGCCAATACGATCTCGGCCTTTTCTTCACGACAGTTTCTGCTGAAGACCGGGCAGCACTAGATCGTCTGGTCGCCCGGGGTCTCCCCATTGGCGCACCCAAGACCTAGTCGCGACCTAACTGTCGACGACTAGAACCCGGGCACACCCCGCGTAGTCGCGCCGCACGTCGATCCTGCCTAAAGGCAGCGTAAGGGCGGCCATGTCGATCGCGCCAGCGGGGTTTCCCATTTCCAAGGCAATTCGACCACCAGGTCGCCAAAGGCCATCGCGACACGCCGCGAGAATGCGTCGGTGAAACGACAGCGCATCGGTCCCCGATCGCAAGGCCACTTCGGGCTCATGTTGACGAACGTCTACAGGAAGCTCATCGAACTCAAGATCGGTCACGTACGGTGGGTTCGACAAGACGATGTCAAAGGTCCGACCGACCACGGCACGATCCAAGTCCCCTTCGATCCACTCAACCCCGCCGGCCGCCGAAAGCGCTTCCTCGTTCTCGCGCGCGACCACGAGGGCGTCGCGTGAAACATCAACGGCCGTCACGCTGACTTGGGGCCGGGCGAGCTTGACGGAAAGCGCCACACAGCCACTTCCAGTGCACAAGTCCAAAACCGTCAGGGTATCGAATGGCCTGGCAGCCAGAAGTCGATCAATGGCTTCCACGCCAGCATCGACGAGAAACTCCGTTTCGGGCCTCGGAACAAGGACTCGCCGATCCACAGAAAACGTATGGCCATGAAACTCGCGCTCGCCGAGGAGATACGCAACCGGCTCGCCTTTCGCCCGACGACGGATGAATTCGCGATGTACGTCGCGTTGCGCTGTTTCCATCGGCATGTCGTGCATCAAATAGAGACGGAGACGCGTCACACCGAGAACCCTAGCGAGCAAGAGCTCTGCGTCGAGGCGAGGCGAGGCCGAACCGTGTTTTCTCAGATGGTCCGTTGACGCTGAAAGAACCGTCATCACGGTCCATTCGGTCACGCCCTGCGCTCCTCGAGCACGTCGCGCAAGCGACGGGCTCGCTCCTCGTCCATTAACCCTCGAACGATGGGCTCCATCGCTCCATCTAAAAAATCCGCGATCCCATGAACCGAAATTCCGATGCGGTGGTCGGTGACGCGGTCCTGTGGATAATTGTAGGTGCGGATCTTGTCGCTGCGGTCTCCCGTTCCGACCTGCTCACGACGGTCCTTCGCGCGGGCTGCATCGCGGGTTTTGACAGCATGGTCATGCAAGCGAGCCTTCAATACGGAGAGTGCCCGTGCGCGATTCTTCTGTTGCGACCGTTCGTCCTGACACGCAACGACGATTCCCGACGGGACGTGAGTCATTCGCACAGCAGAATCCGTCTTGTTGACGTGCTGCCCACCCGCGCCCGAAGCTCGGAAAGTGTCAACAATGAGATCACTATCCTTGATCTCGACCGCAATGTCGTCGACCTGACGGAGAACGGCAACAGTGGCGGTAGACGTGTGAATGCGCCCGTTGGCTTCTGTCTTCGGCACGCGCTGGACCCGGTGACCACCGCTCTCGAAGCGAAACTGCGCGTAAGAGCCTTGTCCTGAGACGGCGATCGTCGTCTCCGTGAATCCTCCCAATGGCGTCGGCTGTGCCGACAACAATTCAGGCTTGAAGCCCAATCGCTCGGCGAATCGGAGATACATGCGTCTAAGTTCTCCGACGAAAAGAGCGGCCTCGTCACCGCCTACCCCCGCACGGATTTCGATGATGACGTCGCGCTGGTCGTCCGGATCAGCGTCCAGAAACTTGCCAACAAGCTGCGAAGCCAAATCGTCGAGCTCTGCCTTGAGGCGAGTAGATTCCGATCGAAATTCCGCCGCCATAGCGGAATCGGATTCCATCTCCGCAAGTTGATTCACTTCGGCGATGTCTTTTCTGCAATGCTCAATTCGAGCGTGCATCTCCACGGTGGGGGCAAGCGAGGCGCGTTCCCGCATCAGCGTGGGAATTAGATCAGGACGCGCTGATCCCTCCTCGGCCATTCGACGGTCGATCTCATGCAGCCGGGCGACCATCTCACGGAGACGACCGCCCAGTTTGTCAACGACCTCAATCGACATGCACTTCCATCGCGCGCAGCGCGCGTTGAAGAATCAGGTCTTTGCCTGAGGATTGGCTGCAGCCGAGTACCGCTTGTTGAAGCGCTCGACGCGACCTGCGGCATCGATCAGTTTCTGCTTGCCCGAATAGAACGGGTGGCAGACACCGCAGATTTCGACAGTGATTTCGGCGCGCGTTGAACGAGTCGCAAATGTGTTCCCGCAACCGCAGGTAACCTTGCATGACACGTATTTGGGGTGAATGCCGTCTTTCATGGAAATTCTCGCGCCGCCGCGGTCCTTGTCGGGAGGGGCCAACGGGGCCCCGCCACTCAAGGCAGGCCGCAGAAGCGGGCTGGAAACTTATCAGCCTAAGGTCGCCGCCCCAAGGCGTCCCTGATGACTCGCAGCCAATTCCCGGATGCAAGCTTCTCAAGGGCGACATCGGAGACGCCTTTAAATCCGAGATACTCGAAAAGAGCCGGATACCGGGCGGCGTCCTCGAAACCTTGAAGTTTCGTCGGGATCCCATCGAAATCCGCCCCGAGGGCGACATGGTCTTCACCCACCAAATCCAGTGCATGTTGAATATGACGTGCCATGTCTTCGATGGTTCCGGCAGCCCGAGACCGTCCAACATGCCCCGGAAATGCATCCACCCCAAACACGCCGCCGGAATCAGCTAAAAGGCGGATCTGGTGATCGGTCAGATTCCTCGGCACGTCCAAAAGCGATCGGCAACCTGCATGGGTGCACACAAACGGATACGAAGCCGAGTCAACTAGCTGTCCAAACGACACCGGATTCAAATGCGCTACGTCAAGTGTAACCCCGGCCCCTTCGGCGACGGCAATCATCGATCGCCCTTTCGCAGTGAGTCCGGTCGGAGCCTTGGCGAAGCAGCCGTCGCCACACTCATTGTCATGATTGTGGGTGAGCCCGAGGAATCGAACCCCGAGGGCAGCAAAAAGCCGAAGGCGATCGACGGACCCCAAGAGCGGCGTTGCGCCTTCCATGCCGAACGCGAACGCGATGACGCCCTCGCGCTGACAATGGTCCAAGTCTGAAAGAGTATTGACGATCGAAAAACCTCCGACGCGGCGCGCAGCATCATGCGCTGCACCAACGATGCGGAGAGCCATCTTCGTCGCCAACTCGCCATCAACTCGCGACGGCACATAAATGGATGCAACCTGAAGTCGAACTCCGCCGAGCCTCAACTTCTCTGGAGACGCGTCGAAAAACGAACTATCATCCGCCCAGTCTAGGCCATCCTCGATGGACTTCGAGAAGATGTCGGCGTGGGCATCAACAACAGGACGAAGCATCGATCAAGTGATTAGTTGACGATATTGAAGCGCCGAGGTCAGCAATGAATCCAACTCTTCCGCTGAAAGCGGCCCGCCGTTGGATTCAACTACGTTGACTGCTGAGTGAATCGTGTACGGGTTGAATGGTCCGATCGAATCTTGCTGACCCAGCTCCTCGCCGGCGATCGCCTTGCGCACGCCTTCGGAGTTGTATCCGCCGCGGGCAAGTAACTTGGCCCAAATGGCGTCAGACACGCCGATCCGGTTGACCTTGGAACCCTTCCCTGCCATTCCACACATGAGGTCGTTAATGTCGCGGACGACGTCGCGCAGGACGTCTTCGCCGAATTGAGCATGGAGGCTCTCGAGGTTCCAGGGCACAGGTTTCTCCATCCCCCATGATCGGCGTTCGCGCGTACCCTCGCAAGACTTGTTTCTTCTGAACAAAACCTTGAGCGACGCGCGGCTTTGGCCTTCGTTTTCTCCCCGTCTGGGTGGTACAATCTACAGGTCGAGACGGTCGCGCAACCGCCGCGACATGGATCCCCCGCAACATGAAACGTAAACCCCTCTACGCTGCTGCTCTTGCGACCGTGCTTGTCGGTGCGGCTTTCACATCCGACCTCGCCATTGGGTTCTCGTCTGGACCACTGCCCGGATATACCGGGGCTCCTGGTGAGTTTTCGGGCGCGTGCACGGCCTGCCACAACTCGTACCCCCTCAATTCGGGGTCAGCGAACTTTACGGTGTCGGTCCCAACGAACCTGACACCATCGGCGGCCCATCCGGTCAGCGTTGGATTTTCTGGCTCAAGCAATACGCGTCATGGTTTTCAGGTCACGATGCAAGACTCTGCCGGCATGTTCAAAGGCGCGTGGGTCGTGACGATGAACAACCCGACGCAGACCCAGACGACGTCGTCCAGTGCCGCCTATCACGAACACACGTTCAGCGGCAATTCACTGAACGCCTGGACGATGGGATGGCAGGCACCGGCATCGGTTACCCCAGGACCGATCAAGTTCTATGCCGCTGGTAACCAAGCCAACATGGACTTCTCCAGTTCGGGCGACTACATCTACACCAACGTTGCAACTATGTGGCAGGCCTCGTTGTCGACTCCGAACGCTTCATGGCCGACTGGCACCTCGCAGGTCCTAAACCTCAACGCTCCAGGGCACGCGAGCGAGCTCTACGTTATCGCAGTCTCGGAGATCCCAGGCCAAACGCCACTCGGTGGCCCGTTCATTCTTGAGGCCAATATCTTTACCGGGCTTTCGGATCTCGCGTGGAGTCTCCCAAGTGTATTCGCAAACTTTGTCGGCACCACATCGGCGACTGGAACGGCGACGGCCACGGTGAACATCCCCTACTACCCGCCACTTGCCGGCTTCCCGTTGTATTTCGCCGCCGTCACTGCCGACTCCATGTTAAATCCATCTGAAGTCAGCAACCCGCGAATGATCACCTTCCAGTGATCGCTTGGCGGCTCGGATCCGCGCTCACAATTGCCGCCTTGTTCATCGCGTCGTGCGAGTCGACGGCCTCCCATGACCACGACGCAGGACGATTAGGTTCGATCGCGGGTCCTGTCGTTCCGGTGGGAGGCGGTGGGGAGGCTCCGGGGCTAGTCCTCCGAATGATCGAATTGGCTGGAGGCAAATCCGCGCCGGTCGTCGTCATTCCTGCCGCTTCAAGTCTGACGGATGCAGGCCGCTCGACGGTAGCGATGTGGCAACGCTACGGCTGCACGGACGTCATCCTCTGGAGTCCTGCAAGTTCCGTTGACGCTGATCTCGACGCGTCCATTGTCGCGCTCAAGCGTGCGCGCGTGGTGTGGTTCGGCGGTGGATCTCAGGAGCGCATCATGACGCTCCTGCAATCGACGAAGGCCCTCGATGCCATTCGAGACGCGCATCGCCATGGTGCCGTCGTGGGCGGCACTTCGGCCGGAGCTGCCGTTCTCGGCGAAATCATGATGATTCGAGGTGCGCCTGAAGGCGCGATTGCTCCGGATCGAATCCCCGTGGCACCAGGCCTCGGTGTTCTCCCAGACTTCATCGTCGACCAGCACCTGCTCGCACGGGCGCGGATTCCACGGCTCCTATCGGTCTTGCCTGCCTACCCGCGAATGAAGGGACTAGGTCTTGAAGAACGTACGGCCGCCATCATCCATGGAAGCACCATCGAAATCGTAGGTGCCGGACAAGCCGTTCTTTATCAGCCGATTTCGTCGGCCGTAGCTGACATGCCCGCCCCGACGACACGCCCACTTTGGAGAATCCCCGACGCGAGGATCTCGATCCTGCTTCCGGGAGATCGCGTCGTGCGCTAGGAGTGTGGCGTGAAGCCGCGCTTAGTCCTTCTTCAACTCCCGGTGCCTCAGCCGGCAGCCCTATCCGCTTCAGGCAATGTTCCACTCGCTGCCGGGGCTCTCGGCGTCGCTGCACGCCACCATGGACTGGAGGAGCACATCGCGATAGATGTGCTGCCGCCAGAAATCACAGATGGACTCGGCGACACCCAACTCGTTGATTTCATCCTTGAGCGAGAACCGACTTGGCTCGGGATCTCACTCTATCTGTGGAACTCCGAGCGGAGTCTCCATATCGCGATGAAAGTCAAGGAGCGTCGGCCAGAGACTTACGTCATCGTCGGAGGGCCTGAAGTCAGCGCCGACAATACATGGGTTGTTGACCATCCATCCGTCGACGTCGCGGTATCAGGCGAAGCCGAAGAGACATTCGTTCACCTGTTTGATCGCCTTGTGAAGGGCGATTCCCTCGATGGACTTTCCGGATGTTCCGTGCGGGCTGGATCCAAAATGTCACCGTTCGCGCCCGCAGATCCACCCGCATTCCCACTTAATCGCTACCCATCGCCTTACATCACCGGGACGCTCCCGGTCGAGGGTCATCGCTCGACTTATGTCGAGACCGTGCGTGGTTGCCGATCGCACTGCACCTTTTGTTTCTATCCTCGGTCGAGTGCCAACCTCAGAAGTTTGGACTTGGACGACACCCGCGAGTTGATGCAGGGACTGCGGGACCGTGGCGCACGCGAGGTTGTGTTTCTTGACCCGACATTCAACCACCGCCCGGCATTTGAGGAACTTCTAGTCGTCTTGAAGGAAGTCAATCTCGATCGTCGACTCGACTACTTCGGCGAAGTACGCGCTGAAGGCTTGACTGACGCCCATGCGCAAGCGCTTGCCGCGGCCGGATTCGGGCGGGTCGAAATCGGGCTGCAGTCGGTCAGCGATGAAACTTTGCGCATTACACGCCGCCATGGAAGCGCGCGCCTTGTTGCCGAAGCGGCTAAACGACTTCACCATCATGGTGTGCGGCTCCTCGTCGACCTCATCGTCGGACTTCCCGGCGACACACAGGATGACGTTCGGCGAGGGTTTGAGTTCCTTCGACAACATGAACTAGGCTCAGAGGCGCAGGTTTTCCTGCTTTCATTGCTTCCTGGGACTGCCATGCGCGCGGACGCGCAGAATCTCGGAATCACCTTCGATTCGATGCCCCCCTACCGCATTCGCTCAACCCCAACGATGACTCTCGCCGAGATGGCCAAGCTGCTGAGCGAAGCAGAGGACATGCTAGGCCGCCGCCTCGACGAGTTGCCGCGGCCTCACCTTGTTGGACTCGACGCCACGAATCCTCGCGACGCGATCTTGGTCGACTTGGATTCGCCAAATGGAGAAGCAGAAGCAACCGCAGCCATGCCGCTCGCTCGACATGCAGCCATGTGGGTCCAAGCGAATGACCTTTGGGCATCGCGGTCACGGCTCGAGGAAGTCATCGCCGCGCGCGTGGCCACGGACCCTTGCTGCACACTTGATCTCGTATTGAAACCCTCGAGCTCATTCCCGCTCGATCTCCTCGAGTTCACTCGATCCGTGCTCTCGAAAGCACCACCGAGTTACCTCTCACGCGTTCTCGAGCATCGCGGTGAAAATGCCCAGCGCCGTTTGTCCGTTGTGTTGGAACCAAGCGTCAAGATTGCGCGCGATCTCGGCCTTGCCGCCATGGAGTTGGCGTTCGTCTATCGCAACATGTCGCTCGCAACTGCAGCGGAAAACGCCGATTCGCACGGTGACGGACGTCCATTCGCACGGGTCACCGGGCCGGTGGACCTGTTGAGCCTGAATTTTCGCACGCTGGTCGAACAGGCAGATCCAGATGCCGTCGTATTTGAAGATCGGCTCAGTGAAACTCACTGGACTCGCAACGTCCTCGGTCTCTCCGAGCGTTGACTCGACGACCGCGTCGATTCGTCAGGGCCCAATAAAAATGCAACCGCCCGCATCACATGGGCGATGCGGGCGGCGACGAGTGGGAAGGGCCGGGATTGAACCGGCGACCCTAGCATTTTCAGTGCTATGCTCTACCAGCTGAGCTACCTTCCCGTCGGGCCGCGAGTGTAAACACAACTACCCTTCGCATCAACTCACCCCGATGGCCCACGCAACCACTCTTCGAAGTGAGCCCGATCGCGAGCCAGCTGCGCGACAAGTTCATTCTTGCCCGAGAACTTCAATTCATCGCGAATTCTGTGAAGAAATCGAAGTTCGATGTCCCGTCCGTACAGGTCCCCAGAAAAATCAAGCAGGTGGACTTCGATTCGGTCGAATGCGTCCCGAGAAACCCATGTTTCGGGGTTGCTCGCAGGAGGTGCGTCGAAAGTGGGCCGGTAGCCAATGTTGCAAAGTCCGAGGTGGCGGGCTTGTCCGACAAGAACCTCCACACCATAAACACCGTGTGGCGGTCTGACTTCATGATGAAGGTCGAGGTTCGCGGTAGGCCAACCCAATGTCCTGCCGCGTCGGTCACCCTCAACCACCGTGCCGAGAATCGTCACAGGGCGGCCGAGCATGCGTGCGGCGTCCGCGAGATCTCCCCGAAGGACCGACTGACGGATACGCGTAGACGACACTTTCGTTCCCGAGAGCATTACGGCATCCGCATTGATCGCATCGAATCCACATTCGCGACCGATCTCGCGAAGGAGCGTCAGGTCGCCCTCCCCACCTCGGCCAAAACGCGTGTCACAGCCGAGGATCACCAATTGGCTGTGGAGGACATGACCAAACACTTCGCGCGCGAAGTCACGCGCGGGTGTGGATCGAAGCGTCTCGTCAAACTCGAGAATCACGGCCGCATCCAGTCCCAATGCATCAAACAGACGCAACCTGTGCCTCAACGATGTGATGAGCTGCGGAGGAGTTCCATTGATGACGCCTTTCGGATGAGTGCCAAAAGTCACAACTACAGACGGTGCGCGACGTTCTTGTCCATAAAGAACAGTCTCGGTAAGCACATGCCGATGACCGATATGCACTCCGTCAAAAACACCCAGAGTTGCGACGCATCGCGCTAATCCAGCCGTGCGGCACTCGGAAATGCCATGAAGGACTTTCATCCGGACGTCGGTTGAACCTGGGCGAACTTCGCCTTGAGGTCTTCGAGCTTGCGACGATTCACGGCCTGATCGGCCGGCGTCATCTTCGTCACATAAATCACGCCATCGAGGTGGTCGATCTCATGCTGCAGGACGCGCGCAAAGAGGTCTTCGGCTTCGAATTCCATCGGTTGACCGAAGGTGTCTTGGGCCTTGACCTTGATCCACGTGGATCGAAGGACATTGCCCCAGATACCCGGGAACGACAGACAGCCTTCCTCCCCCCATTCCGACCCCTTCTTGCGAACGATCTCTGGGTTAACCAGTGCCACGCTCTTCGAAGGGTCCCCATCGGGCCTCGCAAGGAGCAGCCTTACCCCCCAACCGACCTGTGGTGCAGCAAGGCCGATTCCTTTTTCGAGCTCGAGCAGAGGCTCCATCTCGGCGACCCTTGCCCTCAACGCGTCGTCGAAAACCGTTATAGGAACGGCTTTCTTGAGAAGGATGGGATTCGGAAAATAGACTAGTTTCACTCGGGCTCCCCGGGCTGAGACGTCGTTGACACCTGCCCCTTGCTTGCTATGTTGCCTCCCTGCCGCAAATCGGCAAGCGGGCCCCATCTGGGACCCACCCCCATAAACACCTTGGTCGACGTCTCTAAGTACCTCGAACGCGCAGATAACGAAGCCCGCCGCAAGAACTTCGACGGGGCGATAGATCTCTATTCCGAGATCCTCCGTTTGGACCCGGATTGCGGTGAAGCGCGTCGCGGATTTTTGGTGTCGGCCTCGCGGAAGTACGAGAAGGGCTACCCCAACGCATTTCTCGCCGGTATCGGAACATTGGCTCCACGCGTTGGGGTTCTCTTTGCGTCCCTGTTTAAGGCCCATGGAGCCATCGCGGGGCTTTGCGAAGGAGCGATTCGGAAGGATCCGCGCAACGTCGCTCTGAACCTCAAGCTAGGGCACGCCCTTCTTGCGCTTAACTTGCGCAAGAGTGCAGAAGCTGTTTTTGCCGCGATCGCTGAACTCGCGCCTGACGACACATCATCGTTGAAGATCTTGGGCCAACTTCTCTACGAGCAGAAGCGATACGACGAGTCCATGACCTGCTTCGAGCGTGTCCTCAAAGTCAATCCGCGCGATCAGGAAGCTGCCAAGATGCGCAAGAATTTGGCAGCTGAAGGCGCTATTGCTCAGGCTGGATTCAAGGACGCGAAGTCCGCGCGCGACTTGGCCAAGAATCAAAAAGACCTTACGGATTCAGAGCGCCGCCAGCGCCTTTCGAAAACAACAGAAGACCTAGCAGACGCGATCACCGAACTTGAGCGCGCGCTCGAGCAAGAGCCCGAAAACGTCACGCTGATGATCAAGCTCGGCCGCGCCAAGCTTGATGCAAGCGACTACGACGGGGCTGTAGATGCATTCCTCGACGCATCGCGTCGCGACGGTACTTCTGAAGAGGCGAAGGATGGGTTGGGTGATGCACGACTCGCGCGTGCCAAACGCAATCTCGATCTGGCCAAGACCTCGGCCAATGCTGACGATGTCGCACGGCGTTCACGTGAAGTAGCGTCGCTTGAACTCGATGAACTTCGCAGGCGTTCGGATGCACGCCCGACAGATCTCGGACTGCGCTTTCGCTTGGGCAAGGCTCTCCTCGAAGCTGGCGACACGGATGAGGCCATCAAGTCGCTTCAGCAGGGCATTAAAGACCCACGAAACCGGATCTCAGCCCTCCACCTTCTCGGCCGCGCATTTGCCGAGAGCGGAAGCCTCGATCTCGCAATCAAACAATACACGGAGGCCGCGGAAGCAATTCCGTCTCTTAACGGCCCCAAGATGGAAATTCTGTACGAACTCGCTTCTACGTTGGAGCGCCAGGGCGGACCTGAGCGATTGCAACGTGCGCTATCCACCTTCGAGCAAATTTACGAAGCCGACATTGGCTTTCGCGATGTGAGAGCGAAGGTGGATGGCATTCGGAAGAGAGTCGCAACCTAATGCAGGACTTTGTCCTGCCCACCTGAGAACCCCATATGGCCCATACTAAACAAGCTCTGAAACGCGCCCGTCAAAGCACGACGCGTCGAACCTCCCACAAGTCGGAGCGCGCTGCGCTGAAGACCCAATTCAAGAAGCTCGATGACGCCCTCAAGTCGGGCGACGAAAAGGCGATTCTCGAAGCAGTTCGCTCGACCCAGGTACAGGTCGATAAGGCTGCACAGCATAAAGTCATGCATAAGAACGCCGCATCGCGAACCAAGTCTCGCGTTGCCGCGCGCGCGAAAAAGGCACTCACGGCTAAGCCCGCGAAGTAAGCTACGTCCCGCGGGGTGACTCCGAATTGGTGTCACCCCCATTGGTGAGAGCACGTGCATGAGCAAATCGTCTCGCCCGGTAAGTCCGCGCGACGATGCTCTTGGTGCAGAAGCATCGGAGCTGGGTGGTGCAGACGCTGCCCCGTTGCTCCGCGTCCTCGGGATCATGAACTCGGATGGCTCGATTTCGGCAGACAGTCGCCGCAAATTCAAGCAAGTCTCCCATCTGATTCCTTTGCTTGTTTCAAATATGGTCGACCTCCCGAAAGGTCGTCCAGTCGACATCGTGGACCTGAATTGCGGTAACGCCTACCTCGGGCTTATTCTTGGTTGGTGGCTCGTTCGACAAGGCGTTGCGTGTCGACTGCTCGGGGTGGATCGCGATCCCGCGAGAATCGATGCCTGTCGGCGCAAAGCAAAGACCTTGGGCTTCCACGACGCCGAATTTGAGGTAGGCGATGCCCTAACTTACCCGCTGCCGGACTCGCCTTTTGCGGTCCTCTCATTGCATGGGTGCGATACGGCGACCGATGACGCTCTAGTTCGAGCTGTCGCCACGAACGCAGAGCACCTGTTGGCGGTTCCGTGTTGTCACCGCGAAGTCCGGACGCTGCTCGCGCCATCGAGAGACCACGCGCCATTTATCGGTGACGGGATCCTAGAAGCCGATCATGCGGCCATCCTCACGGACGCCCTGCGAATGCAGTGGCTACGAGCCCAGGGATACCGAACCGGAGTTATCGAGTTCGTTCCTTGGGAGCACACGCCGCGAAACCGCCTCGTCCGCGCTCGGAGAGGCCTCGACGCGACGGCGAGATCGCGCGCGCGCCTCATCTACAGCGAGGCGTGTGCGGGGCTCAAATCGCCGCCTAGCGTCCTTCAGTCGCTTGAATAAGTCCGTCGATTGCGTTTCCAGTCGCCCAGTCGTTCCACTGAATGGACTTCTGAGAGGGGAATGGCGATTCGAGCGACGGTGTTCGTCGGCCCCAGCATTGCTAGTTGTTCAAGGAATGCCGACTTGCTTACTCCATATTCGCCGTCCGTGTGAACCGCTGCGTCATTGAGCCACACGACGTCACCCTCAACCGCATCCCACCGCCCCACGAACGTCCGCGGACCATTCGATTGAAGCAACATGGTGAATCCATGAAAAGAATCGTGTCCCGGGTGAAATACAGGCATGGTTCGATTCTCTCAGATCTGACGCCCGACGAGCACCTAAGCAACGCAAAAGGGGCGTCCTTTCGGACACCCCCGATGCGTCGTGCGCCTGCCCCCAGACAGGCCGCTCAGCCGAGCTTCCTCGGCTGAGCATCCGGCCGCACGCAGCGGCCGGAACTGGTCATGGCTGCGTTTGGTTGCTTACCGTGAACCAACCGAACTCCGCCGTAGTGAACGACTCGTTCGTGAGGAGCTCCGTGATCACATAGGACTGAATCACGACACCGCGACCGCAGAGGTCGCCAGCCATGCTCATTGGGAAGGTCAAGCTGACGTTCGGGCCACGGCCCGGATTGATTCCACCGGTGAGGAGCCCTTCAGAGAGGACCACCCAGGGACGGTCCGTGCAGGGGTAGAAGTCGCCAGCGATTCCTGCCACCTGCTGAGCAAGGTTGCCATCCCAGAGCTGGGCGACCATGCAGTGGAATCCCTCGATGTAAGGAAGACCAGCTTGAGTTTGCACCGACATCGGGAGTCCGACGACGAAACCTTGATTGCCGTGAGTCGCGGGCGACGTGTTCACAACGCGAGGACCCGATAGGAATCCAACTTCCCAAGAGTTCACCCAAGCGATGCAGTCGATTTCAACACTCGAATCGAAGAATTCATCGAGCGAGTTCCAGCATGCAACTGAGAGGTAGTACCCTGCAGGGAGTGGCCCACCGAAGGAAATGCCAAAGGTGTCGACTCCGGGCGCATTCCAATCGGTACCGATACCAAAAACCGTACTGCAGTTCGTCCCCGACGGCGAAAAAGTATCTACGTACACGAGCGACTGAATGCGGGCGCCGGTAATCGAATCGCAAATCGCGATTTCCATTCCGTCGTTAAAATCGGACTCATTTGAGGCTTCGGCATTAAAGAAGTTGTACCTGAACGAGATCCCGGTCGCGCCCACGGGAGCATCGAACAGGAGCTCCGCAACGTTCGCATTCAGAGGACGTGCGGGCAATGTAGCCGCGGGGTGCGCGCCGACAGAAATCGGGCCGCCTGCCACAAGGAGCGCGTACTGCGATCCGGCTGCGGGCATGCCGCAATCCAATTCGTTGCGTGCGCCGCCGAACGGGCCAACGCCGTTCCACCGTGCATTCTCGCAATTGGTCGTGTTGCCAATTGGGAAATTGACTCCCGGCGGCGAACACTCGAAGGACTGAGCCGACGCAACAGCAGCAACGGCAGCGAAGAGGATTGGAGACAAGAAACGACTCATTTTACAACTCCTAGGTAAACGCGACGACGCCTGGGGGCGCAATCGACTTAGTTCGCATTTTGGGGATCGGACTCCTCGAAACATAACAAATCGTTCACAGGAGTCGTCGCTAGTATGCCCTCTCGACCCGTTTGAGTCAAGTTGCGTTTATTTAAAGGATGGACTTTCTTTGAGTGGGGTGCTTAAGAATGATGCCGAATTCAGCATGTTTTCTTGATAAGTCTCGAGGCCATTCCATACAATTTACGTCGGTTACCCTGTCCGCAAGATTCTCGGCGACTCGTTGACAGATCATGGGTTAGGCTCCGGTGTGAGGGTCGCCACGTCCTCCTAATCGTAGCGAGCCTCGCAAGTTCCGACGCAGGAGATTCCCCCCTGTAGGAACGTGCAAGAATCCCAAGCTCAGAGAGTCAAATGAGTGCAGTTCAAAATCTCAGGCGTTCAGTTCTTCTAGTCCCCTTCCTCACCAGTTTCCTCGTCGCCCAGAACAACGAGTGGATCGTTGACGCAGCGAACGGCCCTGGGGCAAACTTCGTGACGATCACTGCTGCCATCACCGCCGCGAATGCCGGAGATCGAATCTTCGTTCGACCAGGCGTGTACAACGAGGACGTACTTGTCAACAAGGGAGTGACCATCGTCGGCTGGAATGCAACCTCGTATCCGATGGTTGTTCCGTCTCAGCCGATTGTGAACAAGGTCGTGGGAACCATTACCGTCACTGGAATTCCCAATGCTGAAACCGTCGTCGTCTCGGGCTTGGTTTTCGAGCGGGCATCTACGACCGGTGGACTGACCGGAGGTGTCAATTCGTGCACCGGCCCCGTTGCATTCGACCGCGTCTACTTCTCGAATGGCGGCCTCGCGATTCTGAACTCGTCAGATGTACACATCCAGAATGTGCGCGTTCGCCACAACCCTTCGGCCCAGCCGCCAACGTCGGGTGTTCTCGTGTCTGCATCATGGGTTCAGGCTGACGATCTTGATTCGACGGCGACCAATCTTGGCACGGATCCGAATTTCTTTGCCCAGGCGCCGCACGCGATTGAAGCCGTGAACGCTTCCATCGTCTGCCTCTCGCGCCCTCGGTTGATCGGTGCGACGGGTGGTGGTCCTTGGATCACCGCAGCAACGACACCGGCCGGTGGGCACGCGATCAAGGCAACAACTGGCTCGATCGTCTCGATCGTCGATGATGGACTCTCTGGCTCGTACGTCATCGGTGGCCGCGGCGGCTCGCGCGGAGTGGGATCATCTAATCTGATTCCATCAGGCGAAGGTGCGCTTGCGTTCCACGCCGATTCTAATTCAACGATTGTCAACAAGGGCGGCCTTGTAGCCGTAGCAGGACTTTCTGGCCAGAATTTCGCTGGCGGACCTATCCCCGGAAACTCCTTCAGCCCAGGTGGCGGCATCATCTTCATGCCTCCTGACAATCCTGCGCTAGTAAAGATCACCGGGACGACGACGCCAGGTGGCGGAATCCTCTCGGTCCTCCGTTCGGCGAGTCCTGGGCTACCAGTCGCCATGGGAATTGGAACAGAACTCGACCTCACAACCTATGCACCGTCGGTACAGTTCCTATCAGCCAGCACTCGTTTCATCCTATTCGCAATCACTGGATTCGCGGGCCAGGATCGGTTCTTCCCGATCGCAATCCCCATGCCACCAACGAATTTCGCGGGCGTTCGGGGTCGGCACTTCGTCTTCCAAGGCGCAGACGACCTCTACACGAACCTCTTCCTGACCAACCCTGCTCTACTCGTGCTTCCGTACTGATCTGAACTGCCTCTGAACCTCGGCGCATCGAAGCACTCGCTTCGGTGCGCCTTGTTCATTTCGGGGAGGCTCAACCATGAATGCGCGCTTCGCATGGCAGTGATCCCAACACGTGAGCCTCGACCTCAAGCAACGCGGCGAGCCTAGCAACGACATCTGCCTTCATCGCAATTGTCTCGGCTAGGCCGACGAACAACGCATGGTGACCCGCCTCGCATGTTGCAAACTCCGACCAGATGTCCTTCAGAGCGTGATCCAGTGTCTGTTCAGCCAACAATCCAAATCGCTCACAGGATCGTGCCTCGACAATCGAGCAAACCAACAACAGGTCCAAGAGTCGGTGCGGCTCTACGCCGCGAACATTGGCACGAAGGGCCTTTGCATAGCGATCGGCGCCGTGGGGCTCGGGGTGTCGCCCCCGACGACGAAGCTCAGCTGCCACTGTTTCGTAGTGGGCGATTTCTTGACGGGCAAGCGCCAACATTGCATCCGCGATCGAGGGAAGGTGCGCGTAGCGCGCCGCCATCATAAGCGCGGTTGTCGCCGCCTTCATCTCGCAATGGGCGTGGTCCACCAACGTCGCGACCGGATCGGCAAGAGCCGCAGCGACCCACTCCCATCGGGTAGGTACCCGCAGCCCAAAGAGCAAACAAGCGTCAACGCGAGGCATGAGCCTCAATGACATGCGCCACACTCGCCGTAAGTCGGCGAGCCGTAGCAATCTCTAGGAACTCGTTCGGCCCGTGTGCATTGGAGTGCGGACCGAGAACACCCGTGATCAAGAATTGAGCCGCAGGAAACTTCTTTCCGAGCATTCCCATGAACGGAATCGAGCCGCCCTCCCCCATACAGCACGACGCCTTCCCGAAGAACTCATGCGATGCCTTGTCCACGGCGCTCTCGAGCCATGGTGCGAACGCCGGCGCATTCCAACCACTTCCAGACTTCTCGGGATTGAAGGTCACTTTCGCTCCATACGGAGGGTTCGCCTCCAGCAACTTCTTGAGATGGAGCGCGCAGGCGTCGGCGTCCGCGGTCGGCGGCACACGAAGCGAGAGCTTGAATGCCGTCTTCGGGCGAAGGACGTTTCCAGCCGAGGAGAGGGGCGGCATCCCATCCACGCCCGTTACGGCGAGCGACGGACGCCAGGTGCGATTGAGAATGAGCTCAAATGGATCACTTGTGACGGGGCTGACGCCTTTGTGCAGCGGCAATTTGCCGGCGATCGTGTCGCCAAGTACGTCGGCCGTCAATGCCGCTTGCTTGGCGCGATCCGTCGGGATTCGGACATAAAAGTCGCGTGGAATAATGGTGCCCGTATCGGAATCTTCTAAGCGCTCCAAGAGCCTTCGAAGGACTCGAAACGATGACGCTACAAGGCCGCCACCATCGCCGGAGTGAATTCCCTCTGACAGCAACTCGACGGTGAGATCTCCCGCAATGAGCCCGCGCAACGACGTGGTGACCCAGAGACGCTCGTAGTCGCCGCAGCCCGAATCGAGACAAACCACGAGTTCAGGGGAACCGATGCGAGCCTCGAGATGGTCAATGTAGGCGGGCAAATCGTATGAACCTGATTCTTCACAACACTCGATAACCATGACGAGCCGCGCGTGACGTACGCCTTGCTCGCTCAACGCCTTAGCCGCTGCGACTGAAGCAAACACCGCGTAACCATCGTCGGCACCGCCACGTCCATACAACTTGCCATCCTTGAACACCGGCTTGAACGGGTCCAAGCCCTCGGCCCATGGAAGCATGGGGGGCTGCTTATCCAAGTGCCCATAGAGGAGAACCGTTCCCTGCGCGTCACCTGGAATCTCGATGAAGAGAATCGGTGTGCGTCCTTTGAGCTGAATCACCTCCTGCTTGAGGCCGGGAATCCCTTGCTTCGCCACCCAATCCGATGCCAACTTGATCGCACGCAACATGTGGCCGTTCTCCACCCACTTGGTGTCGAAGTACGGAGACAAGTTAGGGATCGTGATGTACTCGGCGAGTGTCGGGAGAATGCTCGCCTCGAAGATCGTGCTAACCGACGCTTGGGTTTTGCTGGCATCCATGGCGGCAGTGTAACGCCGCCGAAAAATCAGCCTGCGATCATGGGCCGAACGTCAACGACGTCCATGCCCGCGGCCAATGCGGCTTCGATGCCCGGATCCCCGTCTTCAAACACAAGACATCGCGCCGCCCCAACGGCTAGAAGATCCGCGGCCCGGAGAAAAGGGTCGGGGTGGGGTTTGCCGCGAATGGTGTCTTCGGCAGTGACAATCACGGGGAAGTAGCCAATAAGGCTTGTATGTTCGAGCGTTCTAAGGACCGCCTTACGAATTCCCCCCGAGACAACTGCCAGCGGCTGCAGTCCATGCCGCGCGCGCACAAGGTCCGTCACCGTAGGGATTGGCTTCACATGGTGCATTCTCTCAACGAAGCGCCTCTCCTTTTCTGGAAGCAACTCGTCTACGTCCACGAATATCCCTTGCTCACTTCCCAAGACTTCAAGAATCCTCCGCGTAGGAGTCCCCGCCATTTTCGTATATCGATCAAACGGGAACGAGAGTCCGAGGGGCTCGACGGTTTCTTTCCATGCCTCATAGTGAAGCCCCATCGTGTCCGCGAGCGTGCCATCACAATCAAAGAGCAACGCACCATACTGGCAACACAATGCCGAATCCGCCTCATACAGGACGCGCGGCATCTCAGCCTTCCCCGATGACCATCAAGACGTCGCCACCATTGACCGTTTGTCGATCTTGGACTCTAATTTCTTTGACGACTCCGGTTGACTCGGCACGAATCTCGTTCTCCATCTTCATGGCTTCGATGATCGCTACGGGCGCACCTTTCTCGACACGGTCGCCGACCTTCACGAGTACTTTGGAGACGAATCCGGGCATCGAAGCCTTAACGACGGAAGGGCGCGGAGCTCCGCAGGCGCCCGTCAAAGCTCGGGCATTTCGTTCTTGTTCTGATTCAACAACCACGTCGAGTGTGCGACCTCGCAGGGTGAGCCGCCAGGGACCTTCGGTTGGAGCCCCCTGGGCCTCAACAGAACGACCGCCAACGAGCAACGAATGTAGGTCTCCCGTCGTCGTCGCATCTACGATGAGCGTTTCGCCGAGGTAAGTCACCTGATGACGTCCATCGTCGCGTGTGTGCACCGACACCTGACGATCTTTGCCAAGATAATTCACGAAGTAATTCATCGCATGGCCCCATGGCGGAACGCGCTGCGCCAAGCATCAATCCCATGCCCTGCGTTTTGTTTTAGGGAAGGCCGCGAGGTTTCCGCATCCGCGTGCCGAAGCACCGCGGCTACAATCGTAGCCAAGCGATCGGTTTCTGGATCATCTTTCGGTGGACTCATGCGTTGAAGAAGTCCGGTGTCGTAGACACCAGAACCGAATTCCGGGTCGCGTAGGATGCGTGCAAGAAACGCGATATTCGTGCGCAACCCACCAATGCGCAATTCTGCGAGGCTCTGACGCATGACGGCGATGGCCTCGCTCCGCGATGCGGAATGGACACACAACTTCGCCAGCATTGAGTCATAGAACGGCGTCACTTCAAGTCCCGGGTACAAGGCCGAGTCGAGACGCACATGCGGCCCACCGGGCAAGAGCAGTTCTTGGATCTTTCCCGTGGATGGGAGATAGCCAGACTCGGGATCTTCGGCACAGACTCGGACTTCAATCGCATGTCCGGATTGACGGACATCCGCCTGCTTGAACGATAGAGGATGGCCAGCCGCCACCCGCAACTGCTCAGCGACGAGATCGATACCTGTCACGAGCTCCGTAATCGCGTGCTCAACTTGGAGCCGCGTGTTCATCTCTAGGAAGTAGAAATCACGGTTACTGTCGACAAGAAACTCCACCGTCCCGGCATTGACGTAACCGACTGCGCGAGCTGCCGCGACAGCGGCATCGCACATGCGCTTGCGCAACTCCGGCGTGACGAATGGCGAAGGTGTTTCTTCTACGACCTTTTGATGCCGGCGTTGAACCGAACACTCACGCTCGAAGAGGTGGACGATAGTTCCGTGGTGATCACCGAACACCTGAACTTCAACGTGGTGCGGGCCTTCGACCAGCCGTTCGAGAAATACTGTGCCATCGCCGAAAGCCTTTTCGGCCTCGGCGCGAGCGCGTTCGAAGGCCTCTTTGATCTCGGACATCGACCTGACGATTCGAATGCCCTTGCCACCTCCGCCCGCCGATGCCTTGAGCATGAGCGGGAATCCGACGCGAGTCGCTGCTTCCTCAAGAGTGTCCTCATTGACAGCATCTTCGCCTGGAACCACCGGGACCGAAGCGGCCTTCATCCGCAAACGCGACTGAATCTTGTCCCCCATCGCGCGAATTGCCTCCGGGGGAGGCCCGATGAATACGATTCCGGCGTCTCGGCAGCGTGACGCGAAAGCAGCGTTTTCTGACAGAAACCCGTAGCCCGGATGGATGGCGTCGGCACCCGAGATTTTGGCGGCTTCGAGAATACGGTCATGCACGAGGTAGGACTCGCGCGGGCTCGGGGGGCCAATAAGGACGGCCTCGTCGGCCATACGCACGTGGAGAGCGCTGCGGTCGGCCTCGCTGAATACAGCGACCGTTGGAATCCCAACGACGTGGCACGCTCTGATCACGCGCAACGCGATCTCGCCCCGATTCGCAATGAGAACTTTCTTGATTGGCTTAATCGGGACCTTCACAGCGGGATGTTTCCATGCTTCTTCGGCGGGTTTCGGTCGCGCTTGCTCTCCAGTAGGCGCAGCGCAGAAGCTAGCCTTTGCCTTGTCTCGCGTGGCTCGATGACGTCATCGATGTATCCGCGTGCTGCAGCGACGAACGGACTCGCGAACTTGTCCCGGTAGTCCCGGATCAAGCGTTCTTCCTCCGTCGCCCGATCGGCCGCCTCTTCAATCTGACGTTTGAAGATAATCTCCACGGCGCCCTTCGGGCCCATCACGGCGACCTCGGCCGTCGGCCAGGCAAGATTGAGATCTCCTCGAATATGCTTCGAGTTCAGCACGTCATACGCTCCGCCATAGGCCTTGCGCGTGATGATCGTAATCCGCGGAACGGTTGCTTCACAGAACGCGTACAAGAGCTTGGCACCGTGGCGAATGATGCCTCCGTGTTCCTGCGAAACGCCCGGCAAGAACCCGGGAACATCTTCGAAGACGATCAGCGGGATATTGAAGCAATCGCAGAATCGGACGAACCGCGCACCCTTAACTGACGCGTCAATGTCGAGCACCCCAGCGAGAAAGGCCGGCTGATTCGCGACGATTCCAACAACGCGCCCGTCAATACGGGCAAAGGTGCAAATGATGTTGCGCGCGAAGTCGGGCATTATCTCTAGGAATGTTCCGTCGTCGACCACTCGGCGGATGACGTCTTTCATGTCATACGGACGATTGGGATTCTCGGGGACCAAGGTGTCGAGTTCTGCGTCGGCACGATCGGCCGGGTCCTTAGTCGCGAGTCGAGGAGGGTCCTCTGCGTTGTTGAGCGGGAGGTAGGACAAAAGATCGCGAACGCGCGCCAGCGCCTCGGCGTCATTGGCTGCCGTCATGTGCGCGACGCCAGACTTAGAGGCATGGACGCTCGCGCCACCGAGTTCTTCGGACGTCACATCCTCGTGAGTCACTGTCTTCACCACCGTAGGCCCTGTGATGAACATGTACGACGTGTTTTCCACCATCACGACGAAGTCCGTGATAGCCGGTGAATAAACTGCGCCACCGGCACACGGTCCCATAACAACTGAAATCTGCGGGATCACGCCCGAGGCAAGTGTGTTGCGAAGAAAAATATCTGCGTATCCGCCAAGGCTGACTACGCCTTCCTGAATGCGCGCCCCTCCGGAATCGTTGAGTCCAATGACGGGACGACCCGTCTTCATCGCCATGTCCATCACCTTGCAGATTTTCGCCGCATGGGTCTCGGAAAGCGACCCGCCAAAGACCGTAAAGTCCTGCGAGAAGACGTACACGTCTCGGCCCCCGATGGTCCCAAATCCCGTTACCACGCCGTCGCCGGGAATCTGTTGGCGCTCGAGTCCAAAGTCTGTGCATCGATGCGTAACGAACATATCGAGTTCAGTAAAAGAACCCGGGTCGAGCAGGAGGTCGAGGCGCTCGCGGGCCGTCAGCTTGCCGCGCTTATGCTGAGCCTCAATGCGTTCCTTGCCGCCACCGAGGCGTGCAGCATCGCGCATCCGCTTGAGTTCTTCACGAGGGTCAACAGCCAATGGGAGTCTCCGGTGGCAGGCGGAAGCCCGCCGGGTTTGGGAACCTAGCCCCCTTGATGGGGTGCGTCAACGTCGGGCGGCTGCGAGAGCTCGACGAGCACGCCGCCCGTAGCCCTCGGATGCACGAACGCGATCGAGCACCCATGGGCACCGAGCCGAGGTGCTGCATCAATCAAGGCAAATCCGGCTCCCTTGAGCGCGTTCAAATCAGCCCCGACTTGGTCGGTCTCGAGACAGACATGGTGGAGTCCGGGTCCTCGTTTCTCAATGAACTTCGCCACCGGTGAATCTGCTGATGTCGGCTCGAGAAGCTCGATGCAGAACTGGCCCACGACCATTCGGGCGACTTTGACCTGCTGATCGGCGACGACCTCGACATGCGAACACGTGAATCCCATCGCTGTCCACGCTTTGATCCCGGCATCGAGGGACGACACCGCAACCGCAATATGTTCGATTCCTTTGACAGCCATAAGAGAAACCTCAGAAGACAGAGCGCTCCCGCCAGCGTCCAAAAGTGCGTTCAAGACACGTGCATATCTCGCCGATCGTCACCGAAGCCTCGACGCAGCGAAGAACCGCGGGAAACAGGTTTTTCGTCGAGGTCGCCGCGTCGTCAAGCTGTGACAGGGAGTCATTCGCCTCCCCTGCTGCACGACTAGAGCGAATCTCGCGGATTCGTTCGATCTGACGATCTCGAATCGCATCGTCGATACCGAGCACATCGAACGGCACCTCATTATCGACGCGGTATCGGTTGACTCCGACCACCACTCGCGAACCGTCTTCAACCGACTTCTGCGACGCATAGGCGGCGCGGTGAATCTCGCGCTGATAGAAACCGGCTTCAATGGCCTTGGCTGCGCCGCCGATGCGGTCGATTTCGACGATCAAAGCGAGCGCAGCCTTCTCGAGACTGTCCGTGAGACTCTCGATGAATGGCGCGCCGCCGAGCGGATCGACGACCGAGGTGACGCCTGATTCGTCCATCAGGATCTGTTGAGTACGCAACGCAAGGCGTGCGGCATCAGCCGACGGCAGAGATAAAGCTTCATCCTTTGAATTCGTATGGAGGCTCTGAGTACCCCCGAGAACGGCGGCGAGCGCCTGGATGGTCACACGCACCGCGTTGTTCTCGGGCTGATCCGCGGTCAACGTTGAGCCAGCCGTCTGGGTGTGAAATCGAAGCATGAGGCTCTTCTTGTCACTTGGCGCGAACCGCGATTTGACCAATGTTGCCCAAAGTCGACGCGCCGCACGAAACTTGGCGATCTCCTCGAAGAAGTCATTATGCGCGTTGAAGAAGAATGAAATGCGTGGCGCGAAGCGATCGACAGGTAGTCCTCGATCAACGGCCGCTTGGACATAGGCCAACCCGTTCGCAATCGTAAAGGCGAGCTCTTGGACTGCGGTACACCCCGCCTCGCGCATATGGTAGCCCGACACGGAAACTGTATTGAATTGAGGGAGACGCTCTGCCGCGACTTCGAAGATGTCCGTGATGAGGCGAAGCGAAGGATTGGGAGGGAATCGGTAGGTTCCGCGCGCTGCGTATTCCTTCAGAATGTCATTCTGAATGGTCCCCGAGAGGTCTTTTTCCGACACTCCCTGCCTGCGGCCGACGGCGACGTAGAGGGCAAGCAACACCATCGCAGTCGCGTTGATCGTCATCGACGTCGAAACGGAACCCAGTGGAATCCCGTCAAACAACTCCATCATGTCGTCGATCGAGGCAACTGACACACCGACCTTGCCCACTTCGCCATCCGCGAGCGGGTCGTCAGGATCAAAGCCCATCTGCGTGGGGAGGTCAAACGCAGTCGAGAGGCCCGTTTGGCCGTTCTTGAGGAGGTACCGGAATCGCTCGTTGGTCGCCTTGGCCGTCGAGAACCCTGCGTACTGCCGAATGGTCCACGGCCGCCCGAGGTACATCGTTGGGTGGATGCCTCGCAGATAGGGCGCATCACCGGGGAGGCCGAGGTGCTCGGATTGACCCTTCCAAGCATAGACCGGATCCAGACTCAAACCGGACGGAGTCGATTTGGATCCGACATCACGGCGCACCTTATCTAGAAACGGTCCGAACGCGGGTTCAGAAGAAGCTGGATTTGGCACATCGGTCATGGCGATATCGTACGAGTCGAGGCGTCCCACCCACAGGCACCCGGCGCGTATAACTAAGACATGTCACGTTGGACACTAGCCGCCCTCGTCTTCACTGCCGCCGCTGCCTTAGGTCAGGTGGTTCTTCCACCGCCCGTTTTGGGATCAAAGGCCTACCCTCGCCCACTATCTGTGCGCCTCAACGACCAAGCGACAACCAGCGTTTGGTTCCTTGCCGGCGATGCTGTGCCAAGAGGGCTAGATGGCATCTACAACCCGGCTCTCGACATCGTCGTGCGACGCGACACCTCAGTTCTTCGACGATTCGCGCAAAACGCGTACGGTCGCACGGAAAAGCCCGCAGCGCGGCTAGCCGGAGTGGTTGCTCCATTTGGACCCGTAACGGAACCTGCCCCTCCTGCGATCGAAGTGGCCAAGAGAATCGAGGGGTTGCTTAAGCAACCCTTCGTTTCGTCACTCGGGACATTCCTGAAAGTCGGGACAGTGGACCTGTCGGATGCCACCCCTCTTCCAGTGGCGCATCGGATTGCGGCGGTCGCCGCGCTAACCGGGGCTGAGTTTCACCTACCGCAGGGCGTTCCGCTCGATCCCGAGCGTGCCTCACTTCTCGATAGGATTTCGCCCCCCGTCGAGTCGTGGTGCGCCGATGCCTTTCCGAAGTCAGTGCCCCCGGATGTGATCGTGCGTCATCACCAGCGATCGGGCGTCCGACAGACAACCATCGCGATTCTCGGATCGCCATTCGACCGAATCGCGCGAGTCCCGCTTCAAGACCTTGGGCTCGATGACATCCCATACATCCTTGTCGATGTATTCGACAATACACAACTACGTTCAGAAGGCGGCATCATCTCGTGCCATGTCCCTGCCCATGGCGTCCGACTTCTGGTTGCCGCCCCAGAGGGAACCGAGCCTGCACTACTGTCTTTTGGCGAAGATCTCGCAGGCGGACTAGATCTCCTCGAGTCGATCTCGATTGGCGAGACGGACGGGAAGCCCGTTGTCAGGTGCAAAACAGTCAAACCCTCCGCACAAGCATCCCGCGTCATTTGTTACGTACCGAAACGTGGCGCAGTGTCGATTTCCGTGGAACCTATGCCCAGCGATGCAGCCGTTTTGAGTTCACGCTCAGACACATGGACCGCTTTACCGAAAAGTCGCCCCACATCACGGCCCTTTGACAATTCCAAAATCGCCGCGCGCGGAGCAGACCTACGGAGTTGGCCTGGCTTTACAGCAACACCATGGTCAGATGGATTCCGGCGCGACCAATCCGCGTGGGGCTCTAAGCTTCTCATCAACGGAGCACCGGTTATCTACGGCATCGGCGCCATTACGGGGACGAAAGCCACGATCCCTCTAGCGGGTAAAGCAACCTCACTAAGCGCGCTCGTCGGTCCTGCCACCGATGGAGAAGCACGCATCGTCGTGTACTGCGACGGCATCTTGAAAGCATCAATTGACGTAGGAGGCGCAACCCCAAGCGCACTCCTCTCGGTTGACCTCGGCGGTGTCCAAGAATTGACGATCGACATCTCGACACCCAAGCCTGTCACCAGGCCCATCGACGTGACATTCGCGAACATCGCACTTTCGATTTGATCAGATCGTCTTGCGATGTCGTGACGCAGCGATTCCGAGCGCCTTGCGATACTTGGTCACCGTTCTGCGAGCAACTTTGACCCCGTGAAGCGCAAGAAGACGCTGAACGATTTCATCGTCAGACAGCGGGATCGTCGCCCCCTCGTGCTCAATGATCTCCTTGACCTTCATCTTCACGGACTCGCGGCTGTCGGAACTGCCGTCAACATTGGTGGTGCCACCGGCAAAAAAGTCCTTCAGCGGGAATATGCCTCGGTGCGTTTGGATGTACTTCCCAGAGACTGCTCGAGAAATCGTCGACGTATGTACGTGAACCTGCTCGGCGACCTCCTGCATACGGAGGGGCTTTAGGTACTGAGGCCCGTGGTCCAAGAAGTCCTTCTGCCGAGCGACGAGGATACGTCCGACATCAAGGAGTGTCTTCTTGCGCTTTCTTACTGCCTCGACGAGAGCCCGGGCAGATTCGTATTTTCGCCGGGCATAGTCAAGGTACGCCTTGTCGCCCTCTCCCTTGAGAAGGGCATCCATGTGGCGCTTCGCAACACGAATCTGGGGCACCCAATCGTTGACTAAGACGACATCGTATGTCTCACCATCCCATTCCGTCATAAGATCGGGATTCACATAAGCGCGTTGACTTTTATCTGCATCTACCGAAGCCCCTGGACGCAGATTGAGATCCTTGAATCCATGAAGAAGTTCACGGAGACGATCCTGCGTGATCTTGAGTTCTGCCGTGACGCGAGCGACTCTCCCCTTCAGAACATCGTCGAGAAAATCGACAAGCAATCGCTTTCGAAGCTCATGGTCGGGGTGTGAAGGATCGAGCTGAAGCAGTAAACACTCGGACATGTTGCGCGCACCCACGCCCTTCGGCTCTAAGCCTTGAATCATCGACAGCACTCGAGCCGCATCTTCGGGCGAAAACCTGTCAGCAACCAGGGCACACGCATCTTCCAACGGGACATTGAGCCAGCCGCGATAGTCGAGATTGAAGATGACCTGTTCTGCGAGCGGGCGCAGCGAGATTGAGTTTGGAATCGCATCGAACTGGCGAAGCAACTCCTCCTGAAGCGTCGGGCCATCCCCCGGCGCATTGTTCATCGCCTCAATTTTGTCCTGACCGGCATCACGTCCCGTTGATCGCGTGCCCGGGACGAAATCGGATGACTCGCCCGAGTACGCAGATTCCCATCCTTCAAAATGGGAGTCGTCACCCGATGATCCGGAAGCCGTGCGATCCTCAGTGCCATCGTCCGACTTCTTGGACACTTCGGACGGCAGTTCCTTCGCCTTGACCTCGAGGAATTCGTTCGTGTCGAGCTCCTCCTGAATTCGATTGGCGAGTTCGACGGTTGAAAGCTGCAACAACTCGACAGACTGCAGGATCTGCGGTGCCAGAATCTGCTTCTGGCTTAGATTCTGGGTGAGTCGAAAATCAAGTCCCACGAATCAACCCCCGCTCCCGGATGGACGTCTAAGGCGGAGGGCTTCGGCGAGGACTTCAGTACCTGCAAACTCAATGGCGCCACCACTCGAAAGGCCACGTGCGAGCCGAGACACCACGGCTTTGCCTTGTAGGCGCTTTTCGACGACCAACGCGGTGGCGTCGCCCTCGATGTCAGGATTGGTACCAAGAATGACCTCGCGCACACGATCTGAAGTCACGCGGTGTTCCAAGTTTCGAATCGACAGAGCCTCGACGCCTGCGCCCTCGTGCGGTGTCAGTCGTCCCATGAGAACATGGTACGTACCTTTGAAACGTCCGGTTTTCTCGAAGGACACGACGTCTCTCGGATGCTCAACGACGAGAATGAGCCCGGCATCGCGAGTCGGGTCCGCGCAAACATCGCAGAGATCGGCTGTCGCGACATTGGAACAGCGTAAGCAAGAGGTCACGCTTTGCTTCGCCGACGAAATGGCGTCCACGAACGACCCGACCTCGGCTGGGGTGTCCCGCAGTACGGCAAAGGCAAGCCGTTCTGCAGTCTTGGTCCCTATTCCCGGGAGTCGTTCGAATTCCGCAATGAGCCGTTGTAGAGGTTCTGGAAAGCCTGCCATGGGTGCCGCGTCGTTACGCGCGTCCCTATTCTATGCGAACCGCAGGACATTGATCAGAACAATCCGCCGAGTCCGCCACCCATCGGCGAAACCTTCTGCATCTCGGCATCATGGAGCTTCTTCGCCTTTTCCATGGCTGTCTTGAGCGCAACGAGCACCAAATCCTCGAGCATCTCCGTGTCCGATGGGTCACACGCCTCAGCCTTGATCTTCACGGCCTGCGGCTCCGAGAGTCCGTTCACGATGACTGAGACGGAGCCACCGCCGGCTGCCCCCTCCACCATTCGGCTACGCAAGTCGTCCTGCGCCTTCCGCATGTCGGACTGCATTTTTTGAGCCTGAGCCATCAACGCATTGGGATCAAATTTGTTCATGGTCGATTCTGTTCCACGTGAATGATGCCACCGTCGAAGGCATCCATCACCCTGCGAACTGCAGGGTCGGCGTAAACATCTTTCTTCGGTCCTGTCGGAATAGCCGTGGGGGCCGGCCCTGTGACTTCGAATCGGAGCTTGATCGAGCAGGGAGTAAGGGCCGAGAATGCGGCTTCAATCACCGGCTTAACCTTCGGCGACTCAAGCATATTTGCGGCGATTGACGGCCCGCCGGGCAGTCCAACGATCGTCAGCGAGCCCTCAGTCCGGCACGGGAGGCTCCCCTCGAGCCACTTGGCGTGGGGAGCAAGAGATTGCGGCATATTCGCCAACATTGCCCTCCAAAGGCTCTGCTGTATCTCGAGAATGGGTGGCTTCGAGGGAAGTGCCGGCGCCACGACTGTCGGCGAAACTACGACCGACGTCGGCACCGACGGCTCGGCTGCTTCGGAAGGGCGAGATGTAGCAGAAGGGGGTATCGGCGCGTGTGATTCCGAAGGGGCCCGCGTTAGCGATGGAACCGTTGTGCGGACCGCTGATGTGGGAGGCTGCGCGGGGGGACGGACCGGGGCAGACGTCAGAGGAGCCCGCGGGGGCGCCGAGAATCTCGGCGCAGGTACAGGCGCACCCTGACGCGAAAGTCTCTCCTCCAACTTGTCAATTCGTGACACGAGATCAGTCCACGGAACAAGTTCGACAGATCGGGCCAACTTAAGCAGCGCAACTTCAAGCTGCAGACGACCCTGGCCCATCGATTTCACTTCGCGCCATGTATTGAGGAGAAGGCGCGTGGCAAACAGAAGTCGGTCAAGGTCGAAGCGTGAACGGGCAGCATCAATGACGCCCGACCTCCGTCCACCCGTGCCCGCTGCAAGTCCGCGGGCGGCAGCCGACATCGCCTCACGGAACGTCTCAAGCAATTGACGAAGCACTTCCTCGGCATCACGCCCAGCTTCGAATGCGTCGTCAAGCGCGATAAGAGTCGCCGCTGGGTCGCCATCGCCGAGTGCGGTGACCAAACCGAGCATCCGGTCGGAGTCGAGATTGCCAAGGGCACGATCGACATCTTCAACTTTGATGTGCTGCCCAGCAAATGAGACGATCTGATCGAGCAAGCCCACCGAATCGCGAAGTCCACCCTCGGCTTTCCGTGCGATCTCCTCTAAGACGCCGGCTTCGGCAATGACCGACTCGCGATCACAAATCGACCGAAGTCGACTAGTAATATCGTCAGCCGTTATGCGCCTAAAGTCAAAGCGTTGGCACCGGGACACAATCGTCTCCGGAACATCCTGAAATTCGGTCGTTGCAAAAATGAACTTGACGTGGCTCGGCGGTTCCTCGAGCGTCTTCAACAGCGCATTGAACGCTTGGATCGTCAACATGTGAACTTCGTCGATCACATAGATCCGGTAACGGGCACGAGCAGGTCGATATCCGGCGTTGTCCCTAATCGCGCGAATCTCGTCGATGCCACGATTCGAAGCGCCGTCAATTTCAAGAACGTCGAGATCTTCACCGGCTCCGATTGCAGCGCAGATTTCGCAACGATTGCAGGGTTCTGCGTCTGCGACGTTCGGACAGTTCAGCGCCTTCGAGAGAATACGCGCCATGGAAGTTTTGCCTGTGCCACGGCTACCCGTAAACAGGAACGCATTCGCCACGCGTCCCTCGCGCAGTGCATTGCGAAGAGTGACCGCTACGGTCGACTGTCCGACGACGTCGGCGAAGGTCTGCGGTCGGTATTTGAGGGTGAAGGGTTGGTAAGTCAATCGGCACGCATCATACGGGGCGAAGAGGACTTCTCGGTCATACAAACCACAGCCACCGGGAGCTCGGGTGAAGGCTGCTCCCGTCAGGGCCTGACCTGGTTCACCGGTCCCGGTTCCATAGCCGCACAACCGAGAAGTCCTCGTCGCTCCATCTAGGAGAACGCCGCCGCCGTTGCGATCCTGCGATCGCGACTCGACCGCCTCGGTTAGGAGATCTAGCCACCAAACACTAGCGGAGAGGGAGGGATTCGAACCCTCGGTACGGTTGCCCGTACACACGCTTTCCAAGCGTGCTCATTCGACCACTCTGACACCTCTCCCAAGGCGACCCGGGGGCGCCAGAAGCGCCCCCGAATCCAAAGAACCAGCGGAGAGGTAGGGATTCGAACCCTAGGTACCCTTGCAGGCACACCGGTTTTCGAAACCGGCTCATTCGACCACTCTGACACCTCTCCAGAGGGGCGAAATGCTAACCCCCGGATTCGGAGGGATCAACGTCCCCCTTCGCGGCCCTCAAACTCCGGAAGAAACTTCGAAGGAGTTCCGCACAGTCATCGCCAAGACAACCTCCGACGACATCGGGTCGGTGGTTGAGTTTCGGGTGATTTGTCACGTCAAGGACGGATCCCGCTGCCCCAGCCTTGGGGTCTCTGGCACCAAAAACAACCCGGGGGATCCGAGCAAGGACGATGGCCCCAGCGCACATCGCACACGGCTCGAGCGTGACGTAGAGGGTGCATCGTTCAAGCCTCCAGTGACCAACCTCAGAGGCCGCGGCAGTAATGGCCAAAACCTCGGCATGGGCCGTCGGATCCTGAAGAAGCTCTCTTTGATTCCGCCCCCTCCCCACGACCCTTCCATCGCGAACAACAACACACCCCACCGGGACGTCGCCGGACTCCGCAGTGCCTCGCGCTTCCACCATTGCGAGCCTCATGAAGCGCTCGTCATCAATGGTCATTGAACCGGACTCAAGCACCGCTTCCCCCCTTCGGCATCGCCCGAATACGAACATCCTGTTGCGGGAAAGGAATCTCGATGCCGTTTTCGGCGAACTCGCGTTCGATCTCGTGCATGACGTCGCTTCGGATTTTCGCACGAACCGTGTTCAACGAAATGAAGAACGACAACTCGAAGTCGACACTCGAAGCCCCGAACGTCGACATCGTGAGGTCCGGAGCAGGGTGGCGAAGCACAGCTGGATTTCGACCTGCGACCGCAAGCACGATGGTCTCAACCTTCTTCAGATCGGTCCCATAAGCGACCCCGAAGGCGATACCTACTCGAATGCATGCAGAACCGGAGGACCAGTTTGTAACCTTGTTCGAAATCAAGTCCTTATTCGGAACGATGAGCCCCATATTGTCAATCGTCATGACAGTTGTAGACCGCATGTTGATGACGTCCACGCGACCGGTCGTACCGTCAATCGCAATCATGTCCCCCACCTTGATGGGACGTTCAATAAGCAAGATCAAACCACTGACAAAGTTGTTGATGATCTCCTGAAGTCCAAAGCCGACTCCGAGGCCCAGTGCCGTGATGAACCAACCGATATGACTTGGGTCGAGGTGTAGCTGACGATTGAGAATGAATACGGCAAACACTGTAATCAGGAAGTACGTCGTCAAGGTAACGATCGTAAAGCGGAGGCCGGGGTCGAGATCCGTCGTCGGAAGGACTCGATATCGCAGCAAATCGCGCGCGAGGCGAATGCCGACATTGGCAATGACGATTGTAATCGTCGCTTGAATGGCATCGCCTATCGTCAAGGTATCGCTAAGAAACGGGATCTTGGACGAAAAGTGAGCATCCCATCCCTCCCCTGTCAGTCCCCATGCCCTTGCAACTAACCAGATCGCGGGCAAATAAACTGCGCTTGCAAGCACGCGAAACAGTCGGTCGCGGGCATACGAAGTCGCGAGCTGCCGCCATGCCTCTGTCGACGGACTCGGCTCGGCCTCAGGGGGCAACTTGGCCGTTGCCGTCCCAAGAATCGCTCGCACGATCCAGCCCCTCATGGCCCAACCTAGAAAAAGCCACAAGCCCGTCGCTACAAATCTCCCGCGAAACTCGAGGTAGGCTGCCGAATACGACAGTATCTGGAGGGCCGCCAGAAAGATGGTCGCGAGAACAGCTGCGGGGTAGGCAACCCAAAGCAGCAGACGGGCGGATCCGCCCATGGCATGAACTGACCGAATGACTGCAGGCATCGCATGGCGCCGCGTAAAGGCTAGCAACACGATGATCTCAACGAGGAACGAGAGGAGTGCCCAGCAAAGCCCGCGAAAGGGCGACGCGGGCGGGCCAAGCGCGTCTACAAGCCCGGCGATCGGCACCAACACTACCCCAACTATAAGCAACCTTCCGAATGCCACGCGCAGCACCTGCGCCATAGCATCGCTAGTATGCAATATTCTAGGGTCACTGTTCTTCTTTCCGACCAAGAGAGCTGAAATCGCGCGGCCGGCAATGACAGCAGCCAAGACTCCGGTTGTGGAAGCGACAACACCGATTGACGGCGCTCCGACATCTAGCAAGATCGCCGGAATCAGACTGACTGAAACGATGAGCAATGGCAACCAGAGCGCCCCACCCGCAGCTGAAACCAACGCGCTCGTCGCGCGAAGCACCCTGCGAGGGCCAGGCGCAGGCCACTCGAGTCGCCGCGAACCGCGTGCCGCCGCGATTACGGCAAGCGCAACGAGTAGCAACGAGAAGAGCGGCACTCCCAGTGATGACGGTCCCTGATGGAGAGTCGCTGCAAGACGCTCGGCCACGAGGCGGTGAGCCGCGACAATCTCGCGGCCCGCGTGAGAGGACGCTTCCGGGAAACGCTTCAAATCACTAATAAGCCCATCAAGATCCCAACCGTCGTCATCGCGAATCCAGCGGTGGATATCCTCCAACCTAAGTCGAACGCGCTCGACCTTTCCACGAACGTCGACAAGCCTAGCGCTTGCATCCGCAAGCTGTCGCTGAACGGAGGAGAAGGCATCCGCACGTTCCTTGGAGGCTGATCGTAGCTGCGACGCAAGAGTTGCGAATCCTCGCAGCGTCAGTGCGTCGCGCTCTTCAGCCGTACGGGGAACGAAGCTGGCGGGTGCGGTTCCTGTACCCTGTATTGACTCGAGTCGACGAGCTACGAGTTCCGGTGACTCGCCGCGAACGTTGCGAAGCCGTTCACGAAGGTCTTTGGTGTCCCGTCGCGCCTCTGCCAAGAACGCATCAATGCGACGTATTTCATCGTGAACTTCGTCGACTAACGCTCGCACACCTCCCGAAGATCCGGCAGTGACCTCGCCAAGCTCTAGTCGACCTGCGTCAACCTCCTTGAAGTTGGATTCTGCCGTGTCCGCTTCGGTTTCAAGTGAGCGGATCTCGCCATTCTCATAAAGTCGTGCCCCCCATTTTTCTGTGAGTCGCGTCGCGTGGGATGCCTCCAGACGAGCCTCAGTCGTAATGATCCGCGCCCGGTACCAAGGAGCAAGCCACTCCGGCGCAGTCGAAAGTGCGTCCTTTAAGCTGCGGAGTTCGATCTCTCCCCGCTCCAGTCGGAGCTCGCCGGCCTGTCCAATCCGTCGCGATGCTTCGCGCATACGCGATTCATACATGGCGAGCTTGGAGTCCTCCGCCGATATCTGGAATGTCAGGTTGCGGATCTGCTCATCTAGATTCGCGCCTGATTGCAATTCCCAACGCCCCAACCGCGACTCGGCCACCGCAAGATCAGCTCTTGCAAGCCATGTCTTTTCCTCAAGGATGCGTAGCGAGTCGATATCGACACCAGTTTCGGTCGCCCGATCGACGAGTCTCTTGGCCCCATCCGCCGCAACGCTTGCTTCCTTCGCCTCGGCTTGGGCCTGCGCCATCATTCCCGGCGCGATTTCGCTTAGCCGCCGGATTCGCTCGAGTTCGACTCTAATCTGTGAACGATAAGTTGCAACAGCTGTTGCGCTAGTTTCCGCAACGGATTTTTCAGCGCGAAGTCGCGACTCGGAGTCGACGCTGTTGGGATCCGTGAGGCCTGTCGGAGTCTCGATTTCTGGGAGCACATGCGCCAGGCGCCTTTCACAGCTTTCACGTAACGAACGCGCTTTCGCCATTTCAGATGCTGTTGCGACCAGCTCGCCACGTGAGGCGATGAGCTCAACCAAGCTCTTCGCTTGACGCTCCAGCACATCGACCAATGAGGCTCGCGTCGCGTCGGGATTGGCCATCAATCGGCGCCGTTCGACCGCAACCGTCCATTGGACGCTCCGAAGCAGTTCGCGCAGCGCCACATCACCGCGTGGAATCTCCCGCGCAAGTGGTGGGTCGAGAGGGCGAGTCTCGAGCGGACGCGATTCTTGCCCTGTTCGGGATGGACTCGGGTCCTGAGCGAAACCACCCACGGCTCCGATAGCCACAACGCACAGGAAAGTTATTGCGAGGTATCGATTCACCTTCATGTCCACCGATGGATGAAACTCCGGCGCGAATGCTAGCATCAACCATTGACGCCGCGTGGTCCCCCATGAACCGAACCGAAGCCATTCTCTTAGGATCAATCGTCCTCGTCGCAGGTGGAGCGCTCTTGCTTGAAAGAGCGGACATCACGACGGTCCGAAATGTCGCCATCGGCATCGTGATGCTGCTCAACATTGCCTTCATCTACGGAGGGATCCGACGCATCCGCAGGCGCAATGCAGAAGCGCGCGCCATTTTCGAGGCGATGGCTGAAGCGCAAGCCGAAGCGGCCCGTCAGGCCGCAGCCGATGGATCAGAAGCCGAACCGGAGAAGACGCGCTGATCTTCAGACGTCCACTTCGCCACCGCCGTGCGTTGCGTCTGTGAAGTCCCAATCGGCGAGGACGGCATCAGACGTGGCACGGATTCGTGCTTCATCACGAAGTAGGTCGATCTCTCGCGTGATTCCCTCTCGAACGAGAGGATCTGCTTCGCGAGTCAACCGCTTTGCGCAAATGAGAAATCGCTCCATGTCTGCAGCAGGCCCCGGCGCAGCTGCAACGGCCGCTATGGCATCGACGAGTGAAGGATCTGCTTTGATGATCGGGCCCAGCCTCTCAGCGAATCCACGAGCGGCTTCGGGTGTCGAATCCACGACTCCGTGAACGAGTCCGAAGTCGGGTGTTTCACCTGAGACCAGAGCAGAAAGCACGTAGAGGTTGTTGAGCATCGCAAGTCGTGCTCGCACCACGAACTCCTTGCGCTGTCCAGCCCGCATACAGGCAAACGCGGCAACGAGATGGGCATCGGGCGTCGCTCCGTCGACCGGCGGTATCACGCCACACGCACGAACCGTATCACCTGCAGCAAGCCAAGACTCACAACAATGCACGGAGAGCCCCAATGGATCGGATGCGTCTTCCGCGAGTGCCGCCGCGTACGCTAGTGCCGCGTCCTTGTGTCGGCCGAGGACTCGGAGGGCGTGTCCTTCGCCGGTTGCGGCGAGTAGCCTCACCTCAGTCGGGTCTTGCAAAAAGTCCTGCCGCGCACGTGCTGCCTTGGCCCTCGCTGCCGAGAAGGTCCGGAGCGCTTCGTCCGGGTCTCCATCTAACAGATTAAACTCGCCTAAAAGCAAATAGCCTTCTGGGCGAGACGCGTCAAGGCGCACCGCCTCGCCCGCGCGCTCCATCGCCGTGCGAATCGCGCCCTTCTCTGCGAGCTCGCGCGCCTCAAGAAGGATCTCTTCGATGACCCCATCCGGGACCGGACTATCATCGAATCGAGGCGCCAGTCGCGGCCCCCGATGCATAGGAGGACCTGGGGGTCTTCCCCGAGGATTCGGTCGGCGACCTCCACGTGGCACAAATCCGTTCATCGACGATCCTTCAATAGATATCTCGCTACCTTGCGCGTTTCAGTGGTGACGCTCGCGCTTGAAAGCAGCGAACGTTCGATGCGAGCGAGGCTCCCTCCGCTGACTTGCGGCGGCCGTGCCTCGACCCTATGCACTGAAACCTCAATGCGATGATGAGTGATGACATGATGGCAATTTGCAACGGTGTCCCCCACCGAGACCTCTGAAAAACCTAGGGATCCAAGCACGCCCTGTAGAGCTGTATCAGCTGATTCTCCTGGGGCGAGCCACCTGCCTGGGAGCTCCTGAAACCCGGCCAATCGTTGCCCATCCGGAATTCGAGTCGTCCAAACATGACACCCGTCCGGCACGAATGCTCGGACGCAGCGCACCGCGACCGAGGCTTTGCGCGCCCTTTTCAGCGGATAGTGCATCGGATCGCCGTCGGTCGCAACACACCAGTCGCGGATCGGACAACGTCCGCAATCGGCAAACGATGGCTTGCACACAAGTGCACCCAATTCGATCAGCGCCTCATTGAAGGCGCCCGCCGCGTCTTTCGGGATCAATGGGATGAGCTCGGACTCGATGGATTTCCGACCCTTTGCTGTCGAGGGATCAACGCGGATGCCGAGTAGTCGGGAAGCGACGCGCCCGACGTTCCCATCGATCGCGGCAACCGGCTCTCCGAACGCGAGTGAAGCGATCGCGCCCGACGTGTAGGGACCGACTCCCGGTAGCTTCATCAGAGCAGCCTGCGTCCTTGGAACCTCGCCTCCAAACGCCTCGACACATGACCTAGCTCCATCACGAAGCGATCGAATCCGACGGTAGTAACCGAGGCCCGCCCACGCGGCGAGAATCGCATCATCGCTTGCCGCTGCTAGCGAATGAGGATCGGGAAACTGCGTGACAAACGCTTCGAACCGAGGAGCAACGGTATCCACGGTCGTCTGCTGCAACATCACTTCCGACACCCAAGTGCGCCATGGAGTGCGATTACGACGCCACGGAAGATCGCGTTTACTCGAATGGAACCAACCGACGAGGGCTTTCGAAAGCCCTCGCGCGTCACGACTCAAGGGGCTTTCCATGAAACGTTCGAGAGCGGATAGAAGCCGCCGGTGTCGTCGTCTCGAAAACCATCGATGAACGGCGTGGTGCGAGGGCGGCTTGACGATGTCGGATAAAACGCACGAGTTCGCAGGTCAAGCCATCCCCGTGACACATTGCGACCGCGCGGAGGGGAGCCCACGTTGCCGATGATCTCGCCTGTGGCATCGAAATGACCGCCTACCCATTCACCCAAGACATAGGGTTCGATTGGCTTGCGTTCCTCAGTTGCCATGTGTCCCGATAGGTCCTTGAATTCGAGCCAGCCTGCCGAACGCTGCGAGGCCGGGTGCCGGTCGACGATGACAGCCCCACCACCTTGGTCTTCTGGTGCTGACGGGCCTCCACAGGCTGCAATTGACAAAAGAAGGAAAGGAATGATGCGGCGCATGTGTACGTGATTGTGCGCGGGGGTCACCGATGTCGCAACAGGGCCACACGCTCAAGGATCAAAAGTGCCAAATGGACCTTCACATCAACAATGCCCCCGCCCTTCAACCGACGAGCGAGCCATGCGCGGACACGTTGCAACGGAATTACATGAACCACGATGCTCTCCGTCGAATCGCCGCCCCCTTCCCCGGCCCGACGGCACCCTGTCGCCACAAAAAGTGCCACCTGTTCGTCCGTAATTCCCGGACTGACTGGACCTGTGAGAATATGACGAAGACTTCGGGCTCGGTAACCGGTTTCCTCCATGAGTTCGCGACGCGCTGCGGCAACAAGAGGCTCGCGGCTATTGCCGGGCAAGTCACCACACAGCCCCGCAGGAACTTCGATGACCGATCCCCCCATCGGCGGTCGATGCTGCTCGACCAAGATCATGCCGCCTTCTTCGGTGAGTGCGGCGATACCCACAGCAGGCCGAGGGCTTGTCCGCTCCACAGCCTCCCAAGTTCCCAATTCGACGAATCGAAGGAACCTGCCCTGATGGACCACTTTCCGCTTCACTAGCCTAGATTTCATCCGATGTCGATTTTTGATTGGCCGCCAAGGGAAACAACCGTAAATGTCATGCGCCTTGCCGCGTCAGGGAACTTCGAAGCGTAGAGAGGCCTGATTCGCTTCTCGAGTTCGCCTGCGGAGCCAAGTTGAATGAACGCCAACATGCCGCCCCCGAATCCGGCACCAGCGAGCGTCGCTCCGATGACGGAAGCATCACGTTGAAGCTCATCAAGAAGAAACGTCGTCTCCGGCGTCCCTGCACCGAAAAAATCGACCATGGACCTACCGCTTTGGTTCATAAGAGCACCCAATCCCGCGAGGTCGCCCTGTGCGAAACAAGAGAGTCCGTGCTTCACACGCTTGTTCTCTGATAAGACGTGGTCAACCCGCTTAGCCGCCGTCGGATCAAGCCCTGAACGTTTCCTGCGAAACTCCTCGTACCCGATCGATCGCAAGACCGGAGGATCGCCGGTAGCTCCTAGTGCACGAGCCGCTGAGCGACACTCCTCGACCCGCAAGTTGTACGGTGACTCACGAAGGTCACGGTCGACGCCCGAGTCAAGGATGAGCGCGTCGAAGGGCGGACACTTCTTTCCAATGGGATACGCCTTCGGAACGCCATCGAGGCAGTCGATATAGACAATTTTCCGAGGACCACCAGACAGAATCACAGTCGGATCTAGGATGCCGACCTCAACCCCCGCGTAGCGGCGCTCCGCCTCGACGACCACGCGGATACGGTCGCGCCGCGACAGATCTAATCCGTGGAGGTCAAGCAAGACGGCAAGCCATGCGCAAGCCAAAGCTGCGGACGAGGAGACGCCACCTGGCATCAAATCACCTTCGACGAGCGCGTCGCACCCGATCGACAACGGGAACTGCTCCGAAAGGACCACGGCGCACCCCCTCAGGTAGTCGCCAAAATCTCCAGACCGCGGGGGCGGCGAGGCGATATCGAACTCGACCTCCCCCGTAAATTCACGAGAACGCGCGCGGACGAGACCGTCCGTGCGAGGGATAAACGCGATCCTGAGCCGTGCAAGAGTCGTCATACCAATGACGAGTCCGTGCTGATGGTCCGTATGCGCGCCGAGCGGGCTAATTCGGTACGGAGCTTCGGAAATCTTCGGATTGTCCGATGTTCCCCACGTGGACCGAAACCGCTGTACGATGTCTTGCGCCAAGGCAATGGAAGGATCGTCGAATTCGCACCCTTCGGCAACCCCAAAAAATGCAAGGTCTTATCACACGAATATTCGTCGCTGCATTCGCTGCGGCTGTTTTCGCATCAGCCCAGGGCGCATCTTTTGACGCGGCTGCAGCCGAGCATCTTCTCAATCGAGCAGGATTTGGCGCGTCTCCCGAGGAGGTCGAGAACGCGGTGAAACGAGGACGTGCCGCAACGGTTGAGTCCCTTCTGGACGCCGGACACGAATACACAACAGAAGACCGCTTTCCTAGAATCACCATCACACGACTCAGTCGAAAGCAGATTGCCGAATCGCGACCGGCACTAACAAAAGAGGAAGTGGCCGAGCTTGCCCAGAAGGCAAGCAATGAGGCTGAAGGCCGCGACCAACGACAAGTTCTAGATTTTCGAAATTGGTGGGTTGATCGAATGATCACGAGCAACACGCCACTTCGGGAGAAGATGACCCTGTTCTGGGCCGGCCACTTCACTTCCAGCCAACGCGACGTTCGCAATTCAGAACACATGGTTCAGCAAAATGAGTTTCTGCGAACACATGCGCTTGGCTCATTTCATTCCCTACTCCACGGCATGGCTCGAGATCCGGCGATGCTGAGGTACCTTGACAACAACAAAAATCGAAAGAGCCGTCCCAACGAGAACTTCGCGCGCGAGGTGATGGAGCTGTTCACCCTAGGTGAAGGGAACTACACTGAACAAGACGTCAAGGAAGCTGCGCGAGCTTTCACGGGCTGGAACTTCAAAGGCAACTCGTTCGTACTTGACACAGCGAATCATGATTTCGGCATCAAGACCGTGTTGGGCAAACAGGGCAACTTTGATGGTGGCGACGTCCTCGACATACTCCTCGCGCGCCCTGAATCGTCACGTTTCTTGGCCCGCAGGCTCCTCAGTTTCTTCGTTGTACACCATCCACCCGAGAATCTTGTTGATCGCTACGCGGCGCAACTTCTAGAACATCAATGGCAGATCACGCCAGTGGTTCGCGCGCTTTTCAACGACCCCGAGTTCTATAGTCCCCAATTCATCGGATCGAGGATCCTCGGCCCCATCGAGTTCGGAGTCGCGATCGCCCGACGCGCTCGAGGTGCAAACCGTGCTCCCGGGTACTTAATCGCATTCGCATCAGATGGCATGGGACAGTCCCTGCTCTCCCCGCCCAATGTCAAAGGATGGGAAGGCGGAGAGGCTTGGATTACCTCGTCGTCATTGCTGGCGCGAGGGAATCTAGCGTTGGCTCTTGTTCAGGGTTTCAACGAGCGCGTTGCCCGCAGCGCGATGATCGGGGCCTCGGTCGATGGCACCAGCCGCATCGTTGAATACCTGAGGCGAAGCAAGTCGGCGGAATGGAAACCTGACTTCAGTGCCAAGACGTGGGCGGACATCACTTCGCACGAAGCCACGTCCACATTGGTCGACTCTCTTTGCGAACGATTACTCGGTGTCGAAGTTTCACCTGAATCGCGCAGTGCGCTGATCAAGTTCTTGGAGGACGCAGTGCCCGAAACACCCACCAAGAAAGTCCCTCAACCCAAAGACCGCCGTTTTGAGCGCCTGCTCCATCTCATACTCAGCCTTCCGGAGGCTCAACTCGGATGAACCCACATTCCCTGCTGCGACGTAGAGAGTTTCTTGGACTGCTCGGGTGCGGGACATCTTGTCTCCTCGCCAAGGATCCCTTTTCCCTTGGGGCCATTTGGAACCGCATTCAGATCGCGGACCCTGACCGAGTCCTCGTCCTTGTCCAGCTTTCTGGAGGAAACGATGGACTCTCAATGATCGTCCCACATGCCGACGACATCTACTATCGCGTGCGGCCGGCGACTTCTATTGGAGCGGCCAGTGTTCTGAAGTTGAACGACTATGTCGGGCTTAATCCGAAGTTGAGCGATCTTCGTCCGTTGCACGAAGGTGGACAACTCGCCGTGATTCAAGGGGTCGGATATCCGCAGCCGAACCGCTCTCATTTCGAGTCAATGGATATCTGGCATTCGGGCGACCTTCGTGGCCGGGACGCTGGTGAAGGATGGATTGGACGGTGGGCCGATGCCGTCGATGACAGCGCCTTCGACCCAAACACCGTCGTTCACGTCGGCGGCGACAAGCCATGGTCGCTTCATGCGCGGCGTCATGCAGCAATAGCATTCGCTAGACCTGAGTCCTTCACATGGGCGGGCACAGAGGACGAGCGAAAAGCGTTCGAAATGGTGGCAGAGTCACGTCCCGGAAACGGACGCGATAACGCTATTGAACGGATACGGAAATCGCTACGTGACGCTCAGGTTTCTTCAGCATCGATTCGAGACTCAGCGGCACGGTACAAGCCCAAAGCCAAGTACCCCACCTCAACGCTCGCTCGCCAGCTGACAACGATTGCAGGACTGATCCACGGCGGAGTACGTGGGCGTGTCTACTCAGTTGGATTCGGCGGGTTTGATACTCACCAGGGGCAGCGCGGACGACACGACGGATTGATGTCAACTCTCGGTGGTTCGCTAGCCGCGTTCCTGCAGGATCTGAAGTTGCAGGGCCTGGAACAGAGGGTGGTCGTGGTAACGTTCTCCGAATTCGGAAGGCGCGTCGCTGAGAACGGAAGCGCTGGCACGGACCACGGCACCGCCGGCCCCATGCTGGTGCTCGGCGCTCCCGTTAAGGGCGGAATCTATGGCACCCATCCAAGTCTCGCCGACACGGACCGTGGTGATCTAAAGTTTTCAACAGACTTCCGTTCCGTCTACGGCACCCTCATCGACAGGTGGATCGGAGGTAGTTCGCGCGAGCTACTTGGTGGCCCGTTTGACGCGCTGGGATTCTTGGCTTAGAGACTCGTTCGTACGAGAAGCCCACTAAGCGTCTCGAGAAGAGCCATGATGCGAAATGGCTTCTCGAGCGTCGCAACACCGAGTTGGTCCATGTGGGACTTAACCTCTCGTGGCAACTCGTCGCCTGACATCAGAATGCATCTGTGCGCGTAATTCGGATCCGCCGCGCAAGCACCATCGATGATGGCAACACCCCCAGCACCAGGCAGATTCAGATCGCAGATGATCAAATCAGGTCGCTCGTGGATGATCGTTCGAAGCGCACCAATCGTATCTTCGGAAGTGACGACTACGGCACCTGCCGAGGTGACTGTTTCCTTGACCATTTCGCGGACATGAGGATCATCGTCGACGACCAGAACTCCGACACCCTTCAAGCATTGCGGAATCATCAACGCACCTTTCGCCATTGAAGAACTACCCGTAGTTGATCGTCTTTACGGGGTTGTGCCGTTAAGATCGCCGCAGGAGCAGTTTCACATGGAGCGTTCTGAATTCGAGAAGATTGTGAGGGGCGTCTTCGACGAATTGCCGCCGATGTTTCGCGAACATCTCAAATCTGTAGAGCTCATCATTGAAGATTATCCCGACGATGAGCTCGTTCGAGACCTTGAATTGACCGACGACGATGCGCTTTACGGCATCTATGAAGGGATCCCAATCACCGAACTGCCGTCAGCGAGCGACGGCGAACTTGCTCCTGTCATGCCGACAATCCGTATATTCCAAAGAGAACTGGAGCTCGATTTCGACGATCACGAGTCGCTACTCCATGAAGTCCGCGTCACCGTAATCCACGAAGTAGGACACCACTTTGGACTCGACGACGAAGAAATCGAGCGATTGGGGTTCGGCTAGGGAACGACGAGAACGGCACCCTTCGCAAGAGCAACCACGCGCTCGCTAACGCTGCCCATGAGCAGCTCAGCGAAGAAACCCAACCCTCGACGGCCGACGGCAAAGACGTCTTGAACTCCATCACGAGCTCGGGTGCCAAACACCTCAAGGGGACTCCCGGCACACGCCGTGATCGGCACATTGCCCGCGGCTTTGACACAGGCCAATGGAGGATCGCAACCCTCGTCAGTGACAGTCACCGCGGCGAAATGGGCCGCGGGCCATAGAGTCTTAGCCAAGGACAGGGCGCGGCTTGCCGACGGAGACTCATCGAGCGCCGCAAGAACCCCGAGTGGGCGGTCCGTTGGTGGTTCCCCATGAACAACCAAGGTCGCAACTTTCGCTCGACGCACGATGTGCGCCGAATTCGAACCTAGAATAAGGTGCCCGATTCGGCCCATCTCTCGACGCGCCACGATAATGAGATCCGCTTGCCAAGACTCTGCCTCGCGAAGGACCATGTCGGCGGGAATCGCATGGTCGACAACAAAACTCGCGGTCACACCGGATGCCTTGAGTGAATCACACGCCGCTTTGGCGCGCTCGGATTGAGCCGCCATAGCAGCTTCGAACATCCGGGCTACTTCGGTGACCCCTTCATAGGTCGCGATCGGAAAAGTCGAAACGGCATGCACGAGCCTAATCTCACCGCCGAGGCGTGCCACAAGGTCCTTCGCCCACACAACAGCTGCCGCAGATCCCGGCGTATCAGACCATCCCACGATGACCTTCATGACAGTTCCCTTCGCGCCCGCATTGGAAGCGCAAGAACATTGTACTTAGATCCTTTGCCTATGGGAGGGGCACCCTTCCGAGCGGTCCCGGTTTCTGTCACCCTGACACATGACGGCGACCGTTGCAGGCCGCGGGATTCCTCCCCCACACCGACCCTATGAAGCGCTGGCAATTCCGGCATTCCGTCGCTACTTGGCCGGCCTGTTTCTGATCACGCTTGCATGGGGAGTCCAAGCGGTAGTGGTGGGTTGGCAGGTGCACGAATTGACCGGAGACCCTTACGCACTCGGACTCGTCGGTCTCTGCGAATTCTTGCCATCGTTTCTGATCACTCCCGTCGCTGGAACCCTCGCTGACCGGATGTGTCGCCGCAAGCTCGCCCTCTATGGCGCAATCGGGCTTTTCGTGGTGAGTCTCTGTCTTGTCGCTGTCTCACTCGCCTCACGTGGCATATCGGCAAACGACGACGGGCCGGCTGTCGCCCAGTGGATCTACGGCGCGCTCTTGGCGGCAGGGTTGATTCGTGGCTTAACAACTCCAGCTCGGTCAGCACTGGGTTCTGAGGTAGTTCCTCGCGAGATGCTCGCAACCGCCATATCGCTCCGTACGTCGATGTGGCAGATCGGCGCCGTAATTGGGCCAGCGCTTGGTGGACTCACTTACAGCCTCGGCGGAGCGACCGCTGCCTATCTCCTTGACGGCGCTTTGATCGTTGGCGCAGCAATTGCATTCGGGATGATTCGCGTTCTGCCCAAAGTCCGAGTGGCTTCAGTCACCGAGCCTTTCTTCGCAGGCATCAAGGACGGCTGGAAGGTCCTTCGCGAGCGAAAGGAAATCCTCGCTGCCCTCACACTCGATCTGGTTGCGGTGCTATTCGGTGGCGCAGTCGCGTTGCTTCCAGTATTCGCCAAAGACATCCTCCACGCTGGGCCCGGCACTCTCGGATTGCTGCGATCCGCCCCGTCGCTCGGTGCCGTAACGATGGCTATTTTCATTACCCATTTGCCGCCATTTGAGCGTGCGGGCCGGGCCATGTTGATTTCTGTCGCAGGCTTCGGCATCGCAACCATCGGCTTTGCGCTATCAACCGAGATTTGGCTCTCAGGTATCTTCCTTGCCCTAACTGGAGCATGTGACTACATCAGTGTTGTGGTCAGACACACCTTGGTTCAAGTTCGCACGCCCCCTGAAATGCTTGGGCGTGTCACCGCTCTGAACGCACTTTTTATCGGTTCCTCCAACGAACTCGGAGCCTTTGAATCCGGCTTGGCAGCCCGGCTCATGGGAACCGTCCCATCTGTCATTTTCGGCGGCGCGATGACACTTGCGACTGTGACAGTCGCTGCGGTCTCTTGCCCACCCCTTCGAAGGCTTGGTCGCTTGCGGGACGTCCGCCCCAACGACTAGACGCGAATTTGTTTGCAATTCCGACCCACTTCGGTTCTCATGGACATCGAGGTACTCCAATGAATCGTGCCCCTGCCCTGCTCATCATGACTCTGGTTGTTTCGACTGCACGAGCGCAGGTAGGTCCATCGCTTACTGCAGTTGGTTCAGGATGTCCTACCGCAGCCGCTCTGATCCCCGGACTTTGGGCCAACTCGCTTCCTTGGATTGGTAACCAAAACTTCCAGATTACTTGTTCAAACGTCCCGACAGGAACAGGTTGCTTGCTGTTCGGCGCGATAGGACCCGCTAGCCCACCGTTCAACATTGGCAACAACTGCAACGTCTACCTGGATCCGCTGAGCATGGTGGGCCTAATCGACCTCGGAATCTCGCCGCTTGGCCCGATCTTCCCAGACCCTTTCGGCAGCGCAGCGTTCGCTCTTCCGATTCCGATCAGCCCCCCTCTCGCGGGGTTGACGCTGTCATTCCAAGCCGTGGTATTGAATCCTGCGGGCCCGCATGGTCTTTCACTTTCAAACGCAGTGGAAGTCCGCTTCAACTGACGGCGCGTCGCCTCCGCCCCCTGCGGCAGATAAGCCGCGGATGCGGCAGGCCTTGAGTACTCAGCGCCATCTAGTCGATGACCGCAGGTGCTCTCCAACGGCAATGTCGGACAAGAAGCCAACGCGTTCGACCGGAACAGCAGCATCATGCTTTACGCTCACGAACGCAGTCGATCTCATTCTGAACTGAACGCGACAGTCGGCAGATTCCGCCAGCACAAAGAAAGAACCCGCTCGGCTTGCACCGCGCGGGTTCATGTTGAAGCGCACCCAGGAGGATTCGAACCTCCAACCTCCTGATCCGTAGTCAGGTGCTCTATCCAGTTGAGCTATGGGTGCTTGGACGAGGGCGAAATTACGCAACCAACTAACCCCCGTCAAGGGATTAGAACTGCGCGTTGCCTAGCCGAACGTCGCCAAACCATGATGTCGCGACGAATCGGAGCGAATCGTGCTAGTCCCACCGGATCGCCGATCAGCGAGGATCCCGGTACTTGAGCCACATTTGCAGATAGACAATCGGTCCAGGAATCTGCCCGACAATCAACGGTAAATCTCCCTTATGTACGGAGTAGGAAAGCATCAGTAACCCTCCGAGGATGCTGATCGCGAAGAAAGGCCGAGGCATTGCCACCGCCCCCGCATTCTCGGTTGCAATCCACTGCAGGATGAAGCGCGACTGCCAAATGAACTGGCCGACGATCCCAATGGCAAGCCAATGAAGGAGCTCCTGATCCCAGGACTGCCGGATCTTAGGATCAGACAACAGCGCGGCAACCAGCGTGCCTACGAGCGCCAGTGTGAGGAGAAGCACCGCGTACCGCGGAAGCCCACGTCCCGGTTGAGAATCCAACCGGAGGTTCCGGGCGTAGATGACCAAAGTGGACGCATATCCCGCTGCAAAAACCACGTCTCTGACTTTGAGCCACGCGTAGGCCACACCCAGTACCGCACCGAAGATAGATAGGACCCAAAAAGAGCGCGGCGTGACGATCCGCCCCCCCGCCCTTCGCGTATGCCACCATTGCAGGGCCATACGACCGAAGAAGAACCCTTGCGACATCCAACCAACTGCAGCTAGCCCCAGCGCGCGGTCGTCAACCATCACGAGGGCCACCCAAATCACGCAATGGACGCTCCAATGTCGGCGACTCTCGGCAGCCACGAGAGGTGCGTCCTATCGCGCCCCCGTCAGCTCGAATTTCCTCCACTTGATAGCGAAAGTGTCGAGCCTGCATCCACCTGACCACAAGGCAGTCGCGAAGCGAGCGGAATACTCGGTTCCACACGCCATACTTGCTGACACCCGAGACTCTCGGCCTGTGACTCACGATGACCTCAACGGAACGAAAGCCCTCGAGATGCGCGAGCGTAATGAAGAAACGATGAGATCCCGTAAACAGCGGAATTCGGTCAGCGATCTCGCGACGAAACACCTTGAGTGGACATCCTGTATCGACTATTGACTCGCCCGTTAGTCGATTCCTCACACTGTTCGCTATGCGAGTCGAGACGAGCTTGAGCCATCCGTCGCGTCGCTTCTCCCGTCTTCCATAGACGAAATCAACTTCGGTCTTTCGGACGATAGCCAACATTTTCTCGAGGTCCGCGGGGTTGATCTGGAGATCACCGTCCATCGTGGCGATCCACGGCGCTCTCGCCGCGCGAAAACCTGCGTCGAATGCAGCGGTTTGCCCGGTGTTCACTGCGAGTCTAAGGTAACGAACTCGGGGAAATCTCGCTTGCACGCTCACGATCACACGATGCGTTCCATCGATCGAACCATCGTTGACTAGAATGATCTCTGAGTCAGGTGCGAAGGACGTGAGGGTCGCATCTAGCTCTTCAAGAAGGGGTAGGACGTTTCCCTCTTCGTTGTATACAGGGATTACTACAGAGAGCTCAAGGTTCATGTCCGAATCCTACTCAGGATCGGACGTGAACGCGACGCACGCAACTCGACGAATCAACGATCTCGCCACCAGTTCCCCTTAAGAGGCGTCGACCGATCTGTCGGAATGTGATTGAAGAAGGAGGATTTGTCCTTCTCATAGACCACTCTCCCATTCACCAAGACGATCTCCGCGAACGAACGGTAGTCCAAAGGCTCACGATCCATCACGAGGATGTCCGCGTCCTTACCGATGTCCAGACTGCCCACTCGGTCATCGATCTTCAAAAGCCGCGCGGGGTTCAACGTGATTGAAGCCAGTCCCGCAGCATCCGAAGCGCCTCCGCGAATTGCATAGCACGCCTCAATAGGTAGAGCCATCAGATCGCGCCCAGGCAAACCGTCTGTCGAAATGGTCGGCGACAACGGCTGAACTGCAAACGTGTAGCCAGCCTTCTCCAAAGACGCGGCGTTATACGGTCGCCATCCCGACGGTTCTGTCAAGAGCCGATTCCGAGGCTCCGCACCGTCTGCTGGACGTTGACGCGGATTGAGCATGAAGGTGAGCCGCCCACGGGCAAGATCCGGTAGTGAAGCCCAAGCCTCTGTGGCGTCCGTCACCGTAATCGGCAGGTTGAATTCCTCCGAGAGGCGTGCGACGTCAGCGAGCTCAGTGCGTGTCGAGGCACGAACAAATACAGGCACTTCACCGTCAAGTGCCTTGACGAAGTTCATGGTGTTCTCGTCCGCCGTCGGGGCCTTCCCCGCTTTCGCTGGGTCGGCAACGAAGGCCGCACGCGCCTTCCGAAACTCAACGGCACGTTTGAGGAGGTCGCGCGTCTGCTGCTTGCCACTCTGGTCGGATGGGGCCGCAGGCGCAATTGGGTCGCCTCCAAACGGGCTGCGCAGGGGCTCAGTCGTCCCATATTGCACCCAAAGGACAGCGCGATCACGTATCCCAAGACCGTCGATCGAACCGTAAGTGTGCTTACCGATAAACCCGGCGAGGGTCCCGGTTGGGGTCGGGGAACCACCCTCCATGGCAGTGGTGATTCCCGACGCCAAGGCCATCTGCATTCTGATGTTGTAGGGATCGGCTTGGTCGGCTGCCGACTCGTCACCACGTGCCATGAAGCCGCCGCCGAAAGTCTGCAGCGCCCGCATCGCGATGAATCCAGGCGAAAGGTGCTTACCCTTGCCGTCGATGATCTTCGCACCTTCTGGGATCGGAATATCGCGCCCCACGTCGAGTATTTTGCCCTCAAAGATCAAGATCGTGCCGCGGCGTATTACCGGCGCCGAAACGGGCCAAATAGTCGCATCCACAATCGCAGTAAAGGGGCTGTCCGTCGGACGAGATTCAGCCTTCGCTTGCGATGACGTACTCTCCGCGTTCCGCCTACGCCGGGGTCGCGATGCGGGCTTCGAATCCGATGCGGGCGCGGTTTCCGGATTCGATTCGGGCAACGGAGCCGGAGGATCTTGGGCAAAAGCCAACATCCCTAAGAGGCCGGCAATCATGAGCAACGACGGACGCATCATGGAGCCTCCTCAGAATCATGCACAACGGTTCCCGCAACCATCACTCGCAGCAATCGCGACGACGGGGCAAATGGATCACCCGACCAAACAAGCAAGTCAGCGGACTTCCCAGCGCCCAAGGACCCGACTTCGCCCTGAATTCCCAGAATTTCCGCAGGCGTCAAAGTCACCGACCTTAAAACATCGTCTCGGGAAACCCCTCGACGCACGACCTCAGCAAGGTGGTAAGCGAATCCAGTGAAGGCAGGTGCCGGATTCTCAGGGACCAGCGCAACGGGAATACCGGCATCGAAAAACCTGACTGCCGTCGGAATTTCAATATCTGTATCGGCGCGAAGAACCGAGGCGGTTGGAAGTATCACCGGCACTCCGAGTTCCTTTACCAAATCGAGGGACCTCCAGCAGTCCGGTCCCAAAAGCAGGATGGGTCGAAATGCCGGGAATTCCTTCAAGATTGGCATCATGTGCAACAATCCGTGTGGAGCTCGAATCCCAAGGATGCCAGGGAGACGCTTCTCCAAGACATCCACGAGTGGAGACAATTTGGGATCCTTCGCGGCCTCACTTGGCTTCGACTCGGCCCCCTTAGATTCCGACGGAGCCGACTCCGAACTCTCCGGTTTCGATTCTGCTTTTGTCGACTTCTTAGGCTTGGCCGCATCCTCGCGAGCCTTAGTGGCTTTACCAAGGGCCTCGCGGAAGAACTTCTTTGATGAAGTCTTGGGATCGAATCCCATTGCAAGGCAGGAACCGGATCCCGCGAGGATATCGTCAGCACGCGGATCACGATTCTGCTTGCGCGCAGGATGAACGAATGCGCCCTGCCCCGCGAACCCGCCACCCATCGAAACCACATTCAAACGGGTAAACCCGGCCTTGGCGGCAGCCGTGATCACTTCCCAAGACATGGGCTTCACATCGGTCGCTATCTGGCGATCCGCCGAATTACTCGCTCCGCTGAAGTCGCCCGTTGGCATACCGAACGCGGCGGCATACGCATGAATGAAACCGGGCGTCACATGCCATGTCGGGTTCTCAAGCAAGTCGGCAGTTTCGGGAATCTCTACCTCGGCCGCCGATCCGACGCGAGTGATCTTCCCGTTTTCAAGGAGGATCACTGCATCGTCGATGGGCTTCCCCGAGACAGTCCATGCACGGCCCACATGGAGCGCCAGCATGCGCTCCTGTGCCGCAACGGATCCCGCCACGCATGCGACAAACAGAGCCACTATTGCAAGTCGCCCCACCTTAGAACCTGATGCCATCGCGATCAGCGTCATAGCCCACCTCCCCATCGACGATCACTACTTGGGTTCGACTTCGTGGATCCAACGGGAAACCCGTCCAAATCGCGATATCGGCGTCCTTACCTGGTTCGAGCGAACCGAGACGCTTCTCCAGCTTGATCATTCTTGCTGGATTGATGGTCAAAGCCCGCAACGCCACGTCCTCGGGCAGCCCGTAGCGGATTGCCATTGTCCCCTGAAGCGGGAGCTCCTCTTGGGGAATGACCGGCGCGTCCGTATTGATCCCAATGGAATTCCGATCGATTCCACGCCAGAAATACGCAGCTGGAATGCCGATGAACTTCGCTTGGCGTCGGTCGTAGTCAAATCCACGAGGGCCAGCGGCCACAGGCATCCCGAGCGCCTTGAGTTCAGGCGTGTTGAGATAGCCCTCCCACTCGCCGTGATCGACGAAGGGATCGAGCCCGAACTCCTTTTTCAGAATTCGAATGGTCGATTGGACGACCTGAAACCACTGCGTGTGAACTGCGATCGGAATTTCCTTCTTGAAGAGCAGGCGCATGTTCTCAAAACGCAGGTTCCTCTGCGGTGCGACTTTCGTGTCGCCTTTTTCATACGCCTCCCAAGCGAGGTGATAGACCTGCGCCTCCTTGAGCGTGTTCCGAATGATCCAGTTCATGCCCATGCGGCCAGCGCCGAGGTCCCCGCCTTGACGCTCGGGGTTCCCGGCCTGCGCGATTTTGAGCGCGCCTGGGAATCGAACCACGATGTCATCGCGTGTCCTTCCCCAAGTCTTCATGACGACGCCAAACCCGCCCATGTTGGTCCCGGATCCCGGGATCGTCAGCAAGGTTGTGACGCCGGCTGATAGCGCATTTCGGGTCGCCGGGGTGTCGAATTGGACAAAGTCAACTACGCGCAAGTCTGGGTTGACTTGAAACACCATGTCGTTCAAATCGGAGAGAGATACACCGGTGTGGTTGTGCATCTCCAGAAAGCCCGGCACCACCACGCGATTCGTGGCGTCAATGATGCGAGCGCCCGACGGAATCTGAACCTCGCCGAATTTTCCAACCGACTCAATCTTTCTGCCACGGACCACAACGACGCCATCTTCGATTTCAGGCGATTCGATCGGACAAACACGGCCGTGAACAATGGCTAAGACCGGGTCGTCAGCGCGCGGCATCGGGCTTGGCGCTTGAATCAGTTGCGCCCAGGCGGCACCGCAAAGCGCCAGCACCAGAGCAAACCGCGAGAGCAAGTGCCTCATCGCGCACCTCCTTCTTCAACGAGCTTTCCATCGATAATAGTCATGATGACATGAGTTCCTGGAGCAAATGGTTCGCCCGAAAGGAGCACAACATCTGCATCCTTTCCGCGTTCGAGACTTCCAACCCTCTCGAGCACTCCGAGAAATCTCGCGGGCTGTCTCGTGATCATTCGCAGTGCGTCTTCGGGGTCCACGCCCTCGCGCACAGCCATCTCCGCCATGCCGTAAAGCTCACGTGTGTCACCCGTCCCAGATCTAAACAACACAGGCAACTTACTGCGGAAGGCCAAGTCGGCGGGACTCATGGACACGCCATCTTCTTGGAGCATTTCTCCGCCGGAGCAGAACGCGACGCCTGCATCGCGATAACGATTGAGCGCCTGCTTGAAGGCGCCAATCCCAATGACGACGACTTTTAACTCGTGCTTGGCACGAAGGACCTCGAGCACGGAGTCGACTTGAGCCTCGCCGGTTACGTAAACAAAGATCGCCGCTTTCCCTGCGATGACCGGGCGCCAGGCTTCACCGGAGTCTGTCTTAGCCGGTGCCTTCGGTCGACCGTCTTCTGCCGGGCCCGCAGATGCAGCGCTCGCAGGCTTAGTCTCGGCCGACGAGGTGGAGGAGGCTCCCGCCTCGGTGGAGCCACTTCGGCTCGCCGAAAACTCAGCCTCGCCGAGCGGACCGAGTTTCACTGTGCCCTCCATCAGGTCGCGCCCCACCGTAGCCTCAACGGTGATCGTCGTTTCGCCCTGGGTCGCCGAAACCTTGAGTTTGCCTCCTTCAAAGGTGCCTTCAAATGGCATCGGCTTGGGTGGCTGGCCGCCTCCTCGGCGATTGCCCATGGACATGGTCAATTCGCCGGTGACCTTGGTTCCTTCGAGGGCAAGCGTAATGGTTAAAGGCAACGGGCGAGGACTTCGCCCGAGCCTCAGCTCTCCGGTCCAGGTCCCGGAAACAGGGTCTTTGCTCTTTGGAGCCGTGATAGCACCGAGCGACCTAGACTCCGGAGCCTTCAGAGATGACTTTCCGCCCCGCTTCCATTCAGCAAGCGCAGCATCATGTTGCGTCCATGACTCATGGTACTTCTTCGCAGACTCGACGAACCCGTCGAGTTGTTTGCTGAGGGCCGCCCCTCCGGGATTAGCCGTGAGGTCGATCATGACGCCGGCTTGTCGCGCAAGAATGGAGTTGTTCGCACCGCCGGTCTTTACAACCGAAAGCGGGCCCGCCACGAGTTTGCCCATGCCTGGAGTCAGGCCCGCCGATGTCACCCCTGCACGAGCGGCTGCATTGAGATCGGGCATCGTTGGATCGAACGAGTCGACGAGCCACTGCTCTGTGCCAGTAGCTCCAAATTTAGGGCCGAGGGTCATCGCACCGTCGCCGAGCCCCACATAGGATCTCAATCCCACCTGTGTGCCCGCATCTACAAACCCGGGAACCACCACTGCATCCGGACGCACGATACGTCGGGCTCCGGCCGGAATGACGACGTTCCTGCCGACTGCGCGGATCTTTCCGTCTTCAATCACGATGGTTCCGTTGTCGATCGGATCCCCGTCACACGTGTGAATTCGGCCAACCGTCACGGCAACGACTTCTGACTTGCGGGCTGCGCGGTGCACGACACGTCCGTTGGAGACAACCATCATCGGGCGTTCGTGGTACGCGAACGGGCTGCGTGAATACACAGCCAAATCAGCTAAGCGACCATTGACCAGGGTTCCTGTTCCGTCAGGAAGTCCGAGCATTTTTGCTGGCGCAGTGGTGACGGAAGTCAACACATCTGATGGCCCAAATCCATCGCCCATCAATCTTGTGGCGTGGAAGAGAACTTCGCCTTCCTCACCCACGAATGGCGGCACGACAGCAACAGGCACCCCAGCCTTGATCAGTAGTGCTGCGGCCGTGCGGCGGCCTTCACCGGACTCATGAAACAACGGTGCGATTGCCGAGTTTCCGATGGGTGGCGTTGCCACGGCGCGAAGAACAACGCTGGCATTGATCGACGCAAGTGCCGCTGCATGCATCCATGCTTCGTTCCCACCTTCGATGATGAGTCGGAGCTTAAACTCGCGTGCGAGTTCAATCGCTCCTGCGACATCAGCTTCTCTGTCGCAAGCCACCCGAACCGAGATCTCGCCACTCAGCGCGCGTGCGAAAGGACGAAGATCGACATCGTCCATGGATGGCGTCCACTTCGGATCGCGGGCCTCGGAGCCGGCGCGCCGGAAAAGACTGCGCAGCGCATCTAAAGCGCCTGCGCGAGTTTTCCCTGGCTGCATCTCTGCAGCCGGAAGTGGTTCGCCGAGGTCGGGTATCAGCGGTGGATTGAAGACGTTCGGCGCCGAGCGAATATTCTCGGAGAGTGACACTCGAAGTGACACCGACCGAACCAACACTTCCCCGCCAAGATCAGCTCCTGCCAGTCGGACGGCTGAACCCTGCCCCGCAACGATGCGGGCGAATCCTGGCGAAATGTAAGCAGCTGTCACGCCCCCACGAGTGACTCCCTTGAAGGAATCAAACGGGTCAAACGCATCTGCAGCGACGGTGCCCGGGGTCAAGGACTCCTCAGGATCGGTCACTTGCGCCAACGTGCGAGAGTGCGCGAGAATCAACCCAGGAAGGATGACGCCATCCGGCAACTCGACGACTTCAACATCGGAGGGAAGCCCAGGAACCGCATCGCGCCACGACTTGGCGCCGGCGAGCGGGATGGTCCCCGAAAGAACTCCGGCCTTCACCACGACGGCAACCCGCTCGACGGGTTGGCTCGGCGTCGCATAGGCCTGCTTCACAATGAAGACGATCGTCGCGGGGCCTTGCGCCGCGATCGACATCGCGATCACCAAAAATGAGGCAATAAGAATGGGTAGTCGGCGAAGCATGCTCAGTTCTTCCCATCCCCGAGGCCGAGAACTTCGGTGAGGCGGCGATCGGATCGACGCTCGTAGATCACTCGGCCTTCAATCACACCGGAGTCAACCCATGCACGGCCTGACAAGGGGTCGTCGCTGAGAATTAGGACGTCGCCGTCCTTTCCTATTTCAATTGAACCCTTTGTTTTGCCAAGTCCGATCACCTCGGCAGCGGTCAGGGTGACGGAACGAAGCGCGACGTCGCGAGGGATACCCATTCGAACAAGGGATCCGGCCTGATACCAAAGGTAGCGCTGACCAAGACTGGTCGGCCGTGCGGTTGCCGCGAACGCGACGCCCTTCTTGTGCAGAATGGCGGGCAGCTCACGACGCACCATCTTGCCGGTTTCCGGATCCATTTCTTCGACGTCCATCTCGGGCGTCAACACGACGGGCCGCTTGTCGGCTGCAATCAGATCAGCTGCCTTCCATGTTCCTGGCGCGAGAACAAGGCGCTGCTCATAGCCGAACTCGGTCGCTAAGGCGAGCGCGCGAATGACGTCGCCCGGTTCGCCGCAGTAGGTGAACGCGGTCACCTGCTTCTTAAGCAGGCGGGCCATGGTTTCCCTCCGGCGATCGATCGCCAAACGATCCATATCGAGCTTCAAAGATCCGCTCGGGCGGGAATCCGCCGCAGCCTCCTTGTTGTCGAGATAACGCTTCGCATCGTCGAATGCTGATCGCAGTTTGGCCATCTGGGACGCGCGATTCCCCTGTGGAGGCACCATCGATATCTTGATCGAGCCGTCCGGAACAATGGTCATGTCTTCGACGACGCGGCCCGTCGGACGCAGCACCCGTCCCGATCCACCAATGACCGTACGATCGCCAGGGAGAATATGAATCGAGTAGACGCCATCGCGCACGGAGTCATCGAAGAACGGACGCGTTGGGTCGATCGAGTCGAGAACCGACACGAAGGGGGTTACCTCCATGTTCTCATTGGGTCGATCGAGCCCTTCGCTCGTCGCTGCGAGCACATAGGCCGGCATGACTGCCCGACCTGCGGCGTCGATAACCAAAGTAGAGAGATCGGCCTTCAGTCCTTCACCAATCGCGGACACGCGACCATCGCGAATCAGAAGATCAGTCTTCGCGTTTTCAGGTCCGGAGACCGGAATCAGGCGTGCGTTGCGAATGAGGAGATCCTGAGCAGGCATGAGTCCTGCGAGGAATGCACAAGCAATGATGGGACGGAGTATGCGCATGGAGTTCACTCCTTCTTCGCGGACGCTGTTGATTCGCGCCACACGATGCGGCCGCCGATGCCGGCGACCAAAAGACGAGATGTTGGAGACATGGGGTCGGAGGACCACACGCAGAAATCGGCATCCTTGCCGACAGCGAGAGTGCCTACACGGCCATCCAAACCGCAGACCTTTGCTGGTGCCGATGTGATCGACATAAGAGCTTTGTTTGGGTCAAGTCCGCCGCGGGCTGCCGCACGGGCCAAGTCAAGTAGCGTCGATCCGGTGTCATCGTTTCCGCGCGAGATGGCGAACGCGATGCCAGCCTTATCTAGGCGACGCGGGTCGGAAATCGCTCCACCCTTTTCCGGGCCGCTACCCGGATTGAAAAGTGGTCCGATCAAAATTGAGATCTGTGCCGCCTTGAGGTCGTCCATAACCAACGTTGCCTCGATCGTCCCGCCGATGCGGTACCGCGGGATTCCGGCTTCTTTGCAGAGGCGGATGGCCGCGAGAATCTCAGCGGCGTCTTGCGCCACGAACGCAACAGGAACTTCACCGCGTCCAATACGGGCAAGCGCGAATCCTTCGCGGTCCGGATACAGAGGCTCCCAACCCGGTTGATTGCGGCCCATCGCTTCTTGAAACGAACGTCGAAGCTCGGCAATCACACCCATGCGCGTCGTGGGACGCCGCGTGAACATGGTGGCTTCGCCACCACGAAACGCTGCGTTGCGAATTGTCGGTCCACGGCCAATGACTGCGTGGATTGCGACTTCTTCAGACAGGACTTCGGCGGCGCCCGGCACCATCTTCATGGCGCAAGAAACTCCCGCGATGACGTTCCGATCTCCAGGCAGCACGACCGCGGTTGTCACGCCCGTACGTAGAAGCGCCGCAAAGCCGGGGTTTGCCTTATCGATTCCGTCCACCGCACGGACCCAAGGAGTTGTCTCACGTCCCTCCTCATTGTCCGCATCGCCCCGCAGCATACCGACGCGGCTCTCGGCCTCGACAAAGCCCGGGGTCAGTTCGGCCTCAGCGATATCAATCACTTCGAGGGCTGCAGGAGGCGCAACGTCTTTCCCAACGACGGACGAAACCTTGCCGCCCGAAATGACGAGAGCTGCGCCTTCTACGACGGTGCCGTCCCCCACGTGAAGTCGTTTGACTTTGATCACTAGGCTTGGTTTGTCCTGAGCGCTGACAAGCGATGCCAAAGCGAGGAGAAGAACACTCCCAAATCGCAAGCTCATGGTTTGGAATCCTTCTCTGCGCGCCAGATGACACGCCCGTCTGAAACAACCAAAAGCACACGTGATCTCGAGTCAGTGGCAGGTCCGGACAGGGCGACGAGATCCCCGTCCTTGCCAACTTCAAGTGATCCGACGCGGTCATCGACGCCCACGAGTCTCGCGGCGTCAATCGTCAATGCCCGCTCGACCTTCGACACGTCTGCGCCGCACATGACAGCCGTTGATGCCGAAACGCGCAACGACGAGGGTCGAGTGAACGGCGCCGCGGAACAGAACGCAATTGGCATTGTCGAAGCGAAGAGGTCGGCAATCTCCTTCGCGGCATACCCATCCATCCCAGGGCGGATGGGGCTCAGGATCAATCCTGACGCGCCGGCAGCCAGCTCTTTCGATCTCGCACCGGCGCCCGCCGAAGCAATCACGGTTGGATTGAGTCCAGCGTCACTGCGCAGGCGCGCTGCGGCGTCGTATTCACGATTCGACCCAGCTGCAACGAAAACACGCGACTTGCCGTCTTTCCATGGAGCCATCGCCTCCGCTGATTCCTTAGGAGGAGACCGAAGGAGTGATAATCCCCCAAACAACGAGGTTGGATCACGGCCAGCTGCTCCACCACCGCCAAACATGCGCGAAAAAGGATCTCCGCCGCCACCACCTCGAGGAGGTGCGTACTCGGACTCTCTGAGGCTGACTTTAAGGCCCGTCACGGGCTTGAGCCATGAGGCGCCATCAGCCCCGCCGATCTTGATCGCAGTCGCCAATCCGCCGACGACATTTCGGTCGCCCGGAAGAACGTGAACGGTCGTTACGCCATGCGAAGCAAAAGACTGAAAGTCACGATGTCCAAGTTCGACGGCATCGCGCATTTTGAATTCAGGCAAGATCGTCTTGGACAAGTCGTCGCGCTCTCGACGGGCGCCCGCTGCAGTCGCCGCGTCGACGAACCCTGGGTAGATGTGGGCATCGCCCAGATCGAGGGTGGCAGCGTCATTACCGACGGAGGCCACCTTTCCCTTGCTGACGACAATTGTCGCAGCAAGTGTGCCTTGGCTGCCCATCGTGTGGACGTGCGCAGACTTGATCCGAAGATCCTCCTGGGCACAGAGTGTGCCCACGAGACCGAATGCCAGGACACCAAGTCGAAGTTTCATCACTTGCCCTCCGGATCGAAGGCCTTTGAGCCCGCCACAACCGACGTGATTTTGGTCGCAGGATCGAGCAGCGCGCCAGTAGTCACTAGCAACTGAGCATCTCGGCCGACCTCAACGGTGCCAAGCCTGCGACCGAGCCCAAGCGCACGAGCAGCATTCGTCGTGACCGACGCGAGTGCAGCTTCGGCGGAAAGCCCGCGACCCATGTGAAGAGAAACGATGAATGGAAGCCCAGCGATGCCATTGACTCGCGCGCCTAGAGACGTCACGACGATGGGCACGCCCGCAGCCGACAACACCGACGCTAGGTTCTCTCGATGCAAGAGCATGTCTAGATCGTCTGGGTCGCCTGCCGTCGGATCAGACAAGGCCACCATTGCCTTCTCCGCCTTGATCCGGTCGAGAATCCGCGGTGCCTCGGTGGCGCCTACGATCACGACACGAATTTTCCGCGACTTAACCGTGTCCAGAACGGATTCGATCTCCGAAACCCAATGCGCCTCGACCCAAAGCGGGGCGTCGCCTTTGTTGACTCGAATCAATGCTTCTTTGGACGGGTCTCGCTTGGGCTTTTCCGGCGGGTCCGGTCGCTTTTCTCCACCGGTAACTGCCGAACTTGTGGGACCCGATTCGGCTCCGCCTCCGCGCCTCGCGCCACCACCTGCGCCGCGCATGTTCTCCCGGATCCATTCCTGCTGTTTCTCGCGCGGCCAATCTCGGAATCCCTCGGGAGGCGAGGCTGGGCGACGAGGAGAAGCCCCGGTATCAGGAGCCGCGGGTTGTGGCTTGGATTCAGAAGAGCCCTTCTTTTTCTCCCATTCCTCAACCTTCTTTTTCCACTCTTCGAGATCTTTTTCGTACTTCTCCTGCGACTCACGATATTTCTTCGCGCCGTCGAGGGCTTCCTCTATCTGCTTGCCCAAGCCGGCTCTGCCACCAGCCGATGCTCGGCCCATGCCTTGCCCCTGTTGGGCAGCGCCGGCGATGATTGCGACGACCGCATCGTCGAGGATGACTGATGGCTTAGTGGCGGACGCTGCTACTGAAACGATCGGAGCTGCAGGGCCGCGAACGGAAACAAATCCCATGCCGACCACACCGACTCCTTGGCGGAGCAACGCCAACCTGGCGTCAGAGCCGAACGCGTCATACACGTCAAGCACTCGATCGCTAGGCCCGACACCACCCGGGCGCGCCGACGATGACTCGATCATTCCAGAGTTGAATGCATCAATCATCGAAGGGAAGACGTGCTTCCCCGTGGCGTCGAGAACGGTGGCGCCTTCCGGCACCGAGAGATCGACGCCAATCGTCTTGATGACACCCTTGTCTACAAGGACGTCGGCGACGATAGGCGGGGACTGCGGCTTCGCGTGAATTGTTCCGCCCTTGATCACCAAAACGTCAGACTGGGCTGAGGCGGTGAGGGCTACAACGCACGCGAACAAAGGTCCGTAGAGGACCGTTCGGAGTCGTGGCATCGGATTGGGTCTCAGGCTCGCGCAACAACACGGGACATGGCACGCCATGCCCCGACACTTGGAATGGTGGAATAGTCCCACGGTGGGCATCCCCTGTCGAGAGCAGGACTATTCGGCGCAAATTCAGAGACCAACCGCAATCTCCGCCGGGAACACACCTTCTGTGTCCCCGCGTGTGAGAAGCGTTGAGATCATTGTCGCGAGAGTTCGAACGAGCCTTCCCCGAAATGCCTCCCTGTCGCCCAAGGTGACGACGACGTCTTTTTCGAAATCGACCATCGTGTCGTCAAGCCGAATGAGAAGCGAGCCCTCAAAGCCCTTGTTATCAGACACCCGGACGACCTGCCCCTGACGCAAGGCGACGACTTCCGATCTTGGCTTGGGTGTGCTCGCTGCGAGCCAGTAGCTTGATCCGGCCAGCACATCGTCCTGTTTCCACACAATTCGATCGGGCCGTAGATTCCGCGTGTATTTGGCCATCCATGGGACGGCGGCCGCATCCTCTCGGTCCATCCAATGCCCCTTAGTCTCGTGAACTAGGACCCAGTGGGGGTAAGCATTCGGATCCCTCTCTGAGAGGCCGTCCAATAGGACCTTCCATTCAGACGCGTGCTTGTTGCGATCGTACGCGGCATCACGCCCGCCAACGTGAATGGTGAACGGAAGATTCCGAAGACCCAAAGGAGACGCGTCCCCAGGATGCCCCGCCATCATCGCGGCAGCCGCCCACCGATCGGCGATCCGAGGAGCCAATTGGAACGCACCGTCGCCACCGGCGCTGTATCCCATCAAGTACACGCGGTCCGGATCAACCCCCTCGAACGCCACCATGTTCTCGATGAGTCTGTCAAACAGTCGGTCTATGTGGGGCTGGTGCCAGAGGTCCCACGTGTCCGTGGGTGCCCGCGGTGCAACGTAGATCCCTTCACTCGGCCTGTAGAGACGCTTCTGGTTCTCCCACTGTTGATCATTGACCTTCGCGGGCGCGCCTCCGCCCCCGTGCATCGAAATCCAAAGGCTCCGACCTCGGGCCGGTCGCTCGCCGTACGCGGCATACCAGTACGGCATCTTCTTTCCATCGAATTCAAGAACCCGATCTGTGGCTTCTCGTTTGCGATCTCGTCGAATCGACCCGTGGTGAGCTGCAACCAAGAGTGTCTTCGCGCTCGCGCACTCCTCCTTCGAAAGCGAGAGTCTGGCGAAAGGCCGCGTAGCCGCCGCCTGCAGCGTGCCTCCCTCTCGAATGAACGCACTTAACGCCTCAACCGGATTCTCGGCTTGACCACGCGTCGTCGGCAGCGTTGTCAGTGGCGTCTGCGGCGCTCGAGCCGCGGACGCATCGCTCGGCGCAAGATTCAAGTCAACAAGCTGTTCGTCGATCTTCACAACGAACGGAATGAGACCGACGTCTTTCCTGTCGAGTACGCGGACGCGAAGCGAAGCTCCGACAGTTAACACAAGCGTCGCGTGATCGTTGGCGTCAAAACGATCATCGCGCGACTCGGAGGACTTGAGGACCCTCCCCTCGCCATCAACGACGTCGAACTTCAGGGCAACGCGCGGAGCGCCACTCCGTATCCGAAAACGAACGCGTGCCATCCCGGCGGGAATCAGATCCGGCGTCTTGTAGCGCTCCGAGACATCGATCCCGCGCACCGAATGATCTCCAGGCGCCCAAACCATCGGGAAGCTCAGTGGCGAATCTCCCCATGTCACCGCGTATATGCCGCGTTTGGCGTCACCAGTGATCGCCTTCGCGGCGCGGTCCGCGAACCATCCCTCGTTGAGGCGATCTCCGGTTGGCTCGGCCGCACCCGTGTACTTCCAACTGCCGTCCCAGACCTCTGTCCATGAGTGATTCCCACTGCCGTCCGACCATAGTGCCGTCCCAGCAAAACGCGCCGGAACCCCAACTGCCCGGCAGGCATCGACCAGAATCACCGTGAGCCCCGTGCACGAGGCCAAACCCGATGCCATCGATTCGAGGGGGCCCTGATCCGCGCGCGCCCGTTGCGTCGAGTATTTGACCTTCAACTCACTGAACACCCGCTGATTGAGCAAGACCGCTGCTTCTCCCGCCGTCTTAGCGTTCAAAACAACCGAGCTGAATCGCTTACGAAAGTCCTTCCGCCATCGCTCGCGTTTCTCTGAGACGCTTGCATAGGGCAAGATCGCATCACGAAACAACTCAACGGAAACCGCAGACCGCCAAGGCGCTGCCTCGAATCCGTCGTGCGCCTCATTCACATTTTCAATCAGGTAATTCGCGTCGAGGGACCTAAGGTCGACGTCCGGCATTCGCTCTAGAAGCCACGACAGCGACTCACGCCTCTCGCCGACAAAGGAACCTAATGCGCGATCAAGTTCTGCGCGGTTTACTCCGGATCGAACGAGAGCCGATTCGAGCCTAGATGGCGACGACAACTGTGCAATTGCAAGCCAAGACAAGACGATTAAAGTCAGGACAGATCTACACATGGGTCTATCATACCGAACGAATCATGCGCGGCGGCGACGTGACCCGGCGACATAGGCAATGACGAGGAAGATCACGGCCACGGCGACTAAAACGCCAGCGTCGGCCAGCGGGCTCCCTTTTCCCGCAGTTACGAGGGATGGGCGATACCAACCAAATGGGCCGAAAGACCTGATCCAAGTCCTTCCCTTCCAGAGCTGACCTGCAACCTGTATCGAGAACGCGAGAAATGTGCATATCCCAAATCGTCGCATCGCGGACGGTCCGTCTGGAGCTAGAACCGAGACGATTGCCGCGGTCGCGGTGAACCACCAGCCGAGTGCGACGAGGTTGATCGACGTCTTGAAAAAATAGTCAAGCGGAACTTGATCGGAGACACCCGCGAGACGAGCCCCCATACTGACCCCAACCAGCGGCGCGAACCCAACGAAGAGGGTCGCCACGGCGCCAGCCAACGTTGACGACATGAGGAGGCGTCCTCGGGTCAACGGAGTCGCTAGAAGCAAATCGAGAGTGCCGCGTCCGCGATCGCCAGCCGGCAAGGAGAGTAGCGGAATCGCGCCTGCGAAAATCAACGCAAGAATCGTCAGCGGATGCTGAAATGCCACGTTGAAGAACCCGGCGGGTGTCACAACGTCAAGAATCATCTCTTCGTCGAGTGCCTTGCGAAACATCTTGGCAACCTGTCCGAGAAGCTCGCGGTCCTTCTGATTCTCAGGGAAGAAGACCCCGGTAAAGACGCCGACGATCACTGGCACGATGAACAGCAGGACCGTGGCGATGCGATGGCGCTTGAGAACGAAGAAGAAGAGACTCGGGTTCACTCTCCCTCCTTATGCACTGCCTGTTGGAAAATGACATCGAGAGGCACTGGGCCAATTTCAACATCGGCCAACTCGAGCGATTTCAGCCGATCAAGAAGAACATCGATCGGCCCCGCAGACTCGAATACCCATTCCGTTCCATCCTTCCGGATTGCAGTCACTCGCCGCGGAAGCGTGGCCCGAATTCCGGCCACGGTCTCGATCATTCGCAGCGATCCCTTCGCGATGATGGCGATGCGGTCTGCAACGCGATCCACCTCGTCTAGAACATGACTCGACAGAAATACCGTTGCTCCTCGGGCGCGGGCCATACGAACCAGCGCAAGAAACGCGTCACGAGCCAGAGGATCAAGCCCAGTAGTCGGTTCGTCAAGGACAAGCAGTTCCGGACGATGCTGAAAGGCGAGGGCGATTCCGAGAGCCTGCCTCATCCCGGTTGAGTAGCCCTTGACGGACCGCCTAAGTGCTTCGTCCGGAAATCGGAGGGTTTCGAGAACGGTACCCCGATCGGGTGTCGCGACTCCATGAAGATCAGCAAAGAGGCTGAGAGTCTCGCCGCCCGTCGCATGAGGAAAAAGGGCAAGGTCGCCCGGCAGGAACCCCACCCGTCGACGGGCGATGGCAGGGGCCTTCGCGAGGTCCTGTCCAAGTACTAGCGCCTCCCCCGCGTCGGGCCGGATCAAGCCCAGCAAGGTGCGGATCGTGGTGGACTTCCCCGCACCATTCGGTCCGAGGAAGCCAAACACTTCACCCACCCGTACCTCAAGGTTTAGGTTTGATACCGCCACCGTCGGTCCGTGTCGAACAGTCAGGTTTCGGATGGATATCGCGGTGGAGGTCATAAGAGCCCAACGAACGTCGAGGAAGGGCTCGCAAAGTTAGCATTCAACCGAGGACCTTCCCCTATGACATCCATTCGCTTTGCATTCGCCTTCTTTCTTCTAGTGGCAGCTTCGGCTGCACAGGTCGCAGACGAAGGGGCGGATCTCGTCATCATCGGGCGCGTCATCACGCTCGATCCGACGCTTCCCGAAGCGGGCGCGATCGTGGTTCGCGGAGGCCATATCGAGAGGCTGACGTCCGCTGAGAGTGCAGGTAGCAGAATTACGCCACGAACAAGAGTCATTCGACTCGCGGGTGACTCTGTGGTGATCCCCGGCTTCATCGAGTCGCACGGGCACCTCCGCTCGCTCGGAAAACTGGCTCGCACGATTAACTTGGCGGATGCGACGTCAGCCGAGGACATTCGCATCGCGGTATCGAAGGCGGCCAAGGACCTTCCTAAGGGAGCTTGGATCCTCGGCCGAGGGTGGAACCACGAGCGCTTCACCCAAAAGGAATGGCCAACCCTTAAATGCCTAGAGGAATTCACAGAGAATCCCATCGCACTCTCGCGGACAGACGGCCACGCACTACTCGCTAACCGCCGCGCTCTAGAGCTCGCCAACATCTCAAGAGCGAGCCCCAACCCGACAGGCGGCGAAGTGATGAAAGACCCGAGCGGCGAGCCCACCGGGATCCTGATCGATCGCGCCATGGAGCCCGTCTCGGCGCTGGCCGAGTCCGACCCGTCTCCGCAACTCATCATCGGCGACTATGTCGCCGCTGAGAAGTCGTGCCTCGCCGAAGGCGTCACTTCCTTCATTGATGCCGGAACAACCCCGGGTGAATTGATGCGGCTTGCAACGATGATCGACGAAGGTCGCTTTCAAGTGAGAGTGCATGCGCTGCTCTATGCGTCCACTCCCGCCGATCTAGCCGCAGCAACTGCGCGCCCGCCCATTCACGATCTCGCGAACGGGCGACTTTCCGTACGCGGACTCAAGATCTCGGCCGATGGAGCACTGGGGTCCCGCGGCGCAGCGCTGACCGAGCCATACAGCGATCGGCCGAGTTCGACCGGACTCCTGATCACGCCGCCTCCCTTTCTTGTCGACGCTGCCCGAAGGGCGCTAGCCAATGGCTGGCAGCTTTGCGTGCATTCGATTGGAGATCGTGCGAACCGAGTGGTCTTAGATGCCATGGAAGCCGCGTTGCGCGAAAACCCCGTGAAGGACCATCGATTCCGAATCGAGCATGCACAAATCGTTGATCCCACGGACCTACCCCGATTTGCGCAGCTCGGAGTCATTGCGTCAATTCAGCCATGCCATGCAACGTCTGATGGCCCGTGGGCCCCGAAGCGGATCGGTGCCGCTCGCTACGCATCCATGGGCTATCCTGCGCGCTCTCTTCTCGATGCCGGTGCGCGTATTTGCTTCGGCACGGATGTTCCGGTCGAACCGATCTCGCCGATTCGAAACCTCGTCGCGGCAATCACCCGTTGTGACCCGGATGGTGTTCTAGGTGGCCCATTCCGCGCCGAGGAACGACTGAACCGCAAGGAGGCCCTCCTAGGGGCTACCGCATGGGGAGCCTACGCCTCATTCGCCGAGAACCGCCGAGGCACCCTCAGCCCAGGGATGGACGCCGACCTTGTGATCCTCTCTGCAAATCCACTCACGGCCGAACCATCCTCACTCGCGAAGGCGAGGGTCCTCACCACGATCGTCGCAGGACGAATTGTCTACGAGGCCGCTCGGTGACCGGACTGGCAGGACTCGAGGCCTTTGCAAACTCGGATTCTCGTCTCCGACGACTATGGACCGCTGTTGAGCGTGAAGCGTCGCACGATGCCGCCCACGACGTTTGGCATTTTCGTCGCGTCGCGGCCGGGGCGCGCCGACTCGCTTCAAGCGACCTCGATCCTGTGCTCGTGGTAGCGGCGGGCCTCGTACACGACATTGTCCATGTTCCGAAGAATTCTCCGCTGCGCGCACAAGCGTCGGAACTCTCCGCCGCACGGGCGTCAACCTTGCTGCTCGAATCGGGTTTTGCGGAGGCGGACGCCGAAGCCGTCGCCGAAGCCGTGCGTGACCATTCGTGGTCTAGAGGCAAGCAGCCGTCGACGCCACTCGGTTGTCTACTGCAAGACGCCGACCGGCTTGAGGCGCTCGGCGCAGTTGGGCTGATGCGTTGCATCGCGACTGGCGTTTCCATGGGCGGCACGATGTTTGATCCTCAGGATCCATTTGCCGCAGACCGCGAATTGGACGACCGACACCACTCGGTCGACCACGTCTTCGTCAAACTCCTTAAGCTTCCCGCGACCTTCACAACGGAAACGGGTCGCCGTGAGGCGGAGCATCGTGCCGATTGGCTCGTCGCGTTTCTCAAGCAATTCTCTGACGAAATCGGTGTGCCCATCCCCGCGCACCGCATGCCCCGACAACCAAGGGACGAGACATGACCGATCTACCCGAATTTGACGATCGAAGCTGGTGCGCCGAACGCAGAGTAGAAGTCGCGCACTACATTCAGACTGAGGCCCTGCCCTTCGGTCGGGTGAGCGAAGAACCATCGTGGTTTGTTGCGCCCTATATTTCCATTTGGTCAGTCGAAGACGCGATCAAGCCGGGTTGGCCGGGCGCGTGGGTGATCTGCGGGGATCTGCCGACGGACTTCGTCAGAACCTCTGCTGCAGCCAGTGCGCGCGACGCACTGCGAGAACTTGCAAGACGATGGCTCGAAGTCTCTGAGTCCATGGCGCGAGGCGAGATGCACGCGGAGTACTCCATTGGGACTCCTGATGATTGGCCGATGCTCTCACCCATCCTTCGTTCCCGCGCTGAGCTCCTCGATGCATGCGCTGACGATGCGGAACTCTGGCCCGAGGTCTAGTTCATTTACCTTCCCGCGGTTTGCCGTTCCGCCGTGCCTGCGATCATGGGCAAATGCCCCGCGCCCTTGCGGGTTCAAGATGCGAGTTCGTGGCGCAATCGCTCGTAGATGATCAGCCGATCGATTCGGACAAGATCGACGCGAACATTGCCGAACTCGTGCAAGAATTGGCGTGCTGTTGCGTAGGTGAACGAGCCTGAATCGTCGGCGGCCATGAGGCCCCCTTTCGACCTATGCCGGAACGGAAGCGGTCTCGCGGAGCATTCGTTCGATGTCGGCGATCTGCGGAACAGATGCGTCTTCGAGAACTGGTGCCAAACCCACGCCGGGGACATTCTTCCCGCAGAGGAGACGCGGTGGCGCGTCTAGCTCATAGAAGAGTTCTTCGGTGGTGCGACGTAGCAGGTGTTCGCCGAAGTTAGATACCGCAGTGTCCTCATTGAGAAACACGACGCGGCGAGTCTTCCTTATCGAAGCTTTGATCGCCTCGAAGTCATATGGATAAAGCGTACGCAGGTCGATCAACTCGACGGAAATGCCCTCGGCCGCCAGTTTGTCGGCCGCGGCCTTAGCCCAATGAACGTGCCGACCATAGGTCACACAGGTAACGTGAGAACCTTCAAGAACGGTCTTGGCTTTGCCGATCGGGACGCTGAAGTCGGTGAGATTCGGCCAACGCGGCTTCCAGTTCGATCGATCGCCGAGCGGCGCGTCGATCATTTCCTTTAGCGTCTTTTCGTCCTCAGGCTCGCCTGGGATTCGCTCCTCACCCTTGGTGCGAAGCAACGCCTTCGGCTTCATGAACATCACCGGGTTGGTGTCCTTGAGGGCAGAGATCATCAGGCCATACGCATCAATCGGCGTAGAAGGCATGACCACCTTCCAGCCAGGAATGTGAGTCATCATCGACTCGAAGGAATGCGAATGATAGATCGAGCCGTGGATCCCTGCGCCGACTGGAGTCATCACCACGAGCGGCAGGTGGAAGGTACCGGCCGACCCCCAATGGGCATTGCCGACAAGTTTCAGGAGGTCGATGGTATTGAAGATGTAATCGCAGAATTGGATCTCTGCAACCGGCTTGCCGCCAGCGAGCGCGATACCATAGGCCAACCCGATGATGCCACGCTCATCAAGTGGGGTGTTCCAGGCGGTCTTGAGACCCTGAGTCGCCGTGAAAACGCCGCCAAGTGGAGGGCCGACGTCCTCACCGAAGACATCCGTGACGCCAAGATGCTGCTCGCCGTACGCGAGTGCCATGCGAATCGCTTGAGCCATGTTTGCCATGGTCAGTCTCCCCCGGCCTTGGCAATGGCGTTGTCGGAATCATTGTGGAAGGCATTGTTCCAGATGTCCGACGCCTGCGGGAATGGTTCGGTGCGTTGTTGCTTCACGCACGCATTCGCTTCATCCCGGAAACGCTCCCACGTCACTCGGATCTCGCCGGGCGAACAAATGCCCTCGTCGACCAACTGCTTCTCAAATGTCGCAATGCAGTCCGGCTCGTCTATGCGATTCGCGCCAGACGACGAAGAGTGGCCATTGAGGCGAGAAACATGGGCTTCGAGGAGGAATGGCCTCCGCTCAGTACGCACGTAACGCATCGCCTCTTCAATTGCGGCCCACGACTCAAACACGTCGTTGCCGTTAATGACTTTCGTAGGCATTCCATGAGCGATGCCACGGTCGGCAATATTGCGTTCGCCATGCTGCGTATCGTAGGGGGTGGAGATGCCAAACTTGTTGTTGACCACGATGATCAAAACCGGCAGTTCCTTGCCTGGTCGCGTCGACCAGATTAGGCATGAAGCAAAATCACCCTCGGCCGACCCTGCGTCTCCGCCGTTGACGATAGTGATGCCGTCACCACCATGTCGCTTTTGGACCCATGCGGTGCCTGGAGCAATCAGGTACTGCGTCTCGATCGTCGGTGCCATCGGAACCACATTCCACTCGGGGATGGCGTAGTGATTGGTGAAGTTTCGGCCTGCCGAATAGCGGTCGGTGGCTCTCATTCCCATTTGTCGAATCGAATCCAACATGGTGCCACCCATCGCCATGATGAGCGGTGACGATCGATAGTGCAGGTGAAGGTAGTCGAAGTCAGGCCCTTGGCCCTTCTTGACCTGAAGCCCAAGCGGAATGCCGAAGGCTTCCTCACCCGGCGCGCCAATCCAGAAGTAGCCCTCGCCGTCACGGTTCATCTTGATCATCCGCTCCTCGAGGCAGCGGGTCTTGACCATCAATTCGTGAATCCGGAGCTGGAGCCCCGGCTCGAGACGAGGACGTAGCGTGGACTTCTGCATGGAGGGCGATCCTGGCACGGAAGAGTCTTAGCCGTCAGAGGCGCTCGGAGCAACCCGCGCGCGGGTCAGACGCTCAGCAGCAATGAATAGCGCCGCCGATCCTGCCAAACATACGACGCGGGTAGCGGTTGCGGAGAGCCCGGGAATTGCGCCTTCCCCGGCAAATGGAAGTAGAAAAGACCCGCCTAAGGCAACGGCGGCAACCATACCGTTGTTCACAGCATGAGTGAGCATTCCTGCCATCACGCCCCCCGTGCGGAGCCGCAAAACGCCGAGAATGATCCCAAGTAGAGCGGCGGTCAGCATTTGGGCCGGGACGAAGTGGATCAGCGCGAACATCCCTGCGGAGACCAGCACTCCCGATACTGCGCGATTGCCGGCGCCGAATGCGCTTTGAACCAAACCTCGGAATAGAAACTCCTCGCACAGGGACGGCATCACCGCGATAAGCAACACGGCAACCGGAGCCCCTAGTTCGAGAATGGGCCCAACGGCCTTCTGGAGATCCGCCTCGTATGTTGCAGGGCCCGGGAAAATGAGCGACCGCAAAGCATGCAATTGCACGACGGCAAGGAAGCTCCCGAGTCCAGCGAGAACCCCGCCCAACGCCTGTGCCCTTGTCGGGATGCGGCCCACGAGACCACGAAGAGGTCCAACCGTCGCAATCCATGCCACCAGAGCGGCAATGAAGAACGTAGACTGTTGCACAAGAAGTTGCGTCGCAGAATGGGCTCCTTGAAGCACCGACGCGAGAGAGAAGGTGCTTACAACGCACGCGAGCACAGCGATGATCGCCGCTGGAGTTGGAGGCGCGAAACGACGCGGATCGCGACGAAACAGAGGCACACCTCCTTCGCGAAAGATCACGTCCTCGCGCTGAAACAACGACACGGTGAAGGACAGTGCGACGAAGACCAACGCGCTCATGATCCCGATTACGATCAACACGTCCCCGGCAGCGGCCTGGTCACGCATCATGTCCTTGACCAACAGCGCCACATTTGTGATCGGCACCCAAGCGAAACTAGAGAGCATCGTGGTCGGCGGGGTCGCCATCATGCCCAAAGGGATCACGAGAAACATCAGCGGCGCCATCCATGACTGCGCCTCCTTGAAGGAACGGGCAAACGCAGACACGGCAAGTCCGAGGGAAGCGAAGAGCGCCGTCACCAAGACCAAGGCAAGAAAAATCGTCGCAAACGCGCCGGGGCCAACCGAAATCTCAATTTTCCCTGCTGCCTTCATGGAAGAAAGCATGCTGTTCATTGACACGGCAAGAGAACCGAGCGAGACAGCGGTGGATGCTGTGCCAATGATGAGGACTGTAAGGAACTTACCGATCACAATCTCAACGCGACTTGCCGGAGAGATCAAAAGCGCCTCGAGCGTTCCACGCTCCTTCTCACCCGCAACAAGATCCACCGCCGGCATGAGCGCTGCCGAAACCGCAAGCGAGATCAGAATGAAGCCCAACATGCCCCCGAGGATTGCCGCGCCCCGGTGGCTAGGAGGCGACAGGTCCTCGACATCAGCGGACAAGGGCACAAGCCCCGACGAATAGCGAGCAAGTGCTTTGTTCACGACTCCGCGGACTTCTTCCGATAACGGGTGCGCAGAATAAAGCCGCACGTCGATAATAGTCTGTTCGCGTCGTTCGACTCTCGCAGAAATGTCGCCCGGGATGTTGATAACTCCGAGGATCTTCCCGTCCTCGAGTGCTTTGTCGGGAAACTCCGGTCTCTCGATCCTCACGCGGGAATCCAGAAGTAGACACGCAAGAAAACTCGGCGTCGAAGCCTCCGGCACCGCGGGGCGGCTTGCAACAGGGTTGCCACCTTCCCGGATCATCAGTGGAATCTCGGCTGCATCGACTTTATCCCTCTCTGACTTAGTGAGGGCGCCCATCCCAATGGTGAGCAGCGGGTAGATCAGCACCGGCATGACGAACGAGGTGATCAGCGTCCGACGATCGCGAAGAATATCGCGTAATTCACGGCGGACGATTGCAACAACCGTAGACCACCTCATGACGCCGCCCCCGGAGAAGAAGCATCAGATGCTCCTCGAACAAGTTGCATGAACGCGTCTGCCACACGGCCACCCTGAGCCAGCTCGTCCTTCGTCCCAAGAAACAGGACACGACCTTTATGGATCACTGCGACGTCGTCACAGAGGCGCTCAACTTCACCCATCACATGCGTCGAGAAAATGATGCACTTGCCGCGCGCTCTCTCAGCCTCGATGAAGCGCATGACCTCATCTGCAACGAGAATGTCGAGCGTGGCCGTTGCCTCATCAAGCACCAGGACAGGAGGGTCGTGAACCAACACGCGCGCTAGCCGCACCTTCTGCCTTTGGCCGTCTGACAACTTGCCACATGGCATATCAAGAAACGACTCCATTCCGAGGAGTCGCGAAAGTTCATCAACGCGTGCTGTGATCGCGGAACGATCCATTCCGTGCAACTCACCGAAGAAGGACACCAGTTCGCGGGCGGTAGACCTCTCGTAGAGACCTGCGACACCAGACAAGAACCCCATGCTCCTTCGCGCGCGGGCCGGATCCGTGGAAACAACGACCCCATCTATCGAAACCGATCCCGTGGTCGGTGAAAGAGTCGTCGCCAGAATTCGAAGCAAAGTGGTCTTGCCGGCACCGTTAGGACCCAGAAGTCCGAAGATTCGCCCGGAGAAGCAGCTGAAGGACACACCACGCAAGGCCTCGACGGATCCTCGCTTCGGATCTTCAAACACCTTGGTGACGTCCTGCACCTCGACAAAAGCACGCAAGCTCATGCGTGCCAGTCGGCGACAACTACTGTGATGTTGTCTTTGCCACCGCCGGCATTCGCCGCGTCGACCAGTCTTCGCGCCCTTGCATCTGGAGTTCCGCCCTCGGAGAGGAGTCTGCCGATTTCCGAATCGGAGACCATGTCCGTCAGGCCGTCGGAACAGAGAAGGTATGTATCGCCTTCCTGCGGCGACTCGATTGCCAACTCCGGCTTTACGTCTAGAGCGGATCCGATGGCACGCGTAATCACATTTTGGCGAGCGGACTTCGCAGCCTCGACGGATGTCATCGCGCCCGAATCCAGTTGGGCCTGGACCCATGAGTGATCACGTGTGATTTGAGTCAGCGAGCCCATTCGATATCGGTAGATACGACTATCACCGACATGGCACCGGATGAGAGACGTGCCCACTTCAACCAGGATAAGGAGAGTCGTGCCCATCCCGTTGTATCGTTCGTTTTCAGCCGCTTTCGAGAACACGGCGCGATTCACGTCTCTGACCCAAGCATCGACAAGATTCATTACGGCAAAATTGCGGTCGTCTGTTGGGAGGCGAATCATCGACGCCGGCCATGCTGTCTTGAAACCCTCGGTTAGAAGATCGACGGCCATGCTTGATGCCACCTCGCCATGAAGTCGGCCTCCCATGCCATCGGCCAGAAGAGCGACGCCTTCTTCTGGCAAAACACCGAAACGATCCTCGTTGCCGTCTCGCTTCTGCCCCGTGTCGGTGTGTCCCGCCATCCTCAACATAGAATCTCAATCCTCCGCGCCACATCGTGGAAGCGGCGTGCCGACTCGTCAAGCACCCTCAGACTCCGGCGCCATTTTCGCGTTCACCCTCAATTCGAATTCCATGACGTGTTCGCAGCCGCGCAATATCGGAGGGCTTAAGCGCCGCCTCTGCGGACTTGGGACCGACTGCAAGCGCGGCCGACCTCAGCGCATATCGAAGCGAAATGCCTGCGTACACCAGCCAGTTCACGAAGAAGGGGTACTGGTCAACCAGATGCTTCTTATGGAAGAGGATCATAGATCGATGAAAATGCCAATTCATCCGATGCGGATCCTTGCGCACCGAAGCTCCCTTGTGATGAATGACTCGGTGATCGCCCACGTACCACACGGCCCAATCCCGCTCCTTCATGCGATAGGCCCAGTCGAGGTCTTCACCAAACATGAAGTAATCTTCGTCAAGACCTCCAACCTCCTCGACCGCCTCGCGGCGCACCAACATAAAGGCGCCGACGACCGAATCGACTTCGAACCGGCCGGCAGGATCGTCTGCCATGCGGCTGTATCCCCCGAACGATTTCGGAAAAAGTCGATCGAGGCCCGTAAAGCGCGCAAAAGCGTTCGTCGGCGTAGGGAAGTTTCGCTTGCAGGCCTCGTCCAGTCTTCCATCCGGACGATCAACGCGACATCCCGCCATACCGACCCGCGGATGGTCATCGAGAAACCTCGTCATCGGTCCGATGGTGTCCGGCGGAATCAGCGTGTCGGGATTGAGTAAAAGGACGTAGCGGCCGAGCGAGTCCTTGAGCGCGCGATTGTTTGCGCGGGCGAACCCCTCGTTCGTGGCGTTCGCGATCAACTTCACCTCTGGGTAGTTCGCCGCGACTGCGGCCGGCGTTCCGTCCGACGACGCATTGTCCACCACGAAGATCTCAAGTCGCAGCCCGTCATTGGCGGCCTCAAGTGACTTCAAACACGCGAGAAGCAGATCCTTCGTGTTGAATGACGCAACGAGCACCGAGAGGTCGGGCCGATCGTTCGCTTGAGTCATGGTGCTCGATGGATCCGACGGCGCCGCAACGTTGACGACAGGCCGCGGAAGATGTCCGCGTACGCCGCGAGCGTCCCCGGTTCCTTCACTAAGAGATAGCCTACGATGGCCCCTTCTTGCAAGATAATCATGGGCGACCTGAGAAGGAGGCCCCACCAAGAAGCGTTCTTGATCAGTGTCCACCATCGATTCCTTAGGGACCATCGCCGAATGTGCGCTGGGATTGCCGTTCGGTCGCCGGGTCGAAATCCTCGCTCATGGATCCCAGATGCCTTCACGACATGGCGGACCCGGAATCCGGCACGGCGGAGCCGCCACCCTAGGTCCACATCCTCTTGGTAGGCCATGAACCTCGTGTCAAAGACCTCATAAGCACCGTCGGCGGCGGCCCTGACGGCCGAGATCCGAAGGAGGGAGGCGGCCAAACAAGGTGCATCGACATCGTCGTCGGCCTGAAATTCGGTTTCGCTGCGTCCCGCGCCCCGGTCAAAAGCCCGCAACGTCCAGCGTGACAGGGAGATGCCTGCAGAATCTAGAGTCCCGTCAGGCCTACGTAGATGAAATGCGACCGCACCCACTGCGGGCGACGATTCGAGGACTTCAACCGCCGAGGCCAGCGCCCACGGGTCGAGGATGCAATCAGGATTGATGTTGAGCAGAAAGTCCGCGCCTGACACCCGGATGGCACTCTCGAGAGCGCCCGACAGGCCAACGTTCTCGAGATGGCGCTGGCGTTCAATTGTCAAAACGGCGCCTCCTGCCTGACCCAGGTCAACCGGATTCGGACCGGCTTCATTGTCGATGACCAGCAACCGACAGAACGCGCCAACTTGAGCACGGAGGGCGCCAATCGCGGTGACGGCACGCGGGTCGTCGTGCAAGGTCACTACGATAGCCAGGATGGACCTATTCGTCACAGCCATGCCTTCGATCGATACCAATCTGCGGTGGCTTGCGCGCCCGCTGCGAACTGAATTTGAGTCTCGAAACCGAGGTCCCGTCGCGCCTGTTCCACGGAGCACGTCCATCCGGCGGCGACGATCTCAGGAATCTTGTCGAGAGTGACGAGCGGTGGGCGAGCCATGAATGGCTTAGCAATCGAACCGAGTGCCGCGACACCCCATGCGATGGGCGTCGGAATCCGTGGACACCACGGCTGACGGCCTACTGCGGAACCGATCACACGGGCGATTTCCTCCCAGGTGTAATCGCTAGGCTCGGCGAGGAAATACGTCTTGCCTAAAGACTTCTGAGAGACAAGCGCCATCACCGCGCCTCGGGCCAAGTCCTCGGCATGAATGATCGAGTAGCGCGCACCGCGAGGACCGGTGACTGGCACCACGCCCCGGCGTGCCATGCGAAACATCTCGAGCAGATCCCGCTCGCCTGGACCATAGACAATCGGAGGACGTACTATAGTCCATTGTCCAGTCTGCGAGGAAGATCGAAGCGATGACTCCCCGGCAAGTTTGGATCTGCCGTAGGGAGTGACCGGTCGCGCCACATCTGATTCGGCAACAGGTTGCCCCGCCGAAGACGGACCTGCGGCTGCAAGACTCGAGACGTAGACGAAGCGCGCCCGAGGTGAAGCTGCTTCGAGTGCAGCCACGGCCCGGGCGACCCCGTCAGCATTTGCGGCGAGGAACTCCGACTCCGACTTCGCACGAGTCAGGGCTGCGAGATGAATGACCCCGGCGAGCCCATCGAACGCCCTAGTCAGGGCCGCAGCATCCAATAGGTCAGCCTCACGAATTTCTAGATTACGGCCGCCGAGCCGGGAGGGGTCGCTTCCCGGCCGCACGATGGCCACAGGACGCATTCCAGCGCGGAAAACAGCCTCAATGGCGTGTCCGCCTATGAAACCGGCCGCACCCGTCACCCCAATCCTCGGACTAGTTTCCATCTAGATGTCCCTTCCCTAGGGTAGAGCGGATGTTAAAACCGTCCGCATGGGGATGGTTCCCCGAAGGGCATTCGCGGGCCGACACGGTCGTCCCCCTCAACCCCTTCACGGAGCCTTCCTTACCAAATTACGAACACGGTTCTCAGGGGACACCCTTTAAGTGGATCTCTTCGACAAGTGCAACCGCTTTACCCGGGCCAAAGAGCTCATGGCTCAGGGGCTGTTCCCGTATTTTCGGGCGCTGTCCGCAAATGAGTCTACTCGTGCGCGTGTCAACGGGCGCGACATGGTCATGGTCGGCTCCAACAACTACTTGGGGCTCACGCACGATCCACGCGTCGTTGAAGCGGCCGTCAAGGCAACCGAGACTTTCGGGACCTCGTGCACCGGCTCACGCTTTCTTAACGGCACGTTGGAGTTGCATGAAGAACTCGAGCGTCGGCTGGCGAAGTTCCTTAACAAGGAATCAGCCTTGGTGTTCTCAACTGGGTTCCAAGCCAACCTCGGGGCGATCTCCTCGATCGTCGGCAAAGGTGATGTGATCTTCTGCGATCGCGAGAACCATGCCTCCATCATCGATGGCTGCCGTCTCTCGTTCGGTGAAATCCGCAAGTTCCGACACGATGACATGGCGGACCTCGAACGCCTCCTCGAACAAACTCCGAAGAGCTCGGGGAAACTCATTATCATCGACGGCGTATTCTCGATGACGGGTTCGATCACCAACCTCCCCGGTATCGTCCGCCTCGCAAAGGCCCACGGCGCGCGCATCCTCCTGGACGACGCCCACGGACTTGGCACGCTTGGCGAAACAGGCCGCGGCACCATGGAACACTTCGATCTCCTCGCGAGTGGCGAGAACGAGATCGACATTGTGACGGGAACCTTCTCGAAGTCCTTGGCATCGCTTGGCGGCTTCGTAGCAGGGCGCGAGGACGTCATTCACTACATCAAGCACGTGGCGCGAACGTTGATCTTCTCCGCATCGTGCACGCCGGCTTCGACAGCTGCTGCTTTGGCTTCTCTGAAAATCCTCGAAAAAGAGCCGTGGCGCGTTAATCGTCTCAACACCATTTCAAAGCGCGTGCGAGCGTCGCTTTCAGGGTTGGGCTACGACACGATGGGATCGGCGACGCCTATCATCCCGGTCCTTATCGGCGACGACACCGAGACATTCCTATTCTGGAAGTCGCTCGACGACCGCGGCGTCTTCGCCAACCCTGTCGTCCCGCCTGCAACTCCTCCCGGCAAGGGGCTCATCCGCACTTCCTACATGGCAACTCACGAGGATCGCGATATCGATCAAGTGATTAACGCCTTCACTGAGTTGGCCGACTTCGAGACTCGCCCCAGTGCCCTCAACGCACACGCCTGATCTTTCGATCGGCGTGATGTCAGGACGACGCGGGGTCGCGGAGTTCATTGCTCTTCCAGAGCGCCTGTTCTCTTCCGAAGCCGACTTTGTTCCCCCGCTGCACGCCGACGTCAAATCGCGGATAGACAAGAAGCATCCTTATTTCCTTCACGCTGATGCTGAGAACTGGTTGGCCTCGCGCAACGGCCGCGTGGTGGGTCGCATCAGCGCGACAGTGAATCATCTTCACAACGAGATCCACTGCGAGAAGACCGGGTTCTTTGGCTTCTTCGAATGCGAAGACAACCAGGAGACGGCCGATCTTCTCTTCAACACCGCAGCTGCGTGGTTGCATCAGCGCGGCATGAATCGCATCCGCGGGCCGGCCAGCTACTCGTCCAACGACGAATTCGGCTTGTTTCTGGGCGGGGATCCCGGGCCCCCGCGGTTTCTGATGCCGTGGAATCCCTCTTATTACGTCCGTCTGATCGAGAACTTTGGATTCACTAAAGTCATGGACCTCCACGCATGGCACATGTGGACGGACGACCGTTCGGATTTGGCTCGTTGGACGAGAATCAGCGCGCGCATTAAAGAGAGGGAGGGGATCACGCTTCGCCAGATCGACATGCGACGGTTCAAGGACGAAGTCGACCTCATTCGAGACCTCTACGCCGACGCCTGGTCGAAAAATTGGGGCTTTGTCCCGATGACCACAGAGGAATTCGACCTCATGGCGTCACAGATGAAGTCGGTGTTGATTCCATCGTGGGTCATCTTCGTCGAGAAGAATGGCGTTGCGGTTGGATTCGGGCTAGCACTCCCCGACCTCAATCAGATCATCAAGAACCTCAAGGGCAAACTGTTCCCCTTCGGTTGGCTCAAGCTCCTCTTAGGCAAGAACAAATGCGATTTCGCTCGGGTGGTCACACTGGGTGTTCGCAGAGAGTTTCAGGGCCGTGGAATCGATTCAATCCTCTATGATGGCCTCGCGAAGGCCGTTTCGGGATCAGGCGTCGACAACAGCGAACTCGGGTGGGTGTTGGAAAACAATGACACCATGAACCATGCGCTCGAGCGGGCGGGCGGCCGAATATCTCGCCGCTACCGCGTCTACGAGCGGACTCTCGAAGGCTGATTCGCCCGTATGACAAGGCGGTCGTGAAACACGGCGAACGGTCCCGTCGCGACGTACGCCAAGATGATTCCTGCCACGACATCCACGACGAAGTGATACCGCAGGTAAACCGTGGAAACCGTGACGATCACGGCAAGTGGCCAAGCCCAACACGCATGCTGCCGTCCAACTCGAGTTGTGAGGACTGCGCAAATGAACGCCACTGCAACGTGGCCCGAGGGAAAGCAGTCGCGCTTCGTTGGCTCGGCATGGAACATCCACTCGCGAAGTTCCTGAGCAATCCACACCCCCGGAAGCGGATCCGAAAACTGGTAGAGAGGCAGCACGGGTATTGAGACTGGAGCCAGCGGGCCAAGATTTGAGTGAATGTTGGGCCCACTTGTAGGGACGAGCGCATAGCCGACATACGAAAGGTAGATCCCACCGAGAAGGCACCACATGGACCGAGAGACTTCTTTCGGACTCGCCCCCGTCGCGATCACCCACACCGTCGCTACGGGAAGCAGGAGATAGGCGGTGTAGCCCCACTGCATAACCTCTGTAAGCCATGGAGATGAAATCCGCTCGATCCACTCCAGAGGATTCCCGCCCCAAAAAAGCGACTTGTCCAATTGGAAAAGGAGGCCTGCGTTCTCTACATCGCGGAACTCTGCGAGAACGAACCCCACCTGTGTGAAGATCACGGGCACGATGCCGCAACCGAGCAGAAGTCGCGCCAACGCAGCACGACGGGGAGCGGCCGTACGAAACCAACGCGAGACGCCGAGAACGACACAAATCCCGAATACATCAAACGCAACCCAGGCTATGGCCCCTGGGATCCGACCCACCCCGAAGAGGGTCACGCACAAAAGCGCTCCGAGCATAAGGATATGCAGAAGGTCGACGGGCCACTTCCTCACGGCGGTTTCAGGCATCTAGAAGTTTGCCAACAGCGACTCGAAGGAAAAGGACCCAGATACAGTCGATTGAAAATCGCCCAAATCGGTGGGCCCCAGAAAACGAAACTACCGCGATCCTGACCCAATAGACTACACTTCTCCCCAGTATCCCCCATCGGATCGAACATCACCCCGACCCGACCCTCAATCTGCCGGAGACGGATCAACCTAATGAAACGCCTAGTATCAGCAATCGCCCTTGGGCTTATGTCTTCATTGACACTCGCCCAAGGCGTCAGTGCTCCGTATGCACAGAACTTCGATGTCGCCGGCTGGCAGGGTCCTGAGTGGACCATTTCTACAAGCGTTCCTGCCGGACGCGTGCAGCTGCTCTCAACGGCTCCGGTCTCGCCACAAGGCGGTTCGTATCTCGCGTTAGACGTCAGCACGTCCAACACGGTGTGCACCGACAACGTGACCCTCGCCATTAACGGCGCCACGATCACCCCCGGCACATTGCTCAAGTACTACGCCAAAGAAACGGCGGATGAAGCGGATGCCAACGTCGACGGCTGTTTCATTTCAAATGGGGTGATCGAGTATAGGGTCGTTGATCACACGACGCTGACATCCACATGGGCAGAGAAGTCCGTTGACCTCTTTGCAGCGGCACAGACCGGTGGCATTCCGCTCAACGCATCGTTTCGCGTGATCTTCCGTTGGCGCGATAACAACCCGACCCCCTCTGACGGCCTCCAAATCGACGACGTCAGACTCAATCCTCCGCCAATTCCTGACACCGGCCAAGCCAATTCGGCCGCTGCGCGCCTCACCATGGGGCCAGCAGTCAACATCAACGGGTTTGCCTATGCGGACGCCCTGAACGGGCCCTACTTCGCCACGCGAGCCAACGGTTCAACGCTGACCTTCAACGTGTCGGGTCCTGCGAATAGCCCATACGTTGTCATTGCCGGTCCGCTTCACCGGAACAACCTAGTCATTCCTTCGGTCGGCTCTCTCGACCTCGGAACCAATGTCACACTGAACGATGTCGTGATCATCATCGATGGCACCGCGCCGGGCTTCATTAACGGGCTGGCCGTTGTCCCCGCCGCGGGTACTTCCACCCTGTCGTTTCCGCTGCCGACCTTGCCGGCAGGTGTGTGGACGACATTCCAGGCTGCCATCGTGACACCAACCAGCGTCACCGTAACCGCCGCAACCCAAATCACCGTGTCATGAAAGGGATGGAAACCATGAAGCGCACATTTGCAATCACTCTCGCGCTGGCGGCCGCCGTGGCTGCGCAGTCTCCGCTTACCACTCGCACCACATTGACCGGGCTCACCGAAGTCGTCGCAGAAGCGGCAACTCTCAACGGCCAAGCCGGTGCCGTTCTATGGACGGGCCAGGGCACGCTTCTTGCGTCGTCCGTCGCCCCTGCAGGGAACTCCGGCTGGATCGCTGCAACCTGGACCCTCGCGACATCCGAGGGCGTGCGAACATATTCCGCAGCTTCGCCCGACGGCGGCTTGAATTGGTCAACCCCTCGCGAAACCGACTTCGAGCTGCGCATGCGTCACGGACGCTTCGACCCGTTGAATGGCACGCCCACCCCTCCGGGTGGCCTCACGGCCTCACCCATGTCCCGCCTTCACATCGTTCAATGGATGGCGGCGGGCGTCCCCGCGTTCCGTCAGGCACTCGATGCCGTCGGAGCCACTGCGATCGGCTACCTGCCAAATCACTCCGACATTATTGATGTCGATCCGACCAAGCTTGCCGAACTGAAGGCAAACCCTGGAGTTCGGTGGGTCGGGCCATTCCATCCGGGATACAAAGCCTTCCCTGAAGATCTGAACGCTATCGGTTCGGGTGAACTTAAAGGCACCATTCCGTGGAACGTCGTTGTCACGCGCAACCACGACTTAGGCCTCAAGCAAATCGTGGCACGCGAGCTTGCCGGGCTTGGCGGCATTCTCAAATTCCCCCTCGCACGTGAAGGCTACATGCTCACGGTTTATCTTCCGGTCACGAGCGTTGCGCAAGCTCTTGCCCTCGACGGCGTGGCGTGGATGGATCGTTGGTCTGAACCTGAAGCCGACATGGACATCGCGCGGCAGTTCACTGGTGCCGCGTATGCAAGCACGGTGATACCCGGTGGGTTCCGTGGCCAAGGCACTGCAGGAGAAGTCCTCGATGTCGGATGCCTCACGTCACACGTTGACTTCGCAGGCCTCATTCAACACACGGCTTCCATGGTCACCAATAGCCACGGCACATCGACCTATGGGATCGTGTTTGGCAAGGGCATCGCAAATCCTCAAGGGCTCGGCATGATGCCGGATGGCACAGGCATCACGGGCTACTACGGCGACGCTGCGGTGACTTCGAATCGCTACAACTACACGGCACAATTACTTCTGCCTCCTTACGAGGCAACGTTTCAGTCCAACTCTTGGGGTGACGCACAAATCACAACTTACAATTCCGTTTCCCAGAGCATGGACAACATCATCTTTGGACTTGACTTCCCAATCCTGCAAAGCCAAAGCAACACCGGAAATCAGACGTCTCGGCCACAGGCATGGGCCAAGAACATTATTTCGGTAGGCGGCATCAAGCATATGGGCACGCTCGCCCGAACGGACGACAACTGGACTGGAGGAGGGTCGATCGGCCCCGCGCAGGACGGATCGCAGAAGCCAGACGTCGCGAACTTTTACGACCTGACTTTTTGCCCAACAAGCACGAGCACGACGGCCTACACCACTAGCTTTGGTGGCACATCAGGCGCCACGCCAATCACCGCGGGCGCGGTCGGCATCCTGACGCAGATGTTCGCATCGAATGTGTTCAGCATCGCGCCAACGGGAGCGACGGTGTTCGCGCGGCGACCGCACGCGGCGACCATCAAGGCGTTGCTTATCAACACGGCAACGCAATGGTCGTTCACGGGGACGGGCGCTGACCTGACTAGAACGCACCAGGGCTGGGGTGGCGCAGATATCCAAAAGGCCTACGACCTCGCAACAGCGGGCAAGTTCCTTCTCATCAACGAGACCGAAGTACTCGCACCGTTCGGTTCATCGATCAAGACGGTCACTGTCTCCGCCGGAGAGCCGGAGCTGAAGGCGACGTTGGTTTACGCCGACCCAGCCGCTTCGCTTCCGACGACCCAATTGCGGATCAACAACCTTGACCTCAAGGTGACCTCGCCGACCGGCACGATCTATTGGGGCAACAACGGCCTCTCTGCCGGAAATGCGTCGGTCTCAGGGGGAACGGCGGATCTCCTCAACGTCGTCGAGAACGTGTTCGTCACCAACCCCGCCGCTGGCACTTGGACTGTTCAGGTCATTGCGGCTGAAGTCAACGCGGACAACCACGTTGAAACCGCAGCCATCGACGTTGACTTCGCGTTGGCCGTTTCAGGAGGCACCCCGCCGCCCGCTGGCCCCCCGGACGTCGGTCAGGCCAATTCTCTTCTCGCATCGTTGTCGGTGAATGGTGGACTGAACCTGAACTCACAAGGTCCGGCGAATGGGATCAACGGCCCGTTCTACTCCGCCGCGATTCCAGGAGGCTCGCTCTCATTCTCTTACGGTGGCACAAGCAACTCGCCAGTCGTACTCCTCCTCGGGCCCCTCAATCGGAACAACTGGATTATTCCAGGGGTCGGGTCGCTTGATATCGGCGCTCTCGGAGCCGGCAACATCAACGATCTCGGGGTGATTCTGAATGGAGTCGCTCCGGCGAATTTCATGGATACGCTCAGCAACACGGGCGCGACCGGAGCGCGAACCTTGTCGTTCACGATGCCAGCGATTCCGGCAGGCATCCTTGGAACACTTCAGGCGGCCGTGCAAACCCCTACCGGGGTTTCGCTAACTGCGGCGTTCCAGCTTACGGTTAACTGACCCGTGTTCTCACGCGCGCACCGGTCGGCCTGTGCGCAACGCTTGCAGTACCGATTCCATGTCGGCGGGCACCATCGATTCGAAGGTGACCCGCCGGCGGTCTTCAGGGTGACCGAATCCCAGTGAACGCGCGTGAAGCGCATGACGAGCCAGCAAGATTGCATCGGTCGCATCGCCGCGACGGCAGAGCTTGGCGTCGGACCTCTTGAAGTCCCCACCCTTTCCGTACACGGGGTCACACAAGAGCGGGTGTCCGATCGACGCGAGATGCACGCGAATCTGATGAGTGCGGCCTGTTTTCGGCAGACATTTCACATACGTAAACCCGGCAAAGCGCTCTAACACCTGCCATCGGGTCAACGCCTTCTTCCCGTCTTCGCCAAGTACAACGGACATTCGGGATGGATCGCGCGGACTTCTGCCAATCGGAGCATCAATGATGCCTTCATCGAATCGCGGCTCACCCAAGACGATCGCGTGATAAACCTTCTCGGTCTCGCGCGCCTGAAACTGCCCCGCGAGGGCGACGTGCGCCATGTTGGTCCGAGCAACGACCATAACGCCGCTCGTTTCACGGTCTAGCCGATGCACGATCCCCGGACGTTCGGACCCCCCGACATCCGAATAGCCTAGGGCCCGAAAGGCTAGCCCATTCACCAGTGTTCCATCGCGTACCCCGGCGCCCGGATGCACGACGAGGCCAGCGGGTTTATCTACAATCAGCAGCGTCTCATCCTCGTAAATGACGCCGAATGCGACATCTTGCGGTTCGATGTATCCAGGGGCTGGAAGATCCTCGAGAGCGCCAGTGACCACCTGACCTACATCGAGTTTCAGCGCCGGCTTCCCAGGTTTCCCGTCAACTCGAACATCACCTTCCTTCACAAGTCGCTTAAGCCATGTGCGCGAGCGATCGCCGAAGCGCTCTGCAAGGAAGACATCCAGCCGAAGCGTTGCCTCTTCTTCACCAACCACCAGAGTGAATGGAGTCGCGCTGCGTGGGCTCCGGTTTGGCAAGTTTCCTGACGTGTCTTGAGGCTTCGCGGTCACGCCTTGATTGTGCGACATCGGCGCACATCGGAAACCCGGACACTTCAACGTATTTTTCGGGTGTGACTTGCGCGCCCCAATCCGTCGGTACATGATCCTGCACGCCCGGGTGACCCCGGGTCGTTCCCGGAACGCCGGACTCATGTGAGACCGGCAGCGTGCCGCAAGGCACGTGGGGGGAAGTTCGGTGCAACACCGACGCGGTCCCGCCACTGTGAGGGATGATGTGCTTCGCATGTCATCCCAAGCCAGACCTACCCACCGGAAACAGGCTTCACGATCTCCCGAGGTCAGGAGATCGGTGGTCCCCGCTGCATTTTCACGATGCGTCGGCTCCCCCGCACGAGGCTTTTGTTGTCCGTGACCTCGGTGCTTTCGAGTGGCCCAAAGAGCCACGGGGAGACTCCGATGATTACTTTGCGTTCTGCGGCATTCGCCGCTCTTTTCCTTGCGTCCGCTACTTGTTGCCTACCCGCTCAATTCCTTGAGCGAACAATCCCGGTCACCGACAACGACCCGCTGTCTGCGGACCACCCCTTCGGAATCGCACTCGACCCCACCGGAACGTCCGCGTACGTCACCCTCTGCGGCGATCCAACGACGTCGAACTTCTCGGCTTGGAACAACAATAACGTTGTGAAGGTCGACATCTGGTCTGGCACTCAAACCGCCATCGGCGTGACAGGATTGTTCCCCGAAGACGCGTGTGTTGTGAAGGACTCCACAGGCGGCGCCCGCAACATCTACGTCGCGGACTCAACTTCGGGCACGGTGACGTGCCTCACTCCGTCTTTGGCGCCAGTTGCAACGATCACGCTCACGCCCTGCTTCGGCGGCACATTCTTCTCGGTATTTCCTTTCGGGTTGATCTCATCGCCAGATGGAAACCGAGTGTTCGTTACCACAAGCGGTGGCTGCGGCACGATTGACGTTATCGATTCCAACCCCCAGAGCGCGACGTTCAACACCGTGGTCGGTTCCTTCACGGTTCCAGATAGCGGTGGCCGGCCTGCGTGGCTCAGCTACCCCAATCTGCTGCTTCCGATTGCAACATTCGATACGAATTTCACGACTGCGCGCGCAGGGTTTGCGATCGTCGACGTAACCAATCCTGCCAATCAGACGGCGCACCTGATTTCCTCGACACCGCTGCCCTTCCAATACCACTTCGCGACTGAGGTTGTTCCGCTCTCGACGGGACGACTGCTTGTGACCATAGGGGGCGAAGTCATCCCAACTTTCTACGAGTGCCTTCCCAACGGAACCGTGACGAGAACAGTCAGCCTCAACACGTTGACTGGAATTAACCTCCACGGCTTGGCAGTGGATCCCGAGCAACGCATCGCGGTTCTTACTTCAATCTCGGGAAGCGATACGATTTATGTGGACCTCGCGACATTCACAGTCGCCGGCTCCTTCGATCACGGCGGAATCTCGAAACCGAACGATGTGATCTTCTCGCCGGACGGCTCCCGCGCGTTCGTCTCCATGCAGGGTCTCGCCCAAGTAGATGTCATCTCCCACCTGCCCGGCTATTCGCTCGCGCTCGACGTGCCGGCGACGGTTGCGACCGGAACCACTCTGAACATCGGCCTACGTCGATGCGAGAGCGGCCAGCCCTGGGCACTATTCGCTTCGGCTGCGGGTGGTGGACCACTAATCGTTTCGGGATTCACCGTTTTCCTGACAGCCCCCTTCTACGAAGTAGCGTCCGGGATCGGGGCAACCGATGGGACGGGCGGCGTCGCATTCGCGATACCGTCTGGCCCTGTTTTTTCAGGTCTAACAGCGTATTTCCAGATGGTTACGGTCGATCGCGACGCTGTCATTCGCCTCTCCAATGGTGCCTCCACGAGCATCTTCTGACGAATCAAGAAGGATCGCGACTCTAAATTGGCGAATCGTGACGTGGATCGTAAACTTGGATGCCCTTCCCGCCTGCAGATAGAGCCAAGGAGTCGCGTTCCCTCATGTCAACCGCGTCGCTTCGCCGGTTTATCCCGGCGTTCCTGATTGTTTGCGCCCTCGCAGTGCCGACCACGGCTCAGTCTGCGAGCGACTCCAACTCAGGTGTAGCTGAGGCTGAAAAACGCCTCGCTGAGGAAACGGATCGCCTAGACAAGAAGAAGGCTGCCTGCTCTGTGGAGTTCGGCAACCTTGTCAAGCCATCCGTGCAGAAGGAGCTCGCGTCGGATGCTGCAGCCGCTGTGCTCAAGCACAAGGATGCCATCCGAACGCAGGTTGCCGAAGCCAAGGCGATGGGCGCCAATTCGGGTCGTCGAGCCCGCACGACATCTGAGGCCGCTCTCGCCGATGAAGTGCGTGCGGCGTTTGAAAGTCGCGTCGGTCGCAATCTCGCCGGGGCCCCGGTTTGCGACATTCTGATCGACAACGTTCTCGACGGAATCAATGGAGGCCTCGCGTTCAAGACTGAAGACTGCGTCAAGAACGCCATCGGCGAAGTCTTCTCTGGTCCTGACTTCGAGAAGAATTGGACGTCAGCGCTCGCAGATGTTTTTGGCAAGAAGGTCAAGGAGGCCAAAGCCACGGTTGATGCCGCGAAGCGTCTCGCTCTTGAAGCCGCCGAAGCGGAGAAGGTCACTGCGGCGGGCGGTATCCCTGGAATGATCCTCGTCCCCGAAGGCGAATACGTGATTGGCCTCGATGTCGCCGATATCGAGAAACTGAAGACTCTCACCGGATACGCAAAGAAGGACACTTTCCCGCAGTCGGCCTACGGCTTCCCGGCCCACAAGCAGAAGTTCGAGAGCTTCTTCATGGATCAGAACGAGGTCACCAATCGCTGGTACCAGGAGTTCTGCCGTGAGACGGGCCACAAGCCGCCCAAGCATTGGATTTCGCCTGAGGCTGCACGCCGCGAAAAGCCAGCCGGCGTTGATGGCCTGCCGGGAGAATCCGCTCGTTCCATTCCGGTAGGCGCCAACGAGGGCGCTAAAGGTGACGATCGAGTGCCTCCTCTAGGTCTTGAAAGCGCACCCGTCGGATTCATCACGCTAGAAGACGCAAAGGCGTTTGCCGTATGGTGTGGGCGGCGTATCCCAACAGAATTCGAATGGGAGGCGGCTGCGCGCTACCGCAAGGTCAGCGACAAAGTCCTTCGGCTTTTCCCGTGGGGCGACACCTACAACCTGGCCAAGCCCCTCTGCAACACAGCCCTCGCAACCTCGACCGCACAAAGGCAGAAGTTCCGAACGGTTACGCCTGTCGGCCTATGGCCCGACTCGAAGTCGACTTTAGGTTTTAATGACCTCGCGGGCAACGCCCTCGAAATGACCGTGAGTCCATTCGATGCCTATCCAGGCTTCAAGCCAGACAAAGCACCGAAGGGCACACCAGATCGTCCGTTCGATCCAGACTTCATTGTCTGCCGTGGCGGTTCCGCGACAACAAACGATTTATATAGCGCCACTTCGATGCGTTTCCCGCTGCGATCTGAGGAAACGTCGTGGGAGACCGTCGGATTCCGAACAGTTGCCTCGCAGAACCGCACTCGCGACTTCGTTGCGCTGACTGTCGCATCGAGTCGCACAGGCGCCGCGCTGGTCGATGCAGGTAAGACGCTCAAAGATGAGGGGGCCGCGAAGGTCCCGGTCCTCAATACACTAGACCCCGATAGATCGTCGGCGCTCATCTCTGGCGGTTGGAACACGGCCCGAAACGTACCCGCGCAGGCGAAGTGGATCGGAGCGATTTCACGGGCAACGAAGGAATTCAACTCGGACCAGCGCTTACGCGACCTTGCCCGCGAAGCCAAGGAACCCGTTCTCCTCGGCTACTTCTCCACCGACGTCGACTTGAAAGGCGTTCCGGCGGGTGCCTATGCCGTGATGTGGAATGCGGCCGACACCAAACTGCGGGGTAAAGACAACAACCCGTGGCCAGATGGCGTGATCCTCAAGAAAGCCGGCGACGTCGCCGTCCTGCAACCTACTTCGGCGCGAATGGTGTTGGTAGGCAAGTCCACCGAGAAGACTAAAGTCAAGGTATCGGACGGCGGCAAGCGAGTCACCGTGGTTTTCACCTACCTAGTGAAAGACATGAAAGATGCCCGCATGACGCTCGAGCTCGCATTCGACGCGGATCCTGCGAACGTCAAGGACTTTCGCTGATTCGCGGCTTCGCGCGGCAAATCCAACCGATCAACACAAATGTCCAAAACACCCACGCGAGCCGCGAAGACGGCCGCATGGCGGCGAGGTATCCCCATCCAAGAATGACTGCGTCTTTGGCTCCGGCGAGCGTTGACGCGATGTAAAACGGTGGGAAGTCGAAGGACTTCAAGAATGACGTGTCATCCCACCCCGAGAACGTGGGTCCAACGACTAGAGGCTTGATCCCATCGAGCGGGACTGCGCGTAAGAGCCGAACGGCTTCGTGGGCGTCGCGTGGCGGCTGAGGTGGCAACCCATCAACCCAAGTCATGCAAGGGCTCGCCGCGGGAATGCCATGGTCGTCACTGAAGGACCAACGAGTCAATCCAGCCTTTCGTACTTCGTCATCCAAGGTTTGCAATCGGTTTCGAAGAGAAGCTTTGATGTCAAGGGTCCTATTGCCAACTTCAAATCCATCGACTCCGGCAGCCTTCCATTCTTCAACAGTCGGAGCGGGCACGTGCCTTGGTGTGCGCCAGGCGTGCGCCACGATGGTGTAGGCGCCCGCAGCCTTCGCAACGCGCACAGCCGAAAGTGGGTCTTTTTCAGCGATCCCGGCGACCACAGCAGCGCGCGGGCCAATCAGAAGGACATGCGGGGCGATCACCTTCGGGTGGGCGCCGCCACTCCATTCAGTCGCAACGAGATCGGTGGCTGCGCTTTCGTCAAAAGCCTCGGGTGCCACGGCATCATGCCAAGACCATGTGCCCCAAC
>CAMARR010000002.1 GCA_945860915.1 Candidatus Kuenenia stuttgartensis
GTCCCTAGGCCCCGAAAGTATGTCGGCACGGAGGGCAAAATGGAAGGAAACTTGTTCGTGAACTTCGCAAAGTTCCCGATAAGCGTCATTCATCCCTAGTTCCGAAAAAGCCGTGCCGCGATGACACGCACCCACCTTCTAGGTAACACGCGGACCGCAAGAGCCGTGATGTAATTCGCTATCCCACATACTCTAAATGGACGGCGCAGGCGCAATGCGTTGAGTGCTTCGTCCACGACCGTCTCCGCTGTCATCGGCCGGAATCGCATACTCGATTCATTCAGACCCGCGACGCGATGAAATCCCGAAATCGTGTAACCCGGGCACAAAGCAAGGACTTGCACGCGTTGGCCTAGTTCGTGGTGCAGGGCTTCTGTAAACGAAAGAACAAATGCCTTCGTGGCAGCGTACGTTCCGAATCCTGGGCAAGCCTGAAACGCGGCTGTCGACGCAACATTGATGATGCCTCCCCGGCCGGCGCAATACATGGCACGACCAAATCGATGGGACAACACCATGACCGCTTCCATGTTAAGGCGCATCATCTCCACGAGGCGCGACTCGTCTGAGTCCAGCGTGTCCGCGACCAGGCCAAATCCCGCGTTATTGACAAGCAATGTCGGAACGCGCCCACCCTCAAATGCTGCGTGCGAGGTCGCATTCACTCCCTCGGCCGTCGCTAAGTCAGCACGAAGGACCCGGATGGTCCGACCGTGCTTAGATCTCAGGTCCGCTGCGATGCCCTCGAGGCGCTCCACTCGCCGCGCAATCAGCAACAAATCGTAGCCCCGAGCTGCAAGCTCTCGGGCGAAGGCCTCGCCGATCCCTTCTGAGGCGCCCGTCACGACGGCTTCTCCGAGTTCTGAGGTGGGTGGGTTGACGGGGCTCACGCGCACCACGATAACGGACTCCCCCGATGGCCAACGATTCTCGACATCCGACCTCTTGGATTGCCCCCGAAGCCGCCGGCGCATTCGGAGGGTTCATCGGGCCTCGCAATCTGGTAGGCCTAGTTGCGTCGACAGCACCCTGGCTCTTCGACGGCACGTCTGCCGCATTCCGAGATCTCCCTCCGACAACCGGGCCTCGACTCTCCGACCACGCACACCATCCGCTTGGGTGGTGGAGCGTCATTCGCCATGCGGACCTTCTGCCAACGGTCGAAACGCCTTCATCGGAGCAATGGACGGACTACTTCGCGCTGTGCGTCGCCTGCCACTTCGCGACAGTTGCGACCTACGTCCCAACGGACGTTGACACCAAAATCCGCGACCATCTCTGGTTCCTGAAACGACCGCCGACAGAACGCGAGCGCTTCATGGGGGTGGTTGCGGCCGTCGCCACCTGGGATGTATCGAAGGTCAGCGCGCGCATCATCGACGTTCCTCGCGAAGGCCCAGTCTCCGGGCACGACGGCGAACGCCTTTCGATTCTCTGTGGCGGATTGGTCGGCCTTCGGTCCGTCGACGACCACGAAGGTGCCGAGGTCTTGGAAGAGGCTGTCGATGCCGAGCTTGCGCGTGAAGCGCGTGCCTTTGATCGAGTCGCAAAGATTCCCGGCAAAGAGCGGCAACTTCTGGTGCTCGCCGCAAGTTTGACCCATAACGCCGGCGACGTGGATCAGGGCCTTTCGGCCGGAGGCGGCGATCGGGCGTCTCCGCGATCTCGCGAGCGTTTCGCACGTCTCGCGCATGAGCGCCCGTCACGCTACGGGGGCGCATTCGGCCGCGCCGCCGCGCTCTATCGCGAGATTCTCGCGGCGGAAGGCCATCGACACTATCCCCTGCGCGAGCTGCGACTACTTCGCTCCGACCCGGGCCTCCTCCTGCCCGTCGGACCCTTCTTGGACGCATGGGGCGCCAGAATTGCGACGTGGCCTAAATTCAATGTCGACCAAAAAGCTGAGATACTCAGCGGCATCGTAGACGGATGCCGAAAGGTCAAAGGCCAACTTGGCTATTACCGAGCAATAGCTGGATTCGCCGATGCATTCCCGGGTGGACTCGACGCGGCGCCGCTTCTCCGCGGCCTTTCCTCGTGGTCCAGAAAAGAAATTCGGGACCCAGATCTCAGAAAGCTCATCGCGGTTCGCAAGGACTCATTCGAAGGAAGCCTCGCCAAGCGTGCCCGCGCAATCCTCGCACGAAGCGATTGAATCTAGCGGTCGGCCGCGGTGGTCGGCACCTTGATTCCAAAGGCTTCCAAAAGAGCTGGATGAGGAAGCGCATTGCGCCCGATCAAGCCATTCCGTTCCGCGAGCAATGCCGACGCCTTGGCATCGGCGATGTCCCCCGCACGCAGTTGGACAATAGACAGGTGCGCAGGCAACGTCAGACTGCTCGGCCTGCTTGCTGCAGCCTCCGTGAGCGCCTTGGCGATCGCCTTGAAGTCGGCAGCGCTCTTCGGCCCACCTGTTTCCAGGAACTGAGTGGTTCCCTTAATCGAGTCATTGCGCAATGCGAATTCGGCAAGGGCTGCGCCCGCACCCGGCATGTCTCCCGACCTCGCCTTTGCAATCGCGAGTTCAAGCCACGCGGGCAGAAACACTGGGAAACTGCGCGCCGCCCTTTCAAAAAGTGGGGCTGCTTCCTTCGGGCGATCAAGCAAGAGCAACAACTCTCCGGAACGAAACTGGGCTGGCCAACACTCGGCGTTGTGCTTCAGCGCCTGACCGTACGTCGCGAGGGCCTGCTCAATCACACGCCGAGCTGACTCGTCGATCGCAACGACCGCCGCCATCGGGTCAAGCTTCTCGGTTGCTGGCAATTCGTATCGTCTTGCGAGACGTACTACAACTCCCGCGTGGTTTGGATGAGCCTCGACCTGCTTTTCGAGCCCCTGAAGGTCCACGCCGGCGAATGCGCCAGGAAACGACGGCTCGCTCAATTTGTCCGCAAGAAGAGAACCGAAGGGATGACGGCCGCCGCTCCCAGTATCGCAGAGGCCTTCCTTCTCAGCACGATGGAATTCGGCCCAAGCGTCTTGGAAACGCCCTACCTCGCTCAAATAGCCTGCATACGCAAGGCGAATCAGCGTGGCATTGGGGCGTTCGGCGACAAGAGCGACCAATCCCTTTTCAAGCAGATCGCGAATCTTTGAGTTGGTGACAAGCGCAGAGATAAGACCCTGAGACTGAGCGAACGCTGGCATCCCCTGCTGTCGGAAGTTGTCCATCAGTAGGTCGATGGCCTCTGCTTCACGTTGACTACGAACCAGAGCCTTCACCACAACGGTGGCCATCTCGGAGTCAGTCGGATCGGAGGCGAGCGCGCGTCTACCAAAGTCAATGGCCGCGCTCATGTCACGCGCGTAGTAGGCATCGCGGGCGAGCGCCCGCAGCGGAATGAACGCTGCCGGGTTTGATGCGAGGCAGGCCTTCCAAAGTGCCTGAACCTCGGCGATCGCAGCGGCCTTCTTGTCCGGGTGTGACTCCTCTTTCGATGCGAGGAGGATCGCCTGCGTAAGTCGGAGCTTGAGTCCGACATTGTCCGGATGAGCCCTCACTGCCGCCTGAAGAGAATTCACATCCGCTTTCGCGGTGCTCCCGGGAATCTCCTGCCCGATGACAAGTTTCGCCGCGAGAAGCAGAAGCACGAGAATTGTTCGAATGGAATTCATAGGAAGGACGCCCGACACCGACTGAGGTCAGCCGACACGGGCGTCCATCTTAGACCGGACCGCACCCACTCAAAACCCTGCCCTCAGTCAGAGGGCCTGGATGCCGGCTTTGCGGGCAGAATCTGGACAACTCGGTCGCCGTCGATTGCGATGATGTTGCTCCCGAGCGCGAGGACTGCTCCCCACCCTGGACGCTTCGCGAGTTCGAACCACGCGGGCGACCATTGCTCAATAGCCACAAGTTTTCGGTCGAGATCTTCGGCCGGCAGATTGAGCGCTGCGCCTTCGATGAAGATTCCCGAACGTTCCCAGAAGACTCGCGACGCTACGTTGCGAATGGTCGCCTGGAGCTGCCCGCGGCGAGCCACATCGGATTCGCGAAGGTCCTTGAGCCTCAGCGAGAGGTTGATGTCTCCCGATTCGTAGAGCTTGCGGAATTCATCGCCGGCAGCATTCGCCTTGCTTTTCGCTTCTTCGAAAAGCTGCTCGCCCTCTTGATCAGGCAACTTCTTGCCTTCAGCGGAGCGCAAGCGGTCTCGAAGTCCGGACTCCAGTCCGCCTGTTGCATCGCGAGGCGCCGCAGCACTTGGGGCCGGCGCGCCGAGTGTCCCGGGTGCGCCTGCCGCATCACGCCTCACCCCACCGACGTCGAGACCACGTCCGCCCGTCTCACCTCGTGTCGCACCCCCGCCTCCCCCTGGTTGTCCACCACGCCAATGGCCAGGGTTCTGAGGTGGCTGCACACCCGCAGTCGGAATGTCCTCCGTAATGAGGAACGAAGTGTAGGGCGTCACAATTCCATGCCGGACCCCGAGCGAGACAATCTCATCACGGAGTTCCTTCGATTCACCGTTAAGGCGAATCAGGTCCATGAGCCAACCGACTTTTCGGGTGGCCCAAAGACGCGCGACCGACGGTTGAACCGATGCAGAATCCACGGCGAATGTCCAGCTCGTCGCAAATGGCGTGGTGTTCACACGGCCTTCGAGATTCACTTTGACTGTTCCCTTGCCCTTCCACGATCCGGCGAGCGTCAGCTGCGTGCCTCGGAATAAGTCAGGAACATCCCTCGGGAAAACGTCCTTCACTTCAAGTCCTTCGAAGGTCACCTTGATGTCACTCAGTACGGGACGAGAGACTTTGGCGAAGAACGTCGAGACCTTGAGTTCAAGATCCTCGGATTCCGCAACGTAGTCGCGCGTGCCGCGATTCTGCTCTGCCATGCGATCAAGGAGAGTCGCATTGACGTCTCCACCGATGCCGAACACCGAGAGCCTTACGCGCTTGGGGCACTTCCCTGCAATGTCCTTGACCAGGGACTCGGGATCGGTCAGCCCCACGGTGGGGCGACCGTCAGTCAGGAAGAGAAGTTGGAGCGGACGATCGCCATCTCCGGAAATCTTCAGTGCTGCCACGAGAGCGTCGTGAATTGCTGTTCCACCAACTGGCTTTAAATCCCCGACGAACGACACCGCGCGCTTGACGGATTCGCTCGAGACATCGGTCAGTTTGCCATTCAATGGCCGAGCCTCGGTCGAGAACGAAATCAGCTCAAATCGATCTCCAGCTTCAAGAGATTGCAGACATTGAATCAGAGTCTTGCGGAGCTGCTCCATCTTGACTCCGGCCATCGAGCCCGACGTATCCGCGACAAAGATGATGTCTTGGGCTGGTCGCATCGCAGCTGCGGGTTGCACGGCCGGCGCGAGCATCAGGAGGAAATTTCCGTGGTCGCCATCGCTGTGAGAAACGAAGGAAGCACCAACGTCTCCTTCGCCTTGGCCAATGTAGAGAACGAAGTCTGTGTCGGCCTTAGTCCCACGTTCTTCGAGCACAACTTTTGCGCTGCGATCGCCGCTACGAGTCACGGTGACTTGGTGGGTCGGCGAGTGAATCACCTTCAGTGCGCCTTTGCTCGCAATCTCGGCGACAATGGTCGTCTGACCTGTCGTTGGTGCTCCTCCGGCCTGAGTCTTCAGCGGGTAGCGCCATTCGAGCATTCCTGCGGTGGCGCTCAGCGTCTCTGAGTAGGTCAACTCGATGTCCATGGTCCCCGTGGCTGGAATGGGAAACACGCGAGCACGAAAAAGTCGACGCCCCATGTACTCAAGGAGTCCCGGGTCTCGAGCCCGTGCAACGATCGCCTCGTAGATGCCGGCGGCCTTATCACGGTCGAGCAATTCGCCCGAGACCATCTTCCCGCCCATCGACATGGCAAAGCCCGAGATTGCGGCTTGGTCGGGGAGCGCAAACAAGTACGTCCCCTCAAGTTCAACTGCGTTGGGGTTGCGAAATGTCTGACGGACGGTTGTGGTCACCACGCCTTCTTCGACTTTCGCAGTAACGGCGTGACGCTCCGTGCTGAGCGGTGCGAGCGACCGGTGGCGAGCGGGGTTAACCACCACCTGACGGATGCTGAGTTCCGTTACGAACTGTGCCGAGACCAACGTAGACACGAACGCAAGAGCCAGTAGGAACCGCGACATGGAACGACCTCCGAGGGAGCGAGCCCTCGGAGATCGTAGACGCAGGCCGTTCAAGAAAGTTCCCGATTACCGAAACGGGATCTCAACGGCAGGCGGAAGCAACCGATCCCATTGATCATCGATTTCGCTGGGCTCGACCATGTCAGGCGACAAAGTGGGATTCGTGGCCAGTCTCACGGCGGACTCAAAAAGCTTCGGGTAGTCCGCGGACGAAAGCGACTTGCCATCGCGCAGCAGCATAATGCCGGTGCGACCGCCTGATTCCTGTCGAAGCATCGGCACCAATCCGCGGCGTTGGCAGAACTCGGACAAATTATTCGGTATCTGAGCCGCGGGAGTCGTCCGTTGGATAACGCCCATACGGACGGCACCACCGAGTTGAGCCGTTGATGTGACCTGTGCAACTCGGAAAATCATGCCCCCGGACGCATCCGTACCTCGAAGAATGACAAGAGGCTGAAGTGGGTCACAAGGTGACAACGACTCGACCGACTCCATGTTGCACCGCTGCAGCGTCCCGAAGGCGCGGGCAAGATCGCCTCCACGATACAACGACTCCGCCATCATGTAGCGCGCAAGAGGCGCGAATGGAGATCGAGACATGTCGTGGTCGAAGCGCTGATAGCCAGCAACCGCGGCCTGGTAGCGGCCCTCTACCCGTGCCTGCTTGGCTCCGATGAACACCCGTTCGTCGGGATGCAATGGCACAAGACGGGGGTCTTTGTCGACGCCCGGGAGATGCATGACCGAAGTTCCTGCAGCAAGCGACGCCACAACGGGACGCATGGGCTCGACAGCGCGAGCAACATCTGCGCGGCTTGCGATGTCATGCAAATCGTTGACGAGATTGGCCGACGTCGGCTGCGCCATGATGTTGCACAAGCCCGCCCGGAACTCATCAGCAGCTCTCAGGTATCGCGTGATCTGAACGCCATGCTCGGGATGACGCTCGACGCCCTGAGACCGAAGTTTCGCCGTCAGGAGATCGAGATCGAGTCGACCCATATCCGCAAGCAACACCGCCTTCGCGCGATCCGCTGCCGACTCGGGCATATAGAGCGCCGAACGAACGAGAAGATCTGTCGTATCGACATGATCTCGAAGTGCTGAAGGCAGAAACGCTGATGCGAGCGGAGGCTCGGGAGTGACTGCCCCCGAGTTGCTGCTACGAGTAGCGCCGGTTTCACGTGCGTACTTGAACGTCATCGAGTGCGAGAGAACCAAGCCACCGAGAATCACAGCCGCTGCAGCCGTGCGCTTCCACCAAGGTGATGCCGCCGAGCGACGATCGCCGACGCCTGGGAATTCGGCAGGAAAAACGAATTTAGGCGCGGGCCCTAAGCGAGGCTCGACCGACCTGAGTCGCCCGAAGAGCGCTTGGTACGCCGGCAGTTCCTTCGCGCACGATGCACACCGTTCCATGTGGGCATCAACCGCATCACGGGTCGCGCGACTCGCACGACCATCCAGAACTTCCGACCATTGACCACGACACATCACGCAGTCCATGTCATCCCCTTAACGCAGCCTCAAGCGACGTATCGCCGAGGTAGTCCCTGAACGTTTCGAAAAAGCGATCACGCGCACGCGAAAGCCGTGATGACACGGTCTTCACTGGGCACCCAATCACTTCCGCTGCTTCCTCATACGACAACCCCTGCAAGGCGCAGAGGACGAATACTTCTCGAAGCTTGGGTGAAAGGGTGTCCGTCACCGCGGCCACCCGTTCCGCCAACTCACCCGCCAAGACTTTGATCTCTGGGCGCTCGAAGGACGGCACCGGTGGGTCGACCGACGTGCCAAAATCATCATCCTCGTCAGCAGGACCAATGGGCACCAGTGCGATGCGCTTGCGCCTCAACCAGTCGATCGACGCGTTCCTTGTGACCGCGTAGACCCACGTAAGAAATCGCCCCCGCGGATCGAACGACTTCGGCTGCCTATAGACTTTAAGAAAGACCTCCTGAAGGAGGTCGTCTGCAGCGTCGCGATCCCCAACAAATCGAGCGATGAAAAGCCTTAACCGTGCCGCATGGCGCTCATAGAGCGCATTGAATGCGGCGAGATCTCCGTCCATAAGACGGATCATGAGGACCTCATCGGTCTCCGCAGCGTCGGTCAGGGGGATCTCCCGGGGGACGGCTCGAAGGGTGGTCATGTTCGTCTTGTGGCAAGCCGACACATGGCCTACCTAGGCCACCATACGGATCGACCCCTAGACTACTCCCCCGCGAGGGTAAGGATGTTAGGTTTCCCCCCGCATGTCCGAGTCCCCTCTCCAAGGAACACCCTCTCCCGAGGCCCCATTTGGGGTGGATCGGATGATTCAGGCCATAATCGAGCCCGATGATGTCCGAGTCTTGGTTGCCGATGCCTCGGCGACGGCCTTTGAGAGCGAATATAGGCATCTGGCTGGGCGGCTTTCAGCGCAAGTGACGGCATCCCTCTGCGCCGGTGCTGTGCTCCTGTCCGCCGACTTAAAGCACGACGAGCGCCTCGCGTTTCAAGCTCGACTGACTGGTCCGCTCGGCGGGTTCCTATATGAGGTCGACCAGGACCTGAATTTCCGAGGCTCGACCCACAAGAAGGTGCTTCCAGACCACGACACGCGCGGAACGCCAATCAGCGAAGCCCTTGGAAAGGGCAGCCTTCAAGTTCTGCGTTCGACGTCGCAAGGGATCGTCTACCAAGGCATCACGACGATGAATGCCGGAAACATCGCTGCCGATTTGGAGCAGCACCTGATGGATTCGCAACAAACTCTGTCGCGAGTTCGCCTTGATCATGGCTACTCCCACCAACTGACCCACGCGATGGGGATTCTGATTCAAGCCCTCCCAACTGCATCGGAGGCTGGGTTCGAAAAGATCGCCAATCTGGTCTGTGATCGCGCCGATGCCCTCCGACCGTGGCCCCGCAATCCCGCCGCCCTACTTGCGGATGTCACGCGGGGTCTTTCATGCCACACAGTGGGCGACCGAACGATTCAGTTTCGCTGCCGATGTACCCGCGATCGCGTGATCGCGATGCTGAAGTCGGTCGGTCCGCCTGAAGACGGATCGGGATGGCCCGAAGTGTCGCGCGTCGTATGTGCGTTCTGCGCGGACATTTTTGAAGTCACGCCGGATGAACTTACGCGCGGCGACTAGTGCGAGTCCGGAATCAAGTCTGGATGCGCCTTGGCAAACCCGGTCGATTTCAGGCTTTCAACAACAGGCCTGTTGTTTTCGAGTGCAAGTGCACTTCGAACGCGACGATATCCGTCAGGCAACGCAACTAAGTTCTCAAGTATCCGTTCTGCCGTGACGAGTCCGCTGCCGTCGGGCCGTTCTATTTCGAAACAGAACTGTGCGAACCACCCAAAAAGCGGATCCTCTCCGATTTCCTCGGCAAGGATCGCCGCACGCCGTGCTGCGGAGACAGCCTTGTCGAACTGCCCCCGCTGCCGATACACGTAACCCAAATTGACATGAGCAAACGCCTGTGCCCGTCGGCCGTCCTCATCAGGGTCTCGACATGCAAGCGTTCGGAGAAGGGCCTCCTCCGCCCCGTCAAGATCGGACTTCCAAAGACGAATCGCTCCGAGCAAATTCAGGGATCTAGGCAAATGGCGCGTTGCGACACGCGTCACCGACTCGCAGATCCTCAGAGCGACGTCGAGCTTCCGCTCACGTGTTGCCGTCGCGGAATCTAGAAGGTCACGAAAATGACCCATGTCTTGGCCCGCGACTTCCGAAGATCCGACCCAGTCCTCGGCATCGTCGACCATTTCAACGCCCTGCCGAGCAAGATCGCCGGCGGCACCCTCCGGCGCTGCGACGGGCACAAGGTTGTCTGTGTTCGCATCGGGCTCGTGGCGCTCACGGATGATCGCAAGAGCCAATCCATGCATGGCAAGCGCTAGCTCGTCGAGTGTCTCGCGCAGGAAGTCGCTCTGTGGAAGATCGAGAACGTGAAAAAAAGCCGAAAGCCGTTGCCCGCATTCGGCGCACGAACTCGCATGCTCCGAAATGGCTTCAACGTCGAAACTCGCACGTCTTCCCTTGTCAAGGAAGACATCGAGATACGAGCGAACATCCGTGCATGTCATGCAGGAACGCGCGCGTGGTTGAGCACGAAACGCAGAGCCACTTCCCATTTCTCCACGAGTCGTCCCATCCCCTCACCCGTAGTGCTACGGAATCTCAAATCCTTCGCATCAACCACGTCGCGAATCTGCGAAAGCACGCGCGTGACATACCCACTTCGAGCATCCGGCCCGAGCATCACACGTGCGGACTCTGACAGCAGCGTGTGAAGTGCTTTCAGATACTCGCGTTTCGCTGTTTTTTCATTGAGATGGAGCCGCTCCGCAATCTCGGACCAACCAAGATTGCCGTGACCATCGAGCTCGCGATTGAGCTCTGCAAGCATGTGGACGAGTGAGTCTTCCGAGCCGCGCGACGCTGTCAAGAGCGAGGCCGTCGCTTCTCCAGCGCGATTCTTTGCAAGATAGACAAGCTGTTGGGTAGCCGAAAGCTTGTGCGCAAAAATCGACATCATGAGACCGACGCGATCAGATGGGTCAACTCGGTCGACTACGTCGGAAACAACTGCTTTCGCATTTGCGACGGCCGACGCGTGATCGAGAGCGTCCGCCGACCTGCGGTGTTCGGCGAACCAGGCCTTGCGTAGCTCGTTCAAGTAGTCGTAGGTCAGACAGAAGATCCGACCGTCAGCGATCTTCGCGGTTCCGCGTTCAACCATCGCCTTCATTCCTGCGCGACCAACGAACAAACCAAGAAGGTCTGCGTGGACCGCGAGATAAGTGGCCGAATGAGATGCGAAGCGACGCTCGATCACTCTGAGTCCGTGGAAGTAAAGGCCAACCTGGAGGAACTCCGTGGTTTCGCGCGAAATCCACTGGGTTCGCACCACGGCATCGCCGACCACGTTCAAGAGATACGAAGGCTGCCAAAGAACCGTGTCGAGGCGACCCCATGCCGCGATCAAAAGATCTGCGAAGGTGCTTGCTTTGGCACGAACTCGATCGGGTGTTGTCGGCTCAGCGATGAGATCGTCGACCGTCGCGCAAAGTCCAGCGAATCGGGAATGAAGGTCTCCCTTCTCTCCGAATTCATGCGCGATCGGGATCTCCGCCCGGAGCCGCTGCAGTTTGGTGAGCATGGCAATGACTCCGGTTGTTAGTTGACAGGGATAAGTCCAGTCGGACCCGACGCAATGAGGACGAGCTCGGCACCCGGCGCAGTGACCGGAGGGACAAGCACGGCCCACGAATAGGCGAACAACGGCGACGACGTCCCAGGAATCGGCAGCAACGCGCCACCGCCACCAAGCGACGTCGGAAATCCTGCTGCGCCTTCGGCATAAAGCAGGGATCGAACGCGCCATGGGCTGGCCGTGCGGACGGTGTTGGTTAAAGGATCAAGGGCCGCGACATGCACGTCGATGTGGAAATTCGTGCCAAGACTAAGAACGGAGAGCGGCACCACCATGCGCTGCATTCCGGTCGAGTCAAATTGGAAAGGAGTCAGGATCGTCGTAACCGGAACTTGGAGATTGCCGCTGTCATAGACCTCGAAGTACCAAGCGGCGGTACCGCCAACGTCACCCCATGCGGTCGCGGAGATCTCGGCGTGGGTGTAGTCCGTAACCAGTTGGATCACGGGCGTCGCGCCGCCGAGCTGCGGAGAACCCGAATACTCGGTGGCTGCGAGCGGCAATAGGCCCGACAACGCAACAAAGAGGGTTAGAAGGGCGATGAAGCGACGACCCATAGGACGACCTCCGGCACGGGGACGATGCCCCATCATCTCTCACGACACCCCGAAATCGCGGCGCCGCCGAGGGATACGAGCAGTGTACTCCGAAGTAGGGGGGGTATTGCAACTCTAGCGGCGCATCGTGAGTAAACCGGCGAGGAGAAGTAGGCCGGCGATCGCAGGTGCTTGCACCTGAAGGACTTCGATCAACGACCACGAAGTCTTGCTGAGCAGAAGCACTGTACTCGTCGAAAACAACACGGCCGCCGCAAGGATGATCCCGCCAGCCGTCTTGGGCTCGTTCGCGGGCAAACCAAGGAAGCGACTCTGACTGCGTCGTCGGGCGGTCGCGAGGGATTTCCCGCATTCCTCAAGGGCGGCCGCCACGAGAGTGAGGGTGCGATCGAGATTCGAATGGGCCAGAGCGACCTCTGCCTGCTCGTCAGTCGAAAGGTATGCGTCCATGTCGAGGGTCGCGAGTTTCTCGTCCGCTTCCTCTTCAAGTCGTTCCGAGTCACGGTTATAGGAACGCTGCAGCTCGTCCCATCGATGTTCGACTTCTGAGAGTGCATCAGAGAGCCTCTCAAGTTTCGTTCGACGATCCTTCAACGACGCAGACTCTTCAGCCTCGCGAAGGTCCTCGGAAAATGCGCCTAGCGTCCGGTAGAGGGATTCGGCGCCCGTGGAGGCGCTCCCGATCAAACGAATCTGAGCACGAAACATCTCACGAACCATGATCCTAGGATCAATCTCGAAAAGAGAAGGCGGCGCGGGGATGGCGTCGGGCGGTTCTTGCGATGCGGGTCGGCCTGGAGCTTCTTCCATCACATCAATGGATGTAGGTGAGCGCTCCGGCACATGCTCCTGCCGGTGTCCACAGGACTCGCAAAAAAGGGCGAAGGCTCCGATCACGCTTCTGCACGACTCGCAAAACCTGAGGCGCTCTTCCATGGACTGAGTTTCCTGATCCACAGAGCGCTGTCAAGGCGCTCCAGGTATTTGACCATCCTGCCATGTGCTCCCGTCAGGTGAAACCTCACGCTTCCAGATCGGGACACGGCGCTTGATTTCATCGATCACGGCCAGACCGCAGTCGAACGCAGCGCGACGGTGGGCACTCCCGATCGCAACGACGAGACTTGTTTCGCCGACCTCCACAGGTCCGACCCGGTGCAAGACCACCACCGCGCCAACACGGTGAGCGTCCATCATCTCCGAGGCAATCGCGAGAAGTTCCTGCCGCGCCATGGGTTCGTAGGCGCTGTAGTCGACGCGAATCACCTGTCGACCCTCGTGGTGGTCCCTTACGTTCCCATAAAACACTAGAACTGCACCGTGGCCAGGCGACGCGACGCGAATCCGTGCGGCATCGGCGTCGAGCGGCACATTCGACAATTCGACGTGGATCATCTATCCCCCGCTGACGGGCGGCAAAAATGCCACGTCGTCGCCTTCCGTCAGTGCGCGGGTTCGCAGGGCAAACTGCTGGTTCAGCGCGACGGCCACATGCCCCCACGACGGCTCCAGTGCCGGATATGCGTCCGTCAGAGCCCGCATAAGGTCCGCAACCGTAGAGCCCGCCGGAACTTCATAGTCCACCAATTCAGGTGGTGATATGTCGGTCAGCGAACCAAAAAAAAGAACATGAATCTTCAACACACTCTCCCACGGCGCTTGACGGCATCCCCTACTTCTGGTCATCGTACTCGCCCTGACGAGGTCCCCTAATGGGGGCCCGGGAACGACTTCGAATGACCACATCATTTGCCCAGCTCCGCTTCGCACTCCTTGTTTCGGTGACCTTTTGCTTCGGCTGCGCCGGGACAGCCCAAGACCCACCTAATTCAAAGCCAAAACCGGTACCTGCGGCGCAGAGGAAGGTCACGCTCGACGACGTGCTCCTTCGCCCGGGACAGTTTGCTCCACGCCTCCCACGCCAAGTTCAATGGCACCCGGACGGCGTCCGCGTCGTCGCGGTCGAGTCACGCAACGGCGGCGACGCCTTGGTGGCCAAGTCCACCGACGCCCCATCGGGAGCCGAGTCGGATGTACTTGCAACTTTGAAAGACATCGGAGCTGCCGTAGGTAATCCGAAACTCGCAAACATGCCCGCGGTCTCATTCGCCAAGAACGGCACTCTGGCATTCGATTTACCAGATGCCGACGCGAAGGAAGTGGTCCGATGGCACTTCGACATCGCCTCAAAGAAAGCCGTGCGATTCTGCGCCCTGCCAGCCGATGCGACTGCTTCCGTCATGACAGCGAGCGGAGATGCCGTCTACATCCACCACGACAACCTGTTCGTGAGACGAGCTCGGGGCACCGCGATTCAAGTCACTTCAGACGGCAGCGCCGAAGTCCGGTACGGCGTTTCCGTCCATCGTGAGGAATTTGGCATCAAGGACGGTCTATGGGCCGACCCGACCGGGCGAAAAGTTGCCTTCTATCGAGAAGACCTATCGCCCACTCTCCCACTCCCTCTCGTCGATTGGACGAAGGATCCTGCCGCCGCGATTCCCGGGCGCTACCCCGTCGCCGGAACCCCAAACTCCAAAGTGCGCGTCGGAGTCGTGGATTTCTCGCAAGCCGCTCCGAACTCCGTCACCTGGCTCGATTTCGGCGATGCGGATCGCTGGTACACCAACGTCACTTGGTCGCCAGACGGTGAAGCGCTCTACGTAGCCATCGTCAATCGCGAGCAGGATGCGATGGAGCTCACCCGTTTCAGCGCGGCCACTGGCAAACAGGACGCCGTACTTTTCCGTGAAACCGACCGCGAATGGGTCGAACCAGAACACGGACCCGTGTTCCTTCCGCAGGACCCGACGAAATTCCTTTGGCAATCAGAGCGCGAGGGCTTCGAGCAGCTCTACCTCGTCGATGTCACCGGGAAGACGCTCGTGAAGATCACACCGCGAGCCGTCGATATTTCTGACGTCATCGGATTCACCGAAGGCGCGGTCATCGTCGCCTCATCGAACGACGATCCAAAAACGATGCATGCGTGGCGGGCGAACCTCGATGGGAGCGGTATGACGCCCCTCACGGAAGGCAAAGGTCGGCACGCGCTGACGCTCAACCCACAGGGCACCCGGGCCATCGATGTTTGGAGTGCGATGGACGTCCCACCGCGAATCGACACCGTCGATCTCAAACTGGGCAAATTGACCAACCTCGCTTCGAGTGAAAATCCACTCAGGGGTAGGGCGTTCGGAAGACAGGAGTGGTTTGAAGTCGAAAGTCCACATGGTGGAATGATGCAAGGACATCGCATCCTCCCGCCTTCCTTTGACGCGACAAAGAAGTATCCCGTGCTGTGGTACGTATACGGTGGGCCGCACAGTCAACTCGTCACTGACTCGTGGATGGCGGGTGCGAATCTCTGGCTCCATTTCATGGCGACACAAGGCTATGTCGTGTGCCGCATCGACGGGCACGGCACGCCCAATCGCGGCATCGCATGGGAGCAGTCCATTCACCGGCGCCTTGGCACTGTTGAAATCGACGATCAGTTAGCGGCCCTCGAAGCCGTCAAGGCACTTCCCTACATCGACGGCGAGCGTGTGGGACTGCACGGCTGGTCTTACGGGGGGTTCATGACAGCGTCGCTCATGACGCGTGCACCGAGTGCATTCAAATGCGGAATCGCAGGAGCACCGGTAACTGGATGGGACCTTTATGAGACCGGCTACGGCGAGCGTTACATGGACACGCCTCAAGAGAATGAAGTCGGTTACAAGGCATCGGATGTTCGAACGTACGTAAAGGATCTAAAGGGCGACCTGCTGATCATCCATGGAACGGCGGACGTCACCGTGGTGTGGCAAAACACGATCCGTTTGCTCGACGCCTTCATCCGCGCGGGGCGTGAGGTTGAGACCATGGTCTATCCGGGCCAGTTGCACGGGCTTCAGGGTCCATCAAAGGTCCACCTCTATCGCAAGATGACGAAGTGGTTCGCAACGCGCCTCACTCCCTAATGACGCGCAGGCTCATCACGACGTACATACCAATCGCTGCAAGTCCCAGAAGCAGTGCGAGCAACCAAGGTCCGAGTGAGCCAAAATATATGCTGGACATGACTGCAACAACGATCATGAACATCGCGAAGATCTTGACGTGCAGCCGCACGCCGCGATGCGCGTACCAGTCGCGAAGAAAAGGTCCCAATAGCCTCGAATTGAGAAGCCATCGATAAAGGCGCGGAGAAGAGCGGACAAAGCAGCCGCTCGCCAACAGCAGAAACGGAGTCGTCGGCACGACAGGAAGCAAAACCCCTGCCACACCTAGCACGACAAACACGAGTCCTAAGACAACCCAAGCGGCTCGTAGCACGTCAACCCACCTCGTGACACATCGGGCGAACTTGGTTGGTTGCCGACCTAGAGTCCGGTCGACTCGACGGACGCGGGATCTTCGGCCACCAATGGCAGCGGCTCTTCCTCATCCTTGGATCGCACGTCAACCACGGTGAAGTCGTTCGCGAGTCGGGTATTCGGGAAGATGTCACACGCGCCAATCAACATGCGCTCAAGTCGAATTTCGTCATAAGACGGATTGAGATGCCCAAGCACTAGGTCGGCCACTCCCGCCTCCTTCGCGATGCGAGCTGCTCCATGGCCAGTGCCATGACTGCGAAGGTCTGCGTGTCCACGAGCTTCGTCCTCTGCATCAAGCCATGCGTCGTGAATAAGGACCGAAGCGCCCTTCGCGAAGACTGCCGATTCGGGCCGCACGATTGTGTCCGTGATGTAGGCGACATCGCGCACTCGAATGCCCGCCGAAGGATCGGTGTGCGGCTGACGAATGACCTCGACGGTTTCACCGGCGACCTTGTTGCGGCCTTCGCGTAGTTCGACGATCGAGAACCCCTTGCGGAAGGTGTTGGACCATGTCGTGATCGCTTGAGGGAGCAACGGTGACGACCCATACCGCGCCAAAACCGCCGCGCAGTCGAATCCGGTCACCAAGACTCCGGGCCCTGCGACCGTCACTTCATGATCCGCGAAGAAATGCGGCAGCATGTTGAGACCAGCAATGTGGTCGTGGTGATAGTGGGATAGGAGCACCAAGACGCGCGGGACTCGATCGATGACTGCTTTCATCATCGGATCAGACAAACGCGAAACACCGACACCGCAATCCAAAAGGATCAAGGCGCGTCGCGTTTCAATCGCGTAGCAGTTGGTAGAGCGTTTCGGGGACGGCACCCAGCCGTTCCCCCCAAGCACATAAAGTCGGGCCATCGCGGAAAAACCTCGGTCTCCCTTCATAACACGGCGGGGCCGTGCTAGCCCTTACTCGCCCGGAAAGTCCGAAACCAAGGCGCTTCGGACACGGCACACCTCCCTCCCATGGCACCCACACAAGCATCGATTCTGGCAGCCCTCTCGAAGGTCATCGATCCGGACTTCTCGAAAGACATCGTTACCCTCGGGTTCGTCAAGGAGTTGACGGTTTCAAACGACCGCGTGTCATTCACGCTCGACCTCTCAACCCCCGCCTGTCCCCACAAGGACCAGTTGAAGTCAGAGTCCGAAGCCGCCGCCAAGTCGGTTCCTGGGGTGACTCAGGTGACCGTTACGCTGACCGCAACGGTTCGGTCGACCGTCGCAACGGGCCCGAACTCACTGCCCGGAGTTCGCAATGTCATCGCGGTTGCTGCGGGCAAGGGTGGCGTGGGCAAATCGACCGTTGCGGCGAATCTCGCAGCCGGACTCGCGCGCGAGGGAGCACGCGTTGGACTCCTCGATGCAGACATCTACGGACCATCGATTCCGATCCTCTTCGGAACCGACGCCAAGCCTGTTGCCACCCAAGGCCCCGGCGGCAAGACGCTCATCAAGCCTGTCTTTGCGCATGGCATCACCTTGATTTCGATGGGTTTCTTCGTTGATGCGGACAAGCCCGTGATTTGGCGTGGTCCGATGCTGCATGGCGCTCTGAGACAATTCTTCCAGGACGTGACGTGGGGCGAGCTCGACTACCTCATCATCGATCTTCCCCCAGGAACGGGCGACGTTGCGCTTACTCTCGTCCAGACCGTGCCTCTGACAGGAGTCGTGGTTGTCGCGACGCCGCAGGCCGTCGCGCTGGCGGACGTGCGCAAGGCCGTCGGCATGTTTAAGCAAACCGGCATTCACATTCTCGGCGTCGTCGAGAACATGTCGGGTCCCGTCTTCGGCGAAGGCGGCGGCAAGGCTTACGCGGAGCAGAATGGATTCCGATTTCTCGGATCACTTCCGCTCGTCGGCGCGATACGCGAACTCGGCGACGCCGGTCAACCCCCTGTGCTATCGAACGACCCGGCTGTTGCCGCGCCGTTTAGGAAGATCGTCGGCGCCGTTGCGTCCGCCGCTGCCATTCGTTGCGCCGAGGCCCCCCCGCAAGACCCGATCGTTCTCTCCGTCTAAGACTTCACGAGTATTTGAATGGCGATCTTTGGCATCGGAGTGGATTTAGTGGACGTCGCACGCATCGCCGATGCCATCGATCGTGGTGGCGCGCCATTCACAGATCGCATCTTCACGAAGGCGGAGCAAGCCTATTGCGTCGCCCAATACCAACCCAGTCAGCATTTTGCAGCACGATTCGCTGCGAAAGAGGCGGTGATGAAGGCGCTTGGTCAGGGGTTTGGAGAGGGCTCAGAATTCAACGAAATTGAGATCACCCGACCTGACGCCGGCCGCCCGTCGGTACAGCTCCACGGAACGACTGCCGCCAACGCTGCACGTCTTCGGATCTCGCGCATCCACCTCTCACTCTCGCACACTGCCACCGCCGCAACTGCCTACGCCATCGCCGAAGTCCGATAGTCCTCGGGGCTAGGCATAAGAATCGGTGGGACTCGATCGCCATCGCCTAATTCGCTCGCGCTCGTCCAATCCCCGCACGATTCTCACCACACAAGCACGCGCGGCTCGGTGTACCAGTCCATCGCATCTCTGGCGCCTTCGCGCCCCAATCCTGATCGTTTCACCCCGCCGTAGGTCATTGGGTCGAGTCTGAACGTCGGAATGTCACCGACGACTACCGCTCCGACTTCGACTTGATCATACAAAGCTCGAATTGTACGTAGGTCTGAAGTGAAAACACCGAGCTGCAAGCCAAAACGCGATTGAGCCAACCGCGCCACCACGCCATCCACGTCTTCATATGAAGCGAGATCCACGTATGGGCCGAACGCCTCCGACGATCCGAGATTAGAATTGATCGGAACATCTGTAAGGACCAAGGGTGCCAGCCACCTGCCAACTCGTCGCCGAGCCTGTGACTTGTCTCCGCTCACCATGCTGGCGTCGATCGTGCCTTCAGCCACAACCCGCGCACCCAATCGGAGCGACTCAAGGAGCCAAGCTTCCAAGCGATCCGCGTCGCGCTCTCGCAGCACAGGCCCGAGCAGAACGCCAGACTGATCAGGACGGCCCGTAATCACCCGGCGCGTGATCGCGCAGAGTTCAGCCTCGAACTGCTCCCGCACCGACGCGTGGACGAGCACATGCTGGACAGCGATGCATGTCTGCCCGGCATATGAGAAGGCGCCGATCGCAACACGTTCGGCTGCGCGACGAATTGGAGCATCAGGCCCGATTACGACGAAAGCGTCACCGCCTAGTTCGAGCGCGACCGACTTCCCCCGCGCGCGATCACGGAGCGCCCACCCGACCGACTCAGATCCGGTGAATGACAGTCCTCTGATCAAATCACTTTCGACTAGAGGTGCGGCCAGCGAATCGTCGGTCACGGCAAGGACACTGAGGCATTCTGTCGGAAGCCCGCAGCTCTCCGCTGCGTCCGCGATCAGATCTCCTAACGCGAGTGCCGTCCGTTGTGCATCCGGAGATGGCTTCAGCAAGACGGGACACCCCGATGCAAGGCCTGGCGCGACCTTATGTGCCACCAGATTCAGTGGAAAGTTGAACGGAGTGATCGCGGCGACGACACCGATCGGAACCCGTCGCACCAAAGCCTCGCGTCCCGCGCCCTGTGGAACAGTGTCAAGCGGTACCAACCGCCCCTCATGCGTGGCGGTGACCGCGGCCGCATCGCTGAATGTGCAGATCGCTCGGTCGACTTCCGCACGTGCAAGATCAATCGGCTTGTCAACTTCGCGCATGATCAGCTGCGCGAACGCCTCACGTTCTCGGCCAAGCGAACTTGCGACGGCAGCGAGTACAGCCATGCGCCTTTCGCGGGATGCACTGGCCAAAGATCCGCGGGCTGAATACGCAGATGATATGGCCGCGGCCACCTCGACTGCGCCATCCGGGGTCACATGCGGCAGCTCGTTCCCATGGAGAGCCGCGCGAAGCGCAGACTTACCGAGCCCGGGCTGCATGACGACTCAAGGCGTCTTCGAGCTTGGACTTCCAGCTCTCGATACTGAGGTCGAAGGCCCAGGCTCCGTACTGACGCTCGTCCTTCGGGTCGATTACCACGTAATACGGCTGCGTGATCGCTCGCACCATTCTCTCTTCGAGATCTAGGTGTTTCTTGGCCAAGGCCTCGGTCGGGTGATCGCAATGCAATTCGACAACAACGAACTTCTCGAATAGTGCCTTGATCTCCTTATTGCGAAACACAACGGACTCTACGGTCCGACAGTTCTGACAGGTAAAGCCGGTGAAGTCGATGAACAGCGGCACGTTTGCCGCACTAGCTGCGGCTACTGCGCCTTCGTAGTCGTCTTTGAATCGCGCCTCCATCCCCAAGCGTTCGCCGTGAGCCCCCGACATCGAGACGCGGGCTGTTCCGACGGATTTCTTGATGGCCTCGACCAATTCACTTTGGCGATGCTCTGGGTCTTTCTGAGCCTCGACCGCCGGAAGATAGCCGTCGATGAGCGGATTCAGCGGAGTACCGTCAAGTCCCGTGGCAAGGTAGAACGAAAAGGCAAATGCCGACATTGACAAGAACAGACCCGTCACTGGGGTTCGCTCGCGCAAACTGTCGTGCGGAAGACGATAGGTTCCGATCAAGTAGAGGCCCATCGCTAGAAACGCAGCGACGCAAATCACGATGCAGACGGTGCGCGGAAAAAGCGTGGGAAATCCGCCATTGAGAAACTTGGTCGCTGCGACGACTTCAATGAAACCCATCACCACCTTCACTTCATTCATCCACCCTCCCGACCGCGGGAGGCTCTTCACGAGCGAAGGGAACGCCGAGAGAAAGAAGAACGGCGCGGCTAGAACCGACGAGAAGACCACCATGCCGATCAACGGGCGCGTCCACGAACCGGTCGTAGCGGCTTCAGCAAGCAACCCTCCGACGAATGCCGCGGTGCACGTGAAGGTGGTAATCGAGAACAACGCACCCATGAGCAGAATGCCGGCGGATCCCCCACGGGACTGGGCGGATCCCGCCATATTGAGCACCCAACTTGGCAGCTGCATTTCGAAGCCGCCGAACAGCGATGCGGCGAAGACGATGAAGAGAATTCCAATGGCAGCCTGCGTGATCCAGTGCTGAGCAAATACCGTCGCTCCCTGTCCACCGAGTGCTGATGTGAAGATGACGCCGATTAGAGTGAACGACGCGACGATCCCGAAACAGTACAGAAGTCCGAGCCGGATCGGCTTTCCGCCCGACTGCTTAGTGAAATACGAAATGGTCACTGGAATCATCGGGAAGACACACGGGGTCAATAGCGCAAGTCCCGCGGATGCGATGGCTAAGAAAATGAATCCCAACAGCGTCGAGAGAATCGCCGATCGTCCTGTGAAGTCGACCTTCACGCCGCCGACCTCGAGACGGCCATTCAGGTCGAATTCTGCCTCGCGGGCATCAGGGCTGACTTCAAGCGTCGCGACCACTTGGGTGTCGCCATTTGCGAGTTTGGTGAGCGACGGTGGGCCAACTACGCGAAGAAACGGAGCCTCCATTACGAGTGACGCAGAACCTGTTGGAAGCGCGCCCGGAATCGTCAACGTTAAGACGGTCGTCGCGCCGGGCTCGACGGTCGCCGTCGCGAGCGCAGCCGATCCGAATCGCGCTGGCTTCGTTGGCTGAGTTTCAGGCAGTGGGTTGGATAAGGGTGTCGAAGTGGACGCGCGCGTTGCGGGCTTCGACGTCGTGTTTGCATCCGGAGTCGGGGGTGGCGTTGGTATCGGAACCGCTGTGGAGGCTGCGACCTCAACTTCCATGTCATAAGTAAAGGACGCAGGGGGAAGGCACGATTTTGCGTCGCACGCCTGATAGCGGAACCGAAATCGCCACGTCTGCTTTCCTGCTTCGTTCGAAAGTACAGGAACTTTGAAAGTCACCGATCCTGTATGGCCAGAGTACGGCGACTCCCCCGTGTGGTCTTCGGGCAATGGCAGGGACATGATGCGTTCCTTGTCGACCTTCGCCTTCGGAGCGCCCTTGCCGGGTGTCTCAACGAGGTCAAACCGAGTTGGCGTCGCGATCTCGGTCTTTGGGTCGAGCGCATAAATGTGCCACCCCTCATCAATCTCAACGTCGATCTCTACGAGACTCGGAACTCCGACGGTGCCAGTTTTTGTGTATGTCAGCGACGAGACTTTGACCGGGTCGTCGCTCCGCTTTGGTGTAGCCGATTCGGGGCTCGGGACTTTTGTAGAAACAGCCTGCGCGCCGGCGGGCGCAGTAGCGCCTGAGGCTACTACGTCAAACGTCCACTCGACGAATGCCGGAGGCAAACAGCTCTCGTCGGTGCATGCGACGTAATCGACACGCGCCTTGACCTTGCCGGTTCCCTTTGCAACGAATGGGATTCGAAATACAAACTGACCCTCGTGGTAGTCGTACTCCTGAACGTAATCCGACCCCTCGAAGGTCTGCTTCTTGTGCTTCGGTAGGGGCTCCTTGACTTCGCCCTGAAACGTTGCGGGACCGTCGACCACGGTGAATCTCGTCCGCGTCTCCTTGTCGCCGACGTTGACGGCATAGATATGCCAGCCGCCTTCGACGGAGACGGTGAGCACCACCTCGGCTCCTTCCACCTTCGCGGACTTCACCGAGACCTGAGTGTCTTGGGCAACGGCGGGGCCGACGAGCGCGGCAAAAAACGCAAAGAACAGGGTGATCAGAGTCGATGGGCGCATTGGGAGGATCTTAACCACCTGCCGCGCTATCGTCCTGCCATGCCATCCCCCCTTCTCATCGAGACCTTTCCCGTCGGAATGCTCGGGTGCAATTGCACAATTCTGGGCGATCCCGACACGGGGGACGCCCTGGTCATCGATCCCGGAGACGAGCCCGACGAGATCTGCGCCCGTTTGGACGCGCATGGCTTTCGGCCCGTCGCATTGATCCACACTCACGCCCATTTCGATCACATCGGCCGCTCTTCGGCGGTGTCTTCGCGCATGGGGTCCGGGATGCACCTTCATGAGGGAGACCTCTTTCTCTACGAGAATCTGGCCCAACAGGCCGAGTTGTTTGGGATGTCCGTGCCGTCGGGACTCCCGCTTGCGGGGTTCCTGTCTGACGCGCAGGTCATAGGGAAAGGGAGAGCATCCGTCGAAGTCTTGCATACGCCAGGCCACACTCCCGGCTCCGTTTGCTTCCGGCTTGCCGGGGAAACTCCGATGCTCTTCTCCGGGGACACGCTTTTTGCGGGCGGCATCGGTCGCACCGACCTCTGGGGTGGCGACGGCAGACTGATCGTCCGGTCGATCCGTAACCGCCTCTACACCCTCGACGGCGACATGACCGTCGTCCCAGGCCATGGGCCGCTCACCACAATCGACGAGGAACGCACAACGAATCCGTTCGTCACAGGCTGAAGCCCTCCACGGAGAGGTATTTTGCGTATAGTCGCGCCGCGCGGTGAATGATGCCGTAGCCGAAGGGAAAACGATGCTGCCGATGCCGGGGATGAAATTCGACTGGAAGCAATCTGCCCTCACAGAAGTTCAACGAGCCACGCTCGCCGCAGCGCGCAAAGAGGCCACGGAGACGATTCTCGTCTCGACATCGCTCGCTGCATCCGGACACCCGGGCGGCTCGCTCTCGTGCATCGATCTCCTCTTCGGGATCTATGGCATTTGCAACATCAGCCCGAAGAATCTCCACGCCGACGATCGCGACGTCGTCATCATCAGCAACGGACACATCTCGCCCGGCGTCTATGGCACTCTCGCGCTGCATGACTTCGTCCAGAAGTCAGATGTAATCACAGGGTTCCGCCGAGCGGGCTCGATGTTTGCAGGCCACATTGAAACCAAGGTCCCTGGAGTCGAGTGGAACACCGGAAACCTCGGCCAAGGATTGTCGGCCGGCGCGGGCGCCGCACTCGCCCGCAAGTTACGGGGCCATGACGCATGGTCGTGGGTTTTGATGGGTGACGGCGAACAGCAAAAAGGCCAGATCGCCGAGGCACGCCGCTTCGCCGTGAAATTCGGACTCAACAATCTCGTTTGCGTCGTTGACCGCAACTACCTCCAGATAGGTGGCGACACGCGTGAGGTGATGGACCAAAACGTCGAGGCTGATTTCGCTGCAGCTGGTTGGAATGTCTGCTCGATCGACGGCCACGACCATGGCGAGATATTCGAGACGTTCTCTCGCATCCGCCGAGGCGAAGTCCCCGACCCGTCGCGCCCAACCTGCGTCGTCGCGCGCACCATCATGAGCAAGGGTGTGCCTTCGATGGAGAACAAGGCGCACTACCACGGAAGCACATTGAACGAGGCAGATCTGCGCAAAGCGCTCGCCGAATGCGGCATCGAAGATCGCGTGGATCACTGGAAGGCCGCGCGAGCGACGGCCTCGCTCCAAACCGGAGTCCACGAGGATTGGCCGAAGTTCAACGGGATCGAAGTCGGCCCTGCGATCGTCCGAACGGCGGCGACTGATTGCCGATCCGCGTACGGCGACGTTCTTGAAGACCTCGCAAAGCGGAACAACTCCGGACCGGCACCCAAAGTCGTCGGCATCTCCAACGACCTCGAGGGGTCCGTCAAGATGTCCGGCTTTCGCAAGATCTCTCCGAAAGCATTTTTTGAGGGTGGCATCCAAGAGCACAACAATGCCGTCGTTGCAGGGCGCCTGGCACGCGAGGGGTTCCTCTCATTCTTCTCAACCTTCGGCGTATTTGGCGTCTGCGAGACTTATAATCAACAACGCCTAAATGACATCAACATGGCGGGGGTCAAGGTCGTCTGCACCCACCTCGGCCTCGATGTAGGCGAGGACGGGCCTACGCACCAAAACATCGACTATGTCGGCCTCCTCCTTGGCACGTTCGGCTTCGAGGTGTTTCTCCCTCTTGACCCCAATCAAACCGATCAGGTCATCCGCTACATCGCGACGTCTAGATGCAATTCCTTCGTCGGAATGGGCCGATCCAAGATGCCGGTCGTGACAAAGCCGGACGGGTCGCCATTTTATGACGCAAGCTACAAGTTCATCCCCGGCAAGATGGACGTAATTCGCGAAGGGACCGATGTGACCGTTATCACGATGGGTGCCGCTTCAACTTATGCGCTCGCCGGGGCAAAACTTGCGGCTGATAAGGGAGTTTCAGTTCAGGTTCTGGGGTGCGCGAGCGTGCGCCCATTTGATGTCGAAGGCGTGCGCCGGGCCGCGTCCACCCGAGCAATCCTGACCGTTGAGGATCACTCCGTGCAAACTGGATTGGGATCGCTTGTGGCGCAGGCGGTTGCAGATCTCGGCCTTGTGACGCGACTGAAGCGACTCGGAGTTACACGTTACGGTTCAAGCGGCCCATCCGCAGATGTTTTCAAAGAACAAGGAATGTCGCCCGACAACATTGCGGCGACCCTCATCTCTCTTGCTGCGAAGTAATTTGCGAGCAGCGCACTTCGCAACAATTTCTCTTTCGTCCGAACGCAGGGGTTGCGGTAGAATTGAAACGAAGGCGCGGTGAAGATCATGGTCTATCAGGACCGGTATGACGTTTTGGTGAAGCAGGCGATCGGAGAGGTGGCCGTTGGCGACATGCCGACCACTCCTGAGATGCTGGCGCGTATCCATCAAGACTTCGCGCAGCCCCTCGGCGATATCCTCTATCGCCTTTGCGTCGAGTATGGCATTGATTGGAATGAGTTCCGTGAATCCACAATCGATGCCTTGGTCCGACGGCCCTTGAAGGTAGGCGCGAAATCGAAGCGCCCGCTTGAGGGAATCGAGGTCTATCACGACCTCGTTCTGCTCGCCCTCGAGACTATGCCCGCCGACGAATTGGAACCCGGCTCCTAAAAGAAGCCCGCGAACTGGGTCGATTCAAGCACGACGGCTCGCCTGTCGCCGCCGTTAGCATGTCGTCATGCTGAGTGGAACGCTCGCGGCCGCACTTACCCCCTTCACCCCAGGCGCCTTAGGGCTTGACCTTGGTGTCATTCCCCACTACGCGAATTGGCTCCTAGCGCACGGCGCGCGGGGCGTCCTCTCTGCGGGCACGACAGGTGAATCCGTCCTGCTGAGCGAGGACGAACACATGCGCCTTGCCGAGGCTTGGCGCGCTGCGCTCGGCGAAAAAGGACTCCTAGCCGTCCATGCAGGCGCGCAGACCACCGCGCAGACCGTTCGCCTTTGTCGGCATGCAAAGGACATCCGCGCCGACGCCGTCGCCGTGATCGGCCCCCCCTACTTCGCACTCGACTCGGAGGAACTCTTGTTTCACTTCGCGTCTGCTGCCAATGCGTGCGCGCCGATTCCTTTTTATGTCTACGAGTTCGCAGCCCGTTCAGGGTATGCGCTTCCGATCCCGATGCTCGTACGCTTGAAGGAGATGTGCCCCAATGTCGTTGGACTCAAGGTCTCGGACGCGCCATTCGAGAAATTTGCGGCATATCTCATTCCAGGATGGGATGTTTTTGTCGGACCGGAAGCTTGCATCGTCGAAGGGCTAGCGAAGGGCGCGAAAGGAGCGGTGTCGGGCTTGGCCTCGTGTTACCCGGATCGCGTGTCATCGCTCGTGAATAAACCTGATCCGGCCAACGGAGCAGCCGTCGCGTCACTTCGAGCATCTCTCCAGTCCTTGCCATTTCATGCGGCGGCAAAGTCCATCCTTCGCATTCGCGGCGTCCCAATCGGCCCTGATGTCCGGCGTCCCCTGCGGGGATTGACGTCTGCCGAGCAAGTACGTGTCGAAGAAATCGCTCGCGCCAATCCCTAAGACCATGCGAGTTGCGATTGCAGGTTCAGGTGCGATCGGGGCTTCCGTCGGACTCGCACTGCAGACTTTGGGCGCGACAACATCGATCTTCGAACTCCGCTCTCTCGTGGCGGGCGCGTCCGGCCGGGCCTTCGGAGGCATCCGACAACAATTCACGGATCCCGCAGAGATCGAACTCGCCCAGCGAAGTCTTCCCTTTTTTGAATCGCTTCCCCGAGCACTCTTCGATCCGGTCGGCTACCTCTATCTGGCGACCGATGACAGAACCGAATCCGAGTTGCGCTCGCGGTACCAAGTTCAGCGAGATCTTGGCGTCACCTGCGACTGGCTTGATCGAGAGTCCGTTGCTCGAACTGCAGTTGGAGTAGTGACCGATGATGTCCGTGGAGCATTGTTCGGCCCACGCGACGGCACAGCCGAGCCTAGCGAGATCACGCATCACCTTCTTCGCCAGTTCCTTCTTGCGGGAGGACAGATCCACGAAAGCTCGCCACTCCCAGCCGATGTCCTCTCACATTTTGATGCTGTCGTCATCGCTACCGGATGCGAGACACCGTCTATTCTCGATGGACTTGGAATTGCACGCACGGAGCTCGCAAACGCCCGTCTTCCAATCGCGGCATTGACGCGCTCGTTGGCTGAAACCACAATCGTCCAATGCCATGACCGACTACCTCTCGTGATCGAGACTCACGACGGATTTCACTTTAGACGGAGGGGCGATCGAATTCGAATCGCCATCTCGGATGCGCCCCCGCGATGGACGACCGATCTCGATCCTGCCCCAAACTGCGATCCTCATTGGGGAAACGAACCGCTAGAACGGCTCCGCAGAAGGCTTCCGGCTGCGCGCACGGGTTCAATCGAACGCGTTTGGTCGGGGCTCTACGACGTCACTCCAGACTCAAAGCCGATTATCGATAAAGTAAGCGAGAACGTCTACGTTGCGGCTGGATTCTCAGGGCACGGGTTCATGATCTCGCCGGCCGTCGGCGAGGGCCTCGCGAAATGGATAACTTGCGGAACTCGTCCAGGGCTGCTTGCGTCGTTTGCTCTGAAGAGGTTTCATACCGGCGTCAGATACGAGTATCACTCTCCCCTCTAGGACTCAGTGACTTGCTTTTTGAGCTGCGGAACTCTGGCGGCACCGCACAGTTTGGAATCTATTTCCTTTCGATGTCTTTGCTCGTCAATCTGCAATTTCCTCTGCAAGCATTGAAATTGGATGCCGCGTCACCGAACGGCATTGCCACACTCAGTCGCGCCGCCCATACCGTCCTCGGATGATTAACGCCCTCGAATCCGATCAAGACTGAAGGCGAACATCGCGTCTGCTTCATCGTTGGAGGTCGGCCCCCTCACAACTCGTGCGCTCTCGAGCGATGCGGTCTATTGTCGTAGTTGATCGACCTCTTCTTGGCCGTCTTCGACGGCCGCATGAAGAAAGATCGCAGCCAACGCCACGTGTGACGGCCAAGATCCAGAGGGCAACGCGACGCGCACCGGAATCATCGCCCCCCAGGCCGCGGCAATGACAGGAACATGGTGCTGTACCAGACGCAGAGACCGAGAGATCGACGGCAGGATGCCTCCACGATCTAGTTCGCGACGAAGAAACGCGACGGTTCGGGCCGATGGATCAACCTCGACCAGACCGCCTGCGACTCTCGCAATGCGGTAGATCGCGGCAAGTACAAACAGCCTTCCGACTTCAGGTAGCCCAAGTCGCGCTAGCGCGTCGCGGAATGCGGGGACACCAAGCGAGATGGCTTCGAGTTCTGCGTGCTCCGAATGATCGAGTTCGTCGGCGACGAGAGTCGCCACGCGCTCAAAGTGCATTCGCTCGACATCGGCCTCCGAGAGGCCAGGATAAGGGTCAAGCCCAATCCGATTGCCTGCGACCAGCAGAATCTCCCACCAATTGCGGGGGCCAGCCAAAGGAATCATCGCACGAATGACTCCCTCGCTTCGGGCCTGAAGCCCCTTCACCGGCGTAGCTATCAGCAACCATGCCTCGCCAAATCGATCGCCGTGGGCCAACGCCAAATCGACACCGAGGATCGACGCAATCTCGCGCCGACCCTCCGCTGTCATTGTTGCGAGCAATGCAAGAGGTCGATGCGCGCCCTGCGTTCGGGCTTCCGAAATGGGATCACGAAAGGCGGGGTTGACGGTCGGCATGGCGCTTCGATCACATGTTGCGGCGGTATTGGCCGCCTACTTCGAAGAGAGCCCGGGTGATCTGCCCTAGGGAGGCCACACGAGCGGCGCGCATGAGTTCATCAAAGAGGTTGCCGGATGGGTCGAGTGCGATCTCCTGCAATCGAGCCAAGGCCCTTGGCGCCTCGTCGGCGTGCGCCGTCTGAAAGGCACGCAAGTCAACCAAGCGCGCATTCTTTTCTTCATTGCTGGCCCTTGATAGCTCAAGGTTATCCATCGCGTTGGCGTGATCGGCGTGTTCATTAATGAACGTGTTGACTCCGATTATCGGCAACTCTCCCGAGTGCTTCATGTGTTCGTAGAGCTGCGACTCATCCTGAATACGCCGGCGTTGGTATTCCGTCTCCATCGCGCCGAGAACGCCTCCTCGTTCGTCTAGACGATCGAATTCGCGAAGCACCGCATCCTCGACCAGGTCCGTCAATTCATCCACAATGAATGAGCCCTGGAGCGGATTCTCGTTCTTCATGATGCCGTGTTCGCGATTGACGATGAGTTGAATCGCCATGGCTCGTCGAACGGACTCCTCCGTAGGAGTCGTGATCGCCTCGTCGTAGGCATTGGTATGCAGCGAATTGCAGTTGTCCTGCAGCGCGATCAAAGCCTGGAGTGTCGTCCGAATGTCGTTGAAATCAATCTCCTGGGCGTGCAAAGAACGGCCCGATGTCTGAATGTGATACTTGAGCTTTTGACTGCGGTCGTTGGCGCCATAGAGGCGATCCATCGCAACGGCCCAGATGCGGCGCGCAACGCGGCCGATGACCGTGTACTCTGGGTCAAGTCCGTTCGAAAAGAAGAACGATAGGTTCGGGGCAATCGCGTCAATCGACATTCCCCTCGCGAGGTAATACTCAACGTAGGTGAATCCATTCGCCAACGTGAAGGCGAGCTGAGAAACCGGATTCGCTCCTGCTTCGGCGATGTGATACCCAGAGATCGAGACCGAGTAGTAATTGCGTACCTCGTGCTGAACAAACCACTGCTGGATGTCGCCCATCATTCGCAGGGCAAATTCCGTCGAGAAGATGCAGGTGTTCTGTGCCTGATCCTCTTTGAGGATGTCTGCCTGAACCGTTCCTCGCACCGTCGAAACCGTGGCCGCGACAATCGCAGCGTGCTCCTCGGTGTTCGGAACGCGACCCTTTGCAGCGATGAACTTATCCACCTGCTGATCGATCGCGGTATTCATGAAGAATGCGAGGATCGTTGGAGCGGGTCCGTTGATCGTCATCGAAACAGAAGTGTTGGGATCGCAGAGATCGAACCCCGCGTACAAACGCTTCATGTCGTCGAGAGTGCAAATTGACACGCCCGACTCGCCGACTTTGCCATAGATGTCAGGGCGTTCCGCCGGGTCTTCGCCGTACAGCGTCACCGAGTCGAACGCAGTGGACAGGCGCTTCGCTGAGTCATTGCGTGAGAGGAAGTGAAACCGCCGATTCGTGCGATCGGGACCACCCTCGCCCGCAAACTGGCGCTTTGGCTCTTCGTCCGCTCGCCGCAACTCAAAAACGCCTGCCGTGAATGGGAACCTCCCTGGGACATTTTCGGTAGCCACGAAGCGGTACAAATCCGCCTTGGATGAAAGTCGCGGCAGCGCGATCTTCGGAATTGATAATCCCGAAAGACTCTTGGTCCGAAGCGGTCGTCGGATTTCTTTATCGCGCACTTTCGAAACGAGCGCCTCTTCGCGATAGGTGGCGGCGATTGCCTCCCATTCGTTCATCGACTTGCGGGTTGCCGGAAGGACGCGGTCGCGTGACTTGGCGGCCAACGCCTCGACCGCGGCCACCGCATCCTTGCTCGCGCCAGATGATCTCATCACACCAAGCGTTGTCTCCATCGCATCAACGTCGCCAAGGACTTTCGCCTGCTCTTCGACGACCTTGCGATAGCCGCGGCATGTATCGGCGACTTCCGCAAGGTAGCGCTGCCTCTTCGCAGGGATGATTCGCGAACGCGCCGTCGACGCGTGTGACTCGGGAATCGCAAATCGCGACTTCCAACCGGCTTGTGTCTTGCGGTTGATCGCATCGACGATTCCGAGCCAACATGCGGTCACGCCCGGATCGTTGAATTGCGAGGCAATCGTGCCGTAGACCGGCAAGGTCTCATCGGATCCCTCGAATTGCTGGTGGCTGCGTCGCCATTGCTTCCGGACGTCGCGGAGCGCGTCAAGTGCCCGCGGGCGGTCGAACTTGTTCAGCACGACCACATCAGCGAGATCGAGCATGTCGATCTTCTCAAGTTGGGATGCAGCGCCATACTCTGGAGTCATGACGTAGACGGATACATCGCACTGGTCGACCACCGAAGATTCACCTTGGCCGATTCCGGATGTCTCTACGATGACGAGATCATGCTTAGCGGCCTTGCATGCTGCGACTGCTTCAGCAATGGCAGCTGACATGGACCCGCCCCCACGAGTCGCCAAACTCCGCATGTAAACACGATCGTTGTGAATCGCATTCATGCGAATTCGATCGCCTAGGAGCGCGCCTCCCGACTTGCGCTTCGTCGGATCAACGGAGAGCACAGCAACGGTGCGTGTCGCATCGTCAAGAAGGCACCGTCGCACGACTTCGTCGATGAACGAAGACTTGCCTGCGCCTCCAGTCCCCGTGATTCCGACGACCGGAGTCTTGTGCCCGATTGCGCGACGCTTCAACTCCGTGAATAGCGCTTCCTTCGCGCGGGGATCTGCCGCACCGTTCTGTTCGGCAATCGTGATGACACGAGCAAGCTCCAATTCGGAGCCCCTCCCAGGACGAAGGGCGCCCATCGGCATGCTTGGGCTTGGTGGGAGGAAGTCTGCTTCCTTGACCATGAACCCGATCATTCCATCTAGGCCCATGCGCCGACCATCTTCGGGCGAGAAGATCTTCGTCACACCGCTCGCTTCGAGCTCCGCGATCTCACGCGGGACGATCGTGCCTCCGCCACCGCCAAAAATCCGCACGTGCTTTGCACCTCTGCGATCGAGGAGCTCGCGCATGTACTTGAAGAACTCCATATGGCCGCCCTGATACGACGACAACGCGATTCCCTGAGCGTCCTCCTGAATCGCTGCGTTAACGATTTCATCCACGGACCGGTTGTGGCCCAAATGGATGACTTCGACACCAAAGTCCTGCAGCAACCGTCGCATCAAGTTGATGGACGCATCGTGTCCATCAAAGAGCGATGCGGCGGTCACAAACCGAACGTGATGAACGGGCTTGTAGCGGGCAACCGGGGCGGTCGTCGTCATGGCGGTCCTGGCGCCGATTCAGCTCGGGTCGGTTGATCCCCGTGGGGGGTCGAGAATCGCCCGAGCATTGGAAGGGCGTTCGACCACTAAGTTACCCACCGCGTGAAGGGAGGAAAAACGGACAGCAGGGGACGGCACGGACTGCGAAATGGAGTGTGTGTGTGCCGTGCGGAGCAATCATGAGAGGAGGAGTTGTGTCAAAGCAAAACACCGCGCCGCCCCTTGCTGTTCATATGTAATGACAACTAGTGGGTCGAAAACGGCAAAAAAAGGGGCCGGCGAATTGAAAAATCTCGGCATCGCTGACTATCGTCCTTGAAGTGGCTCATAACTCCATATGCAACAAGTGGTTATGCCATCGGAGCCGGATTGGATTCGTTTTCGAAATCACGCAAGTCCGCGGCGAATCCGTTGCCGCCTAGGGCGCGATGCGGCCTGCGGGACGGTGCCGACGGTGCATCGGCCGCGATTTCAGACGATGAGGCATGACGCCGACGCCAGATCTCAAACTCTCCGAGCAGGCCTCGCTCAGCCAAAAATGTGCTCGCTTCCCTGAGTTCGCGATGCGCCCGGCGCTCCCATAGCGACGCCGCCTCCAGCCAAAAACCGTCTCGTCCCCTCATTGCGATCTTGCTCAGGACCGCGGAACGGAGCAGCTCCTCAGTTGCATTGGCGTCAAGGCGTAGGACCTCGGCAATTTCGAGGACAGCTTCTCCCGACGGAATCAAGGTCCCCTTCAGCATCTGTGACACCGCACCAGCGGAACGGCCAAGGACAGCACCAAGAGCCCGGCCGGAGTGGATCCCGATAGCCGAAGCCCGTTCAGTAATGAACCTTCCCAAAACCAATTGGAACGGTGACGTATGTAAAGGGACCTTGGCCATCACAACCTCTTTCGGCGAACGGAGCGGGTACGATCCCCCCGCGCAGTGTTCGTCTCATTCCGTCTAGACGCCCGATCGGGCAGGACCGTCTCCATGAAATTCAAGATTTCTTCCCCTGCTTTGTTCGTCGCCATCTTGGCAGGCGCCGTCTTCGCACAGGCCGGTGACAAGCTCCCCGCAGGAGTCAAGTCGCCTATCCAGGACCGAGCGACTGGCTTTGAGACCATCACTTCGGATGACTGCAAGGGCTGGCTATCCAAGCTCGCATCCGATGAGTTCGAAGGGCGCGGCACCGGTCAAGCCGGTTACCAAAAGGCGGCGGAGTTCGTGGCTGCCAACTTCAAAGAGTGGGGATTGGCACCCGTCGGCGACAAAGGCCCAGACGGTCAACCCACGTATTTTCAGAATGTCCCATTCGTCGGTTCATCGATCGACATCACGACTGCCGTTTTCAGCTACACCGGAGGCAAAGAGGTCATTCGCCTGAAGATGGGCGAAGGATTCAGCGCGAGCGGCTCGGGGAGCATTGATGGCGAATTCCCCATCGTCTTCGTTGCTGGCAAATCGACCGCAAAGGAACTCGGCTCATTGGACGTCTCGGGGAAAGTCGTGATCTTCATGCCGACCACGGAAACCGCGACAGGAACGCGTGGCAGCCGTCAATCACGCGGCCCGCGCGATCTCACGGCCAAAGCTGCAGTTGTTTTCACCATCAACGACGTCTCCGCAGCCCGTCTATCGGTCGCCTCCGGGGTGACGCAGAAATCCAGCGGCAGTGAACGAGGTGACGTCAAGCGGGCCCCAACAATGGCCATCACAACCGCCGCAGCCAAGCAATTGGCAGCTGCTGCAGGAGTCGACCTCGACAAACTGGCGACCGAAGGCGCTACTAATCCAGTGTCCAAGGCCGGGAAGGGAAAGCTCCAACTCAAGATCGAGAATCACGTCAAGGACATCCCGGTCCCGAACGTCATCGGCTATCTCGAGGGTTCTGACCCTAAGCTTAAGGAGGAGGTCGTGATCATCGGGTCGCACTTGGATCACCTCGGTCGGTCTGCAACCGGCGAGATTTTCAACGGAGCAGATGATGATGGCTCAGGCTCCGCGGGCTTGCTCGCTGTCGCGCGAGCGTTCTCAAAGAATGGGACCCGACCACTCCGCTCGATGGTCTTCATCGCCATGTGCGCCGAAGAGATGGGACTCCTCGGCTCCGCCTACTATGTCGAGCACCCGATCTTCCCACTTGAGAAGACTGTCGCCGAGTTCCAAATGGACATGATCGGGCGCAATGAGGAGCACCATGCATCCGAGAATCCGACGAATGAGAAGGCCGAGAGCAACATCAATACGCTCCACCTGATCGGGTCGAAGAAACTCTCGACGCAGCTTCATGAGATCATCGACAAAGTCAACACCGACCACATCGGGTTTGTCTTCGAGTACGACCAAGAGGGTGTCTACTTTCGCAGCGACCACTACAACTTCGCAAAGAAGGGCATTCCAATTTCCTTCTACTTCTCGGGTTTCCATCCAGACTATCACCGTCCAACGGATGACGTGGAGAAGATCGACTTCTTGAAACTGTCTCGAACTGCGAAGCTGGTCTACCTCTCCGCATTTGAAGTCGCCAATCGTCAAGCACGAGTTGTTGTCGACAAGAAAAAAGAAGAAGAAACGCCGCGCCGTCGCTAAAATCGATTCACCGAACTCGGTCAAAAAAGTAGGAAGGCCACCGGAAACCGGTGGCCTTCGTCATAACCGGATCGACTACGAATCAGCCGAGACGGGCAAGTAGCGTTTTGCGCTGATTCTCCATTTCGGCCGGCAAACGATCGCCGAACTTCGCGAAGAACTCAGCGACGTTTTCTGCTTCGGCCTTCCACTCGCCCTTGTCGACAGCAAACAGATCCGACTGGAGCGCGGGGTCGAGGTTGAGCCCCGACATATCGACGCCGCCGGGTGATGGCAACCAACCGATCGGCGACTCAACCGCCGCACCCTCTCCGTGGCATCGATCGATGACCCAGCGCAGGACGCGAAGATTCTCGCCAAACCCGGGCCACACGAACTTGCCCGCAGCGTCCTGCCGAAACCAGTTGACGTGAAACACCTTCGGTGGAGCCTTCATGCGGGTACCCATGCGAAGCCAGTGACTAAAGTAGTCACCCATGTTGTAGCCACAGAAAGGCAACATCGCCATCGGATCGCGACGCACCACTCCAACCGCTCCGGTCTGGGCTGCGGTTGTTTCCGAAGCCACGGAGGCGCCAACGTACACCCCGTGGTTCCAATCGCGGGCCTGATAGACGAGCGGCGCTGTCCGCGCGCGACGTCCGCCGAAGATGATGGCCGAGATTGGAACACCCTGCGGGTCCTCCCACTTGGGAGAAATCGACGGGCACTGGTGAGCCGGCGCGGTAAATCGCGCGTTTGGATGCGCGGCTTTCTCGGTGGATCCCTTGGCCCATGGATTCCCCTTCCAGTCGGTCAGGGACTCGGGGACGGGACCATCGATGCCCTCCCACCAAGGCATGCCGTCCTTCGTCACGGCGACGTTGGTGAAGATGGAGTCTTTCTTAAGCGACGCCATCGCATTCGGGTTCGTCTTCGAGCCCGTTCCCGGTGCCACGCCGAAGAAGCCTGCTTCAGGATTGATCGCCCAAAGGCGACCGTCCGGACCAACTCGCATCCAGGCGATGTCGTCGCCAACCGTCCACACCTTCCAGCCCTTTTGGCTTGCCGGTGGAACAAGCATGGCGAGATTCGTCTTGCCACATGCCGACGGGAACGCGGCAGCCACGTACGTGGTCTCGCCCTTCGGGTTCTCAATGCCGACAATCAGCATGTGCTCGGCAAACCAACCCTCGTCACGGGCCTGCGTGCTCGCAATGCGCAACGCGAAGCACTTTTTGCCAAGCAGAGCATTGCCGCCATAGCCGGATCCGATGGACCAGATGAGCCGTTCCTCGGGGAAGTGCATAATAAAGCGGCGATCAGGCGAGAGGTCCCCGAGCGAATGGAGACCCTTCACGAATTCTGATGAATGCCCGAGCTGCCGCAGAGCGACTTCGCCCATGCGCGTCATAATGCGCATGTTGACGACAACGTACGGAGAATCGGTGATCTCGATGCCAACCTTGGACGAAGGTGAGCCCGCAGGGCCCATGAGATAGGGCACCACGTACATCGTGCGCCCTTTCATGCAGCCCGCGTACAGACCGACGAGCTTGGCCTTTCCGTCCTCCGGCGACATCCAATAGTTATTGGGGCCGGCGTCGTCCTTGGACTTAGAGCATATGAAGGTCAGATGCTCCGTGCGCGCAACATCATTTGGATTTGAACGATGCAGATAGGAGTTCGGGTAGGCGTCATTCAGTTTGGAAAGAACACCCGACGCAAGCATCTCGTCGATGAGTCGCGTGTTTTCGGATTCCGAACCATCACACCAAACCACGTGGTCCGGCTTGCAGAGGGCGGCACATTCGTCGACCCACGACTTCAGGGCTGCGTTCACGGGCGATCTCGCTAGCAAAGACGATGAGACTAAATCTCATCTAGTTGCACCTTCAAAGGCATCGGTAGCAACCGAACCTTCTCAAGGTGGGGACCCCCCGATCTTGCCAATTTCGGGGGCACCCTCCAACGCACCCCAGGCCCGCAATCGGTGTGATTCACAGAATCGCCTAACTTCACGGCCAGACCACTCGCCGCAAGTCCCTTCCCACTAGAATCTGGCGCACGGCGGATGGTGTCCCGCCGATTTCCCCGGAGTAGCCATGGACGGTAAAAAGATCGAAGGCAGCGACGCGCTGTCTCGTCGCGGATTCCTCAAGAGTGCGGGCGTCGCTGCTGCGGCAACCACGCTCATCCATGAGACGCGAAAATCGCTTGAATCAACGATCCCCTCCGACGCGACGGTCATGCGGGGCGAATCCGAGCTGAAGTTCAAGCTGAATGGCAAAGAGGTGACTGCAAAAGTCGCTCCTTCCCTCACGCTGCTCGAACTTCTGCGCGAGAAGATGGATTTGACTGGAACCAAACAGGTGTGCGATCGCGGCGCCTGCGGCGCGTGCACGGTGCACCTCGACGGACGGACGGTGAACTCTTGTCTTTTACTCGCGGTGGACGCCTCGGGCCGCAATGTCACCACCGTCGAAGGTCTCGCTCAGGGCGAACAGCTCCACCCAGTGCAGCAAGGGTTCGTGGAGGAAGACGCAATGCAGTGCGGATTTTGCACTCCAGGCATGGTGATGTCTTGCGCAGCCTTGCTGGCGAAAAATCCGAAGCCGACGCGCGCCGACTGCGCAGAAGGAATCTCGGGCAACATCTGCCGTTGCGGAACCTACCTGAATATCTTCCGAGCCATGGATAGGGCGTCCGCATTGATGAAGGCGGGTAAGTAACATGGAAAATCTGAACTCCCCGCTCCCCTCGGATCCACAAGACCCAGCAAACCGTCGCCGAGCTCGCAGTCAAGATGGCGCGAAAGGCGGAACCCCCTTCAAGTTCGGTCAGGCTGGCGATGTCAAGGAAGTGTCCGTTGTGGTCCCGCCTGATGAACCGCCTCCGTGGCAATACGGCGACACCCATGCGGTCGTCGGTCACCGCACTCCACGACTCGATGCCGTCGCCAAGGTGACAGGCCGAGCGAAGTACGCGTACGACATCAACCTCCCTGGAATGCTCTGGGCCGCATTCGTGCGCTGCCCTCACGCCCGCGCCGTGGTGAAATCCGCTGATTACTCAGCGGCCCTCAAGATTCCTGGCGTTGTGGCTGCGAAGGAATATGGATCGAAGGAAATCCGCTACGCACTCCAACACTTCGGTGTCGTCGTTGCCGAGACCCATCAGGCCTGCCTTGAAGGTGTTCGCGCCGTGAAGGCAGAGTTTGAAGTTCTGCCGCATTCGGCGCGATTCGATCAAGCAATCGCTGACCAAGCGCCGCGTGTTCACTCCGAACGCCCGAACATCACGGGCGACGGATTCCGCCCAGAGAGCGAAGCGGTTGTGGATGCCGCCCTTAAGGAGTGCGACGCCGTCATTTCGGGAACAGCGACGACCGAAGTCCAGACACACATGTGCCTCGAGCCGCACGGTGTCACAGCCCGATTCGAGGCCCCCGATCGGGCCACCATCTGGGCTTCAACACAGGCAACTTTCGGCGTACGTGGCGAAGCGGCTCGCGTACTCAAGTTGCCTGAAGCCAACGTCACCGTTCTCACCCACTTCATGGGCGGTGGATTCGGCTCCAAGTTCTCGCTCGGCGTTGCAGGAGCTGCTGCGTGTGCCCTGTCGAAGGAACTCGGCAAGCCCGTCAAGCTGATGATGGAACGGCGTGCCGAACACGTACAGGGCGGCAATCGTCCTTCCTCCGTCCAAGAAATGACGCTCGGGGTGAAGAAGGATGGCACGCTTGCGGCATACCGGGTCAAGAAATCCGGAACCGGTGGAATCGGCGGCGGTGCCGGCGCCAGTAATCCGATGATCTACAAGTTCGGCTCGGTTTCAGAAGCGAACTTCGAAGTCGCTACCAACGCCGGTGCTGCGGCAGCCATGCGCGCCCCGCGACACCCCCAGGGTTCGTTCGCGATGGAGACCATTCTCAATCTTGCAGCAGATGCGATTGGGATGGACCCGCTCGAACTTCGCAAGCGCAATGACAGCAGTCCAATTCGCTCGCGGCAATATGTCGATGGAGCCAAGCGATTCGGCTGGGACAAACGGCAAAAGAGCGGCTCGGGAAAAGGCGTGGTCAAGAAGGGCATGGGCGTCGCATCGGCCATCTGGTACGCGCTCGGTGGCCGAGGTGCCCAAGTACTTTGCCGAATTCGTAAAGACGGATCAGTTGAAATTCGCAACGGCGCGCAGGACATAGGCGTAGGGACGAAGACGATCCTCGCGATGGTTGCAGCTGAAGAACTCGGCCTTCCGCTCGCCCGCGTCACGCCATTCATCGGCGACACGAACGACCCGATTGGACCGGGCTCCGGTGGCTCAACGACGGCACCTACGATCATGCCGGCGGCGCGTACCGCAGCCTTCATGGCAGGACGGTCTCTTCGCGAGCTCGTCGCCAAGAAGTGGGATTGCGCCGCAGCCGATTTGGCGCTTGCAAGCGGCAAGGTCATCCACCTCAAGGACAGAGGAAAGAGCATGAAGTTCGAGGATGCGTGCGCCATGATGCCAGGCGACGAAATTACTGAACTCGGAAAGCGAACGGGCAACTACGGAGCCTATGAGAGTCAGACGGGTGGCGTTCACTTCGCGGAAGTGGAAGTCGATACCGAGGATGGAACGATCGCGGTTACGCGATATCTCGCTATGCAGGACGCGGGCACCATCATCAATCCGATGACCTCCGAATCGCAGGTCAACGGCGCCATCGTCCAAGGGCTTTCTTACGCGCTGTTCGAAGAGCGAATCATCGATCGCCAGCTCGGACAGCAGGTCAATTCGGACATGGACAATTACAAGTTGGCCGGGTCGAAGGACATGCCACATGTCGAGGTCATCCTGACGGATATCGTCAATGGCGCGAACAACGTGGGTGTTGCCGGCCTCGGCGAAGGGCCTGCGGTTCCCATCGCAGCGGCCATCGCGGGTGCCGTCCAGAATGCGCTCGGCTTCCCTGTGTGGGGCCTTCCAATGACTCCCGATCGGGTCCTTGCTGCGATTGCAGCGAAGGAGAAGGGGCGATGAAAAACTTCGACTACGTTTTGGCCAAGGACGCGGCGGAAGCCGCGAAGGCCGCGCAAGGCAAGAACACACTCCTCAAGGGCGCAGGAACCGATCTTCTCGATCGCATGAAAGAGGGTGTCTCGCGACCTGACATTGTCGTGAACCTTCTGACGTGCACGGATCTTCGTGCTCCGATTCGTGAGGAGGGAGGACGCATCATCATGGGCGCGGCTACCACGCTCACCGAGATTGCAGAATCTCCCCTCCTTCAAAAGGTCGCGCCGGGGCTCGCTGAAGCCGCTGGCGAGGCGGCCACGCCCCAACTCCGGAATCGTGGGACGCTTGCAGGGAACATCTGCCAGCGGCCACGATGCTGGTACTTTCGCAATGACACCTACGCATGTTCCAAAAAGGGCGGTGAGACGTGCTACTCCATCGAAGGCGAGAACAAGTTTCACGCCATCTTCGAGAACGTCAGCTGTAACATAGTCCATCCATCCAACCTCGCGCCCATCCTGCAAGCGTTGGGAGCGACGCTTCACGTTGTGTCGGCAAAAGATGACAAGGTCACCTCGAGCGACATCGCATTGAAAGACTTCTGGGTGCGCCCTGAAGAGGACATCTCACGAGAGAACATCCTCGGCCCCGGACAAGTGATACGCGAGGTCTCGTTCGCAACGCCCGCAGCAGGGACTGGGTCGGCCTATGTCGAAACACGCGAGAAGGCCTCCTTCGATTGGGCGCTCACTTCGTGTGCAGCCGTCCTCCGCATCGAAGGTGGGATTATCGTCGACGCACATGTCGTGATGTCCTCCGTCGCGCCAACACCTTTGAGCGTCGATGCCGTTGTGGCGATGTTGAAGGGCAAAGCCCCGTCGGAGAGCCTGTTCAAGTCCGCAGGAGCGAAGGCCACAGACGGAGCAACACCGATGCGAGACAACGGGTACAAGGTCACACTTGTGGCCGTCGCCGTCAAACGCGCCCTCGTGTCTGCGGCTGCAAGGGCCGTAGGAGGTGCAAAATGAGAGGCGATTCTCGTGACTCTGATTCAGTTGTGCCGTCGCGCCGTCTCGGGAGCCATGTCTGTCCAGACTTGCGCACCAAAACCATGTATCTCAACGAGGAGGCGCGCGGCGACGCAGATGAGACGGGGCAAGGCTGCTCCGCTGCATTCTGGTGCCTTAAGACGATGGATGCCATCGGCCCCGATGATCGTCCCATCGGCCCCGAGCTTTGCACCCGCGGCCGCGGGTGCTGCGGTCTACCTCCGCAAGCGTGATGACTCTGCGCTCCTCAACGGGTTGGGCGTGAGCTCGATCCGTTGGTGGGATCAGGCTTTGTCAGTGTGAGGAAGGCACCCGCGACCGGTCGTATCGACGAGCGTCCTGTTCCATCGTCAAGAACGAACTCGACGGCTACTCCACCTGCGTAGACCTCCCGCGCTGGAATGTCTACTTCTGTCTTGAGCATATCGAAGGACTTGCCCGAAATCCCCTCGGTTGGCTCGACATCACCCTCAGCCATCAACCTTCCGGAACGCGGATCAATCAAGCGGCACCGGACGCGAAATTTGAATTGACGCGGAGCAAGCCTGCTCTCAAAGACAAAGGTATGGCGACCTGGACTCATCATGAAGCGGCCGTCGCGCATTGAGGCTCCGTCGACGAGCTTCAAAATCGCAGCCGCTTCGCCAGGCGGAGGCAGCGGCCGAATCAAAGTAAGTGAAGACGTAACGATGGTCCCATCTTCGGCGCGCGCGGTGACGTCGACAGGCAACTCAAGACGATCGAGCGGCATCTGTAGGAGAATGTCCTGCCCACCCTGTCTCGGGCTGACACCAACTCTCGCCGATTCCGGTGTCACCGTGATCTCGGGTGCTTCTCCCCCACCTAGGACCGGAACGCGAGTTTGAAGATTGTCAACGGAGACCGTGAGTCGGCCACTCGGTGGGACTTCGATCCGACACGGATGGCGTCGAAGCGGAACGTCAAAGGACGTCGAAGAGCGATTCCCGGCGCGATCACGCGCCTCGACGACCACCGTAGTGCCAACCAAGTCATGCAAAGGTCGCGAAAGCGCGCCCACGGAGGGGATGTCGTCGATCACGCGGCCCGATGCAATGAGTCGCAAGCCCACGGATCCCCCGGCATCGCCCACTTCGATGCGCAGTATCCCCACATCAAGGTCGTCTTCCGTGATTTCCCCAGTCGCTTTCCTGCGCCCATCCGGGAACGAAACAGCGGCCAACAGTTGTGGTGGCGCACGATCAAGTCTCCACGGTTCCTGATCAGCTACCCACTCCTCGCCGTCCGGCGTTCGGACAGACATGGAGAAAGGACCGGTAGCATTAGAGGGAAGCTCGATCGTCGCGGTCCGAATTGTTCCTGCGCGGGGGATGAGAGCCGACGCGACCTCGCGATGCTCGCCATCTTTTTCGCGAAAAACGAGCAGGCTCCCAGGAACATGCGTCGCGTCCTTGATGACAAGGGTCAATGTAGGAGTCAGTGTCCGAAACAGGCGAACACTCCCGGCCTCCAGCCGGACTCCATCAACGGCGACTATCGTGACTTCGGGCTTGCCTTGTGCGTGTTTCCATGTTCGTGGGGCAACCACCGCAATGACTCCCACGAGCAGCAGGACCGCCGCAACGTTACGCACACGGATCCCTCTTCGGCTTGATGCAGAGGCCGCAATCAGCCGTTGCTGAAAAATGCGGACCGACCCGGGGCGCCCCCCGGGGTCTTTGGCAAGGGCCTGCATCACGACGGCCGCGATCGCCGGCGCAACACCCGGGACGCGCTCGGCAAGATTGACCGGTGTGCGGTGCAGAATCGCATATCGAACCGCGGCAGATGTTGCGCCCTCAAAGGGACGGCACTGTGCAATGTGTTCGTAGAGCATGACACCCAAGGCCCAAACGTCCACGAGTCTTGGATCTCGCTCCAAGGACACGTCGAACTCCTCGGGCGCCATGTAGGGCACGGTGCCATGGGTGAAAGTCGCGTCGGCGTCCTCCTGCGCGTCAAGACGACGCGATGTTCCGAAGTCGACAACGACGGGCATGCGCAATCTACCCTTGGTCGGCACGATGACGTTCTGTGGCTTCAAGTCATGGTGAATGACGCCCGCCTCGTGCGCAGCGGCAATGGCGCCAGCAATGCGCTCCATCATGTCGACCGCTTGGCGGGTTCGGCGTACGGGATCCTTCGAAAGTTCGATCTCGGCCCATCGGCTCAGATCGACTCCCTCGACGTATTTCATGACGATGTACGGAACACCGTCGATCAAATCCGAGTCGAGGACCTCGACGATGCCGGGGTGATCGAGACGCCCTAGGTTCTCAACCTCGGTCTTCAGTCGCGCAACGAGAAGCGCAGAGTGACGCTCGGAAGTTCGGTAGAGCTTTATCGCAACTTGACGTCCAGAAATCTGCGGGTGCTCGCAGAGATAGACCGTTGCCATTCCCCCTCGGCCCAATTCGCGGATGACTCGGTATCGACCGATGGTCTCCGGAGTCGTCGAGGATGCGGACGCTGCCGCGGATCTTGCCCCTACCGCTGACATGCAGGGGCCATTCTAGCAGTCAGTTTCCGCGGCCGCCCTCAGCCATCCGGCGCATGAACTCTTCGACAGCGTGGCGCTGAATCTTGTCATCCGAGTAGAGGGCTCCGATGGCTTTCCAGAAGCCCATCATGCCGCCCGCACCGCCACGTCGACCACCAAATCGTCCGCCGCGGCCACCGCCGCCGCCACCATCACCGCCGCCCGGTTCGCCGCCACCGAGCATGCTCTTCACTCCGTCCGCTACCGACTTGAGCGTTGCGTTCTTCTCGTCCTTGACCATCGCGTCGATCACATCCGTAGTTGCGGGATCCCTGCTGTTGGTGAAGCCGTAGAGAATCGCTGTCTTTACCTTGTTCGATGTTTCGGAAGCGTAGGCCTTCTTTAGTGCCGTCTGCACGTCCGCATCGGCCGCCAAGTACCCAAGCGAAAGTGCCGCGGCAACGCGCATGTTTTCGCTTGCCGAACGGATGTCCTTAAGGAGGAGCTCCTTCACTTCTGGCTTGCCGCCGTTGCACGGGCCGAGCGCACGAACGATGTCCTTCTTGACTTCGCTGTCTTTCTCCGTCTTTCGGAGCTCAAGAAGGCGTTCAACACAGGCAGGATTCGCCATTTCTTCAAGCGACACGATCGCACAGTTTCGAGCGAACGTGTCCTTCTCGGCCAACGCTTCCATCATGGTCTTCACGGCAGCTGAGAATTCTGTATATCCTCCCGCTCGAATGATGACGCCCTTGTCTTTTGAGGCGAGGACTTGCTTTAGACCGTCCAGCCAAGCTCCACCACTCTCCGGATTCCCGCCGCGCAACAGGTCTTTCGAAGCCTGTTCCTTGAGCTCTGTGTTGCCTTTGATCAAGAGCGTCAAATTACGCTCGATATCAGGAGCGTACGTCGATTTCGACTTTGGTGCTTCTCCTGCGGGTGGCGCAGGCTTTGATGCCGCGCCTTCGTCCACTGGAGCCGACTCCGGCAGGATCGGGCGACCATCAAAAGCTGCTTTCGCGGTATCGAGCCACTTCATGTACCCGGTCTTCTTCATCTCGTACTCCTTGCGAAGTACTTCCTTGCCGTCTCCATTCAGCACGAGATGTTGAGGTGCGACGACGACGGCGTTTGGCTGAAATCTTTCGCGCATAACGCGGTCGCACTTCTGGTGCTCAGCGCACTTCACGCCAGGAAACTGAGGACAGGTCGGTTGTTCGCCGGGAGCGGCGGGAACCTCGTCGTGCATGAACGTGCTGCATGGGACGAGAATGAACCCCTTCAGTTTCTCCCTTACTTGCGGATCGCGGTAGATCGTGTTGAGCATTCGCGTGCAGGCGATCTCCTTGTCCTTCATGATGACGCAGAGCACGGGCTTCCCCGCCGCGCGCGACTCAGCAATCGCGACATCGATGTCAAGTGCCCACCCAAGACCGGGCCCCGCGGAGGGGCCGTCGCCCTGTGCGAAAACGGCAAGGGCGACGAAAGCGATGGTGAGTATTAGGCGCATATGGGGACCGGACTCCGCGTGAGTGTCTGCGTTGGGAGAGAACGTAACGCTTGAGTAATACGAACTGCTCAGTATCCTATTTCGGTCTACTCGGGACTGCCATCAGAAACTGCGACGGACGCATCCTCAATCAGGGCATCAAGTTGCGCGTCCGTCGTGTACGGATTCAAGAAAAGGGTGCGCAGGATCCTTCGGCCCCTAAATTCGGGGCAAGACACCCACACTCGGCCTTGCTTGGCGATCAAGGCCTGAAGCATCGAGTGCCGAACCGAAATGGCCTCATTTGACTCGCCAGATTCCGTGCGAGTCCCCCAGCCGACGATGTTCATTTCGGGCTGATTAATGGGCTGCAGCTCGGGCGAGGCTTCGAGGAGGTCAACGAATCGTCTTGCGCGTGCAATCTGATCGTCGACCAGCGATCCGAGAGCCTTAACCCCAAAGGCCCGAAGTCCCATCCAGAGTTTCAACACGTCGGCATGGCGAGTCCCCTGAACGGCATGATCGCCTAAGTTCACCGCGCCCGGAAGCGCAGGAAGCGTGTAGGGTGCCTTTGCGTGCAGCATGCGGCGCGAACCTGCGAGATCCCTAACCAGCAGCATCGCGCACGCCTTGGGGATGTACATCCACTTTTGCGGATTGAAGGTGATGCTGTCAGCGTGTTCGATTCCCGACAGCGCGAAACGGTGGGTCTGTGACAGAATCAAGGTTCCACCGTATGCGGCGTCGACGTGAAACCAAAGGCCCTCGCGACGCGCGATTTCACCGAGCCGCGGGAGTGGGTCGATGCTCCCAACAACCGTCGTCCCCGCTGTCCCGACGACCGCGATGGGGCATTCGCCCCTGCGACGCGACGCAATGACAGCGTCTTCCAGCGCTTGCGGATCGATGCGATGCTTAGCATCAACGGCCACCCTGATGAGGCGCTTGCGCCCGAGGCCGAGCGTAATGGCCGCCTTCTCGAACGAGACGTGTGCGAGCTCGGAGACGAAGATGGTCATCACAGGCGCGCCTGCGAGCCCATCCTCATCACCGCCAGGCCAAGCGCGTTGGCGCGCAAGGAGCATCGCGGTGAGGTTCGCTACCGTCCCGGCTGTGGTCAGCATTCCCCCCGCCCCACCCGGCATTCCAAAGCGTGTCGCGAATCCCTCCATGAGCTCGGACTCTAGGCGAGTCAGAGATGGCGACTCTTCGAAGAACAAGGGATTGTTGTTGAGACCCGCCGATAGGAGGGAGGCGAAAGTCGGAATGGCACCCGCGATCGTGTCCATGTGCCCGAGGTAACCGGGATGGGAAGCATTCATGGCGCCCGGCACGATGTGAGTCCGAAAGTCAGCGAGAATCGTGTCGAGCGCCACAGGGTCGTCCGGTAGCTCGATGGCGTCGGGAAATGGGCCCGAATTGCCGAGATCAAGGGGAACCCGCGAGGCCGAGGTCCCGAGTGCTTCGACGAGGGTCGCGACGAAACGCGCACCTAGGGACCGCATCGCATCCCTGTTTTCGCCGTCTGGACTGATAAAGGCTTCGTCGCGATGCATAGCGTTTGCGGGCAACCCGCGTGCCGCATGCTAACGACGCGACTCCGCCGGCCAACCGACGGAGTCGTGATTCAGGGCATCCGCCGGCCTAACCGGCTACTGGACGACGATCTCTTTGATAAAGACCTTCTCGATACGACCCAGTCGTTCCGGGAAGACCGCATCTTCAAGCTCGTGGCGAACCTCTTCCTTCAGACGCTTCTTGTTCTCGAGACCCTCGATATCGCCGACTGTCTTGTTCGAGAGTAGAAGGTTGAGGCGATCTTTGATCTCAGGCATCGCTTTGTCGAATGGCGTCACCGGACCCGCACCCTTGGCACCGCCGTGGCCGCCTGCGGCATCGGCCGCTGCGGGTTTCTCATTGACGAGCTCGGCACCCAATCGGTATTCAACGGCGAGAGACAGCTTGAGGAAACGACCCTCGCCCTTGAGGTTCACCGTCATGGTCGGCAAGTCAAAGTACTGTTCCTTACCGGTGTAGTAACCATCCGTTCCGCGACGCGACTTCCAATCCACGTCCGCGACCACGACAGGCGTCTTGCCGGCGACTACAACCGCTGCGCCGCCCAAGAGGAGTACGCAAACGCCACCGATCACGAGAACTTGCTTCATTGCAACACCGAATCCCCAGCGAGTGTCGGAATTCCCATCACTTCGCATGTGGAGTATCGGCAGGATTGCCCTCGGGGGCTAACCGACCTATCAACGCACATTCGAATCAGCTTGATGCGATTTGAAAGACGCGGGCAGAGGACGATTGAGGACCGCATCCGACCATGACGCCATAAGTAGCCCCCCGCGTGACATTGAGCTCCGTCGAAGCGGGAAGAGGCAGTGCGACCTTCATCACGCGATGTGCATTCGAATCCGACGTGATCACATCCGGCGCCGAGACAACGCCGGATTTTCCCGGGACGAAGGATGCCCGATAGACGAGCGTGCCCTCCGCGTCGCGAATGGTGACATCAACTGAAGTTGCACCGATAGGAATCCAGGCCGAAACGACCCGCGGGAAGTCGGATATCGCGCCATTAGGTTCGATGACCCAAGGATTGCCCGCAACAAGGGCCGCCTCAGCGATGGAGTTCTCGGGAACAACTTTCGACTTCGCCTTCCCTCCACTCGACATGACGAAAAGTACGACTACCCCAAGTCCTACAGCCAGCATGAGTGTTCGACTTCCGCCTGGCGACACGGACTTTGAAAACCACCCGCCGACGCCCAGCGGACGGGGCGAGCGCAGTGCATTCGCCGCCTCGGATGCCGGGCGCAATTCCCGACGTACGTCTCGAGCACGAGATTCAACAGTCTCTCTGCACCAAGCACAGTGGCGCAGATGCGAAAGGCTCTCTTTTTGCTCACTTCCCTCGAGGTTCCCGTGCAAAAGCTGCCACGTACGGTCCTCGTGCCCACAGCCCCACCCCGAGTTTTGTGCGTCGGTTTCGTCCATGGGTTCTAGTCCAGAAGTGTAATGAGAACGCTGCGCCTTCCCATGCGCTCTTGCGGGATGGGCGGGTCTGCTTTGCGCTCAGGATCACCCATGCGAAGAACGCCGTGGCCGCGCCACTCGACTCGCGCGCGACTGACACCGCGCGCAATCAGGGCATCAGCGACGTTGCGAGCGCGGCGCTCGCTAATCTCCCAGCCATTACGGACGGTACCACCCTCTTCGAATGCGTATCCGTCGAGGCGGATCCGTGACCTCCCTGATGCCAGCGCTTCCGCGAGCATGTCCAGGAACGAAATGTGCCCCGGAGAAAGATCTGAGCCGTCAACATCAAATAGGATAGGCGTGGGGAGCATTGCGCGTCCCGGCTTCGCGAGCGCGTCAATCAAAATCCGCCGGAGCGAATCGCGATTGCCATCTGTGATCTTTCCGTCTTCCTTGACCAGAGTCTTGGTGTTGATCGGTGTCGCCCCGCGATAGACGACGCGTCCGGCATTGAATTGTGCAGGAACGGTTTGCCCATTGAGGTGCCCAGAGTTCCCCGCAATCGAGATCTCTTCTTTGATTGAACCGAGTCCGTCCTCAAGCCCTAGGCCCTGTTGCTTCATTGAGAATGCAGACAGCAAAATGAAGAAGCAGAGGAGATTGGTCATCATGTCTGCAAACGACAGAAGCCAAAGCGGAGCCGACGGAGGCTTGTCTTCGGGCTCATGCCCCTTGTGGGCGTGTCCACCGTGGCCGTGCCCGCCGTCTGAGCCGTGCGCGGTTTCTTCGTGTCCTGACTCTACATGCTCGTGCGAGGGTAGCGTTGCATCGCCATGAGTCGTCTCGTGCACGGTCGCGCCATCCTCGGGAGTGTTGGGATGGACCTCGATCGGAGACGTTGTCACAGGCGCTCTCTAACTAAGATCTCAATCCGTCGGTTCTTTGAGCGACCTATTGCAGTCTCGTTGCTCTCGGCAGGCCGCGATGAACCAAACGATGCGATGGATACGCGCGGCGGAGAGATGCCGCAATTGCCGAAGAGGTGATCCGCAACCGACATGCCGAGCTCACGCGACGCCTCAAGATCACTCGAGGCGCCGAGCTTACGCCACGTCTCGCTGTCGACGTGCGACTCAATGGTGAAGTCACAGTCCTCTCCACGAAAGAAATTTCCGATCTCTTCCAGGAGAGTGCGTCCGGTTTCTGACAGGCTCCAGGACCCCGGAATGACCAGCCGGTCCTCGTTGATGCGGATCCTAATGCCGTCCTTTAGTCGGTCGATGCCGGGACGAACGTCATACGACGCATCCTGGGCGAATTGGTCGTATCGCGAATCAGACGCGACTTCCGATCGACGTGCAGGAGACTTCATGCCATCGCCGTAGCGTGCGCCGGCCTTAGGACTTCGTGCTACGTGGTCACGTCGATCCGAGCTCCCTTGATTGCCCAACACCCCTGGCGGATTCGGCTTGCCACCACCTGGATCGTCAGTATCTCCGGACGTCTTTGATGCGAACGTCGCCATCAGGATGAAGAAAATAACCAAGTTGGAGATCATGTCGGCGAACGACACGATCCACAGGGGACATCCCGGTCCATCTCCTCCGCCACCGTTCATCGATTAGCCCGCCGCCGCGGTCTGCGGCTTCGCCGGCTCTCGGAGTACTCGACGGTTCGGCGACAAGAACGCGAGGAGCTTCTCCTTCAGTACTTGAGGCTTGTCGCCCTTTTGAACAGAGAGAATTCCCTCGATCATGAGTTGGCGAATCAACGCCTCTTCCTTCGTTCGAATGTCGAGCTTGGAAGCGAGCGGGATGAGCCACACATTGGCGACAGCGGCGCCATAGAACGTCGCGAGCAACGATACGGCCATGGATGCACCGATCGTCGAGGGGTCGTCGAGTTTCGCCAACATGCCCACAAGGCCAAGCAGCGTACCGACCATTCCGAAACCTGGGCCGTAGGCCGACATTCCTTCAATGACCTTCTTCGCGATGAGGTGGCGTTCCTTCATGCGCTCAAGATCAACCTCCAGAATCGATCGCACGACGTCGGGCTGAAAGCCGTCGACGACGAGCGAGATTCCCTTAGCCATGAAGGGGTCCTTGACGCCTTTGACCTTTTCCTCAAGTCCGAGGAGCCCATCCCTCCTCGCAACCACGGCGAATTCGCCAAGACGCTCAATTTCCTCCTCCGGTGATGGAAGCGGATAGATGAAGCACTTCTTAATGGCGCCTGGAATGGTCTTCATCGCCGACATCGGATACGAAAGGAAGGCGGCCCCGATGAGGCCTCCACCCACGAGGATGAGGCCTGGTCCATTGACGAAGAGCATAATTCCGCCCTCATGCTCCATCATCCAGAGCATGATGCCGGTCCCCGCCACAAATCCGATGATCGTCGCAATGTCCATCTCAAGGCCACCCCTGCCCGGCAATCTGAATGCCCGGCATCTCTCACCCTTATCGGACGCCTGTCGGCAGGACTATCAACTCACGTTGGGCGCGGACTCTATGGCGCGCGGTCGCGCATCATTGAGGTCGAGACGTTGGAGCGTCGGCATCGGTGAGCGTTTTCATTCGGCGGGTCACCGCGACCGCACGGGGAGTCTCTAGCGCGCCAAGCACCTTGCCGGCCTTGCGCTCCGACATCCGAGATACGAGCTTCGCTGCGGTGTCGTCGTCCATAAGAGCGAGACGGGTCGCAGCCTCCTCCGGAGACATGGCTTCGTAGATACTGGCGAGCGACTTGAGATTCTTCTCTTCAGATCGCCTAATGAAGGCGCGCTCGCGCTCGAGTTCATCTCGAAGTCCCAAGAGCTCCTTCGATCGTCGATCGAGGTCAGTGGCACCGACCAAGAGTTCCTGCTTCTGATTCTCAAGATCAGCGCCGACCCGAGTTAATCCGGCACGCTCTTCATCAATGCGCCGCATACTTGTGAGATGTTGCTCACGCGCATCCTTGAGGTCACGCACAAGCTTGCCGATCTCTTCGGTGGTGTACGGAGCCGGTAGCGCAACGTCTTTCGTCGCCGAATTCAGCCAATCGATGGCCTTCTGGTTTCGTACTTCCTCTGGGGTCGGAGGCGGCACCGTCGGGACATGCTTCGGGAAGAAGCCGCCCACAACCGGCCAATCATGGAACTGCCCAATGACCTCGGGGTTGTGCTTTCCCGTTGCCGCAAGGATGCCGTGAAGCATGCCGACAAAAACGAGAAGGGCGATCAAGAGCCCACCGAATGCTTTCAGCACGTTGCCCATAGTTGTTACTCCAGCGTGCTGCGGCCGTGCCGCAGCGAAGCAGATTCATCGAGGAACATCTGCTCCTCTACCTTGGCTGCGTCGAGATAGGCGACGCGAGCCTGTGACTCCAGTTCCTCAAGCACGCGCCGCGCCTTTCGACACGCATCAAATTCGCTACGCGTCCCATCAAGGACGCATTTCGCTTCGTTGCGTGACTTAAGTGCGACAGCAACGGCCAACTCAAGTCGGCGAGCGTGTTCGGCCATGCGTGACGGCCACGCGGGATCCCGTTCGCCCTCGTGGATCGAAGCGTGCAGCGCACCGATAGCGTCCGTTTGCGCGTCGAGGGCCATGTTGTAGACCGCGTCCGCCAACGTATGGGCGATGTTCGCCGAGGCAAGTGCGACATGTGCTCGCTCCTCCTCGACTTTCCTAAGCCGAAGCACCTGCGCGAGTCTGAAGGAGAATCGTTTCATGGGTTACTCCGCCTTGGCGGAAATCTCCTCCAACTTCGCCACGGTGTTCGCAAAAGTCCGCCCAGCACCTGTGACCTGTGTCAGCAGTGCGTCAACCTCGGGCATGAGCTTGACCGAGCGATCCACGCGTGGATCTGCGCCCGGTTTGTAGGCACCCACGGCAATCAGGTCTTTCGCATCCTCGTATGTTGCGAGTACGCGCCGCACTCGGCGCGCCGCTTCCACATGTCCGCGTGACACGACGCGGTCCATCGTTCGCGAGACACTCCCCGCCACGTCCACGGCTGGGAAGCGCTGCCTCGCTATGCTCCGTGACAAGACGATGTGACCATCGAGCAATCCGCGCAGCGTATCGGCGACGGGGTCGTTCATGTCGTCGCCATCAACGAGCACCGTGAAGAGGCCCGTAATGGACCCGACTTTACCCCTGCCGAGACGCTCGACGAGGCGCGGGATCATCCCGAAGAACGACGGAGGGTACCCCTTGACGGTGGGCGGCTCTCCGAGCGCGAGACCCACTTCGCGGCAGGCCGCCGCAAAGCGTGTGACTGAATCAAACATGAGCATCACGTCGCGGCCCCCATCACGGAACCACTCGGCCATCGCCACGGCGGTATAGGCAGCCTTGATGCGCAGAAGAGGAGGAGAGTCGCTTGTGGCGACGACCACGATGGAGCGTCGCATTCCATCCTCACCGAGGACGTCCTTGATGAAGTCGCCCACTTCGCGTCCACGTTCGCCAATAAGGGCTATCACGTTGACGTCAGAAAGTGATTCCCGCGAGATGTCGCCAAGCAACGTTGACTTGCCGACGCCAGAGCCCGCGAAGATGCCGACACGTTGCCCCCGACCAATGGTGAGGAAAGCGTCGATCACCGACACCCCAGTTTCGAGAGGCGTGTCAATCGGGAGTCGATCGAGTGGCGACGGTGCGTCCCGAAGGAGCGGGACTTCCACAGTGGGTCCAAACGACCCCTTTTCGTCGAGCGGGCGCCCAAGGGCGTCGACCACGCGGCCGAGAAGTCCCTTGCCGACAGAAACACCGACTTTCCGGTGAAGGGGTTTCACGCGGGCGCCGGGGACTAGACCGTCCGCATCACCGAGAGGCATCATGAGGGCCGCGCCTACTTTGAAGCCCACGATCTCTGCAAGAAGGTCACTCATCCCCTCGCGTTCAATTGCCACCAATTCGCCGATTGGAGCCGAAATACCGCGCCCCTCAATGGTCAATCCAATCACCCTAGCGACCCGTCCAATGACGGAGCCGACCGGTACCGCGAGTGCGGCCGCAAGGAATGAAGTGGATTCAAGCACGGTTGGGGTCAGCCTTGGCCTTAAGGGCTAGCGACATGGCGTCTAGCCTCTTTCTTAGATCGGCGTCCACTTCAGCTCCGCCTGAGAAAACCTTTACCGATCCGCGGGAAAGCGCAGCATCTCCGAGCAGTTGGACAGGGAGGCCTGAACCCAAGGGGTGCGTCGCCATTCCGGCTTCGAGACGAATCAGGTCGTCTGGGTTCATCCGAAGGGTCACGGGGGCCCCGGCCGCAGACGGCAACGCCGTTTCAAGCGCGAGGTCAACCAGGTGCCGGACGTCGTGGGTGTTCGTAGCCAACGCCGACCCGACGAGTTCGCCGGCGATTCCGACTCCCAACTCGACCCCGAACTGTGCAAGTGACTGGCGTTCCTTGGCACGATCTTCCGCAAGGCCGGTGGCCGAGCGTTCGATTGCGACGAGAAGGGCACCGAGTCGTGTGGCAGCGTCAGTTTGGCCCACCTCGCGCCCGCGATCGAATGCGCGCTGCTGAAGGGCCTTCATTTCGGCAAGCGAGAGAGCAGGGGTCTTTGAGACGACCTCGCCTGCATGGGTAGCCCCGATCGAGTTGCGCCGATATCGGAATGCAACGACCCCTTGAGGGAGGTGGACGGTATCACGCCACATAGACCGACTCCTTGCCACGACGTGGCGTGATCTCCCCCTTGGAGATCAGCTCACGAATGCCGGTCAGTATCGAGCCCTGCGCCTCGAGCACTTCCTTCAACGGCACAGAGCCAAGAAGATCGCGTTCTTCCTTGATCATCTCGGACGTGCGTTGCGAGACTGACCCGAGAATCTGGTCACGAACCGCATCGTCACATCGCTTGAGTGCTAGGGCGAGGAGCCGCGTGTCGACCTCTGCAAGCACACGCTGCATCGTGCGTTTGTCGAGACTGGAAAGATCCGTCCACTCGAACATGCGTTCACGAATACGCGTGACAAGATCCTCGCTCTTCTCTGCCAGGACGTCGAAAATCCGCTTGTCGGTGCCTGACGGTGCATTCAGAAGGATTTCAGCGATGGTCTCTAATCGCGGATCCGGCGCATCTGGGTCGCGCTCTTCGCCGCGCTTGAGGCCCCGGCAACGCTCGGTGATGTCTGCCGCGACCTGCTTGAGCAGGCGTGTCGATGGTTCCTCAAGGTTCGCCATTCGGATCACGAGAGGTGGGCGGACCTCCTCGGGGAACCCCTCGAGCACGGAGCCTGCTTGTTCGGGGTCCAAATGCGCCAGAACAAGCGCCTGAACCTGAGGATGCTCGCCCATCAGGACCCTCGCGAGATCAGCAGGTCGCAATCCACGTAGGGCGCGGAACGGAAAGGTCACCTTCGCCTCTTCCTTCATCTCCGCAAGGCGACGACGAGTCTCGTCAGCGCCATAAGCCTTGTTGAGAACTTCAACCAACGTCTTTTCAAGGTTTGGAATGGCGCTGCCTCCCGACGCGAGAAGTGAACGAAAATCCTCAAGGGTCGCGTGAATGGACTCCTCATCGAGTTCCATGTCCTCGAGCTCGTGCATCGCCTTCATGATGGAGGCTTGCTCGTCGAGCTCGAATTGCTTGAGTAGTCGCGCGGCCATGTCCGCGCCAACCAGCGCCATCAGAACCGCGACCTTGTGAATTCCCGAAAGGGTGATGTCTACAGCCATGATGAACCTCAATTCCTCGAAGCTTCGTAGAGCCAGTTGCGCAGGAGTCGACCGACCGCCTGTGCATCACGATCAAGTTCCCGCGTGATCTCTTCCCGCGGATCCGGAGCACGACGCTCATCGCGAGCCGAAGGTTCCGTCACGCTCGAAGCCAAAGAAGCCCTCACGGACTTCATTGTCCGCATGGCATAGAAGAGGATCGCAATCGCGATGATCGCGGTCACAGACCACTTGACGATTTCGAGGATTCGCGACCAGTCAGTAAGCGGAATCGTCGTTACTTCGGGAGTCGAACTCACTTCTGGCCTCGCCGCAAACGGCACAAGCGTCACCTCGATGAAGTCTCGGCGGGTCTCATCAAATCCAACCGCACCCTTGACGATCTGACGCACCATGTCCGCGTCGATTTTGGGTTCTGCAGTGGCGTCGAGGAGGACGCCGATCGTCAGTCGCCGAATGCCACCCGACTCATTAACGGTACGCGTCACGGTGCGGTCGTATGCATACTCCGACTCGAGATCTTCAGTCGACGCGCCTTGGCCTCCCGTGCCGCTTGCGCCCGCAACGGTCGCCGCCGCAGATGGACTCCCGGAAGAACCAGACCCTGACTTTTTCCCAGATCCGGACGTCGATGACGAAATGCGCTCCTTCGTCACAACTTTCGACTCCGGCTTGACCTCTTCTTTGCGAGTCTCGACTCGGTCGAGATCAAGCATCGCGTCGACTCGGACAACGGCATGATTGCTGCCTAGTGCCGCGTCGAGGGCGGACTGGGCCTTGTCCTGGAGCCAACGTTCTCGCGCACGAGTCTGGGCAAACGCCCCTGCGCTCGACGCTTCCTCTCCACCACGTGACAAGAGATTGCCCTGAGTATCCGTGATGATCACATTCGCAGCGAGTAGGCCGCTCGCCGCATTCGAGACGATGCGCGCCATCGCATCCGCGGCCCCAGGATCCATCACTCGCCCCGGCTTCATTCGCAAGACAACAGAGGCCTTGGCTGGCGACGAGTCTCTACGGGTGTACGACCTTTCAGCCGTCACGAGGTGAACTTTCGCACTCTCAATCACGTCGAACTGCTTGAGTGTCCGGGCGATTTCTTCTTCAGTTGCGACACGGATACGAAGCTTCTGCTGCTCTTCCGTCATTCCGAAGGACATGCCATCGAGGGCCTTGTAGCCCGCGCCACCCTCCGCCGGAAAGATCTGATCTTTTACGGCGGTCGCCTGCGCACGGTCGTAGTCCCGTGTGTCGACGAGGATCGAGCGTCCTCCGTCCGCAACTTGCCATCGCACCCCGGCCTCGTCGAGTCGAGCGAGTGCCTTCGATGCCGTCTCGGCATCGAGGTCGGACTTCAGCAATCTCCATGAGGGCTGCGCCCCCATGAATGCAGCAGTGCCGACGCCGATCGCAACAAGCACGACAAGCGCGATTCCGAGGGCCTTTTGGCCGACTGCCATCTTGGACCAGATATCGCTTAGTTGTTTCAACATGTTTCCCATGTGACTTCAATTCTCCCCGTATCCGGGGATCAAACTTGCATCCTCATGACTTCCGAATAGGCGTCCATGAGTTTGTTTCGAACTTCAAGCATCATCCGGAAGGACAGGTCAGCGCGATTCATCGCGAGCATCACCTGGTGCACATCCGAGATGTCCCCTGTTGCGAACTTCTTGACGGCCGTGTCCGAATCTTTTTGGAGTTGATCCGCCTCGCCGACAAGATTGTCCATCATCTTGCCGAAGCCCTCGGCGGACTTACCGGCATTGCTATTCCCCGACGTCGCGCCCGCGAGATTCGCGGAATTAACTTGAGGGTCTCTTATGTTGTAAATGGGATCCATGAACTACCTCCCCAGCTCGAGCGCGCGTTCCGACATGTCTTTCAACATGCGCGACACTTGAAGGTTGGCCTCGTAGGATCTCGAGGCCGACACGAGGTCGGTCATCTCGAAGACAGGCGACACATTGGGCATCGTCACAAAACCGTCTTTGTCGGCATTTGCGTGACCCGGCGCGTGAATGCGTTGCATCGGAGTACGCGTGTCCTCAGCGACGCTCTTGACGCGGACCAGCTCATTGCCTGCGCTATCCAGAGCCGACTCGAAGATGACTTCCTTGCGGACATACGCCGTGCCGTCACCTCGATCGGAGTCCTGCGCGTGGGCGATATTGGAGGCGATCACGTTCATGCGCGCGCGCTGCGCTGCCATGCCGCTCGCACTCACCGACATCCCACCAAAGAGTCCATCAATTCCCATTTTTTGTCTCCTGACGATCAGCGGCCGTTGATGGCCGCGCGCATTTGTGCCTGACGCATCTGAGAGACGGCCAGAAGTGTTTGAAACGCCATAGCTGTCTTTCCCATCTCCGCGAGTTCTAGATCGACGTCGACGGAGTTCCCATTCGACTTCGTTGGGGTGTCGCGCTCGACGGTCTGTAACTGGCTAGATGCGTCGCTCGGCGCCGTTCCGTCTAGCATCGCGCGCTCGAGTTCCTTCGGAAACTCCAGCGACTTTGCCTTGAATCCGGGTGTGTCAGCATTCGCAATGTTCGTTGCAAGCACGCGTTGACGCCGCGCCGCGGCATCGAGCAGTGTTGCAATGAGTGCGCCGTTTCCTCCGATGCCTTCCATGTTCAGGCTCCCATCTCAGAAAGGTGGCCCTGCTCCCGATAGGTGCGGACCTTGTTGAACAAAGTGCGGGCGGTGATCCCGAGGCGTCGAGCAGCCTCGGAGCGATTCCCGTGTGTTGCTGCGAGCGTCTCGATGATGACCTCGCGTTCGATCTCTTCGAGTGATCCAGTCCGGCATGACTTGGGCTGCGGGCTCGCCACATGGCTTTGATTCGTTGCGCCAAGCGCCAAGTCCTCAGATGTGATTGACTCGCCTGACGCCGACAACAGGCCGCGGGCAATCACATTCGAGAGCTCGCGTACATTGCCGGGCCACTCGTAGGACTCGAGTGCAACGAGGGCGTCCTGGCTAATCGACTTCGCCGTCCCGCCCAACGTAGGACGGTGCTTCGCAAGGAAGTGGTTCGCGAGCATCCGAATATCGCTTCGTCGCGCCCGAAGGGGTGGAAGCGAAATCGGCAGGACGTTGAGTCGATGGAAGAGGTCCTTGCGGAAGGAGCCGAAGGCTATCGCCGATTCGAGGTCACGATTCGTGGCAGCCACAACTCGAACGTCAACCTTGAGGGTGGTTGTTCCGCCCACGCGTTCGAATTCTCCAGATTCGAGAACACGAAGGAGTTTTGCCTGAACATCTTGGGCGACCTCGCCGATCTCGTCGAGAAACAGCGTTCCTCCGTCTGCGAGTTCAAAGCGTCCGGCGCGACGCATCGTCGCACCCGTGAACGCTCCGCGCTCGTGTCCAAAAAGCTCGGAACAAAGGAGGCTCTCGCTTAGCGCGGCGCAGTTCAACTTAATGAATGGAGCCGCAGAGCGCGGACTGCGCGCGTGAATGAGTGCGGCGATGAGCTCCTTACCGGTTCCTGACTCTCCTCGAACGAGTACCGTCGCAGGTGTACTCGCGACTCGGACGGCAAGGTCAATGGCGGCTTTGATAGAGGGTGCATCACCCACTAACGCAGCATCACTCGATGCCGTCGCCACCTCGACACGCGCTTTGAGTACGGCGTTCTCGGTGCGCAAGGTACGGGTTGCTTCGAGGCGCACAAGCGATGCTTCGAGGATCTCTGGCGCAACTGGCTTGATTAGGAAATCAAAGGCACCGTCGCGCATGGCGCCGACCGCGGTTTCGATCGCGCCGTATGCGGTCATGACGATGGCATCTGCTCCTGACTTCTTCGCTTCACGCGTCACCTCAAGGCCGTCGGCATAGGGCATTCGGACGTCCGTTATGACGAGGTCATAGCCTCGGGATCGGAGTGCTTCGATTGCAGCGCGTCCGTCTGTCACGACGTCAACAAGGCGACCTTTGCGGGAGAGGACTTCGGACATCCACTCGCGAGTGAGTGCGTCGTCATCAGCCAATAGGATTCGGTCGATCATCCGACGCTCCCTTCCGAGAGGCTGCGAGGCGGAAGAACAACCACGAATCGTGCGCCACCGAGGGAGCCCGCGCGCAGCGTGAGTTCTCCTCCATGCACTTCCGTCAGCTTTCTTGCGATGGCGAGGCCGAGCCCAGTGCCCGTGGGCTTTCCGGAAACAAATGGAACGAAGAGCCGGGCCCGAATCTCGTCTGGCACACCGGGTCCGGAGTCCTCGACCGAGAGTGTGGGCGATGAACCCTCTAGGCACGCCCCCACTCGGATTCGGCCGGACTCTCCGGATGCCTCGACGGCATTGCGCAACAGGTTGCTGAGCACAATCCGCAGCTTCACGCGATCCGCAGCCACGCACAGGTGATGCCCCGGCAGGATGGTCTCGACGCTTCGTGCAGACTTTAATTCACCGACGGCCTCCACAACCAGCTCTCTTAGGTCGAATACCGACTTAGCAAGTCGCTCAGGACGCGCCCACATGAGCAGGCTCGTGATAATGCTGTCGACGTCATTTACGCCCTTGCGAATGCGATCGGCATAGCGAGCGAGATTCGCCGTTTCGCAAGTGCCATCGGCAAGGCCCTGCTCGAGAAGCGCTGCGAACCCTGAGATTCCGTTCAGCGGATTGCGAACCTCGTGAGCGATCCCAGCTGCCATCTCACCAAGAGCCGCGAGCGTATCGAGGCGGTTGAGTTGGGTGCGCAGATGCGCCACTTCCGTGAGGTCGTTGAGGACTTCCAGGCGTCCCCCTTCGGCTAACTCAGAGACCGAGGATGAAACGCGGCGGCGCGATCCTTCGAGAGACTCGAATTCGCGCTCCGACGGCATGGACTGAGGTTCATCAGCCGCAAGCCGCAAGAGAGCTCCGCCGTCGCGTCCACGCAGCACGCGTGCGTCGCGACCGACGAGTTCTTGGGCTGGACGGCCAAGCAGCCGCTCAGCGGCGCGGTTGACGGAAATGATGTGGAATTCTGCATCGGTCGTGACCACACCCGATGGAATCGCGTCGAGGACTCCGTGAAGATGGCTTGTAACCTGATGCAGCTCACCGATTTTTGACAACCAGCGTTGGTTCGACTCACGAAGGCGCCCATCAACCTCTTCCGCCCTGCGACGGAGCCGATCATAGGCCGATTCGAGATCGCGCGTGACACGATTAAACGCTTCGAAGTTCGCGTTGAGTCGCCCAATCTCAGCGGGGTCCGACGACGGCGGTACAAGTGTTCCGAGCGGAGTCACTTGGTGGCTCCCTTCACAGGCGACGCGCCCATTCGGTCCTTCGCAGCATCGCGCTTACTCCCGAACTCGAGCATCCATTTGGCTTGGCGACCCCAGAATCCATCCTTGTCGGCGGCGACGACGGCCTTATAGACCGGTTCGGCGTCCTTGAATCGGCCTAGGCGATCTAAAGATCTCGCCTCGCGGTATCGCATTTCTGGCACCCGCTCTGCGACTGCGACTCGGTTGATGGCTACGACGCAACCTTCCAAGTCTCCTGCTTCGAAAAGAGCTCGCGACAACCCGTCCGGGTCGATTGCTTGCTTGATCGCGTCAATAGCCATGCCACTCTTCGGCGTAGGGACATCGACAGGGACATCGAGAAGGGCGTCTGCAAGAGAGGTCGCTTTGGCGACCACTGGACGGGATGCCGCCGCAGGGGCGACACGCGCCTCATTCAGGAGCTTTGCTCCGTCACACTCGCGGCGCAGGTTCTCTAGTGCCGTTGCCAGAGCCGTGACTTCGGCTGCCGATGCGCGGGGCAGCGGAGGAAGCGGGACATCGACGAGCACTCCTCCTCGCACCTCGCGAAGCCACCCCTCGACCGCCTTGAGCTCACGTTCGCTTTCGCGGAGCCGTGCGGCCAACGCATACGCCGAGCGACGGTCGATCTCGCGCAGTCGAGAGAGCGTATCTCCGAGCAATTGATCGATGGTTGGCGCCTCGGATGATCCTTCGAGGCGATCGAAGTCGTGCAGCATCGATTCAACCGTAGTGCGATCAGGCGCCCCGGCATTGCGGAGACCTTGAGCCCCGGCAAGTGCCGTGAGCACGGCCGAAGCAAGCAGAATGCGAGGATTCATCGCGATTTCTCCGGGCCGCCCTCAAAGGCACGCGCGGCCTTGATCGGGTTGCCGAGTTTCATGAGGCATTCACCACGCAGTCGCGACGCGGCATTGGCCAGTGAGGTTGGGACCTTTGTTGATCCGTCGTCAATGGCATCGAGGGCGACCATGGCGGCCGTAAGATTTCCAACGCGGGCCTCTAACTGCCCGAGCCGCAGAAGCGCATCGGCGCGGAAGGCCGCCTTGCGTGTAAGTGTGGTCAACGCGGCGCGGGCTTCATCGACACGCTCTAGCGCTACGAGTGCCTTGGCCAGCACCGAAAGCGCGGCGTTTGCCTCCGGCGTGGCCGTGGTCGCTCGACTCAGCACTGCCAACGAAGTCATGAACGCCTCGGCGTGGAGGCCGTTGAGTTCCTCGAGTTCCGCGCAAAGGACGGATGCGCGTTCGAGCTCGTCTTGTTCCGGCTTTGCTGCAAGCCCCTGGCGAGCCCACAACAGTGCGTTCATCGGATGGCCGAGCTTAAGCAGGACACCTGCCGCGACTCGCGCCGTGCGAGACTTGTCATTGGGAGTCGTCGTGCTTCGGGCCGCCACGCGCACCTGCAAGAGGGCGCTGTCGTGTGCGTTGAGCCGATGGAGACAATGCCCGATCCACATGGGAATGCGAGCCGCAACATCCGGTGCCGCAGCAAGTGCATCGGCGTCGAGTGCCTCAAGTTCGGCCACGACACGATCGAAGTTGCCATCGATCCACCAGCCCTCCGCAGCAAGGACGCGTGCGAGAGTTCGAGACCTCGGGGTATGCCCATCACGTGAGGCCGTCGTCGCACGGAGGACCGTTCCATCGGCGTCGTCCAGCGCGAGACTGGCACGCGCCGTGACGAGATCCGCATTCGGAAGTTCCGGTACTCCACCATCTCGTGCTTCGAGATCTACGAGAAGTCGGCGTATCGACGCTTCGTCTCTAAGCGATATGGCTGCGTCCAATGCAAGAACACGGGCTGCCGGGGCGTCAGCGTGGTCGGCCCATTCCGTTGCGAATGACTCAAGCGTTCGACGCCCGTCATCCGTATGTCCCGATGCGAGATCGAGACGTCCTTTGTAAAACGACATCGTCGATCGCAGGGCGGGTGACGCGTCGCCCGTAATCGCCAACTCGAGCGCATGACGGGCCACTTCCATTCGTGCCACATCCAATGCCCTTCGCTCAATGGGCCATGATGAGGCAGAGATGCGTTCCTTCGATACCGTAATGTCGCAATCTGTCTCGCCGCCAATCAAGAGCCCGAGTTCCTCCAACGTGATGAAATCTCGCTCAATCGAAATGCGGTTCTCGGTCAGAGTGCCCAACAGCCCCGGATCCACTTTGAGAGGAATGCGCGTCGCGGACGACGCTTGCGCGAGCACGTCAATCGCAGACACGGCTGATGCGCGAATGCGCAACGCCTGCGATCCCTGCGCGTTGATTGACTGGACCTGCCCTTGCAGATGAATCGCGGCGAACGCGATGGCTACGAGAAATCGCTTCATCGCGATACCTCCTCAAAGCGAAGTCGGGGCTCCGATAACGTGATGGCGCCGAGGGAATCCACCGCGACCTGACCAAGACAGAGAGCGTGGCGTGCACGAGCCCAGGCGAGGTGATCCGTCGGATCGATCGCGCCGGTGTTGGGAATGAGAAGAAACGCGGCATACGATTTCCGTGCATCATTAAAACGGCGCGCCCGAAACAAGGCGTCGGCCGCTGCGAGTGCGGGAATCTCGACGTATGTGGGAACGACGGTCTTGGCAGCTTCGATCTCGCGGCCTTCCTCCGGTTTTTGAGACGACTGTTCTTTCTCTTGGTGAGGAGCCACAGGCTCTTGACCAGTCTCGTGCCCTTCGTCAACGCTGGGTGCGTTGGGGGAATTGTGATTCGCTTCACCCTGAGGCCACATGCGCCACACCAACGCTCCAAACATCACCGAACCGGCTACCAAAATCGCAATGTGCTCCCGGCGAAGCCGGCGCAGTAAGTTCTGCCCACGAGTCTCGGCGATCGATTGGTTCGCCACGGCAGGGGTAGCCCCAATCGCAGCCTTCTGAGCAGCGGTTTGGGGTTTGGGTGCTTCGGTGGTGGTCGTCATGTTCAGAGTTCCGTGTGACAGGACACTTGCAACGTTCGTTCCCTATCGATTTGTTGCGATCTCAGACAATTCAGCGGCTATCTGGCGGCTTCACTGTCTGAATCTGCAGCATGTAGGGAGCCGGTGTCGCTTTCTTATCCAACCGCGGCAGCGCCGACCATTGCCTCGTCTGTCTCAAGTCCATACGCCTTCATCTTGGCGTAGAGAGTGGAGCGGTTGATTCCGAGTTGCCGCGAGGCACGGCTAATGTTGAATTTTGTCTCTGCAAGAACAAGTCGGATTAAGTCCTCTTCCACGCTGCGCAACGATCGATCGCGAAGCGGAAGCAAGGATCCGGACGGTGACGCGGCGACCGGGGCACTTGCCGAAACCGTGACCGAAAGGTCGGCCCGGGTCTCGGGCAGTGCAAGGTGGCGTGGCTCAACCGTCGTTCCATCACACACGATGACGGCGTATTCACAGGTGTTGCGAAGCTCTCGGACGTTGCCTGGCCAGTCGTGGGCCTCGAGCATGCGCATCGCATCTGGAGAGAAGACCGATACTTGTTTGCGTAGATCGATCGCAAAGCGGCGTAGGAAGTGATCTGCAAGCGCCTTCACATCTTCGCGACGTTCGCGCAAGGCGGGGACACGGATCGGCATGACATTTAAGCGAAAGAAGAGGTCCTTGCGAAACGACCCGCGCTTGACGTCATCCCAAAGTTCTCGATTGGTCGCCGCGATGATGCGGACGTCCACTCGAATGTCCTTGACCCCTCCGACTCGCTTGAAGCTGCTTTCCTGAAGGAAGCGCAGGAGCTTCGCCTGGAGACCTGGCGACATTTCACCGATCTCGTCGAGAAATACGGATCCCCCGTCGGCGGACTCAAGGAGTCCCTGTTTGCCGTTGGCATTGGCTCCGGTAAACGACCCGCGTTCATAGCCGAAAAGCTCTGCCTCAAGAATGTTCTCGTTGAGGGCCGCGCAGTTGATGGCCATGAATGGGCGCTTTGCGCGTTTTCCGTCGAAGTGAACCGCGCGGGCAACTAGTTCCTTGCCGGTGCCGCTCTCGCCTTGAATAAGGACCGTCGTCGAGGGCGTGTTGGCCACACGTGCGATCTGATCACGCACGGCAGCGATCAAACCCGTGTCGCCGATGATCGGCGGACGGGACAGGTCGGGGTTGGTTCCAGCTTCGTTGCGCGGCGCCTTGTTGTGACGGGCGTCTTCGACCGCAGGAATGAGGATGCTCGCAAGGCGCTCCGGGAAGACCGGCTTCTCTAGAACATCGAGTGCGCCCTCACGGACCGCTTCGACCACGGACTTAGTGTCCGGGAACATGGCCGTCATGATCACCACGGGTGCGTCGGCCTTCGAGCGGAGCTCGCGAACGAGGTCGATTCCAAGGCCGTCAGGAAGTCGCTGTTCGATTACGACTGCGTCGGGAGTCTTTTCCGCGAGGCTACGGCGTGCGGCACCAAGGTCCGATGCACCTCGCACCGTGAAGCCCTCGACGCTGAGCGTGTGGGTAACTTCCGCGAGGAAGGTCGGGTCGGCATCGACGATGAGGAGGGTGTGGCGTGTGGTCATGTCGGGCTTCTGAACAACTGCGGCTACTTCAGCCGAGGCCCACGTCGCGTGGACAGACACTCCTTCGGCCAATCCCGCGTCAACCTGAAGCATTTCCCGACAGTCTCTTCTTCGCGGAGTCTATTTTTCCGACGCTCGGCGGAGTCGATATCACACGCGACGGACGTATCATCACCATAAATACTTTCCTGATAAGCACTTACGATCAACGGGTGGGATCTGTTGCAATATGAGGTGCTGCTGACCTTCAGGGTGGGGTGCGATGTTCCGAAAAGTGATGGGTAGCACGAAGGAACCGCATTATGGCGACATCGACCGGCATTTCGTTTGGAGGGCTAGCCTCGGGACTCGACACCCGAGCGATCATAGATGCCCTCTCCGCTGTCAGACGTATTCCGATGCAGCGCCTTGAGGAACAGAAGGCAAAGCTCGGGAAGCAACGGACCGAGTTCTCGACGCTTTCGTCCAAGATCGATGCGCTCCGCAACAAGCTCAAAGAAATCGACACGCCGGCGAAACTGGGATCGACCCAAGCAGCCACCTCCGATGCCGGCATCGTGACTGCCGCCACAGGCGGTGCGGCGGCCGCCGGCAGCTACGCGATTCAAATTACGTCCCTCGCCCGAGCCGAGGTACAAGGCTCGACGGGGTTCGCAGCGAAGTCTGGGAGCTCCGTCGGCACAGGCATTATTCGCATCAACGCGGGTGGATCTGACTATGAAATCACCGTGGGTGGCTCGGGTGATCTCGAGGCCATTCGCGACGCCATCAACGCCTCCGATGCGCCCGTCACCGCCACCGTCGTGAGGGACGGCAACGGTGCGACGCCGTGGAGACTGGTCCTTAGCGCGAGCGAGACCGGCACGAACGGTGCGTTCACCGTTGACACGTCGAGCTTCAACATCGACGTCCCAGCGTTCAACTTCACACAGATCTCGGCAGCGACTGACGCCGTGTTTTCGGTCAATGGCATGAGCCTCACGCGCTCCTCGAATTCGGTCGACGACGTCGTGCCAGGCGTCACGTTCACGCTGGGCAAGGAAAACGCGGGTGCGACCGTCACCGTGAGCCGCGACCCGGCAAAGCTCAAGACCAAGATTCAAGAGGTTCTCACTGCCTACAACGATCTCATGACCGAGATCAAAGATCAGAGCAACGCCGCGAACCGAAAAGACAAGGCCGTCCTCTACGGCGACTCGATTCTGGACACCATTCGCAAGACACTCCGTACCCGCGTCGATGCGACCGTCGCGGCCGCAGGAACGGACGTCAACTCGCTGACGCGATTGGGTGTGGAGACTGATTCCGCAGGAAAATTGTCGTTGAACGCCACGAAATTCGACGCAGCCATTGCATCGGGCTACGACGCCGTCGTGAAGACCTTCACGGATGCCGCCGAAGGCTTCGCGCCCACATTGACCTCATCGCTCAACACGCTGACGACGACGGTTTTCCCGCGCCGAACAACCAGCCTCACCGAGCGCATCGGCGATCTCGATGATCGCATCTACTCAATGTCGATTCAGCTTGACAAGTACACCGAGAATCTCCAAGCGAAGTACGCCCGTCTCGAACAAGTCATGTCGAGATTGCAGACTCAGCAGGGAACTCTCACTAACTTCAGCAACAGCTTTCGTTGATCGCTCGTGACAAACATGAATAACGCCTTCCAGCGTCCACAGGATGCGTATCTCACCAACTCGGTGATGACCGCAAGTCCGGTCAAACTCGTCACTCTGTTGCTGGACGGGAGCATTTCGGCGATTGACCGCGGCTGTCATGCCCTTTCGGCTCAGGATCTCGCGACGGCACGCAAGTCGTTTATGAAGGCTTGGGACATTGTCGCCGAACTACGCGCGACTCTCGACCAAGAAGCCGGCGGGACGATCGCTAGCGACCTGTTCGAGCTCTATGGCTTCGTGCTTCACGGAGTCTCTGAGTCCAAAACGAACATGGATTCGGCCAAGGCGCTCGAAGCACGTGCGATCCTCTGCACAATCCGCGACGGGTTCCACGGGATCATCCATGGCGGGTGAACTTGACAGCCTCGGTCTGCTACGACGCCTACGTGCGACTTCTACGCTACTGCTCGATGCCGTCGAGCGGGACGACGTTGACTCAATCGAACGCGCTGCATCCGACTTCGGTTCGCTTCTAGATCTGGTTGACCCGAGCAGTTTGACGGAGGAATCGGCTGAACTCCACGCTGATCTGCTGTCTACCCACGCGACGATCCTAGGGCGAATTGAGTCAATGATCGTCGAGACTCGCAACTCCCTCGGGGCAGTTCGAACGGCGCGGCACCGCCTGCGAGCAATCCGCAACGAGGGCCCAATGCCGAGCGAAGTCCTCGACGAGAGTTCTTAGTTTCGCGAAACTCTATCGGTCGTCGCGCCCAGGAAGATCATGGCGGGCGAACTCCTCAGCTTCGAGGGTCTCCTGCCACCACGCGGCATCCTCGCGGATCGAACCACCCTCGGATTCGGCGCGAAGCCTGAAGAGAAACCACGCGTCCTCGAACCAATCGCGGCTCAACAATTGCGGAGACAGTCGTTTGCGACCCGCTGCACGCGCGACGAATCGTTTTTGTGCGTGGAACATCTGGCGGATGCGATAGGTGTCCTTGCGCGCCATGCGGAGTCGTGCGGCAACCGGTGAAAGTGCATCTTCGATATCGAGAGTATGCCCTCGAGGCGGCCCGTCCGTGATTTCACGTTCGTAAAGGGGTGCGAAAAACACCGAGAAGAGTCGCGGATTTGAGACGGGTTCGCCTGCAGTCACTGCCGCATCAAATGAAGCGAGAAGATTCCACCAGTTGTCCCAGGCGCTTCGATCATCACGATTGGCCCAACGTTCGAGCACGTCGTGAAGTTCCGGACAAAGATCTTCCATGAGCCCCGTGCGCAACAATAAGCGGGAAGCATCGCGTGCCCCGCCGAGGTTCATAAGGCGCAGGATTTCCTCGAGAAGACGGGGCGCGGCCGCCTTACGAAGTTCGCCTCGGCAGTCAACGAGGGCTTCATACACATCGTCCGCCAACATGAAGTTCAACCGACTCGCGAACTTGATGGCGCGCAGCATCCGTACCGGGTCCTCTCGGAACCGAACCCACGGGTCTCCGATGGTTTCAATTGTGCGGCGCTTTAGGTCGCGCAGACCGTCCACGAAATCGATCACTCGTTGGGACTCCATGTCGTAGAAGAGTCCATTGACCGTGAAGTCACGGCGGAATGCATCCTCGGGCGGCGTTCCAAACGTGTTGTCCTGATAGATCAGGAGATCCTGCCCCTCGGCGGGCTCAAGCGCCGAACGGAATGTCGACACCTCTAAGACCTTGTCTGGGAATGTGACGTGGACGAGCCGAAACCGGCGACCAATGATCCGACTGTTGCGGAACAGGCGCTTCACCTGGCGAGGGGTCGCCGAGGTCACAATGTCAAAGTCCTTGGGACGGCCGCCTAAGAGTAGGTCCCTAACACACCCGCCGCATAGGAATGCGGTGAAGCCCGAGCGCACGATTCGTTCGATGATGCGACCGGCTTCCGGGCAGAGCGCCATCGTGCCGTCAACGACACTCGGCTCCACACATCCGCGATCGATCGCCTCGGGCGCACTGCCATGCCGTGAGGCCGCACCCGGGGGGAGCGTCTCTTCAGCTAGTCGAGGTCGGCGGCGGCGGGGATGTCGCATCAAAATGGCCTCTCCGGAGAGGTCCCCGGAGAGGGCGACACTCTAGCAGGGTGCTAGGATCTCGCCGGACGGAGACCGACGATGGCCGATGTAACCTGCCCGAAGTGCAAGTCCGAGTTTGAGGTAGACCTATCCCCCGGATCCGAATTCGAATGCGGTTCCTGCAACGCGGTGGTGGTAGTCCCACTGGCACGTGGTGCACAGCGTGCGGGGGCTAAGGCCGCTCTGCGTGCGGGAGGCGGAGCAAGGCGCACGGCACCAGCAGCGGCGGGCAAGAAGTTGCCAATGCCACTCATCGTGGGTGGAGCCGTCATTCTCCTCGGCATCCTGTTCTATGCAGTCATGTCAGGCGACGACGCCCCCACGCCAACGCCACCATCGGTTCGCCCTAACTCGACGCCCGAGCCCGCGAAGCTACCTGTGGAGGCTCCGAAGCCCATCCGACCGACGGACCCCTTCGAGGCGGCGCGCTTTGACGCTCAACTCGACGGCGCCACTGTCACGACCATCAAGACCTTCGCCAACATGGCTTGGGACCGTGCAGAAAGCGCGAGGAAGGACGGCAATACGTCTGTCGAAACAAGCCTTCGACGCGACGCCGGCGAGGCTTACACGGCGATATTGAAGAAAGAAATCGACAACGCCGAGGCGAGAGATCGGCTGGGCTTTGTCCGCTTCATCAAAGCAGATGTCGCCGCACTGCTCGATCAGCCTTGGATGACGAAGGCTCTGAAGACTTCGGTCGAAGAAGTGCTCGAAGTCGTCGAGGAGAAGCTCGGGGCGAAGCTCGAGGATCCCGTTTGGATCTCGACGCGAGACACGACCGTCGGCCAGGCGGCCAAGGACTGGAAGCGCCTTCTTCCGCGGATCACCGAGCGCGAGGCCGCTTGGAAGGCCCGCGGAACGGACCCCTTCTACAAGTCAGCCGAGAACCTCGCAGCAGGAGTCGAAGCGGATATTGGAGCAAAACTTCGCCATCCTGGAGTCGACGGCGACTGCTTCAAGGTGTTCGTGGAAAAACCCTACGTCTGCTTGGTGCAACGCGACAAGATAGGAGGCGAGGATCGAATTGCGGAGCGCTGGCTCGAGATGCTCCAACAGCTTCGTGTCACGTTCTACGCCCGCTTCGGCAAGCCACTCGACCTCGCGCCAATGGAGAAGCCAACCCCGGTGCTCGTGCTCCGCACCGACTCGGATTACACGATCTACCTTCGTCTCGGGGACAGCCGCGCACAAGTGACGTCTCTCGCTCACTATGAGCCTTGGTCCAATCGCCTCGTGACATGGGTCGAAAAAGATCCAAACCAACTGAGCAAAGGTGAACGTGGAATGACCGAAGAGGAAGTTCGCACGACGCTCTTCCACGAAGGCACCCACCAACTCATCGACTTCAACACAAAGAACAAGTCGGCGCGCGTCGCGATGGAGCAAGCTTTGTGGTTCAGCGAGGGCATGGCCGACTACTTCGGCGGCCACGGGCGAAACTGGAATGAGTCCAACCAAGCCTGGGACTATGAGCCAGGATTGATCAACACCGAGCGCATCGACCAACTCACTTCGTCGAAAACACGCGACAACTTGATCCCGCTGAAGGATCTGCTCGAGTATCGCCGCAAGAATTACGTCGGGGAAAAAGAAGATCCGCGCAACCAGCTGAAGGTTCTCAATGCGTACGCACAGGGCTGGCTCCTCTGCTACCTTTTGTCCAACCACAACGACGGACGCGATCGCGCAAAATTCGATCAGTATGTAAAGTTAGAACTTTCGGGACAGACCGGAGAATCCACATTCAAGTCGGTCTTCGGACCGGACTCAGTATCGCGTGTCGAAACCGAGTTGCGCAACCTGATCGACGAACTCGGCAAAGCAAAAAAGGAAGAACGAATCGTCAACGGACGACTACGAGCGAAGTGATGTTGATGGGCTGAATTCGCCCGAACACCTCGACTCAGGAAACGGGCGGGGTGTACGACTTCTCTCCGAGAATGTAAGGGCAGTCCTCGGGGAAAATCATGGATACGAGGCCTTCGGCGACGGAACTGCAGCTTGGTTCTGCGCGAAAACGATCCGGATAGGCGACGCATCGTCGGGTCGTTGTGTCAAGGAATCGGCACGGAGACTTCGTCAATGTAAGTCGCCCTTCCACGATCACCTTCTCCGTGCAACATCGCCCGCACTGCCTACAAATGGCCTCCCAAATTTCGGGCGGGACGCTACGGGGATCCATTCACTTGCCCTGTTCAATCAGCCCAGAAGGCACCGCGGCTGTCCATGCACAGGGATTCTCATTGGCACCAACCGTTAGTCGTTGCGTTCGAACCAACATGTATCCAGTGGACATCTGTCGGAGTCTTCCGTCGCGACCGATCCACACCGAGACCTTAGACATCGGAACGAGATCTCCGACACCTGGCAACTTGACTGAATATCGTGTTGCCTCACTTCCCTGCAATTGCACGGTTTCACCGTTCTCTAAGACAATCGACTTCGACTCGATTCCTCGCACCACCCGCGTGATGACGTCGGCGAATCCGAGCACTTGCGACGTGACTCGGCGTGCCTCGTCTGGGTCCATGCGCCGGACGATTCCATCACCACCCTCCCACCATGCTTCAGCTCCATCGAACCCGATCTTCCCAACCTTCCCCTTCGGGATCGCCGTCAGGCCGCCACCGTCCTTCACCCTGCTCGGAATCACCGCGAATCCCATCGTCTGCACGAGAAACTCCCCGTTCGGACCGATGGTCAAACTTCCGTTTGGAACTTGGTTGCGGCCGCCCCCGAGCGCGACCAGTGTTTGCAGCATCGGCGATGAAAGCGCGGCTTGCCACCAACCTGGCGCAACAGATGGGTCGCGAGTTGGGCTCAAATTGCGGTTGGTCCAGGGCGCCCAAATGAGGATTACGGCAACGCCCAAGGCAGCAATTCCTACCCACGGCAACACCCGCGAACGCATCCGAGATCGAGCTTCCTCGCCCAGAATCTGCTCGAAGTCTGATGCGGCGAGTTCTATGGCGACGCCGGCGTCGCCATCCTGAATGGGTGCGCTACGGGCCGACCTGACACGCTCGAAAACGGCAGCGCAATCAGAGCAGCCGTGTAAGTGACTCGCTGTCATGGCTGCCCGCGAGGTGCCTTCTCCATCCACCATGAGGTCGTGCAGCTCAGACCTCGCATCCTCGCATCGTTTGTCGAGTGTTCTCGCTCCGAGGAGATCGATGTCCTCCAAGATTGCCATAGCCACGTCGACCACCCCCACACCAAGGATGGCTGCGATCGTTGACTTTGAACAACGTGTCGTTTCACGAATCCAACGTGCTGCTCCCGGAGGAATCTCGAAGCCGCGCTCAATCACCACCTGACGAACAGCGATGAGCACGCGCACGAGATCCGAACCACTGAAGGGATCTCTCCGCTCTCGAAACACACGGAGGAACGACGCTCGTGCAATCGACGGCGCCTGCGATACGCCGACTAGTTTCTCTGCGAATGCGAGGGCCGTCGAGGCGTGGACCCTCACCAACGCAAGTGCGTCGGCTGTCGAGTCCAAGACGGTTGAACCGAAGTTCGCGCTCGCGTTTGGTTCGGGCATGAATAAGGGCAGCCTTTCGGGGCTGCCCTCATCCTACGTCACACTCGAGTGAGTCGTTTTATCGGTCAAGCCAATGGACTAGGTTCTCGAACACAGCTTGCACATTGGGGTTCGAGGACGTTGGATCGATGGCCCCCGCTCCGCCCGAGAACAACACGGCGAGATTGCCCTGGCCATGAAACGCTGCGTAGTCAGCGGATGTGAACAGGGCGCCGTACGTCTGGTAGCCGAGATTCGTCAACCCGACGATCCATGGAGTGCCCTGAGTCATGGATTGCGGCGGGCCGAAGTTCCCGCCTTCGTTTGTGACGTCAAAATTGATGCCGGTAATCGAAAGTGGCGTGTTCCGGTATGAGGCGTCGGCCATGGATGACACGGTCTCTGTGGCTGAACCGCTGAGATTCCCGCCCGACCCGACATAGACGCCCATTCCGAGCGTGACGTTCAAGAAGTTGCTCACCCAAGTCGAACGCAACTGCCCCGCGCTCGAACCTGAATACGGTCCTGCTAGCAGGAACACGCCGCCCCCTTGCGTCATGAACTCCGCGAGTGCCGCGGTCTCCATGGGCGGTGGCGTAGCGGTAAAGCGCAGGTCCAGCACGACGTCATAATTGCGCAGGTCGCTGGGGATCAGATTGTCCACCATTGCAACGGCATGGCCGTTGCCCGCGAGAACTGCGACGAGGGCGCTCGCCTGGGCAGCGGCATTGGTCATCCCAGGACTGGTCGTCGTTTGGCGAACGACGAGGAGGTTCTTCATCCCATTGGGCGAGCCCTGCGACACCCGCACAAATGTCGGCGTTGACCACATCACATCGGGCGCCGTTGGATCTAGGACCGCGGCTTGGAGCACGAACGGTGTGCCAACGAGCCACGGAAGATCTGGGATGCCGAAGCTCAAGTGCAGATGGTCGGATCCTCCGAGCGAAGTAAGGCCTTGGAGAATGAACCAATCGGCCCCGAGCGAGGTGGTCCATGAGCCGATTGAAACCGGGGGTGCCTCGACCGATGCAAGAATCGCTGTGATTGAACCGGTTCCGCACGCGAGGTCGACCTTGAAGACGTCGTTGGTCTTTAAGTTGTTGCATCCAAGCCGCGGCATCATCCCTGGAAATGTGGGAGCCGAGGCCGACGAACCCTGTGACGGAATCGCCGGAATAATGAGGAGAAGAAGCACGAGCAGCATCATGCCGAGCGCCATCAAAAAGACAGGCGTCTCAGACTTACGGTCCTTATGTGAAATGGGAGGCATCGGTGGGCTCCGGAGTCGCCCCGGCGATGGGACGGGTCCTTATCCACCTGATCGGCTTCGCAGCCATCCAACCTCAACCTTGTGACTTAATCCGCCCAAGTACGCGTGTCGGTTTCAACCCGGTTCTCTCGGCCCCGGTAAATCTGACGTCCAACTCGAAGATTAGGACCGTGTCCGCAGCGCGCTAGGCAACCTGTATTAACCCAAACGAAGTCGGGGCAACTTTCCTGTACGGCTTCCTCGAGATCTCGATGAAAAACGTTGGCGCCATTCATCCGACACGAGGTTCCGACACATCGAGTCGCCTTGCCAGTCTCCAACATCGACAGAGAAAACTCCGCAACCTCACTCGTCGGCGGGGCGGACCGCTCCACTCCCGATTCTCCGATTGTCCGAGTCCGACACGCATCGCGAATGGCCTGCACCAACGACACGCGATCCGGATGGATGCCGTCGTTGGGATTGGAGTTCGATGAGGATTCACAACTCATGAGCAGAGCATCCTATCAGAGCGTTGGGGGTCCATGTTATGGGCTAGTCTGGAAACAACGTGTCGAGACGACTCTTGGCATTCTCGTCGAAGTCCGAGGCCATCCCTACATCGGGCGTCTCACTGTCATCACGCGATTCGATTTCGGTGAAGAGGTCGCCCAACTTCTTGCCGGCCTCGTTGGTGTAAATCCTCACCATTCCGACGGTCGTCGAGTCGTCGAAAAGCACCGTGAGGATCGTTCGATCCCCAGCAAGTGTCAGCTGGATCGAGTCCCGTCGACCTTGGTGAAATACGACGGAGAATTGTTCTTCGCCAAGGACCCGCGCCATCTCGCGCGTGGCAGCGAACGAACCTGCCACGAGCGCGGCGATCGTGTCCGAGTCTACCGAGCGCAGGTCGCCCACCTTGGAGACGAGGTGTCCCTCGCGGTCTACAAGCAGAGCCGCGTGGGCCCCAGAGAGCTGAATCAGTTCCTTCAGCAGCAGGTCAATGCGCGCAATGTCATCACGGTAGAAAACCAGTCGATGCTCGCGCAGACGTGTGGTGTCATCCATTTTGAATTCCTATTGTGTTGCTTAGGTTCACTTGAGGGCGAACATCACGACGAGTGCGGCACCTGCGCCGACCAAGGCGGCACCGATCCAAATCACGGCCGCAGGGAAGGGGCGCGCCTTACGTCCACTCGAGATCACGCGCGGGTCCATCGGACGCGGAGCCGCCGAAGCCGGGGTGGGCGCGGTGCGTTGTTTGACTGGCGGAGTGAAGGCACGAGGCGTGCCCCGCATGTCAGGCCGTGCTTCAACCGCCACCTTCTGTCGCGGCGACGTTGCAGGAGCAGGCGGTACGACGTTTTGTGCGACCACGCGTGGAGGCGCCGCAACACGCGAAGCCACCACCGACAACGGCACATTGCTTGCGACCGGCCGCGCGGTCTCTTGAGGGGCAACATCCGGCATCGGCATGGAATTCCGCTGGATCGTAAATGGCCGGGAAGTAGCGGTCGGTGTCGATTTGAACCCCGAGTCCCCACCCTCGGGGATCGCGGGCGTTGCGGCTTTCTGAGGCGCCGCCGACCGCGCATCCGACATGGCCTTGACCTTCTGGATCACCAGCATGGAAAGCCCTTTAAAGGTCTCAACCACTCCGGTCCCTGCGTTGGCGCACGCTTCGAAGCACGGGGCGCCCGTGGCGCCGAGCGCCGCTCGCATCTCATCGATGCTCATGGCATTCGGAAGATCCCGTTTGTTGAACTGAATAACATGAGGGATATCGGCGAGCGTACGTCCCTGCTCGCGAAAACACTCCTCTAGGTTGCGGAGCGATTCGAGGTTCTCCTCCATCTTGGATGGACTCGAGTCGGCTACGAACACGACGCCGTCGGCCCCGCGAAGCACGAGCTTACGGGTCGAGTTGTAGTAGACCTGACCTGGCACCGTGTAGAGCTGAAACTTGACCTTCATTCCGGCGATCGTGCCGAGATTCAGCGGCATGAAGTCAAAGAACAAGGTTCGATCCGACTCGGTCGCGATCGAAGACAACGTCCCTTTGGATTCGTCGGGTGCTTTCTGATGGACCACTTCTAGGTTGGTGGTCTTGCCCGACAGACCGGGTCCGAAGTAGACCACTTTGCAGTTGATCTCTCGAAGTGCGAGATTGAATTGGACCATGAATTTCTACCTTCTCGTTAGTGTGTGATAGTCATGCGACGCACGAGTGCCGCAGCCGCAGACATGAGTTCCAGACGTCCCTGCTCGAGTTCCACATGACGTTCCGTGAGCGCCACGAGCCATGCACCCTTCGCCGAGAGCAATAGGATCCGCCCTTCGGTTCCAGATACGGTGAGTTCTGTGACGTCGCCAGTCTCGGCCGCCGAGCCGACAGCCGTTAAGCCGACAAGCAACGACGAAATGAACGCGGAGGCCCGCTCGGTATCGGTCTCCCGCGGCAACCGCGCGGCAATCGTGATGCCATCAGGCGTCAGGAGTAGGCTTCCTGCGATGCCAGGACGCGAATTCAGTCCATCGAGGATGTCATCCATCGGTGCTGTCCTCGACATGCGAAGTCTTGAGCAGGTGTCGCCCGAGCGCCGAGGCAACATCGCGCATCTGCGGAAGAAAGCGACGACAATCGTGGCCTTGGCGCGTGGCAACCGTCAGGACATGGCCATACGTCCCGACGCAGACGACCTCGCCGTCGCATCCGCGGATTGTCGATTCGAGGTGCGCTCCAATGCCAAGTCCCTTGGTACCTGGAACAGCGAAGCAAGCCAATCTGACTGCAGCCATCACACGAGGATCTGTACCTTCGAGTTTCGCTCCGGAAGACCACCCAAAGGCACCGAGACTCCCGGCGATGACCGACGCCGTCACATCCGGTTGCGACGAGAGCGATTGAATCGACGACTCGATCCACGGCGGAAATTCTGTACAGCCGATCGGAACCTCGCGACGTTCAAGTTGCGCCATAGCCGCAGGGAATCCAGGCGTATCCGGTCGCTCCCCGCTGAGCTCGGTCAGGAAATCGCTGAACGCCGCGCGTTCCTCTCCGTCGATCGACGCCATCACGGCGACGGCATCGTGCGCCAAAAGGTCGCGCCGAAACCGAGCCTCTGTTTTGACTTTTGGAAGCATCGAACAGGCCGTGCGTCGCTCCACAGCCACGGCGAGATCCATGAGTTCGCGCGAACGAGGAAATCGTGCGAGAGCCTTCACCAACATGCGCGACGCCACCTCGGACTCTCCGCGGATGAGATGATCGCGAACGTACTCAATCCAAGGGCCGGGAGCGTCATGCGATCCCGTGCGCCGATCAAGCCGCCCGTGGATCAGGGCGGAAGCAGTTCGTTTGAGCAGAGACATCATGGCGGGTTGGGTGCGATACTCCTCGTTCACTTATCGGATGCGCAGGCTTCAGAATCGGAGCGACAACATCGTCATTGCTAGGGATTCCCTGCGGACTGCACCGATTCATCAGGCATTTCAGCTTCGCAGCGAACCTTTTTGTTGCACCCATCTGGCTCGCCCGATACGATCTGGACGTCGGAGCAGCCTCACTGATACCGACGCCCTTCGGGATCGCCCCGGGGGGGGTAGCGACTAATGGAAAGCGGATGGGGTTGTGTGTCGCAACACGTAAAACTCCCTCCTTCCTCTCTACGCCTGAAATCTGTCCTCGTCCGCTTTCCACACTTCTCCGCGGGCCCCGGCATCTGGCTGGGGCCCTTCGTTTTGTGTGGCGATACGGCACTTTCTTCGGAGTCCGATAAGACGCGCCGAGAGATTGCAAAAGTCGGGAGCGGATTATGCGCGATGAGGGAGCGACAGCTTGCCTCAACCGTTCCTTGATCGCCCGGGATGCGGACGGCTACCATCGCCTAACCCCACCGGCCTCCTCGGTGTCATCCGACATTCAGGGGGTACCCGGGAACCGGAGACTCCTCTCATGTCGTGTTCGATCCGGACTGCACTCGCACTCGTCCTCTCCCTGACCGCAGCGGCACAAGACGCGCCAAAACTCCCACCGCCTCCCAAGCCGCCGGTAGCACCGGTAGGAGCCGGGGGCTCGGCGCCTTTCCAGCCCGCCCGACTGGAGAAGCCTGCTCAACCAGATTCCATTCGTGCCACCTACGAGCTCGAAGGAAGAACCATCAACATCACCGAGGGTGAGTACTACGATTCGCTCTCCATGCTCCAGAAGTTGGAGGGTCGCACGGGGAACCCCGTGACCGACGGTCGCGTCTACGAGCACATGTTGACGTTCGCTGAGGCTCGGTCTGTGGGCCTTGAAGTAACCGATGAGGAATTCGCTTCGACCGACCCGATGAGGCGTAACCCGGCACTCGCGGAGCAACTCAAGAAGCGCTGGGAGCAAGAAGGGATCACGCCCGAGCTCTACGCCCGATATCAAAAAGAAACGACAACGGTCCAACGCATCAAGGACCTTTACGCGAATGGCATGCGAGTCAAGTCGGCAGACATCTTCGACGCCTATGCACGAGATCATTACACATACAAACTTGACTACATGACATTCCCAGCGAGCGATCACGTCGCAGCATTGGCGAACCCCACAGATGAGGAACTCAAGAAGTTCTGGGATGACGACCGGGTCATTCAGAACACCCTTCGCGTTCCGATGTCCATCACGGCCGAGATCATCTGGCTCGATCCGTCTGCCCAGTCGGCGACCCTGCCTGAAGGCGCGCTCAAACCGACGTACGAGGAGACCCTCGCCTACTACAACCGAAATCGCGATCGGCTCAATGCCCTGATCCCGGCGCAGAGGCGCCCGGAGCTCTATCCAAGCGGCAAGACCGACCCATCGAAGTTGGTGTCACCGTTTTCGATTCTTCGCGAGACTGTTGAGAAGGAGATGCTTCTCTCCGGTGCTGTCCGCGTCGCCCTGATTCAGGCCCAAGCTCCGAATGCGGACTTGAAGGCCATTGCTGCTAAGAATGGACTGCAATTCCAAAGATTGGATCGCGTCGATCGCATGGGATTCGCGACGGCAGGTGGAAGTCGATACGGCGTTCAGGCCTTCTCGGCTCTCTTCAATCTCAACCCAGGCACGCTCCTTCCCGATGTGAGTGTCGAAGGCCAAGTCCAGTGGATTGCACGGCTGGTTGAAAAAGATCAAGCGCGACTGCCGGAGTTCAATGAGGTGAAGCAGAAGCTCATCGCTCCATACGCCGAAGCCATCTCCATGAAGATGGCGACCGACCGAGCCAACGAGGTCAGGAAGTTGATCGACGACTTGGTAGCCAAGTCCGCCAAGGAAGAGATCGATCGCATCTACGCTGAGGCAGATGCCGAAGCGAGCCGCGAAGCCAAGGAGCGCAACATCGCTGAGCCTAAGGAAGTCGAGGCCATCCGAACCCGCGCGCGAACACTACGCAACTCCGCCATTGCGGATGTGCAACGCAAGCACATGGGCAAGTCCTTCGACCAAGCCGCGCAGATGAAGGGCCTCAAGCTTGAAATCACCGAGCCGTTCGGATTCGAGCCACCCCGAACCGAACGAGAGATCAATAACACCGTCCAGTCACGCCAAGAGTTTCTGAAAGGCTCCTATCAGGTCCGCGACCTAAAGGACGCCGGTCAAGTGACGGCGCCCATGGTCGATCCTGCCGGAAAGTCGCTTTTCATTGCGCGACTCATCGAGCGAATCGAACCCAACTTCTCGACCATGTCAGATTCCGACTTGGTCTACTTCCGCACGATTGCGGAGCGCACCGCCCACTACCAGTCGAATTATCGCTGGTACTACTACGAGATCTCAAAGCGTCGCAACCTCGTCCTTGCTGTTGCCCAGCCCAAGTGAGAACCATCATGCAATCAAAACTCATCATCGTTCTCGCTGTATCGTGCCTGTCTCTCGTGGCCCAAAAGACCACAGGTGAGTCGTGGAAAGACGTTGAGAACGCGCTTCCCCGCCGTGGGGCGACAAGTCTGACGAATGCAGCATCGCCGGTCCCATCAGCGAGCATCGATTGGCAAAAGGCCAACGACCGCATGACGGAAGCCATGATCAATGCGGCGGATACTCCGGCTGAGCCGTGGGCCATGTGGTACCTCGCAAACTTCAAGTTCGAGTCAGGCGAATTGGACGAATCACAGAATCTTCTGATCAGTCTCCAGCAGCGGTTTCCGAAGCACGCTCTCAATACAGCACGCCTTGGAAAGAACGGCCGAACGCTGATGCAGGATGCCCTCGACGACGTGTCGGAAGAGCAGAGTTTCAAGAAGCGGCACCCGCGCAAACCAATTCCGCTGCCTGTCCTTGCAGACGCGCCGTCGGCGACGATTCGTTTCGTTTCCGGAGACGTGACCATCCGGTTCTTCCCGAATGTTGCCCCCAAGCACGCTGAGCGCTTCCTAGAGAATTGTCACAAAGGTCTCTATGACGGCACCCGCGTAACGCGCGTCAACGACAACACTGTGACCGCGGGCGATCCCATGTCACGTGAGGGGATGAACCCGGATCCTCGCGGCATCTCGAAGGCTAGCGATGCGCCGGCCTCAATCCCCCATGAGTTCAGCGGACTTACTCACCGCCGCGGCATGGTGTCGATGCTTCGCAACCCGGTGGGCAACGACTCGGGCGCGTCAACATTCTGCTTCATTATGAAGGACTTCACGGCCCTCGATCTGCAGCAGACTCCATTCGCCGAGGTGGTGAGCGGCATGGAGGTCCTCGACGCGATGACACGCATGCCGAGAGCTCAGGGCGAAGCGCCGTCCTCGACAATCACCATCAGGGCCGTTGCGGTGAACGACAAGGCAGTCCCGCCGGAGACGCCAGAGAAGAAGTGATGTCGTCAGCTCGACGGATCACCAAGTAGCGCGGCCACGGCGGGGTTGTTGACGTAAGACTCAACTACTCCGCCTAGCCATTTCTTGCCAGCCGCAACCGAACTCGTAGGCAATCGCTTGGCGGCATCACACCAGGTCTGGCCCACGCGCAAAGAAGAGAGCACATGCTGGCGGGCTTGCGCATCCGCTGCGTTAGCAGCGGCTTCGAAATCTGTCAGAGCTGAGAGGGCGGCGGATAAGCGCGCCGAAAGCGAAGCGCAATAGCGTCCTTCCTCGCCTTCGCGGTGCGACACCGCGATATCAGCCAACTTAGTCAGCTGTTTGAACCGCTCCTGCCCCGACTGCACTAAGAGCTTGAGTGTTGATTTGTTCAGCAGCGCCCCTAAAGCATCTTCGCTGACCAATACCGCGCGGGCGTCACGAAAGAAGGCATACAGAGCCGCAAGTTGAGACATGTAATCGACGTTGCGGCGAACACGCGCGCGAACTCCGCGAACTTCTTTGGGATCGAAGGCACGCGCCACGGCTGGAAGCGGTTCCGAGTAGACTAGGATTCCGGGGCCTCGATCCTTGCGATAGACGCTGCCTGCGGCAAGCACCGTGCCGAACCCGATCGAAACCGGACCGACAACCCCGCCCGATCCACCGAGGAACACCCGCGACTCACGGAGCCACGCTCCGTCGCAGACATTGCCAAAGAGGGAGGGCGTTGCTTTGTCGCCGTGGGGCGTGAAGTTGAAGTGAATGAACCCGGAGCCGACCTCTGAATGGTCATCCGATCCTGTGCCTCCCGCGAGCAAGGCATCACAGAAGTTGATCAAGCTGCCGAGCGTCGCGTACGGAAGCAGAATCGTCTGTTTAAGCCCAACGCAATGTGCGGCGCTCGCCCGTTCGTCCAGCAAAGTGCCAAATCGAACCTGAGCTGAGGGCCCTATCGAGGATCCGTCTAGAAACACGCTCTCCGTGAATGAGCCAGAGGCCAGAACCACGTCATGCCCCACCGCGCAATCGGTGACAAAAGCCGGCCCCTCGGTTCCGATTCTTGCGCCACGACGAATCAATGACTCTTGCCCGGAAATCTTGCTCCCAGGCCCGATCCAACTTCCCGCCTCGATGCGGTCAGGATTAATGTCCGATTCGATCCAGGTTATTTCGGGGCAAGGGATCACGACGCCCTTGCCGATCAGGAGTTGAGTCACACTGTTCATGACGGGGGCATGGTAACCTTGTTGCGAAGAGCGTGGCAGCAGAATCGAAGAAGCGATTGATGGTCGACCCCAAGAGCGTTCCAGATGAGGAGATCGATACCCTTATCGATCCCGACTTGAGGCAAGAGATCGGCAATCCATGCCCCGTCTCTTTTGCCGCAACCGTCGTCTATACGCCGCTGATGATCGTGGGCCTCATCATTTGCGCCTTCTTCACCAAGACGATCCCTCCACCAGGCGACATGAGTCGCATTGGAACCGATATTGGAATCGGCTTTGCAGTCGCAATCGGAGTGGTCTTCGTGACCTTTGTCCTCGCGCGCATGATTCCGGCGCTTCAGTCGATGGAGGTCGCGTTCCGCCGGACTCTTGGCCCGATGTCGGCCGGCGAGATCATCCGAATTGCCCTGCTCTCGGGGATCGCCGAGGAGTTGCTTTTCCGCGGCGCACTGCAGCCCTGGGCAGGACTCATCATTACATCAGTCCTATTTGGGATCCTCCACTTCGTACCGGACAAGGCTTGGTTTCCTTGGACGATTTTTGCCACTGGATTCGGATTCCTTGCGGGGTGGCTATTCGAGTCGCGCGGCTCTCTTGTTGCGCCTATTACCGCCCACGTCATCGTCAATCTGGCGAACCTAGCGCTCATCGTAAGCGGGCGGCGCCTTCCGATTACCGCGGCGCGCTGAGCGCCCGGTCGATTGTCGCCTGGAGCACGCGATCGCTCCGTAGTTCACGTTTCGCAGCCCCGACCTTGAGCAGTGCCACCTTCCCGTCCACGCCGACGACGAGTGTGTGCGGAAGCCCTCGAACGTTGAAGGCGCGCAACGTGACGTCTGAGCCAAACATCCCAATAGGGAACGTCAGAGCCAGTCGGTCGGCTAATAAACCGAGTCTTGTTGCCTCGTCCTCTGCCGTCGTCGATTTGCCGCGGTACCTCTTCGTCACCGCAACGACATCGACCGGCTTCCCACGCCATGCGGCCGATGCCGCCTGAATCCGTTTGAGTTCATCGATGGACGTCTCATAGAAGTCAGCGAAGAAAACGATGACGGTGACGCGGCCTGGCGTCGCCGTGAGCGATCCTTTGCCGCGCACCCACGTCACATTCTCAGAAGAACTAGGCGGTGCCTTGCCGATCGCTTCAAGCTGCTCCTTCAGCGCCAGCAACGCGGGCGCGTCTGGGTGCTCCTTCAAAAGAGATACCAAGCGAATCAATGCTTCCGCAGCTCTTCCATTCTCCGCAAGCGTGGTCATCACTTTGAGATTCGCATCCGCAACGAGCGGATGATTACCTCCCTCCTTAATCACTTGATCGAAGGCGGCAATGGCCTCTTTGTCGTCGAAGGTCCCAAGACACGCGATGCCAAAGTAGAATCGTGCAGGGAGACGGCGCGTGCTCTCCGGTCGGCTGGCAAGAAACGCGCTCAGCACCTCGTGAGCCTTCTTCGGCTCTCCATTCTCAAGGCGCGCCGATGCATGGGTGAGCCACGCATCTTCGAGATCCTCGTGGTCGCCGTGCGCTGCGCAGAAAGCCTCCAGCAACGGCGCAGCCTCGCCTGGCATTCCGGCGAGAAGAAGTGCGCGAGCCAACGGCCATCGCCCTTCCTTCAACGTCGCGGACTCTGCCTTCCATGATGAGATAAATCCATCCAATGACCGCTTCCACGCGTCCGAGGCTGCGCGCGCGGCATTGGGATCCGACTCCTTGGCGGCAGAAGCCTGACGCATCAACGACTCGAATTCACGTGCGATGCGAGCATCATTGACCTGCGCGATCACAGCCGCCGACAGCACGAGAAGGATTAGCACGCAACGCATTTGGAACTCCAAACTGATCCTACGTTTGAGACTCAGCGAGCATCGGGCAATTTTAGGCTGCGCATGCGCAGCGGGTCGCAACTCCATCACTCGCAATCCGCGACTCGATCTTGCTAGCGACCGCCACCCTCGCGCGGAGGCCTAGGCTCGCGGTCTCGCCGTGGGCCGTCGGGTCCCCTCGGCGGAGGCGGCCCTCCCCTCGGCGGAGGAGGAGGATCATCAGGTCCTCCTCTCGCGTCGCGCAGAGCATCGGGCCCGAAGCGCCTGACGGCAAAGTCGTGGCGTGCCGGATCAGGGAGATTCAAATAGACGTCGCGCTCCTCTGGAGTCAATCGATCGAAGAGCCGCGACGGGAGATGGAATCCTGGGCGACTCGTTGGGCCTGGACCACGGTCCAATCGATCTCGGATTTCGCGTGCGAGCCGTTTTCTGGGTTGCTCCCCAAGAGCCGAGAGCAGCTTGAGTCGATCCGGCAGGAACACCTTGGCCATGGCTTCATGGCTTCCCGCGGTCTCGATCGCCACGGCAACAGCTTCGCGAATTTCCGGGGCGAGCTTGCGAAGTTGTTCGCGCTCGAGCGAGGTAAAAAACCGGAAGTTCCGCAGATCATCGATGGCCGGGTGCTCGAAAAATGCTCGAGGAGATAGCCGGCTCAATTCATCCCGAACGTGGCGAGGCATCCGGTCCAACTCGGGCTTGAGCCGGACGAGTAGCGTCCGCTTCTGGAGATCAAGCGTCGCATCCGCCTTGCCCACAAGAGGCAAACCGCGGATCCGTGTCACTTCCTCGTCATTAGACACGCCTGAATTCCGCGCCTCTTCGATAGCGCGATCCAGCGCGAAGTCGATCCGTAGCGCCAAGATCCGCGTGCGGCGCACGACAGGATCGGTAATCGCGTCGAGCTCGCTACGTACCTGCTGCGGGAGCGCGGCAAGGAAAGCCTGCTCCTCGCGCTGCTGACGTCGCTCCCTCCATGCATCCATCATGGCGGTGCGAGCGCTCGGCGACGCTGCATCGAACGCGGCCCGCTCGTCGGCGGTCGCTGCATCAAGATACTTCTCACGCTCGCGGTCGGCGCGCGTCGGCGGCCTTGGCGGTGGCTTGTTGCCTGGACCCGGCGGTGGGCCTTGATCTCCGCGAGGCGGTCTAAAGTCGCCCGGCGGCGGTCGGCCCTGATCTCCTGGCTGTGGAACGGGGGGGGGGCCGGCCTGGTCGGGGCGCACCGGCCGCGAACTGCCCGGCGAAGGGCGCTGCCCGACGCTCGTTGTCACAGCGAGCGACGCAACTAGGGCGATGAACAGGGCGGATTTCATAAGTCAATCCGTCCCAAAGTAATCCGCCTGGACGGTCGCGATCACGGACAAAGTCTCAGAGAGATCCGCGAGCGCCGCGACCTCGGCGTCAGAGTGTGTAACGACCGGTGGGTTCGTCACGTCGTGATTCGTCAACAGGAAAACGGCGAGGATACCCGCAGCTGCGGCCGAGACTCCAACCAGTGGCCACGAGCGCCACCACGGACGTCGCTCCAATGCAATCGCAGCGGCAACTCGGGCTGCGACTCGCTCACTCGCACCTGGTCGAGGCTTTGATGGCAGAAGATCAAGCCATGGATCGATGGAGTCGGCAGGGCGCTTCATGGACGAACTCCTTTCGCAGGAATCGCGGCACGACCCGTTTCATGAACATGGGCCAGCGACGAAGCAAGGTGGGTCTTGGCTCGATTGAGCAAACTCTTGACGGCTTGCAATGACATGTCAAGCGTCTCCGCGATCTCTTCGTACGAAAGCTCTTCGTACCGAAGAAGAATGACTGCGGCCCTCTGCGCCGTTGGCAGACCGTCCACCGCTTGTCGGACAGCAGCGCGGAGCTCCTCAGTCTCAAGTCCGGACTCAGGCGGAGGGAGCATCGGATCCTCGACGAGAACCCCAAGCGCGTCGCCATCGACGGACGATGACGCGTCGAGCGAAAGCGTCGCTCGGTAGGACTCGCTCCGAACTTTGTTGAGGTGGGTATTCACGGCGATGCGATAAAGAAACGTCCGAAATCGAGCCCCTGCGCGATAATCGTGGCGAACCCGCCACAACTTAAGCCATGTCTCCTGAGCAAGATCCTCCGCAAGATCCGGTTGACCGCATTGACGGATCAAGAATCTCAACAGAAACGGGGTGACCTCGACAACCAGCCGGTCGAACGCGCCAGGCACGTCCGCCTTTGCAGCCAGCATCAGGGCCACCTCTGGATCGTTCGTTGGGGACACGTCCATCGGCTCTCTGTTAACCCGCGAGATTGGGGTTTGTTTCGCCCAGCGAGCATTCGATCGTAAATGACATAAGTTTCATATTCATATAGCCTTAGCGGCGCTGTCCAAGATTCTAAGGATCATTCCGATGCGAAGGGTGACGTCCGTATACCTTCGATGCTTCCCCCGCCACGAGTCTTCGAGCGGAAACCACGGATAGAGCGTCGGGGTCTCATGTTTCTCGATCCATGCATCGCCTTGGAACATCCCCGTTGAGTCCAATCCTGAAAGAAGTCGTTCGAGGAGCAACAGGGCCTTCGGAGTTTCAAGCAGCGTCCCCATGCGCGCCAGCAGGTCGAGATCGCGGAGAAGAAACCCAATGCCTCCATGCGAGAAATCCGTTTCGGTCCATGTCGCGATTCGAGGTATGCGAAGGCCAAGAAATGGGTGACCTCGCGAAAGCACGCACAGCTCAGTGAGACCGGTCCATGACATAAGGCGCTTGGACATTGCTCTACGCAACGCCATGCCTTGCGGATGTCGCCGCACCTGCGGGCTCCACGCCAGGAAATCGAGCGTCAGATGATCGGGCGGCATGGCTCCCCCGCGCAATCGAGCCACGCTCTTACCTTCCGCGTCTGTCTCGACTCCGTCGATCAGGGTTGCGGGTATTGCCCCCAACTCCTGCTTAATGAGTCTCTCGACTAGTGTCATCGCGTGCGGAGCAACCCGTGGGTCATCTCCAAGTCCGACACGAGCCAAGAGTGTGCACGCGGTCCGGAAGAGGACATCTCGCACCTCATCTTCACCACCGTCAGAGCGCGAAACAAATCCGGCGAGTTCATGCAGGTCACCGTGGCACGACGGGACTAGGTCCACGAGCAGACGTTCGATGGCGCCGTACACCGCAGGGTGCGTTGAATCGATTCCTCGCTCGACGAGGAACAAGAACTCCGAAACCATGCCTGGGCCACGTCGCCGCGAGGCGTTCGGGGCCTCGAAGAGAATCAGCTTGCGTCGCCAAGTCCCCTCCGGGTCCTGTGCGGCGATGACCTTTTCGCAGGGACCGAAGTGATGTAGTTCCTGACGCGCAGCCACGACGGCGGGATCGGAATTCGGGAGCAGCGCCACCTCTGTTAACCATCGCCAACGCACAGGCGCCGAGGCGTTGGACAGAAGCCAAGCCTCGGCAGCAGATGGAAGACGGCTCATCCAAGATTCCACGGCGCCACACCCTCTCAACCGTCATCGAGGGCGCGCGCCCGATCCCCCACCGCGAGGAAATCGGGCCGCGAGACTTCGATTAGGTTAAGGAATGATATCGAGTCGGACCGGATCGCTGACAAGGGTGATGTTCGCGGACAAATCGAGCGTCGCGAAGGCATGGTTCGCGACGATGCCGTTCAGGCCAGAAAGACCGGGTGGCAACGTGAGGGTGGCAATAGCTGCACCCGAGACATCCAACGCTGCCCGCAGCGGGCGCTGCGAGGAGGCAGATAGCCCCCGCATCAACGACGTCTGCCTCCATGTACTTAGCGTGAACGACATCAGCGAGCCAAGGCCTGAGTAAACAGCGGCCGAGGTCTCGACCGAGGGATTCACCTTGTAGACCTAGTCACCCGCATCATTGAAGCTAAGCAAACTGTCCTTTCCATCATTGAACGATTGGAGACCCAACGAGTCAATGGTTTGGTGTCGAGTCGCCCCTCGTCAAGTCGACATGGGCTGCTACCAGCCCAAGAATGAAATCAGCTTGCCGACGAACTTCGACCGCGCGACGCAACCGTAGTCGCGGCTGTCACGGCTGGCGCCGGGCTGATCACCGAGCAAGAAGAAATATCCTTCGGGTACGAATACGGCTGTCTCATTGAGTACGCCTGACACCTGCTGGCGCGTCGGAACGTAGTGCACATCGCGATCTACGAAAATCGGACCTGCGGAGTCGAGCCCTCCCTGCACGCGAAATCCGATACGGGACGCGCCGAGTTGACTTGTGTCTCTTGGTTCCGTCCAGAGCCAACGGATCTCGGCGCCGTCCTCAATCCCAACCCGAACAAATCCATCATAGGTGTCGAGCGTTATTCCGCGCAACGGGACACCAGGGAAGTTGACGCGACGCACGTCCCCCGACTCCGTCCGCACGACCGTCAATCCGCTGCGTCGGACCTCGACGGCAACGCTGTCCGAAGGCAGTGAGTGGATGATCGAAAACGCACTGTCTACAGAAGGAAGCAGTACGTCGCGCACGAGAACTCGAACGTCACTCACATCGTGCTCGCCACCAATGGAGACTCCTCCTTCGCCGACCCCATTGTCTTTGATGCGTGCGTCGTTGGATGCACCAAAGACCAAATCAACGGACGCCGGGCTCGCGCTCGGACGGACTTCGCGAATCATGTCACCGGCAACGACCACCTCGCTTCGCTCAGAAGGAGCAAGGCGCGCATCCGCAGCGGGGAACACACGAGTGCGTTGCGAAACACGAACCCCCTCGGAACGCTCGACGCGCTCGCTCCTGCCACCGTTGCGCGCAATCCACACGTCCCCAGCCCGAATCGAAACGGTGTCGCCTGCGACACCCACGATGCGCTTCACCGCAGGCCCATCCCCCGCATCAAAGACCACGACGTCGCCACGCGTGACACGATCGAGAACACTGCTGCGCCGATCCATGAGAAGCCACCCCCCCGCCGGCCGAATATGCGGCGCCATGCTCGCACCTCGCACGCGCACAATGTCAACGAACTTCCATCGCGCGACAGCGACGAGGGCGATCACAACACCACACGTCCAAATGCTTCGACGAAGGAGGCTACTCCCGGATGGACTCACGCGCCGGATCTCGTCCGACGAGTCATTCCAGCGATCACCACTTCTCGCACGCGCTCGGGAGCACCAAGGAAAACCACAGCATCCTCGATTCGCGTCAAGCCGCGGTCGGCGCGCGAGCCGATGTCCAGAACTACCCAATCAGCCCATTTCCCGACTTCCAACGTTCCACACAGGTGCTTCACGCCGAGGGCCTCCGCACCATTGACGGTGGCCATCGCGAGAGCATCCGTCGCCGACATGGCGTTCGCGCAACGCTCTACGCCGCGCGCGAGATTAAGAGCGAGCCTCATTTCCTCGAACATGTCGGCGCGACTTGCGGATGCCAACGAGTCCGTACCAATTGCAACGTTGATGCCGAGTTGCCGCATCCGTGAGACAGGCGCGATGCCTTCACCTAATTTCAGGTTTGAAGTCGGGCAATGCACGACATGCGTGCCAGACGCCGCTATGAGCCGTAGATCCTCCTCGTCCGCCTGAACAACGTGGGCCACGACGGTCGTCGGGCCGAGCCCGCCCAATTCAGAGACCACCTGCGTGGGCGACGCGCCTAAGCGGTACCGAGAAAGCGTGCCACGTTTTGCGACACTCTCGTAGAGAGGGCCCCGTCGATGCAGCAGGAAATCGCGCTCCTCAACGCTCTCCTCCAAATGAAACGAAAGGCGACGCCGTTCAGCGCGCGCACGCTCGACGGCCTTCGAGAAGGTGAAGGTCGGGCAGGTCCATGGCGAGTGAGGCGAGATTCCCCAGCGTCCGACTCCCGTATTCTCGGGAACCGCACCAAGTCGTGATTCCGTGTGAACCCATGCCGCGATCTCGTCGGGCGCAAGGCTTCCGAATACCTCGTGAAAATAGACGCCGCGCATCCCGAGCTCGGCCAAGGCTTGCATGCCTTCCAATCGGTAATGATTCTCGCCGACCATGGTGACGCCGCCTGACAGCAATTCGCGCGCTGAAATCCGAGCGCCATCGGCGTATTCATGGATGTCGCCCGACTCGATTCGTCGGATGGAGTCCATCATCGGACCGACAATCCAATCGTGGAATCCCGCGTTGTCGTCGAGGCCTCGAAGAGTGCCAAGCGGTAGGTGCACATGCGCCGAGACCAGTCCCGGAATCACAATCATGCCGTCGCCCATACGACTGCATTCAGCAGGCGCAGTGCCTCGCCCCATGTCGATGATGATCCCGTCTTCCGCGAGAATCCATCCGTCTTCTAGAGGCGGGCTCCCTACCGGAACAATCCAACTTGCGGCGACTCCCGTACGCATGGTGCAAGTGTAACGCGTACTCTCAGCGGTCGGAGAGCCCGGCGGCGTCGAGCTGGGCGATGAACTCCGGATGGTGCGAGAATCGAGCACGGAATCCGCGAAGTGCGCCCTCGAACTCCACGAGACCGACATGATGGCTCGAAGACTTGAGCCATGTAATGACGTCGTCGATCCTATCGATTCCATGTCGATCCGATACCCTGTAAGCAGCCGTCATGAGCCAACCGGCCGCCATCGCGGGCCGTTGCGAAAAGATGCGCTCAGCGCCCGCGACAAGGGAATCGGGTTCGACTACCTGTGTGAACACCACGCCGTCCGCCTCGAGGATCATCCCCTCATCTAGGTACAGCAAGAACAGGACCGTTGGCTCTTTTCGATGTCGCTCGAGATGCCCAAGAATCCTTTCGCGCACGCGATTCCATTGCTCGCCTGGGACAGAACTCTTGAGCGCAAGAAAAAGGTCACGGCCTGGCGTGCGCAGGAACAGTGCTTCGATGTCTGCCTTGGACTGGTGGTCGTTGTGCGATCCCCCAAGTGAATCCCGAACTGCAGAACGCACCTCGTGGACGTCAAGAGTCCGCGGCGACTCGATCAGTTGGCGCGCGACCACGATGGCCTCGCGGTGACGACCAGCGCGAGTCAGAGCCCGAACGAGCGGTCCGCCGTATCCGTCAGTCTCAAGGAGTGACGAAGCGACGTCGACGGCCAGGTCATGGCGTCCAAGTCCCGCGTGGGCCTCGCCGAGTATGAACCACAAACGTGTTCGAACCGCTCGTAACACGGCGCGACGTTGATCGACTCTCTCTCCGGGGCGCGTGGGAAACGGAATCAGAAACGCGTTGAGATGCTCCTCTACCGTTGCACGGAGTTCTTCAAAATCAACCGTTTGACATGCCGACGCTGCGATCCGACGCTCGACAAAAGGAATCAACCCAGTCGAGTCCTCAACGCTGAGGTCAAACCAGCGCCTGAATGCCAAGGCGCGGTCGACGGTTCCCGAATGAACACGGGCATCCTCGACGAGTCCCGCCGCTACGGCTGCCGCCGCCCGCGTTGCTAATCGACTCACCTCAAAATGCTCGACTTCGTCGACAAACTCGGCAATCCGCACGGCGGTTGACATGATGTCAAGCCACCCCTCGACTGTGAGGTGGAGGTCTGAATCTCCCAGTCGAACCAATGCCTCGCTGATCTCGTTTGCCCGCGCCAAGCCTTCGGCAAACTGATGCACATGCCCTGAGCGCTCTCCGATAGCGAAGGCGCGCGTGAGGTCACTCTGAATGTCTAGTTGCTGAAGTTCCCGGAGATCCATTGGGCCTCCGGGATTATCTCTCAGTGCGACCTCAGCGACGAGGGGTCGCGCGTTTAGTTCTTGAGGCGCAGCGGATCAACCAACGAAGCATCCGGCTTGGTGTTGATGCGTGCTTCCACGACATCCAAAGTCGCGATAGGTTCGAGACCACCACCGAGGATAGTCACTCGAGACGGCATCTGCACGCCACCGGTGACACGCCAACCGCTCCAATCCGATGCGCGCATGCGAACGCCTCCCGCCAACCAATCGATGTGAAGGACACGATTCGTGATCGGATCGAACGTCGCGCGCGCCGTGATGGTCCCGCTGCCCTTCATTTTGACGACGAACGTCTCGCGTTGCTCGCCCGCCGGTGCTGCCGGCGTTTCTAGCGTGCAGTCATATGCCGACGCGTCGAAAGGAAGGAGATCAGCCAAGCGCACGGACGACCCCTGTACGCGGGTTTCTGCGAGCGATGGGGCTAACTCGGTGACTTTTCCTGCCGCATCCTTACGCCACACGGTCGTACGACCCGTAGGTTCGGATTTTACGACAAACGTCTCATCCGAGATCCACTTTTCGCCGTCTTTCCGCAGGATCTCCACCCGACGCGACACGTTCTTTTCGCGAATTTCGGTAAGCCGGACGCGGAATGTCACAGGCTTGAGCGAGAGATCCGCCGCCTGAACGTCCAGAGTCGTCGTGCGATCAGCAATCGCCGCCGCCTGCGCCATCATCTGCGCAGCAAACTCGCGAGAACGAGCGACGACATGATCTGCCGGCGTCAGCGGCGCGCCCGAAGATCCCTCCGCACCAGATCCACCTTTAGGCGACGCTGCGTCGGGCTTCGGCTCGCCCTTAAAATCAGGGGCATCTTCTCGTTTCATGCCAGACCGTGTCGCACCACCCGTGCCTCGCGGATTGGTGACTCCGCCCGGACCACGGGGCGTTGCACCCCTTGGACCTGCACCGGGTGCGCCGCTTCCCGTCGGTCTTCCAAACCCCGAAGCAGGAGCCGCGGACGATGTCCCGCCGCCGAACCCCGCCGGAAAGCCATGCCCCAGAACTGCCCCCGCCAAGAGGGCCATCGTGACCCCTTGAGCGACCATCATCTTCGTCTTCATCGTATTCATGCCGTTCCTCCTATTCCCCTTCGGGAATCTGCTTGGAAGAAGCAGCGTGGGTGGCCCGGGTTCCTGCCGAGCACCTGCATCTTAGAACGAGCGCAACATGCGGTGCAAGTTTCTCTTACGAGAAGTTCGCGACCTTGCATGCCCCTTCTTCACAGAGTTGACCGACGGGGGCCCCCGGACGCGAAACAGGGAACGGCCCACTCAACCCCAGACGTCCGAGATTCGCGCGTTCGCCGTCAAGCACCGGCACAACCACTCGCCCCGGCATGAATTGCCGATGCGCCCAGGAAATGGCGTCTCGGCAAGGCGCGTCGCATGCAGTCGCGATCACATGGAAAGTCCGAGGCATCTCGGAAAGCTCTCCGCTGGCAGCCGCAAGCAATGGGAAAGCGTGCGGGGCGCGTGCGATGCGCCCGCCAAAGGCAGAAACAATGCGACCTCCGCGCCCCCTGCGGGTCTCGTCACCCGTGATTGCGCCGAGCCTCGCATGGACGAGAGCAAGGACCGCGTTCCCAGAAGGCATGGCGCCGTCTGATGACTCTTTCATGCGTACGATAAGGTCATCCGATATAGACGCCGAAAAGAAGGACCCATCCTCGTCTTTGAAGAGTTCGTCACACGCGTCGGCGACCTCGATCGCGCGTTGAAGATAGCGGGAAACACCTGTTGCCGAAAACAGGCTGATCAACCCGCAAGCATACGCACTGTAGTCATCAAGACCTGCTTCGAATCGCGCTTCGCCTTCGCGCCAGCGGCGCAGGAGCCTTCCGTCCGACCTCACGAGATTTGACTCAACAAATGCGGCAGCTCGCTCCGCCATGTCGGTCCAACGAGGATTCGCCGATATTGCGCCGAGTCTCGCGAGGGCTGCGATCATAAGCCCATTCCAACTGAGGAGGATCTTGTCATCCGTCATCGGATGGACACGCGGGTGCCTCCAAACGTAGAGTCGACGACGCACGTCAATCAACCACGCATGAAGGGCTTCCGGGGTCTTTCCAACGTCATCCGCGATGTCGGCGAGAGCATGGGGCAGATGAAGGACATTGGATCCCTCGAAATTGCCGTCCTTGCTCACTCCAAAGATGCGCGCGGCCAAGCTCCCATCGGCAGCCCCCAACGCATCCGTCATCTCATCCAATGTCATGACGTAGAACCGGCCCTCCTCCCCCTCGGAATCGGCATCTTGGGCGCTGAAAAAGCCGCCCATCGGGTGAGTCATCTCACGTGCGCACCACGACGCGACCTCCTCCGCGATCCAAAGCCAAGGTTTGGCCTGCGACATGGCGAAGCCGTCGAGATAGGCCTCGATCAACTGTGCGTTGTCATAAAGCATCTTCTCGAAATGTGGAACGAGCCAGCGCTCATCCGTCGAATAGCGCGCGAATCCGCCACCGACCTGGTCTCGAAGGCCACCGCGCGCCATGCCAGACAACGTGCCTGCAATGGCATCCATACACTCGTCGGTTGGTCGGCGCGCCTGCTCGTGGGCAAGCAACGCGAGAATCGATGGACGAGGGAATTTGGGCGCCCCACCAAAGCCTCCCCACTCCTTGTCATAGTCCTTGATGAATGCAGTCGCTACCGTGGTAGTGATCTCTGCCGGAATAGCCCCAGGGGCTGACCCAGTTTGAGACAAATGCCCTGACAGCCAGTCGGCATTGCCTTGAATGTCGGCGCGCCGATGTCCCCACGCGTGACTTAGACTTTTCAAGACATCGATAAAACCCGGGCGACCCCATCGTGCCGTCGGCGGGTAATAGGTACCTCCGTGAAACGGTTTGAGTTCGGGAGTAAGGAACACCGAAAGCGGCCACCCACCCTGCCCGGTTTGCGCGACAACCGACTGCATGTAAATCGCATCGACGTCCGGCCGCTCCTCACGATCGACCTTGATCGGGATGAAGTGCTCGTTGAGAAACGCTGCAACGTCGAGGTTCTCAAAGGACTCTCGTTCCATGACGTGACACCAATGGCATGTGGCGTACCCAATCGAAAGGAAGATGGGTCGATCGGTCGAACGGGCCTCGGCGAATGCCTCTCCCCCCCAGGGGCGCCAATCCACCGGGTTGTATGCGTGTTGGAGTAAGTAAGGGCTCTTCTCGAGGATCAGAGAGTTCGGCTTCATAGGGAAATTTGATTTCAGCGACCGCGTCTTTGTGCGGAGACACTAGCGCGGAAAAGGTCGTTCGACGCAAACTGTTGCAGGGTAATACCCTACAAAATTCCGAGTAAGAAATGGGCTTTTTGCCGGCGTCTGCGCGTCTTGATTCAGTCGTCCGTAGAAAGATTAGCCCACGTACCTAGATGTCCTGCCGACCGCACTGCCATTCCGATGAGAGACTTAAACGGAGGTTTCGCCATGAATCGCCCCGGCGCTCGAGGAGCAGCTAGACATCTGCTCCTCCTCTGCGAACAAGCTGATCAACTCGCGCAACGTGTACGTCGTTCGACTCGCGCGACCGCCCGCGGCCGCCTAGAAGGGCGGCGCAAGGCTGCCGTTAAGGCCTTGCAGAAGGCGCTCCGTACGCGGTCCAAAGATCGACTGCACGAGGCTCTCGCCGTCATGGCCAAAGGGCACACGCTTGAGGGTCGCGATGTCTTGGCATTGCTATTCCTTTTCAATCGAAGAGTGAGATCCCAAGACGCGATCGCAACTGGCCGAGAGATCGTCGAGGCCTGCGCGCTCGACGAAGACGAAGCGCTCGCCGCTTCCGTGACCCTTCATCCCGACCACCCGCTGGTAGCCAAGGGCCTCGTTGAAACCGGCGCTGCGTGCGCGGAGGAAGCGCTCGACTCTCCCTTCCGCCTCGCAGAGTCTTGCTTCACGACGCTTTACCGTGCCTATCACGGGCTTCCAGAGATCACCGAGCCAACCAATGCGCCGGCGTACCGATCGGGTCGGGAGCATCTCGCCGACTGGCGCATCCTCGTCGAAATTGCGCGGCGTCGTGCATTGCGGCTTTTCCCGCGAAGTGGTTGGGCTGACGGCCTGACGCCAGACGACATCGGTCTGCCTGATCTTCAAGACGGGTTCCTTAGGGTCGTCGCCGCCATTCGCGCCCGCGAAGACGCTACTCAAAAGGAGGTCCCTCTGCCCATTCGCGACCTATCTAAGGAATTCGGACTCGATCACCGCGAGACTCTTGTCTTGGTGACGCTTTTGGTCCAAGAGCTCTACACCTCCCGCGTCACGGTTGACCTACTTGACCTTGTGAGGCTCATCGCGGATGAAGAGGACGACGTCCCTCATTGGCGACGGGCGCTTTCCGCCGACGGACGGTTGCGGTCGCTCGGGCTAATCAACACCGAGACTGAATTCGAAGACCGCGACCTCTTCGGAACGGCCTGGCTCCCAGAATCCGTGGCCGAACGGTTCCTGGCTGGCCAGGACGGCACAGGGCCCATTTCTCCCGACGAAAAGACCCGTTTTAAGGACTGGTTGGCCTCCATGAACGGATCGCGCGACTTCTTCGATCGGATGGGGCCGGGGTGACGCCCGGCCCGATTCGGTAAAACATGGGGCATGCCCCCACGCAAGAAGGTCGTTCCCGCCGATCGCGAGCTCGCGAACCAATTCACCCGATTCCAAGGGATGTTCCCCGAACTCCCCGTCGATCGCATTTGGGCCGCCACCGCGGAGTACTTCGATGAGCGGGGCGACGGATCGCACACCCTCGCCGCCTGGCGCAATGCCGCATCGACAAATCCCGAGTGGGGGCGATGGCACCTCGAACTCGCCAAGACCCTGATACGCCTCAAGCATTTCGATCAGGCATTCGTCCACCTGTCGCGCTGCGTGGATCTTGATTCGACAGGATGCGATACAGGCTACTTCTCAGCCAACCCGCTCTACTACCTCGGCTACGCGCTGTTCAACCTCGGCCGATACAAGGAAGCTTCGGAAGCGTGGCGCGGTGCTGAGACGACGGTATTTCGATGGCGCGACCCGGAACCGCTGAAGGACTTCCACTTCCACCGGGCCTTCGCCCACCATGTGGACAAGAACATACTTGATGCGATGGAATCCTACCGCCGTGCGCTGATTGCTCCAGGCCCCGGCGACGGATCGGACGAAGACACCATGGATCCCGACGCGGTCGAAGCGGCGCAGATCATGAATGACCGAATCGAACCCTTTTATCTCATGGCCCGACGTGGCGAAATCCCCGATGCCGCCGCCGTCACTGCCGTGCCGTATACCGGACGCGAATCATGACCGAGTCGACAGGCCGCGACAGCCTAATTCACGATTGGAATCTTGCGACCTCCGACGTGTTCAAACCGGCGTCCGCTCCAACGTTCGATGACGAGACCCTTCGTGACGGCTTGCAGTCGCCGTCCGCCAACGATCCGTCGCTCGAGAAGAAGTTGCGCCTGCTGGATCTCATGGAAGGTCTCGGGATTGAGACGGCGAATCTCGGTCTTCCCGGTGCAGGTGAGATCCATCGTCGCGACATCCTCGCGATGTGCAAACATCTTGCCTCATCCAAGGCACGATTGCGCCCCAATGTCGCGTGCCGAACGTTGCTGACGGACATCGAGCCCGTCATCGAGATGAAGGAGAAGTCGGGACTCGACATCCTCGCGTGTTGTTTCATCGGATCGTCTCCGATCCGCCAGTACACCGAAAACTGGACCATCGACACGATCCTTGGGCACGTCGAAAAGTCACTCACGTTCGCCCGCGACCGTGGAATCTCTGTGATGTTCGTGACCGAAGATACAACCCGTGCCCACCCGGACGACATCCGGCGCATGTATCGTCTTGCGATCGACCTTGGGGTGGAACGTGTTTGCGTTTGCGACACCGTGGGGCACGCTACGCCGACCGGAACGCGCAACGTCATCGGGTTCGTCCGCTCCATCGTGCAAGAGTCCGGGCGCGACGTGAAGATCGACTGGCACGGCCACCGCGACCGCAATCTCGACATCGCAAATTGCATCGCAGCAATTGAAGCGGGGGCTCATCAGATTCACGGTGCGGCGCTTGGAGTCGGCGAACGAGCCGGCAACGCTCCGATGGATCTTCTACTTGCCAACTTCAAGCTCCTTGGATGGATCGATCGCGATCTGTCGACTTTAGGAAGCTATGTCAAGTCGGCATCGGACGCGATCGGCGTCCCGATCCCCCACAACTACCCCATCTTCGGGAACGACGCGTTCCTGACCGGAACGGGGGTCCACGCTGCGGCGGTGGTCAAGGCTCTACGTAAAGGCGATGCTTGGCTCGCCGATCGTGTCTATTCGGGTGTCCCCGCGGGTTGGTTCGGTCTCGAACAGCGAATCTCCGTTGGGTACATGTCAGGCAAGTCGAATGCGGAATTCTGGTTAGAGCATCACGGCTACAAACCGAACGATGCCCTCGTAGCGCATATTCTCGGGAGCGCCAAGCAAGGCACCCACCTGTTCACCGACGCAGAACTCCACGCTCTTGCCCAGGGGTTCTTGATGTCTGCTTCGCACTAAACGCACCGTTTTTTCGATGCTGCGAGGCTTTCCTCGTGGTAACCTCTTCCCTCCCCCGGACGGCGCCTAATGCCCTCGTGAGTCACGAAGGCTACGACCGCCCCCGGATCATGGACCAACCCCTTCGGAGCCCTGCTATGGCCCGCGTACTCATCACCTACGTCGACGGACCTTCCGTCTCAAAGAAGCCCACCCCCGAGGGACTCAATCCCGAGCGATGGATGCCCATCGAGCGAGCACTGCGGGGCTCCTTCACACGCGTCGCCATCTTGGCTGCGCGCGACTTCCACTGGGAACGCCTGATCGCCGACGACTACGGCGCGGCGGGTTTCGCTGTCGAGCCGCCCACGCCAACCGAGACGCCGGTCATCGACGCGGGGCCACTTGCCGATTCGGCGGCTCCGCCCGCGGATGCTTCGGCTGAGTCTCAAGCCCCCGACGCGAGTACGCATACGGAAGACGAATCGCATCAAGATGACTCCGGTGCTGACACCGACACCCCGCTCGCGATCCCCTCGCACGAGGAACTCGATGAGGAGGCAGCTGCGGAGGGATTGGATCACCACGATGAATCTTCCGCGCCAGCCGTCGCCACCGAGCCTGGAGCCGAAGCGGTGCCGACATCGTCAACGGATGACAAGCCTCGGCGCGCACCACGCGAACGCCGCGCCCCGACCCATGTGCCTCCTGCCAACCGGGCTGAACTCCTCATGCGCCTCGAAAAAATGCGGGCCGGTGGGAACCCCGATGTAGGAGCGCTTATCTGTGTTGCCGAGGGCATCGCACAGAAATTCGGCCTTCCTCCGGTCGCATGTCGTCTTGCTCCGGGGCACGTTCGCGAGAAGGATCAATCCGCCCTGATTCGGATGATCGTTCTCTCGGCAAGACCTGGCGAATCGTTGACCATCGACCTCGCAGACGCTCCGCGCCCCTTGGCTGCATTCGCAATCGTCGCCGCCCATGCGGTGGCTCAGACTCGGCCAGACGTCACACTCGACGAGGTCTACTTCGACCGCTCGACGGGAGCTCCGCAGAGCGCGAAGCCTCTTCTCGACCTCATGCGCCAGCATGCACGGCTTGGGGAAGCCGCGAGGGGACGCGCGACATTCGGCCTTCTCACCACCGTGGCCCGCGAACCTCAAGCGAAGCCCCTCCTAGCCTTCGCTCACCGGATTCAAGTTGCAACCGCATTCGCAAGCCCGATGGACCTCTCGAAGGCCGCACGCGCCATCCGCGAGAAGTTCACAGGCGAACCGTCGTCCATTGCCGAGGCTGCACTCAGGGCGTTTGCCCACTCCGACGTTGGCGATGCGCCCTGGAGCGCGCGTCAGCTTGGAATGGCGCTTTCATGTGCCGAGCGCGGGCGCCCGTTTCACGCAGCAGCACACTGCCGTGAAGCACTCATCTCGGGCCTGCTTGAAGCCTATGGTCAAAATCCATGCCGTGGCTGGGTCACGCCGACAGGCGACGTACCTCCCGACGCCCGCGTGCGCCCGCGCGAAGTTGCAGCCGCCGTTCTCGGTTCCGACGAGATTCGACGGTTGGTTCCCGACCTCGATCCGGCTTGGCGCACAGCTGGCAACCCCCGCGCACGGTTCCTTCACATCGCCCCGACTCAGGGTGATCCGGGCCTCATGAAATCCGCATTGAACGACCTCGGTGGGCTTCTCAAGTTCACCGCGGCAGCACTAGAAGACGGTCGCCTGAAAGCCATCGCCCTTGGCATCCCGTGGGATGATTTCCTGATTCGTGGACTCGAAGCAGGCGCGCGCCTAGCTCCGCCCAAGGAGCCACGTCGCGGCGATCGCGGACCACGGCACCCAGGCGAAATGCCGCGGCCATTTGAGGGCGATCGCGGCCCACGGCCGCCTCAAGACGGCCCGCCGCGCGGCGACCGTGGACCGCGTCCATCCCGTGAAGGACCTCCGCCGGGCGATCGTGGTCCCCGACCCGATCGGGCAGGGGGACCTCCGCACGATCGTGGACCGCGACCACCGCGCGACGACGGGCCGCGTGCCCCGCGCGAGGTTCGGGTGCATGGCGGACCTCCGATGATGGGCGATGGGCCATCACGCCCTCGTCAGGTTCCCGTCGGTGGTACGACTGAAGTCAACATCGTTCGCGGTGGCCTCGGGAACCTTGGGCAAGCACTCCTCGCAGCGGGACTCGCCCCGGATAAGAAGCCAAGGAACCCGCGCCCTTCTGAAGAGCACGCGGTTCCACCCGTGGCACCACCGCAGATGTCAACTGAGCAAACTCCTCCACCCACTCCGCCCGCATCCTTCGATGTCGCGGGGCCTACGCCAGCGTCGGAAACCTAAGTCAACGTTGCCGTTCGCCTTTCGATGAGCCTCATCCCAGAGGACTTCCCCTTCTCGTTTCCTGAAACGGAGCGAGAATCGGCCCGCCGTCTACTTGAGACGGCGGGAATCGAGTTGATGTCTGCCGGCACCAATGGGTACTGGCGCATTCGCTATAAGATCTTCAAGCGAACGCTTGAATGTTGGGCAGAGAAATCGCCAAAGACTGGTGCATTCACCTGTGGATGCGAATGCCCGTCAGTCGAGAACACGGGTATGGGGTGCTCGCACCTCTTCGGTCTCTGTTCAGTAGTGGCTCGCGAGGCCGAAACCCGACGCGAGTCACGGCCGGACCGAACCGCCGACATCGGCGTCCTTCGTGCCGCATGGGTCATTGATAGGTCTCGCTCGCACGGCAAGAAGACCATGTGGCTCGGCCTGCATGCGCTCAACGATGACGGTACAGCCGGATCCGCGATCGCCGCATCGGCGGAGGTCCTCGCAACAGCGGAAGGTGCAGACGACGTTGTTCTCAACGAAGTATCGCCGCTAGCAGGCGGCCGTGTGCGGTTGGATCGCGGTGGTGGGTTCGCCAAACCGCAAGGCCCCTGGCCTCTAGAAGGCGAAGCCCTCGTCCGGACGATTGCCGCGCTTTCCACAACCGGTCGACTCTTCCTCAATCAGGAAGGGAAGCCTCTCTCGGCCCTTGCATATTCCGAGGAGCGAGCGACGTTCGCGATCGAGCTCGGCGCGGATGCCGGTACGGGGCACCCGGTGACAGGTGTCATTCTGCGTGGAGAATCCAAGTGGCCTGCGCGCACCGTTGATCTGGTCATCACCGGTTCGCGCCCACATGTCGTCACCGACGGGACACTCTCGACGCTTGAGACCTACGACGCGTCCGAGTGGGTCGCGATGTTGTTGCGGAAGGATCTTCCGCCGATCCCACAAGGCGGTGTTGACCCCTTTCTCACACGACTCGCAGCGACAGGCGCACTCCCGAGACTATGGTTGCCTGACGAAGTCGCACCGATGCCGATCGTCGTCGGCGAACCCGTGCCCGTGCTCACGCTGACACGAGAAGGCCGCGAGCTCGCGGGTTCGCTTGGTTGGCGCTATGCGACAGAGACACTCGTCGGTGTTTCAGCGCACAGTCTCATGCTCGACCTCCCGAATCGCCGCCAAATCTTGCGCGACCCCGAACGCGAGGCCGCGCGGCTCCCCGATCTCGCGGCCGCAGGCCTCGCGGAAGACCCCGATCGTTATGGTCGTTTCAAGGTAATGGGTCGCACCCTCGAAGATGCGGTCGCAAGCCTTGTTCGCAGCGGATTCGAAGTGCGGCTCGACGGTCGCGTTCAGCGACGCGGTCGGCGCGGTGCCGTACGGCTAGTTTCCGGGATCGACTGGTTCGAACTGAAGGGGACCGTGGATTTCGACGGAATCGAGATGCCACTGCCGGGGATTCTCGAAGCACTCCGTAAGGGGCGCACGTCAATTGCACTCCCCGATGGATCCGAGGGTTTGCTCCCCGCTGAATCGCTTCGCGCTCTGTCGCTTGCGGACGAACTCGGAACCCGCAAGGGCGATTCCATTCGGCTTCAGAAAACTCAGGGCGCGCTCGTCGCCGCGATAGCAGAGTCCCCAGATTCCGGAATTCCGACAGAGGCGCTCGAGGGCCTTCGCGATGGCCTTGCTGGTCTGCTCAACCCGACAACCCAGACGCCGCCAAAGTCATTTGTCGGTGAACTTCGTCCTTACCAATCCATCGGACTCGGTTGGCTGCGCACGCTCGAGTCCAGCGGATTCGGCGGAATCTTGGCCGACGACATGGGCCTCGGGAAGACCGTTCAGATCCTCGCTTGGCTTGCTGATCGCGTCGGGAAAAAGCTGCCGCCCGACCTCGTCGTCGCTCCGCGTTCGCTTGTGTTCAACTGGGTGCGGGAAACCGCCCGTTTCGCTCCTAAGCTCCGTATCCATGTGCATGCTGATCTTCCTCGTGAAGAGCGCGGCACGGACTTCTCGGGTGCTGATCTTGTCATCACGACCTACGGTCTGCTGCGGCGTGACATTGCAGCACTTTCGAAAGTTCGATTCCGGCGCGCGATTCTCGACGAAGCTCAGGCAATCAAGAATTCGGGATCTCAGAACTCACTGGCTGCTTCTCAGCTCGACGCAGGCTGCAGAGTCGCCATGTCGGGAACTCCCGTCGAGAACCGCGCCGAGGAGATTTGGGCACTATTCCGCTTCGCAGCTCCGGGACTCCTTGGCAAGGAAGCAACGTTCGGCAGACTTGCACGTGTTGACGAAAGTCGAGCCGCTCTTGCTCGCGTCATCCGGCCGCTCGTACTTCGCCGCACGAAGGAAGCTGTCGCGCCTGATCTTCCCGAACGCATCGAGCAGACGATCTCGTGTGAACTCACCCCGGAGCAGGCGAACCTCTACGCGCATCTGGTACAGAAGGCACGGGAGTCAACCTCTGACGATGGCGCTCCCGCGGACGGATCCAAGACTCTACATGTCCTTGAGGCCCTCACCCGACTGCGACAAGTGGCATGCCACCCAGGGCTTCTCGATCCGATGCTTGTGGACGCCCCATCCGGAAAACTCGAAGTCCTACTCGACGGTATCGAAGAGCTGCGCGCCGAAGGTCGCAAGGCGATTGTGTTCTCATCGTTCGTGAAGTTCCTTGAGATCATCAGGAAGCGACTCGAAGCGGCGGGACACGAATACGCGTGGCTCGATGGCTCTGTGAAGGACCGCGAAGCGCCCGTAAAGCGCTTCCAAGAGAGCCCCGCCTGCGGCATTTTCCTCGCGAGTCTCGGCGCCGGAGGCCACGGACTTAACTTGACTGCAGCAGACACGGTGTATCTGGCTGATCCTTGGTGGAATCCAGCAGTTGAGGCGCAAGCCATCGACCGAGCCCACCGCATCGGAAGAAAAGGGACCGTTTTTGCGGTCAGACTTGTTGCGCGCGACACGGTCGAAGAGCGGATGCAGGATCTTAAAGAGCAAAAGCGCGATCTCGCAGCGCGCCTCCTCGCTGGCGAAAGCGGCGGATCACCGCTCAGTCTGTCGGATCTGATGCTGTTGCTTCAGTAGACCATTCCCACGTACTTGCGGCGCGGTCGATTGTGATGGCAGCCAGTTTCGCGCGATCCGCGAGCGACGAAAGCGATACCCACTCGCCCTTGGTGTGAATCCCGTCCCCGACCGCCCCCATCCCACAGACGACAGGTCGCCCGGAAGAAGCCCCCCAAACCGCGTCGCTCGATCCACCGCGCGACTCTTCGGTGACCACTAGGCCAAGGTCGCTCGCCGTCTCGAGCACAAGCTGTGCGGCCTTCTCCACGGACGCGTGACGTTCCATCGGAGGGCGCGATAGTCGTGATTTAGGCATCGTTCGGACCAGAGCCTTGCCCGTCGCACTCCGCACCATGGGTTCGGCGACGATATCGGTAATCAAGGCGTCCAACTCGTCGCCGGTTTCGGTGTCGGGGTACCTCCAATCGACGGTCATCGACGCTTCGTCTGCGACAACATTCGCCGCGGTTCCACCCGAGATCAAACCAACGTTGACGCTGACTCCTCGGGCTGGATCGTTGAGCGCATGAAGTGCCACTACCTTGTGGGCGAGGTCTAGAATCGCGCTGGCGCCCCCTGCCCATCCGGCATGCGCAGCGCTGCCCTTTGCAGTGAGTTCCATACGCCCCATACCGCGACGTGTGGTGACCACCGTTGAACCGCCATCCGGCGTGGGTCGACCACATTCAAAGACGAGAATCAAATCGGCGTCGGCCGACTCGCCTTCGAGGATCTCGCGCGAAGTGCCCGACCCAATCTCTTCGTCGCCATTGAGAATGACGGTGATCGCCCGCCCCTCAAGCCGCCCAGCTGCGGCGAGAGCTTCGAGCGCGGTAAGCATGATCACGATCCCGCCCTTCATGTCGGTGCATCCGGGGCCGACTGCGCGATCCGGGTCATCTCCGCTGACGACCAGTCCCGTGAAGTCTCCGCCCTTGGCATGGACGGTGTCAGTGTGCCCAATCAGGAGAATTTTGGGGCCCTTTGCCCACCTTCGTGCGATGAGGTGCCGCCCCTCGCTGCCCGTGACGACAACCCCTGTCTTAAAGCCCAGATCAAGCAGAAATGGCTCGATTTGGTCAACCATGGCGTCGATGCCAGACTTGTCGCGTGATGGTGACTCCACCTCCACGAGGGTTCTAAGTCGAGCGATTAACTCGTCCCGGTCCGAAACAAGCGAGCAGACCGCGCGTTCAATATCTGAGAGCGACATGGGGTCCCCGGAATTTCCGAGGCCGACGCTAGCACCCTTGGTGCCACGTCTCCCCGAGTGTTCGCCAAGGAGAGTTCCAAATGAAGTCAGCTCGCACGTTTCTCTTGACCTCGCTCTGTGGGGGGCTTCTTGCGATCGCAGCCCTCGCGCAAACCCCGCCGACTCCCCCGACCCCAACCGAACCGCCGCGACCGGGTGCCGGTCCCGAGCGCCCGAATCCCGACCGTCCGCGTGGTCGTCGACCAGACGCAGGTCGCCCCGAGACACGACGTCGCCCCGACGTAGGTCCCCCCGAAGGCGGTCGTCCGGAGTCGCGCCCAAATCGCCCAGGTCGTGGGCCACGGCGTCCAAACGGCGAAGCACCGGATGCCAGCAAGCCGAAGCCACCGATCCCGCCCAATGCGGACCCGAACGGGCGCGACATGCCGGGCGGCGGCGAGCCTCCGATGCCCGGCGAGGACGGAGCACTCCCCGAGCGCCGCACTCGGCGCCTTCCGCCACCGAACGGCGGAAATGGCCCTCGCCCTATGCCGCAAGGCGGCGGCGAACGTCGTCCACCGACCGGCGGTGGAGGACAGATTCCGCCCCATAACGGCGGCTGATTCGTCGAGAGCTTAGTTGCGCAGCGGCCGGGGTGCTCCCATGAGAGTGCCTCGGCCGTCGCATTCTTGGCCATGGCCCCGAAGTCAACGCCTTGCGGAAAACTACGTGATGACGGGAATCGACACCGAGAGTGTCGTCCCCACGTCCGGCGTGCTCGCGACGTCAATGGAGCCGCCGGCGTCGGTCACAACCTGGCGCGCGGTGGTAAGTCCAAGCCCGATCGCATCGCCACGCTTCTGGGTCGTAAAGAAGGGTTCGAAGATATGCGGGAGTCGCTCGCTACCGATGCCACACCCCGTGTCGGAAACCGCGAGAACAATGTTCGATCCCTCCTGACGCGCGGAGATCGAGAGTTCCTTGACTTCACGACCGGAGACGGCCGTGATTCCATTGTTGATCAAATTCAACAAGACCTGCTGGAGGGCTTGGGCCCCCATTGCCGGCATCGGAAGGTCGGGCGGCACGGTGTTCTTGATCACAACTCCCACCTTGCGGGTGTCGTAGGCCTTGAGGGCCAGCGTCGCGGCGACCGTTTCAGCTAGCGGAGCCGGCCTATCGTCGCCCGATGGCTTCCTCGCGAACATCGTGAGATTGCGGAGGACCGCTGCCGCGCGTTGTGTTTCGCGCTCAATTTCCTCGATCCAACGACGGCGAGGCCCGTCATTGACAACTGGATCCATGTTGAGCAACTGCGCGTAACCCGACAGGGCCGCGAGCGGATTCGTGAGTTCGTGAGCAACTCCTGACACCAATTCACCAATTGCACGGAGCTTCTCGCCGCGCACGAGACTTGTCTGAGTGCGGGCAAGTTCACTCATCGAGGTCTGCAGACGGGAATTCGATCGACGCAACCGGCGATTCGCGCGAGTGGCTGCCAGAAGACTCGACGCCATGCAAGAAACGGCGGTCAGTGAGCGAGCCACGGCAAAGTCCTCAACGGAAGTCGACTCAATGGTGCGGACAATGCCGATCCACCCAACGCGATGTCCCGCCACGATCATAGGAACCGCGACAACGGATCCGGGATGCTTGCACAACTCGGCGAGCACTTCGCCCGCAACACGGGTGACCTCTTGAACGCTCGACGCGCGAAGAGCTTCGTCAGTCCCGAATGGACGTTGGGCAATACCCAACATGAACTCGCACGCCGCATCAGCCGATGGACCCTCTGATGCGACGACGCGCGCGCCCTTCTCACTGACCATAACGATTGCGACACCATCGGCTTCTGCAAGCCGTCGCGATTGGTGAGCAAGCGTCCCAAACAGGGCCTTTCCGGAGCCGGCCGCGCCAATGTCACGGCTCGCATCGACGAGTGCCTCAAGGGACGCGATGTGGCGCAGCAAGGTGGCACGTCGAAAGTGCTCTTCCTCAAGGAGGTCGCGCATCCGCAATTCTGATCGATGAAACCAAAATGCGAATGCTATGCCCGTCAGGAGGGCAAGCGCTGAGAACGGCGCGATAAGGACCGATGCCTCGAGACCCGCAACCCGTACCGCCTTGACCGCCAGCGCGAGCGGAATCACAACGAGCACGGCGAGTCCGCCGTGGCGCGTTATACGCTGCCACGCTGAAGTCTGATTCGGATCCTTCTTGCCCCCTGACATCTCTGCCGTGAGGTTTCTGAGAATCCGTCGGTCGTGTTTGGGATCTGCAACAGTCAAGGACTACCCACCCATCACAATCCATCGACTCTCAGTCAAAATAGGCTTGAATGGACGTGAATCTGCCGGCGACGGACAATGTGAACCATGTCCTCGCTCGTGACACGTCTAGCACCCTCCCCGACAGGCGCGATGCACCTCGGAAACGCGCGCACATTCATGCTGACGGCATGGTGGGCGTATTCCGACGGAGCGACGTCGCTTCTCCGAATTGAGGATCTTGATCATCCTCGGAAGAAGCCGCACTCAATTGAGTCCATCCGAGAGGATCTTCAGTGGATGGGCGTGAACTGGGACTTCGAGACCCCAATTCAATCGACACGCCATGCCTCGCATCTCCGCGCTTTGGAAGCACTACGCTCAAAAGGTGACGTCTACGTATGCAAATGCACGCGCCAAGACGTGATTGACGCCCAAAGCGCACCCCACGAGTCCTTGCTCGATCTCGTCTATCCAGGAACGTGCCGCGCGGCGACATGGGACCCGCGATCCCATGAATCGAACGAGGGTAAAGCGCTCGCCCTGCGATTCCGAGTGCCCGCGACGCCTGTATCTTTCGACGATCGCGTCTTTGGGCCTCAGACCGTCGACCTCGCGCGCCAAAGCGGTGATTTCGTCGTCGGGAGAATCCGCGCCGACGGAGAAGTCGAAGTCGGCTACCAGCTGGCGGTGGTAACCGACGACGCGGAGGACGGTGTAACCCATGTCCTCCGCGGCGCCGACCTGCTTTTGTCAGCAGCACGCCAACGTGCAATCCAAACCGCCCTCGACTTACCGACGGTCACCTATGCCCACTTCCCCCTGGTCGTGGGTACGGATGGTCGTCGCCTTGCCAAGCGGCATGGAGACACGCGCCTCGCCTCACTCCGAGATGACGGAATGACGGCGGAGCGACTTTGGCGTTGGGTTGCTTCGACCATTTCCATGCCCGCAGCAACCCAAGCCGAAGTCCTGTCACGCCAATTGAATCTCAGTAATATTCCGCGCGATCCTGTTGTCCTCACGGGACGCGATCTCGCTTGGCTCTGCGGGCGAGAGTAAGACTCCGGCTCCCGCAAGGAGGCTGTCGCGCCGAACGCGCGCTTCAACCACGTCATGAGTCCCGAGCGACTCGCGAAGACGTTTCTTCCGATGGCCGACATGAACCGTGTAATGCACCCACCACGTGCCGTTGTTTGACCAAATGTGGTGATTCGGATTGGTCCGCGGAAAACGGAGCGAAAGTGACCAATGAGACATGCGCTGCCCTCCGTGGGCTGGCGCATCAGGAACCGAAGGGCGACGCCCGCGGCCGGAGAATTTGTTCGCCGGTCCAACAACTGTGGGCCGCGCGCATCGGTAGCGGCCGCAAGCCGCTACCCAAGCCACCTTGGCTCTCCGGAGCCAGGTTGGCAGGCCTCCGCGAGGAGACCTTCCTGATGCATGCGCAAAGATATTGCCCTCTCCCCGCCGGATCAAGTCGTTCAGCGCCTTCCGTGTGTCATAAGCCTGTCTGCCGTATCAGGGGAACGGCAGCGAACCCCAAAGGGGTCAGTGCATCTTTAAGCGGTCGCGAGTTGTCACCGTCGAACGGCCAATCGCCAACACGCGCCTCAGCCCGTTGCAGAAACCAGCGAAATAATCTTCTCCTCGCGCATTTCAAGCCGTGCGGTGGCAGCGCGTAGAAAAGCGAATGCAAGAACTCCAGTAATGGCAAGTCCCGCGGGAACCGTGGCGAACATCCAGTGAAGTGGAGCATCCCAACCAAAAATGTGAAACCTGTGAAAAAGCCATGGGAATACGGCAATCAACACGGCAGGAGCAGAGCAAATGGCTGCCGGTAACGAGAAGCTTGCATAGACAATCGCGCGTCCGCATCCATCCCGCCCCGACATCTCTCGACGTTTCGCTGAACCCAACGCGGGTGACGGGATGATCACCGACACCAGCATGCCAAGAGCCGTACCCGTCGCTTCCATGATCAAGATGCCCACGACAATCGGGATGAAGTCGACTAACGGAACCGAAGTCTTTCCAATAACACTCATGAAGAATGGAATGGCAAGAATCACGAGTGATGATGGAATCAGGACGCAAAGAACCCCGAGAGACCGGCCAAGAACGTATTGAAATCGCGGCACACCTGTAGCGAAGCCAAGCCCGATACCCGGGCCATCGATCGACAACTGCGTCGTCATGAAGGTGCCGTGAGCAAACAGCAAGACCATTGGCAGCCATATAGGCGGAACGGCCCCGCCTCGGATGTCGCCATGGCTTCCGAAAACTCCCATCACTCCGAATATGAGGGTGTTCTGAATGAGAATCGCGCGCAGCCGAGGGTCGCGCCACCAAAGGCGACGCGTCATCCGCATCACGGCTCCAACCGGTGCAGAGAAAATGTACGACCGTTCGTCCGAGGAGACGATTCGCTCGCCTGATTGCCGATCGTCAACATTGCGAACCAGTCGTCCGAAAGCACGGCTCGAGAGCCAAAGCCCGGCAACGATCAGGACGAAGGACGCGAGGATGTCATAAACATGAACATCGCCGAACCCGAGCGCGCCCACAAACCAACGAGCAAAAGGCGCCGACGGGAAGAACGCGTTCGCCGCGAGGGCAGCGATCTCGCTGCCGCCTGACTGCAATTCCTCCGACATCTTGCGACGCAACAACAGCGGAACCAAAGCGAAACCTGCCGTGATAATTATCGTGATGTCGCGCAGTCTTCGTCGGCCGATAAGCACTTGAATCATGGATGCAGTGGCTGTGCCAAATCCACGGGCAGCAATGGTGGAGAGGATGGCGATCCCGGAAACACCCACGACGCTGACGGGTGAAGCGCCGATTCCTATTGCAACTCCGACTGGAAAAGAGATCAGAGTCAACTCGCCGAAACTGATGAGTCCCGACAGCTGAGTCGCAAGAAAAATCTCTCCGTGTCGAATGGGGAGGTGCAAGAGGCGCGACAAATCGAGGAACTGATCATTTGCGGCGATCATGAACGCACCCAGAACCTGAAATCCCCACGTCGCGAAAAACGCAAGCGTTACATAGTTGATCTTGGGGTTCGAAAACATGTCGGAATAAGCTTCGTCTTCGACGATGCTAGACCCAACGCCGAATCCGAACGCGCCAAGTCCCGCAGCGAATCCCAACTGCAGGAGAGTGCCAACGATGATCGCAATCCAGCCAAGGTGTTTGCGCCCAGGCCGCGTGTTGAGCTTCCAGCGAAGGCCGACAAGCGACACGACGCGCGCGAACGGAGTCACCCGAGAAATCCCAGCCCAAAGGCCGACGCCGCGGGCCGATCTCCGCCGACCAACCTGACGAAGGCCTCCTCAAGCGATGCGGTCGGTTCGACACCCGCGGCCGTGCGCACATCAGCCAGGGTCCCCTGCGCTCGGACTCTTCCTTTGGCAATCACCGCAAGGTGGCTGCAAAGTCGTTCGGCCTGTTCCAATACATGAGACGAGAAGAACACAGTGACGCCACGTGAAACCGCTGAAGCAAGGGCGTCCTTGATAGCGCGTGTCGTCACCGCGTCGATGCCGTTGAAGGGCTCGTCCAAAAAGAGAATGCGCGGGCCATGAATCAATGCTGTCGCGAGGGAGACCTTCTTTCGCATGCCCATCGAGAAGTCGATCACGAAGCGATCCTGATCGGATGTTGCCAATTCGAGGAGGTCGAAGATCTCGGCCGCACGCCGATCGGTTTCCTCGACGGTCAGGCCGTGCAGCGGACCGACAAAACGCATGGTCTCACGGGGCGTGAGGCGCTCGTAGAGCAACGGCTCTTCCGGCATGAATCCAATGCGGCGCTTGACTTCGAGTGGCGATGTCACGGGATTGAGTCCCAAGACCTCGATCGTGCCCGCGGTGGGCTCAAGCATCCCCGTCAGCATGCGGATTGTGGTGGACTTGCCGGAACCGTTCGGGCCTAAGAACGCGAACCATTCGCCTTGTTGAACCTCAAGATCGATGCCGTCAACGGCAGCCTTCTCATCGAAGCGTTTTACAAGACCGGAAATTCTCACAGCTGGAGCCGTAAGCGACGACGTGAATTCCATATGTGATCTTCCGAGACCATCCTACCCGCCGCAACATCTCATAAAGCACGCGAAGGTCTTCGTGGCTATCCACCTAGCCCCGTAACTGCGTAGAATCTCCCCATGACAACGAGTCGGTCCGTTCTTTACTTCGGCAACGGTCCTTGGTGCACGCTAGACTCCGGCGTTGCCGGCCCCCGCAGGGGCGCCGACATGGAGGACATCGGGCAACACGACGGCTACTCGGTTCTTGTTGAGGGCGGGATGATCCGCGACGCAGGCGATCCGAAGATTCTCGCGGGCCGCTACCAGGACGCAAAAAGGATCGATCTAGGTGCGAGACTTGTGACGCCTGGACTCATTGATCCTCACACCCACCCAGTATTCGTGGGGACCCGCGAGGACGAATTTGAGATGCGCAATCTCGGACGATCGTATGTCGACATCTCGCTCGCTGGTGGCGGCATCCGGAAATCGGTTCGACTCTTGCGCGCGGCCAACGACACGGAACTCGCACGCGAAGTGGCCTCAAACGCCGACGCCTTCCTTCGGCTCGGAACCACGACGATCGAGGCCAAGAGCGGCTATGGGCTCTCTCTGACCGATGAGTTGCGATCTCTACGCGCCATACAGTCCGTATCGGCATGGCATCCGATGACCTTCGTTCCGACGTTCTTAGGGGCCCACGAGTTTCCGGACGAATGGCGCGATCGCCGTGATGCGTATGTCGACCACCTCATCGACGACATGCTCCCGGCGGTGATGCGTGAAGAACTGGCAAAAGCATGTGACGTATTCTGCGAGTCTCACGTGTTCACTGTCGATCAGTCACGGCGACTTCTTCTTGCTGCCAAGTCTCATGGGCTCGATGTCAAAGTTCATGCGGACGAAATCACTCCTTGCGGTGGCGCTGAACTTGCTGCGGAAGTAGGTGCCATTTCCGCAGATCACTTAGTCCATATCTCCGATGGCGGGATGGACGCCATGCTCCGCGCGGGCGTCATTCCTATTCTGCTGCCCGCAACCTCGTGGTACTTGAGGCTGCCGAAGGATGCGCCAGGAGCCGAAATGAAGCGTCGCGGTCTGCCTCTCGCGCTTGCTACAGACTTCAACCCGGGGTCGTCTCCAACACGGTCGCTTCCCCTCGTAATGTCTATGGCGTGTGTGCGCTACGGCCTTACCGCGGCCGAGGCGCTCACAGCGACCACGGTGAACGCAGCACATGCGATCGGTGTTGCTGATCGGGTCGGCCGACTCGCGGTGGGCATGGCTTGCGACTTGGTTGCGTGGGATCTCCCCAACCTGCGTTCATTGCCGTACCGATTCGGCGAAAACCACGCTGCCATTGTCGTCAAGAACGGCAACGTGGTCGCCGACAACCGTCGCTAGGACGGAACGACGTGCTTCGCTAGCATCCCCCCCGCCCCACTGCGGGGGCTTAGGGAGCGATGCATGAAACTCGTTGAGTGTGTACCCAACTTCTCGGAAGGCCGCCGACCAGAGGTGATTGCAGCGATCGTCGCCGCCGGAACTCGCGTTCCGGGAATCACCCTTCTCGGCAGTGAAATGGACCGCGACCACAACCGGGCGGTGGTGACTTTTGTCGGAACGCCATCTGCGGCAGCGGAGGCGGCATTCCGCATGACCGAGGAGGCGATGCGCCACATCGACCTCAATCAGCATTCGGGCGCCCACCCCCGCATGGGCGCAACCGATGTCATTCCATTTATCCCACTGCACGACATCACGATGGAAGAGTGTGTGGCACTCTCACGCGAAGTCGCCGCTAGGATCGGCCGAGAGCTTGGGATTCCATGCTTCCTGTACGCCGACGCTGCGGCGAGCGAGGATCGACGATCGTTACCAAAGATCCGCGAGGGCGGCTTTGAAGGGCTGCGCGCGCGCATCGGCACGGATCCGACGCGCAAGCCGGACTTCGGCCCCGAAGCCATTCACCCGACTGCGGGATGCACCGCCGTCGGCGCTCGCTTCTTCCTCGTTGCTTACAACGTCAATCTTGCCACCTCGGATGTCTCGTTGGCCAAGAACATCGCGGCTGACATCAGGGAATCGGGTCGCAAGGTGAAGTCGACGCAGCCAGACGGCTCAACGGTCGAGAAGACCATCCCTGGAAAATTCAAACGCCTCCAGGCAGCCGGGTTCGAACTCACCGAGCGTGGACTCACCCAAGTATCCATGAATCTCATGGACTACCGTGTCACTTCGATCGCAGACGTCTTTGCGGAGATCGAACGACGCGCACGCGAGGCGGACGTGGCGATCGTAGAAAGCGAGCTGGTTGGGCTCCTCCCGCGTGAGGCGCTCCTCCAAACCGCGACTTCTCGCGTGAAACTGACCGGATTCCAGCCGACGCAGGTAATCGAGGCTCACCTCGACGCCGCTCGCGATGATGCCTTTACCTGCTTCGATCCGTTCCTCGACGCTCTCGCATCGGGATCGCCCACTCCGGGAGGCGGCTCTGCTGCTGCGTTGGTCGGTTCGCTCGGTGCAGCGCTTGGTGCGATGGTCACCAACCTCACTATCGGCAAGAAGAAATACGCATCTGTCGAAGCCGACATGGTCGCGGGGCGCGCACGCCTCATGGACGCACTCGCGAAGTTGCGCGCCGGCGTGAAGGACGACGCGATCCTTTTTGACCGTGTGATGGCGGCATACAAACTTCCCAAAGTCACACCCGAAGAGCAGGAGTCGTCGCGAAAGGCCATTACCGATGCCACGCTGGTCGCCGCCCACGGCCCATACGAACTCATGAAGACCGCTGCCGGGATTCTCCCGACCCTCCTCGAGGTCGCAGAGAAGGGTAATCCGAACGCCGCCTCGGATGCCGCTGTCGGAGCGATCCTCGTGCGCGCGTGCGTCGAGGGTGCGGCCTACAACGTGCTCATTAATGTCGGGCAACTCAAAGGACACCCCACTGCAGATGCCCTACGCGCCGAGGCGAACGAACTTCGCTGCAAAGTAAGTGGAGGCGTCGACGCGGTCCTTCGCATGGTCGACTCCAAGATCTGAAATAAAAAACGACGGCCGGGGGCTACCCGGCCGTCGCCATGAGGTCTGGAGGGGGACCTCAGAGGCAGGCGCGTCCGCTGCTGCTGAGGCAGCAGCCGTACACGCCTCCTGCGAAGAACAGACCCCACCGGCCGAAGCACGTAGCACCGGTGGGCCACATGAGAGGTTCGATTTGCGGCAACGCGCGAACGTTGGCCGACGGCACCGCGAAGGCCACGGCGACCGATGCCCCTGCCGATCTAGGACGGATCATGCGCTCCGCATAGTGGGAATCAGGGCACGCCATCTATATCGTAAGATATGGTTCATATCTTTATCAATACACGCAGGGCGTATTTTTCAGTCTTTGGGAAGGAGCGCGTGGATGCGCTCAGCCTCCTCGAAAACCGTAGCCGTTCGAGTTCCAAACCACGAAAACGCCTCGCCACTTACCAAGACGACCTTCGAGATCGGGAGGCCGGTGGCTGCCGCGACTTCAATGCGATGCGATTCCTCAAACGGGAACGGCTCGGAAGACAGGAAGACTGCGTCGACGCGGTGCTTCGCAAGCGATTGTAGATCGATCTCTGGGTAGCGGCCTGGTAGCTCCCGAAGCGCGTTGCAAAGGCCGGCCTCCGCGATCATCGCATCGATAAAGGTGTCGCCCGCCGCGACCATCCAGGGCTTTCTCCAGATGAGATACGCAACGCGCGGTGCAGGGCGAACCAACGAACGAAATCGTCGGCGTTCGGCGAGTATGGTCGCCACGAGTGCCTCTGCTTTCGGTTCGGCACCAACCAGCGTTCCGATGTCAACAAGATCTTTCAGGACCGATTCGAGATCGCGCGGGTACGAAACGTGGACGGCGAGCGACCCTGCAAGGGCCTCCACGTCCTCCTTTCGATTCTCTTCTTTGTTTGCAAACACCAGATCCGGCTTCATCGTCAAGATCGTCTGCACATGCGGGTCCTTTGTGCCCCCGATCTTGACGACACCCCGCACCCCTTCAGCAGGATGAAGGCACCACGAGGTACAGCCGACCACTTCACTTCCGCGGCCGAGCGCAAAGAGGGTCTCGGTGATACTCGGCACCAGCGATACCACGCGCCGAGCCGCGCGCGAAAGGCGGACGCTACGCCCCATTGCGTCCGTAACTTCAATCACTTGATCGATTCGACTTTCGGTGTTTCGGTTGGCACCAGCCACTCGGCAGCTTCATTGATAGGGCGGTTTTCCACCAAGGCGAGATACCGATTCATGATCTGCTGAAGGATAAGTTCCTCAACTTTTGGATTCGACCCCGAGAGTTTCCACATCACACCGAGCGGCTGCCCCGCACGCGCGTCCGCCAGCTGGAATTCAGGTTCAATCAACTGAGCCCGGACTTCCACGCGGCGATGCTTAGCGACGATCGGGTCTTGATAAACATCCACCCTGACCCGGGTTCGATGCGGCATCCCATCGGCAAACCACTCGATCGTCTCTGATTCGAATACGAGGGGTCCTCCCTTGGGCGCGGTTTTGGGTGTCGAGTCTTCCGCCGAAAGCGGGAATGCGCGCTCCATGTAACCGCGCGCAGCGAGGTCGAGCTGGTCGACCTTTGCGTCCACTACCAATCGCGTCGTCGGCATCATGCTCGCCAACACCGAACGCACTTCTTCGGGCGATTGTCCGTACCGACCACCGGCCGATGACGCGCACGAGGCCAACACAGATCCCAAAGCCAGCACCGCAACAGTCGAGAAACGCATCAAGGGGGTTCTCCGTTTCACCATGCTAGCCGCGCCCCGCGATCCATTCAGGTAGGCGGTGCGAGGCTGACAGATTGCGTAGACCGTCCCGTTCAGTAGATCTCGACACGAAGCCCGCGCGAGGCCGAAAGTCCACCCGGCAAGCCCGGGTCGGCCCAAACCAACTGACTGAACACCACCAGCCCCTGAATCGCAGGATCGTTCGGTAAGGGCAGCGGAACCACACTCTCGCCGAGCGAATTCGCAGCAATCGCAAGCAGCAAAGGAGGTGTGGCGAAAACATCGACATTCAACGTGATGCCAGCGATCGGGAAGGCGGCGGTCTGAACGCCGATGATCAGGTATCCAGGCGCAGCCGAGGGCGCCCGAATCCCCGACACTGCGAAACCCAGTTCGCCAACGACGGCCTCAGTATTGGCGATGAGAGTCGGCGTGCCAAATGAACCAGCCGTCGCGACACCATAATTAGCCGGAAGCTCATCGTGATCGAGGAATGCGTCTCGGTCACGGTTGAGAGCAGCGCGAGTTCCGCTCATGAACGGGACACCCGTCACGACCACCGATTGATTGCCCGAGGCCGCTGCCGCGACAAACGCCGCGTGGGTCATGGATGCGATCCCAGACTTATCAGGGGTCCAAATCCCCGATGACGGCACATAGAGCCAGTCCAAGGGATCACCAAATCGATCGCCGTGCGCGACGAGATCGAAGTCTGACGCTGCTGCACGAGCGATTAGGACATTCAGATCGGACGTCGTGGCGGAGAGCGCCGCAGTTGTTGAATTCAACCGCACGCGATACCCGACTCCCGGAGCAGTTCCCGTATCGAATGCCAGGAGAAAGGCTGCGACATCATCTTTGAGATTCGAGGGGAAGTTATTGAACTGACTCCGCGCCAGAAACTGAATAAGGGTCCCGTCCGACCCCTCGTTATTGAATCCGAAGCCAGCTTTCGACGCACCAGAGGCTGCGGTGAAACCCTGCTTGCGATAGAGGTTGCGCAGCTGCGGCGGCCTGAACTGCTGTGGTGTTCCCATGAGCGTCTTCGAGACGACGAAAGGCCCCCCGCCGTCTGCGCTCGAATGACACGTAACACAGGTCGCGGTACCGAGGCTTCCGAGATTAATGAATCCCTGATTTAAGAACGCATTGCGACCGGCCGCCGCATTGGCTCCCGCCGGTGTCGTCGCGAAACTCCGATCAAGCCTCTGATTAGGGTTCGGCGGAAACGCGATGCTCGTGGCGAACGTTGTAAAATCTGCGAGATCGGGCGCAGACAGAGCTGGGCCACCGAGAAGGCTCGTGAAAGCCGGATTAAAGTCGCCAAACGTCGCACGGTCTCCTCGCCAGTGAAGCGGCACGCCCGCCGTGAGACCACGAAACGTCTGCGTTGTCATGGGCCCCTTCATCGGATGGAAAGACTCGAGCCCTAAGCTAAATGGGAACGGCTGGATTGGAGGCAGCTGCAGGACCCCGCCACGATCGCCTAAGTCCCAAGCGAGCCCGTCGACCTCCCCGTCCACGTGGCACGACGCACATGATGCCGTGCCATTGCCAGACAACTTTGCGTCGTAAAAGAACCGTCTACCCGCCTTGATCGCAGGCGGTGTCGGATCATAGCCTCCAAGCGGAGTCTCTCCGATCAGCGTGCGTGTGGTGGTGTCGATGATGCCGAGGCTGCGCGACAGCGCGTTGTAGACATAAAGACGTGCTGTCGATGGCTGAAATGCCAAAGCTCGCGGCCCGCGCTTCTCGCGGCTGTTGACGACGGATCCAGAGGTCGTACCCATCTCGATTCTGGCAAGCACATTGCCCGCAAGATCGGTGACCGCGACTCGGTCCGTCCCGAATCCTGCGATGAACAACGCCGCACCCTGCGCATCAATCGCGATGTCCGTTGGCTCTGAAATCGCAACGGACAATGACGCCGGACTCGGAAGCGTGACGTAGGAAACAGACGGATTTAGGTCATGGGGAGTCACCGTTGTCGGAGATCCGAAGACCACGCGCGTCATCCTCGAATCGATGACGTGGCCACGCACCGACGGCTCAAATCGAACGAGGTTCTTCGCATCAGTATTCGCAACGAAGACCTCACCGGTCGACGGATGGACTGCCATGTTGTAGTTAATGGTGCCGACGGACTTCGCCGTCCGAGTAACGGTCAAGGTCGTCGCGTTGATCTCAAAGAGGTCGTCATCAGGCAAAGTCCACGTCACTTGCGGAAATGCTGGGTTTCCGGCCGTCACGATGACTCCCTGCGGCGGAGCAGTTGGCAGTGATCCGTTGGTCGGGGCGGGGGGCGCCGGCGCGACCTCGTTTTTAACGATCGTGGTCTTGTTGCCAGAGCGCGCCGAGAGCACGTAGACCTTCGTACCGGTCGGATCTACAGCCAAGGACCGTGGGTCCTTTGCGTTGATCGCAATCGAGCCGAGTGCGGAGAGAGTGACGGCATCAAACGCGAGAACTTTGTCCGATGCGGACGCCGCAACAAATGCTCTGCCTCCCGCAAAGGCCACGTCGGTCGGTTCATCCTGCACCCGAATCGAGGCCGTCTCGCGACCGGCTGAAAGCGAGATCACGCTCACGGTGTCGGAAAGCCAGCAGGTAACCCACACCTCATCCTCCGTACGTGGCGTAACCGACACGGGACAAAGGCCGGTACTTATTTCAGTCACCAATACTGGGTGGGATGGATCCTGCAGTGACCAGACCGCAAGTCGGTGGTCCACCGGATCGCAAACCAACAACTTCGTTCCCGACGGCGAGAGCCTGATCGGGTGTACCAGCGGCGCTTCGAAATTCGTGAAGTCTTGGGACAGCACAGTTGCGGCCGCGAGGGATAGGACGAGCAGGGTGCGCATAGGAACTCCACCGCCATCCTATTCCGAACCTCGTAGTGCACGCAATTTTCGGACTAGGGAATGACCGTCACGCGAAGCCCTGCGGACGACGACACGCCGAAGGTGACTGAGGGATCGGCCCAAACGGCCTGAGTGAAGGCGGTTAGCCCGATCAGTTGAGGCATTGCGGGGACGGGAACCGAGGCAACGAAGCCGCCCAATGAGTCTGCCACGATGGGAATGAGAACGGGTGCCTGAGTGAACGCGTCGACGAGGAGAGTGATGCCAAGGATCGGTATCGCTGCGCTACCACTACCGACCACTAGGTACCCCTCCGCAGCGGCGGGAGCACGGAATCCGGCAACACCGAATCGAGCATTGCCGACGAACGCCTCACCGTTCGCTATGAGCGTGGGAATTCCATTAATCCCCAGAGTCCCGGTCGAGTACGAATTCGGCATCGCGTCTCCATCCAGAATGGAGTCGCGATTGGAGTCGAGCGCCATTCGATGGCCTGCTCCCCATGCAACACCAGTCACGATGCCCGATAGAGCGCCGGATAGTGCCTGCGCGAGAAATGCCGAGGTCGACAGCGCAGGAATCGCAGATTGATCCGGCATCCACTGGCCGAGTACAACGTTGTAGAGCCAGTCGATCGGAACACCATTCACACGCGTCGACGCAATCAGATCCGCGTCGAGTGCTGACGCCCGAGCGATCATGGTGGAAAGGTCCGCGGCCGTTGTCGAAAGCCCTGCAGTCGTCGCATCGACAGTCACGCGATACCCCACAATCGGAGATGTCCCCGTGTCAAATGCCATCAGGAACGCGACGAGATCGTCCTTGAGCGCCGAGGGGTAGCTTGCAAAGAAGCTCAAGTTAAGGAACGCAGTCAGGCCAGGCGTCGTGCCATCGAACGAAAATCCGGCTCCTGTGCGCTGTGAGCCAGTCAAAGCATTGAATCCGGTGCGCCGATAGAGATTGCGCAACTGTGGCGGGTTGTAAGCCTGAATATTTCCAAGCGCCAAGCCGGGCACGATCAACGCGGCTCCCCCGTCCGGGTTGACATGGCACGTCACGCAGGTTCGCGAGACACCACCCGTGGTGAACGTCTGCGACTGAAAGGCGACTTTCCCGGCCGAGGCGCTCGCACCGAGCGGCAGTGTTGAGAAGTTTCGATTGAGAAGCTGATTGGGGTTGGGGGGGAACGCGATGTTTGAAACGAACGCCGTAAAGTCGGCGAGATCGGCGGGAGGTAGTTGCGATCCACCCATCAACGCCGAGAACGCCACGTTGAATGCCGTAACCGACAGGCGATCACCACGCCAGTGCAATGGATCTCCCACGGCGATACCCGTGCCAAGCCCACGCATTGTCTGCGTGGTCATCGGACCCTTCATCGGATGCTGCGGGGAGCCAAACGTCGCGAGATTCGGAGGAATTGGAATCATCGAGCCACCGGGGTCCCCGAGATCCCAGGCGAGTCCATCGAGCTCCCCGTCGACGTGGCACGACGCACACGACATCGTGCCATTCCCGGAGAGTTTCGCGTCATAGAAGAACTTCCGACCTGCTCGCATCGCAGGAGGCATCGGATCAATCCCGCCCCACGGCACTTCATCGAGAATCGCAAGTGTTGCAGTGTCTACCACTGAAAGCGATCGCGACAGCGTGTTCGCCACATAAAGCCGCTGCGCGATCGGATGCAGAGCGAGACCACGCGGGCCACGCTTGTCGCGGGAGTTCACAGTGGATCCAACAGCCGCACCCATCTCGATTCTTGCAAGGACATTCCCAGCGAGATCGGTGACTCCGATGCGGTCGGTCGCGAATGCGGCAACAAAAAGACGGCCAAGCGCAGCGTCAATGACGATATCCGTAGGTTCCGCCAGCGACACAGCGAGTGACGAAGGGTCGGGCAACGTGGCGTATGAAACCGATGGGTTTAAGTCTGTCGCCGTCACCGTCGGTGATGCAGACATGACGATTCGAGTCACACGGGAGTCGATCGCGTGCCCACGCAGCTGCGGCTCGAATCGGGTGCGGTTGCGAGCCTCTGTGTTGACAACAAACAACTCACCTGTGACGGGATGCACTGCGATATTCGTATTGATAGTCCCCACAGACTTTGCGGTCCGCGTCACTGTCAGCGCGGATGCCGATATCTCGAACACGTCATCGTCAGGTATGACCCAAGTGATCTGCGGGTATGCTGGATCTCCAGCTAGCACTACGAGGCCCTGAGCTGGAGCGGCGGGGAGCCCGACATTCGTCGGCAACGGCGGTGGGGGCGCCTGTGCGGCCGGGAGGACCGTGGTCCTATTCCCAGAACGACAGGACACAGCATAAATTCTGGATCCCGTTGGATCCACCGCGAGTGATCGCGGGTCTTTGGCCGACAGCGCCACGGTGCCGATTTGCATTCGGGTTGTCGCGTCAAATACCACGATGGAATCCGACGCTGTCGCAGCCACGAACGCCCGGCCACTCGCGAACACGATGTCGCTCGGCTCATCCTTCACTCGCAGCGTCGCAACCTCGCGTCCCTCGGATACTGAAACCACGCTGACAGAATCCGAAAGCCAACAAACAACCCAGACCTCATCGTCGGTTCGAGGCGTCACGGATACCGGCCCGAGCCCCACCTGAATTCGGGTAACCAAAACAGGGTGTGACGGATCGGCGAGCGACCACACATCAAGATGGTGGTTGTCAGGGTCGACAGTGAAGAGGCGCAATCCCGACGGGGACAACCTGACAGGGTGGACTGCGGGAGCTTCGAAATTGACGAAATCGGCCTGCTGGGCCAGCAAGGACCCAAGAGCCAACGCAAGAGCGATGAACGATCGAATCACGGGGCAACCTTGGGCTAATTAGGGCACAAGCAAGACGGAGATCGAGCGGGCGCAGTTCGGGAATAGTGTAATGGAATCGAGGTTCCAAGAAAAACCCGCAGGAAGCAACCCGACATGCAGCGTCGCCTCTGTGACGTCGCAGCACTCCAAGGAATGAGATGCTGTGAGCGCGACTGTGCCGCCTCGCACCTCAATTCGCGGTGGCTGATCTCCCCCAAATTCGAATGCAACGTAGGAACCGAGGCCCGGCGACAAAGCGAGCGTCGCTTCTGAATAGTGCCAGGCTTTGTCCCCTAGCCCCCCCCCGCGCGGGACAAGCGCAAGCACCGCGCCGAGACACTCGGTGCGCTGCGATTGCGCCGAGACCGGCAGCACCAAGCGGTGACGTTGCCCAAGCTGGATTCGACCGTCAATGGGTATTCCAGTCAGGGCACCGAAACTCAACGCCGAGGCGACTCTTCTTCGCTCTGCCGTCGACGAACCACGACAAATCTGAAGGTCGATGAATCCTCGCGAACGCGTCACCCCCATCACCCCAAGGTCAGCCGCGGCGAGCGCCGACACAAGATCCTCCTCCGTCCAGCCCACCATGGGGAAGCCCCCTCGTCCCCCTGAGGCGACCGCAAGCGCACCCTCCGGTTGCTCTGAATCCTGAAACTGAAGCCAGCCTCTGCCGCCAACTCTGAGCACGCGTCGAATCTCATGGAAGTACAAGCGTGCAGCGCGTTGGTCGACGTGAATCAGACACAGAAGCGAAGTCACAAAGTCTATGCTCTCGGAGGCAATGTCCTTCAGGCTTTGACCATCCGATTCCAGGATGCTGACATTCGAGAGATTCACTAGGCGTTCGCGCGCGACCCCCGCCATCACCGGCGAGATATCAACACCTGTCACCCATCCACACAATGGCGCCATGGCACCCGTAAGGCGTCCGACACCACAACCAAGATCTAGGACGCGCGATCCCGGGTGCAAAAACCAGCCGAGTCGCCGCAAATCTTCGGCCGTCGTGCGCTGAAAGAACGCGTCGCGAAGTGCAGGGTCTCGGGCTTCAGGTGCAGACAGGACAGCGAACCACGCATCCCGTTGCGCCATGGAATCCCAGAACTCGCGATCGGCGCGAAGCTTCACGGCCAGGCTGTCGTGCAGAAGCGGATCGGGAAAGCCGTCCGGTCCTGCAGGGCTCATTCAGCGAGCCTCCGCATTGGGTGCAATCGAAAACACGTAATCCGAAACGACCGCTTCATCGCCCTCGCGGCGAACCGCTAGCTCTAATTTGACAACAGTAAGTTCGCTGTGTCGCTGCGAGGCCCGACCGAGGTAGAGCATGCACGTGATCGGACGTTCTCGCGAACCAGATGTCGTCGTGATCCGATCGTCGACGATCGCGCCATGAGACTCGAGCACACGCGACCATTCGTCGTAAAACACGTCAAAGGGCTTAGTGACGTGAAGTCGTGTGCTCAATCGGTGCCATGCGGCGGAGTAGCCCGTTCGGACCTCGCCCGATCCGTCATCAAACGGGCCATCGGATGCCGCAAGCGCCCGGACAAAGATTTCGGCCGCTGGAGAGCCGAAATCTCTCGGAGCCTTCTGGAATCGTCGAACGGCGTCGGCCCCAGCGAAAAACAATGCAGCAACGACGGCCGCCACCAATCCAAGAATGACTTGGATCGACGGTCCTGTACGTTTGCGAATTGGATCGGACATGGGTGGCTATGCCTCAACTGCGGGTTTAGTCTAGCGGGCGTGACGGACTCGTCTCAATCAGCGCGTCAAAGTTGTTAAGGTTCTACCGCCCGACAATGACACCCTTGAGTCGCATGACCTTCCTCGTTCTGGCGCTCGCAATGGCGCTTGTCGCCCCACGCGCAGCCGCCCAAGACAACGTCTGGCGATGTCGCGTTGCGATTCCTGACCCGCATCTGGGACGTGTCGATGTGGAAGTCTTGATTCCGAACGCAGCTGCTGGCGAGACCCGACTGGCTTTCCCCGAGCGGCTCGATGGGCGCCTGACGCGTGACAACCCTGCCGCGTGGGTAACCGACCTCATTGCCGACGACGGAAACAACCCACTCCCAGTCACCCGACGTTCGCTCCGTGAAGTGGTGGTCAACCGTACGACGCCAGGCGACATTCGACTCAGATACCGCCGCACCAAGTGCTTAGGATCCGAGTCCGTCTTCGATGTCCGCGCGGACGGAGCATCATGGATCGGGGCAGCACTCTTTCCAACGATGGTCGAGCGGACGTCTCCAGTTTCAGTCGAAGTCTCTGCGCCTCACGGATGGACCGCCTCAGCATCAATTCCCGGTGAAGGCGCTTTTCGCTGGATGGCGCCTAATGGCTCCGTCCTTGACGCCAGTCGCTTCCACGTCGGAAAGTTCGAGGAATGGAGAAGTGAGGGCAAGCCTTGGAGCCTCGTCGTCGTGGCTGACAGACCTCTCGCGGCACTCGGCGAGCCAACTCTGAAATTCGTGACCGCACTCGTCAATCAGGCAGACCGCACCCTTTCCCCAGTCCCTCTGACGGGCATCTCGCTTCACGTCTTGCCCGATGGCCCAGATCGACCGGAGACTCTCGTTTCGGGGTCGTCCATCGACGTGCGGGTCAAGGGCCGCATCGATGAATCGACCGTACGAACTCAGGCTCTCGCAGCGCTCGCCCGCGGGCTAGTTCGGCTGAGAATCCCAGGCAAGTCGGCTCCCGAAGGATGGCGCACCTCGACGACGCCGAGTGACCCTGCAACTTCACTCGCATGGTTTACCGAAGGCGCTGCCGATTGGATCGGGACCTTGATCGCAATTCGCGCTGAAGTTCTTCCTGAATCGGGACTTTCGGATTTTCTAGCTGCTCGGCTCGAGGCTGATGCCCGCAACCGATCCACATCCTCGGCAAGAGAACAATCCGAATTGATGTTTGACCGGGCGCGGCGCCCGTCACCATCTCTCACCCCTGACCCAGCGATCCGCGGGTCGCTTCTTGCGGCGTCAATCGACCTCGCGCTACGAAGAGCCACGGAGGGCGCGCGTGGACTTGAGGACGTCATGATCTCGTTGGTTACTTCAACCAGCAGCACGACCTTCAACGAGTCGAAACTCCTGCACGCACTCGACGGTGTCGATTCGCGAGCAGTGTCGGCAGCCTGGTTCTCAACCTTCGTTCACGGCAGCGCACGTCTTGACCTTACTGAAGGACTGGCCTCGGTGGGATTCGAACTTGACACGACGGAAACTGGTGGGCGGGCCTCCCTCGGCGTCACGGTTTCGGGTGCCACGATGAAGTCCCTGACGGCAGACAGCCCACTCAGGCTCGCGGGCGCAAGGGAAGGCGATACCCTCGTCGGAATCGGTACATCGCTCCTCGGTGATCCAAACTCTGAGTCAATCGAAGAGATCCTGTCACGGAAACGCCCCGGCGATATCATCACGGTGACTTGGCGCCGTCCAGACGGCACTGTCGCGCAGAAACTCGTTCGCACGAACGCCCCTCTCCTCCGATTCAGGATAGGATCTTCGCCCGAACCGTCCGAGGACATACGCGCCTTGAAGCGAAAGTTCATCTACGCAGAGCCACGGCGGTGACCCCAGAAGCCTATCTCGCGCTGATCGGTGCGTACCTCGCCGGGTCAATTTCGTTCGCTTCCCATTTCGTCCGGCTCATGAAGGGAATTGACCTCCGGACGGTCGGAAGTGGGAATCTGGGCGCCACCAACGCCGCTCGAGTCCTAGGCCGCAACTGGGGCATCGTGATCTATGTCCTCGACTTCCTGAAAGGCCTGGTTCCCGTACTCATCGCCCAAGGGCCGCTGCGAGACATTTACCTCGGAGACCACGCGCCCACGCTGTCGCTCCTCATGGGTCTTGCGGCGTTCGTGGGGCACTGCCTCCCCGTTTGGCACAACTTCCGCGGAGGCAAGGGGGTGGCAACGGCTTCAGGCCTTGCGGTTGGTCTGGCACCGTGGCCTGTCAGTGTTGCCGTCATTTCGGCCTTCGGAGTCGGCGTCCTAGTTTCCCGGACGATTTCGCTCGGCAGTATTCTCGCCGCCGCAACCCTTCCGATCTCGTGGGTGCTCGCGAGCGGCAAAGCCGGGTTCGCCGGCCAGCAAATCTACGAGTTCGGGTTATTCCTCGTGGTAGGACTCCTCGTGATCGTCCGACATCGTGCAAACATGGGGCGGCTCCTTAAAGGTGAGGAGCCACGAATCGGCAGGGCAGGCAAGTGACAAAGTACGCGATCATCGGCAACGGCGGCTTCGGTACGGCGATTGCCCTCGTGCTCCGCGACCAAGGCATCGACACAGTGCAGTGGGGACACGACGCCCACTACGTGGATCGTGTTCTGTCGAAAAGGGAGAACGTCAAGTACCTTCCCGGTGTCACTCTGCCTAAAGACTACGCCATCACTTCCGATGCCGAAGAGGCCGTGCGCGGCGCGGCAGTCATCGTCAACGCCGTCCCCACACAACATGTCCGAAGCGTCTTCGAAGCAATCGCGCCGCATGTGAAGGCACGCGTTCCCCTACTCTCGCTTTCGAAGGGCATCGAGGTCACCACGCTGATGCGCCCATCGCAGGTTCTTCGGGACCTTCTCCCAAGCAGTTCGGTCGCGGTCCTCTCGGGCCCAAGTCATGCAGAGGAGATTGCCCGCAAGATGCCTGCCACCGTGGTCATCGGAGGCCACTCCCATCTCCTTGCCCGCAAGCTTCAGAATGCGCTTTCAACTGAGCGCTTCCGCGTCTACACCAACACAGATCCAATAGGCGTCGAGCTGGCTGGCGCTCTCAAGAACATCATCGCGATCGCGGCTGGAATCTGCGATGGGCTTGGATTTGGTGACAACACCAAGGCCGCCCTAGTAACGCGAGGACTTGTTGAAGTAACCCGCTTGGCGAAAAGACTCGGTGCCCGCGAACGGACATTCGCAGGCCTAGCCGGCATGGGCGATCTCATCGCCACCGCCTTCTCATCTCACGGAAGAAATCGAGCCGTTGGCGAGAAAGTCGGCAAAGGACTCGCACTCAAAAAGATCCTCGCGGATTTGGACGGAGTTGCCGAGGGAGTCGCCACGACACGATCGACCTTGGCTCTCGCTAGACGCCATCGCGTCGACATGCCCATCGTACGTGAAGTCCACGACATCCTCTTCGAAGGCAAAGATCCTCAAGACGCGCTAACCGCGCTGATGACTCGATCCACCAAGACTGAAATCTGAACGGAGGCCCAGTGATTCATTGCGCTCGGACGTGGTTTCTGTGTCTGCTCGTCGTCGTCATGGGCCAGACCGCAGGCCAGGAATCCAGACCGGCATCGGGCCCTACCACGCAGTCGGCGCTTGCTGATGTCGCAAGAATCATCGTGCGGTCCGTGAACGAAAGCCCGGCCGAGGATCTCAAACTCTTACTGAGTCCCGAACTTCTCAAGGAAGCGTCATGGAATCAGATCCGGGCAATCCTGATCTCATTCGGCAAGCGTTGCGGCAAAGGCGTGGATCTTGCGTGGTTCGGCGGCAAGCACGGCCTACGGTCGGGTGCCTTCTGGATTATCACCGAAAAGGGGTTCGAATTCCGCTGCGACCTTAGCCTGACCCCGTCGGGCGACGCCATCAACGGTTTGCTTTTTCAGGAACCCCAGCGTCGCACCGAGCAACTCCGCGATGTGCTCAACGATTTCAAGAAACTCCCAGGAAGAACAGCGCTCTGCGTGGCGAGACTCGGAGAGAAGCTCGAGCTCCTCGAATCCCACGAACCCGACCTAGTCCTTCCCACAGGATCCACATTCAAACTGTGGATCCTTGGAGCTCTCGCTCAAGCCGTCGATGAAGGCGTGGCTCGATGGGACGAATCTATGGCCCTACGGGCAGACGCGATGTCTGCACCCTCGGGTCGACTCCAGACATGGCCGGTGGGCACTCCTGTCACCTTGCAGGCTCTCGCGGCCTCGATGATCTCAGAGAGTGACAACACGGCGACCGACCATCTCCTGCTTCGCTTAGGGCGTGAGCGCGTCGAGTCCTTCATGGCATCGACAGGCCACTCGTCCCCCGCTCGTAACGTACCGATGCTTAGGACGCGTGATATGTTCGCGCTCAAGTTCTCGACCGATCCGGATCGCGCGAGCCGGTTCCTCCGCGCCGACATCGCGGGAAGACGTGCGCAACTTGAACAGCTTGCATCGATCTCGATCGACGACCTCGCTGTGGGTTCTGCACCCACACTGACGCAAGAAATCGAGTGGTTTGCGTCGCCGCATGATCTCATCAAGACGATGGATGCCCTGCGAAAGGCCTCGCAGCGACCGAGTGGTACGCCCATCCTCCCTATCCTTGGAATTAACCCTGGCTTTAAGTCCGATTCATCTCGGTTTCCCATCCTTGCATACAAGGGCGGCTCGGAGCCCGGTGTGTTGAATCTCACTTGGATGTGGCGAGACGATAGTGGTCGATGGATGGCCGCCTCCGTTTCGCATAACCGAGATGACGGTCCATGCGACGAGACTCGAGGAGCGAGGCTTGGAACACGGGTCGTCGAGGCGGCACGTCGACTCCCATAATCCATGCGAATTCTCTTTTTGATTTCGGACACCGGAGGAGGGCATCGCGCCGGGGCCCTGGCCGTCGAGGCCGCGCTTAAGTCTATTGATCCAACCATCGAGGTTGTGATTCGCGACGCCATGGTGGAAGCGGCGGCGTGGCCATCCAACCACGCCCCCGAAATCTACAACTGGGGCATGAAGCACGCGCGCTGGGTTTGGGGCGGGTTCTTCTACGCGATGAATGGCCCTATTCGCGCCCGACTCCTTGCCGACATCAACTGGCCACTCATGGCCCGGAAGATGCGGCAACTGGTGTTGCGAGATCAGCCCGATCTGGTCGTCAGCGTCCATCCGCTCATGACCCGCGCGGTCGTTCGCGCGATTGCGTCATCGGGACGAAAAGTGCCGTTCGCGACGGTCGTCACCGATCTCGTCACGGGACATGCGACCTGGTACGACCGCGATGCCGATTGGATTGCCGTTCCAACCGATGCGGCACGACAACGCGCTATCAAATGCGGTTGCTTGCCCGAACGTGTGACAGTCACGGGGCAACCGCTGCATCCAAAGGCAGTGACCGCTGTCGCCGATCGCGAAGAGTGTCGGCGGCATCTCGGTTGGACGACGCTGCCGGTCATTCTGTGTGTCGGTGGGGGTGACGGGATGGGCAACTTGGGGGCTCGAGTCCATGCACTCGCCAACGCGCGTGTCCCCGCACGCGTTGTTGTCGTCTGTGGCCGCAATGAGGCGCTCCGAAGGGAACTCCTCGCAACGCGTTTCCCGATTGAAGTGGAGGTCCATGGATTCGTCAATAATCTCGCAGAGATGATGGCGGCTGCGGATCTTCTCGTCACCAAGGGCGGCCCCGGTTCGGTGATGGAAGGTTGCTTTGCCGGGCTACCCATCCTCATTTACGACTACATTCCGGGCCAAGAGTGGGGAAACGTCGAACTCGTTCGGAATGCGGGTGTTGGTGACTATGTTCCTTCACCTAATGATCTACCTGCCACCGTCTTGCGTTGGCTTGGCGACCCGGGGCTAAGAGCTCAGGTTTCGGCAAGAGCTCGCGCGTTGGTAACCCCTGATTCTTCCATGCGCATTGCCAAAGGGATTTTGGGCTTGATCCCGCAGTCGGCACGTTAGGCGAATCTCTGAGTGGGCCTCCCGGTCGGGACCCCAAGCCGATACACTTCTGCGTGCTCCCTCGAAGTGTCATTGCTTGAATCCCCCTCATCCCCAATTCCGCCGGGTCATCGTTCACGCCGACGACCTCGGATACAGCGACGCCGTCAATCGCGGCATCCTGCGGGCGCACACCCACGGTGTCGTTACCTCAACGGCGTTCATGTCGAATATGGAATTCGCCGAGGCTGGCGCGCGACTCGTGAAGCCACATCCGTCGCTCGGAACGGGACTTCACCTCAATTTGACCGAGGGCATGCCGCTGACCGACGCGAAGTCGTTGCGCGGCAAGGATGGGCAATTCCGAGACCTTAAAGGCCAACTCATCGCACTGACAACCGGGCGTGTGGTTGCACGCGAGATCGAAGTCGAAGTGAATGCGCAATGGGATCGCATGCGCTCCATGGACCTCCCGGTTGCTCACATCAACGGACACCAACACATTCACCTATTCGGCGACGTGTTGCCGATCACATTGGATATGGCTCGACGGCTGAAGACTCCAGTCCGGCGCCCGGTCGAACCCCTTTGGGGTAACCTCGGTGGGAGTATTGCCTACTTCATCCGTCGCCTGCTCCTGCGCTGGGGTGTCGCGCGCGGTACCTGGGACGGCATCGAATCTCCGGACCACTTCATCGAGCTCACAGGTCCACGCCATGGCCGAAGTGCGCAATGGCTGACGAATGAGATCCTCTCGCGTGAGGGCCTCATCGAAGTCCTCTGCCACCCGGGCGAGTTTGACCCCGATACAACAGAACCGTTGCGTGATCGACGTGTCGAGGAACTTACGATCTTGACAACAGCAGGACTCAGGGACCGCTGGACCTCCGCCGGTATCCACCCCGGCAATCAGCACCCCGGCAATCAGCACCCCGGCAATCAGCACCCCGGCACTAAAACCACGTCGGTATGACCACGGAAGCGTTGTCTCGTGCTGTTGCGCACTATGACTCGCTCCCAGCGGGAATGCGTTGGCATGTACGTATTCGTCGGTGGCTATCGCGGCTCGAGGATGTGGAGGCGCTCGTTCCAAAGAACGGGAACATTCTCGAGATCGGTTCGGGACACGGCCTCGTCAGCCTTTACCTCGCGCACGCGTCCGAGGGGCGCCACATTCTGGGTCTCGATATCGACGCTGCGAAGGTCGAGGCCGCGCAAAAAGTAGGTGATATCGGTGGCCGTGTCGAGTTTCGGGTCGGTGACGCGCTTGAACTCCCGGACGCGGTGTTCGACGCGATTGTGATCGTCGATGTCCTCTACCTCATGGATGAGGCAGCGCAGGCAGCGGTGCTGAAGGCAGCAAAGAAACTTCTGCGTCCGGGCGGAAAGTTGGTCTGGAAGGCGCAGGACCAATCGCCAGCCTGGAAGTACCTGTTGACCAAAGCCCAAGAGTGGATCACCACGACCATAGGCCTCACGGCAGGCCGATCGCTGACGTTTCTTCCGCGCGAGCGAGCGCTTGAGCTCCTGCGAGATGCCGGATTCCGCGATGCGACAGCCCACCCGATGCCTCGGCGTTTGTACACCGACGTCATCTTCACGGGTCTCGCCTAGAAATGCCGATGGGCGCCTTCACAGGACGCCCACCGACTCTCCTCGCTCGAAACCTCGATTGATCAATGGAGGAAGAGCATCTCCCGATACTTGGGCAACGGCCAAAGGTCATCGTCAACGATGTCCTCGAGCACGTCTGCGGCAGATCGGACCGCGGTCATCGCCGGAATGGCAACGTCGCGATACGCCTTCGCATGATCGGCCAAGCTGCCATGGTGTCCATCGGCTTTCGCCGATGCCCCTTCGAGGTCACGGATGGCACTCAAGAGTGTCTCAATACCGTCGCAGACAGCACGGGCCGACCTCTCCTGCTCCTTGACCACGAGTCCAGAGACCTTCGCCGCCGCAATCGTGGTCGTCATCATGGAAAGATGGCGCATCGCGGCGGGAACGATCGAGGACGACGCAAGTCCAAGCGTGGACTGCGCTTCGATGGCGATTGCCTTGCAATAGGCCTCATACATGATGTGGCCGCGAGACTCGAGCTCTTTCGCCGTCAGAACATTCAGCGACGAGAATAGTGTCTGGTTCTTCGGAGTGTCCCATTGCGCCAAAGCATCGACCGTGTTGCGGTAGTTAGCGAGGCCTCGCTTCTTGGCGTCATCCTGCCACTCCTGCGAGTAGCCATTACCGTTGAAGATGATGCGCTGATGCTGTTTGAGGGTCGACTGAACAACACGCTGCACCGCATCGTTGCGTGACGCTCCCGCCTTTTGAGCCTTGTCGATTTCATCGGCAAGGAACCGCAGCGAGTCCGCCATGATTGAGTTGAGGACGATGTTCGGCGTGCCGATCGACTGGCTGGATCCGACAGCACGGAACTCGAACTTGTTCCCGGTAAACGCGAACGGAGACGTTCGATTGCGGTCGGTGGCGTCACGCGGAAGCTTCGGCAACGCAGAAACGCCGAGCGCCATGAAGGACTTCTTGGTTTCCGCCGCTGCGGTTCCCGACACGAGCGACTGGACAACGTCCGACAACTGCTCGCCGAGGTAGACGGAAATGATGGCAGGAGGCGCCTCATTCGCACCGAGGCGATGATCATTGCCGGCGTGCGCAACGGAGACACGAAGCAAATCGGCGTGGACATCGACCGAGCGCAAGACGGCTGTCAAGAACACAACGAAACGCATGTTCTCGGCAGGCGTGCTTCCCGGTTCGAGCAAGTTCTCGCCGTGGTTTGTCGCCATCGAGAAGTTGTTGTGCTTGCCGGATCCGTTGATGCCAGAGAATGGCTTCTCGTGAAGCAGACACGTGAAGCCATGGCGGGTCGCGACCTGGCGCAACACCTCCATCGTGAGCATGTTGTGGTCGGTCGCAACGGTGGTGCGTTCGAACATCGGTGCGAGTTCGAATTGTGCCGGTGCGACTTCGTTATGCCGTGTCTTGACCGGAACACCCAGCTTCCAAAGTTCGCGGTCGATTTCCTGCATGCACGCGATCACGCGTGGGGAAATCGAGCCAAAGTAGTGATCCTCGAGCTCCTGTCCCTTCGGTGGCTTGGCGCCAAAAAGCGTGCGACCCGTTGCGAGAAGATCGGGCCTCAACGCTGCGAAGGCGCGATCGATGAGGAAATACTCCTGTTCAGCGCCGAGCGTTGGATAGACACTCTCGACCTTGTCATCACCGAGCAGGCGCAGCACACGAATCGCCGCCGATGTCAGTGCCTCCGCGCTTCGCAGCAATGGCGTCTTCTTGTCGAGAGCTTCTCCGGTCCACGAGCAGAATGCCGTTGGGATGCAAAGAGTGGCGCCGTTCTCGGCCTCCTTGATGAACGCCGGCGACGTGGGGTCCCATGCGGTATAACCGCGCGCTTCGAAGGTGGCGCGGAGCCCACCCGATGGGAACGAGGAAGCATCGGGCTCCCCCTTTACGAGTGCCTTCCCCGAGAACTCCATGATGAGGCGACCGCTCTCGTCCCAGTTCACGAACGAATCGTGCTTCTCGGCAGTCAGGCCGGTCATCGGTTGGAACCAGTGTGTGAAGTGCGTGGCTCCTCTCGAAAGGGCCCAGTCCTTCATCGCGTTCGCCACAAGATCGGCGAGCAGCGGATCGAGGGCGGTGCCATGTTCGACACATCCCTTCAGCGAACGATACGCCGCCTCGGGAAGACGCTTACGCATCTCTTCGTCGCCGAAGACGTTTTTGCACCAGAGATCCTTGAATGTCTCGTCAAGGTACCCGGTCTTCGACGCGACCGGCTTCCTCGCCATGATCGCCACCACTGCATCGCGGCGTGCTTCCGTCGGCATCTTGTATCCCCAAGGGCTGTGCAGTGTGCGCGCGCCACGGTGCCGCGCCTGTTGCGGCCTCGAGTCACGTTGGCACAGAGCAAGGCAGGCACGCTAAACACCCCGACCCACCGCACCCAAGGGGGCAGTTTTCAACAATCGGACCAACAAATCTTTGCGCACGTAACCATTTACAAATAAAGTACTTACAGAACATGCGGGAATTGGAATCTACGTCCGACAAGATCTCAGCGCACGAGCCGAAGGGCATTGCCAACAACAAGAAGACTCGAGGCTGCCATGGCGACCGCGCAAAGCGATGGAGACAACGCGCCTGACATGGCGATTGGAGTCATCGCGAGGTTGTAGACAACCGACATCACGAGATTCTGTCGCATGATGGCGCGAGTCCTTGCTGCGGTGTTCATCAGGGTTGCCAACTTCCTTGGTGAACCGTCGGACACGATGACATGGGCGCCAGTTGAAACGAGATCGGCATCTTCTCCGACACACACACGCAGATCCGACGCGGCGAGCGCGAGACCGTCGTTAAGACCGTCGCCCACCATTGCAACGCGCCGCCCCGCGCGATGCAAGTATCGAATGTGATCCGCCTTCGCTTCTGGCGAGAGGCCGCCCCGCGCGTCGCTGATACCGAGCGTGTCGCCTATGGACTTCACAGGATCGGAGCGATCGCCCGAAAGGATCGACAAGCCATAGCCACGAGACTTGAGTAAGGAAATCGCCTCATGAGTCCCGGGCCGAAGTGACTCACCGAGCACGACGCGAACTCGTGCAACGCCATCCACGGCGATGATCACCTCGGACTCGACCTCGGCGTCCGCCGTAACGGAAATCCCGTGCGCCACGTGCCAAGATCTCTGTCCAACGGCAACGACGTGACCATTGACTCTTGCCGCCACCCCACCCTGCCGCATCGGGATAAATCCCGATGCGTCGGGGATTTGGTGACCCTCCGCCAGCGCCGCCCGCACGATCGCGATCGAAGCGGGGTGACGCGAGCCAACACACGCAGCCGCTGCAAGTCGTAGTGCGTCGCCCGAATCATCAGCTAAGGGCTGAAAGAGAGTGACACCGAGATTACGCTCGGTGAGGGTCCCGGTCTTGTCGAAGGCGATAAAATCGATATCTGCGGCGATTTCCAATGCCTCCGCATCCCGCACAACAATCCCAGCGCGCGCGAGCGCACCCAACGACGCCGAGAGCGCCGCGGGTACGGCCAAACCTAGAGCGCACGGGCACGCGACGGCGAGCGTCGCAGCCAAGACGCGCACGCCATTCGTCCAATCTCCGTCGCGCGCATGCCACAAACCGGCCATCACTGCGAGCACGATGAGGACGGGAACGAAGACACGAAGAACACGCTCAGACCAGCGCCCAAGCGACGACTTCGACGATCGTGCGTGCTCCATTGCCCTGATCATCACAGCAGCCCGCGATTCTGCGGAGATCGAGGCCACGCTGACTCGCACGGGAAGCTCCAGGTTGAGTGTGCCCCCAAAGACCTGCGACCCGGCTGCTTTTCTTACGGGAAGCGCCTCACCCGAGAGGAGGGACTCGTTCACTATCGCATCTGCGAGAGCGGTGCCGTTTGTCGGGAATCGCTCGCCCGCGCCGACGACAATTTGATCGCCTAGTACAAGTGTCGAAGCGAGAACTCGGCGACCGTCATGAAGGGTCGCCTCCTCTGGAAGAGAATGCACGAGTTCTTCAAATGACGACAGGGCTCGCCGTCGTGCTTGTTCCTCCAGCCACTTCCCGACCATCACTGCAGCTAACAAGTGAGCGACCGTGTTGGCCGATTCGTGCATGTGGTGGTCACTCGGACCCATGCCTAACGTTCCCAACGCTGCCAAGGCGGAGAGCGTAACGAGAGCATCCATCCCAGGGCGAAGCCGAACCCACTCACGGAGCCCGCGCACGATGAGTGGCGACGCCGCAATGAGCGCCACAACGGGGATCAAGAATGGGTTTGGACTTGGCAGGAAATCGAAGTCGCTAGCCAAAGCCATGATTGCGACAATCGCCGAAAATGCCGTCGAGACGTCAAGCAGAGTCGCATGCTTCGACTGGCCTCGAGCCCGTGATTCAAGCGCAACGAGCCCGTAACCCTCACGTCTCACAGCGTCCATGAGGTCGCCATTCGAAACGGCCGGCGCCGCCACGACCCGCGCGCGGTGCCCCATCACATCGACTGCCGCTGTTTCCACACCTGCGACAGCGCGCAAAGCGGCTTCGATGCGCGCCGCACACGCGGCGCAGGTCATGCCGGAAACAAGGAACAAGCGATCCCGCATGGGCGCATCTTACGCCACGACACGACGGCCCACCTGACTTACATGCGCGACCTCAACGCTCCATCGAGTCAATTCCGGGCGCGCGTGAGCAAATGCCGGGCGATCCGAAACTGAAACACGCCTACGCGCCCGCATCGCACGAACGGACCGAATGCACGATCATGATGTCGGCTCTCGCGTTGCTCGATCGAGCGCCATCGCAATCAGGCAACCGACCACTTGGGCCCCGATGAATCCCATCACGTCATTCGAGTGTATCCCCGTGTAGGTCGACGTGAACGACCGTGCGATGGTCACAGCAGGATTTGCGAATGCTGTCGAGGAGGTAAACCAGTAGCCACCCACGATCCAACCGGCAACCGCCGCGGCAGACGGCAACGGACCAAGCGGTCCTACCTTGCGCACCACCAAGATCAGTCCGGCGGTAGCAATGACCTCGCCAATGAAGGTCCCTTGGTTGAGCCTATGAGCCCCCGTGTTGCCGAGAATCCGCAATCCAAACTCCGCGTGACACAAAAATGTACCGACGATGGCAGCGCAAATCTGCGTTATCGCAACGAGGACTGCGTCAATCCATGGCAGGTTCCCCCGAATCGCCTCGGAGAGCGTGACGCAAGGGTTGAAGTGGGCCCCGGAAGTGCGAGCGAACGTGAGAATCAAGGCCACAAGCGCGCCGCCCGTCGCCACCGTATTCGCGAGTAGCGCGAGCACGGGTGACACATGCGGAGGAGCGGTCAGGCGCTGGGCCATGATTCCGGAGCCGACGACAGCAACAACTAAAAGCAACGTGCCCGCAGCTTCAGAGAGGAGACGGGCACGAAATGAAGCCATCTTGTTCGCTCAGACGCTGGCGACGGCAGGCATCGTTCCGATGTACGTCGAGCCAGGCCGGAACAACTTCTTAACGATCCGTTGTTCGTTGACATGCGCCATCCAACCGACAACGCGACCCACGCCGAATGTCGGGGTGAATTGGTTGCGCGGGAGCCCGACGGAATCCAACATGACCGCCGTATAGAACTCGACGTTCGCGGCCAAAGGTCGCGTGGGATGCTTCTTCTTTAGAACACCGAGCGCAGCTGATTCGACAGCGCGCGCGAGTGAGAGTCGCCCGGTCGAGATTCCTGCTCGCTCGAGTGCCTCGATGCCCTTCTCGAGGACCGCCGCGCGCGGGTCTCGAACGCGATAGATGCGATGGCCCATACCCATGATGCGGCGACCGGATGCAATCTCGGCGTCGAGCCAATTCGCTGCATTCTCAGGCTTTCCGATCGCATCAAGCATGTCAAGAACGGGGCCTGGCGCGCCACCGTGCAATGGGCCCTTTAGAGCTCCGATGGCGCCCGTCACTGCCGAAACATTGTCCGAATCGGTCGACGCGATCACACGAGCAGTGAAGGTCGATGCGTTCATTCCATGGTCGGAAACAGTGACTAGGTAGCGGTCCACACCCGCGATTCGGGCGGCATCGCTCGGTTTGCCAATGCACATGCGAAGGTAGTCGGCAGCGTGAGTCAACGTCGCATCGGGAGCGACCGGCGCCAAGCCGGCGCGCTTGCGACACCATGCTGCGGCAAAGACCGCCACTGCCGCTGTAAGTCGCGCCTCGTCCGAAAACCCGGCAGATTTTTCAGCCGGGAGCTGTCCGACACACGCACGAAGCGCATCCATGCCGTCGGCATGATCGAGTGCGTTGCCCAACGTCGGGAGTGCTTGGAACACCGAGACACGAGCGCGGCCAAGCTCGGCGCGAAGTGACTCGCGGAGGCTCGCGTCAGGAACCCGTCCCAACCAAAGGAGACTGCAAACGTCTTCGAAGGTCGCCCAAGAAGCGAGCTCCTCAATGTCGTGTCCGCGAATGATGAGGCGACCCTTCTCGCCATCCACCTCGCTCATGTACGTCTCTGCGACCACCACGCCATCGAGGCCGGTCGAGGTCGGTGCCTTCTCGGTCGTCATGTCGAGTTTCTCCATTCGAACCCCGCCGCCGTCAGTTCGATCCTGCGAGGGCGCGGAAAGGCTAGCCGTCGATGCGCGTGCTCCCAACCACGGAGGCTGAAACACGCGAATCCACCGCATTTTCGCAGGCACTGCGGAGCCAAGTCCCCAGGCCATGAACCGCTCCCCTAGTGCAGTCTCGCGCGTGGGATACGGTCACCCGGACCCTAGCCCGCAGCATCTGGGATGCGATTGCCCTTCGCGTCGTATGTGTACACACCACGACCGGTCTTGCGGCCAAGGCGGCCCTCCTCAACCAACTTCTCCATCAACGGAGAGGGCCGGAACGTCTCCCCGAGGGTCTTGTGGAGGTATCGGATCGTCGAGCTGCGCGTGTCGAGGCCCACGAGATCGGCCATCTCGAACGGACCCATCGGATGGTTCAACCCGAGCTTAAGCGCCTTGTCGATGTCTTCCGCCGAGGCGATCCCCGCTTCGAGCATTCGGAATGCCTCGAGACCGATCAAAGCGTTGATACGCGAAGTGGCAAAGCCGGGAGACTCTCGTACGCGAACGGTTTCCTTACCCATGCATCGAGCCAACGCCTCAGTTGCGCTTAGCGCCGTTGGCGAGGTCGCCGGTCCAAGCACTATTTCAATCAGCCGCATGATCGGCACGGGATTGAAAAAGTGCACACCAATCACTCGCCCCTTGTCCTGCACGGGTTCCGCGATCGCGCTGATCATGAGACTCGACGTGTTGGTGCCAAGCGTCACCCCAGGGCGCGTGAGTCGTTCGAGCTCCTTGAAAGTCTTCTGCTTCAGATCCAGCTTCTCGGGGATGGCCTCGATGACGAAGTCCGTTGGGATCACAGCGGCCTCGAAGTCAGTCGTGAAGTGGATTCGAGCCATGATGGCATCGGCTCCGTCAGGAGCGATCCGGCCCTTCTCTGCAAGCTTCTTGAGCGAGCCCCCGATCCCCGATCGCGCCTTTTCAAGCACGGCATCGTTGACGTCGTAGAGCCACGTATCCATGCCTCCCATCGCTGAAACCTGGGCAATTCCTGCGCCCATGATGCCGGATCCAAGAACGGTCACTGTTGAAATGATGTTGTCAGTCATGGGATTCTCATGTGATCGGGAAGAGTCTGAGTGCATTAGTCCGAGTAACCCTATCGAGGAGTTCGGCGGTGAGTGGAAGGCCTAGAAATTCGTCTAAGTTCTTCCGAATGGACTTCACCCCGGGAGAGGGCCAATCAGTGCCGAACAACACGCGATCGCCAATTTCGGCCAGTCGGGGGAAACTCTCAAGAATGGACTTTGGGGGAATGCCCGAAAGATCAAGCCACACGTTCTTGTGCCGTCGCATCACGAAGAAGGCCTGCTCTGACCAAAGTGGACGCCCTCCGTGGGCCATGATGATCGGCAACGTGGGAAAGTCGATCGCGACATCGTCAAGCACGAGTGCGTCCCCCAATCGACTCCGGGCTCCCGGAAAAACTGACGTTCCCGTGTGGAACATCACCGGGACTTTGGCTTCGGCACAGGCCTCGTAGACCTTGGCGAGGCTTGGGCACTCCCCCGTCCGATAGGCATCAGCCCCGAGGTTTTGGTGCGGAGGATGAATCTTGATCCCATCCAGTTTGAGGTCCTGCAGAAGGTACTTCATTTCGGATTCGATATCGCGGCATGTCGGAGGGTGAATCCCACCAAATGCAAGAACACGACCCTTCGCGCGGTCGCGATAGGAAGCGCACCAAGGATTGACGTCAGACTGAAAGCCCATGATGTCGGGTGCGACGTAGTTGATAACGGCAATCCGACCAATGCGTTCGCGATCAAGCCACTCCACCAACGCCAGTGGATCGGCTTGCAACGAGCGAATGAGATCGAGATCATCGCGAGATCTCTCGATCGCCGCGCGGGCGGCGGGCCGCATCCGTTCCCACGGCTGAATGTGCACATGGATGTCGGTCGGCCAATCGCGAACGGGCGCGAACTCGCTCACTTCTTGCGCTCGAGGAAATTGGTCATCCGACGCTTCTTTTCGGGGTCCTCAAACAACACGGCCTGCGAAAGATACTCAACCATCGTCGAACGACGATCCACCGTGTTCACTGCGGCATTGGTAGCAACCTTGGCGAGTCGCACTGCCATCGGCGCATTGGCTAGAATCTCGTCCATGCAGGCGCGCGCCGCCTCAACCACCGTTTGCGGAGGGGCGACAACACGATTAACGAGTCCGATGCGCTCAGCTTCGGAAGCATCGATGATGCGGCCGGTGAAGATCAGTTCGCGTGCTCGACCGGTTCCGATAGTCCGGGTCAAGCGGTGAGGTGCACCAGCTCCCGGGATGATCCCGAGTTTGACTTCCGGCTGCCCAAACTTCGCGTCGGGCGATGCAAAGCGGATGTCGCAGGCAAGCGCTAACTCACAGCCCCCACCAAGGCAGAAGCCATGAATTGCTGCGATAGTCGGCCACGGGAAGTCCTCAAGTTGTTGAAACACTGACGCGTTGATGGCCCGCAATGCGTCGGTGACGTCACGTTTCACCAGCTCAGAGATATCTGCGCCCGCAATGAACGCCTTGTCTCCCTCTCCGGAGAGGACGAGGCCGCGAACATCGCGATCATTCGCGAGGGTTCGCAAGGCAATCGTGAGTTCGTCCACCATCGCGAGGTTGATGGCGTTGCGTACCTCAGGCCGATTGAAGCGAATCTCTGCGCGCCCTGAAGGGTCCTTCGTGACAATGATCGTTTTAAATTCCATACTAGGCTCCGATCTCGAGAACCACCTTGCCGAACGTGCCGCGCGCTTCAAGGGCCGCGTGGCCATCCGCAACTTGATGAAGTGGAATCACGCGATCCACCACGGGTACCAAGGCTCGGGCCCCGACAAGCGACGTAAGTCGATGCAGCGCTCCAAGACTCCCCATCGTAGACCCGAGGATCGACAGGCTTTTGAAGAAAATGAGCCGCAAGTCGGCTTCTAACTTCGGGCCTGATGTCGCTCCGCAAGTCACCACCGCACCACCCTTTTTCAGGAGCCGCAGCGACGTGCCAAATGTCGCCTCGCCGACGTGGTCGACGACGAAGTCAACGCCGGCTTTGCCAGTTGCGGCACGCACTTCGGCGTTCACGTCCTGCGTCGATGCGCAGATCCCCAAACTTGCACCGAGCGCTAGCGCCGCACTGACCTTGCTCTGCGTCGACGCCACCGCGATGACACGAGCGCCGATCAATCTGAGAATCTGAATCGACGCAACCGAAACACCCGAGCCCGCCGCCCAGACGAGGACGTCGTCGCCCGGCTTGACCCCGCAACGGTCAACGATCATTCCCCATGCCGTCAGATAGGCTAGAGGAAACGCCGCCGCCTGGTGAAAAGACAAGTGATCGGAGATGGGGATGACGTTGCGCGCGGGAACTTCGACGCACTCGGCGCACGTTCCATCTCGCGTTTCTCCCAGAATGCCGTAGGTGCGGCAAAGATGGTCGCGCCCTTCGGCGCATCGCATACAGAATCCGCAGCTCATTCCAGGCGCAAGCAGAACGCGTTGCCCAACCTCGACACCTGTGACACCAGCCCCGACTTCGCGTACGACGCCAGCCCCATCGCAGCCTGGGATGATCGGAAGCGGGAACTTGTGGCCAGGGACTCCCTTGCGCACCCAGACGTCCAGGTGATTGAGCGCCGCCGCTTTGAGATCCACGACGACACGGCCAGGGCCAGCCGTCGGTCGAGGGCGATCAACGATCTTTAGAGCCTCAAGGCCACCATGGGCCTCGATTAATACCGCTTTCATCCGTCAGAGTCCTTTGAATTTCGCGGGGCGTTTCTCGAGATTCGCCGCCATGCCCTCTTTGGCATCTTCGCCGCAGAAGAGCCGTTGTTGAAGTTCGCGCTCAAGGGCCAAGCCTTGCTCGAGTCCCATGTCAGCGCCGCTGACGACCGCGCGTTTGATGAACCCAATCGCCTTGGGCGCCGCGTTCGGTGCCGTGAAGCGCTGGGCGTATGTCTGGATGTGTTGACGAAACGCTGCGGGGTCCAGATCGACGACTTCGTCCACCAAGCCCAGCGCCAACGCTCGATCAAAATCAAAGAGCTCGGCTTCGGCCATCAGCTTGATGGCCGACGATCGCCCGACAATGCGTACCAGCCGCTGGGTCCCGCCTGTTCCGGGGAGCACGCCAAGCTTGACTTCAGGCAAACCGCATTTCCCCGACCCCTTCCTTGCGATGCGCAAGTCGCATGCCATCGCCACCTCAAGTCCTCCTCCGACGCAATGCCCCGCGATCGCCGCGATGATTAGTTTGGGTGTGTTCTCAAGTCGAAGGAGCGTTTCGTTCGCGTGCAAGCAAAACATGTACTTGTAGTCTGTCGTTACGCTTGTGAGCGTCTTAATGTCAGCTCCCGCGCAGAAGAACCGATCGCCGTCGCCTGTGAGCACGACAACATGAACATCAGGATCCATCCGAGCTTCAAGCACCGCCGCGTCGAGCTCGCGCATCATCTCGTATGAGTAGGTGTTGGCTGGCGGTTCACAAAGCGTAATGGTCATCACGCCGTCGGCCTTATCGATGCGCACGCGAATCATGTGGGTCCTAGCCCGACGGCGACGTGCCGCGCGGGCGCGTCATCCTACGATCCGCGGAGGCGCTCTTAGAGGGGGGCGGCGCGAGCGACGGGTTTTGGCAAAAGGGCCACAAGTCGCGCCTTGAGCGACTGTTCCCCCGCCGATGTCGGGAAAGCCGCGGTGAATCCTGCCATCGCACAGCGCACAACGTGCCCTCTGGTTGGAGCCTCAAGCAGTGCAATCAGGCGCGTCTTGCTGAATGACGGATGCCGTTTCAGGGTTCCGAAAATCTCGATTGTCCATTCGCGGCCGCCGACAACTTCCACGGCAACCAGGGCCGGAGTGACTCCGGCATCCAAGAGCTTGACTAGATCGCCCATGCTCGGCAGTGGGGCCGCCGCATAGCCCTCAGGGACCGACCTTCCCACCATGATCGCAGCCGATTCGCCTCCGATTACGAGTATTGAGGCTGCCTTGACTTCGACATCATCGACCGAAACGCCGTCTCGAAACTCGCTGGGGCGCGATGTACGTACCGGCTCAACGAGCTCGGAAACCTCTGGTTCAGGAGGCTCAAGCTCCGATGCCGCAAGAATGGGGAACATCACGGCTGCAGCGTCCGTGGGAAGCGCGATCACGCAGGGTGATTCAAACAGGCCGTCGACATGGATCTTGCCCGTCGACACGATGAAAGTCGATGCCGCAAGCTCATCGGTTCCGACATCGAGTTGGATGGGCTCGATTTCAAACTTCAACTTCGACCCACAGGACTCTCGCGAAACATCCGAGAGCCCCGCCATCAGGAAATTCCCGACTTCGCCGAGCGCTTCCGAGTCTCCGTCGGTGAAACTGATCTTGTCGGGGGCAGCCAACCTCTCGCTGATCGTTGCCTCGGCCACCATCTGCACCAGTAGAGCGAGACCGAGTGCGCCCGTGCGATTGGTCACCACGAACGAGCAGCCCGTAACCCCTCCGGTGATGGTCGCACGAAACATGACGGCGTCCATCGGAAGCAGCGTTTTGAGCGATGCGGTGTCGACTATCGCCCCTTTTGCCGACTCAAATGCGATCGGTCGGCCAATGAGCATCTCGAAATTGGCCTGCATCTTCTTCGCTGCGGGCGCGAAAAGTGCGTCGTCGTACGTAAGTGCGGGCGAAATTGGTGGCAAAGACGGATCCTCAGAGAGTCCATCGGGAATCTAGACCCAAAGGGTGAATCACAATTCGCGCCAAACGTGATGGGTGGTGTCGAGACCTTCAGGAGCCGATGAAGCGAGGCATCTCCATATATGCAACCCCATACGAATCTTGACTTCCCCTTAACAACGTGGTGTCATTCTTCAGTCGCTTATGAGTAAATCCACCGTAATGACGCAACCCTCGACCCGCAAAGGGGGTGGAGTCGTGATCCGCGTTCAGCGCGGCCGAATTGAGTGCCTTCTCGTGACGTCGCGATCCCGACCCGATCGGTGGATCCTTCCGAAGGGAACTGTTGATGCCGGAGAGACTTACGAACAGGCGGCACGCCGCGAAGTCTCTGAGGAGGCCGGAGTGAAGGTGCGGCTCATGGCGCAGCTCGGAGTGTTGCGTCGTCCCGGGCAGGTTATGACCTACTTCCTGTACCGCTACGTCGCAGACGCGTCGTGGCCCGAGGAAGGTCAACGCCAACGTCGCTGGGCAAGCCTGAGCGATGCAGAGCGGATGGTGCCGTGGTCGCTTCGAGAGCTCATCGCTCTCGCATCGCGCTACGAATACTGACCGCACGACCGTCCGCGTCCGACAGGATCGCCCATGGCTCACCCGAGATACCCCGCAGACTCGTACGTCAACCGCGAACTATCGTGGCTCGACTTCAACCACCGAGTCCTCGATGAGGCCCGGGATACGACCAATCCACTTCTTGAGCGACTGAAATTCCTCGCAATTTCGGCGAACAACTTGGACGAGTTTTTCGAAATCCGCGTCAGCGGTGTTCATCAGGCCGTGATGGCCGACGTCGAAGCGCCTGGGCCAGATGGACTTTCCTCCAGCGATCAACTGCACCGCATCTGCGAGAAGGCAACGGAGTTCTACGCAACGCAATACCGCGTGTGGAACGACGAGATTCGCCCGGAGCTCGCCCAAGCAGGCCTCTTTCTCGGAGCAACGCCGGAGATCTTGCGAGAGCATTACGCCGAACTCGAAGCGTACCTCGACGAACGCCTCATGCCCGTGCTGACGCCTATTGTCGTCGACCCAGCGCACCCCTTCCCCCGCGTCGAGAATAAGTCCCTTTGCATCGGCGCCCTGCTGCGCCGTCCCGGCATCAAGCAGCTTCGGCTTGGCGTTGTCACGGTTCCACGAGTGCTTCCGCGACTGGTCGCCGTTCGAGGGGCGACGCAACCGACCTACGTCTTCGTCGGAGAACTCGTTCGACACTTCATCTCCCGAGTGTTCCCGGGCTGCGAGATCATCGCGACCGCCGAATTCCGCGTGACGCGTAACTCGAATCTGTACGTCGACGAAGAGGGCGCGCAGAATCTGCTTGAGGCGATCAGCGAGGAACTCCGTGAACGCAAGAAGGGTGACGCAGCACGACTCGAAATCGGCGACGATGCAACGACCGAGCTCGAAGCCATGCTCGCCGATGCCGTCGAGTTAACCCGCGACCTCGTTTTCCGGGTCCCCGGGCCAGTGAACCTCCATCGGCTCATGACCGCATATGGATTGGTCTCTCGCCCAGATCTCAAGTTTCCCGCCTTTCAGCCAGCTGAACCGACTTGGGCCGAAGGCGGGCGTTCCTACCTCGAACGCCTTGGCTCACGTGACATTTTGCTCCACCACCCTTTCGACTCGTTCAATCCTGTATCCGGGTTCCTCTTCGCAGCCGCCAATGATCCACGCGTACTCGCGATTAAGGCGACGCTCTACCGCACCGGCGACGACTCGCCTGTAGTCAACGCGTTGCTCCATGCAGCGCGTGCGGGAAAACAGGTCACCGCGGTCGTCGAACTCAAGGCTCGATTCGATGAAGCCACGAATATCCAGTGGGCTCGCACGATGGAGGATGCGGGTATCCAAGTGGTCTATGGTCTCGTTGGCCTCAAGACCCATTGCAAACTTGCGCTTGTCGTGCGCGACGAGGGTGACCGCCTGCAACGCTATGCACATCTTGGAACCGGAAACTACAACCCCGCGACGGCTCGAATTTACACGGACCTGTCGTTGCTTACATCCGACGAGGGCATCACGACAGACGTCGCCAACGTATTCAACCTGCTGACGTCATTCTCGCGACCCGCTTCATACGCTCAACTTGTCGTCGCGCCCGACAACATGTTGACGGCCCTCCTCCGCAGCATCACGATCGAGACCAATGAAGCCAAGGCGGGGCGACCCGCGCACATCATCGCAAAGACGAACGGACTCGTGGACCATGACATCATCGACGCGCTCTACGACGCATCGAAGGCTGGCGTGAAAATCGACCTCATCGTTCGAGGTATCTGCGGTCTCCGAGCCGGCGTTTCGGGCCTCTCGGAGCGCATCCGAGTCGTGAGCATGGTCGGGCGCTTTCTCGAACACAGCCGGATCTACTACTTCCACAACGCAGGTACACCGCAGGTCCTCGTCGGGAGTGCAGACCTCATGCCCCGCAACCTGCGCGGCCGAATCGAGGTGCTGTTTCCGATCCTCGATCCCATGTTGGCAAAACACGTTCGCGACGAAATCCTCGGCGTCTATCTCGAAAATCGCCCGCGCATCCGGACACTTGATTCTGACGGTGTCTATCGTTCGATCCCAAAGGAGCAATGGACCGACGGCCGCGATCCCCATGCGATTTTCATGGCTCGCGCAGCGCAGCAGCCGGAGGGCACCGCTCCCGTGCCACCCCCGCAACCCAAAGCGCGGAAACCACGATCGACAGCAGGCCGTCGCAGGACCAGTCCTACAACCAGTCCCTCAACCGAGCCCGGTCACGACACGCCAAAGTAGCGTCGCGCCGGGCTCTTGCTTTACTTCGCCTTCAGCGTGACGTTGACTCGTGTCGTCTCGCCAGACCGAACCGTGAATTCTCCGGTTGCCTCGGACTCAGGCGCGCTTCCATCGATGTTGTAGGTGTAGATCCCAGGCGCGAGTCCCCGGATAACGATAGGCTTTCCTGCGGCGCCTGACGTGGGCTCTGGCGTCGGCTGCTTCGGATCTTTCGGCGTGACTTGAACGAAGCGGAATCTCGCTTCACCGTCGACTAGAAGTTCAACTGCGCCACCTGATTGAGTCGTGAAATCGGCTCGCACGACCTGCCCCTCCACAACCGTAACCGGGTCCTTCGAAACGGGTTGGTGACCTTTCGACTTCACTGTTACGTTCCACGGCCCGGCCGCCATGTGCGCAATGCGGTACGACCCATCAGCGCCGGTCGTGACCGGATTCTTGCTGTCAAATGTCATGATGTCGGGAGCATCGTCGCCAGAGGTCGAAATTGCCATTGTCATGATCGACGCTGATCGCGACCCGCCGTTACGGGAAGCCTCCACGCGCGCCCCGACTACGGCAGCGCCCGAATCATCGCGCACGAATCCCTCGATCACACCTCCGGGGAGCTTCAGCGTCACCTGAGTGTCAGCACCCTCTTCAAGTTCGGCTGGTGCCGAGACGGTCTCTGGCGCGTCTTTGGGGCGACAATTGACGTTCCAAGAACCAGGTTCGATTCCGTCGAAGTGGAACTGCCCGCGATCGTCCGTCACCACGGACTTGCCGGACATTCCAAAGATGGATCCCATCCCTTCGTGACTCAATTCAACGCGGATGCCAGCGACGGGCCCGCCTGCATCAATCACCACTCCAGAAACACGAGCCGGCCGTGGCACGCGAACGTCGGCCGTCACCGTCTCGGAGCCGAGAACAACGACGGGAACCCCAGAAGGAGGAGGCGGTTGACCGCCTTCGGTTCGACGGTCGACAAAACCCAACGTCTCTTTCTCCAGTTCCAGCCGGTACTTCCCGGGACGGACGTCCGAGAACAGGAATCGTCCGTCCGCGTCCGAAATCGCCTTCATGTCGGGGGACGACGACCCAAATCGCATACCGGAGATCGCTACCATCGAATCCTCGTCCGGGCTGTCAATCTCGCGGATTACGGACTTTCCGGGAACTGGGGTTCCATCCGCTGTCAACACGCGTCCCGTGATCTTGCCCGCCTTGGACAACACCACTTTCACTTCCGCGCGACCGCGCAGCTCCACCACGACAGGTGTGCTGCTCGCGAGGAAACCATCGAGTGCCACCTCGACCATCCAGTTCCCATCTGGGAATCCAGTGAGGGTGAATTTGCCGTCTTCGCCTGACTTGGCCTTGGCGATCGCGCCGGATGCCGAGGTGCCTCTGTACGTTGAACCAACCCGGTGTGCGGGCGACGCGCTTAGTGTGCTTACAGCCATGCCGGAGCCCACCATTGCGGTTCGCGGTCCGGAAGGGTCGTTTGCGTCCGGCATTGCATGCAGGCTCACCTGTGCATCCTTCAGAAGAACCCCCTGCTCATCACAAACGCTCCCCACGATCGTGCACTCCGCCAGCATCTTGAAGTCCATCTTGCGAACTTCACCAGCCACAAGTGCCGTGATGTTGAATTCCGTACGCCCGCATCCACCTGCAACGACATCAATGGAGACATCACCGGTCCCCACAACCACCGCGATGAGGTTCGGCGCCAGAGGAAGACCGGACACTTTGGCGGCATCCGCACCTCTTAGAATCAGCGGAGCCCCCGGGCCCGCGCTGGGTACCTGCCTCCACGAGAATGCGTTCGAGACCACTGAGATTTTCGGATCGATAACCGGCTTGCCGTCCGCGTCAATCAGCAACCCGGCCGCCATGCCACCCCGCTCAACTTTGACTACAACCTCGCTCGCGCCGGCGGAAGCCTCCGCTGGCTTGCCCACGAATCCGGGGGCCGTAGCAGTGAGTTTGTAATTGCCGTCGACGATGCCCGCGATCCTGAAACTTCCGTCGGCTCCAGTCGGAACCGACTTCGTCGATCGCGGACCGATATCAGCGGATTCCATGCCCATTATGGGCACAACAGCCCCCGTGTCTTTTGCGCGCTTGGAAATGACGCCGGCGCTCACCATGGCACCTTCAACTGGACTTCCATCCGCGTCCACGACACGACCCGTAATTGTCTTGCCGAGAGTCAATGAGATGGCCGGTGCTTCCACCTGGGCCTTCAGGTCTGCCACGACGAAGACATCCTCCGATCGGACGCAATCTGCCGAGGAGGCGTTCACACGATACCGGCCGGCGTCCAAGCCACCGGCGACCCAGCGACCAGCTGCGTCGGTCTGAATCGAACGATCGGATCCGCCGCCTCTCATCCCACGGGAACCAAACATAAGATTCGGGATGTTCGAGTTGTCAGCAGCGGAGCGGACTTGCACCAAAGCCCGCGGAAGCGGCTTGCCATTCGGTCCGATGACGATTCCGGTCAAGACTGCAGCGGGCTTAAGAACGATCGTAGCGAGCTTGAACGGTTCTTCTTCAGGCACCACGAGGTTGACGATCTGCGTCCTGAAATTCATGTGTTTGAACTCGAGGTCAAACGCGATTCTGATTGGAACTCCGCGAAGGAAAAAGCGGCCATCGGCGTCAGATTCCGCCGGCTTGGGAAGCCGGACGGTCCGATCGAGGCCGACAAACGCATTCATCGCTTCGATCGTGACCTTCGCGATGGGCTTCCCATCTTCGCCGACCACCCGGCCCGTGACGGCACCCCTTTCGCTCGGGACCTCGGTGGCATTTTCCTCGGCGGCGATGCGTTCACCTTCGTAGCGAGACGCACCAATCTTGCCGCCGTCACTTGCGACGGGATCAACGGGTCCGGGTTTCGGCAGTGTTGAGTCCGACGTGCTGGACTCGGCTGACGTCTGAGTGACGACCTGCGTCGATGACTCGCTAAGAGTCAGCCAATAGAAGACACCGCCTGCCAAAAGAAGCAGGGCTGCGATTCCTAGAATTCCACGCATGAGGCATCCTTCCGGGCACATCCCGACGAAGTCGTCGGAAGCCAATCCTGTCAAAGCACCACAACGTCCGATGCGATTCAATCGCCAACCCATGACGTCGACAGGATGTTACGAACCCGAAACCGCCCGCGCTCCCTAATTGTGGAAACATGGCCGGTGCTCGAAAGCGGAATAGTCGTTGGGATTTGCAATGTACAGCAAGTTCGCTGCAGCGCGCACCGGCCCCGCCTTCGTCGCAGCAACGTCCTTGCTTTTTTGCTCTCCAACGCCGATAATCTCTGCAGTCGTCCCATGCGTATTTGCGTCATCTTCACTCTCCTCCTGATGCTGCCGGCCTTTGTGCTGCCTGGCGGTGTTGCGGGCGTGCATTGCTTGGCGGCATGTTGCATGGACGATGAGCTCGGGGATGCGTGCTGCGGCGAGACCTCACGCCCGGGGCTTCAGATCTCGGAGATTCCCTCGTGCTGTCTCGAATCTGCGGCGTGGGTTACACCAAATCTCGCGCCGGGGACTCTTCCTGAACTCCGACTCGATCTGGATTGCCAGCGCCCTTCCCTTCCGACTATTGCCTTCGCCCGGCGCGATGATCAGCGTCCGTCGGCTTGCGCCCGCGAGCAAATCCTGCGACCGCCCGACCGCGGTCGCATATCTCAGCTCCTGATCTAAGACGAACCCGCTCGTACGTCGGAACCATCCCGGTCCGATGTCACCCGCTTGGAGTTCGTCTTCATGTCCATCAGTTCCCGTCGAGGCGCAAGGCGCCCGACCCTCATCATTCTGGTTTCCGTCGCGGCGACCCTCGGATGCGCGCTTCCGCCGTCCGAGCCGCTCGACACGGGCGTTCTTCTCGCGAATCTCGAGAGGCGCGACGACGATCCACGCGTCGCGCTGACGGCGCTTGACCGCCTCGGATGGGTGCCGGTGTTCGCACGGCCCGATACACGACCGGCACCGCGCGGCAGCATTGAATGGTGGCGTGAACGTTCGGTGGCATTCCATCCCGATGTGCGACTCGCGCGCAGGGACCTCGAAGCGACGATGGCTCTCGCTCGAGGCGCCAGCGCCCCTGAACCGATTGAACTCAATCTCGAGGTCGCAAACTTACAAGCGGGCACTGAGAACGACCTCATGGCGACGTTCGATCTGCTCGGACTGTTGGGGCTTGGTAGAAGCGCGAAGGCCGCGCTTCTTGCAAAGGCTGAAGTCCGAGCAAAGCACGCAATTCTTGAGGAAGTTACGTGGCGCGCGATTCGGGCAGTCGCGAGGACACTTGGTGAGACTGAAGCGGCTACCGAGCGGGAATTGGGTCTTGCGAGGCTACTCGAAGAACTCCGCCCGCTCATGTCCAGAGCCCGCGCAGCAGCATCTCGAGGTTGGCTCTCCAAGGGAGCCATGGCACGCGCGGAGGCCCTCATCAATGAAATTGAAGGCGAGCGTGCGATGGCTTCCGTTGATCTCGCTCGCCGCCGAGCAACCCTCGCAACCGAGGCCGGCCTTCCACCCGGCGAAACGGATGTCTTTCCAATTGCGCGCACCGCTTTGACAAGAACAGATCAGACGGCCGTAGTTCCGGATATCCCATCCACAATTGAATTGCTCGGACGTATGCCACTCCTGCGCCGACTCAGCCTTGAATACGCTGTAGCGGATGCAAACGTCGCCGCGGTTGCAGCCGAGAATTTCCCAAATCTCGCAATCGGACCCAGACTAATCATCGACCCCATGTCAACCCTTGGAGGACTCGTTGCAGAGTCGTCCCTCCCGTGGCCAACCTCCGTCGATTCGCAAGTGGATGCCGCAATCGCCCGACGCGCTCAAGCGAGGGAGGCACTTGAGGACGCGGTACTCCGCGCTGCGCACAACCTGAAAGCTCGACACCACGCGACTCGCATCCTTCACGATCAGGTCCATGTCAATCTCCGTGCGCGCCGCGAATCGGTGGACGCATGGTGGTCGGCAGCCACGGGCGCCTTCGAGGCCGATCTGATGCGATTTGAAGATGCGCTGATGGTCGCGGAGGCTCGAATGCGTTTCATTACGACGCAAGCTCTGCTTCAGCTTGAACTCGCAAACGCGCATGATGAACTTCAGGAAGCACTCGGCCCGTCACAGATGACAGTCGATCGACAAGAGAGGATATCTCCATGACATCCGTCAACTCCCAAATCGACCTCGCCGGCCTTACTCGCACCCACAACGAGGTCGTCCGACCCCGGCGCAGTGTCGCGAGGATCGTGGTGCCGAGTCTGTTGCTCTTGGGGCTCGCTGCGGTCCTGTGGTACACGCTCGGTGAAACCTTCGCGAGAAAGATCACCGTCACCTTGGTTCGCCCCGAACCAGTGACCGACGGCGTCATGACAGCGGCGAGCGCCGGAACCACGCTGTATCAGGCGGCCGGCTGGGTCGAGCCCGAGCCCTTCGCCATCACAGTCCCTGCGCTCGTCGCGGGCACCGTGAAAAAAGTCAACGTCCTTGAGTCTGCCGTGGTCTTAGAGGGGGATGTGGTCGCCGAACTCGTCAGCGAGGCCGAGGTACTCGCCTTAAAAGAGGCCGAAGCGAAGCTCGCGGCAGCCGAAGCGGAAGCGAAGAAGGACCGTGCGGTACTCAAGGTCGCCGAGTCACGCTTTTCAGCGGCAGCCGAGGTCAAAGAGCGGATGGCATCAGCGCGCGCTGAATTCGATGCCAAGTCAAGCACCCTTCGAGAAAAGACGGCCGCAGCTTCTCGCGCCAATGTCGCCATCCAGCTCGCGAAGCAGGAATTGGAACTAGTCCAGCACCTCGCTTCGGTCGGCGCAGCCGGCACTCGACAAGTCCAAATCGCCGAAGCAAAACTCCGAGAAGTCGGGCTCGCCGAAGACGAAGCTCGTGCTGCCATCGATTCTGCTCGGGGTGATTTGAATAAGGCGCGCGCGATGTTGGCGAAAGCCGAGTCTGACATGACGCTGAGATCAGATGACCGCAAGGACCTCGAAGAAGCCCGCGGCGAGTTCGAATCGCACGAAGCCTCTGCCCGTGAGGCTGCCGCAGTAAGAGACCTCGCGGCCCTCGCTCTCGATCGAACGCTCGTCCGATCCCCCACATCGGGCGTCGTCCTCTCACGATTGGTGATGCCTGGGAGCTCTCTCGCAGAAGCCGGGGCGCCCGTCATGACTCTCTATGACCCGACGAGCATGCGCATCCGCGTGGATGTCGCCCAAGGCGACGTTGGCCGCGCGCGCGTTGGCCAACGTGCGGAGATCCTCGCAGATGTGCGGCCCGGCAATCCATATCGCGGCGAGGTCAGACGCATCGTACACCAGGCCGACCTAGCGAAAGTCACTCTGCAAGTGCATGTCGCGGTCCTCGATGCTGACAACCTACTGCGCCCAGACATGCTGACTCAAGTTCGTTTTTACGAGTCCGTTGGCGCGGCAACTCGATCATCCACCCCCACCATCACGGACGCAGTTTCGGTTCCGATTGAAACCGTCATCGATGGTGGTGTGTGGGTTCTAGACGCCGAGTCACTTCGAGCGAAACACGTCAAGGTGAAGACACGGCCTGGACCTCCCGGACGAATCATCGTGACGGATGGGATCGACCTTTCGTCGAAAGTTGTCCTTTCGGCAGAGGGCGGAATGTCGTTGCTTCAACCCGGTATGCGCCTCAACGTGGATCGCCGCTAATATGTCTTTTATTCAACTTGATGCAGTAACGAAAACCTACCGAAAAGGCGAAACAGAGGTCACTCCACTCAAAGACGTTACGCTACGCGTCGAAGTCGGTGAGTTCTTTGTGCTTCTAGGTCCATCGGGAAGTGGCAAAACAACTCTTCTCAACCTCCTCGCATCGATCGACAAGCCTGACAGGGGCGTTGTTCGCGTTGGCGACGTCGACTTGGGCGCTCTCAGGGGTGGAGACGCGGCGCGATGGCGCGCCGCAAATGTCGGCTACGTCTTCCAACAGGCAAATCTAGTTCCCGTGCTCACTGCGTATGAGAACGTCGAAGTTCCTCTTTGGCTATTCCCCATGTCGCGCGCGGAACGTCATCGTCGGGTGGAGCTAGCTCTGAATGCTGTTGGACTCGCGGACCGTGCTGATCACCTTCCAAAGCAGCTCTCGGGTGGCCAAGAACAGCGCGTGGCGATCGCGCGGGCAATCGTTGCGGATCCTCGCCTCCTCGTCGCCGACGAACCGACAGGGAACTTGGACCAGGAAAGCGCGGAAGGGGTCATGACGCTGCTTCGCCGGATGTCGGTCGAACTCAACAAGACCATTGTGATGGTCACCCATGACCCACGAGCCGCGTCCTTCGGCTCACGACGAATGCACCTGGTCAAAGGAGCACTAGAGCCGGAACCGGCTTCCGCAGGAGCCATCGGATGAGACTTGCATTCCTCACTCGACGCAATCTCGGTCGACGCCCTATGCGCTCGTTGGTCACGATATTCGGTGTCGCTAGCGCTATGCTGCTTCTAATTCTAGTCGGTTCCCTGTCAGGAGGGCTCGATCTTGCGATGTCGGGAAGCGAGGCTTCAAAGACACTGATTGTCTACCGCCAGAACCGCTACTGCCCCCAGACGTCCAATCTCCCCGAGTGGTACTCGACTCGCATCGCGCAGATTCCGGGTGTCGTTTCGGCGCTACCCGTAAAGGTCTTTCTCTCAAACTGCCGGGCCAGTCTTGACGTCGTTGCATTCCAAGGAGTTCCCGCTGATCAACTGCTCGCAAATCGCCGCCTTGACATCATCGATGGCAGCGTCGATGACTTTAAGTCGCGGCGAAACTCGGCACTCATAGGGAAGTCCTTCGCAGGTAGGCGTCGGCTATCCGTTGGCGATCAATTCCGATTCGGCACGATGAATATCGAGATCGCTGGAGTCTTCGAATCGAGTGAGCCTGTCGAAGAAGGTGTCATCATGACCCACCTTGACTTCCTCCAACGATCGAGCCCCGGCGGCAAGGTGGGCGTTGTGACGCAGATTGAAGTCAAGATCTCCGATTCGACACAGGCAAAGTCTATTGCAAGCGCGATTGACGAGCAGTTCAGGTCTGCAGAGGCTCCAACGGATACACGGCCAAAAATTGCTTTTCTTGAAAGCGCCACGCGAGATCTGAGTGAGATTCTGCGATATGCGAACTGGCTTTCGGCTGCTTGCTTCGTCGTCATGCTCGTACTGGTCGGCAATACAGTCATCATGTCGGTGCAAGAGCGTACCCGCGAGATGGGAGTGCTTCGTACGTTGGGATTCGAGGGGCGTCATCTGGCCATCCTTGTTCTCGGTGAAGCTTGGATCATCTCGCTTGCCGGAGCTTTGATCGGACTAGCCCTGACGTGGACGGTGCTTGCCCTCACCCACCTCACCATTGGGTCCGAAGGCGTGATCGTCGAGTTCGTGGCATCACCTGAACTAGCGGTACAAGGCATCTTGGTCGCCCTCGGAGCAGGTACGTTGGCTGCTCTCGCCCCCGCGTGGCGCGCGACCCGCGTGCCTGTGGTCGTCGCGTTGAGGAGCACATGATGTCGGGTCTCCCATTCGACCACGCAATTCGCAACCTCGGCCGCAGGCCATTGAGAACTTGCCTTACCGCCTTAGCGAGTGCCTTGGTTGCGGCGCTTCTTGTCGCGACGTCGTCGTTTGTTCGTGGACTCGAGCGTGGATTCGTCGATGCAGCCGATGGAGATACTGCCATTGTCATGTCGGCGGCTTCAGAACGTGATGTCGTCCGTTCATCGATTTCCGTGCAGGTGCCTGACCTCATCGCCGCAGGCGTCTCCGGTATTCGCCAGGCTCAGGGCGTCGCCGTGATCTCTCCCGAGATGCATTTGGCAACCAACCTGCGCCTTGGCAAGGAAGCGCCCTTCGGGCAAGAAGAAGCACACTATCCCGCATTTCTTCGAGGTATCACGCCTCGGGCGTTCTTGGTGCATGACGTTGTGACCATCATGGACGGTCGGCCACCGCGATCAGGTGAGGTCCTCGTCGGGAGGCTGGTTCCCGAGCGCATGGGAGTTGCGCGGGATCATTTTTCGGTGGGTAGCTTCGTCCGCTTCGAGGGCGCGACCTACACCGTGAGCGGAGTCTTTGCTGCGCCCGGGACGACTCTTGAGAGTGAAATTTGGACCCCTGCGAACGAGCTCCGTGGGCAAACCCGGCGCGATGATCTCAATGCGATTTTCGTCAAAATGGACTCACCAGACGCTCTGGACAATCTCCAGCTTTTCGCGCGAAGGCGAATCGACCTCGAACTCGTCGTCATTCCATCCTCCACCTACTACCGCGAACTCTCCGAGTACTTTGATCCCATCAGGCGCATGGCTTGGGCCTTCGCCTCGCTTGTCGCACTCGCGGCGATCGCGGGTGGTGCCAACACGCTCAATGCTGCCGTTCAAGATCGGATCCGCGAACTCGCCACCCTACTGGCCATCGGACATTCGGGTCTTGCGTTAGCAGGTTCGTTAGCGATCGAAGCCATCGTCATCGCGGCCGCGGGTTCACTCGCCGGAATCGCATTGGCTAAGGTCCTTCTTTCGGGGGGAGTCGTTCGGATCGCCATGGGCGCATTCGAGCTTCAGATTGATGCCCCGTCGGTCTTGATTGGAATTGGCGGGACGCTCCTCGTTGCCGTCCTAGGAAGTATCCCCGCAGGGTGGCGCGTCATGCGCCTCCCTGTCGCTTATGCCTTAAAGGAAACGTAATCCGCCAACCGCGGAGTTAGGATCGTGTCATGAAGATTGCAGCTTCTCTGGTTCTTGTCGTCCTCGTCAGCTTATCCGGTTGCTCGGACAGTCATCCGGCGGCCAAACCGAACACTCAAGCTGGAACAGCGGTGTCAACTCTGCCCGATTCGTTCAAGCTCAGCGCCGAACCATCGGGTGCTGTGGTCGCCTCTCAGGTTCGCGCGACGGCCAAAACCGGTGACAACGTAGTCATCGTGGGTCGGGTTGGAAGGTACTCGGTTGTCGACCCTTTTGCTGATGGATTCGCGTCATTCACCATCGTCGATCAGAAAATGAAGCCGTGTGGTGAAGATGGAATGGACGGGTGTAAGACTCCGTGGGATTACTGCTGCGCAGATGCCGACGAAATGAAGGCGTCAACAGTCAACATTGAATTCCGGGATGCCAAAGGCAAACCCCATTCAACATCGGCTCGCGGATTCCACGGAATCGTCCCGCTGGCAACGGTCGTCGTCACCGGCAAAGCTGAGAAGGACGAGGCGGGAAATCTCATCATCGCCGCGACCGGCGTCTTCGTTCGCCCCTGATTCCACGCGTAGCTTCGTTGCTTGCATAAGCAGGGCCCCGCTGGTGCGGGGCCCTAACTTGAATTACGCAGAGCACGTGCCGGCGCTGATCACGCGATGGTGACATCCTTGCAGAGGTAGACATCCTGAATTGCGTTCAGGATCTTGATTCCGTCCTTCATCGGCTTTTGGAAAGCCTTGCGACCCGAGATCAGCCCCGTGCCGCCGGCTCGCTTGTTGATGACGGCCGTGACCACGGCGTCTTGCAAGTCGTTCTCGCCCGACGCGCCACCCGAGTTGATCAGCCCCGCGCGCCCCATATAGCAGTTCGCGATCTGGTAGCGGCATAGGTCGATCGGGTGATCCGTGCTTAAGTGCGAGTAGACCTTCTTGTGGGTCTTGCCGTGCCCTGTCGCGTTATATCCGCCGTTGTTTTCGGGCAACTTCTGTTTGATGATGTCGGCCTCGATGGTCACGCCGAGGTGGTTGGCCTGGCCCGTCAAATCCGCGGAAACGTGATAGTCCACGCCATCTTTCTTGAATCCACTGTTGCGGAGGTAGCACCACAGCACCGTCGCCATGCCGAGCTCGTGCGCGCGATGGAACACCTTCGAGACTTCGACGATCTGACGCGCCGACTCATCGGAGCCAAAGTAGATCGTGGCGCCTACGGCAACACATCCCATATCCGCAGCCTGCTCGACCTTTGCAAACAAGATCTGGTCAAACTTGTTCGGATACGACAGAAACTCGTTGTGGTTGATTTTCAGCATGAACGGGATCTTGTGGGCGTACTTGCGCGCCACCGACCCCAGAACGCCAAGTGTCGATGCGACGGCATTGCAGCCGCCTTCGATCGCAAGCTTGACGATGTTCTCTGGATCGAAGTACTCGGGGGCCGGCGCGAACGAAGCACCTGCCGAATGTTCGATACCTTGGTCTACCGGGAGAATCGAGAGGTAGCCCGTCCCGCCAAGACGTCCTGCTCCGAACATGGTCGCAAGCGAACGAATGACGGGAATCGGGCGGTCGCTCGGGATCCACACCCGATCCAAGAAGTCTGCGCCTGGCAAGTGAAGCATCGATGCCGGGATGGTCTTGCAGGAATGGCCGAGCAGGGAGTCGGCGTGAGAGCCAAGGGTTGATGTGATTTGGTTAAACATGGTGTCGGATAGCCGGGGTTGTTTCCCCTTGGGTTCACTCTAACGCAGGACTGGGCATTCAGCCGTGACGGCGCTTGGGGTCGGGCCCAAAGCCTGCGGATTCAAGGACGTGATCGGCATAATCGATGATCGACCGAACATACTCCCGTTTCTCAAGATAGGAACCGGGATAGAACGACCGCTTAAATCCATAGATGATCAGATCCCGAATCTCGTCGGGTCTGAGCTGAAAGGCGTCCGCGGCGCGCAGGATTTCCTTCGTACACGTCGTGTTAGAGACCAGCCGATTGTCTGTGCAGAACGTCGTCGAGATCCGCCGACGGCGCATTTCGCCAAACGGGTGAAGTGAAAGGTCTCCCGAAAGCTCGGGGACCGTCTGCTGATTGGAGGTCAAGCACACCTCGATGGTGATCCGGCGATCCGCGATGTATTGCGCAAGGCGATTGACATACGCTGATTTGTCCGAAACGTCGGGCCCAATCTTCGATGTGTCAAACAACCAAACACCATGGCCAATCCGGTCGGCATGACAATCACCGATTGCCTGAAAGATGGACTCTGCCCCATAGTCCTCCCCAGCGTGAACGGTCTTACCCAAGAAGCCTTCGTGGGCGGCCTGATATGCCTTCCGGTGCTGTGATGCCGGGTACCCCTTCTCTTGGCCCGCGAGATCAAACCCGACGACCGGCTCGCCTTCCTCACGCAACTGTCCGGCCGCTCGAGCGAGCTCGAGGCTCGCCATCCCAAAGATCTCCTCTTTGGGGGCATAACGGTGCACGTCGAGAATCCTCGCGTACTCTGGGCCAAAGTGCTCGTTGAAGAACCGGAGCGCACAGACAATCACTCCGGCCTTAAATCGCGGGGCCTGTCGCGCTACGACCTCCGGTCGGGCATTGTGGATTGACTCGGCACGCCTTAAACCTCGTGTCACCGCACGGACTGAGTCGGCCAACGCAAGTTTGGGTCCCACATGGAGTTGTGGGGCAAAACGGACTTCGAGATAAACCGTTCCTTCCGCGATGCAATCCTCGGCCAATTCGAATGCCGTCCGTTCAAGAGACTCAGCATCTTGCAACACGGCGCATGTGTAGCGAAACCCCTCAAGATACTCGGGCAAATTGCGGTAATGCGGCTTGAATACAAGTTCTCGAAGACCGGATTCGGTGTACGCGGGTAACTCGACGTGTTGACGCTGCGCGAGTTCGATCAGCGTTGTTAGACGGAGGGAGCCGTCTAAATGCACGTGCAAATCGGTCTTAGGGAGATCACGCACCAGCGACTCAAGGCGAGTTCGAGCTACCTTTTCCATGCCCCATGTTAGTCGACCCATCGATTAGGAAAAATGCCTGTTTGTCGGGTATGCTTCCACGAATACTCATGGTGGTGCGACTCGGCGCCCCATGACTTAGGAAACTCCTCATGCTCAGGAACCGCCTTCTTGTTGCCGCAGCTTTGCTCGCCCTCCCCGTCGCCGCTCAAGCCGGGCTCCTCGTCAATGAGGTCGCCACCGGCACGGTCGACTGGATTGAGGTCGTAAATCTCGGCCCCGCATCGGTCAACCTCAGCGGCTATCGCCTTTACGCTGCATGGGGAACAACTACGCTCGGCACTAGCAACAGCACCCTGTTTGGCTCCGTGACGCTGAACTCCGGTCAGGCATTGGTGGTCACCGAAACGTCGAATCTCGCAACGCCAGTCACGGCTGCTGGGACGATCAAGGTGTACTCGGGCTTTGCCATTGGGTACAGCACCACGGGAACCGGGGGTGTCAGCGGCGTGGCAACTTTGGTCAACCCTTCGAATGCCGGAGTTGACACGGTTTCCTGGGGTCCCGCTGCGAACACCTTCGCGTTTGGCTCACCATTCACGGGAACACCATTCAATCCGACGGCCCAGAATTTCGGCCGCAACTCGAACACCGACACGAATGCGGCCTCAAATTGGGTCGCGCTCGGAACTACCTCGCCTTGCGCCCTGAATCCGGGCCAGTCTGATCCAAACTCCCAGATCACCCTGACGATCAGCTCCACGCTCGGCTCGTTCGATCTTCTTGTAACCACGCAAACGGCTGTCCCGTTTGGTGAGATCTACAATCTTGTGTCCTTGGTTGACTCCGTGCCTGACGGCTCGGGCCCAGTCTTCGGAGTCGGCATTGACTCAATCAACTCCGCGCTCTCACCGGCGGATCCATTCAACCCATTCCATACCTACCTCGATGCAGCGGGCATGTATGCGCTCTCGGCACCTCAGGGTTCGATCCCCGCAGGTATCCACATCGAGATGGTCACCCTCCTTGTCGGGGCAGGCGGAATCACGCGCATTTCGCCGGTCCGCGTTCTCACGTTCTGATCTCATTTAGTCGAAACCGAGGGCCCGCCACGTCCACGTGGCGGGCCCTCGCATTCATTGGCCAACTTGCGGATTACGGCTAACGTTCTTCATGGCCAAGCGTGCACCACCAGTTGAGTGTTTTCCGAACCCATCCCCGAAACGGGATTTCCTCATCGTGCACACGCACGAAGAGTTCACGTCGATGTGCCCCAAGACGGGCCATCCTGACTTCGGAACCATGCGCGTGAGTTACATCGCGAACAAGAAGTGCCTCGAGCTCAAAAGTCTGAAGCTCTTCTTCCAGTCATTCCGTACTCGCGGCATTTTCTATGAAGCTGTGACGAATGAGATCCTCGATCACCTCGTCGAACAGTGTGAACCGCGTTGGATGGAAATCGTTTCGACGTGGAAGGGCCGCGGAGGGTTCACCTCGGTCATCACGTGCAGCTACACATGTCCTACCGGCGGCCCCGCAAAGCGCGCGGACGCATAGTCCTTCGATCGTCCCAAAGTCGAATCCCTCCGAGCAAACCTGCGACGTTGCGCACGAGCGCGACATCGTCACCGAGTGACATCCCTTCGAGCAGACGAGAGTTTCCGCCGCCGATGTAGAGCCTCCGCCAGTTGAATGCGCTTCGCAGGGTGGTCACTGCCTCCGCCACGCGAAGCCGCCACTTCCGCTTGCCCGCGCGACGCAGTGCCTTGTCGGAAAGCAAGTCTTCGTAGCACCGATCTCTGTGCCATGGATGGTGGCCCATTTCGAGCGGAACGACGTGCCCATCGCAATAAACCGCCGTTCCTACGCCGGTGCCAAGAGTCATCACAAATTCAATTCCACGTCCTTCGATGACCCCCATCCCCTGAACAGCAGCATCGTTAAGGACGCGGATGGGTTTCTTCAACCGCTTGCGAAGCTCTTTCGCGAGATTGACACCTCTCCATCGATCCGTTCCCAGGTTCGCAGCGACGAATACCACGCCATCGTGCACGACTCCTGGAAATCCGACCGATACCCGATCGAAGCGACCCAAAGGTTTCACCAGTTTCACCAACGCCGAAAGGACGCGAGCGGCAGTCGGAACGGGCGGCGTCGGAACGCGCACTCTCTCGCTAAGGGGCCTCCCCTTCGCGTCGAGCAACATGGCCTTGAGACCAGTGCCACCAATGTCGATGGCGAGAGTTCGGATCGAAGTCGTTCGTCGCGTAGCCATGGCGGTACAATAGACCACGGTTGGGCAGAGCGCACCCACCCCCACCCAATGGACAATCGCATCTCAAGGTTTCTAGCGGGTTCGAAGTACGCCGTCGTCGGAGCCTCTACCGACCAGTCAAAATACGGGAACAAGGTACTTCGCTGCTACAAACAGGCTGGTCGCGAAGTTGTTCCAGTGAACCCCAAGGCCATCAACGTCGAGGGCATTTTGACGAGCCCCTCGATCGATGGATTACCAGACGATATCCACGGTGTTTCCGTTGCGACGCCACCGCAATTGGCCTTGGATGCGGTCACAGCCTCCGCGCGAAGGGGAATCCGACACATTTGGTTCCAACCGGGCGCCGAGTCCGCCGAGGCCGTCTCGCTCGCCGAGGCATTAGGGATGAACTGTGTCTTCGGTGGCCCATGCCTGCTGGTGGCCCTTAAGTACCGAGAGTGATTCGGGAACATAAAATTACCCCCCAAAGGCCCGGCGGCATTAGAATTCGGCATAGGCAGAGGGGCGCACCCTTGGACGCCGCGTTGTGTCTTAATCCGTGCTGGAGCATTTCATGAAATCGAAACGTCTAGGCAGCCTTGTCGTTGCCTCAATCCTCGCTGGCACCGCTTTCGCCCAGAATCCGAACGTCATCGTCGGGGATCTTCTGGACGTTGGGAACTTTGGTTCTTCCAACAACATTGCGGCGTTCTCGTGGGGAACAACCTCGTGCAACGTTGGCACGGCGAACCTCACTTGGATTTCTAATACCAACCAGCATCCGGTCATCCCGCAAAATTGCTACCGCATCCACAATGGCCGGTTTGAACAAGTGGGTATGTCGTGGCTCAAGCACGGATTCTATGCGTTGTCTCAGACCCTTTGCGGACCCTGCCCCACCCCGACCAACGGAACTTCGTTGGGCGTCGGATGTTCGGACCCCTACACGGCGGGACTGAATGGCGACCAAGGCAATGGTCCACGCTCCGAAATCAACGCGACGACCGGCTACTTTCCGTTCCCTTATCAGCTCAATCCACCGGTTCTGACAGTGATTGATCGTCGACTTCAGATCAAGCACTCCGACCTCTCTTCCGCGAGTTACCCCGGAGCCACTTACCTCGCAGAGGCTCAGTACATTCAGCCGGAAGATGCAATGGCGGGAAACGACAACGACAACGCTTCGTACCGTCGCGTCTACTTCTCCGCGAGTGGCGGCAGTTACAACTCGTCTTTCGCCACTGGCGCAGGCAACCTCACGGTCAGGACGAAGGCGGCCATCGAAGGTTGGCCGATCTACGACCCAACCGTCACCTTGTCAACTTTTGACAACCCTAACGATGGGCGTTTCATCATCGCTCGACGCGTGCAAGCCCTAGGAAACGGGCTGTCCAAGTACTTCTATGCTGTCCACAATCTGAATTCGAATCTGTCGGCAAAAGCATTCACCGTGAATTTCGGTGGCACCACGACGATTTCGAATCTCTATTTCCACGATGTGGACTACCACTCGGGTGAGGTCTACGACGGGACGGACTGGACCCCGACGGTAACGTCGAATGCCGTGTCGTGGTCGACTTCGGATTGCACTACCAACCACAATGCCAATGCTCTTCGTTGGGGTACGTGCTACTCATTCGAGTTCGTAGCCAACAACACCCCGGTGTCGACGACGATTACGCCGTTCAAGCCAGCAATCGCCAATGGCACGTGCCCGCCGCAGCCCGCTCCGGTGTCGATGGGTTCCTATGGGGCTACATCTGCCCCGTACCTTGTCTACACATCCGCTGGCACGTCAGGCACTGTCGGACCCACGGGCGATGACACATCGACTACAGCCAACATCGGGTTCTCGTTCAGCTTCTTCGGCACCGCGATGACCCAGATCAGAATCGGCTCGAACGGCTATGTCTGCCCAACGGCGCAAAACGGCAACAGCTATCAGAACACGGGAATCCCGAACGTAGCGACACCGAACGGCATCATGTGCGGATACTGGACCGATCTCGACCCGAGCGTCGCGGGCTCTGGCCAAGTGCGATATCAGCTGGTCGGATCAGCCCCCAACCGACGTTTCGTAGTGGCCTACACGAACGTGTACCGCTACGGCACGACACAGCCCGAGAACTTCCAGATCATTCTCGAAGAGACAACCAACGCGATCTACTTCACCTGTGTATCAACTTCGACGGGTGGCTCGGCCGGCACACGTGGCGTTGAAAACCTAACCGGCACAGTCGGCACCCAGCTCTCCTTGAATCAGGCCGGGTCGATGGTCGCAGGAACAACCACCAAGCTCACGATGCTGCCCGCAGGTGTGATCCCGCCGTCGGCCAACCTGTCCTGGACAGGTCCCGGCACCGCGGGCTCGACACTCCTAGTTCGCGCTGTTTCAAAGCCAAATCTTCCGCTGACGATCCTCGTCGACGGAAGTGCTGGGCCATTCGTCCTGCCGAGCAACCTAGGGACTTTGAATCTGGGTTTGACGGCGGCAATGTTCCCCGCTGTTGACGGCATCGGCGTCTTCGGGATCCCTGATCCCAACGGCAAGACCGACTGCGTGTGCGGCACTTACGACATTCTGGCGGTTGTGCCTGTCGGTCTAAGCGGCATCACGCTCTACTCGCAAGGCGTGGTCCTCGATTCGACCGCCCCCAACGCGGCGTTCCACATCACGACTCCGGTCACGTACACGTTCCCCTAGCTCGAATTCAGCCTGGCCCGTTAAGGCGAACGATGGAAGGCGGCTGTGGTAAACCCACGCCGCCGATTCCATTTGTAGATCCTGTACGAACATGAATCTGAATCTCAATTCGACCGGAGCACCCCTTTTCGATTAGACTAAACAGACGGTGTACAACACTTAGGCGCAACTGACTTTTACCCGGAGATCGGAGAATCATGAAATCGCGAATCCTGCTTACATCGACGGCTGCATTACTCGCTGTCGGTGTCGTTTCAGCTCAAGCAGTCGGCCCTGACGTTATCGTGGGCGATATCGTAGGGACCGCAAACTACGCTGCGGTTGGAGGCACGGATGCCTTCTCATTTGGAACAACGTCGTGCAATGTTGGCACTGCCGGCTTGCTTTGGGTTGCGTCGACCAATCAACATCCCGTCATTGCGCAGAACCTCTACCGCATCAAGGGCGGACGGTTTGAACAAGTCGGGATGTCGTGGCTCAAACATGGATTCACGGCGCTTGCGCAGAGCCTGTGCAATCCGTGTCAGAATCCCGGGACCGGCTCGATTCTCGGAGTCAATTGCTCAGACCCCTACTCCGCGTCACTCAACGGTGGCCAAGGCGCGGGCCCGCGCAACGAAGTCAACGCCGCTAGCGGGTACTTCAAGTACCCCATCGGCACCAACTACCCGAGCGGAACCACTTCGTCGATCACACGCCGACTTCAGGTGCTGAGTTCGGATCTTGATCCCGTTTTGAACGCGGGCGCAGTCTATCTCGCCGAAGCGCAATACGTAACGCCTGACGATGCTGCCGCAGGCAACAAGAACAACAACGCGTCTAACCGCTCGGCGACCTTTGCTACCACCGCCACGCCTGGCGATTTCACGGGCTCTCTTACGGGTACAACGGCACGTCAGCAGACCGCGGTCGAACGATGGGCGCAGCTCGATGCCGCAGTAACCCTCACGAATTACGACATTCCAAACGACGGCCGGTTCATTGTGGCTAAGCGTAGCCAAGCACTCGGCGATGGCTACACGCGGTACTTCTACGCGGTTCACAACCTCACTTCGGATCGTTCCGCCAAGGCCTTCACGGTGAATTTTGGCGGCTCAACTAACGTCAGAGCGTTGTACTTCAACGACGCCGATTACCACTCGGGTGAGCCGTACGACGGCACCGATTGGGCACCGACGGTCACCGGTTCGTCCGTTTCGTGGTCCACGGCCGATTGCGCTGTCAATCCGAATGCGAACGCAATCCGATGGAGCACGTGCTACTCGTTCGAATTCGAGTCGGACACGGCGCCTGTCACCGCGACGATCACACCATTTAAGCCCGCCGTGAATGCGTTGGCCTGCCCACCACAACCGCCCATCCCGTCGCTTGGCGGATACGGAGCCCAAAACGTCGCCTATGACTTCGTCCCCAACGTTTCGGCAGCGGGGCTCTTGGGCCCAACGACGGATGATTCTTCTGTCAACGTTGGCCTCGGCTTTAATTTCAGCTTCTGGGGCACTACCTACACCCAGATGGTCCTGTCGTCGAACGGCTATATGGCTCCTCCTGGACAAAACGGTACGAGTTACACGAACGTCGCAATCCCAACCGCCGGGACACCGAACGGTCTTATCGCTGGCTATTGGGACGACCTCAATCCAGGCGCTGGTGGGTCGGGTCAGATCCGCTATCAAACCGTCGGTGTCGCGCCGAATCGCCGCTTCGTTGCTCATTACAACGGCGTCTACATGTACGGCACCACGCAACCTGAGAACTTCCAGTTGATTCTCGACGAAGGGACGAACGCAATCACGTTCACCTACGTATCGACAACCCAAGGTGGATCGTCAGCGACGCGTGGCATCGAGAATCTTGGAGGCACGGCCGGTGTTCAGCTCGCGTTTAATCAGGCAGGGACTGTCGTGGCAGGCACATCAGTTCGCTTTGCGCCGATCCCACCGGCGGTGATTCCGCCTTCGGCCGATCTGTCATGGATCGGTACCGGCACGACCGGATCAACGCTGACAATTCAAGTTGTGTCGAAGCCATCGCTTCCGCTCCTGCTCGTCGTCGACACCAGCGCAGGCCCGTTCGTACTTCCGTCGAATTTGGGCACGCTCAACATTGGCTTGTCTGCTGCTGCGTTGCCCCTCGCCGATGGACTCGGAGTCTTCGGCCCAGTTGATCCAAACGCAAAGACGGACTGCATTTGCGGAACGTACACGATCGTCCTCTCAGTCCCTGCGGGATTGACAGGACTCGTTGCGTACTCGCAAGGCATCGTGATGGACTCGACCGCCCCGAACGGCGTCTTCCACATCACAACGCCCGTCGCGTTCACGTTCAACTGAGTTATCAAAACTCGGGCTTTGCTCGAACCTGATACTCGCCACCAAGGCGGCATCCAATACTGGTTGCCGCCTTGTGCTTTTGGGGTGGCTTTGGCTGAGTTGGGTCAAGCGCGCATGCACCCCGAGTCGATTCAATCACCAACGGCCTAAGATGTCGCTGGTGAAACCTACCTCGGAGAGTCACTTTTCGGTCAGCGTGAACGGCGGCACCGCCACCGTTCCCTTGGTCAACTCATGCTGTGACTTGCGAGGACTTAGGTGGGCCGACGCCGATGGCGTTCACCCCACCGACCTGCAACTCAACGCGACTTTCATCGAGACCGTCGTGAAGACGATCCTGTCGGCCGGACGCCATCTTCGGTTCGAGGCTTTAGGACTCAGTATGCGTCCGCTCTTGGCGAGCGGCTCTGTCATCGAAATCGCGCCGGTTGTGGATGACGCCGTCCGAGCCGGAGCTCTGATGATGTACGGAATTAAAGACCACCGATTGGTGATTCATCGGATCATCGATGTCCATGACGATGGGACGATTTCACTGCGAGGCGACAACGCGAGCCGCGTGGATCGCGTTACGCGCTCAGCGCTTCTAGGTGTTGCTGTGGCTGTCGTGTCCCCCGACGGGAAAAGCTCTCCCATTTCGTCACTACCGTGGGCTCCACTTGGACCGGCGCTCAACGTTGGCAACGCCGGGGGGCGCAGATTAGTAAGGATGCTTGTCGTTGTTCCGTTTGTCGCCATCGTTCGCACTCTGCGAACACCATTGGGAGCCTGTGTCGGCGCACTCTCATGGCTTTTGCATCGCATGGCGGTGTCGGCGACACGCCTGCGTCTCCCGCTAGATCGCTTCCGGTCACTCCTCCTAACGACGGCCAAGAAGAACGCGATTCGCCAGAACCTTTACGCGGATCTCTCGGTTCAGGATTTCACCGCACTCTCAGAGAACATGGCTGCCGGGCTAACTCTGTTGGAGGAGCACCAGCTCCGCCGCGATCAACGCACCAAGGGAACATCGCTCGTGGTTGGTTGCGGACCCGGGCGCGAGGCGCTCGAGCTTCAATCCCGCGGCTATACGGTCACGGGAATCGATAGCGAACAGGCCATGCTGGCGCGCGCGGAAGTCGAGTCACGTAAACGCTCCCTGCATGTCACCTGGCAACAGGGAGAAGCGACGACATTCGAACTGCCAACGCAACGATTCGACACCGTCGTGGTGTGGTCAGGTCTGCTCTGCATGATTTACCCATCCGCTCGACGCACGGCACTCCTGCAACAATGCGCCAAGCACCTTGCTCCGAACGGTCGCGTGATGGTGACTTTCCTTTGCGAGTACGCGCCGCCCGGCTCTGCTCCGCATCGACCACGTGTCTCGGGAATTGCCCAACGCATCAATCCCGACCACGAACCCGGCGACCTCTGGCTTCATAACGAAGCGGTCCATGTGTACCCGTCTGTCGAGCATGTCCTAGATGAGGGCCAAGCTGCAGGCCTCGAGCCTGAAGTCGTGTTCAAGGATCAGCGCGCCTATGACCGTCGGCAACACGTCAAAGGCTACGTAACCTTCAGAGTCGCAGATGGCTGAGTCAATTCTGCTACGCAATTTAAACACCCCATCGCGACGCAACTTCATGACGTTCATTTGGAGCAATCGCCAAAGGTGTGATACGGTTCCTCAGATCGAAGCGCCGATAAAGAGGTTTGGAGTCCGCCATGCATCACAACGACATCCAAGTTCCGAAGCCCGTCACCAAGAAACCTTGGATCACGCCTGTAGCCCAGTCCGTGACGTTGTCACCGCAGGCTTCAGACGCGTTGACTTGAAACCTCGTGTCGGTCTCCTGACCGACAACGGAGCCGGTCGGCTCCGATCAACTCATCAAGGCGATCCACCACGTAAGGGGCAATTCCCAAGGTGACTACGCCCCTGCATCACGAGGCCCGCCCTCGCGCCTTGGCGCTGGAACTCACCAAGGGCTGCAACCTCCGCTGTGGGTACTGCTACTACGGCACACGTGAGGCGGCATACGATCCGTCCACGTCCATGTCGCTCGAGACGGCTCAGCGCGCCGTCGACCGCCTATTCGACGACGCCACCCACGGCGAAATCCCACATCTCCATTTGTTTGGCGGGGAGCCGCTTCTCAACTTCCCGTTGGTCTCCGCCACGGTCGAATACGCAGCCTCGCAGGCTCGGCGTCGTTCGACGGGCATGACGTTCGAACTCACCACCAACGGCACGCTTCTGACGCCTTCGATCGGCGAGTTCCTGAACAAGCACGGGGTTTCGGTGGGGATCAGCTTCGATGGCCCCTCTGAGATCCAGGACGTCACACGACCTGCGCCGTCGGGCCGCGGAAGCCACGCACAAGCCGAACCGCGCATCAAGGAGTTTCTGGCGTCGCGCGTCGGAACCCCGCTGCTCGCGAGGACCCACGCGAGCGTCGTCCTGTCGCGAAGATTCCCGAAGATCCGCGAGATCGTGACCTATATGGAGTCACTGGGTTTCACCAAGGTCGTCGTGTCGCCTGCAACCGACTCTGGGCCTGATGGATTCCGCGCCGAAGACATCCCAACTTTGGTCGAGGCATTCGATGACGCCGCGAAGGACTGGCACGCCAGAAAGAAGGCGGGCCAGTCCCCGCTCTACGCGCACTTCGAAGACCTTTCACGCCGCGCCCTCTCGGGCACGCGCAAGACATCACCGTGTGGCGGCGGGCGTGATTATCTAGGTGTGTCGGCGGACGGGTCCGTCTACCTCTGTTATCGCTTCTTCGAGGATGCCGAATTCAAAATGGGCTCCCTTAAGGACGGCATTTCGACAGCAGTGACCGAGCGTCTCGATGCCACCACGGTGGACCACCGCACGGATTGCCGCTCCTGCTGGGCGAGGCACTACTGTGGAGGGAATTGCCATCACGACAACCTCAAGGCAACAGGCGACGCGGCAACTCCCAACCCCGTGCATTGTGAGGTCTTTCGACATACGATGGGACTCACGTTGGAAATGCTCGCCGACCTCGAATCACGCGGACTCGGAGGCGGCGTCCCCCCATCCCCCTATATGAACGATCCACCCTTACCGACTGCCGCTTGGAAACCCCTAGCCGCAAGCGACCTCCACCGCCGTCCGATCGGCGATGAATTGCTAGTTTACCACCCAACAACCCATGCTGTGGTCAATCTGAATGCCACGGCGTGTGCCATCCTTGCGCTTTGCGACGGATCTCGCGATGTCCCATCGCTGGTCGCAGAGCTCATGAAGACTTTCGCCGCACCGGAAGAACTGTTGCTTAAAGAAACAGAGATTTTGCTCTACGACCTTCAGCGAAAAGGCGTTGTCTCGTGACCGATACTACGTCGGCTGTCACATTCAAAGCACTCGGAATCTCCATCTCACTTGACGTCGCCAACGCTGACCTTCGAAACGCGATTCTGGCGATCTATGGCGCGTTTCCGACTCAACATGACGCGCCGCTGCGACACTTGCAGGGTGGACTTAATTCGACATCTGCTGGCACAACGGCGTGGCTCGGCGACAACTCAACGACCGTGACGGATCCTTGGCTCGCCATTCGCGCCTTAAATCACTTAATCGTTGACGCGGTCGTGCTCGAACGCCGCGATCTGCTCCACTTCCATGCGGCCGTCATCGAATACCGCGGTGTAGGCTTTGTCTTCATGGGTGAAGCTGGCGCAGGAAAGTCCTCACTGTCCCTCGCTTTCTGTGAGCTTGGTGCGACATTCCTTTCCGATGAACTTCTCGCATTCGACGTGGCAACCCAGACCGCGCTCGCTTTCCCCCGTGCACCCAAGCTTCGCGAAATCAGTCAACCGAGCTTCCCTCAAGCCTTGTCTGTTTCTGTTGGCATGGGCGACTCCACATTTGTCCCGCTTCATTCGCTCGAACGAACCACGGTCGGAATGGTGACTTCCCCAAAGATCATTGTGTTTCCAAGGTATCAGGCCATTCCCGGCGCCATCGTCGAAGGTATGACCGCCGGACAATCATCTGTCGAGGCATCGCTTCACGCACTCAACTTCGGAAGCCATGGACCCGACAATGCTCTGTCGGGTCTCGCCGCTCTCACGATGCCTTGCCGGAGCTTTAAAGTCGGATGGTCGAACCCGAAAGCCGCCCGCGATGCGATCCTCTGGTCTATCAGCCCATGATATCGACATCGTAATGTCGTGGCTCGCGCAGCCCGGTTCCCGGGCTTGGCGTGAGCCCGAATTTTACGCATCGATCTCGACCGATGACCACGACCGTCTGTCCGCGTCTGCAGAATTGCACGGGCTTCTAGCCCGCATTGCCTCGCGCGGCTTCGAACTCAGAGGCTCCTTTGCCAAATCTCTTAACGATCAGATTCGCACCGCGTATCGCGCGAGGTTGACTAGATCCATCGTCGTCCGACAGCTAAATCACGTGGGCATCACTCCGGTTCTCTTGAAGGGCGCGGCATTGGTCCCATGGACCTACCGTTCTCGCGATGAGCGGACGATGGGCGATATTGACCTCCTTGTTCGAAAAAGCGAAATTGGCGCGGCCTTCGGCGCGCTCCGAGAGCTTGGCGCAGTTCGACCTCCAGGTTCGCTCCCGGCGTGGCACGTTGCGCTCTGGCACTTCAATGTCGCGTGGATCTCTCCGGAGGGCAAGTTCCTGCCCGTCGAGATCCACTGGCGTCTTCACAGCGAGGCATTCGAGGGTGCTCAGGATCCACCTCGATTTCGCGAAAGATCGTCTTCCGTCACATTCGGAGGCGTCCATGCATTACTTCCCGACCCCGCTGACATCTGGATCCACGTGGCAACGCATTTTGCGTCGCATCTCGGTGCGCGAGGCGGCTCACCTCTCGTGATTCCGATCCTCGCCGAGTCGTTATCTCCACCCGCTCGGTTGCGTTGGGTGATGGACCTAGTCGAAGCGTGGCCGATGGCCCACACCACGCTCGGCTTAAGCGGCCTAGTCAACCGCATTCGCGAGGCACGCGCCGACGCGGCGTGTGTCGACGCACTTGCGATGCTGTTTCCCCTGCTCAGTTCAGACAACCTAGCCGCCGCAATGGCAGTGGCTGGTGCGCTTGGTAATTCGAAATTCGACGCCGATGCGTTGCGACTTCGTTGCACAACCTCGCACGTTCCAAGTCAACTTCTTGGCGTTCGACGAGCTACTCTGTCAACGTACTTCAGGTGGCTTGTTTCTTCCGGCTCAACGACAACATTTTTCGGCAGGGTCAGACACGCGGCCGTCGTATTGGCTAGGACACTCGGTGCGGGGTTCGCGTTTCCGTTCGCGTGGTGCGCGCGAAGTCGCCCCGGAATGCATCATGGCGCGTCGGAGCCCAAGCGGAACAGCGAGTTGGCTGCCTTCGAGGCTCATGCAGAGGAAATGCAGTTCCGGAGTCTTGAAGCATCGGAGGACTCTCTGCTTCGTCGGTCGGACTTACTTGCTCACGTACATGGTGACGCGCATTGAATTCCATTGCCTGGCTGCTTCTTGCCTGCGCCCAAGTCGTACTTGCGTGGAATCTACGCAGTGGCTGGGTGTCGTTCGACGCCTACGCCCTCTTGTCCCGCGCCGCTGACCAGCCGTATGGTGATCCGTTTCACTTGGCCGTTCCATCGATCCTGTCGTGGGCACATGCGTTAGTTCGGCCACTGGGTTGGTCGACAATCGAGTCCGCCACACTCGTGTCTTGTGTCGCGTCAGGAGTCACCGTTGCGGCCGTCGCCCTGTGGTGCATGTCGAAGGGATCCACGCGAGCCATCGCATGTCTGATGGGATTGCTCACGGTGTGGACACCTGCCACGGCCCATGCCGCACTTGGAGTCGAGGTCAACTCGCTCCAAATGGCGGCGTGTGCCGTCACCTTGATGATCGCGGCACGCTATGCAGCGTCTCCGTCGCTGCGCGTCCTGGCGGCTCTCTTCATCGCGATGACAGCCTCGCTCCTTATGCATGTTGGTTCGCTCGCGCTGATTCCGGGTTGGCTGTGGATCGCTCTACGGGCGGCGCCCGCCTCGCATCGTCGTCTCGCATGCGTGGTGGCGATTTGCGTCGCGGCTCTGCTCGTCATTGCCGCAATCCAACCGTTCAAAGTCGTCACGGCGACTTCTCCATCACCGCCCACTACAATTCTTGTGGGCGAGTGGGTCTGGCTGACGGTGACCCGACCTCGGGCCAACGGCGGACTGTTTCATACGAGTCTTGAATGGGTACGAAACGGGCTCGGCCTCATTGGAGTGCCGATCCTTCTTGCCATCGGCGTGACAATACGCCAGCGCCAAATCTGGAAGTCAGTCCTACCGCTCGTTGTCCTTCCCGCGCTTGTTTTCATCGCGACGGGAACGTCTTGGCTCGGGCTCACGCTTCCAGCCGTCGGGATACTGGTCGGGCCAATCTCCGCCGGGCTGAGCGCAGGGCGCCTCGGCACCGCGATTGCGGGGATCGCCCTGCTCGTCTCATTTGGGCTATCGGCAGAAGTCGGCCCAGGTGGCCCGGGTTATCGACTGCGACACTTCTCCGACGATCCGTTGACGCAAACGGCCAACGCGCTCGCCGCCATGCTCCCGCCACAAGCCGCGCTTATCGCCGGAAACTCTGCTGCTCCCCTCCGCTTCAAAGGCATGCAACGGCTCGATTCGGTCGCCGAACTCGTCGCAGACGGTGCCGGTTGCGGTCTTCCCCCACTTGCGGCCGTCGAGGCGCGAGCGAAGTCTCTGCAATCGAAGGGAATTGAAGTTTGGATTTCGAAGGACGCGCTCGACTACCTGGAATCCACGGGCACCGATGCCGCGGCGGTGCTCTCGCATGTCGACATGGGGTCGATTAGACGATCGGGGCCCGACGAAGCGCGGCTAGCCCGCTGGCGGTGACGTACGATTGCACCACCTCGAGGCTGAGCACCCATCCCATCATGCTGCACTACTTCCCATTCGCCGATGGCATCCACCCGCCCACGCCTGCGCGGCCGACGTATCACCCGAAGCAAAAGGGGCACGGCTGGCCCGACGAGTGCCCACCGCTCCGGGCGGCGAATGCCTTCGGTTGGGACGTTCTTGCGCCGTTTGCGATGACGTTTCGCCGAACACGCGATGGCTGGAAGCACCTCGACCCGGTGGATGTCACAGCGAACTTCATCTGGGAGCCACGAGCGGCCATCGGAGAAGGAGCTCCGCTCGTTCAGCGCAATGCTTGGTTCTGGGACAAAGGCCAGGTTCTCCCACACCGCATCTCCGACGATGTCTACGCAGAACTTCGCGACCAAGTGAAAGTCTCGACTTTCCTTTACATCAGGACGAACGCAAACGAACAGCTGATGTTGGGCGAGGTTCCAAATCGGATTGTCCCATGGCGCGCGTTCACCGCTGTCCTTGACACCGACTGGTACCCGGCTTCCTACCCGTGGCACGGCGTTCTGGTCCTCGATCGTCGCGAACGTGAAATTCGGATTGAAAGAAACACACCACTCTTTCGACTCACGTTACACAAGCGCCAAACCTATCTAGCGACTGCGATGAGCGACGACTCATTCGACCGATTTTTTGCCAAGGGCCAGAAGTGGCTTGCGGCAAATGCCCGCGCCGTCGTGGATGACACAGCCGACATCCGAGGTGCGTACGTCAAATCGCAACGACTCGCCTTATTCCGAACCACCACAGGCAGCGAGACTTAGGTCGCCAGCTTCGAATGCGAGCCTAACTGGCCGTCGCGGCTTCGAGCGTCATTGCCCGCGCATTCGCAGCGGCTTCGCCGAGCCGACAAATTGGTGCGGTTGTTATTGCATTTCTTGCGCCGCTTCGACTAAACTGGGGATCATCCGACATCGCGGAAAGGCCGCTGAAGGTCGGACAATCATGTCGAGTTATGGAGTTCCAATCATGAATCTGCGTCTTCTTTCACTCGCGACAGCCTTCGTCGCCTCGTTCGCGTCAGCTCAGTTGTCGCTCACCACGACGCTGGTCGGCGGGAACGGACAAAATGGGGCGATGTTTGACATCACGGCCTTGAGCCCCGTTGTTATCACATCATTCGACTCTAGTTTCTTCGCGGCCGCTACGACCGGTATGGCCGTTTATACCAAGACTGGGAGCCACGCGACCTTCGAGACCAACGCCGCGGCCTGGACCTTGGTCGGCACGACCACGGGCGTCGTTGTTCCTGCCGGGTCTCCCACCACGGTGGCTATTCCAATTCCTGTCAACGTCAACATTGCGGGAGGGGCAACGCAAGCGTTCTACGTGACTTCGACCACCGGCGCTACCGTGGCTTACACCAATGGCGGGGTGGTGGGTACCACGTATGCAGCAGACTCCTTCATCCAGTTCAAGACAGGCGTCGGCAAGCAGTACCCATTCGGCGCTACGTTCACTCCTCGAAACTGGAACGGGATCATTCGCTACGCACAAGCGAGCTCAACTCCCGAGTACCAGGTCAATCAAAGCGGCTCGACGCTTGACGTCAACGGCGTCCAAGGAAATACCTTTGTTGCCGCCAGCGTTTCTCCTTGCGTCAATGAGACATTCACGGTGAATTCAGGCTCGACGAGCGGATTGGCGTGGGATGTCCTTCTCTCCAGTATCGCACTCGTGCCGGCGAGTCAGGGCGCACTTGCGACAACCAGTGGCCAATTGGTGAACATCAATCTTGCGGCCTTCAATTTCTTCTTGGGCGGCGCATTTACCAACACGTACGCGCCATTCTCTTTGCCCTCGAGTTTCCCTGTTCCGGTGGACATCTACCTCCAACAAGCGAACATCGACGTTTCGAATCCCGACTTCATCTCCCTGAGTCAACCGAATGCGATCCACGTAATTGGCTCGGGCACCGCCCCCATGCCAACCACCGACGACTCGTTTACGACGGTGAATTTGGCAGGACCTCCGTTCTGCGGACCGGGTGCCATTCCGTTCTTCGGAACGAACTTCACCCAGATGCAAGTGGTTTCGAACGGCCGCGTCATGTTCGGCACCGCTAGCACCTCCTTTACGCCCTCGACCGCCGCGGGCATCACTGACTCCCCGTGGGTCGGGGCCTGGGGTGACCTGAATCCAGGCACCGTAGGTTCTGGCCAGATCACGGCGACACAGCCAGCAGCCAACATCGTCCGTGTTGACTACAATGGTGTCTTCCTCTTTGGCAACGCGACTCCGTTCACTTTCGGTCTTCAGTTCGATGGAGGCACAGGCGTGGTCTCGCTCGACAACTACAACCCCGGTATTGCAGCAACCAACTTCATGCTCGGCATCAGCCGCGGCGCAGGCTTGGCTACAGACCAAGGCCAAGCGGTCTACAGCACGGGTGTCCTGACGCCCGCGCCGGCCTTGAACGGCATGATCTACAAGCTCGGCGCTGCAAACGCCATGTTCCCCGTGGGCATGACGCGTATCGACTTCGTGCCAAACGCCGGCGTCTACGACTGGATCGGCTCCTGATCCTTAGCCCCGTCTCATAAGGGCAAACAAGAAACCCTGCAGCGCCTCGCGGTGCTGCAGGGTTTCTGCTTGGTCGGTCCGACCTAATTCAATCTAAAGATCACCGCACGGGCGATCAGAGTTTGACGCTTCAACCAGGGGCGTCGGTGCGCTTAATCGAAGGTTCCTTCCCTGCGAGCGCTGCCTCGAGAGCATCCGCTAGGTACTTCACTTTGACTTTGGCTGCCCGCTTGTTGTCATCGAGCGCTCCACGGTAGATCACCTTGCCGTCTTTCCCGACAACATAGCAATCGCTCGTGTGGTCAGAGCCGAGAGCTTGAGTCAACGTCCCCTTCGCGTCAAACACCATGGAGCCGCCGAGCTTCTGCGTCTTGTGGTACGTGCGCTTCAGTTCATCGGACTCGGGGCGATTCGGGTACAGGTAAAGGAATTCGACGCCCTTCTTTCGATAAGCCAAATCGAGCTCTCTCAGGCGCCCCTCGTAGGCGGACGTCGCTGGACACTTGACCCCTTGGATCACAATCACTGTGATCTGGGGGATCTTCTGCGAGTCGAACTCGGATGACTTGGGGGTCTCTCCCGAGACATCCCAGGTAGTCGCCAAGAACGAGGGGATCGCGTCACCGGGTTTGAGGTTCCCAGGCTTGGGTGCCTCGCGCACGGCTCGGGACTCTGGACTCTGAGTCGGCCTAGACTCCTGGGCCGAAAGGCCTTGCGGCATCAGGCCCGACATTAAGAGCGAAGCGACTGCGACATTTGACAACCATTTCATATGTATCTCCGCGGGAGCTAACGCCAGTCCCCGTGCAGAAGGATACGCTCGGCCCCCCGATTCATTCCACTTGAGGCAATAGACCACTCCGCGTTCCATTCAAAATTCGCCTAACTCGAGCTCGTCATCCCCCCGCGCTTTCCCCTAGGATGTCGCTCCCATTTCTTGGGGCCCCTGAGGAAAAGCCCTGCACCCGCCTGCCTCCAAACCCGCTCATCCTGTCGAATCGGTACCGCTGACCACGGACCTGTCCGGAGATCGTCGTGCCCTCGCGCTCCTTTTGCTTGTCACCTTCTTGGCCCACGCGGCATTTCTTGGCCTACCGTGGCGACAGGACGATGTCGTCGTAATCCCCGACGCGGTTGAACATGTGGGGTTCGTTGCCACGGCTCTCGTAACCACGGCAATTCGCGGTGAAGTTCCGACGCCCATAGGGCCTGAGCGCCTTGACTGGCTCTTCCAGCCTGTACCGGGACTCGTGTGGGCCGTAGCGGGCGGAGTTCAGGGCGCCGATTGGAGGCCCTGGCCTTTTAGGCTCGTGAGTCTCATCTCTCAAGGACTTGTCGTCGTCTTGGCCTATCGACTGTTTCGCAAGTTCCTGACACCGGCGTCAGCGACACTTGCGAGCGCGGTAGTGGCCATCGACGCAACGGGATTCCAGGCAGTGTCATGGGTGGCAGCAATGCCCGACCTGCTTTTGACGCTCCTCACGTTAACTGCAGTCCATTGCCAGTTCCGGGCGGACCGTCGTCGGTATGCAATTCTCTCCGCAATCTGCGTCGCGCTCATGCCTTGGACCAAGGCGACAGGATTCTTGGTTGCGCCCTTCTTCGTAGTTCTATGCTTCGCCCCGCACTACGGATCCTGGTCTCGCCGGTGGTGGTCGTTTGGGTTTCACGCCTTTGGTTTGGCCCTTACAACACTCGTCCGCGCCGCGTACCTCGGCTACTACTTTCCAAGGTACGCCGAAGGCGCATCACTGTCGTCAGCTTCAACCTCGCTGCTTTGGGACATGTCGTGGCCCTATCTTCAACAGCTCATCGCGCCATGGGGGCTATCTCCCGACGCGCAAGGAACGTGGCCCCTCCTAGCTGAAATCGCGGGCGGCGGAGCCATCCGACCATGGATCGTGCTCGTGTGGATCTTGGTTGCCGCGGCGGCGTTCATCGGATCGCAGATGATCCGTCGACGAGCCACTCTCGCCATCGCGGCGCTTCTTGTGCTTGCAGTCCCAGCAATCTGGATTTTCCACCATCCGGACACATTCAACGCATCAAGCCGCGCAAGCCACCTCGCCCAGATCCCGCTCGCCTTGCTCATCGGTTGTGGATTCGAGAATCTGCGCCGTCAGGTCACAAGGCCGTGGGTCGCGACCCTCCTTCTAACCATCATCATCCTGCCGTTGATGGATGCGTCCATATCGAACATTCGACAGGAACTAAGATCTGGCGAACTCGGGGCCATTCGCGTCGCAGCCGTCGAACGCGCTGCGGCGGCGACTCCAGGCGCTGCAGTCGCCGTGATCGACCCCCAACCAGAGCAGGCGACCATTGGTTTCGCCGTGATGCCCCAGAGGTTTCAGTCTCCGTTCCGATCTTCGTCGCTGAGAGTTGCGTCTTTTCCGACAGAGGCGGATCTGCTTTCGAGCCCATGGCTCGCCGAAACCGAACAGCCCATCCGATTGGCTCGATGGTCCAGTGGCGACATTGCCGTTGATTCGATCACTATCGGCGGCAAGGGCTCCACGATCCCGCAGCTCAACCTTGCCGGGATCGAAGAGGGGTATTCGCGATTTCGTCCCCAATCACCTATCACACCGCGTTCCGCGGCCGGACTGCTCGTCGCGTTAGGCGCACGCGAGACGACCACGATCGTCACGCTCCGAGTCGTTACGGATGGGACTGCGTCGACGTATTCGTTCCCCGTCGATGCAGGCGAAGCCGTCGACGTCCCGACATCCCTAGAACATGATGCGAGATGGATGCTTGCGGGCAAACTCACGGAAGTGTGCGTGGCACCAGTCGGCGCTCTTGTCTCGTTGCTGCCCCTAAATCACGCGAATCTGCAGATTCGTTCCCCGCGCGATGGTGACCGCGTCATGGCATCGGCCCCCTGGAAATTCGACTTGAGAGGGATTCCTCCAATTGCGACCCGACTCGAAACGAAAATCGAGTTCCTGATCCTTGGACGGCCAACAGCACTCCTCGGCAACACTCCCATCGCCTCTGCTGTAGCTAGCGTCTCGAGCACGCTTTCCTGGCAGCCTACTTCATCAACGTCTTGGTCCTGTGACTTCACCGGGCTCCGTCCCGATACGCTAGAGCCGCTCATGCGACTTCACCTCTTGCCCTTGGGACGTCGGGAGATTCAGGCCCGCGTCCGTTTCACCGCGCGATTTGGCGACGGCAATACGGTGGTTGCTCGAAGCGATCCGATGGCCCTAACGTTCTTCCTTCCGTGACGACACCGGTACCCCTAGGCTAGGATTCGCGCATGTTCCCTGGATCGACTCCGTCCACACAGAGCCCCGTCGGCGATGCACTCGGGATGCTTCATCCCCTTCTAGTCCACTTCCCCGTGGCCTTGCTTTTAGCTGCCGTACCAGCAGAGTTCCTTCGCATACGCCGCGGCCCTAACGAATCGCCATCGACGACGCGGTTCCTCGTGATCACTGGCGCGCTGGGGTCGCTTGCGGCAGGCGTGACTGGCTGGATCAAAGCGGCCATGGACGGAGGCGGCTACGACGGACGCGATCTGGGATGGCATAAGTGGACAGGAGTCGCGGTTACCGCCCTCGCCCTGTTGCTTTGGCTTACTGCACCCGCACCTAATTCAAGCCGTGCCCGCCTGACCATCTTCCGGATCATGCTCCTTGCAACAGCGGCCATCGTGTGTGCAACGGGTCATTTTGGAGCGGTGCTCGCTGGACATCAGTTCGACGTCAAGGAGTTCCTCAAAGGCCTCGTCGGCGGGTAGACATGAAACACCATGGAGTACCTCCGCGCGGTCCCGCAGACTCTGACGCCCCGTTTCGGATGGTTTGGTTAGGGATCGCCGCAGGGCTTCTTGCGCTCATTTGGATGGTGCAGGTACGGATCACTGCGTCGGGTGGCATTCTCATTCGCCACAATCGAACTCGCGCCGACTTGCGCCCTGATGGACGCCGATTCCTCCAGGGCCACGTACTTTCCGCGGCGCGCATTCCGGTCTCGGGCGTGCGAATCGCTGCCGTATCGGGATACGGGCCATCAGGCATTGAAGTCGCGAATACACGGAGCGATGACCGTGGAGCGTACACACTAGAAGTAGGCCCAGAAGCCACGCGTATCACCGCCCGCCTTGGCGAGCGTCGATCCGAAATCTGGCTAAAGGGCACCCCAGATACGATTGACCTGATCCTTCACTAACGACCGTAAGTTGCTTCGCGGCAATGGCCTTTGTGCGTTTCAAGATCTGTCTGTTCAGTCAAGGGCAGCAAAGAAAGTCTGACTGCCGAACAACCGGATTTGTACTATAGAGCCATGCGCGCACGACATGCTTTCGCCCTAGCCTTCCTCGTCACTTCATTCCCACTCGCGGCCCAATGGAGTCCGCTTTCGGCACAATGGGGAAAGACTGCATCAACCGATGTCCGAATCATGTCGTGGAACGTGAAAGACGGCATTTGCTCGACCAACGCCAAGCAATCCGGAGTTAACAATTGGACGGCACTCGCGCGCGTCGTCGCAGCACTTCAGCCAGACATCCTGATTCTGCAGGAGACTGCGGATAACTCAGGCAATGCCACAGGAAGCGGTGTCGACTCCGTCACGAATCTGACCACGACACTTGATCGTTTCATGCACGGCGGAACCGATCCATTCCACGGCAATGCGACAGTGACGTCCTATGTTCAGCTTTACGCCCCAGGTTTCGACCTGCCCAATGTCTTCGTTTCGTCCGATTCCGATGGCTACAACCGAAACGTCATCCTCTCGAAGTGGCCTTTCGCCGATCTCAACGGCGACACCAAGTCGAAGCTCATCGACATCCCCAATGTCACCGCCCACCTATACGCTCCAGGCGGCGACGGCGGCATTCGTGGCTTCATGTTCGGCGAAATCGACCTACCGTCCACCTACGCTGGTGACCTCGTGATTGGCAATGCGCACCTCAAGGCGGGCGGTGCGGCATCCGATCACACCCAGCGCGAAACGGCCGCGCGCAACGTCGCGTATTACGTGAACCACCTGCTCAATGGGGCCGGGACGGGCATTCCAGACCCATTTGGCAAGATCGCGGACTCTCCGCCCGCCACGATGGTCTTGCCTCCCAATACAGCGGTGATCATGGGTGGAGACTGGAATGAAGATGAAGGCGCCAACGGCGCCGTTCGAGGCCCAGCCGACTGGCTCTCGAAAGCGGAATTCTCGGAATCAACGTCTTCAACTGACGGCCCCGACAGGAATCGCGGCGATATCGACCTTGCAGACGGTGTTGACTTCTTCACTGGAAGTATCAACACATACTCTAGCAACCGCTACGACTACATCTCCTATCAGGGATCGATAGCGTCGCTCCGAAGATCGTTCGTCTTCAATACCAACACAATCCAAACGGCGGCGATGCCGCCTCAATTGGTCGGCTTTGGCGCGTCGCTGCAGACGGTTACCGGAACGGCATCTGATCATCGTGTGCTTGTCGCGGATTTCATCCTTCCCCTCAACCTAGGCTGCAACACTGCGGCGACAGACTTGGGATTTGGCAAAGCTGGGTCAAACGGGATCATTCCGCGACTCCACGCGTGCGGAGGATTGGCATCCGGTCAATCGGCAACATTGACTCTTGATTTTGCTCTCGCGAACGCGCAAGTCTACTTAGGTGCGTCGACAGCGGCCTCCCCCATCTCTGCGTTGGCAGGCACCGTGGTGCCAAATCCTCTGAGTATCTTCGGACCATTCCCGGCGACGCCAGGCGGACAAATCGCGTTTCCCATCAGCGGCGGTGGTGGCCCATTTTCCGGTTACGTCCAGTACGCGTTGATAGACGCTTCGGCGAGCTTTGGCGTGAGTTTCTCCAATGGTCTGCGACTTGACGTCCTTCCCTAACGACCGAGCTCCAGATTGACGAGTACTAGGGACGGCCATTCGACGTAGCCTTCGCCGTCGCTTGTCCTGACGTGGGCCCAAGTTTCAGTCGTTGCCACCACTTCCACCTCTGTGCCAACCAACAATCGACGCCCACCAAGGCGTTCCGCGTGAGGTTCGGGTCTGAGTGATACGCCTTCGGTGGAAATCACTGCCGTCACGACTGACCTACCGGACACGGCATCTCGGGCGACTAGCACCGTTGCCAAGGCGAGCGCGCCAATACCGCATGCAATGACGCCCTTCGAGTTGCGCCCAATCAGGATAAGCGCAACGCCGATGACCTCGATGCTGACTACCAGCGCAAGCCACGAGTTTCGCCCGGTCGAGTCAATCCACGCGATGGCCTTCGGCACAACACCCTCCACCGGCCGCGTCGTGAGTCCACATTCGCGCTGAACTTGGAGAACGACGTCTTCGGCATCCTGCGATCTTGGATCCTCGTAGCGCGCACGAAGTGCCCATGCCATCGCTTCGCCCAATCGTCCGTCAGCCATGCAGAATCCTGCGATATCCAGTGCGATGGGAACTCGAGCACGCGCTCGGGCAATCCAAGCATCGCGCAAGAAAGCCTCACATTCCTGACGGCGTCCGGCACGCGCGGCCGCAACCGCCTTGGGATAGGGGTCGTCCGATCGCTCGAGATGAACATCCGGCTGTTGCCCGAATACCAGTATGCATACTGCGGCCATCACCATGACCACGCGCAAGGCGCAGATGCGATCGCCCATTGTGGCCCTACGAGTCATGGCGAGCCTCTGCGTCGAGCCACGACCGTCTCAATTGCGGTCGCCATGCTGAGCACTTCGCTCCAAGTCATGTCAGCCGGCCTTGACCCATAGCGAGCGTCAATGCCCTCAAGCCAACGCGTAGCCACGGCTTCGGCCGTGGTCTCATTGACTCCGATACTCACCAGCCGCTCCGCTAGATTACGGTCAACGATGCCGGGGAGTTGTGATCTCGTGCGGGCGGCAAGGTAGACACCCATTGCGTCGTGCGGGCTTCCGGACTGGCGCGATGCAACGCGCAACGCCTTGAACGCGCGGCGGGCCCGCGCTCCTCCTGGGTCCGCGCGATCACGGTCGCGCTCTGAGAGCCATGTCCACAACAGGAGCAACGCAATCCATGGAAGCAGCAACGCGCCTCGCCAGAGAATCCCGGTCTGATCTGTCCAATCGAGAGCCCGCGCATCACGCAGCGGCAAGCCCGCTTCGCCCGGGGGCGAAGTTCGCCCTGGAATCGCCATCACTGGAGACTCGATGAAGCGGTAGGACCCAGGCGGCGTTGGGTCAAACACCGCGATCTTCAACGGAGGAATCTCGTGCGGCACTCGCCCGACGGCCACGAGTTCCAAAGTAAGGCTCCGTGGCGACCCTCCACCGGCGTCGAGCAGCCCCTGCACTCGAAAGCCCGGAATTGGCTCTGCCCGCAACTGTCGGATAGTTTCAACATTACCGTCGCCAACCAGTGTGGCTTTGACCGTGATAGCGTGGGGATCGCGTTCCGAGGGCTCCGCAATCGCAGTCACGACTGCATAGCGGCCGATGAGTCCGGAGAAACCCGATGGCCTTCCCGCGACGGGCAACGGCATGACGGTGATGGAGGCTGCCTCGCCTCGCATTGCGCCGTCGATTCGCCCCTCGGGCACTCGATTCCCGAGGAAATCCGTGCTGAATCGCTCGGCCGAGGCGAACTTCAACGTCACCGGCTCCAATTCCACGTCACCCACGGTGCGAGGCACCACGAACTTCGAGAGTTCGAACATCGCCATTCGAACACCACCACGTGTCACATCTTCGGCCTCGGTGAGGGTCGTAATCCCATTGTTCACGGCAACCGTCCTTGTGACCCGAGGCAAGCCATCGTGCCGAAGGGAAGCTGATGCGGGCCTCGCGCCTAGAGGTCCATCGGCGCTCAGCCAGGTCGCTTCGAGGTGTACCGGCAAATCGAGCACGCGCGCGTAGGGCTGAACGAGCCTCTCCCGAAGCAGCTCTCGGTCAATACCGGCTCGCACGGTAACGCGCACGAACTGCCCCACGAATACTGCTTCATCAGGCACCACAGTTTCGAGCGTCATACGCCCGGCGAAGGCATCCGTCGAGTTCGTCCCGGGTACCTGTTGACTCAGGAGTAAGGAGGACACCAACATGATTCCCAGAACGAACCTCACCAGTCGCGCTCCACTCCCTGAGAGGGCGATTCGCGGCGAAGCTCCCGGGCAACACGTTTCTCGCGCTGCTTCTCCATGGCACGTTCGAGGACCCGACGTGCCCCCTCAGGAGGAAGATCGCCGGTAGCTACTTCAACCGACACCTCCGAGGTTCCCTTCGCCTGCGGTGTCCCGGCGCTCTTGTTCCCATCCGAAGGAACCGGCTTGGGTCGCTTGGGAGCCGCGCGACGGGCCTCCTCGGCAAGTCGCTTCTTCTCTTTCAGAACATCAATGCGCCGAACAGCACGCTCGAGATTTCTGCGCACTTCTTCCGATTGCGGTGCCAGGCGCAGGGCGAGTCGCCATGCATCGCGAGCAGTCTCAGTCTGTCTCCGCGCGACGTCGAACAGCGCGAGCGATGCACCCGGCATCTCCGCAGCCGCTTCCGAAACCACACTCCGTCCAAATGACGCTGCGCCCCGAATCTGGAGCCTGATGTCCTCGTATGTTGGATCAAGAAGCACGGCCTTCTCTGCTGCTACTTCGGCATCAACAAACTTGCGCAGCCCAAGCGCCGCCCGCGCGGATCGATCTAGGAGTTCGACCGCATCTTCTCGACCACAGCTTCCGCCGGCCGCGATGAGGATCGCAAGCAAGGCCAAGGAAACCCTCGCATTGCGCTTCGAGAACGCCAGGTGAGGGAATCGCTTCATCCGACGCCTCCGACACGGCGCGGATCTCGATCTGTTCGCCCGAGCTCCCAAGCTAGGAGAACCAACCCCAGCAGCAACGGAATCGCGTATGCCTGCCGGCGCTCCTTCTCGCCTCGCACTTCAAACGCGCGTTTCGCATCAGGCGCCAAGACTTCGCGATAAAGCGCTCTCAGCGCGCCGTCACGTCGAACATCGGCGACTTTGCCTCCAGTCGCGTTCGCAAGCGAGGTAAGGCCCGCCGCATCGGGCACGGAGATCACGTCGTTCCCATTGCGGTCTGTGAGGAACCCGCGCGGTGTCGGGATCTTAGCGCCCCCCGACAATCCGATCGGAACGACATGAATCGGAACCGCACGTTCTTTCGCGCGTTCGATGGCCCTCGATGCGGACCCTGCGATGTCCTCGCCGTCGGTCAACAAAACCACACATGCCGCTTCGCCATCCGTCGACTTAAGTAGCGAGAGCGCCGTCTCCAAAGCCCCACCTATGTCGGTGCCACCACGGCTGACAAAGGTACTGTCGACCTCTTCGGCCAAGGTTGCGATAGCCGTCATGTCCTGCGTCAATGGAGTTAGGACTCGGGCCTCGCCTGCAAACGCGACGACGCCCATGCGATCGCCTTGAGTGGCGGTGGAGAAATCGCGTATGGCCCGACGCGCCCATTCCAGACGCGATGGTGCAATGTCGGTAGCCCACATAGATTTCGAGACATCGAGTACCACCAAGATATCGAGCCCTTTGGGTGCGACGGATGAGGGACGATCGCCCCAAACTGGCTGGAGGATCGCTGCTGACATCAACGTGACCCCGAGAGCCGCAATAAAGCGCCGCTGCCGACGGCGCGTGGGATTCAGTCCCTCAACAAGAACGTGGCTGCGAACGCCCACCCGGTCGAGCAGCTGCGTTTGCCGCAGCGCGTCGGCCCGCTGCATGAGAATCATCAGAGCCGGCCCAACGAGCATGATGGGCCACCACTCGGGCGCCAGTATTCCCGGAGACTCCATCACGGAGCGCCCCCCGTCGGCATGAGCTCGAAGATCAACCCTGAAAGCCACAGCAGCATCGCTAGGAGAGCGAACAGGTGCCAACTGTCGTGAACCACGACTCTCGGAACTCCGGCTTCGGATGACTCGAGGGAATCTAATTGTCGATACACGGTGGCGAGCCGATCCGCGTCGCGTGCTTCAAAGAACGCGCCACCGGTGGCATCTGCGATCTGACGCAATGCCGTCGTATCAAGTGGCCTTAACGAGCCGTCCGGGAGTCTTGTCCCCGCCCCGACTGCGATTGTGTGAACTCGGATTCCCATCGCCGCGCAGGCGGCAGCAGCTTGCGATGGAGGTATCTCAGCAGGAGCTGTGGTGACAGCAACGTTCTCCTCGCCATCGGTGAGGACAATCATCACGCGCGAGGTCCCGCTCCGCCCCCGCAGGACGTCGGCCGCATATGCCACCGCGTTACCGACTCCTGTCGCATCCTCCTCCGTGTCCGGCCGCACGCTCCCAAGATCCTCGACCATGGCGGACAGTGCGCCATGGTCACGAGTCGACGGACATGCGAGATCGGCATGGCGGGCGAACGTCACGAGCGCGATCCTGTCTTGCTGACGCGCTCTGATGAACTCAAGAGCAGACGACTTCGCAACCTCGAGGCGACTCCTCTTCGGGTCGAGGTCAGTCGCCTGCATCGAGGACGACATGTCCATGACCAATGCGATCTCGATGCCGCGACTCGAGTCCTCGACTACCTCTCGGGTCGCGGGCCTCGCGAGCGCGACCAATCCGAGGACGAGAGCCGCCGCCCTCAACGCGAGGGCAGTAGGCCTTGATGCACCCGTCTCCGGGACGCCAGCGGGGCGCGAGGGAAAAAGTAACGACGGTGGACGAGATCGAAGCCTCCGCCACAACACATACCCAAGCGGGATTACTCCAAGCATCGCCCATGGTTCAAGGAGCCCAATTCCGAGGTCCCAATTCACCGGCCCTGCTCCAACCGTTCGCGCATCACCTCAATCAAGCGCTGCACATCCTCAACAAGCGAATCCGAGGGAACCTGAGAGCCAAAGACCACGGCGTCTCGAGACACTGCGACACGATGCGCGAGATCCGCATAGCCGGAGCCGATTTGAGTGCTCAACTCCCCCGCCCACTCGGAAGCAGTCAACGTGGAAGCATCGCGCATGAGGATCCGCGAGGAGGCAGCAATCATAATCGGCCACGCCTCACCGATTGTGAGGCTCTGCTCGCCAAGTTGCGTGTGGAGACGCGCAAGCGCCAGTGACATGGCGTCGCGTTTCCGCCTCAAACGCCAGACGATTCCCCCGCATGTCACCACAGACGCCACCAACAGTAGCGACGCGGCGTAACTCGTTTCACGCACCCATGGCGCGATAGGATCGAGTTCGAATCCATCCCTATCGCGGAGCGCGGAAGCGACGGCGATAGAAACGGGGTCGGAAGAAACTGACGTGATTACACCCGAGCGGTCCTTAAGACGCACAATAAAGCGCCCAAGAGTGACATTGCCAGAGGATTCTGCGCGGGCATTCGCAACGATGGTGTCGGCAACGATCCCCGCATCTTTCAGCGTGCTTGTACGCACGATGTCATCAACAAGCAGTGGTGAGAAATCGGATGGACTAGGCGTGATGATCTCGTGATCGGATGCATGGCGGACCACGACCTCAACGGAGTAGCTTCTTCCGAATGCCACAGCCTCCTTAGGGACACGTAACGTCACCGACGGAATTTGCGCCGCAGCGCCGACGACCAGGACCACAACGCAGCCCATCGTCCGGATCAACTTCGTACTCCGCGCGTCGACCGGCCTGTGAAAAGCGAAACCAATGGCGCGAGCAGCAGGCCAGTGTCCGGGCGGCTTGGGACCGGAATCAATACCGGATCAGCGCCTGCGCGACGGGTCGCCGACATGAATGCGTCGTCCTCGACTTTCCACGCCTCGTGCCACGCCGACCGCGTCGACTGTTGATTGGTGTCAATTTCAGAAATCCGTCCTGTCCGAGGATCACGGATGGTGATTTTGCCTAGGTGAGGCATCGTACGCTCAGGTGGGAGTAGCTTGACAGCGATTACGTCGTGACGGGCTGACAGTCGGGCGAGCCGACTGATGTTCGACTCCTGAATGCCGTCGGTCACGATGACGACGAGGCTCCTGCGTGTCAGGCGCTGACGAGCCAAATCAAGTCCCGCATCCAACCCATAGTTCGCGACTCCTTGTGGAGCCGCGATTGCCCATTGCGCCAAGCGGATGAAATGCGCGGGTCCCTTGTGCGGTTCAATCCAACGGCATGCATCACCGCCGAACGTCAGAAGGCCGGCACGATCCTGGTTCTCGATGACCGACCAAACCATCGCAGCCATAACCCGGATTCCAGCATCGCGAAGCGACCATTCTCCGAAGCCACAGTCCATGGAGTGCCCAACGTCGAGCATCACCAACGCCGTCCGTTCGCGTTCGTCGATGAATCTCTTTACAAAGAGTCGACCCATTCGAGCTGAGACGCTGGCATCGACTCCACGTGGATCGTCGCCCTCAACGTACTCGCGGACCTCGCCAAACTCGATGCCGGCTCCACGAAGAGTCGAACGATGGCCTCCCGAATTCATATCATCGGCAAGACGTCTCCCGACGACTGGGATTGACCGGATTTCGCGGAGGAGGCTGGCCAGGCTCGCCTCGTGATCGGTGGGCGTGCCCATGGACATCAGGGAATGGGTACGGCGTCCAAGAGGCGCGCAACAACGGTGTCGGATGTGAGTCCTTGGGCCTCCGCTTCGAACGTCATCAGGACGCGATGGCGCAGCACCATCGGTGCGACCGCCTTGACGTCCTGAGGAGAAACAAACGACTTTCCGTCCATCCAAGCGCGCGCCCTGGCCGCCATGACCAGCGCAATCGATGCGCGCGGAGACGCGCCATGCCTGATCAATTTGGTCAACTCCTCGAGTCCAAAGTCCTTCGGAGATCGGGTCCCACGGACAAGATCGACAGCATAACCAATCAACTTTGAATCGACATAAAGTCCATCCACCTCACGTCGGGCGTCAAGAATCATTGATGGCGTGGCCACCCGAGCAACGACAGGTCGTCCCTCCGACTTGGCCATCCGGGCCACAACCTCGCGTTCTGCATCTCGGCTCGGGTACCCGACAGCGACCTTCAGCATGAAGCGGTCAACCTGCGCTTCCGGGAGGGGGTAGGTTCCCTCCTGGTCAACGGGGTTCTGGGTTGCGAGCACAAGAAACGGACTAGGCAGCGCGCGTGTCTCCCCCGCAAGGGACACCTGTCGCTCCTGCATCGCCTCGAGTAAGGCCGACTGGACCTTTGCGGGGGCTCGATTGATCTCATCCGCAAGCACGAAGTGTGCGAAGACGGGCCCCTCGCGGACGGCCCACGCACCCGTGCCGGGATGGTAGACCTGTGTGCCAACCAGATCCGAAGGTAGGAGATCAGGGGTGAATTGGATTCTTCGAAAGGTCCCGCCCAATGCGACGGCAAGGGACTGCACCGCGAGCGACTTGGCGAGCCCTGGGACCCCCTCGAGCAGGACGTGGCCATCTGCCAAGAGGCCAATCAGCAGTCCGTCGATCAGTTGCTCCTGACCGACTAAGACTTTCGAGACTTCGTCCCTCACCGAGGCAACGAAGCGGCGGGACGTCGAGAGTGAATCTGGCTTAGAGGGCTCTGCGGGGGTCAACGGGGAACCTCGGGATGAGTGGTCGGCTCCACTATACTGTTGGCGACAATCGACGGCCGCGCGCAAGGTCGTCCCCGCCCCCGAGCTCCTACATGACCGCCAGAATCTCGCACTCCCTCATTTCCTCCGCCATCTTTGCATTGATCGTCGTCTCAGCGACCGTGGCACAGAACCCACCCGCGACGCCAGTGAGCCGCGAGCAGATGTGGTTTGCGCCCACTGCGGAGGACTGGAAGAAGCCCTGCCTCATTCAGTGGCAGCGAACGTGGGAAGACGCTCAGGCAGTCGCCAAGGAAACTGGCAAGCCAATTCTCATCTGCGTCAATATGGATGGTGAGATCGCCAGCGAACACTACGCTGGAGTTCGCTATCGACGCCCGGAAACGGCAGGACTTTACGACGCGTACTCCTGTGTCATCGCATCGACGTACCGTCACACTCCCCGCGACCATGATGAACAGGGTCGCCGCATCCCTTGCCCACGATTTGGCACGGTGACATGTGGTGAGCACATCTCCATCGAGCCCTTTCTCTTCGAGCGCTACTTCGAAGGGACCCGCGTGGCGCCGCGTCACATCATGATCGGCGATGATGGCAAAGAGGCCTACGACGTCTTCTACGCATGGGACACGGATTCAGTGTTCAAGTCAATCAAGGACGGTGTTGCCAACCGCCCCAAAACGCCACCGATCAACCGCGCGGACCGGCCCATTCTTGATCGTGTGCTGAGCAAGGAAAGTTCCGACCGCGCCGCCGTGGAAGCTGCCTTTGCGTCCGGAGACCGTGAAACCCGCGCTGCTCTCCTGCGCAAGGCGTCTGAAGCCGGGGCAGAAGCGAACGTTGACCTCCTCCGCCTCGGTGTTTTCAGCCTCGATACCGATCTCGCCAAAGCATCACGCGAAGCTCTCGCAAAGTCGACGTCCGACTCAGCTGTTGAACTGATCTCGGATGCGATGCGGACTCCCCTTCCGCCTGAGGAGCGAACAGCGCTCATGGGTGCGCTTGACCGCTTGGGCGCGTCATCGGATCGCGCTCGGACATTAGTAGTCGTTCATCGTGGGCTCGCGGGCCGTTCTCCGGCGCTTGACGCCGCATCATGGCAACGTGCGCTCGAGGGCGCCGCCCCAGAATTCGTCGATGAATCGGTCATTGCGTCGCGCCTTGAAGCTGCTGACGCAACGATGGCGTCCCAGAATCCAGACGTCCTACTGGATCTCGCCGACGCATATTTGTTTCGGGCGACATCGAGCGACACCGTTGGCGAACGAAAGTCACAAATCACTAGCGCCCGCAAGGCGCACAATGCCGCAAAACTCGTGAACGCATCGGGCTGGCGAGCTGAGATGCTTGACGCCGTCACCGCGTGGTATGAGGACAACGCTGCAGCAGCAAGGAAAGCTGCCGAGGCCGCGATGGCATTCACCCCCGCCAGCCCAGAATCATGGAACTCCATGCTGGTGCTTGGTCTTTTCACCGAAGCGCGTCAACAGGCGATTCTGCGTTCCGTGCGCCGCAAGGAAGCGTGGCCCGGCGAGTGGCTTGCCGATGTCCATGCCGCGTATGCAATCCTCGCTAAGCACCCGTTCGGCAATGCGTCCCAAGTCGCGGGTCATTACGACTTCCTTAAGTGGCTTGGTGCGAAGGGCCAAGCCTTCACAATCCTCGAAACAGGGCTCATTCGGTTCCCCAACAGTTGGGCGCTCCATGATCGCTATCGCAGCCAACTGATCGAGGACCGCGGCCCCGACGGCATGGAATCACAGTATGCGTCCGTCATCGCAGAGCGTGACAGAGTGGCTCCCCCGCGATCGACACGCGGGGTCGGAAACACGGTCCTCGGCGAGCTCGCGGCAAAAGCGGACGGCCCACGAGGGCTGGAGACTTTCGCCGCCTTCGGATCGATCATTGCGGCCGAATCACATCGCAAGGCAAATGAGGCAAGCAAGGCGCTCGCCGCCTATCAACGTGCACTCGCACTTTGCGACCGTGCGTTGAATCTTGATCCGCTGGCAGAGGCCGCTGCTCGGCGATTCATGACTTTCGCGCATGGCGGAATCGGACGTGTCCAGTTTGAGACGGGCGACCTTGTCACAGCGGTCGACTCAATCATCGCGGCGTTTTCTGCCGCACCCGCGTCGGCTAACGAGCTCGACGGAATGAACCTCTCTGCCGTCGACACCGCGAAGCAGCTCCTGACTGCACTCAAGGCGAAGGGCATGGTGGGTCTCGCCGCCAAACTTGATTCCGCGATGGGGAGGCTTGATCCCAAGCAACTTGAACTTCCTGCATTCGAGCGCGGCGGTCCTCCAACCCGACCTGCCTCGCGGCCCGCCCGCCGTCGCGGCTAGACACCCTCGGTGACGCTGCCTTCGCCAAGACCCATGGTCGCCGCGCTTCTAGTGGCTCAAGAAACGTTGCGGCCAACCCAGCCGCCCCTTGCAAGGGGCGACCAAGTTGGCCGCGCGAACGTGGGGCATCAGGTGCCCCAAGATTCCATCAGTTGCCGAGCGTGATGTGAAGCCCGTTGGTCAAGTTGATTCCGTTTGTCGAAGCGATGAATGCTTGCAGACCAACCGGGAGAAAACACAACGAGGGATCAGCCGGGAGTGGCAACGCGAAGTTCCACGCACCTGCTGCGTCCGTCGTAAGCGGTAGGAGTACATTGAGGCCCGAATTGCCGAGGTAGAGGTTGCATGTGCCGCCGATATTGGTCGGGCCAGCCTGCGGTCCGTAGAAGAGCAATCCCGACGAAGCAGGTGTTGCGCCTGTGATGGACAAATTGTACATCTGGCCGAGCACAGGACTGTTGCTGTCAAGAATTGGCGCGGGCGAGCCGCAACCGGTTCCGACCAACACCTTCAGCGCATTCGTCGCCGATAACGTCAGCGTCCACGCGTTGCCAACATTATTGCCGAATGACCCGACAGCGATCAATCGCGTCGCTCCGGCTGGAACGGTAATCGTGACATTTGAGCGTAAACCGGTGGTGGAAGGAGCGGGGCAGAAGAAGTCGTCATTCGCAGTAAGGCACGGGCCGCCGCATGCGTCATAAACACGAAGAACCGTGTCGTTCAGCACCGGAGCTGGCTCGCCAGCGGTCATACAGGTGTTGATATTGACAGTCTCAGGGCACACACCAGTATTGGTGTAGGAGAACCACACGTCGCGGCTTAAGGTAGTATTGCACGTGACGTTGCTTAGCACCGGGGTTGCCCCGTTGTTCGTCCAGAAGAAGGAACCTTCACCAATCGGAATTGCGTTGGCGCAATCGTCATTACGTAAAGAGAACCGAACATTATCGATCGACACTGATGAATCAGCGATAGTGTCTCCTTCATTAAAGCAGACGATGCTGAGGTAGGCCCCAGCCGGTCGCGGCCAATTGAGATTCGCCGAAAACGCCTGCGGACCCGCCGCCAAGACCGATCCACCGCCGTTGCTGCAGCCAGCTGGCGTCAAAGGTGTGAATGTGTCGGCAGAGACGAGAGACTGCACGTAGTTCCCTGCGGCATCAACGATCGCAATGTTCATCCCGTCATTGAAGTTGGAGTTCTGGATTTCAGGAGAAAAGAACTCCCAGTCAAGGGCAATTGCCGTTGCGCCCGATGGAAGGGCAATCCGGAGTTCAGAGAACGCTGCCGGAACGGGACGTGGCATTAGGGCGCCGGCGGCAAAATTCGGCAAGAATGCCTCCGCAACGACGCGTGCGTATTGGGCACCCGACGTGGGGAACCCACAGCTTGCGGCTGCGCTAACGGTTGCGAGCGCCGTACCCGTGCACCCGTCACAATTGGCGGCACCTCCGATGACCGGAAGCGCGCCGACCGCGGCGCAATCGAAATTCGTTACCGCCGCCTGTCAGAGCGACAGCCCGGCTCCAAGCGACAACGCCAAGACAATTCGACTAGAAATCATGGGAAACTCCATTACAAACAGGAACAACCGACCAGGAGTAGCTATGCACTACTCCATCCGAAGGTCAACACATACTCACAAAACACATGTGAGATCATGACCCGTCGAACAGCGTAGTCGTTTGGCTGCAGGCTTGCAATTGCGACGCGCCATTCCAGAGCAGTATGAAGATCAATTCATGCGACGCCCACTCGGCCGCTCGCGTGCTCCACGCGTATCAACGCTGTGCGGCGTCAGTTCGATTCCACGACACGGACTTCCTTGGCAATACTCTCGCGAGCCGGCATTAGATTTTGCTTAACAGAGGGTTAGAGCGACGATCTGAATCCGTGAAACGAATGTCCAGTGCACCACGTCGTACCCGGCATTGCTGCTTCCCTGCGATGAAGGTGTTTGGTTTGAGTTAGGTCATCGCTCCAAACAACGAACCAACCAAAGCGGTGATCACCATGGCAAGTGCTCCCCAAAGTGCCACGCGCACGGTGGGCTTAAGCACAGGTGCTCCGCCCGCGCGTGCTGCAAGGGCACCGAGGACTGCGAGAAACGCCAACGAAGAGGCCGAAACAGAGGCAACAAGAGCCTCTTGAGGCACGATCGTCACGACTAGGAGGGGCATGGCCGCTCCCACCGCAAATGTCGCAGCGGAAGCCAGCGCAGCTTGAACCGGCCTCGCGCTCAACTCCTCCGTGATTCCCAACTCGTCGCGAGCATGTGCGCCAAGCGCGTCCTTCTCCATCAGTTGCTTCGCGACTTCCATTGCCAAGACCGGATCGAGACCCCGCTTGACGTAGATCTCGGCCAGCTCTGCGTGTTCGTGTTCGCGATCAGTGGCGAGCTCGTGGCGTTCGCGAGCAAGGTCCGCGCTCTCAGTGTCCGATTGGGAACTCACGGATACGTACTCGCCGGCAGCCATGGACATCGCCCCCGCCACCAATCCTGCAATGCCTGTGATGAGTATCCCGCTCCTCGGTGCGTTCGCTGCCGCGACCCCGACGATCAAACTCGCGGTCGAGACGATTCCGTCATTTGCGCCGAGCACGGCCGCACGCAGCCAGCCGATCCGATGCGCTCGATGCCTCTCGGTGTGCTTCATTGAATGACTCACAGGATACTGGATGGCGCGACGTGCGGTGCAACACCACAGCGGCAGAAAATGAAGCGAGCCCGCTCGAACCAGAGATTCAAGCGAGCTCGCCATTTCAGTCGGGGCGATGGGATTTGAACCCACGACCTCTTGAACCCCATTCAAGCGCGCTAGCCAGGCTGCGCCACGCCCCGGAGACACAATGAAAGCGGGAAAGCCCTCGCGGACTTCCCCGCCCTCATGGGGTCGGTCATCTTAGCCGTGCCACATGGAGGCTCAAGCGACCCCCCAGTGGCATCGGTGATCCGAACCTAATGTCGATCAGCCGCCGTCGAGGCGCTTGTTTTGCTTCTCGGGTTGCGACTTGCCGTCCTTCATCGCCTTCAAACGCGTTTCCATCGAATCGATGGCGCGCTTGTACCTCTCATCGGTACCCCAGGACTTCTTGAGAGCTGTGAATGCCTCTTCAAATAGCGGGGCGTCCTTCTTGGACTCGGCGTGCGACGCGATGGTCTGCCAGAACGTGGCGACCGTCGAGCCTGTCGGAATGCGACCAGCCTTCTTCATCTCGACCAACTTAGCGCCCACCGCGTCCATGTCTTCGCGAGACTTGGCCGAGGAACGGAGCGTCATGATCTCTTCATCGAGCATGAGCGATTCGAGCTTCGCTGATTGGTCCTTCGAGAGGGTCTTTCCCGTAAGTTGAGTCTTCGCTTCCGAAGCCTTCAACGAACCGAGGTCAACCTTGGCGAAAGTCAACTCCACAAAGGACCCATCATCGGTCTTTCCGGACAACTCTTTCACCTTCGCGAGACGATTGAGAGTGGTTTGGAAGCCGGCGACGCTTCGGTCCCCTTGCTTGGCGACAACGTTGCCGTCCGCATCCATGAACGCGAGACTTGGGAATCCACCGAAACCCTTCTCACGGAGAAGTCCTTGATGTGGGTCGGTCGTTACTTGCGAAGTGACGTGAAGGAAGAGCACTACTTGCTTGCCGAACTCGGCAAGTGATGCATCCGAAAGCGCGGCGGCTTCCAGGGCATCGCAGGGGCCTCACTTCGCGTACGAGCGCGTGAAGTAGACAAACAGGAGTTTGCCCGTCTTCTTCGCTTCGGCGCGAGCTGCGTCGTAATCGAAAGTCCACTTCGCGTCGGCCCGGTTAAATACCGGAAGCTTCAATTTCGCATCGCGCTTTGCGATGAGGTCATCTTGACTTGCCTTTGGAGCCTGCGCAGTCGGTCTCACCGGTGCTGCAGGCGTTTGTGCCGACGTTGTCGACACGGCGCACGTCAAGACGAGCGACATGAGCGCCCATCTGGAGGTCTTCATTTGAATGTCTCGTTTCTCGCGGTTGCCGACGAGACCCTCTCGCGACACGCCGCTTCTCAATGGTAGGCGTTTCGCGTTTGGATTGCACGTTGCCCGTTTCTCCGAGGCGTGTCGTCCCTTGGAAAACAAGGAACCCGCCCGCGACTTGCGCCGCGAGCGGGCTCCGCATGAGGTTGGCTCCCCTGCCTAGATCGGTTCCGACACCGTGCCGGTTCCGTAAAGCCAACCCCATCTTCTCGTTCGGTGAAGCCCCACAAGGCGGGCGTCCCGGTTGATTGATCGGGGGTCAAGCGGAGTCTTGCGACCTCACTTGTCCGCTAGTAAAGGCACGGTCGGCCCCCAAAACGGCAAAAAAAGGTACGAACGAGCCCGAAAAGTCCTGCTCGTCCCCAATTCTCATGGGATTGGGCGAGCCAAATGCAGCAGCTGAGATCCGTCTCGATCTACTAGACGCCGATCCCGTGGTATTCGAACCCGAGCCCTTCGAGGACTTTGCGATCGTAGATATTCCTGCCGTCGATGATTACAGGGGTGCGGAGCAGACTCTTCAACATCTCGAAGTTCGGGCGACGGTACTCATTCCACTCGGTGACGAGAACCAGCGCATCCGCGCCTTTGGCCGCATCGTAGTTCCGCTCGAAATAGGCCACACGGCCTCCCACCAAATGCTTGGTGTTGTCCATGGCTTCAGGATCAGTCACGCGAACAGTCGCTCCGGCCGCAAGTAAATCGTCGATGAGAACGAGCGCGGGGGCCTCGCGCATGTCATCAGTATTGGGCTTGAATGCAAGTCCCCAGATGGCGAACGAACGTCCGGAGAGATCCTGGCCAAAACGCGCCTTGACCTTGTCGGCCAGTCGATGCTTTTGGTGCACATTGACGTCTTCGACCGCCTGCATAATCTTAAGGTCGTAACCGACCTCCGACGCCGTTTGCACCAGCGCCTGAACGTCCTTCGGAAAGCACGAGCCGCCGTATCCCGGCCCCGGGAACAGGAACGGGAAACCGATACGCGAGTCGGTGCCGATACCCTTTCTCACGTGATCGACGTTGGCTCCAAGCAGCTCGCAGAGCCGCGCCATTTCGTTCATGAACGAAATTCGGGTCGCGAGCATGCAGTTCGCCGCGTACTTCGTGAGTTCCGCGCTTCGAACATCCATGAAAAGGATCGGCTTGTTCGTGCGGACAAACGGCGCGTAGATATCACCCATGACCGCACGCGCGCGATCTGAGTCAGCGCCAATCACGACACGATCCGGCTTCATGAAGTCGTCGATCGCGGCGCCTTCCTTGAGGAACTCAGGGTTGGAGACGACGTCGAATGGGTGCTTCCCGTTGGATGCAGCCGCGATGATCGCACGGACTCTGTCGGCTGTGCCAACAGGCACTGTCGACTTGTCCACAATCACCTTGTACGAATCGAGGTTCTCGCCCACCGTGCGAGCGACTGCATCCACATACTTAAGGTCGGCCTTGCCGTCCTTGTCAGGCGGTGTGCCGACCGCAATGAAAATCACGGCAGCACTTCGAATAGCTTTTGATGCGTCGGTCGTGAATGCAAGGCGCTCTTCAGAAACGTTGCGCTTGACCAACTCCTCAAGACCGGGTTCGTAGATCGGAACTTTGCCCTCGCGTAGGGATGCGACGCGCCCGGCATCGACATCGACTAGAGTCACATCGTGCCCCGAATCGGCAAAGCATGTACCCGCGACAAGGCCAACGTACCCTGCACCAAAAACCGCAATATTCATCTAAGGGCTCCGAGTCATGACCAATCGAGCCATACGGCCATCACCAGGAAGAGTATCCCGACCGAAAATGCGACTGAAAGTACAACAATCATCACACGGCCGATCTCGGCGCCGTCGTTGATATCCTTGCCCGGCACCACGAATTCCTTTTTTGGGGAATCCGACGATGACCGGTCCGACTTCACGCTGGGAGCCAGAGACTCGCCGAGTCCGGCATGAGCCCAAGGAACAAGAACGTCGCAAACATGAGCGGTGCACACACGATCAAAACAAGCGTGCGACGCTCGAATCGCAAGTGCATGAAGATGGCCGCCACAAGGAAAGCCTTCACTAGCGTCATGACGATGAGCACCGCGACCATGGCGAAATGAGACTTCGCCTTGAGGAATTCAACCGCCATGACCTCAAGGACCGTGAGCACCGTGAGGCTCACTGCCACCGCGATATAGGTGCCGCGATGCGACCCCTCGTGCGCGTGGGCGTCATGCCCTGATGCCGCCGCGGTAGCGGCTGGAGCGGCGGGCGCCATTGCATACTTCGCGAAAAGCGCGACGCAGATGAACGCGAAGAAGTAGAGGATGAACATGATTCTAATTCTCCGCGATCAGCCGTTGCCGCCAGTAAGCCAAGGTGCGATTTCGACCTTGCCAGGCGTCGGTGGAATGAGGTAAACGAAGGTGAAAAGGAGAATCCAAACAAGATCAACGAAGTGCCAATACAGACCTACGATCTCGATGTGGGAAGCGTTGTGCTTACCATACTTGCCCTTGAGGCAACCAATCCAGACGCACGTCATGTAAATCACGCCCCCTAAGACGTGCAACCCGTGGAACGCGGTCAGCGAGTAGAAAGTCGACCAGAAGTTATGAATGCCCGGCGTCGTTCCGTCGTGAATCAAGTGCGAGTACTCGTAGTACTGGCCACCGAGGAAGAAGAGGCCACCGGCAATCGTCGCGCCGAGCCAGAAGGTAAGCGCGCCCTTCTTGTCGTGCTGCGCGGCATCGAGCGCGAGCACCATCGACACCGATGACAGGATGAGCACAAAGGTCATCCAAGCAGTGAATACGATGCCTAAGCTCGCGTTAGGGTCGGGCCAAACCGGCGCTAAGACGCGGAGGGCTGTGTAGGCGGCAAATAGCCCTACGAAGCCCATGCAGTCTTGGCACAGGAATAGCCACATGGCGAACTTGCCATTCGTGACACCGAGAGGCGTCTTGTCGACGGGCACCACCGGGTCGGGGTGGTGATCGTCATGGTGGGCGGCTGCGGTCGCGCTCACTCGTAACTCCTAACCCCAAAATGGGGCGTAGGATTCTGCCACCTCAAGGGCCTCTCTCCAACCCTTGCCCCAAGATCCGCTGCACCCCCTCGACCGTACGCCGCGGTCCGATGCACTGCGCGAGCAGTCTGGGGCGTTGAAGTTCATGTTCTTTGTCGGGCCGGCCTTGTCGGGAACGTGCCGTCGTTAAAATCCGAATGTGAGGAACTCAGTCCGCAAACTTCGCCTGTTCGCCCTAGGGGCCATTGCGGTGTTAGTCACTGCCCCCCCAGCGTATGGCTGACCAAACTGCAGCGATGCCGTCAGTTCGGCGGAAACACAAGCTTGGTTCTGGAGCATTATCGGGATGATCTCGATGCCGTTCCTATTGATCGGCGGCATCCTATTCACCCTCTGGCGGTTATCTAAGAAGCCGCCCAAGAATTAGCTCACCGCAATATCGGTGACGCCGTGCCAACCTTGGTCACTTCCCGTCCGACCTCGTAGCGCCCAAGCCGCAATTGCGAGGGGCAGAACGTAAGCCGTACCCCCAGTTCGGCGAGGAAAAAGAACATCGCCCCCGCTGCGTGTGCAACAGGGGCGACGAATCACCCGACTCCTCGGGCGCTCTTTCGATCAGTGACCGAAACGGAGCCAAAGGGCGTTCGAGATCAAAGGCACGTGCCCGAACTGGCAGCTCTGGAGCACGGTCTCAAGGCACTCGACAAATGGATCGTTCGGGAGGGGCGCGGTCAACGAGTAGTTGCCGACTGCATCGAAGTTGAACGAACCGATGAATCCCACTGAGGCGAGATCGAGGTAGACGTTGCAGCCAGAGTAGATCCACGGGCTGCCCATGTTAGCCGGGCCAGAGAACGCGATGATGCCAGGTCCAAATGGATCGCCACCGGTGATGCTCAACGTGCCAAGCTGGCCCATGAGCGGGAGGGTGCCATCAAAGCTAAGACCGCAGCCCGCGCCCAGGATGCTCTTCGCGGCCGTGCAGGTCGTATGAGTGCCGATGCGGAACACCGGTACCTTGTCGTTGCCGTGGCCCGATGTATCAGTGCAGGAATGTTCGTGAATACCTTCCGCCGCACCGTCATCATCGCAATCGATCGTGCGCGCAAACTTACCTGAGCACTTGGTTATCTCAATGCAAAGGTCCCGGCCGAGCGACGGCTGAAAAATGAACGGTGTGGTCAAGTTGACCACAACCCAGTCATTCACGGTCGTCGTCGAACCGACAGCTGGGTAGCTTACTGTGCCGTTGAACACAGTAACGACATCGGCGCCGCGATTCGTCGCGAAGGAATTCGAGAGATTATTGTAGTTGCGAGTTGAACTCGACATCTTGATCGTCATCGGGAGGGAGCCCGCAGCATAGGCGGAAGATCCCGGCTTCGCGCGGAAAGCGATGGAGCTGATCGTCGTAAGCCCTTGATCCGCGAAATTCGACGTGTCGTAGACGCTTTGCGAGATTGTGCTGTTGTAATCATTCCCTTGTCCGATGAAATGAGTAAAGTCCTCGCCACCAGTGGTGGTGAGATAACCCGTAGGCAGGGTTTGATAAGTCTGTGCCGCAGCAAACTGCGACATCACAACAACAGCCAATGATGCGAAAACCGACTTCATAGAAACTCCATTTTCATTAAGGAAGGATGTGACGCCTAGGTCGTCGGCGGATGCACGGATCAACTCTACATCCATGATGGAATACAGAACAAGGTTTTTTCTGCAAGGAACCTCAGAACGACAATCGAGCGCACGATCGAGTGCGCTCGCAATTGAAACGTTGGTTCCCGTACAGCTTCACGGCGATCCCGTCGCGGATCTCACATTGACTATTCCAAAACCATCGCAGACAAGTAGTTCCGCGGGGGCGGCGTCCAATCCTCTGCGCGTGGCGCCCCGGACAGTTGCGACCCATACTCACAGCGCTGCAGTTCATCCCCAGATCTAGTGCGAGTCGCGCACAGCGCCAGATCGAAGCGGTCTTGATCGATTGGCGTTCAGAAACGCAAGTCGCCTCTCCCGCGAGTGCGAAAGAGGCGACATCTACATTCACCTTTCGGTGACGATGGAATCAGTTGCCGAACTTGACCCAGAAAGCATTCGAGAGATTCAGCGGCTCCACGCGGAACTCGACTGCTTGAAGGACCGCCTCCAGGCACAGAACGAATGGATCTGATGGAAGTGTTGCCGTGAGTGAGTACTCACCATTCGCATCGAAATCGAATGACGTCAACACACTGAACGACGCGTAGTCCAGATACACGTTGCATCCCAAGTAGGAAACTGGGCTGTTCATTGCGGCTGTGCCGGAGTAAGCGATCAGTCCGGGACCGAACGGTGTACCTCCGGTCAACGTCAAAGTGCCGCTCTGCCCCATGATCGGTGGCGTGCCATTGAGAGTCAGTGTGCCACAATTCACGCCGACCTGAGCCTGTTGTGCGAGGCAGGTTCCGTACGTGATACGGAAGACCGGCACCTTAGTCTGGGGCCTGAGGCCGGTTGACGAACTGCAGCTATCGTGATTGTGCACCTGCTTCGCGGCACCCGAATCATCGTCGCAATCGATGTTCTTGGCGAAGTTCGGAGTCCCACACTTCGAGACCTCAATGCACAGATCGTTGCCGGCCGCAGCTTGGAACGTAAAGGGGGTAGTCAAAGTAATTTCAACCCAATCGTTCACGGTCGTCGTTCCAACAACCGCGGGATAGCTGACGGTCCCGCTAAACACGGTGGCAACATCCGCACCGGTGTTGTTTGCGAAAGTCTGCGACAGGCTGTTGAAATCATTTGCGCAGCTTGACATGCGCACGGTGACGTTGTTCATTGAGCCAGCGGCGTAGCCACCGGAGTATCCTGGCTTTGCTCGAAACGCGAGTTTCGTAATAGCGATGAACCCCTGATCTGCGAATTCCGTCGTGTCATATACAGCTTGGAATCGGGTGTTTGAGTAATTATTTGCCGGCGTACCGAGAAAGTGATTCCAGTTCTCGCCGCCTGCGGTGGTGTCGAATCCTGCGGGCAAGGTCTGCGAGGACTGCGCAACAGCGAACTGAGAAGCGACCAAGACGCCAACTAATGCCAAAAGCGATTTCATATCCAAGACTCCAAATCCAAGTTAAGAACACGGATCATATGATCGTGTTGGGTGTTCGTTGGTCAAGTTACCCTCGGGCCAAGATTCTTCAAACAAAATCCGAGCCAATGCGACGAGTGTCAACTCGCTTTCGAGCGAAACGAGCGTGGTGACAAATCGTCAACATTGCGTCAAATCGCCGTAATGCGATGATTTACAACGAGTTGTGTCGACAGACTCCTCGACTCCATGCGCGGCGAGGACACGATGTCCCCGAGCGGTGCCTGCGAAGCAGGCGTCGCGCGGAGTTGCCTCGCAACTCCGCAATCGCCTAGGAATGAAGCGAGCCGCCGAGAAGCGGCGGCTCAGCGCAATGAGTGGGCGATGGGGGACTCGAACCCGCAACCTACCGCGTGTAAAGCGGACGCTCTGACCAATTGAGCTAATCGCCCGAAGACGAACCGCGCGAAGTCTACCGCGCTCGGCCCGAAAACCGTAGGCCCAAAGTGTCAGACCGCGGGATACCAGCGGTAAAGCATGAAGTAAACGAGGACTCCCGTGATGGAAACGTAGAGCCAGATCGGGAACGTCCAGCGAACAATGCGCCGGTGACCAGCCTTATCGCCGCGGAGCCCACGACGAATGGCGGTGATCGCGAGAGGTGGAACCGTCGTGGCAAGAACCACATGCGAGATGAGCATGGGAAAATAAACCCACCGGATGCTCCCCTCTCCTCCAAACTTCTGATCTCCGAACGCAAACTTGCGAGTCAGGTACGACACAAGGAACACACAGCTGACGCCGAATGCGGTAAGCATCACCTTGCGATGCGCCTCGATTCGGCCCTTCTTGACTAAAACGAATCCAATCACCAAAAACACACCGGCAAGCGCGTTGAGCGACGCGTTGACCGCAGCCAGACCATGCGCGCTCCAAAGCCAGTGGCTCATGAGTCGCCTTTGAGCAACAGCACTTTGAGCAAGTCCACTCTAAGACGCAGGAGTTCCTTCTCGTCAGTTCCATCGTAATGACCTCGAACACGGCCCTGACGGTCGATTAGGACGAACTTTCCGCTATGGGTGTCTGGATTTCCCTTTTCGTTAGCGAGCAGGAGGCCCTTGACTGAAACATCGTGAATTGCGCCGGCGGTGCCTGTGAGGAACATCCAACGTCCGTCATCCACGGCCCAGAGTTTCGCGTACTCAGCAAGCGCCTCCGGCGTGTCGCGCTTGGGATCCGCAGTAATCGAAACGAAAAGTGGCGATTCGCCCCTTTGCTTGACGACTTCCCAATCCCGGGTTTCGCTCCAAATCTTCTTGAGTTGGTCGTGCATTCTCGGGCAGAGACCCGCGCAGTAAGTGAAGAAAAAGTCAACAACCCACACCTTCCCCTTCATGTCGACATTGGTGACGGTTCGACCGTTAGAATCCGTTAACACGAATGGCGTGACAGGCTGGATGACCGGCGGCGCAACGAATTCAGGGTTCTTCCAAGGGTTAAGTGGATAGAAGTTGAGTTTCATCCATACGGTTACTGCCAGCGCAAGCACCATCAAAATGACAATGACCTTGCCTGCAATGGGGTGACGCGGAGTGGGACGTGGCTCGTTCATGCGAGGTGCAGGAGGATGAGGAGGATGTACCAGACTCCTGTGACATAGCCCCACCAGAGCCCCACGATCGAGACGCGCTCGACATTGAGGCCACCGAGAGGGAGCATCAGCGGGGCACGCGCAATGACCCAGTGCCACACGATTCCCGCGAGTACATGGACAGCGTGAACGAACGTAATCAGAATGACGAACGAGCCGTAGGGACCGGCCCTTAGTTCGAGCCCGCGCGCTCCTTCAATCTTCAGTTCTGCGATCACGAGCGCGAGAAATACGATGCCGAAAAGCGAGACCGCCGTTAAATGACGCCGCACATCGACCTCGCGCTGGGCGCGAGCGGCGTTCGAGGCCTTAAACGCGAACAGCGTCGCCAGCGACAACACAACGGCGTTGACGATGGGAATCAGCAGCCCGACTCTTTGGGGCACATATTGGACCCCATCCACCATGTACGGCGCGGGCCACATGGGCGCGGTGAATCTCGCCAATACAAACGTGCCGATTAAGCCTGCGAACACCATCGACTCGCAGCCAATCCAGAGAAGCACTCCGAGGCGACCGCGAGAAACGGGCGGTCCGGATTCAGGATCTCGTGGGTAAGGAACCGAGGATTCGGTCATGACTAGCCTCTTTGAAACAGGAACGCGCCAGCGTGGTTCACGGTAGCACTCCCCTGCGGGAGGCACGCGTGACTAGCGCATTACGACGGAAGTGCCCGGGGAATGCGATCGATGACCAGAGATGCCCAAACCACGGGCAGGTAGACGAGCGAGGCCCAGAACAAATGGCGCGCCGTCGTCACATCCCGCACCCATGCGAAACGAACCCCAAACGCGACGAACAATGCGCCAGAGACCGCGGCGATGACGAGGTAATGGTCCCCACACAATCCAACCGAAGGGGCCGATGGCAACAGCGAAACAACCACGAGCACCAATGAATTCAAGACAACCTGCTTAGCAGAAAGAGCGAGTGTCGGATCCTCGCCGGGAAGCATTCGAAATCCGCCCCGCTCGTAGTCTTCGCGATACACCGTAGCGATCGCCAGGAAGTGCGGGATCTGCCAGAAGAAGATGATCCCAAAGAGTGCCCAAGGCGCTGCATCAGTAAGACTCCCTCCAGCCGCTGTCCAGCCGAGAACGGGAGGTAGTGCACCAGGGACCGCCCCGACAAGAGTGTTGAGAGTCGTGATTCGCTTAAGAGGCGTGTAGACCCCCAAGTAAAGAACCGCGATCGCGGCCGACACCCCGGCTGTCACGAGGTTGGCGTGAGTCGCCAAGACACCGAGCCCGGCGAGCAACAAGACCATTCCAAACACCACTGCAGATCTCGGGCTCACGGATCCACTCACCACGGGCCGTGACCGAGTTCGGTCCATCAGCGCGTCATGTCGACGCTCCATCACCATGTTGAGTGCACTCGCGCCGAAAGCCGACAGTCCCGCTCCGAGCGCTGCAAAGAGTGCACCGTGCGTATCGACTGTCTTCCCACTCGCCGTGACAAACCCTCCACCCACGGCAAAAAGCACGAGGAGGTTGAGTCTGTACTTCGTGAGGCCGAGCCAGCGTTGCATCAGGTGACGTTACGTTGTCGAGACGCGCGCATCATGCGACTTAGACCGTGCCGATTCGGAAAGCGCCCAAGCGAAGACTGCGACTAGGAGCCCACTTCCGAGCACAACGTGCGTGAGCTGGGCCCAGACCGGCACAACAAAAGCGATGTGAACCGCGCCAAGAATGACCTGGAGGAGGGAAATAAGACAAATCGTCATCCAAGGATCGCGAAGCGACCACACCTTCGACCTGGAAAGTGAAACCGTCTGCCAGAATGAGACCGCTAGCAACACGAGAGGCAAGTAGCGATGCATCACGAACCCACTTCCCATCGCTTCGACATTGAGTTGCTCGACTCCGAGTTTCCCCGCAATTCGAAGGCCCTCGACACCCTCGCGTGCCCATGTCCCGAGCGTGACGATGCCCCAAATGCCGAGCCAGATGATCCATGACCACGCGACACAACTCCGCGATGCTGATCGCGTTGTCCAACTGAATGGTGACTCTCTGTGCAAGGCAAGCATGTAGGCAAAAAGACAAACGAATGCGAGCATGAAATGCAAGCTGACGATTCCTGGTATGAGATTCGTAGCGACGACCACCGCGCCAAGCCATCCGTTGATAAGGAGAAACGCAAACCCCAGTAAGACCCATGGCAGGTGCCTGCGCAAGTCACCATTCCGAATTGCGATATATAGAAAGCGAATTGCAAAGAGCCCCGCCAAGACTCCAAACACCCGATTCACATACTCGATCCACGCTTTAACTGGGTCGAAGTGTTCGGGCGCGTCAATCAACGGATGTTCTCGGAGATTGCGAGCCTGCGCCGCAAACCCAAGACGATCAAGCAGAGACGCGAACCTCTCGACTTTGACGAGACGCTTCGCGACAAACACCTCTTTGTAGTCTAAAGGCAAACTTGTCTCTGACATAGGAGGCATTAGCCCTCCGTAGCACATGGGCCAGTCGGGGCATCCCATTCCGCTTCCTGTCGCACGCACGAATCCCCCAAGCAGAAAGAGAAGAAACACAGAAGCACACGTGAGCCGACCAAACTTGCGGTAGTCGCGGCGCGCAGGTGAATCGATGGGTGCCATGGGAATTTATGCGGCAAAAGCAAAACGCCCCCGCATCTGCGGGGGCGTCTGCCTATCTCCTAGGCTCCGCGCGGGAGGAAAAACTCACGCGGTGTCTCCGGGAAGCTTCGTCGTTTGCGGGAGGTAGTCCTCCGCAACCTGAGGCGAAGAATACTCGTAGGGACCACGATAGACGGTCGGCACCGCGCCTGGGAAGTTGCCGTGAGGCGGAGGCGTCGGCGTCTGCCACTCAAGCGAGTTGGCCTTCCAAGGGTTGTCCGATTCGACCTTCTTACCGTTACGCATAGACCACAGCATGTTGAACATGAAGATGAGCTGTGCGCCGCCAAGAACGAATGCCGAGATCGACATGAATCGATTCAGGCCGAGCATAGGCTTCAAGTATTCGTAGCTGTAGGGGTCGGCAACCCGACGCATCATGCCCTGCGACCCGAGGATGTGCATCGGGAAGAAGACGCAATTGAATGCGACGAATGTGATGAACCAATGCAGCTTGCCAAGGCCTTCGTTCATGTGACGGCCGAACATCTTCGGGAACCAGTACACGATGCCCGCGAAGATGCCGAATGTCGTCCCGCCAAACAGCACGTAGTGGATGTGACCGACGATGAAGTAAGTGTCGTGGATGTGCATGTCAACCGACGTCGCTGCACAGAAGATGCCCGACAATCCACCAATCACGAACATCGTGACGAATCCAAGCGCATGCAACATGGCCGTGGAGAACGTGATCTGGCCTCCCCACAACGTTCCGAGCCAGTTGAATGTCTTAACCGCCGAAGGAAGCGCGATGAACATCGTCGAGACCATGAAGCCCATGGCCAAGAACGGATTCATGCCTGACGAGAACATGTGGTGTCCCCACACGACGAATCCGAGTCCGGCAATGGCGCCGATCGAGTAGATCATCGGCTTGTAGCCGAAGATCGGCTTGCGCGCGAAGCACGCCATGACGTCAGAGACGATACCCATCGCGGGCAGAATCATGATGTAGACGGCCGGGTGCGAGTAGAACCAAAAGATGTGTTGCCACATCAAGACTTGGCCACCACCGGCTGCGCCCATGACCGCGGTGCCTGAAACGGCCAAGCCTTCAGGAAGGAAGAAGCTTGATCCGAATACGCGATCCGTCGTCTGCATCAAAAGCGCAGATCCCAGGACGGGCGTTGAGAATAGCTGAAGGATCGCCGTAATGAAGATCGCCCATGTCGTCATAGGCATGCGAAAGAACGACATGCCCGGAGCGCGCATCTTGACGATGGTGGTGATGTAGTTCACCGCACCCATGATCGACGAGGCGCCCGCGAGGAATGCACCATTGAGCCACAGCGTTTGGCCGAGGCCTGGGGACCACTGCTTCTCTGCGAGAGGCGGATACGACGTCCACCCACCCTGACCTGCGCCACCCTCGACAAAGAACGAGGAGACGAGGACGAGAAGCGCCACGACGAAGGTCCAATACGAAAGCGCGTTCAAGAATGGGAACGCCATGTCGCGCGCGCCGATTTGGAGCGGAACCACGTAGTTGGCGAACGCACCGTTGAGCATCGGGATGATGACCAGGAAGATCATCACCGAGGCATGCATGGTGAAGAGCATGTTGTAGCCCTCACCCGGAACCTTGTCCCCCGACCATCCGAAGATCGGGTTGATGAACTTGCCCGCGGTCTCAGGCCAGCCGAGCTGACCGCGTACGCCGAGGGCAAGAAGCCCGCCAACGGCGTACATGAGGAGGGCAGTGAACATGAACTGCTTCCCGATCATCTTATGGTCTTCAGACCAGATGTATGTCGAGAAGAAGCTCTGCTTGTGATGCGTATCGTGGCCTGATTGCAGCAGCATAGGGTGGTTGCCTCAGCTCACTCGCCGGGATACTTGGGAGCCGGTGGGAGCAACTTCTCCCATGGGCGGACCTTGTCCTGATTGTTCCAAAGACGCCAAATGTTCTGATCGTTCCTGCGATCGTTCTCGCCGAGCATCTTCGAAGACATCGCGGCGTTCCATCGATCCCAGTCTTCGCTCGAAAGGACGAAAAGCTTGGCTCCCATCTTGGTGTGGTTGCCGCCGCATAGTTCTGCGCAAGCAATTTCGAGATAGAAGTCCTGCGACTTGCCTTCCAACTTCTGACCATCGGACCAGACGTCTTGAGAGTACTTGGCAACCAACTTTGTCGGATCCTTGGGATCGAGAGTGTGGGTCACCGTGGTCATCGTGAAGTGGATATCCATCGGCTTGCCAGGAACAGCGTCCTGCTTGAAACGTGCCGATGGAATGTACAACGCGTGGATAACGTCGACCGAGCGGAGGTCAGCTCGGATCACGCGGTTCGCAGGGACAATGAGAGTTCCTGCGCTGATGACATCATCGTCGTCTGCCGCGTCCCAGTACTTGCCTGAGTTACGCAACTTCGGCATGGTCGCGATGGCGTCTGCAAAAATGCGGCCCGGAGCTGTTGGGTCTGCGGGATTGTCCACCCCGCCTTCCGTGTTCTCTTTAAGCCACTTCTTTGCATCAGCGCTTGCCTTGGCTGGCAAGTACGACTCGAACTTCCCGTCATTGCCCGCGAGCCTGAAGTTCCACGCGAACTGCTGCGCGAAAATTTGCACCCGAACTTGATTGGCCTCGTTCGGGAACTCTTGTGGCACTTTCATTTCCCGCCATGCGGGCATCTGTGCAAACGCCAACCAAACCAGAATGCCCGCGGGAATGATGGTCCACACGATTTCGAGCGTGTGGTTGCCGTGGGTGTATTGGGCCTTCTTCCCGTCCTTCTTGCGATAGGCGATCATGCACCAAAGGAAGACGCCGTAAACGACGATCGACGTAATGATGACGACCACCATGATCTTGTTCCAAAGATCGTCGATCGCGACCGGAACAAACGCGTCAGAGAAACGCGGTGGCAACCAATAGGTCTCACCGGTCGTCGGCGCAGGAGTCTGGGGGGCCTGAGCGAACACACCCACCGTGGTGAGCGCGGCGGCAACAAGGGCCAGAACCTTCGGGAATCGCAGCATCATGGATGTTCCAGTTGCAGTTGGTTGCGACAAAACAGGGCTTCCGGCCATCCCGTACGAGCCTGGCCGGAAGTCAATCGGATCACTCGTCGGAGAACTCAACGGAGGCCGTCGCGACGCCCTTAGCGTCCACTTTGACCTTCATTTCCTTCTTGCCGAAACGTTCGTGAGCGGCGACCACAGTCCACTCGCCCGGTGGAACGGACTTCAAAGTCAACTTGCCGTCGGTGCCGGTCACACCGTGGAAATCGTGCTTGAAGGTTCCCGCCATCGCCTTCATCCAAGGATGAACATCGCAGCGGAACTCAAACTTCGACTCGGGATTCGCCAACACTTTGTCAGTGAGCTCACCTTTCCCGTTCATGGTCTGATTCCACGTGCCGTTCGCGTTGGAGAAGATGTGAACGTTGTGCGAAGTATCGTCCGAATTGCGGATCTTGAACTTCTGACCGGCACGCATCGTGATGACGTGCGGCACATAGACGCAACTCTTCTGATCCAGCACGACTTCCTCGGTTGGGACCGGCGACTTCACGTTGATGTCTTTGATGTAGACAATCACGTTGGCCAACGCGCCTGCGTCGCCGACAACAACCGAGTCTTCCATGACGGGGGCGGCGGTTGGACCGACGCACACGCCGTCCTTTGTCATGTCAATCGGTTTCATCTTCGGTGGCGTGCCCTTGACCTTACACGACACGGTGATTGAGCCGGCGGTTGCCGCGTCAATGGTCACTTCAGCGGAACTGCTGGGGGCCGCGACTTCACCGCCTGAGGTATTCGAGGCACCAGCGCGTTCCGGAGCCTTGCGCTGAGCGGGCTTGTCTGATGCACCGCAACCGATGAAGGTGAGCGAAATGGCGGCAACCAAGGCGACGAGTTTCATCTTATTCACGTGATAGGTCCTCAAGAGTGCGAGTGGTGTCTCCGGTGCGCCCGGAGACTCGCGGATTCCGTTGCACGATGCCAACCCTGCTCCCTGCCTTCAACCTCCGAGCGACACGATGGCCCTGTGTTTTTCTTCGCGTTGCGAACGAGTTGCGCGATTCAGTCGTCGACACTCCAAGCACCAAGCCACGTCGACGTTTGCGCGATCGAGGAAGATGCTGAAATCAGTTACGCTTTCCTCGCCTAAGGTGCTTGACGCGTGCGCCGTCTTGCCTAGGATGCCCCACGCGCACGGAGAGGCGGCGAGCGCCTTTCTTAGAAGTTTTCGGAGATGTGTGCTTCGGAACGGTTACGCACTGGCTTCGCCGGTGCCTGCCTTCTACGGCGATCTTCCTTTACTTCTCGCATTTCCTCGCAGGATCTGACCACGATCCACCTCGAGAGTTTTACAAACTCTCGTAGCCCGGAGTTGACGATGGCCGACGATAAGAATCCGGATCCAAACCGGCCGGCAATGCCGAAGCCGCCGATGCCCGCCATGCCAGCCCCTCCCGCCGCGGGTGGAATGCCAAAGCCTCCGACTCCGGTCGCGCCTGGCATGCCTAAGCCCCCGACTCCGGCGATGCCGGCCCCCCCGGCGGCCGGACTGCCGAAGCCTCCGGCACCAGCGGTCCCTTCCGCCGCTGTGCCCGTTGCGCCCAAACCGGCAGCTCCCGCGGCCGCACAGAAGGCACCGGCCGCGGCAGCCGCAATTCCCGCAAATCCCGTAAATCCCGCGGCCCTTAGACCCCAACCGCCGAAGAGTGGGGTTTCAGCCGAGCCTGCGAAGGCCGACGAAAAAGGGCTCTTGCTTCGCCGCCGCGACTTTGTGTGGCATGGCGTTGCAGGCATGCTCACCCTTGGTGCGGTCGCTTTCGGACGCTTCTTCTTCCCGCGCTCACTCTTCGAACCCCGCACGTCATTCACCATCGGTTACGCAAGCGACTACGGCTTCGGTGTCGACACCAAATTTCAATCCACACAGCGCATCTGGGTTTGTCGCAACTCGCAGGGACTCTTCGTCATTCTGGCCGTGTGCACCCACTTGGGATGCACCCCTGACTGGCTCGCGACGGAAGGCCTGTTCAAATGCCCATGCCACGGCTCGGTCTATGACACCGAAGGCAAGAACTTCGCTGGTCCTGCGCCAATGCCGATGCGTCGATGCGACGTCCGACTCGACGCTACCGGCCGCATCGTCGTCGACACGCTCACGCTCTACGAGGTGGGACGGTTCAACGAAGGCGGCCCCACAGGCGGCGCCTACATTGCGGTCTGATCCCTCTCGCTCCCTGACGGAGACCCCGAATGTCTGAGACGAAACCCAAGAACAAGTTCAAGCTCCCGACCGCGGCTGAGCTCAAAGAAGGCCAGATCTGGAAATCGGTTTTCCGGCACAAGCTCGATGAAACCCCGCGCAACCGCTCGCTCGCGGTTCTGTCGAACGTTTTTCTTCACCTTCACCCGGCCAAAATCAACCGCGATGCCGTTCGATACAACTACACGTGGGGCATGGGTGGCATCACCTTCTATCTCTTCCTCGTGTTGACGATCACGGGCGTCCTGCTGATGTTCTATTACCACCCGTCAAAGGGACAGGCCTACCGGGACATCATGTACCTCATGCACGACGTGCCGTTCGGGAACTTCACCCGCAACATGCATCGTTGGGCAGCCCACGCGATGATTATCACGACGTGGCTCCACATGTTCCGCGTGTTCCTGACTGGCAGTTACAAGCCGCCGCGCGAATTCAATTGGAACATCGGAGTGCTGCTCCTTCTATTCACGATGCTTCTGTCGTTCACCGGCTACCTCTTGCCGGATGACCAACTCGGTTTTTGGGCCGTGACGGTCGGAACGAACATGGCGCGTGCGACACCCGTCATGGGTTCTGAAGGCCCCTTCGGTCCCCAGCTCGGATTCACGGCGTTCAACGACGTGCGATTCGCCATTCTTGGCGGGTCTATCGTCGACGCGAACGCACTGCTTCGCGCTTACATCTGGCACTGCGTAGCCATCCCGATCATCGCCTCGGTGCTCATGATTGTGCACTTCTGGCGTATTCGTAAGGACGGCGCAATCTCGGGCCCGGCGCCCGTGATGATCGAGCAGGATCTCAGCGGACCTGTGGCCAAGAAAGCCTGAGAGAGGAGCCAAGACACACCATGGACTGGCATCAACTAATAAAAATCACGACGGCACCCGACAACGTGCCGATCGTACTCATGCTCTTCCTCATGCCGTTCTACACGTGGTACGGCCTCAAACAGTCGTTTGCGAACGACCGTCTGATCGAGAGACTCGAAGCCGATCCGGAGCTGGCGAAGACGCATCACCGCAAGACCCAACCGTTTGTGAAGGGTTGGGATTCGACCGTTCACGTGTGGCCGTATCTGCTCAAGATCGAGTTTCTCGCCATGATCATCGTCACGTTGATCTTGGTCGTCTGGTCGATCTTCCTCGATGCACCGCTCGAAGAGCCGGCGAACCCGAATCTCACGATGAATCCGTCGAAGGCCCCGTGGTACTTCCTCGGACTACAAGAAATGCTCGTGTACTTCGATCCGTGGATCGCGGGTGTGGTTCTGCCTGGCATCATCCTCGGCGGCCTCATGGCGATTCCCTACATCGACGTGAACCCGCGCGGCAATGGGTACTACACCTATAAGCAACGCAAGTTCTCGATTTGGATGTTCTTCATCGGATTCCTCGTTCTGTGGCTCGTGCTGATCGTGATCGGCACGTTCATCCGTGGACCGGGTTGGATGTGGTTCTGGCCGGGCGAGACGTGGGATCATCACCGCATCGTTCACGCCATGAACCGCAACCTGCACGAGTTCATTGGAATCAAGGATTCGGAAGTTTGGAAGGCTGCCGGATTCGGCGCAACTGTAGTCGGCGCCTACTTCGTCTTGGGCGGCCTTCTTTGCGATCGACTTTTCCGAAAGTTCGCAACGGAAATGTTCAAGAAGCAGAACTTCGCACAATACGCCACTACGATTGCATTGACCGTCATGATGTTCGGCCTTCCCATCAAGATGATTCTCCGACTGGGTTTCAACGTGAAATACGTCATGGCAACCCCGTGGTTCAACATCTGAGGCAGCCCGAAGGACCTATTAGGAGCCTATGAATCATGGCTGACAACCAGCCCCTACCCCCAGATCCGATTCGCACGAGATCCCTCTCGGGCCCCATCTTCGTTTCGACGGCACTCCTCATGCTCGCGACGTTCGGCGCGCTGTACGACGAATTCGTCCACAAGCGTCCGTACGAGCGAACCCAAGCGGAGTGGATCGAGAAGTTCTCAGCGCACCTCGACAAGGTGACGCCGATCGCCGAAGCGAGAGAAGCTTCGATCAGATCGTCCGACGCCTACAAGGCTCTCGACTCCGCGGTCAGCACTGCAGAGGCGGCGGTTCGAACCAACCTTGCGAAACTCGACGAGCGCTCGGCGGTCATCTCAGCCACACTCGCTTCAATGGACTATGGCTTCCGCGATCGCAAAGGTCGCATCGACGAGTTCATTAATCTCATCGAAAATGCCCACGATGACCAGGGCAAAGACCAGCTGCGCACGCGGCTTGCCGCCTTCCGTGAATTGCCGATCACCGTCAAGCTCGAACTCCCGTCCGGGGTCGAGATGAAGGACTACACGACCACGACGCTGATTGATACCTACCTAGGATTGAAGGCTGAACAGGGCCGTATCTCGGGTGACAAGGGCTCTCTGCTCGGACCGGTGTCTGCGGCACGTCGTGCCCGCGATTCTTTCTTCGATAAGGCCATGGGGGCGACGCTCTCGCCGGTGAAGCTTGAGGGACTCCGAAGCGAACTTGCATCGTTCAGCATCGGCGTCAAGCAAATCTACGTCAAGGAGATGGGCGAACTCGTCGACCGTTGCGAGTCGTGCCATCTCGGCATCCGAAAACCGCTTGAACTTAAGGCGGAGGACCTCGACAACAAGGCCTTCACGAGTCATCCTCGTCCGGAACTTCTACAGACCCATGATCCCGAGAAGTTCGGTTGCTCACCGTGCCACAACGGCGCAGGCGTTGCGCTGGTCTCAACGGACAAGGCCCACGGCAACTTCAAGCACTGGCTCTGGCCGCTCTACAAGCGCGAGAACTTCGATTCTGGATGCGTGCAGTGCCACACTCACGATCTCCTCCTCGAAGGCGCTGACACCTACAACAAGGGTCGTGAGCTCTACAGGTCGCGCGGTTGCTGGGGATGCCACCGATATGACGGCTACGACGCAGAGTCGGAAGAATTCGCCCTGGTGCGCAAGGACCTCCTCGACATCCGTGTGAAGAAGGAGAAGGTCGACGAGAAGCTCGCGACACTTCCCGCACGGCGCGCAATGCTCGCCGAACTCGACGAAGACGCGGCGAAGATCGCAGGCACTAAGATCAATCAGGAGGAGAAAGACTTCACGCAGCAGATGTCGGGCCTTGAGACGGCACGCCTAGTGAAGGGTCAGCGCTCAAAAGATCTCCTCTCGGAGATCAAGAAGGTCGGCCCTTCGCTCAAGGAACTCAAGATGAAGGTCAAGCCGGAGTGGCTCCCGGTTTGGATTCAGGCGCCCACCAAGTTCCGTCCAGACACAAAAATGCCTCAGTACGAGACTTTGGACGAAGAGCAAACCAAAGCTATCTCTGCATTCATTTGGGATTCTGCGGTCACCGGCCCGGCCACGGCTTACAAAACTGGCGACGCTGATCGCGGCCAAAAACTCCTCACAGACCGTGGTTGCTACGCCTGCCACGCTATGGGTGAAGGCGATAAGAAAGAGGGCAATAATTTTGCCGCCAACCTCTCGCGCATTGGCGAGAAGACCAACTACGACTACCTCGTGCGTTGGCTGCTCAATCCAAAGCAGAAGACTCTTCCCTACTCGCTCGAAGCCAAGCGCGACATAACGCCCGCGGACTTCGCGAAGGCCGGCAAGGAGTTCAAGTTCGACGATGAGACGCCATGCCCGCTCACCGGTGGACAACTTCTGACCCATCAGATGACGGTCATGCCGAATCTCCGTCTGTCCGTCGGTGACGCTCAAGATATGGCCACCTTCTTGCTCACCAAGAAGAACGCCGATGCGACCTACGCAGCAGTGCCTTGGATGCAGAATGCTCCACCCGAACTCCTCAAGCGCGGCGAGGAGCTGGTCAAGCACTATGGGTGCGCCGGCTGCCACGAGATCAAGGGTCTCGAATCGGAAGGTCGGCTCGGCACCGAACTGACCTACGAAGGTTCGAAGCCTATTGAGCGACTTGACTTTGCTCACCTCACGAACGATGCGAAGCGAAGCAACTGGTACAACCACAAGGGTTATCTCGAACAGAAGCTCGGCAATCCTCAGGTCTACGACGTCGGCAAGGAGATCACGAATCCCCTGCAGCGTTCGAAAATGCCGAATTTCCATCTGACCAAGCCCGACCGCGAGGCTTTGAAAGATACGAGCGACGTTACGGCGTTGACGACGTTCCTGCTTGGGTCGGTCGAATCGCTGGTGCCGAAGGCGTATCGCGATCTTCCCGGAGGTGACCGCGGTGCCATCAAGGACGGTTGGTGGATCGTCAAGAAGTACAACTGCAATGGTTGCCATCAATTCCTGCCGGAAAGCGATCCGAACAACCTGCCTGCACTTTGGAAGCAGAAGTGGTTCTCACCCGAAGGCGAGACCATGGAAACTTGGACCTCGGCAGGCGGCGAAGTCCATAAGCCGGGTGCTGTCATGCGCCCGCCGACGCTCGTCGGACAGGGTGCCCGCGTTGATCCTCAATGGCTAGCCGAATTCTTGCGCAATCCTGCCTTGTCGAAGTCGAACCCGCACCGCAACGGAGTGCGGGGCTACCTCAACGTTCGCATGCCGACCTACAACATGTCGGAAGGCGAAATTGCAAAGCTCGTTCGCTTCTTCCAAGCGATGTCAAAGCAACCCACTCCTTACGTTCGTCCGGAGCAGGTGCCTTTGACAGCTCTTGAAACCGAAGCCGCGTGGGCGGTCTTCACGGCCAACGATTGCGCCAAGTGCCACGCACAAGGCGAGGTCATCACGCCGCAAGTCAATGCACCGAGCTTCACGTTGTCGCCAAGCCGACTACGCCCGGCATGGATGCATCGCTGGATCGTCGATCCGACCAGTCTGATCCCGGAGACCGCGATGCCGAAGGGGCTTTTTGTCCGGGAGGCAGGCACCGGTCGCTGGGTGACGGCCAAGAACCCCGCTGATTGGCCCGCGGTGCTCAAGAACTACAAGGGCGATCATTCGGAGCTCATTGTTCGCCTGATGGCTCAGTACAACGTGGTGCCACAGCCGCAGCCCAAGCGCTAGACGACGCTTCCGAGCGTTGAACAAGCCCTGTCGGCATACCCGGCGGGGCTTGCTTCATTTCGGGGTCCCGGTGCGACTCGTCACCTTGCTAGATTCTCAAGGCGACTCCGCTTCTCCCATGACAGACTCCGCCGACATCCGATCTGACGCCGCAGCGCAACGAGGCGCGCCTCGCGAGCGTTCCTTCTTCCCGATCATCCTGCTTGTCATCGTCTTAGGAACAATTGGTTGGATGTGCACGGACTCGTTCCGCTCGCGCCTCGATGACACGAAGCTTGCCGCAGCACTCGCACCCACTGCATCAACGACCGACGCACAACACGCGGCGGAGGAAATCACTCAGCGCATCGGCGAAGAAATCGATCGCGGCGGGGCTCCCCGGGGTCAAGGCGTCACGACATTCTACCCCGCGCTCGTGGCCATGGCCGCTTCGCCCGACGTCGAACGCCGCAAGTCAGCGGCGTGGGCCATGCAATACGACCGGAAAGAACCGTCATTTCATGTGCCGCTAGTCGGACTTCTTCTCGACCGCGACCCGTACGTCGCACGCAATGCGGCGACGTCGCTCGCGGTGCGTGGATCCGCGGCGGGACGCGATGTCCTCCTCGCGATGCTGCAGCCGTACGACGTAAGAGCTCCCATTTCCGGCAACGCCAGGATGGTGCTTCGCCGAGGGGATCCGATCGCAGCCGGGCACCGCATTGCGATGATCGAACTCGCCAAAGGCGAAGCTGAGATCTTGTCGCCCATCGATGGCCGCGCGGTCGTCGTTGCGACGGACGGGAGCGTTATCGCAGACGGTGCGGTCCTCGTGAGCATCCTCTCTCAGTCGAGCGCCCTCAATGCCATGCAGGCTTTGCTTCTGCCCGGCATCGGTACTCGAGCAGACGCCGAAGCGATCGAGCGCTTTCTGACCATGTATCCCGACTCTGAAGACAAAGTCCTCGCGCAGGCGCGCGCGAGCATCGCCCACCTGAAGGCTCGGTAAGGTCCATGACTCGCAACGACGGCGAGGACATCGATCCAAAGTCAACGCCGCCGCGCACGGCGGAAGTCAGGGAATTCGACGGGCGTGTTTGGGATTTGGTCGAGAACCTCGCCCATCCGGCGTTCATCTACACCATTGCCCAAGTTGCCCTTTGGTCGGCGTACGAGACGAGCGCGTCATTCCGTGACCCCGCACTCGGTTTCTGGGCCCGTAGCGCCATTCACGTCGCGCAGTTCTTCGGTGCGTGGGCGGTCCTCTATGGCACGCTGCTGCGAGACATGCGGGTTCCGATCCGCGCCACAACGCTGATTGTGTGGAGCGGAATTGTAGGAGCCGTCGTTGCGTGGGCTTGGCCTGATCGAACGGCCCCTGACTCTGCGAAGGGCTTATGGATGTGGTTGTCGATTCAAATCGTGATTAGCACCGCTGGGTTCATCCACACATTTCGCATTTGGCGCAGAGCGAAGGCGGCCCACGAAGCTTCACTCGCCATGAAGGACCGCCAAGCATGATGAGACACATTAGGATGACCCCTTCTGTGCAAGGAACACAAGAAGTTGCCAAGACCTCGTCGTCAGGCCTTCCTGAGAAGTCCGAACCTGTGAAGTCACAGGAGGAGTTCTTCAGCTGGATCACGCTTCTGTACACCGTCATACCGATGCTCGTGGTCTTTGCTCTCGCACGGAGTCGCAAGCAGAAGACTCCCGAGCCACCCCACGTAAGCGATGACGACTTTGAAGATGAGGTCCTTAGGAGCGCTGTTCCAGTTCTCGTGCACTTCTATCGCGACTGGAATATCGGCGATCGAGTCATGATCAAGCAAGGAGAACGGCTCGCCGCCCGCAACGGCAGCAACATGAAGGTCCGTTGGCTCGAAGTGGGCGGGTCGCCCAAAACGATGGCTCGTTACCCCCATGTCGAGACCCCGGCCTTCCTTTTCTTCGTCGAAGGGAAGCTCATCTACCACGCCGAAGGAGTTGTGGACGAAGCTGACGTCAATCGAGAAATGTGGGACAACTACGACGCCCACCAGCGCAAGAAGGCCAGCCCAAGGCCCTGAGCCGCCTGATATGACTTCGCCAACAGGCAGTTTTCCCCAACCATGTTCGTCCACACCCTCGCCTTGGCGGGGAGGGTCTCAACCGCTAGAGTTTCGCTCGGAATCGGGAACTCACCATGGCTGAAGCCCTCATCGCCAAGCGCAAGCGCAAGCCCAAGGATCTCGCCGTCATCACGGACAACTGCACTGGCTGTGCAGGGTCGCCGGTTTGCCAAGAACTGTGCCCCGTCGACGAGTGCATGATTCTGATCAATGATGAAGCCCATGCCCCCTTTGGGTACATCTGGGTCGATCCGCTCAAGTGCATCGGATGCAAAAAGTGCATCACGAAGGGACCTGAGGGACTCTGGCTTGAGGGCTGTCCGTGGAATGCCATTGAGATGGAGACCATCGACTCGTGGGAAGGGCGCAACGGCACGTTGCCCTACTAAGAGGTCGCGCCAAGCGGTGCGTTCATGACTCGCACCTTTCCTGATCTCCGAACGTTCATCGACGCCCTCCGTGCGCGCGGCGATGTCGTTGAGATACTCGCAGAAGTAGACCCCCATCTTGAGGCCGCCGAGATTCACCGGCGGGTCATTGCAGCTAATGGGCCAGCGTTGATCTTCCGCAACCTGAAGGGGCACAATTGGTCAACGGTCACGAACCTCCTCGGAACACGTGATCGCGTCGAACTCGCCTTCGGCAGCCGCGCTAGAGAGATCATTGGCGAGGTGGCTGCTCTTCCTCGCGAGCTCCTTCCCCCGTCGATAAGCAAGCTCTGGGGCAAGCGCGACCTGTTCATGGACCTTGCGCGAGTCGGCCTGTCCAAGAGATCCGCCGGACCCGTCCTCGAGAATTGCGATTCGCCTCCCAGACTCGGACGACTGCCACTCTTGACCACTTGGAAGGAAGATGGCGGACCGTTCATTACGCAACCTTTAGTCTACACCGAATCTCCGAATGGACATGGGTCAAATCTCGGCATGTACCGCATTCAGCGATTCGACGAACAGGAGTGCGGTTTCCACGTCCAGATCGGCAAGGGCGGCGGCTTTCATCTTGGCGAAGCCGAAGCGATGGGACAGGAACTCCCGGTCCACATCTTCCTCGGCGGACCTCCGGCACTCCTCGTTTCAGCGATTGCGCCTTTGCCCGAGAACATTCCCGAAATGCTGCTTGCGTCGCTGATCCTCGGCGAACGACTGCCAGTGGCCCGTGACCGCGATTCGCGATTGCCGCTTCCGATCCACTGTGAATTCGTTCTGTCGGGACGCGTTCCGCCTCATGTGCGCCGTCCCGAGGGCCCATTTGGCGACCATTACGGCTATTACTCTTTGCAACACGACTACCCGGTATTCCGATGCGATCGTCTGTGGCACCGAGACGACCCCCTCCTGCCGGCGACGGTCGTTGGCAAGCCGCGCCAAGAGGACTTCTACATCGGTGATTGGCTTCAGGAGTTGCTGTCGCCGCTCTTCCCCGTCGTGATGCCTGCAGTTTGCGACTTGTGGTCATACGGGGAAACGGGATACCACGCCCTCTCAGCCGCAGTCGTCAAGCAACGCTACAAGCGAGAGGCGATGGCTTCAGCATTCCGCATCCTCGGAGAAGGCCAGCTCTCTCTCACCAAGTTTCTCCTGGTGTTGGACAAGCCTGTCAATCTTCGCGACGCGGCGTGCGTCCTAGAACACGTTCTCGAGCGCGCCGACTTTCGAACCGATCTCTATGTCTTTGGCAACCTCTCGATGGACACGCTCGACTATGCGGGGCCGAAGGTCAACGAAGGTTCCAAAGGGGTGCTACTCGGTGTCGGTGATCCAATTCGTACACTCCCGTCAGTATTCGAAGGCTCGATTCCGCCCGAAGTACGTACGGTGAAGGTCGCGTGCCGGGGCGCACTCGCGGTAGAAGGGCCATCCGCATCCGAAGATCCCAATTTCGCCAGTCGCGTTGCGCGCCTACCCGCATTCGCAAATTGGCCGCTTATCGTCGTGTGCGATAGTGCGGCGCGGGCGACGAAGTCGATGGCTTCATTCCTTTGGACTGCATTCACTCGCTTTGAACCCGCCGCTGATCTCTATGGACGAGAGGTCGTCCTGTCCCGCCTGCACCCTTCGTGGACGCCCCCAATCGTCCTCGATGCTCGCATGAAGCCTCACTATCCCGCGGAACTCTTCTGCGACCCCGCCACCGCCGATCTCGTCACGCGCCGATGGAAGGAGTACTTCCCTGCGGGACTTCGTATGGGTGATTCAGACCTCGCCCATCTCGGGTGACAATCCGCCGTCATTCGCCATTTCCCGTGCTAGGCTCGAACCCGATGACCCCCACGCTTGCATTCCTTTTGTGCATGACATTGGTCTCCACGGTCTCGCCGCCCGGTGGAGATATTCTAGTACCCGGCTGGCGCAAGGTCCGCTGCGACATCACGACAGACCTCCAAGATTTTGCGGCAACCACAGATGCATGGCCCGACACGGACTTAGTTTGGATTGCGGAAGTCGGTTTCAATTTCGGCGAATCGACCTTCACACGACTCGAAGGTGCGGCCCCCGAAGTCCCTTTTCATCACTACGGAGCCACGCGACTCCTAGCAATGCCGCCCGCGACCGCGAAGTCATTCCTAAGTGAACAGGCCGGGCGCTCAAAGAACGCGCGGGGTACTCCGACCTCGCTGCCGAGTGGGATACTTTCCACGCCACGACTCGGCGGTGGTTACATATCGGTCCCAGAAGCGGATGCGACAGATCACATGCGGATGTGGATTAAGGTCTCGAAGGGTTCAGACAATGCACTCTCAACGCAGACCATCCGGGTAGAACATTACGACAAGCAGGGGAAAATCGTCCGCCCTGACTCAGGTCAGTTCCCCATCTTGATCGCCGCGACCGTTGCGATCATCGGTGCGTTCGCGCTCTACCGATTCCGCCGCCGCGCGTGCTGTCCCCCATGACCGGCATCCACACCGGTTCCGACGCCGACATCGTAGTCGTCGGAGCAGGCGCAGCCGGACTCTTCGCCGCGCTTTCCGCTAGCGAAGCGATCGCAATCCCAAGTGACACGCTGCGAGATGAGCGCCGAACTAGACTATCCATCTGCATTCTCGATGCGACGAAGCGCCCCGGACTCAAGATCCTCGTTTCAGGCGGAGGGCGCTGCAATCTCACGAATGCGCGAGTCGAGGTTGACGATTTCGTGACCGACGCCCCCCGAGCGCTCAAGTCCGTTCTAGGCGCATTTGACCACAGGTCGACACGCGAGTGGTTTGAATCGAAGGGACTCTCAACCTACGAAGAACCGCAAGGAAAAGTGTTTCCCACATCCGACGACGCGCGAGATGTACTTAGCACGTTGATTGGTGCCTGTGAGTCCGCGGGCATATCTATCCACCATGAGTGCGAGGTCACCGACATCTCGCTCGCGAAGGACGGGGTCTTTCGCATTGACTCGCGCGGCGGTACGTGGAGGGCTCGATCCGTCATTTTGGCGACCGGAGGTCGGAGTCTCCCGAAGACCGGATCAATGGGCGCTGGATTCGAAATCGCGGCGCGGCTCGGACACACAGTCACTCCTCAAGTACCTGCGCTTGTCAACGTGCGACTTGCACCAGGTGGACTGACCGCAGAACTCGCCGGACTTACGCTTCCCGCGCGGCTTGATGTCGAGTACCAACCGACATCCATCGAGCAAAGGTGTGGCCGAAAGTACGCTCCCGTTTCATCAGCCTGCGGAAGCGTTCTCGTCACCCATGACGGACTGACCGGGCCTGCAGCGCTCGACATCAGCGGGGCTGTCGGCCACGGAATCAGACGAAGCGAAAAACCACTGGTTGTGGCAGATTTTTGGTCGCTTGCCCGGCCCACCAGCGCCTGGCCCGAATTTGCAAATTCCGACAAGGCCCCCGGAGCCTGCGTTCCACCTTCAGAGGCTCCGTCTCCGACGACGTTTGACACATTTCTTGCCGATGTTCGATCGCTTGCGGGCGCCTCTGCGATCGTGACGACATTGACTCGCGTCCTACCTAAGAGTCTTGTTAGTCGCATCCTTGAACGGGCGACAGTTGATGGACGCAAGCCCGCTTCTACCGCCCCCGAAGGCGAGTGGCGGAAAATCTATGCGCTGACATGCCACTCGCCCCTCCCCGCCATTGGCACGGGAGGTTACGACAAGGCCGAAGTGACGGATGGAGGCATCCTGCTCGGCGAGCTGGATCGGCGAACGCTTGAGAGCACGCGAGTCCCAGGGCTCCTAGCCTGCGGTGAAGTCGTCAACGTGACAGGGCGCCTCGGCGGATTCAATTTCCAGTGGGCGTGGTCGAGCGGCTTCGTCGCGGGCACTGCCGCTCGAGAACGGCTGCACGGCACCTGAGCATATGAGAGCTGTCGCAGCGCGTTAAAGTCTCAAGTCATCACGACGGATCGCGCGCGCGGCTAGTGAACCACGAGCATTGAAGAACGTCGAGGCCACCACGCGGCCTATGGGCGAGCAGTGATGACGAAGTACGTGTCAGTGCCGAGCATTTCGGTTCGGGCTTCGCCGAATTTTCGCGCCACGATCTCGCGATGGGCTTCGCCTGCCTTCGCAACTAGGAACATCTTGCCGTTCGGCGCGATGCGATCACGCGCGAAGGAAACAAACGCGTCGGCGATTCGAAAATCACCGAAGTACGGTGGATTTGCAACCACGAGATCAAACGGACCACCCGGGATGTTCTCGAGATCACGACGCAACAAGACCGTCGCGCCCGTGAGTGAATTGGCGACCATCGAGCGTCGTGCAGCGCCGACCGCCCGCGCATTGCAGTCGACGAGAACCGCCGACGACCCTGGAGAGCGAGCCAACGCGAAGGCTCCCATCACTCCGTATCCACAGCCGAGGTCGAGAATGCGGGCTTTTGCGCCAACCTCGAGAACCTTGAGGAGGGCCTTGGTTCCGCGATCAAGCCGTCCGTAGGAGAAGACGCCGGGCCGTGTCAGAAAGCCGAGGGGCTTCGGAGGCAGGTCCACTTGAAGGACGTGCGAGTGATCCTTCCACGCGGTGCGTTCTTTCTTGCGAGTCGCCCAGACGGCGGAGCCCCGATCCACGGCCGACACGTCCGCCTTGCCGAACACGCTTTCAACTGCGCCCTTGAGCCAAGAGGGGTCCTTATCCGTTGCTGCAACGAGCCGACCACCCATCACGAGGCGGTCATGGGCTTGCTCCAAGATTTCGCGCGTGAGCAGAGCTTCGCCGGTGGCCGGAAACGGAAGCGCGATCAGATCGAAGGGTTCTGCCTCGGGAGAGAGAGCATCGCCGGCTGCGCCCCGCCCGGTGACGAGGAGGCTCTCTCCTTGTGGAACGAAGCCCGGTACGTCTTCCCCAATCACGAGTCCTGCGGTGTTGACTCCGTTGGCTTCGACCTCGTTGCGTACGGCTGCCGCGGCGTAGGCATCGTAGTGCCACCATGTTGCGACGTTGGAGCCCCAGAGCGCCGACGCAGCCATGTATGCCACCCCTGCATGGTCTAGTCCCACGAGCACCCGCCCTGGAGACTTGATCGGCAGCGCCTCGATCAACACCCAGTCAGCGGGCGTCGTCCCTGATCGACCACGAAACGAACAGACGCCTCCGCGACACTCACGAATGCGCGCCCATTCGGGCGGATCACCTAGGACATAATTCGGCATGGCCCACCTTAGCAACCCTGCGCCGCGAAACTCTCGCGCTGAGAGGCTAGACTCCATCATTGCCCTCGACCGAGGGATGGAGCCTTCCATGCGTTCCCAGATTGCCGCTTATTCTGTCGTCTTGGCGATGCTCGGCGCGTGCGCCAGCGAACCCACGCCCACGGTGGCGACAACGAGCACTGAGCTTGTCGAATTGACCATCGTTTCGAACGAAGGCACGGCCGGCCGCGCGCGCACGATAGAGGTCACGCCCCCCTCCGCGACTGCGACGAGACCCGCGCCGACCGAAACGAGGCGGTCTCCGGTTCGGATAGCGAAAATGCCGACACCCGGGCTGCCCATGCCACCAAAAGCACCTGAAACACGTCCGGTCGAAATAACGTTGGTTCTTCTAGATGATCTACAGCCTGAGGCTTCCGCCGAAGCGCAGGCGTGGGCCAAAAAGCTCTCAGCGCAGAATGCTGCAGAGCGGTCGAAGGCCATCACGGCACTCGGTGCGCTCGGCGCGGATGGTGCCCTCGCCGCCGCACCACTGCTTGGCAACCCATCCGCCGATGTTCGCTACTGCGCGCTATCTGCCCTGATCGCCGCCGGCCATGGCGCGGCAGGCATGACCAACTCCATCGTGGGTCGCTTGCAAGACACGGATGCTGGTGTGCGCCATCAGGCGCTACGAGCATTGCGCTTGCTCGGCTCAGATGCGAGCGATGCAATTGCCGCGTGCCTCACGGACACCGTATGGACGGTACGACACGAGGCCGCACGCGCTCTAGGTGCAATGCACCTCACTGACGCGGCCAAGAAAGCACTGGATCACACGTCACGCTTTGATCGTGACGAGTTAGTTCGTAGAGCCTGCCGCATGGCACTTGATCGCTGACCTTCACACACCACTCTCGGGAGATCACTTTATGGCCGTCGAAATCAACGTTTCCTACCTCGGTGGCCTCGGCTGCCGCGCAACCCACGGTCCAAGTGGGGCCGTAGTTGAAACCACACCACCTAAAGACAACGGTGGCGATGGATCGAAGTTCTCACCCACGGATCTTTTTGCCACGGCTCTAGGGACGTGCGTCGTGACCATCATGGCGATGGTGGCCGAGCGACGGGGCATCGACCTCCGCGGCATTCGCGTTCACGTTGAAAAGCACATGACGTCGGAGCCACCTCGACGAATTGCGCGACTCCCCGTCACGATTACCTTTGACCGCCGACTTTCTGATGACGATGTGAAGGCCTTGGAAGCCGCTGCGCATGGCTGCCCTGTGCATCGAAGCCTCCATGCCGACATCGATTCGCCCATCACGCTCGTGTTTCCCCATGCGTGACAGCGTATGGACCATCGCGGTCATCGCGCTCGCGGCCCTTGCTGGTTGCGCAACCGACAGCGCCGTCCAGAGGGCCGCGTCGCCGTACCTCGTTGTACTCGGGACCGCCCAAGACGGCGGCCTTCCCCACCTTGGATGTCAGCGCGCGTGCTGTGAGGCGGCTCGCACGGATCCTCGCCGGCGAAGACTCGTGGCTTCGCTATTGATCGTCGACCCGATTGCAAAAACGCGCTGGCTTATTGACGCGACACCCGATATTCGGGAACAAGAATCGCTAATCCGCGCCCACCCGGCTGCCCGGTCGACCGCCGGAGGCCGCGACCCACTGGTCGACGGCATCTTCCTTACCCACGCGCACATGGGGCATGTCGCCGGACTTCTCCAGTTCGGCCGCGAAGCGATGGCATCGCGCGATGTCCCCGTTTTCGCTGGGCCACGCATGGGCATGTTTCTTCGCGATCAGGAGCCATGGAAACTCCTGATTGAGGCACGACATATCGATGTGCGTCCACTCAACCCGGGCAGCGACGTCCGTCTCTCGGAATCCGTATCAGTCACGCCGATCACCGTACCGCACCGCGACGAATTTTCTGAAACGTTCGGATTCGTGGTCGCGCTCGGCAAACATCGCGCCCTCTACATTCCCGACATTGACAAATGGGAACGATGGGACCGGAACCTTCGAGACGAAGTCGCGAAGGTCGACATTGCATTGCTGGACGGGACGTTCTTCGCCGATGGCGAAATTCCTGGGCGGGCGATGCGAGATATCCCTCACCCGTTCGTCGACGAAACTCTGACCCTCATGGCGACTTGGCCCGAGGCAGAGCGCAAGAAAGTCGTCTTCACCCACCTCAATCACACGAATCCGCTGGCACAGGGCTCAACGGCCGCACTCGCTTCCGTCCAGTCGCGAGGCGGACGCATCGCCGCTGAAGGCGAGATCATCCGCCCGTAGGTCCTAGCGACTTGGCGTGGGTGGCGTCGGCTCTTCGGGGGGCTCTTTCTCCAACGGCTTGCGAGTCCCCTTTACTTTGGGACCGATGTAGGCCTTTGCGACGACAACATCGTCGAAACGGACCGTCGAGGTTTCAAGCGGCTGCTTGGAACCCTGACGTGAAGCAGCGACGGCGCTCATGAAGTAATTAAGCCACACGCCGTTCACCTGCAAATTGCGCGCGGTTCGCCAGCGGAAGCCCTCGAACCCGGCGACGAGTTTCCCGTCGACCCAATAGGCTTGGATGCCGTCACGTTCCAAAGGACTGCTGTTCATGCGCACCATGAACTCGACGCATGTCCATGTATCTTGCGTGGCGACCACCGGCGCTTTCGCACCACATCCGTTGCCCCAATACTTATTGTCGATGCGATCCATTTCCATCTCGCACCAGTAGGACAGAAGTCGCCAAGCACCGGGTGGGGGAAATGCACCTGCGTGACCAAATGGCTCAACCGAGGTCATGAATCGCACGTTGCCGTCGGGACAAATGCCGTCGCCACGGAATGGAACCGGCTCTGCCGGCACATCGCCAGTCAGCGAAACCAGATGGCCTACATAGTCGTGAGGGCTCTTGAAGTTGACATAGAAGCGGCAGAACACTTCGTCCTCGCCATAAGGCAGTCGCTTGAAGAGGTGACCACTCGATGCCTTGCCGTTCGCAAGGGATGCGGTGATCTCGGCGCACTTTGTGTCGTTGTTGCCGCCGACGACGACCCCAACCTGCCCCTTGCGATCAGTCCACGATTTCAGACCTTGATCCGAGTCAAAGTCTTCAGTGAACAAGACGAGCTTGTTCTCGCGAATCCCAAAGTCACCGGGATACTCTCGTGCTATGCCGCCACCAACGGACGGCACCGAGCGTCGAATCCCCTTCGGAAGCGACGTCAATTCGGGAGACGTGAGCTGCGTTGGACGGGATGCCGGCGCATCTTGTAGAACCGGTGTCCCCGGGCCCGTGTCCTGCGCCGCAACGACTGCGACGAGAACCGCCCCGAATGCGATCATGCTTCGGAACATACTTTTCCCCCTGAGTTCTGAGCGATCTTAACCGCGAAACCCGCAACGTTCGACGAGCAAGTCGAGAACTCTTGCCAACGAGTCCGGACGATGGACGTAATGGACACCAGAAAGGCCGCGACGGGTATGAAGGCTTCCACTACCCCCCAACATGAGCTCAACTTCGCCGGGCAGGGTCGCTCGCAGCGCCTTAATGCACGCTGTCGTCTCAGGCCGTCCGGTCGCTTCGCTGACCGAAAGACCAACCACTCGAGCGCCTGACAGCCGCGTGGCTTCGACGATCTCGTTGGGAGGCGTTTCGCGACCGAGCACCAATACACGAAACCCCCGATCGACGCAGATGAGACCCGCGATCGTGATACCAAGCGCATGTTGTTCGCCTGGAAGGGTCGTCAGCAACACCAGTGGCCCTTCATTTGAGACGTATCGCCGAAAGACACCCCGTGAGACATCCTGAATGATCTCCGAGGCCATGTGCTCTTGGTGGACCGCGATCGCACCTCGAGCCCAAAGCTCGCCGATTTGAGCAAGAAGGGGTCCTAGGCATTCGATGGCGAAGCGAGATGGCCCAAGCGCTTCGAGCTGGTCGGCAAGTAGCACTTGGAGCCGCCCCGAGTCGAGGGCGGCCACGCAGTTGACGAGATCGACCAAGCTTGGCCCGCCCTCAAGGTTTGCGGAGGCGTCGGCTGAACTAACCATCCGCACGAGCTCGTCCTCGGGTCTTCTAACGACATCGCCGGCGCGCAGCCCGAGCCGCATGGCTCGCACGATCAGAGTCAGGCGCACGAGATCGGTTTCTGAGTAGACCCTATGTCCCGATGGTTTGCGGATAGGTACTGGGAAACCGTAGCGACGCTCCCATACGCGTAGGGTCGCAGGACGTAAGCCGGTCCGGGCTGCGATCTCCCCGACCGAGAATTCCGACGCCGCAAAACCCGAATCATCCGCCATGCTTGTCCAACTGTAATGCGGCCAACATCTAGACGGTAGCCCAGCGCGAGGCTACGGTCTAGCTATGGCCATCCCGTTACCGAGTCTCGGCCCCGAAGACGTGGATCCTAGGTATCGCGACTTGGTGGCAGATTCTCGCACCACGATCCGAAGGGCCGGGCCTTCACCCAGCGATGCACGCTGCGTGCTCTTGTGGATCCAACGAGCACAGCGCGGTCGCGACAACCCGGCACTCGATATGGCCATTGCCCTCGGCAATCGCCTCGGGCTTCCCGTCGTGGCCTTTCTGGGCCTTATGCCCCGCTATCCGCGTGCGACGCTCCGAGCCTATGAGTTCCTATTCGCGGGCATTCCAGAGCTCGCCGCCGACTTGGAGCAACGCAACGTGCGCCTCGTTGTTCGGCCGTTCCCGGATCACCACGTGGCTCTGTTTGCAAAAGAAGCCGGCGCGGCGGTCATCGTCGGCGATGAGAATCCCCTTCGCGATCCGGAGAGCTGGCGACGGTCGGTGGCTTCAAGGGCGGCGATGCCCGTGGTAACGGTCGAAACAGAGTGTCTCATCCCGCCCATGCTGTTCGCAAAGCAGGAGTTTGCTGCACGAACCTTGCGCCCCAAGTATCACCGGCTCTCTGAGTCGCACTTGGTTCGAAGTCCTGATGTCCGGGCGAAAATCAAGTGCGTGGCGCCTCTTCGTGGCGAAGACCCAACAACGCTTAAGGTCCCGGGGTCATGGCGGGTGGATCGGTCGGTTGGCCCAGTTTCCACATTCGCATCGGGTCCTCGCTCTGCGCGCGCGGCGTTGTTGGAGTTCGTGAAGCATCGCCTCCATGGCTACGCCGAGAATCGAAACCACCCGGACCTTCCAGTCACTAGCCGCCTTTCACCGTGGCTGCACTTCGGTCACCTCGGGCCCCGCGAAGTCGCCTGCGCGGTCAACAAGGCCGACGTTCCCATTGCCGACCGCGACGCGTTCCTTGAAGAGTTCCTCGTGCGCAGGGAACTCGCCTACAACTACGTTCTTCACCAGCCCCGGTACGACGAGCTCGGGGGGTGTCCCACCTGGGCACTGAAGTCGTTGGATGCGCACCGCAACGATGTTCGTCCATACCTCTATGACGCCGAGCAACTGCGCAACGCAGGAACACATGACGACCTGTGGAATGCGGCGCAACGCGAAATGGTGCTTTCAGGGCACATGCATGGCTACATCCGCATGTACTGGGCAAAGAAGATCCTCGAATGGTCTAAGACGCCCGAAGCTGCGTTCGACATCGCTTTGGCGATGAATGATGCGTTCGAAATTGATGGTCGTGACCCTAACGGATTCACTGGGATCGCATGGGCCATCGGTGGCCTCCACGATCGCCCTTGGGCGCCCGCCCGTCCGATCTTCGGCATGGTTCGCTTCATGTCCTACGCAAGCACCGGGCGCAAGTTCAACAAGAAGGCCTATATCGCCCGCGTTGATGCGCTCGACCCAGCCACCAACTTGTTCTGAACGTCTTGGGCGTCACGCGCTTGCACCCTTGCCAAAGTTCGAGGGAGCGAAACTGACCTTCGGCACGAAGCAGCTACGGAGATCCACGTTCCCATCGGGTGCCGGCTCCAAGTGCTTCGTGAAGTAGTGGTTCCCACGCCGCAAGTAGCTCGCGTTCGCTTTCGGGCACACGACTTGGACGAATACAAAGTCCTTTCACAAGCGCGTTGGACACGAGACGTGGCGTGCTCGTGCGGCGCCCCATCAGGGCTTCAGCCAACGACGAAGCGGCACGCCAAGCGATCTCGTCAGATTCTTCGCCGATGCACTCGGCGAGGGCATCGACTGCCTCCTCGGTCGATTCAGTGCCACCGTGAAGCAGCTGCTGTATGCTTTTGACCAGCAGGCGGCCACGCGGTGAATTTCTGCCCTCAAATGACATGTCGCGTGCCAACGCGCCCTCCCACGGCGATGCGAGTTCCGCCGGTGCGATCCCCATGACCGGTTGCACAAGAGGGCGCATGCTCGGCCATGCAAGGACGACGGAGGCGCACATCGCGATCCCGACGACGCATAAGCCCGAGTTCACAAGCGACCCTCGCTCGGCGCAAGGGACTTCAGCCGCACTCGAATGAGGTCTAATTGAAGCGCCACGCGCGACGCATCGCGCCCCTCGCGAAATCGGAGTTTCAATTCCTCGGCGATCCGCCGAAACACGTTCGCCGCTTCGACTCCCTGCCCTTGATCGAGTTTGAGAGCTACGAGGCGATCTAGGGCATCGAGGGCCACCGTCCGCAGGTCGAGATGTTCCGCGAGGCACTTCATCAAAGTCGCTTCACAGGCATCCGGGCGCTTCTCAGAACGATGAAGCGAGGCGAGCCGCAGCAAGGCCTCCGCGTGGTTTCGACTCTCGGATGCGAACTTGCCGATGATGGTCTCAAGAGCATTTTGGGCTTCCAGAACCTTGCGGTTTCGCCGGTGCATCGACGCGAGTTCCAGGAGGGCGTCCGTCGCCCCCCGAGCCTCCGTGACAATTTCTGCCGCGCTTTGCCAAGCGGCCTCGGCGCCCGAGTGATCTCCGAGCTTCCGCATGAGGCGACCTTTCTCCAAAAGGGCGCGAGACTTCACCGAGCGCGCACTCGGGAACCTCGCCACGACATCATCCAATGCAGCTAGTGCTTCGGCGAACGCATTCAGCTGTTCATGCCCAAACTTGCGCTTTGCAAGCTCGATGCGCTTCAACGCAACGTCGAGCGCGGCGTTCGGGTGACTTTGCCCAAGCGCAACGTTGGGAAGTGCGACGAGCGCCAACAACATCAGTAGGATCTTGGCCAATTTGATCTCCGAGGAGCCCTAGCGAAGCGCGACACGGTCTTGCTCGACGCACACGAGTCGCCCCCTCAGTTCCGTGAGAGCTTTGTAGAGCTGGCGACGCTGGCGGTCCCTCGACACGCCCGTCAATTGCTCAACCTCAGTCGGTGAGAAGCCGTCAAGAAGTCTGAGTTCGACGATTCGCCGTTTCGACGCGGATAGCCGTATGACCTCGCTTCGCAAAAGCCCTGGAAGCCCTTCGTCCACAGGAGGATCAGTGATGGAGACCTCACTCGCATTGTCGAGGGACACCTGGCGAACCCTCTCGCGCCGCAGCGACGAGAGGAAGCGATTGCGAGCCACGGCGCGGAGCCAAGTTCCAAGGCGGGCGGGGTCGCGCAGAGTCCCTAGGTGAGAGTAAGCAACAAGGAGGCAATCCTGAATGATCTCCTCGCTTTGGTGATAGTCGACTCGGAGCTTTCGAAGGAACGTGGCCAGCATCGTTCGAGCGGCGTCGGCGAACGCGCTCCACGCTTCCGGGTCTCGGCCCTGCAGACGATCGAGAGGAATGTCAATCCAAGTCTCTTCCACGGATGCCCCTTCCTGTGACGAGTCCGAATCTAGTGTCAACCTCGCAGGTGTCAAGCAAAGCACTTCGATGGACAAAGAAAGACTGCAAACAGTCATCACCGTGGCTAGTTAAATCAGTCTTTTCACCGTGGTCGTTTCGTAATCACCTTGCAACGACAACCGATATTGAGAGGATTCCTCTCAGGCGGTGATCAGCCACCTCGCTGCCTCAAAGCGTCGTGCCGGGACATAATCCACAGTCTCAGGGGGCGAGTGAGCGCCGCTGCCATGACAAAAAAAGGCCAACCGGCCGGCCAGATTCTAGGCCGCGTACGAAGGCCGTGGGGCGACAACTTCGACGATCAATGCAAGGAGAGCAATGCCGCCAAAAACGACGCCAAGAGTCCAACTCGGTGCACCCTGTTGAATCACCCAGGTGACCAACGAGGGGATTCCTCCACCGACAATCGCATACCCGATGTTGTAGGAGAGCCCGATTCCGGATGTTCGCACAGTTGCGGGAAACGCGTCCACCATGCCAGCAAGATAGGCGCCGACAAACAAACATGGTGGCACGACCCCAACGATGCTGCCGAGCAATTCGTGCCCGCTTGACATCAGAAGAAATGCTGGGACCGCAACGCAGATCGTCCCACAGAGAGTCGTGATGACCGTGGTACGACGTCCAAGCCGATCGGCAAGAAATCCTCCGAGCAGATAGCACGGAAGACTCACTGCGGTGACCCATGTGGCCAACGTACGCGACTCATCGGCGCTCAGTTTCGTGAACAACGGAAGCAGGCTCGGCAACGTGAGAACAAACAACGAGATTACAGCAGCGTGGACAGCAACTAGCGCCATCATGTGGGCGACGGTCGGCGCGTGTTCACGAAGGAGAGTGGCCACGGGAACTTTTACGATGCGGCGTTCGGCCTTCATCTTCTCGAATACCGCAGTCTCGGACATGTGATTGCGAATGACAATCGAGAAGAGCCCCCCGAATGCACCAACAACGAATGGAATGCGCCATCCGAAATCGTGAAATGCGCTCGGCGACATCGTGGAGCTCACAACGAGAATGACTCCATGCGCCAGCAGGTTGCCAGCATTGACGGCGGCAATGAGGATTCCGAGCGCGAAACAGCGGTGTGACGCGGGGATCTGCTCCGCCAAGAAACACATCGCGCCAGGAAGCTCGCCCCCAAACGCGAGGCCTTGGAGAATCCGGAGCACTAGAAGTAAGGCTGGAGCCGCAATGCCAAGCGTCGCGTAGCCGGGCAGGATGGCAATGGCGGCAGATGTGAGCGCCATCAGCGCCACCGTTTGGGCGAAGACGCCCTTGCGCCCTTCCCTATCGGCTCGGTGTGAAAAGAAGAGCCCGCCGAACGGTCGGGCCAGATACCCGGCCGCGAACAACCCGAATGCTTTGATCAGTCGGATCTGGGGCGTTGCCTCCCCGGGGAAGAAGGCGTCGCCAAGAGGTTGCGCGAGAAGCGCGAAAAGAACGAAGTCGAAGTACTCGAGCACCCCCCCGAGCGCCGCCATGACGGTGGTGCGAACGGGAGCGGTGGCCGCACGTGTCACGAGATCGTTTGGAACGAACGGTTGCCCTTGCGATCGCGCATGCGCGCTCGCTCAACCTTCTCCCGATAGACCTCGATGAAGCGACGGCATTGGGGAACAGTGCCTGTAAACAGGACCTGTTCGCCATCCGGTGCGACGACGACGTAGAGGCGTTTTCCTTCGAACACGCACTCAAACCTAACGTCCATCATGCGTCTTGCAGGGGCTTGATTCGCCTACGCGGCAGGGGTGGCGACGAACCGAAGCCCAAGTCCTCTTTTGAGGCTCCAAGGTTATCCCCGAGCAGTCAAATCTCCAAGAGATCTTCCATCGAAGAAATCGAGTTTCTAAATGACACAACGGAAGACCTTGCGGCCATCCGTTGTGCAGCGTTTCCAATCGAGATTTTTCGCTGTTCCTGCTGGCTACTTAGCCCCTAGGAACATCCCTTCACGATATGAACTGATGACGCCGGTAACTGCGGATGCAGCAACTGTCAGCGGCGATGCGAGGTAGAGGCGCCCTGGCCCGCTGCGGCCACGGAAGTTGCGGTTGATCGCAGAAACCGACGTCTGGGTCGATTTGGACGATACGCCTGGGCCACAGCCAATACAGGCACCGCACCCAGGTGGAACTACTTTCGCTCCAACCTGCTCGTAGATCTCAAGGTAGCCCTTCTTACGACAGTACTCCTCCACATTCTTCGAACCGAATTGGATGAAGAACTCGACGCCCTCGTGGATCTTTCGGCCGGCGCGTACCGCTTCGCCGAGCACTGCTGCGTAGAGGTCTTGGTCGACCTCCTTGCCTGCCGTACAGGAACCAGCGTAGGCGATATCAATGCGAACTTGCCCGATGTCGGACACATTCGCCCCATTGGTCGGATCCGACGGGACTCCATGGTCGGGATCCCCTGGGGTCGCCACCATCGGCTGGATCACCGATAGGTCGATTGTGTAGACGCCGCCGCCGTAAACCGCATCAGGGTCGGGATTGACGATCTTCGATCGGATGGCGTCACGTGTGAGATCGGGACGGCGCTCCGCGATCCAATCGACGGTCGACTCGTCCCCTTCGCAGATTCCCGACTTCGCCACACATTCGGTTGCCATGTTGGCGAGCGTGGCACGCTCGTCCATCGAAAGCGACGCGAGACCAGGCCCACCGAATTCCATGTAGCGGTCGAGTGTCTCCTGCGGCTTGGCGTAGTGCAGCAGGATGTAGAGCATCACGTCCTTCGCTGTCACGCTTGGGTGTAACGTCCCCACGAGATTGAAGCGGATCGACTCGGCACACGTCGCCAGCGTCAACCCCGACTTCACCAAGGCTGCGTATTCCGTCGCACCCACACCGTAGGCCAGCGCGTTGGACCCGCCACCCATGCAGGTGTGGCTATCGGTGGCCTGAACCAGCTGGCCCGGGAGGAGGAACTCCTCGCGAGCAACCTGATGGCAGATTCCAGGACTCTTACCATCCTTCGCCGAGTAGTCACGAACACCCGTATGCTTCTGAAACTCGCGCTGCATTTCGCGGAGACGCTCGATCTTCTTCGCGAACGGGGCCATCGCCGGCACGCCCGTGGCATAGATCAGATGGTCTTCGAACACGGCGAAGTTGGAAGGGTCGGCGAGACGATAGTCAACACCATACTCCTCTGCGAGAAACGCGTGCACCTGAGCTGTGGTGTATTCGTGCGAATACCCCGCATCCACTCGCACCATCACAGCATCCCCGGGGGCGACGTAGTCCGAACCCGACCCAGGAAGAAGATGCGACGCCAACATCTTCTCCCCCATGGTCATCGGGCGCTTCGGCGTGTGGCGCTTCGGCGGCGCAACTTCGCCACGTTCGAGTGCCCCAGAGAACGGGAACAGACCTCCGTGGCGGATGATTTCCTGCGTAACGGGATCGTGCCCGCTAAGAAACTCGTCAAGCGAGACCGATTCGCCCTTTTGTAGACGCTCGACCATGGCATAGGTACCCATAAGGGTGCCCAAGTTGATGTTGTTGCGAGCGTGGATCGGAGCAAACGACTCGGCGACAGCAAGCTTGATACCCGACCACTTCTCGCACTGCGCGGCCGTCTCACGCGACGACCCCGTACCCTTGCGGCGACCGGAGACGATGACTTCAAAGTTTCCGTCCATGAGGGCGCGCTCAGCGAAGAGACGCTCGCCATTGACCACGAGGCCCGCGTACGCGTTCTTGGCGATTTCGGATGGCTTCCAATCAAAGCACACCCAATTCGGTGTCATGGCGTCGGTATTGACATCGTCGAGGAGATCGTCGACGGTCAAGTCCTTCATGTAGAGGCTCAGTTTGCCCTGAAGTTGGAGACGAATCTTCTCCGGATCCTTTGTCAAGAAGAGAACGCGCTTGCCCGGAGTCAGGCGAAAGTCCTGCGATGCCCCCATGACTTAACGCTCCACCATCATCGCGATGCCTTGGCCACCACCGATACACGCCGTCGCAACGCCACGCTTGAGTCCACGAATCTCGAGCTCATGGACCAACGTCAACAAGAGTCGGGTTCCGGATGCACCGAGCGGATGCCCTAGCGCAACCGCGCCTCCGTTGACGTTCAGACAATCCATGTCGATGCCGAGCGCCTTCTGACACGCGACAACCTGCGGGGCGAAGGCCTCGTTGATCTCAAATAGATCGACATCCTTGACCGTAAGACCCATCTTCTTGAGCAATCCCTGCGTCGACGGAATCGGGCCCAAAGCCATGACGTCAGGCCGCAAGCCTGATACATGCCAGCCTGTGATTCGCGCGCGGACCTTGAGTCCAAGTGCTGCGGCTTTCTCGCGAGTCGTCACGACCAACGCCGCTGCGCCGTCGACGATGCCCGACGCGTTGCCGGCGGTAACCAGGCCATCTTCGCCGAAGGCTGGGCGGAGCTTCGCAAGACCTTCGGCCGTGGTCTCGGGCTTGATGTGATCGTCCTTCGTTACCGAGATCTCATTACGGCCCTGCTTGACTTTGACCGCAACGATCTCACGATCGAACCGACCCGCTGCAACCGCTTTTGCGCCAAGTTGGTGGCTGCGATACGCGAAGGCATCGCCATCGGATCGGGTCACTCCGTGCTCGCGCGCGCCCTTCTCGGCGGTCTGAGCCATGAATGAGTTGCAAAACGGATCATGCAGCCCTTGGAACAAGTAGTCCGTCATTTTCGGCTGCACACCGAATCGGATCCCAACCCGCATTTCATTGCCGTAGATGCAGAACGGCGCCTGCGACATGTTTTCCATGCCACCGGCAACTGTCATCTCTGCTTCACCAAGCAAGAGGAGGTGAGCTGCGTTGATGACCGACTGAATGCCCGAGCCACAGATGCGATTCACGGTCAAAGCCGGAGTCTCGACCGGAAGGCCAGCCTTAAGCGCCGCGTGACGACCACCGTAGTGGGCATCAACAGACGTCTGCATGGCATTACCCATGACCACATGATCGACCGCCGCAGCGCTTACGCCGGCGTCTTCGAGTGCCGCGCGAATCGCGTGGCCTCCGAGGTCGGTAGCGGACAGGTCTTTGAACAGACCGAATCCAGGCGTGCCGCAGTACTCGGCCATAGCGGTACGTTTGCCGCCGACGATCACGATTTCAGGACGGGACATGTCATTTCCTCGGGAATGGAGTCCAGCTAATGGACTCAAGTCTTGATTGATTCAGTCACAAGGCGCCGGACTAGCGCCCCTTCCAGACAGGTGTTCGCTTGTCGAGGAACGCAGCGAGGCCATCGCGCACGTCCTCAGTCGCGCCGACCAATCCAAAGAGATCGGCCTCTGCTCGCTCTGCATCAGAGAAGGGCATCGACGCGCCACGCACGACCAAATCTAGGATGTACTTGCGAGCGACGGGAGCCTTCGCTGCGAACTTCAATGCAAGCGCGCGAACGGTCGTCATCAGGTCGGTCGGTGCAACAACCTGCGATACGAGACCGATTCGGAGCGCCTCGTCGGCCTTGATGGCATCGCCAGTTAGCAAGAGCTCAACTGCTTTGGCGCGACCCACGAGCCTAGGCAGGCGTTGGCTACCGGCAAATCCTGGGATAATCCCAAGGTTGATCTCGGGTTGTCCGAAAAGCGCGTCAGCCGATGCAATGCGCAGATGGCATGCCATCGAAAGCTCGCAGCCTCCGCCTAGCGCAAATCCGTTCACGGCCGCGATGACTGGAAATGGCGCATTCTCAATGAGGTCGAAAGTCGCTTGTCCAAGTCGCGCGAATTCGCGCAGTTCGACCGCCGACATCTCCTTCATCGCGGCGATGTCCGCTCCTGCAACAAATGCCGGGCGCTTGCCGGTTTCGGCACCCGTCACGATCACCGCTCCGACCGACGGATCCGCGTGAAGTGCGGTCATGAGCGCATTCAGTTCGACAAGCGTCGCCCGGTCGAGGGCGTTGAGCTTCGTTGGTCGGTTGATCGAGATCGTCGTGACCCCGGCTTCGGATGCGACGAGCAGATTCTGATAGGTCACTTGCCGTTCTCCTTCGCGGGCTTTGACTCCGCAGGACGTGATTCCGGATCTCCGACTCTTCGAAGGGGCGGACGCACCCACTCGGGCGGTGGCGAAACAGATACGCGCTTCACACGAGCATCCACGGCGGGCTCTTCGGAACCGCCCTTCTGCGGGAGCATTGAGATGCGATCCGCGACCGCCTGACCTTCGAGCACACGTGCGAACGCTGTGTATTCGTTGTCAAGCGAGCGGGCATCGGCGACGCAGATGAACCACTGCGATCCACCCGAGTCCTTGTCTCCGCCTCGGGCCATCCCAACGACGCCCTTGGTAAAGGGAAGCGCGTTGAATTCTGCAGGAATGCGGTAGCCGGGATCGCCGGTTCCGTCACCTTTCGGGCAACCCGTTTGAACAACAAAGTCGCGCACGATTCGGTGCCATTTGAGCCCGTCGTAGAACCCTTTTTCGGCGAGAGTCATGAAATTGACGACGTGATTCGGCGCACGTTCTGGAAGCAGCTCCAAGACGATAAAACCCTCAGTAGTCTCGATCGTCGCAATTGGATTCGTCGACTTGCGCAGGTTGACGGGAATCTCGTTCGAACGAACTCCGGCGAGTGCAGCAACCCCGACCCACTGCAACATCGCAGGCGCTCCGTCGGGCGCGATGCCTCCGGGCACCTTGACGTCCATCGTTGTCGAGAAGGACTCTCCCGGCGTCAATGTGATATCGAAGTCGATCTCGGGCTTCGATCCTGCCGTCCACTTTCCTTTGCGATCCGGCCCTGCCGCAATAACGCACTTTTCGCGCATCAGATCGCTCCGTCGAAACGAAATCGATGGCTTCATCGAATCGTTCGAAATGGTCAATTGGAGCCGGACCGGCTCGAAATCCGCGACCGAATTGAGCGACGAAGCAATGACTGCAGATACGCCACGCTTCGACCCCACGTCCTGCGCAGACACGATGGTCGCAAGGAGTAGCGCGATCGTAACGATGTGAATCGAGCGAAAGTTCATCATGGTGCCCTACGTAAATAGATCAGGATCGAACGAATGACACGGCAATGCCTTGCCCCCCGGAAATGCACAGTGTCGCGAGCCCGAGCTTGGCATCGCGGCGGCGTAATTCATGAAGTAATGTCGTAACAATCCGGGCGCCGCTGCAACCGATCGGGTGCCCCATCGCAATTGAACCGCCGTTCACATTGAGGCGCTCCGGGTCAACATGAAGCTCGCGGTCGCACGCGATCACTTGAGCCGCGAACGCCTCGTTTAGTTCGACAAGATCGTAGGCGGCGATGTCACGCCCGACGCGCTTTGCGAGTGCGCGCGTCGACGGGACGGGACCGAGTCCCATCACCTTCGGGTCGACACCGGAAATCGCGTGTCCTTCGATCGTCGCCAAAGGCGTCAGGCCGCGTGCCCTTGCCGCGTCTTCGCTCATGACCAACATCGCGGCGGCTCCATCAGCAATTCCTGATGCACTCCCCGCGGTCACGAAGCCATTCTTCGGGTCAAAATGCGGCGGCAACTTGGAGAAGTCGGAAAGCGTAGCCCCGACGCGCGGATGTTCATCGGTAGAAATTTCGATCATGCCCGACTTGGACTTGACCGAAATCGGCAAGATTTCGTCCGCAAACGCCTGACGATTCTTCGCGACTTCGTATCGCTGATGTGATCGGCAAGCGAGGAGATCTTGCTCCTCACGACTGATCCCATATTGACGAGCGAGAGTGTCGGCAGTGGCGCCCATCGGTTGATCCGCCAACGGGCAATGGAATCCGTCCTGGTACATGGCATCGACCACAGGCGCGTGGCCTAGGCGATAGCCCTTGCGCAACTGCGGCAGGAGGAACGGCACCCGCGTCATGTTCTCCATGCCACCAGCAACAATGACATCGGCTTCGCCGAGTGCGATGGTCTGTGCAGCTTGGACCATGGCCCAGAGCCCCGAGCCACAGGCGAGGTTGATGGTCCACGCTGGACTTGTATCGGGTATGCCTGCTCGGATCGAAACTTGGCGCGCGGGATTGGGCCCTAGACCTGCTTGTCGTGCGCACCCAAGAATCGCCATCTGAACTTCGGCTGCTGGAACGCCGGCGCGACTCAAGAGCCCATTAACGACCGACGTCCCAAGGTCTACGGCCGAATGCTCAGACCACTGACCCAGGAACTTTCCTATTGGGGTCCGGAAGGCGTGAGTGATAACGGCGCGGCGCATGAGAGTCTCCGGATGGGCCAAAGGACGGTTCGCCCTTCGGGAGGAAAAACTAGCAATCGCGCCACCCCCGCCAAAACGCGCCCCGAGCCTGGTTTCTTTGTCGCGATCTGCTGGAACCCACCGCGTCAACGTGCGAAAAACGCTACCATTCCCCCATGATGGCAAGCCTTAGTCGGTTGTGGCTTCAGAAGTTGCTGACTGCCACACGGGAGCGCGTCGCATTTGGAATCGCCATAACGGCCGTTGCCATGCTGATCGCTAGCCCGAGCTTCGCTCAAATCGGCAAAGTCGCGAAAGTGGCACTCGTTGCTGCCGACGGCCAACCACTCGTTGGAACATTTACCAAGTCCGGACTTGATACCACCAAAGGCGGGGTCGTCCTCGTCCCGAGCATTGGCGGATCGCGGTACTCCTTCGAGTTGGCCGTTCCAAAACTGGTCAAGAGTGGCTTTGCGGTCTTGGCGGTGGATCCAAGGGGGCACGGCGACTCAATGAAGGCCGCCGACGGCTCGCCCGTGATCTTGAACTCGCCGCAGAGTTGGGCGGGTGTCACGGCCGACGTTGAGGCTGCGTGCGAGTACCTCGTCAAACAGGGCATCCCGATGTCGCGCCTAGCGGTCTTTGGAGCGGGGACAGGGGCGTTAGTCGCGCTCTCGCATGCTTCGAGTCACCCCGACCACCCGAAGGCTCTGGTCTTACTTTCTCCCCCGGCGGACGATCGCGGATTGGGCGCCGTCAGCATAGCCAAAGGACTGCGCAAGATGGCGGTCTTTCTCACCGGCGCGACGGACGAGATGGAACGCGTCGTGATTCCGTGGCGCGACGCATTGGGTCACGACCTCGCAATCACCCACCCTGCGGTTTCGGCCGCCGGTGGCACCGGCATCTTTGGCAAGGCTCCGACTTTCGAGACCGCCCTTCTCGAATGGCTCGAATCATCGCTTTCTGTTCCGGATCCGATCGTGGTCAAAGCCTGCTCGACAATCCTCCTCGACGGAGACGTGCGCCCGACTGAAGGCGCAAACGCCCTGATTCTTGACATCATCGGAGCCGCTGGATCAAAGGCGACAGCGCGCGTGTCGCACCGCGATGGTCGGCTCGAAATCGGTTTCGACATCCCAGAGCGATATGTCCGGCAGAACGAAGTCACCATTTTCCTCGACGCAAACGCTGTTGCTCCGCGCCTCCCGGACGCCAGATCATTTCGAATCAGCTTCAGCCCGAAGAACAGTGCTCGCAAACCGATTGTGGTCTCCGTAGGGACGCCCAGGGGATTCGAAGACGTAACGGAAATGGGTGTCGTGGCCTACGCGCACATCGAAGACCCGAAACGGTGGACGGCCGAAGTATCTGTCGATCTGAAGCGGTTCTTCCCGGATGGCGTGGCCAAGGGTGCGCGACTCGGCTTGGGTGTCAGCGGACAAAAAACAGGCGATCGCCACTACTACCCCGACCACCCTGCCGTGTCGCAAGTACCGAAGACTTGGGCACCCTTCACACTAAAGTAATGACTTCATGACAGGTGACGTGCGCATCGAACTGTGGGACATAAAGGCCGCCGACAAGGCGCTGCGGCTTTCCTGCCCGGTCATGCGAAGGCTCGTCGCGAAACACGGCCCCTGCGGTCTCACTATTGAACACGGACATGACGTGTTTCGCGCGCTCTCGTCGGCGATTCTGTCGCAACAGGTTTCTGGCGCTGCCGCCGAGACCATCAAACGACGCGTTGCGGAACGTGGTGGCGGTGACGAGTTCCCATCGGCGAAGAGTCTCCTTCTCATCCCGCCCGATGACCTGCGCGCTTGCGGCGTCTCCGCGGCCAAGGCTCAGGCGCTTGTCGACCTCGCAACCAAGGTAAACGAAGGGGATTTACCCACATTGTTGAAGCTCTCGCAAATGACCGATGACCAAGTCATCGACGCACTCGTCGATGTCAAGGGCGTTGGCCGATGGACGGCGGAGATGTTCCTCATGTTCCGCCTCGGACGCCCCGACGTCCTCTCTCTTGGTGACTTTGGTCTCAAGAAGGGATTCATGCGTGCGTACGGGATGCGAACGATGCCATCACCCACGACGATGGAACGCAAAGGTCGACTTTGGGCTCCGTGGCGCTCTGCCGCCTCATGGTATCTCTGGCGCGCTTCCGAGGCCGAGGCCTAGGCTCCACCCCTTGCGGGAGCTCCCTTCGAGGTTCATACTCGAACGATGGAAGAGCTCGCCATCCTGCTGGTTGCGGCTTTGGTGCTCGCCCCGATCATTCTGTCGATCATGGCCCTCGCCCGCGTCAATGAGTCGCTTCGCGCAAACAACGCCAACCGCCAGCAGACCAACAACGAACTGAACAAGCTAAGAGCGGAGGTCGACTTCCTTCGCGTTTTAGCTTACAAACTTCGCTCGGGACTGTCAGCGCCAGAGTCGATCGTCTGGCCCGACCCTAACGAGACCAACGCATCACAAGCAGCAACATCGGGTACGCAAGATACCCCTCCCGCAGATCTCTCGAATTCACAGGTTAGGCCTGAAAGCAATTCTGCTGGAGGTGTCTCAACTGCCCCATCTCCCCTTGCTGCAACGCCAACGACCGCGACAAAAGCCGCAGGCCTCGACGAGCTGCCTAAGCGTTCGTCCATAGAGGATGCCATTGGCGAGCGATGGCTTGCATGGATCGGTGGCCTGGTCGCCCTCATTGCCGTTGCGTTCGCTCTTAAGTACGCATCGGATCAGGGCTGGGTTACTCCCATGACACGCTGCATTTCGGCGGCTGTGCTAGGCCTCGCACTCGTGCCGTTTGGAATGCGCCTGTCAGCCACCCGATATCGGATCTTAGGCCAGGCCCTGAGTGCGACAGGACTCGTCGTCCTCATGGTCGACACGATGGCCGCGCATTCCATGTTTGGGTTGATCACCTCGCCTCGCGTCGCTATGGCCCTCGTCTTGATTCCGATCGCCGGCTCATGGTGGCTGTCGGGGCGATTTCATTCCATCGGCTTTCACTCGCTCGGGCTGCTTGCCGGCATCACGATTCCCACGCTAGTCCGACTCGAGGGAGACACGCCTGGCTGGATACTCGGGTACGGCGTGTTGATCACCGGCGTGGCTCTAGCACTGGCTCTACACCGAGGGCTGCTGATTTCGATTCCGCTTACGGCCGTAGCTGCGGTTTGCCACTTCGCCGTGAATGCAGACCATGCGGCTTCCCACGGGCTTCTCACGCCATCAGCCGCGGCGATCGGAATGTTCATGGTGGCTCTCGCCGTGATAGGGCGACGTAATGCCACCAACGACAAAGGACATCCATTCCATATTGAAATGCCACATCTCGCGGCTTTCATCGCCGCCGTGGGATTCCCCTGTGTCGGATCCCTCACGAGCACGGGATCGCCAATGGCCATTTCAATCGTGATCGGGTACGTGGCCATGGCAGCGATGGCGCTACCCAATTTCCCGACCATCGCACGGGTAGTCACGGGGTGTGCTGTAGCTTTATCTCTGCACTCATTCCTCGGCAAATCGAGTCCTAGTGCCGAATTGGATTCGACCATTCTGCATCTCACTCGGGGGGCTCTGGTTGCGGGAACACTCTTCGCTGCATTCGCGGACGTCCATAACCGATGTCGCCTTAATGCGACTCAAGCTCGACGACCGTCTCGGGATGTGGGATCCGCCTCGTTGTTGATTCCTGTTCTTGCCGCTTTCCTCCACGTGGTCGACTTGGGAGACTCCTACGTTTATGCCATCTCCGCGTCGGCCCTGCTCGTGGCTGTCGCGGCCCGTTTCTCGGCGGTTGGATTCATTTTGCCTGCATTCACTGCAGTTCTGGCAATCGTGTTCATAAGGTGCATTGACGCAGCGATGCGCAATGCAATCACTCCAACGGCCTTGCTCACGGCCTCCGTCACGTCAGCGGTCGCCCTAACGTGGTCCGTGCACTTTGCGACCAAGAACCGCGAAGCTCCAAAACTCGCATGGATCTCCTCGGCGTTAGCATTCCTCGCGCTGTCGCCAGCTATGGGGTGCGCGCTCCGTCTACTCAGTCCCTCGCTTCCGAGTTGGGCCATCCCGTTTGTGGTTGACATCCCAGGCCTCGCCCTCCTCGTCGTCACGGCCGCTAAGATCCCGAAGGCGCAAGACTCCTCGCGTTCGATGGCGCGCATTTTGGCGATGTCAACCGTTGTCGTCGTGTTCTTGTTGCTTAATGCAGAAATCGTCCTTGCCTTCCGGCCATGGATACCGATGCCAGTTTTCGGACTCGTTGGCTCGGGTAATCCTTTTTCTTCTTCGGCGAATCTCGATCCGTCGTTTGCAGAGGAAGTCTGCCGTTCGATTGCGTGGGCGCTATTCAGCCTTGTTCTGATCTTCGTTGGCTTCAAGAAGAACTTGGCCATGGCACGCAAAGCGGGGCTTTTACTCCTTGCCGCCACCTTCGCGAAGTGCTTCTTCATCGATGTCTGGGAACTAGACGGACTGTTCCGAGTCGGCGCGCTCGCCGGACTGTCGGTCGCGCTCTTCCTAGGTGCCTTCCTCTACCAGCGGTTCGTACGACCGCTTGCCGACTGATCCAATCGTCGGCGGCCCCTTCGCACGATGCCATGTGCAGAGGGGCCTCTGTTTGCATTGCGCATGACTAACTGGGAGAATCACGTTAAAGGTACCCATCATGAATAGCTCAGCCACCGCCCGACTCGAGATTGAGACTTTTGCAGACACCGAAGGTTGCCGTGCCTATCTTCTGATTGATGGCGCATCAGGACAATCGATGGTTGTTGATCCTCGACTCGATCAGGTGGATGCGATCGCCGCGACTGCCGAGCGGCGCGGCGCACGGATTGTGTACGTGATGGATACACACACGCATGCGGATCACCTGTCTGGATGCCACCGCCTCTCACAGAAGACGGGCGCGGTGCATCTCGCACACGTTTCCACTTCGACGACTCGACGTGTAGAACGCGTTACCCCTCCACACGCCCTCGTCCTTGGCGACTCGTCGGTTCAGATCATCGGGTCTTCAGGACACACTCCAGACTCAGTGTCGTTTTTCGCCGGAGGCTGCCTGTTCACGGGAGACGCCCTCTTCGTTGGTGGTGCAGGCCGCACGGATTTCCCGGGGGGAAGTCCATCGGAACTGTTCGACTCGTTCCGACGCATGGAGACGTTCCCGGACGATACCGTTGTGATGCCCGGACACGTCTACGGCACCGCTGAGCGCTCGACGCTTGGCGCCGAAAAAGTCTCTAATCCACTGTTTGGTGAGCGCAACCGCGCGGCCCTTACTCAGCGGCTCTCTGGCACGGCGCAACCACCGGACCAGATGATGGCGGTGCTCAGCTTCAACATGGGCAAGGCGTCAGAGCCGACCAACGTGCCCGCCAGCGAAGTCGCGAATCTCATCAAGTCCACTCGCCGCCCATTCCTCTTGGATGTCAGAACTCCGATCGAGTTCGCATCGGAACACATCGAGGGATCAGTCAACATCCCACTCGACACCCTGAAGGCGCGTCTCAATGATATCCCGCACGGAGCTCCGGTCGTCGTCATCTGCCGATCCGGTGGTCGTGCCACCACGGCGTCGCCGTGGGTCGCTGCGACAGGACATGAAGTGAAGATCCTGACCGGTGGAGTGCGGTCCTGGATGGACTCGAATTTCCCTGTCAAGAAAGGGCATGTTGCGCTGCCACTCGACCGACAAGTGCAACTCACTATCGGCGTGCTGGGACTAACCGGCTGTGCACTTGCATTCTGGGTTAACTCGGCGTTCCTGATCATCCCCGCTTTTCTGGCGGCGGGCTTGACCTTCGCTGGCCTGACCGGCACATGCGGGCTCGGAATGTTGCTCGCGAAGATGCCGTGGAATCACGTCCCTGGATCTTCGGCGAGTGGCTCCGCGTGTGCCGCACCCTCGGCGTCAGCCTGCGCTGCTCCCCAGGCGTCTGCGTGTGCCGCTCCCCAGTCGAAGAAGGAATGATGTTGGATACGAGTCTTCTTTATGACGGCGCCCTAGGAGGACTCGTCGGCCTTGCCTTGGGGCTCCTCGGCGGAGGAGGCTCGGTCCTCGCGGTGCCATTGCTTGCTCTTGGGGTCGGACTCGACGACAAATCGGCGCTCACAGCATCCCTCTTGGTCGTGGCGGCCTCGGCTCTGTCGGGTGGCATCCCGCGCATTCTGACCAAGTCCATCGACTATCGCGCAGCGGCCATTTTCGCAGCAGCCGGCGCGAGTTCGAGCTATCTGTTCAGCCTCGCGTCACGACCCCTTCCGGCCGATATTCAGGTCTCGCTGCTTGCCGTCACCATGGTGATCTCGGGTTCCCTGATGCTGCGCAAGCTACGGCAAGGCGCCGCGACGGCGGCGGCGACTGAAGTTGCGAAACCATCGCTTCCGCGCACCATCGCAGCCGCGACAGGCGCGGGCGCGCTCACCGGCGTCACCAGCATCGGAGGTGGGTTCATTATTGTTCCTGCGCTCATCGTCGGGGCGGGCGTCCATGTCGACGTGGCCGTTGGTACGTCGCTTCTTGTCATTACGGTAAATGCGCTCGCGAGTTTCCTCGGAAGGGCCAACCGCGAGGCGGCCTACGACATGCGCGTGCTCGCGTTCGGCATAGGCGCGGTCGTGATATCGCTTCTTGGCGCGCGTGTTGCGTCAGGACTCCGCTCCTCGACCAAGACTCGCATCATGGGGACAATCCTCGTCGTCGTCGGAATCGGCATGATCGCGAGAACTGCTTACCGCGCCCTCTGAGACCCTCAGTCGCGAAGCGTCACACGACCCGCAACCCCTTCGACCACTTCACCGATGCGGTGCACAGGAACACCGCGTGCTCGAAGCGCGGCTTCGAGTATTGGCGCGCGTTCGGGTGCGATGGCGATCAGCAACCCGCCAGACGTCTGTGCATCCGCAAGCGCCAACGGCGCCCACGATGGACCACCCTCGAATGCAGCGTTACAGCCGTAATATTCGAGGTTGCGCTTGGTGCCTCCGGGGACGGCCCCCGCTTCGTAGAGCGCCGAAGCCCCTTCGATGAAAGGAATCGCGCCGAATCGAAGCCGCGCCTCAGCGCCGGACGCCGCGACAAGTTTATGTAGGTGGCCGAGCAACCCGAACCCCGTGACGTCTGTCGCCGCCCGTGGCAAGGCTTCGTTCATTGCCTCGGCCGCCTTGCGGTTGAGTGTTGCCATCACTTCGGTCACACGCCGGATGGCCGCCTCGTCAAGGAGGCCTTTTTTGAGAGCCCCTGCAAGAGCACCGGATCCTAGCGGCTTGGTCAGATAAAGACGGTCCCCTGGGAGGGTGCCGCGATTGGCCGTGAGGTGTTCCGGTTTCACAATGCCGATCGCGACGAGGCCGAATTTCGGAACGGGGTCGTCGATCGAGTGTCCACCGAGAATCGCGATCCCCGCTTCGGTGGTGACCGCAGCTGCGCCTTCCATGATGCGGCCAAGCATCGCGAGTCCCTGTTTGACTGGATACGCCACGATCGACAGTGCGAAGATCGGTCGCCCACCCATCGCGTAAACGTCAGACAGCGAATTCGCGGCGGCAATACGACCAAAGTCGTAGGGATCATCGACTACAGGCGTGAAGAAGTCCAGCGTCGCGACGATCAGGTCGCCCGACGGTGAACGGTAGACCGTCGCGTCATCGCCGGTTTCAATTCCGACGACTACTGCGGGGTCAATGACGGGTGGGAGCTGGCGCAGAACCTGCGCCAAATCGGCAGGGCCGATCTTGGAAGCTCACCCCCCGCCGGGTGACAAGCTTGTGAGTCGAATGGGGTCAGACATGAGGTCACTTTAGCACCCGAAGGAACCGGCTTTGCGACGTAGTAGGTCTTCACTGCAACGCCGCCCGCTTGCGCCAGCGGTCGTCGACGGCACACGGACATCGACGAATTCACACCCCTCGTGGCGGGTACCGAAGGTGGCGAGACGGCGTATCATCACCCCCCTCCTCCCATGGAAGTCATCATTCTCGGCACTTCTAGCGCAGCGCCCACCATGCGCCGCTGGCTCTCCGGAACCGCCATTCTGCGGGACGGCGAGGTTCTGCTTTTTGATTGCGGCGAGGGCACCCAATTCCGCTTCATGAAGGCTGAGCTCCCGCGTCGAAAGTTCGGCAAGATCTTCATCACGCACTTGCACGGCGACCATATCTTCGGCCTCCCGGGATTCATCGCCACCATGAATTTAGGGCAGCGCGACATCCCTCTTACCGTCTACGGACCGAAGGGCATCCGCCGCTATCTCGACTTCATCCTGAGCTTCCCGCGTCCAACCCGTCTCGGTTTCGAACTCAATGTCGAGGAGTTACCTCCGACCTTCGAGGGCGTGGTGTGCGAAGAGAACGACTATGTCGTGACGGCCGCACCGCTCGATCACACCATCCCTGCACTCGGCTACCGCTTCCAAGAGAAGGACCTTCTCGGCCGTTTCGATGGAGAACGGGCGGATGCCCTCGGTGTTCCATTCGGCCCCGAGCGTGGTGCGTTGCAACGCGGCGAGTCGATCACGCTGCACGATGGCACGGTGATTCAACCAAGCGACCTCGTAGGACCTCCACGCAAGGGCAAGTCCGTCGCCTACATCACGGATACCGGCTTTTGCGTTGCAGCGAAGCGCCTCGCCGCCGATGTGGACCTCATCATTCACGAGGCCACCTACGGCGACGACGAACTCGAGATGGCGCTCGACCGCAAACACTCGACCATCCGTCACGCCGCGACCATCGCCCGCAGTGCGGGCGCGAAGAAGTTCGTCGCCACGCACTTCTCCACCCGCTACGAAGGCTCGGCCCTCGCCCAGCTCGAAGCCGAAGGGCGCCAGGTCTTTCCAGACCTCATTATGGCGCACGACCTGATTCGCATCGACGTCTAGCAATCGCATAGATGCTTCGCGTCATTCACAAGCCAAACACAGCTCAAACGAATCAGCCACGACGACCTCGCCGATCAACCCTACACCAAAATGGTACAGGAACTTGGGGGTAGGTCCGCTGCATCGAACTTGACCCCACCGGTCGGCTCATATAGCGTCACGGTTGGATGTCGATCCTAAATTCAGTATTCCTCTCACGGTCCTGCCAAGGCCGTCGCGGTCGGCTCGACATTGGTCGACATAGGTTCATGGCGCTTCTCCTGTTGTTGGGTGTTCTGCCTAGCCTCGTTGCACCATTTGGGGTTAGTGTCGAAATCGTGCTTCATTCGCACGATAGCCAAGGACATCATCTGCACCTCTTCGATTCGCCCGCCGCGCCACTCGCGGCCGATGTGCACGGACCTGATGCAGCCGAGGCCGACGATCATCGCAACCTACGAAACCGCACAGTCCCGAAAGAGATTCGCATACGGCTGTCGAACCAATGTAGGCCATTCGCGAACAACCTGGCGCAGAATTCCAACACATTCGCACTACGAGCTTCTCAGCCATCGGAATGCCGAATCGGCGGAGAGTCCGATGCGCGTCACACATCGTCGATCCGACTAAAATCGCGCGTCTTCTCTGTGCATGAACGCGACAAAGCCATCGCGAGTCTTCAGCGTAGGCCTCCGCTCGTCATCTAGCGTACGCGCGGGCCTTTTCGCCTCGGATTCGCTTTCGCGCGCTCAACGAGAGAGCAGCGAATCCCATCCACAAATAGCTCAGCCACTCTCTTTTGGGGAGACAGTCGATGTCACGTGCAAATCTGTCAATTTACCTGCTTGTGTTTGCGTTGGCTGCCGTGCTCGGTGGATGTGGTCATTCGCATGACCACCCGCCACATGATCATGCTCCGGCCGATGCCAAGGACGAGATCGAGCCTGTTTCAATCACATGCTTCACTGACAAGAGCGAACTCTTCATGGAGTATCCGCCTCTCGTTGTGGGGCAGAGTGCAAAATTCCTCGCCCATTTCACGATTCTCGCGAACGGAACACCTCTCACGCAAGGCCCGATCACGCTTGAGATTTCGGGGCCGAGCGACACGGCAAAGCAAATTGTCATCGCATCACCCAAGCGCGATGGTCTCTTTGTCCCAGAGCTCGTATTCAACAAAGCAGGAATCCATAAGGCTCGCGTGATCATCAAGAGCCCGCTGCTTGACGACACGATAGACGTTCCCGACCTCGTGGTTCATGCTGACGCAGCATCAGAAAGAGCCGCCTCCGTAGCTGCAACGGCCGCTCCCGAACCCTCCGATGCCGTTCCATTCTTGATGGAACAGCAATGGCAACTAGGGATGCTCCTTGCCAAGGCAGAGCCGCAATCCCTTTCCGTGCGTCTTCCCGTTTCTGGCGTAATTGTCCCGGCGCCAAATACGGTGGCGCTCGCCGCAGCGCCCATCAATGGCAGACTGGTAGGTCAAGAGGGAGGCAGTCTTCCTGTCATTGGCGACAAGGTCAAGGCGGGCCAAGTGCTAGCGCATATAGCGTTATCGACGCGTGAACTTGTCGAGGATAGGGCGGGTCGTGCGACGGCTGAATCTCTCCAAATCGAAGTCGCGCTGCGACGACTGGACATCGGGGCAAAGTCGATTGAATTCGAACGTGCGATCGCAGAGGCTCGGGTGCGTTTCAAGTCTGCTGAGAATGTCGCAACGAGAGTTACTGCGCTTAAGTCACAAGGACTCGCAACTCAGGATCAAGTCGAACTCGCCAAGACAGAACTAGAATCATCGCGCGCTGCATTAGAGACGGCAAGTACGCTTCTCAAAGCTCACGATGAGATGAAGAAACGATATTCCGAGGTTGAGGCGCTCATGTCGCGCGGAAAAATCGCGGCCGAAGCCCACTCAGGCCTCATTCCGGTAGTCGCGCCGATCTCAGGAACTGTCGTTGCCGCGTTCCACTCCGCGGGCGAACAACTTGACTCAAACGCTCCGATTTGGCGCATCGTCGATCACTCGAAAGTGCAGCTGGAAGCCCGCGTATCAGAGTTCGATCTCGCGCGCCTCCCAAGTGCCCCGGGCGCCAAGTTGAAGATGCCCAGCGGCCCAACCATCGACGTCGGTGCGTCTGGTGGGAAGCTGATTCATGTTGGATCGGAAGTCGACCAATCATCACGGACCGTACCGATTCGTTACGAGCTACCTAATGTGGAGGGTGTTCTTCGGCTTGGAATGGTCGTCGAAGTTCAACTTGAAGTGAACCGAATTTCTGATGCCCTGACTATTCCTGAGTCTGCTGTTGTCATGGATCAAGGGCGCCCCGTCGTCTACGCGGTTCTTGGCGGCGAATCTTTCCAACGTCGTGAAGTCGTTCTCGGCGTTCGAAGCGACGGACTCGTCCAAGTTCTTAAGGGAATCGCTCATGGAGAACGCGTCGCGAGGACTTCTGCGTACTCGATTCGCCTCGCATCGCTTTCGCCTGCGACCTTCGGTCACGGACACTCACACTAAGGAGTCGGTCACATGGTCGATGGCATGATTCGTTGGTCTATTGAGAATAAGCTCGCTATCCTGCTGTTCTCAGCGGTTGCCCTCATCGCCGGTGGATTCACGGCATCCACGATGTCCGTGGACATTTTCCCGGACCTAACCGCCCCCACCGTGACGATCATCACCGAGGGCCATGGCATGGCCCCCGATGAAATGGAAACGCTCGTCACGTTTCCGATCGAAACCGCTGTCAATGGCGCAGCGGGGGTCCGAAGAGTTCGCTCCGGAACCGCGATTGGCATTTCAGTTGTGTGGGTTGAGTTTGAGTGGGGTACTGATGTCCGTCGCGCTCGCCAAACCGTCGCCGAGCGTCTAGGCACTGTTAGCGGCAGTCTCCCCCGCGAAGTTGAACCTCCCGTTCTAGGGCCAATCAGCTCGATCATGGGCGAGATCGTGTTTGCAGCCATTTCCTCCGATCGCCATGATGCAATTGCAGTGCGTAATCAGGCGAACACCGTCATTCGCCGGCGGCTCTTGGCAATTCCAGGTATCTCTCAGGTCACCCTGATTGGCGGCGATGTCAAGCAGTATCAAGTTGTGCTCTCGCCGGAACGCCTTCGGGTGTACGCGCTAACTGTTGATGATGTCATCTCCGCTATCGAACGATCGAACGAGAATGTGGCCGCCGGGATCTTGGCCCGAGGGGGCCAAGAGACGGTCGTTCAGGGCATTGGACGTATCGACACCGAAAAAGACATTCAATCCGTTGTCGTCGCGATGCGAGACACGACACCAGTCAAAGTAGAAGACCTCGGCGTCGTCCATGTAGGCGCAGCAATCAAGCGTGGGGCTGCGTCCGCTTCCTTCCGTGACGCAGCTGGCAAGGCGCGGACAACACCCGCTGTCGTCATCGCCATCCAAAAGCAACCCTCGGCCAATACGCTCACGCTTACCCAGTCGTTAGACGCCGTCTTAGATCAGATCGAAGGCGGGTTGCCTGCTGGAATGATGCTCAACAAAAACCTCTTCCGGCAAGCGAGCTTCATCGAGAACTCGCTCAAGCACACTCTTGAGGCACTTCGTGATGGCGGCGCGATAGTCATCGTCATCGTCCTCCTGTTCCTCGCGAGTTTTCGAGCCAGCGTCATCACGCTGCTGGCGATCCCCATCTCGCTCGCAGTTGCGGTTATCTGCCTGAGTTTGATGGATGCCAGCATCAACACTATGACACTCGGCGGAATGGCCATTGCCATCGGTGCGCTGGTTGATGATGCGATCATTGATGTCGAAAACATCGTTCGTCGTCTGCGCGTGAATTCTGAGCTGCCGATTGAACGACGGAAATCCGTCGCCACCGTCGTTTACGAGGCAAGTATCGAAGTCAGAGCGTCGATCGTGTTTGCGACACTCATCATCCTGCTGGTGTTCTCCCCACTCTTCTTTCTTTCCGGCGTGGAAGGTCGCTTGCTTTTCCCACTCGGCGTGTCGTTTTGCGTTGCACTCGGGGCGTCCATGGTGACAGCCTTGACCCTGACACCTGTGCTCGCATCGTGGCTTCTTCCGAACAGCAGAACAGTCCGGGTACCAAATGAGAGCTTTCTAGTCCGCTCACTCAAGGCGTGCTACGCGCCGCTGCTGGCGTTCGCCGTCAAGCGACCTTGGATCGTCACCCTCCCCGCGATCCTTCTATTAATTGCCGCACTCTTTGGATTCGTGAAGGCCGGCCGCAGCTTCCTACCAGAATTCAACGAAGGCGCCTTGGTCGTCGGCCTAGTCACGCTTCCTGGCACCTCCCTCGAGGAGAGCGACGCGTTGGCGCGGCGTGTTGAGCATGCTCTGATGATGCACCCGGAGATTGTCTCCATCGGAAGGCGTACGGGTCGCGCCGAAGAGGACGAGCACGTGCAAGGGGTCGAGGCGAGCGAGATCGACCTCACGCTGGATCTAAGCGCTGGGCAGCGCTCTGGTGGCAGAAGCCGGACAAAAAGTGAACTGCTTGATGCTCTTCGTGCAGATCTCGGAGCAATCCCCGGGGTGAGTGCAACGTTCGGCCAGCCCATCGGGCACCGAGTTGATCACATGCTCTCCGGGACACGTGCCAGCATTGCAATCAAGATCTTCAGCGACGACCTCACGGCTCTCCAACGTTTGGCGCGTCAGGTCGAAGATACTGTCCGCAAGATCCCGGGCGTCGTGGATCTTTCATCTGAACAACAGGCGTCGGTTCCGACGCTACGAATCCGGTTTGATCGCCCAGCGCTGGCTCGCCACGGACTGAACATCCGCGAAGTGGGACGGACCGTTGAGGCGGCTTTTAAGGGAGCCTATGCCACACGAGTCATTGACGGCCAGAGCACTACCGATGTCGTCGTAAGGCTCGGAAGCACAACGCCCGCATTAGCCGCTGACGTCGGTGAGATCCAGGTGGCGACACCAACCGGCGCGCGAGTTCCTTTGCGCGAGCTCGCGCAAATCGACGACGATCTGGCCCCCAACTTCATCAGCCGAGAGAATGTGCAGCGCAAGATCGTCGTGATGTGTAATGTCTCGGGTCGCGATGTCGGCGGCGTCGTAGACGAGATTCGATCAAGAATCACTTTGGGAATCGCACTGCCGGTAGGAACACGTGTTGAATACGGGGGGCAGTTCGAGACTGCCGAAGAAACCCGCAAACGCCTCACATGGCTTGGGCTTGTCGTCATCTTATGCGTCGGGTTGATTCTCCAAATTGTGTTTGGTTCTGCCCGCGACGCCATTCTTATCATGGTCAATCTGCCCCTCGCGCTCATCGGAGGAGTCGTCGGAGTCTATGTAGGAGGTGGCGTCATCTCTATTGCATCCATCATCGGGTTCATCACCGTCTTCGGAATTGCAGCACGCAATGGCATTCTCATGGTCGCTCATATTCATCACCTCCAAGAGCATGAAGGTGTGGGTAGTTATTTAGAAGCGGTTCGCCGTGGGGCGCTCGAGCGACTCACGCCGATCTTGATGACAGCACTTGCGGCAGGTCTGGCTCTCGTCCCGCTGGCAATTCGTGGAGGCGAACCTGGAACGGAACTTCTCAGTCCGATGGCTCTCGTCATTCTATTTGGCCTACTTTCATCGACATTTCTCAACATGCTTGTCGTACCAGCCCTCTTAGTGTTGTTCGGACGGCCCCGTCGCATTGTCATGTCGGAATTCCAAGGAAGCGGATCACATGTCTAGAGAAACAATAATGTCTGCGCGCTGCAGCTTTGTCCCACTCGCGATGGCCGCCTTGGTCACCCTCTCATGCGGTTCCGTCGATGCGACGTCGGAATCGGACACCACGTCTTCGCTGATTCAGGCAAGCACAGGAGCATCACAGGTCTACTCGCTGACCGCGCCCGAGATTTCGACGGCTGAGATTGCGGAGATCTTCGCCGAGGGCTTGACGCTGCAAGAGGCACTTTCGCTTGGCCTCCGTAACAGCCGTTCACTGCAAGCGGCGTTTCAGCGCATCGGCGTTGCCAAATCCGACTGGGTACGCTCGGGCCTCCCATCGAATCCTCTGTTGAGTATTGCGTTCCTCGCCCCCGAAGGCGGAGGTCGGAGTTTTGTCGGAGGTTCGCTCGTGCAGAGCTTAGTCGACATCTGGAACATACCGCTTCAAAGTCGCGTTGCATCCGAGGACCTGCAGCAGTGCATTTACGAGGTAGCCGATACCGCCGCGCGTCTCGCACGAGACATTCGAACGACGTATGGAGATGCACAGGGTGCCGATGAGACGCTTCTAGTGGAGGAAGCCAATCTCGAGGTGGCGGCTCGAATGATGAAGCTCATCAGTGCGTCTCGCGAAGCAGGAGCATCTACCGATCTTGACGTCAACATGGCCACATTGCGATACCTTCAGGCAGAAGTGGCACTTCCAGAGGCTAAGTTACAAGCCGCGGTCGCTAGGCGCGAGCTCCTAAGGCTTCTATCGTTGGACTTAGACCCAAGCGCGGTGAAGCTCGTCGCCGTTGAACCAAGTCGATCAACACCTCCGCTGAATAGAGAGCAGCTCGTCGCGATGGCGCTTTCGTCCAGGCTCGACCTTCGCGCACAAGGTCATGCCATTGCATCCGCGGAAGCTGCGCTTGGCCTCGCAGAGAGAGAGGGTCTGAGTCCCGTCAGTCTTGGAGTCAACGTCGAACGCGAAGCTCGGCGAGGAGCAGCGTCTAACGAAATCGACGCAAAGATCGGACCCACTCTCGAGATCGGACTGCCGATTGTGAACCATCGTGCAATCGCGTCAACCCGTGCCGAATACGTCTTGAACTCGCTCATTATTCAACGCGAGGCCCTACATCTGAGGGTGGTTGAGGAGGTTCGACTCGCTTTAGACACCTTCCACACCGCCGAAGTCATTGCGAAGCAACATGCAACAAGAATAGTTCCCCAAGCACAGCTCAACCTAGAGCTTACGAGCCGCGCGTTTGAGCAGGGACGCCTGACATCTTTAGCTGTCATGGAAAGTCAGAAACAGCAAATCGAAGCAACGCGCAACTACGCAACCGCGCGGAGATCCCTCGCGAAGGCTTCGATCGCTCTCGAGTCGTCGATCGGCCTCCCGTGGAGCGAGATCAACAAACGCACCAGCGGAGCCTTGGAATCGCGATAGCCGCGTTTCCGGCTCAAAATGCCACTTCGCTCACGAACCCCAGCGGCGAAAGAGTGCGTGGGGCACATGTAGCGAGTCGAGGCATTTGCCTACGAGCTGATCGATCGCGTCTTCGAGCGTCTTCGGATGGTGATAGAAGGCGATCGCTGGCGGGATAATGAGAGCACCCATTTCGGCAAGCGACGTGAGAATGCGAAGATGGCCTAGGTGTAGAGGGGTCTCGCGCGGAACCAGAATCAACGTGCGCCGCTCCTTGATCGTGACGTCTGCGGCGCGCACGAGGAGGTTCCCTGCGTTGCATGCCGCAAGATTCCCACAAGTCTTCATGCTCGCCGGAATGACGATCATTCCCTCGTGCAGGAACGAACCAGATGCGATGGGCGCTGCCAAATCACGGTCGTCATGGATCACATCCGCAAGTGCTTTGATTGACGCCAAGGTTCTCCCTGGCATCTCATGTTTGATAGTGAGGGCTGCGCCTGGCGTCACCACGAGATGAATCTCGTGCGTCGCGGCCTCTCGCAACGCTTCCAAAAGCCTCACGCCAAGCTGAGGACCCGACGCGCCGGACATCCCCACCACAAGTCGTGGCTTCGCCATCATGGCGCAATGCCCTTGGTGATATTGAGGTAGAGCGCGGGCGGATGCGCCTCACCGAAGCCAGTGAACCTCGCGTCCCGATAGAAGCGCTCGGCCGGGTACTCACGGCTGAATCCGTAGCCTCCGAAGACCTGAAGCGCGTCGTCGGCAGCCGACATCGCCGACTCACCGGCAACCCAGCGCGCTCGCGAGGCCGCAAGGACGCAGGGATCGCCGCGATCTCGCAACCGAGCGGCACCGTGGCACAATCCGCGCGCAGCTTCGATTCGTGCGTCGCCGCGCGCGAGTCTCTCTTGCATTGCCACGAACTCATGCAAGTTGCGATCGAACTGCTTGCGCTCGTGCGAATACCGCACAGCGGCCGACACCGCTCCCCGGCCGATGCCCGCAAGGAGCGCCGAAACGCCGATGCGGGAAGAAGCGAGCACGCGAGCGACCAAATCCGACCCACCAAGTCGTGTTGCCGGTGCGTGGTCGAGCGACAACGTGGCGGTCTCAAGGCCGAGGAGATTAAAGCGGGTGTCGGGGACGCCATGGCTCAAGCCTGAGGCGGTGCTTTCCACCAAGAACAACGAATGGCTCTTCTCCTCGCGCGCAAGGACGACAAACGCCCTGGCTCGTCCAGGAAATGGGACTTGCGCCTTGCGGCCACTGACCGACCATCCCTCGTTCAACGCCGAAGCTTCGCACGTGACAAGTTGACTATCGTCTTCCTGAAGCGCCGGAGCGAGCAAGCCGACTCCAGATGCCGCATCGGAGAGATGAGGGACCGTCTGGCCCGAGAGGACGAGGGCATCAACGGCAATACCGTGCGCCGCGAAGATGGCACCGATCGCTCCTGCACCCTTGCTGAGCTCCTCAACTGTCAACACGTGAGCTAAAAGACCCATGCCGACTCCGCCAGCGTCGCTCGGCACCAAAATGCCCATCAGTCCAAGTTCGGCGAGTCCGGCGATGAGCTCATCAGGGTGACATGCATCGTGGTCGATCTGCTCGCGTGCTGGGACAATGCGATCCGCAACGAAGTCTCGGACCGTCTTCTGAAGAATCGATTGCTCTTCAGTGAGCAAGGCATCGCAATCGGAACGGTCCATCAGCGGGGCCCCTTATCTAGGTCTCGCAATGCCCTGCGCAGGAGTTTCCCTGAAGGCCCCTTCGGAATCTCTGGGATGAACGCAATCGCCTTCGGACACTTAAAGTCCGCGAGGTTGGCTCGGCACCAAGAGAGGACTTCCTGAGAATCGAGTGATTCGCCGTCCTTGACCACCACGTACGACTTCGGCTCTTCGCCGTACATCGGGTGCGGAACTCCGATGGTGGCAGCGTCGCGAATCTTCGGGTGGCGATAGAGAACTTCGTCGATCTCTCGCGGGTAGATGTTCTCCCCCCCGCGAATGATCATGTCCTTCTTGCGATCGCGAATGAAGTAGAAGCCATCCGCATCGCGGACGCCGATGTCGCCCGAATGAAACCAGCCACCTTCGAATGCGTGGGCCGTCGCCTCAGGCATCTTGTAATAGCCCTTCATGACGTTGTCGCCACGAATGCAGATCTCGCCTAGTTCACCATCCGGAACCGGCTTGCATTCGTCGTCAAGCAGGCACATCTCGTTTCCGACGGCAACGCCGACCGATCCGACTTTGCGTTTCGCCACGTCAGGCGGGTTGAAAGATGAGTAGCAGGTGGTCTCGGAAAGTCCGTAACCTTCGAACACCGGGATGCCGATCTCTCGTTCAAAAGTCAGCTGAACTTCCTCTGGCAGCGGAGCCGCACCACAGATGAAGAACTTGACGGACGACACGTCTCCCGGCCCCTCGGACTTTCGGCGCGCAGTGAGAATCGAAAGGATCGTAGGCACGACGCTGACGACGTTGATCCGGTAGCGTTCAATGGTCTTCCAGAAACTACCAGGCGAGAATCGCTGCGTGAGCACCACACTTCCACCGAAGTAGAGAGGCGTGATTGTCGTGACGATCTCAGCATTGACGTGGAACAACGGAAGGATGCAGTTCATCCGTGTTTCCGGGCCAAACTTGAACCACTCAGTGATGTAACGAGCATCCGCAATCATGTTGCGGTGAGTCAGCATGACGCCCTTCGGATTTCCGGTCGTACCTGACGTATAGATGATCTCCGTCAGATCGTCCGGTTCGATGTCCACCACAGGCCGGGTGGTCGGCTCCTTGTAGAGCTCTTTGTAAAAATCGAGAGTCCCCTCTGGAGATGGCGTACCCACCACCACAATGTGCGTGAGGTGAATCAGCTCATCCTTGACCCGCGCCACCTCGTCGAGGTACTTCTGCTCGGTGACGAGCACTTTCGCCTCCGAGTTGTTCAAGATGTAGGCGATCTCCGGCCCCTTCAACGCGGTGTTGATAGGACCAGCTGCGACACCCACACGCATTGCTCCAAAGTAGGCGTAGACAAACTCTGGGACGTTGGGAAGCAAAAGACTGATCGCACCGCCCCGGCGCACACCCAATCGATGGAGGAGATGGCCGAATTGCGACGTGATTTCGTCGAGATCGCGAAAAGTGACGACGCGCCCGTCATCCTCGAATATGAGATAGGGCGCCTTGCCGCGTTGGTCGGCCTGGCGTTCGATGAGTTCCCGGATCGTGGTCGGTTCCATGGTCGTCGCAGGCAGCAACGCCCGCTTGAAACTCTAACGTCCACCCGGGGATCCCCCACCTAATGGGTGGGCGGACCTCGAATGCTCTCGGCCAGATTTCGACCTTCGCTTGCACGTTTTGACTAGGATGCCTCCATGCGCCACCACACACGGATGCTAGTTGCGGTTTTGGCCGGATTTCTCTTCGTCTGCCCTTCGGCTGCCTTCATTCCATCGTATCTCGTTCAAGATCCGCCCAAGCCCGAGTCGCGTCCGGCGGAAGCCCAACCGTGGTATCTCGCCGTCATCGAAGAGGCGGTGAAGAAGGAGCAGTGGGTTGGACTCTCGTTCGCCCTCGTGCGCGATGGGAGAGTCGCGGCCGTCCATCATTTCGGATTCGAAGACCGCGAGGCGAATATCCCCGCTTCCGATGAGACGCGTTATAGGTGGGCTTCCATCTCCAAACCGATCACGGCCATCGCGGCACTGCAGCTCGCAGAGCAGGGGCAGCTCGATCTCGACGGGGATATTCGCAAGCTCGTGCCCGAGTTCCCAGAGAAGCCCTGGCCCATCACCTGCCGACAGCTCCTCGGTCACCTTGGCGGAATCGTGCACTACACCAACGGCAAGGTCATTGCGCTTCCGATCCCAACAACGCCCGAGCATCCCTACTCCGATGTCGTGACGGCCCTCGACTCGTTCAAGAACTCCCCGCTGGTCGCCGAGCCCGGCACAACGTCCTCGTACACGACGCACGGGTACATGCTTGCGGGAGCAGTGGTCCAACGGGCGGGTAAGGCCTCCTACTGGAATCAGGTTAAGTCACGCATTGCGACTCCGGCGGGAATGGCCACGTTCGAGCCTGACTATCAGTGGATCAACATCCCCCACCGGGCCAAAGGATATAAAAAGTCAATGGATTCCATGGTGCGCTCGACAGACACCGATGTGAGCTGGAAGCTCCCTGGAGGCGGTTTCATCTCAAACGTGCAGGACCTCGGGAAGTTCGGGCTCGCGTTGATGCAAGAGAAGCTTCTGAAGCCCGAGTCCTGGAAAGCAATGCGCACGCGACAAACCACACGCGACGGGAAACCCGTGAATTACGGGCTCGGCCTCGGGCTCCGCGAGTCGGGAAAACACGCGATCTGCGCTCATTCTGGTGCACAGGAGAAGACAGCTACTTATCTTGCGATGGCCCCCGACAAAGGCCTCGCGATTGCCTTGATGTGCAACACCGAGGGCGCGAAGCTCGAACCGCTCGTCAAGACGCTTCTTGAACGTCTGCTCAGTGGGAACTAGTCATCCACCGATTGGTTCCCCGGCGTTGCGCCACCGCGGGACAACGCGTCGGCCAAGGTCGTGCGATGTCAGCTCAGACTAAAGGACGCCGATTTGCAACTTCGGTCGTGATGTACTCGGCAAGGTCTTTCAGTGGCGTCCCCGGGCCAAACAGTCGGCCGACGCCCTCGGCGCTGAGCGCGTCCCGGTCCTTTTGCGGGATGATCCCCCCCCCAGTCAAAAGAACATCGTTCAGTCCCTTATCTCGCATCAACCCAAGGACCTTACGGAAGAGTGTCAGGTGGGCGCCGGAGTGCACTGAAAGTCCGATCGCATCAACGTCCTCTTGGAGCGCTGCCGCAACCACCATCTCCGGAGTCTGGTGTAGTCCGGTGTAGATGACTTCCATTCCCGCGTCTCTGAGTGCTGCGGCGACTACCTTCGCGCCACGGTCATGGCCGTCAAGTCCAGGCTTGGCAACAAGAACACGAATTTTGCGGGTCATCGATAACTCCATCGAACTTGGCCCTGACGGCCGCCTCCATCGTGTATCGGCCGCCCTTTGACTGCAACGTGGCCCGTCATCGTAACCCGCCTTCCGGCCGCGAACGCAACGCGGCTACGACGATATCGCGAACCGCAACTCGAATCGGAAGTCGGCCGGCTTGGACTTTTGGCGCAAAGTCGTGGAGCAAGCGTGTCGCTTCTTCGCATTGCCGGAGCCCGGCCAATGCCGAAGCAACGGCCATGTCGAGACGACGAAGGGCCGAGCCCCGACGTCGCAATTCGACCACTTCGGGTGAAGTCGATCGGATGCGCTCGAGAAGCGCAGGAACGCCGTCTCCCGTTGCCGCTGAAACTAGGACGACGGAATCAACGCGCGATACCCCGCCCGCTTCGACCGTCATTCCAAATGCCGCGACGATCTCGTCTCTAAACTGCGCGGCGCCAGGGAGATCGCCTTTGTTCACCACCACGATGTCACCGATCTCGACGATGCCTGACTTCATGGCCTGAACCATGTCGCCCATCGCGGGCGCGAGCACGATGGCCGTCATGTCGGCGAGACGGACGATCTCCAACTCGGACTGACCCACCCCTACGGTTTCGACGATGACGAGATCGAACCCGCCGGCATCGAGGACTTCGACCATATCGTAGGTCGTCTCAGCGAGCCCTCCCAAGGCGAGACGCGACGCTTGGCTACGAATGAAAACTCCCGCATCAAGGGCATGTTCGACCATCCGCACGCGATCGCCGAGCAACGCGCCGCCCGAAAACGGGCTCGACGGATCGATGGCGAGGACGGCTACCGAGAGGCCTCGCAAGCGCGCCTCTCGCACCAGAACATTGACCAAAGACGACTTGCCAGCACCGGGTGGTCCGGTCACCCCGATACGGCGAGCCGTGCCGGGTCTTGGCCAAAGCGCGTCGAGAAACCCCTCGGCGGCCCCACCGCCGCGTTCAACGATCGAAAGTGCTCGGGCGAGTATGCGGCGGTCTCCCGACATGACTCCCGCGGCGAGCTCCGATGGCGTCATCTCAGAAATGTCCGCGCGATCACAAGTTTCTGCACCTCAGTCGTCCCTTCGTAGAGCTCAGTGATGCGAGCATCCCGAAACAGCCGCTCGATCACATGGCCACCTGACATGGCAGCAGGGCCGACGAGCTCCACCGCGGCGCGGGCGATTTCGTTGCATGATTGACTGGCGAAGAGTTTCGCCATCGATGCTTCGCGCACATGGTCCTGCTTTGCGTCGCGCATCGAGGCTGCGCGCCAGCAAAGGAGACGAGATGCTTCGACTTTCGTTGCCATCTCGGCGAGCCGAAAATCTTCGTCCTGCGTCGTTCGCCCCTTTTCGCCATTGCGGATGCGCTCGCGCAGGAACGATGCCACCTCGTCGACAAGTCGTTGGGCGATCCCGACCGCCTGAACAGCGATTCCAATGCGGCCACCGTTCAGCGTCTCCATCGCATAGTTGAAACCGCGATTGACCTCGCCGATCAGGTTTCCCGCAGGAATGCGCACGTTTTCAAAGAAGAGCTGCACGGTTTCCGATGCGCGGATGCCGAGTTTGTTTTCAGGCTTTCCGGCGGAGAGTCCATCGATCTGACGAGGCACGACGAACGCTGAAATACCTTTTGCCTTAGGTGCATCCTTATCGGTCCGCGCGAAGAGCAGCAGCACGTCGCATTGCGTCCCGGTCGTGATCCACATCTTCGTGCCATTCAGCACCCACGAATCACCGTCCCGGACAGCGCTACAAGACAGTGCGGCCGCATCCGAACCTGCGTGAGGCTCCGTCAGCGCGTACGCCCCCAATGCTTGGCCGGAGGCGAGTTTCGGAAGCCAAGCGCGCTTTAGATCCTCGTTGCCATAGGCCAGCAGCGGCCCGCACACGAGTGAATTGTGAACAGACAATGTGACGTGGGTGGAAGCATCGGCCCTCGCGAATTCTTCGAGGATTACTGACTGCCCGAGGTTGCCGGCCTGCATGCCACCGTAAATCTCCGGAACCATGAGGCCGTAGTACCCGCGTGCTGCGGCTGCTGCGAGAACTTCCTTCGGAAAGCGCTTCTCTCGATCGCGCTCGCATGCACCGGGAGCCACCACCTCATCAGCAAACGCCCGCGCCTCTAAGCGAAGTCGTTCGAGATCGGGCGAAAGCGTCGGCACACCTAGATTCACGCGCGCGCCTCATATGTGTAAAAGCCGCGACCGGTCTTCTTCCCAAGGTGCCCGGCGTCGACGAGTTTGCGAATAAGCGGGCACGGCCGAAACCGCGGGTCGCCAAACCCGTGCTGCAACACTTCCATGATGCTCAGACAGACGTCAAGCCCGATGAAGTCCGCCAGCGCGAGCGGCCCCATCGGGTGGTTCATTCCGAGTTTCATGATCTCGTCGATCGCTTCCTTCGTAGCCACGCCCTCCATAAGAGCGAAGGCTGCCTCGTTAATGAGAGGCATGAGGATGCGGTTGGCGACGAATCCCGGGAAGTCGTTGGCTTCGACTGGAATTTTCTGGAGGTCCTTCACAACCGCCACGGTTTCTGCAACCGTCGCGTCCGACGTGTCGTTACCGCGGATGATCTCCACGAGCTTCATGAGCGGAACGGGATTCATGAAGTGCATTCCGATCACCTTGTCGGCGCGCTTCGTTGCAGAAGCGATCTTGGTGATCGAAATTGACGACGTGTTCGATGCAAGGACTGCCGCAGGGGCCGTAATGGCGTCGAGTTTCCGGAATAGGTCTCGCTTGAGTTCGGCATTCTCGATGATCGCTTCGACGACCAACGTCGCATCGCGAAGCTCGGTCAACTCTGTTGTGAATTTGATTCGCGACAGGGTTGCGGCGGCATCAGCTTCCGAAAGGCCCTTCTTGACCTGACGCGCAAGGTTGCCCTCGATTCCCTTCTTAGCGCGATCGAGGAACTCGGACTTCACATCGACAAGGGTGACCGAACGACCTGACAAGGCCATCACATGGGCAATTCCATTGCCCATTGTTCCGCCTCCGATGACTCCGACATTCGCATGTTGCATGATGAAGAACTCCGTTCGAAAGGTACGCCTTTCGTGCGCCCGGCCAAACTCTGACGGTCGTGCTCAGGGCTTCAGGGTGAGCTTGGCGTCCGACGTCTTATAGGGCTCGAATGCCTTCTCGCTCACAGTCTTGGAACGCCCTTTCATCACATCGCCCGTGTCGGACAGCATGGCGCGCACGTAGACCGGCTTGTCTACAGTCGCCGCCCCCATGGCAGTATCCCGACGCCGAATCGCAAATTGGAGCGGGAACTGCGGATTCTCATAACGACGCGCAAGCAACGGGATGCGCTCGGTTGGCGAACCAATTAGGTAGACAAAGAGCGTTTTCGAAGGCAGTTTCACGGCAGGGTCGATCTCAATCGTGCCCCCCACCACCACTTCATCTGGGTTCGCGGTCGATGCGGCTTTTTCGATGGCCGGCGCCGCCCCGTCAGAGAACGGATCTGCAGGTGCCGGAGCGGGCGATGAGGCCGGACTAGGCGTCGGCATCCCATGAGCGTGGTTCACTGGCGCATCGCTCTTGGCGGGCGCCTTCGCGAGCTGCACATCGTCTCCACATGCTCCAACGGCGAAGACCAAGGCTAGAAAAACTAGTGAGCGTGAGAAATTCATTAGACCATCTCCACCGACATTGCGACCGCGTTACCACCACCAAGACAAAGCGCGGCCAAGCCCGTGCGCTTGCCGCGAGACGCGAGGGCATGCAACAAAGTGCACAACACACGGCCTCCCGACGCTCCAATCGGATGACCGATTGCAACCGCGCCGCCATTCACATTCACCTTCAACGGATCCGCGCCGGTCTCACGTGTCACTGCGATTGCCTGCACGGAGAATGCCTCGTTGTACTCAATCAAGTCGTAGTGGCCGATACCAACTCCCTGTCGGGCGTTGAGGCGTGCGACTGCGTCGACGGGAGCCATCATGACCCACTCGGGCGCCATTCCACCGGTCGCACCACCGCAGATCCGCGCGATGGCCTTGAGGTTATGGCGCTTCATGAAGCCCTCTGAGACCACCACGAATGCAGCGGCGCCATCGTTGCAGCCAGGCGCATTTCCAGCAGTCACGGAGCCGTCTTTCGCGAATGCGGGCTTCAGCGCGGCGAGTGCCTCGATCGTCGTTTCGCGGCGGACCGACTCGTCCGAGGCAAATGCGATAGCAGGGCCTTTGCGCTGAGCAATCTCGACAGGGACGATCTCGGCCTTGAATGCCCCAGTGTCGATCGCCGCTGTCGCCTTGCGGTGACTTTCGGCTGCATACGCATCCTGCTCCGCGCGAGTGATGGCGTACTTCGTTGCGACCTTCTCTGCGGTGATCCCCATGTGGAAGTCGTTGTAGATATCCCAGAGTCCATCGTTCACCATCGAGTCGACCAGCTTCGCATGGCCCAGGCGAAATCCCTCGCGCGATCCTGGAATGATGTGAGGCGAACGGCTCATACTCTCCATGCCACCCGCAACCACGCACTCAAGGTCACCCGCGCGGATCGCCTGCGCGGCAAGCATGACCGACTTGAGACCGGATCCACACACCTTGTTGATGGTCAGGGCGCCTGCTCGGTTCGAGATGCCACCCTTGATGGCGGCCTGTCGCGCAGGGTTCTGACCTAGGCCCGCGGGCAGCACACATCCCATGATGACGTCTTCGACGGCATCGGACTCGATGCCGGCCCGACGAACAGCCTCGCGCACAACAAGCGCGCCGAGTTCAGTGGCCGAGGTGTCCTTGAGAGTGCCCATGAACTTGCCCACGGCAGTTCGGGTCGCAGAGACGATGTACGCATCGGGCATGATTGACTCCGGAGGGACAGAAAGCCCTGTGACCCCTATGTTCCCCCCACCCCGCCCCGAGTCAACCCGCGCCCGTGTGGTAGCCTCCGCCCCATGTCCAGCCGCCTCCCGGATTTGACAGCTTCGAACGAATATGTAGTCAGACAACGACGAGAACTCGCGGAGCTCTTTGGCTTCGAAACTCGCAACAAATACGAGGTTCTGGCTGGTCCCGAGCGAATCGCGCTGGCTGCGGAAAAGGGGCGCGGATTCGGGGCCGCCCTTGGGCGGCAATTCCTTGGTCACTTCAGAACATTCGAACTCGCGATGCTCTCCCCGACCGGAGAGTTACTCCTCGAAGCCGTCCACCCGTTCCGTTGGTTCTTTAAGGAGCTCCACGTTCGCTCGCAAGATGGGCGTGATTTGGGCCACCTCCAGCAACGATTCGGGATCGTGAAACGCAAATTTGAGGTACTCGGGGAACGCGGCGACATCGGCTCGGTGAGCTCACCGATTTGGACGCCTTGGACGTTCAAAATCGAACGACTCGGTACTGAAGTGGCTCGCATAGAAAAGAAGTGGAGCGGCCTCCTGAAAGAGGCGTTCACCGACGCGGACACATTCCGCGTGGTCTTCGCGCAGGGAGCCCTCACCACGGACGAACGTGCCGTCGTCCTCATGGCGGCGATTTTCGTCGATCTCAACTACTTCGAAAAGAAGGCCTAACCCATGTCCGACTCTTCACCCGCGACCTCGGAGTCGAAGCCCGCCCACAGCAATCTCGCGACGCGTATCCTGATCGGGCTTGCGCTCGGTGCCATCGTTGGATCGATCCTTAACTGGAAACTCGCACCCCATGGCGGCGCTCCCGCGAGCGAGGCCTACGAGCGTGTGCGCTGGGTCGCCGACAACATCGCGACTCCGGTAGGACAGGTTTTCCTGCGCATGTTGTTCATGGTCGTCGTGCCACTCGTGTTCTGCTCGTTGTTTCTGGGCGTTTCTGGCTTAGGAGACCTACGCAAGCTCGGCAAGATCGGTGCCCGCACGCTCGCCTGGTTCGGGATAACCACCGGCATGGCCGTCGTCCTCGGCCTCGTGTTGATGAACACTTTTGAGCCAGGCAAAAAGATCGACCGCGCAAAGGCGGAGGAAATCCGCAAGGAGTTCAAAGGCGAAGCGGACCAGAAGGTGGAAGCTGCGAAGGAAGGCACGGGGTTCAGCATCAACACTTTCGTCAACATCGTTCCGAAAAACGTGCTGCGTTCTGCCAGTGACGACCGCGACACGCTAGGCCTGATTTTTTTCGCGCTGATCTTGGGGGCGGCTGCGACGGCATTCCCTCCTGAGAGAATCAAGCCGTTCGTTGACTTCTGTCAAGTCCTTTACGACCTCTGCGTCAAGGTTCTGGGCTACGCGATGAAGCTCGCGCCGCTCGGCGTGGCCGGGCTCGTCTTCAACGTCACTTCAAAGCTCGGAATCGATGTCCTGGTGGCGCTTGGGTATTACGTCTTCGTTGCGATGCTCGGACTTTTCATCCATCAGTTTCTGGTGCTTGGACTACTCGCAAAATGGATGGGCGGGTGGCCGATATTTGATTTCTTCAGGCGCAGCCGGCTCCTCATGACGACGGCATTCTCGACATCTTCATCCAACGCGACGCTTCCCACGACGATCAACACGGCCGTGACCGAATTCAACGTGCCGCGACCGATCGCGGGATTCGTCCTGCCCCTCGGCGCGACGATGAACATGAACGGTACGGCGCTTTTCGAGGGCGCGGTCGTCCTGTTCCTCGCCCAAGTCATCGGCATGGAACTGTCGCTCGGCCAGCAGGTCGTCGTCGTCTGTCTAGCGGTCCTTACTGCCATCGGAGCTGCAGGTGTCCCGGGAGGATCGCTTCCGCTTCTGGCTCTCGTTTTGACTCAAGTCGGTATCCCTGCCGACATGTTAGCACTTGTGCTCGGCGTTGATCGCCTAGTCGACATGGCCCGCACGGTCCCCAATGTCACATCGGATCTGGTTTGCGCCATGTGGGTCGCGAAGAAGGAGCGAGAGTCCACGTCCTAGTGAGGTTATTCGACGTTCTGGTGACGCGCCTCAATCATGTCGGGAGTGACGCCAAGGGCGTCCATCAGCGAGACGACGGTCAAGTCAAGCCAAACCAACAACGCCTGTTCGAATAAAGTGCGCATGGGCTGAAACACGGAAGGCGCCGGTGCCGCCCCAGGCTGCGGCCCGGCAAGAACATCCGCGGGGAGAATCGGCGGCATTCTCACGCGAACGTGCGCCAACGCGGCGAGCGGCCCCAGGATTGCCGACGTGATCAGCGCAACCCGAGCTCCTGCGCTCTGTGCCCGCGCAGCCACACCGACCATCGATTCCGTGCGGCCCGAACCTGAGCCGATGATGAGCAGATCTCCGCGCGTCAGCGCCGGCGCTGTCACATCGCCAATCACGTGCGTCTCCTTGCCGAGGTGCATCAAGCGCGTCGCGAAGGCGCGCATCATCAGTCCGCTTCGGCCGGCACCCGCAACATAGACGCGACGAGCCGCGACGACCTCGCGAACGAAGGTCGCGGCCTCATCCGCACTCACTCCGTGGATCATGCGAGAAAGATCAGCCAACACATGTGCTGGGTCTGGGAACGACGTGGTCATGGTGTTGGTTTCGATGCGGGCCCTTTGCGCGTCTCGCGCGTCGCGCGGGATTCAACAAAGTCGTAGATGGCATTCGTCAATTTGATCCGCTCGAGAGAGCGTTGAGTCTGAATTCCGAGGAAACCGGCCCCGCTTTGGGCCGACCATTCATTGAAGAACCGACCCATGCGCAACGAGACTAGGTGATAGGGCCCAGCGGAAACATCGCGCGTCGAGGGTGTCAAAGACTTGTCCTCCCATGGTGCCACAGGGCTCAGGGTGGCCCACAGCGTCTCCCATTCGCTTGCAGTCGCCGTTCCTTCGCGTCGACCGGCCCACGTATCGACCGCGACGGTGAGCACTCCGTCAGCCACGGTTGCCGAGCGAGTTTCAATTGACGGCTTGCCGCCTGTCTCCCAAGTTGTCCTCATGACGATGTTCGCGTCCTGAAGTCGTGGCGGCGTGGTGTCGGCCCAAACCTCTCCGCGCGTCGAGATGCACCCCGTGATCGCAAGACACGCTATGGGAAGCAGAAGTAGGAACTTCACGGAATGATCTCCCTGCATTCAAAAACGGGGCCCTCGTGGCAACTCTTGATGTAGGTGCCCCTATCATGAGCGCTTTCTACGACGCACGCATTACACACGCCATAGCCGCACGCCATCAATTCCTCGGTTGAAAGGTGGCACGGAAAGCCATGCTCTTCTGCCATGGTCTTCAGCGCCCGCAGCATCGGAGTCGGGCCACATGCGAAGCCTTCTATAGGTCCCAACATGGGCAGACGGCGACGCAACGCATCCGTGATCCGCCCAGCTTCGCCGCGAGACCCGTCATCTGTGACCTCGACGATCGTGATTCCCGATGTCCTCACCCACGGCTGAATGTAGATCTCAGTTGCGGTCCGGCCCGCGAGAAACAGCGTGATCTCGCTGGCCTTCTCTCGATAGGGTCCGGCGAGGAGCTCACGAACCTGAAACGCAAAGGGAGCGTTTCCGATTCCACCGGCTAGCAAAACTGGCCGCTTTCCCGGAGCCGGAGCCGGAAAGCCGTTGCCTAGCAGCCCGAGGACGTTGAGGCCGTCGCCTGGCCTGAGCGTGGTCATCAGGTTGGTCGCCTTCCCCATCGGCTTGTAAAGAAGCTCGGTGAGAGGACCCTCGCCATCCTGAAGGCAGTCGGAAACCGAAAAAGGCCTCGGCAACAAGGGGTCCGTCCGGCCCGGGAAGCCCACCATGAGAAACCGCGCGGCCCGGGGCTCGCGAACAAGGGAATCGTAGCGAATACCCAACTTCCACATGGCGGGTTGAACCCGTTCATTGGAAACCACGGTGGCCTTGACCCGTTCCATGCCCCATTTCTACGTTCCCGGGCCGGGCGCGGGAAGAGAAGAAACCTTTGAGTTCCTCGTATCATCCTGCCGTGCCGCCCAAAGCGCGGCGGGAGAACCATGTTCGCTTCGGGAACGGTCATCGCTCACTTCACGCTCGAAAAGGAGATTGGCCGTGGTGGTCAAGGCGCGGTTTACCGTGCCGAGGATCAGCGTTCGGGCAAAAAAGTTGCACTGAAGGTTCTGCGCGTCGGAACGGAACTCCCCTACAAGATGTTCGAGCGCTTCCAACGTGAGGCCGACATCACTCGCAAGCTTGACCACCCAGGCATCTGCGCGGTTTACGAAAACGGAACCGAAGGCGACATCGCATGGATTTCGATGCGTCTCCTCACAGGCCAACCTCTCGCTCGCACCTGGGCTGCTCCTCCCGAGACTCCAAACGAGATGATGCTTTTTGAGAGCGACGCAGGAGGCGTAAAGGTCAGGACGATCTCGTCCGTGTCCACGATGACACCTCCTCCTGCTCCGAACATCGTCGAAGCGAGTCCGATGATGGGCCGCGGTTCAGCCGCAGCTATTCGTGAGGCTGTGCGCGTGGTTGAGGCCTGTGCACGGGCGTTGCACGCAGCGCACGAAGCCGGAGTCATCCATCGCGACGTCAAGCCTTCGAACATCATGATCACAACGAGTGGTGATCCAATCATCTTGGACTTTGGTCTCGCGCGAGACGGCGGCGACGACAACGTCTCGTTGACCATGTCCGGCACTGCGGTCGGCACTCCCTCCTACATGGCTCCCGAGCAGCTGCGAACCAACACGACACCAATCGGTAGATCAGTTGACATTTGGGCACTCGGCGTCACGCTCTATGAGAGTCTCGCGCACAGACGTCCGTTCGAGGCATCGACAAGAGATGGCCTCTACCGATCCATCCTCACCGAAGACCCGCGGCCGATCCGATCAGGCCATCCTGAAATCCCCGAAGACGTCGACGCGATCATCGGCATGTGCCTCGAGAAGAACCCGGCGGATCGTTACGTCAACGCGCTCGAGCTCGCCGAAGATCTCCATCGCGCCCGCATGGGTGAGCCAGTCCTCGCACGCCGAGCTAATTTGATCACGCGATTCACGCGATTCTGCGCACGATCACCAGGCATCGCAGCGATGGTGCTCGGTTCGTTCTTCATTCTCGTGGCATCGCTCGGAGTCGCCGCTGTCTTCGCGAAAACCACATCCGACTCCGCGAATGCACTTCAAAACGCCCTCAGCGAAACACGCGCCGAGCAGAAGCAGAAAGTTCTGGCACTTCAGCGGGCTGACGCTTCGTTGATCGCAGCGAAGGCACTCTCGCTAGTCGAACGCGACCCAGCACTCGCGCTCGCATTGGGAATTGAGGCGTCCAAGCGCGGAGCCGGGATTGCCGCCGATACTGCGATGCTCAGTGCGCTCGGGTCCCTCAACGAAGTCCGGTCATTTAAGGTCCCAGGAGCTACAGAAGTTCACCGAGTTGGCAGCCACACCATTGCCGTGGTGGCGGAAGGCAATGCCAGCAGGCTATTGGTCGTAGACGCGAAGAACGGCAAGCCCGGACAAGAAATCGGGGTTTGCAGTGGGTTCTCGCTGGCGCGCGACAGCAGCAATGTCCTACTTTTGACACAAGAGTCAACATCTGAAATTAGTGCGAAAATTGTCAACATTCAATCTAGCGAGACCCTCATCGTGCCGGCGCTCATCACGCGCGGTGCGACCGGTGCGTGCATCAGCCCCGATGCGAGTCGGATTGCCGTGTGGCGACAAAATGGGACGTTTACGATTCGTGAAGTAAACACGTGGCGCGAAGTGGCCGTCGGTGCCTCGCGTCTGAACGTAGTTCGGATTGACGGGAGCTTCCTTGACTCCTCATTGCTCTGCTTCCGAATCGCGAACGAAATCCTACCGTTTCTGGAAATCCACGACACGGTCCGCGCTGCAGAGCCATACCGAATTCTGATGGCAGAAACGACGCGCGCCGAACCCGTGCTCATCGGCGCGTCGAACTTGGCGGTGGCTCAGGGCGACGTTGTGAAGACGTACGACCTTCGCACTCCGGGAAGCGCAACCACCCTTTCAGGCCACCGCGGCACCGTTACCGGACTCACCGTTCTCAAGGGAAGCGGGTTCCTTGCTTCCTCGTCGGAGGATGGGACCATTCGGCTTTGGCCCATCCGCGCTGGTGGCACCGGGAGCGTTCTTCGTGGTGCCCCGGGAGCGATCAACGGGATCACAGCGATGGGCGATGACCACACCCTCGTGAGCGTCGCAGCCGATTCACAGCTGACCGTATGGGACCGACGACTCGGACATCCGCTCACCGCGGGCGAGTTCGCGCGCGACCGAGCCTCGCGAGATCGGATCATTCTCTCGGCATTTGGTGACCTCGGCTTCAGAGGAGCCCTGAGCGGATTCCGAACCATTGACACATGGAGGCGCGGCCGGACCGAGATCACTCGTGGGCGCGGTGCGCTCAATGAGCTCATCGCTGTGTCAGCCGATGGGCGAATTGGCGCCTCGGCGAATACGACCTCAAACACGCTGCGCACGATTTGGTTCAATGATCTGCAAACACAAAACCACCCAACAGTTTCGTCGCCAAAGATCCAAGGCGAACTCGTCGCCATCGCCCTCTCTCCCGATGGTAGTCGGGCAGCCGTCACGCTCAATCGACGTTCCCGCCTAGAACCGATCGTTGAAATCATCGACACCCGAACGGGCCAGCGGACGCTCGCGCGAGGCCTGAGGCGTGTCGACGGGTGGTCCGACGACGGGCAACGCTATGTCGGTGAACTCGTCTCCGACCGTCAGAATCCGAACCGCCGAGAGTTTGGAGCTGTTGACGCAGAGACTGGGGCCGTTGTCTTCCGAGTCGGGACATCGACGCCGATCCTCCAAGTTGCGCCGTTCCCCGATGGGCAGTCGATCGCGTTGGTTACAGAAGGCGGGGCAATCCTTCGTGGATCTGCGGCGGGACTGAACGCGCTAATTGACCGGTCGCACCGCTCAACACCCCGTGTCCGGATTGCGCATGATGGGGCGCATATCCTGACGTTCAGCGAGGATCGTGACGCCGCACTGTGGAATGTGGCTACCGGAGCAGAAGTCATGCGCGTCCGTGTCGGCAATCCCATTATTGAAGATGTTGCATTGACTCGCGACGGGGAGCACTTGGTCGTCGGTACTTCCGACGGCAGAGTCACCGATTGGCCGATGAACGTGCGCGCATTCGCCGAGACCCATATGCCGAGGCCCCTGACCGAGTCAGACATGCGCATCTTCGGACTATCGAACTTGGGTGCGACAAGTTCGCAGAATCCCTAGCCGAGACCTGATCGCTTCGCTAACATCGCGGCCCCGCACTGCGACCTCGGGAGGGAAGCAGTACGTCACCCCCGTGCCGTCACCAAATCGAGCAGCATCATCAAAGGCCTTTGAGGCCTTTCTCCGCATGTTCCGCAATCACCGCGCGGAAGGCCTCGACGTTCCGCTCGCGACCTACGTTGCTCATTTCAAGGCAGCAGAATCGTGGATACGAGCGTCCTGGGACGAACTCGATGCAGTGCAACCTGCCACGAAGAGTTTGCTGACTCCCGTCAACATACCACCCGCCGCCGAACAGTCGGACGCGGCAGTGGATGAGCATCCCACAACACGCGACGCCGCACCCGCCGCGGAAGATCTACCAACCGCTGTCTTGCCCGTAGAATCAAACGCCGCGTCGCTGATAGCGTGCTCGCCCCTGTCGCGGGGTGATTCGATCTATCCTCTGAGAACCCGAACTTGGCCGTGGATTGTCGCCGGAGCGGGCGCGCTCATCGTCGTCATCCTGCTTGCGGACCCGTTCGACATTGTTTGGAATGAGAAGCGTCCAGGCGATCCCCCTGCACCGACGGATGCCGCACGCGAACAGGCGGCCACGATCGCGCGCAACCTCGAGCTCGAAGCGGCCACCCGTAGGAGCTCTGTCGAACGCGATGCAGCGCGCGCAGAACGTGATGACGCCGTTTCCACGCTCGATCAGGCCCGCCGGGAGCTCTCGAACACGAAGGACTCCTTGATCACTTCCGAGGGACGGCGCCTGCTGGTCGAAGCTCGCCGGCGCGCGAAATCAGACCCCACACTTGGCCTGCTGATCGCCATCGAGGGCGCGCAACGAGCTCCGGGCGCCATGGCTGACGCCGTCCTTCGCGAGACGCTCATCATGATGCGCGAACGCCAGTCAGTCGTTGCCGCCCCGACAGGCGCCCACGCCATTGCGTGGCGCCTCGACCAACGTGCGATCCTCGCATCGGCGGTGACAGGCGGCAATCTATGGACCCCGGACGGCACCGCGTGGAAACGACAGGCTATCGACGGACCTACATCAGGCTTCCTTACAGCCGCTTGGTCACTTGATGGCTCGCGGATGGCGCTCGGCGCGAGCGACGGTGTCGCACGCGTCTACGACGCGACGGGCCAGCTGCTTGTCGAACTCAAAGACCATCCGTGTGACGTCACGTCGATCGCCCTTTCCCCCAATGGATCGCTCGCATTGACTGGCGGCTCGGACGGATGCGCACGCATCTTCGAAGTCCCATCCGGACGGATGGTTCGCACCTTCGAAATGATGGACCCGATCGACGTTGTGACCTTCGACCGCCGTGGGATCCATATCGCGGTCGTTACGCGCGGCGATCGACGCACACGTTTCTTCGCAGTCGCGACAGGCCGCCCCGAGGGTTCGGTCCTCGGCGAACTTTTGGGCGGCTCAGAGGGCTTCTCTCCCGAGGGCGATCGAGTCCTGATTCGCGTCAACGGCGGCTCGCTCGCCTATGTACGTTGGATCGGCTCTGAAGGGCTCGCGACAGATCCAATCCTCAACGGCCTATCGGCCGCCGCTGGTGCGATTTCACCCGACGGGTCGCTGCTCGTCGTGGTAGGCACCGATCGCATGGTGCGCATCTTGGACGCAGAATCCAAAACCATGCGGGCGTGTTTCATGGGACCACCGACCGCTCCGACTTCGGTCGCGTTCACGGCGGACAATCTCGGCCTGCTTTTCACAGCTCGCGACGGCATCGCACGGCACTGGTCGATCCGACCGGTCATGGACTCGGGTCGTCTTACCAGCATCGAGGGCCTGCGGTGCGTCATCGGACTCAAAGACCCGCTTGCGCTCTCCTCTGATGGCACGCGCGTCGCGTTGTCGACGCTTCGACTGAACGACATGCCGAGGTTCATCAATCTCGACGCGCCTCCGTCTGTCATGACGCTTTCAGGGGATGGCGCGACGCTTATCGCGACGGATTCCTCGGGGGTCTCGTGGATCGACACCGGCCAAGGCTCAAAGCTTGCGCGTGTGCAAAGCCCAATGCCCGGACACGTTTCGGTCGTCGCATCGCAATCGGGCCAACACGTGGGACTTGTGACTGATTCCGGGCGTGTCTTCACCTCAGTCAGTCGCGGCGAATTCAAAGACATCGGATGGGACGGCCCCGTCGCGGCAATTGCAATCGATCCGAACGGCGAGCACCTCCTCATTGGCGGCCGGGATCGCCCGGCCGTTGTGATCGATGTCGCAACCAATCGACGACTCGCCACTCTCGGCGGAACCCAACGCGGAGTTACGGCTCTCGCTACGCGAGGACGCGTCACGGTCGCCGCAACAAGCGACGGCACGATCTCCATGCACGAAACGTCATCCGGACGCACCACGGCAACTGCGGAGACGCTTGGCGACGTCAAGTTCCTTGTGCTCGATTCCGATGCAACCACCGTTTCGGTTGTCACAACACAGGGAGCCTGGATACTCGTCGATGTCGCAACAGGAGAAAAGCGGCTGGACGCCGTGTGCGGCATTCCACATGCTCGGCCGCTGTTTCTGCTCGACGGAACGCCGGCGTTGACTTCTTCAGACGGATCATGCCTCCGGGTTGGAGGAGATGCCCTCACTGAAGCGCTCGCTCGCAAACCACGGTCTTTGTCTACAGCGGAGCGAGCCCGATTGGGCATTCCCGCGGCCGCGCGCTAGTGCCGCCGATCAGTGCGGGGCTTCACGCACACGATTGACGTTCCACGCCGGAATCTCAATCACAACGTCTTGTGTCCCATCAGGAATGCACTGGCAAGCCAACCGCGATTGCGCGGCCGTGCCCGGCGCAGCATCGAGTTGGTCCAACTCGTCATCCGTCGCGTCGTTGCACGATTGCAATCCTTGCTTGACGATGATGTGGCACGTGGAACATGCGCAAACGCCACCGCACGCATGGTCGATCTCAACGCCATGGCCCAGCGCCAATTCCAAAATCGACCCAGGCAACCCAGTGCGGTCATAGGGGATCTTGCTCGGATCGACCGTAATCGACGTTCCCAGATCTGAAAATGTGATCGTGAAGGGCCGTTCAGGCCGCTTGGCGTTCACTTTGCGAATGTAGGGGTTTTCACCTGCCATGTCCGAACTCGCGCACCCCAAACACTACGTCCCACATCTACCGTTTCCAACGGATGTCTCGGATTCGCGGGGTACGATGAAGGCATGAACCTCGACTTACGCACCTTCATTCACGACGTCAAAGACTATCCGAAACCCGGAATTCTCTTCAAAGACATTACACCGCTCCTGCGCAACGGCCCTGCCTTTTCCGAGTGCATCGAGGTGCTGGCCACTGCCGTGAAGGCATTTGGCGCAGATCAGATTGCTGCCCCAGAATCGCGGGGCTTCCTTTTTGGTGCGCCTGTCGCCGCACGCCTCGGCATCGGATTCGTACCGATTCGAAAAAAAGGAAAGCTCCCACGCAAGGTTCGCAGCATCACGTACGCACTCGAGTACGGCACCGACACACTCACCATGCACGAGGACGCCGTCGAACCTGGTCAGCGTGTCGTGCTACTCGACGACGTACTTGCCACCGGCGGAACCATGGCTGCATGCGTCGCATTGGTCCGCGAATCGGGAGCAGAAGTCACAGGGATTGGATTCCTAATGGAACTGGCGTTCCTTCACGGTCGTTCGAAATTCGATGGCATCCCCATCTATTCGGCGGTGACCTATTGACCTTAGGCCAACGCCGAATGCACCACCGCTCCCCCAATGTCGGTCAAGCGGAAATCGCGTCCGAGGTGCGGATACGTCAGTTGCCGATGATCGAATCCAAGCAGGTGAAGCACCGTGGCTTGGAGGTCGCGCACGTGTACAAGATCACGCACTGACTTTGAACCTAGTTCGTCAGTTTCACCGATCGTTGTTCCTCGCCGAGCGCCGCCGCCTGCCATCCAAACCGTGAACGCATTGGGGTTGTGATCGCGGCCTAAAAACTTAGAGCCATCTCGTTCCTCATTCATCGAAGTGCGACCAAACTCACCCGTCCAAAGGATGAGCGTTTCGTCGAGCATCCCTCGTCGTTTCAGGTCCTTAATAAGCGCGGCGATGGGTCGGTCCACCGATTTGCATTTCTCCGGCAACTGTGTCATGAGATCGTCCGCCGGCCCAGTGCCATGGATGTCCCAACCCCAATCGAAGAGTTCGACGACGGGAACACCCTGTTCAACAAGCCGACGCGCGAGCAGGCAATTGGATGCAAACGAGGGCTTGCCGACCTCGGCGCCATACATCGCGAGGGTCTCTGCTGACTCCTTGCTCAGGTCCGTCACCTTCGGAACAGACATCTGCATCCGGTAGGCCAACTCCCATTGTGCGATTCTTGTCAATGTCTCCGGGTCGGCCTCGCGCTCGAAAGCGCTCTCGCCAAGATGCCGCATCGCGTCAAGGAAGTTCCTGCGTAACGGGCGATCCACTCCAGGCGGATCATTGACGAAGAGCACAGGGTCGCCCTGTCCACTTCGGAACTGCACTCCCTGATGAATCGATGGCAGAAACCCCGAGCCCCAACATGCCTTCCCCGCATCGGGATTTCGATCGCCCGTGACGAGGACGACGAAGGCAGGCAAATCTCGATCGGAGGAACCAAGGCCGTAGGAAAGCCAAGATCCGAGCGACGGTCTTCCAAACCGCGCGTGGCCGGTCAAGAGGAACAACTGTGCCGGCGCATGATTGAACTCGTCGGTGTGCATCGAGCGAATCACACAAAGCTCATCCATCACCCCGCCGAGATTCGGCAGCAACTTTGAAAGTGGACGTCCGGCCTCGCCGAAATTTGCGAATGGGTGGCGAGTCCCAAGGATCTTCGGATGGCCCTTGATGAATGCGAACTTCTGCGAGCCGAGCAACTCTGCCGGACAGGGCTTACCGTCGTACTCAGTCAACTTCGGCTTGGGATCGAACAAGTCCATTTGAGGCGGACCACCTGCCATATGCAGGTGGATGAGCCGTTTCGCCTTCGGAGCGGATGGCGTGCCGCCCCGAGGCGCGGTGGCAGCAGTCGCAGTGCGCGCCATGAGCGCCATCGCAACCCCGGACAGCGAAAGCGCGCCGCCACGAAGCCAGTCACGCCGCGTGAGAAAGTCACCAGTGCTCATCGCGTGATCGCCTCGTCCATCGTGAGGAGCGCCTGGCACGTAAGTGTCCAAGCAGCGGCCTCGACAACATCGACTCCTGTCGGCAGGGGGCCAAGCGGGTCGCACGCAGCGCTCCACGCCGAATTCCGCTCGCCAGCGAATCTTGAGCGGGCAACTGTGGCCAGATCCAAAAGAGCTTGACGCTCACGATCGCTCGGCTGACGGCCCGTTGCCCTGTAAAATCCCGCCGCGACGCGCTCCCGCACATGGGGGAACCGCAAACAAAGTTCACGCGCGAACGCCTGCGCAGCCTCGACGATCACGGGATCATTCATTAGGGCGAGTGACTGCAGTGGCGTATTGGTCCGCTCTCGTCGCGACACACACTGATCTCGGGCCGTCGCATCAAACGCGACAAACGAAGCGTACGGCTGCGAACGTCGCCAAAACGTATAGACTCCGCGACGATAGCGATCCGTGCCAACACTTCCCTCCCATCGTAAGCCGCTGTACGGGGACAACCCTAGGTCAGGTTGTGGAGGCCGAACGGGTGGGCCACCAAACCGATGATGGAGCAGCCCAGAGACGTCGAGCACGACATCCCGCAGTTCCTCCGCGTCAAGCCTCACGCGGGTGGCACGACCAAGCAGACGATTCGTCGGGTCACGACGCAGCGATTCCGAAGTTGCTGCAGTCGACTGAGCAAACGTTGAAGATCGCACGATCAACCGCAATAGATGTCGCAGATCCCATCCCGATTCGATGAGCTCGTCTGCAAGGACATCGAGAAGTTGAGGATGCGTCGGCGGCGTACCCTGCGTTCCGAAGTTCCCCAACGACTCCACCAAGCCGCGACCCATGACTTTTTCAAACCATCGATTGGCAATGACGCGTGCCGTGAGGGGATGATTCGGGTGAACTAACCACCTCGCGAGTCCGAGTCGATCGCGGCTTTCCTGCGGCAATTCGAATCCGATAGAGGGCGGGGTTCCAGGCTCTACCGGCGGGCCTTTCGATGAGAATGAGCCCTTGATCAAAAGGTGTGACGAGCGACGAGCTGTGCTCGATAGTTCTTTCATGACCGGGGTTTCCGGCCACGCCTTGCGAAGCTCCGGCATCGCGCGGGCCAAGGAAAGACGCCCGCGTTCCGACTCGGGCTGGGTGCGGATCACCGGAGACTCGTCAGGCTGATCTCGGTCCTCCGTTTGGTTGAAGTATGCGTACGATCGGTAGTAGTCGACCTGCGAGATCGGATCGTATCGATGACTGTGGCATTGAGCGCACGCCATGGTCAGTCCATTCCAGACCTCGTACGTGGTGTTGACTCGATCCACCACTGCTGCGACGCGAAATTCCTCATCATCCGTTCCGCCCTCATCGTTTGTGAGTGTATTTCGATGAAACGCGGTTGCGATGCGGTCGTCATCCGTGGCGTTAGGAAGCAGGTCACCTGCTAATTGCGTCACCGTGAACTCGTCAAATGGCATGCCCGATGCGAATGCGCGAAGCACCCACTCTTTGTACCGCCAGATGCTCCGAGGGTTGTCCTTCTCGTAGCCTGACGAATCCGCGTAGCGTGCGAGATCGAGCCAATGTCGAGTCCAATGTTCGGCGTAGCGCGGCCCAGTCAGCCGTCGCTCGATGGCAAGATCCAAAGCGGTATCGGTCGGATTTGCAACGAACGCCTGTAGTTCAGCATCGCCGGGCGGAAGTCCGGTGAGTGCAATGGACACGCGCCGAAGTAGTCGTCCCGGCTCCTCGCGAGGATTGGGCTCCAGTCCCTCCTGATCAAGCCGTGCTTTGACAAAGCGATCAACGGGAGTCCTGATCCATGGTCCATCTTTCAGCGTTTGCGGACGACTGGCGCGACGCGCCTGAAAGGCCCAATGTGGTGTATAGGCGGCACCTCCGGCGATCCAACGCGATAAGATGGAGACTTCATCTGGCCGCAGGGCGGCCTTCCCAGCATCTTCGGGTGGCATTCTAGATGGCCCTGACGCCAGCACCCTCCGCATGATCTCACTCTCATCGGGCTTGCCAGGACGTATGGCGGGTGCGTCGCCCCTCGCAGCGACGGCATCATCTCGGCTGTCAAGCCGGAGATTCGCCTGCCTGGCCTCGCTGTCCGGTCCATGGCACGCGAAACACCGCGTCGAGAGGACCGGAAGAACGTCTCGCCCAAAGTCGGGAACTTCGCCCTCCTGCGCTCCTACGCATGACACGACGATCAGGGCGACGAAAAAAGACGAGCGCAGCATTCCCAGATTCTAGACGACGGTCCCGCCCCATGCGATATCATGGCCGCCGATGATGCGCCTCGCTCTTCTCACCCTGTTGCTTTGCGCCAGCCTCGACGCACAGACTTCCGAAGTTGTCGTCCCTCCGACTGTCGACGGGGCTCAGAAGGAAGTGACCGCCCGCCGATATGGCGTAACCCTCTTTTCGATTCGCACATCCGACAAGATCGAGCCAGCTTCAGTCCAGTTCCTAGGCCAGGGTGAACTTGAAGTCGACGACAAGTTCGATCGCTCGAGCGATTTCTCCATTTCGGACGGCGACGGAGTCGCAAAGGCGAGCCTCCGTCGCGGATTCGACCCCACCGGCCAATCAAACACGGTCAACCTCACGGTGACACTCGAACGTCGTGTCGGACTCTCGACCTCTGTTCAGGGAGACTCGGTCGAAATCGATTCCGTTCCAGTCGCCGTGTCCGTGGCGTCATGGCTACGACGTTCACGCCGAAGCCCAGAAGAGTATCGGGTAGCTGCACTTCTTACCGAAGTCGGCAGCAAAGAGACTGACATCAACGCACTTGTTGGATGTTGTCTCAAGCAGTTGCGGGTTCCGATGGAAGCCGAGCCAAAAAGAAGTGGCGAGCGACGTCGCGTGCGCCGCATGATGCGGGCTACTGGAGATTCCGAGGCCGGTGTCTCAATCCTCGCCCGGCTCCCGTTGCATTCCCTGCTCTCGGCCGAACGACTGACCAGTCTTCGATCCGACGCAACCCTTGGCGAACGGTTTCGCACCCTGATTGGGACGGTCGGAGGCGATGCAGACTCACTCATATCCCTCATCAAAATGTCTGAGAACGAAATGAGGACGGAAGAAGATCGTCGCGCCATCGCTGCCGGTTGGGCGCTCGCCACCGACCCGATCGCTCGTGGCGCGGCTGGGGTCGCGTTATTCAAAGATTCCCCTGAGACATTCGGCCCACTCTTTGCCGCGGAGGTCGAGAGTGGAAAAGCGCAAATCCCTGCGGATGAGGACGCGGCGAAGATCATGAACGAACTCCGCGTCGTTCGAACGTGGCGCAACACAACGCCCGCATACCTTGCTGCATCCGGAGTTCTGATCGGGGCGATTCTGCTTGCTATGGCGAGCCGCGCGGCCCTTCGGCGCGCCGTGGCCTAGCGCTTCGGCAAGACGAACGCCGAGTCTTCGACGCGTGCGCCCTTGCTATCCGCAACGGCAAATCGATTACCACCATAAAGAGACGCGCTGCCATACCGCCCATCGCGATCGACGGCATAGAAAATGATATCGAAGTCCGGACGTCCCTGCGCGTCCTTTAGCCAAGGTGCGCGCGTCCCGTCGAGGATCCGCTTCGCCGCAACAAGACAGGCATCAGTTGGGTGCTTCCCCGCACGAATGGCCTCAACAATCGTGTGTGCACCGCAGACCGCGATGTTCGACTCGCCTCGTCCGGTCGACCCAGCGGAACCCGAGTCGTCAGTAAAGAGCCCAGCCCCAACAATAGGACTGTCGCCGACACGCCCCGGCAACTTGAACGCCATACCGGATGTCGACGTGCAAGCGCCCATTCGTCCATCCGCCGTTCGTGCCGAGAAGTGAACCGTTCCCGTGATGCCAAACCACTTCCGCACGTGCTCGGGAATAGTCTCCTTCGTGGGTGTAAGCCAGAAGTCCTTGTCCGAGTGGGATCGTTTCCAGTAGAGCCAAATCTCGCGCGCCTCGGTAGTGAGAAGTTCCTCCTCCTTAAATCCGTGCGCGCGTGCGAACGCCAAAGCGCCTTCTCCTACCAGCAGAGCATGCTTCGTGTGTTGCATCACGAGCCGCGCAACTTTCGCGGGATTGCGGATTTTCTGCAACGAGGCCACTGCGCCACAGAGCCCCGTTACGCCATCCATGACCGACGCATCAAGTTCAACCACACCCAGTTCGTTCGGAAGTCCTCCAAGACCAACACTGTGATCCGAAGGGTCATTCTCCACGACTTCGGCGCCCGCAACCGCGGCATCGACCGGGTGCCCGCCTGCTAGGAGCGCGGCGTAGGCCAACGGCAATGCTTTCGGCATCGCATTGTGAGACGCAATCATGACGGGGTCGGCACGTCTAACGAGGACTTCGGGGCTACTGCCCGGAAGTACATTCGGGAGCGCTGCGGCGGCGAGCCCGGCGGTCGTGGCAAGGAAAGAACGTCGGTCGATTGACTCGGTCATGGGGATTCCTCGGATCGAGAGCATACAATCGCAGCCATACATGAGTACCCGGTGCCTTCTCTTCCTCGTTCTGACGATGAGTCTCAATGCTCAGGGGACGCGCTTTGAGCCGCTCGAATCGTTTCTCGCTTGCCCCGATAGCGAAGCCGTCGCTCGCGCCGAAGGCCTCGCCGCATTAGCAATTCCAAGCACGGCGGCGATTGCGTCCACTGCTCCGCGCCCTGGCGCCCAAGTCGTGCGCAATGTGGTCGGCGGTGGACCCGACGCGTTGGTCATCTGCCCAAGAGATTCCGGTTCGACCCTGCCGCGCACCTGTTTACTTTCTCCAGTCGCCCCCCGGGGACTAGATGCGTTCACTCTCCGCGCTGCCGGAGCACCTTGGCTCGAACAGGGATTTGCCTTGATCGCGCCGCTGCCGAGACCAAGCCAGCCGTACCTCATTCCGGATGCAGGCTGGATGATCGCAGTCGAGCGTACGGTCGGGCTTTCTCCGCGAGGCCGGGTTCTCGTTCTCGGATCACCCTATAGCGAGTGGAGTTTGTCTGACGCCTCTCGCTACTCTCACACTTTCGGAGCCCTGCACGTCGCGCTTCGCAGCGATGCGGGCGCACCGGACGCTGCCCTAACTCCCCCGTGGATTACACATAACTGGGTCGTCGAGTACGCACCGCGACTTCACCCTGACCACCGTCGGACTCTTGTCAAACTCGGCGCAGAAGTCATCTCCTCGGGTGCAACATTTGAGCGTCACCCGGATTCGGACTTAGACCTGCGCCCTGCGCCCTCGCTCCGATTGGCCCGATCCACGGCGACGATCGCGCTCGCGCTGCCATCGACAAAACCCGCTCGCGGTGAGGTACGACCAAGTTGGACCCCACTCGGGCGTTCGGGCCTGCTGGCACGCTCGTCCGGGTTCATCGGGAGCATCACGTTCGAGGGTGCGGGTACCACGGATTTTCGCGTGATACAGGGCCCTGCCACACCATCCGAGTCCATTGAGTTCGTCATTCCGGTCTTGGGCGAAACAACAGACGCTGCGCTGTTGAGTGAGCCCCCCCCTGCCGAGATTCCCACGATGATCGCAATTCCCGAAAGTTGCCGCATCGAACCGCTCACTTGGTCGCCTCGTGTCCATGCGCTGATGACACTTCGACAGCGCATCCGAACGGGCCTGCCGATCAAGTCGCTGACTGCGGTTCGTGTCTCCACCTAGGGACAACCTGTCCTCCGCAGCGGACACAGCCATGCCTCCTAGGAAGCCTTGCTCCGTTCGGAACCTCCTCTGCCGCGCCTAACTTAGGCAAGTCCTCTGAATACGCGTGGGAACGGCATGATGCATGCTGATATCCTTGCGTGGGACAAACTCCTTCCCGCGCCGGAGGCATTTCGCCATGAAGGTTGCTTACGTTTCCACTCTGACCTGCGCTCTGGCGCTTTCCGTCATCGCATTCGCCCAAGAGCCGCGCCGCGGTTCCAATGGCAACGAAGGAACCGGACCGGGCTATCGGCCCGCACCGGCCCCGCAACGGCAGTCGCCGATGCCCGCACCGGCGCCGCAACGGCAGTCACCGATGCCCGCCCCGGCGCCGCAACGGCAGTCACCGATGCCCGCCCCGGCCCCCGCGCCGCGCTACAACCCCCCAGATCCAAAGCCGAGTCCTGCGCCGTATCGGAACGGTCCAAGCACCCAAGATCCGGTCAGGCCTGCTCCCATTCCCCGGGCACCCCAACCGACGACTCCTCTGCCTCCTCGTTGGTCCGAACCGTCAAAGCCATTTTCCCAAGATCCGGTTCGCCCAGCCCCGGCGCCGCGTCAGGATCCGCCGACCCCGCGCCCAGTTCCCACCCCGCGTGTGGATGCGCCCAAACCTCGCCCATTGCCTTCAGTAGACGCTCCGAGACCCGGCCGAGCCCCGACGCCCGCGCCACGAACCGAGCCTCCTAAGCCTGACGACGGAGATCGTCCTCCGCGCAACCCACCCCCCAAGCCGCCGAATAATCCCCCGCCCAATACCCCCCCACGCAATCCGCCCACTCCGCCGAGCAATCCACCTGCGCCCGTCGTCACTCCACCGACCGGTGTTCGTCCCGCTCTGCCTCCGATGAAACCGAGTACGGGTGGGCATAGGCCCTCCACGCCTCCCGCGGCGCCGAAGCATCGGCTTCCTTCAATTTCAGCGCCCGATGCTCTTCCTGATGCTGGGAAAACCGGGACGCGGGCCGTCGTGCCTTCTCTGACCACGCCGGTTGCTCAACCCGTGTCGACTCCACGCAACATGAAGCCCGACCGCGCGCCGCGAGCCGGCGTCGTGCCGGTAACACCGGAGCCGAATCAAGCGCCCATGAACCCGATGGCAACCGGAGCCGCAATCGGCGCCGCTACCGCCGGCGGTCAAACCTACGCCCGCGCTGACTACAATCACGAGAATCGCCGACACCATCGCAACAACGTCTATGTCAATGTGAATGTTGGCTATGGTCCAGCGCACTACGCACCAGTCTGGTGCGGACCGACGTACTACGGAGTCGGATATCACCATCGCCCTTGGTATGTCTCACCCTACTGGACGTGCGCGCCCATGGTGTACCACTCGTACGCCTCGCCTTACTGGGTAGGACCCTCTTGGTACGCGCCCATGTGGTGCGCCCCATCGCCGGTGATCCTCGCGCCGGTTGCTTACAACTGCTCGACGTTCGCTTACGGCTACTCATCGTTTGGTGGTGGCGCGTTCTCCGGGTTCTCGTTCGCCTGGTCAACACGTCGTTACGGATATGCCTTCGGCTGGACGACGGCACCATGCTATACTGTGTACACTCCAGTCTACGACCCGTTCTATCGAGCCGTTTGGGTCTCGGGTTGCTATGAAACCGAGTACGAAACCGTCTGGATTCCTGGTCGCTACGAACAGGTCGTCAAGACTCCGGTGACAGAGCTCATCGTCGACCCGCTTGGCAACACGTACGAAGCCGTCGTCGAGCCCGGCAGTGTCGATTACATTTGGATTCCGGGATCCAGCACGCTCGAACCACGACGCGTTTGGCGCCCCGGTCGCTTCGATTACGTCGCAATGTGAACGCAGGCCGAGTTCGCGAACGGCGGAAGAGAACGACGCGTCGCATCGTGGTTAACCCAGATGAACCACACTGACCACCGCGCGTCATTCCCAATTCGCTTGCGCGAGAATCTCGTGGAGAGAAAACGAAAAAAGTTGAGAGCAGACCCGATGCGTCGGGGCCCGCTCTCAACTTCAAAGTTCGACTAAATGAGATCAGCCGTGGCGCTTGACAGCCGCCGCCCAGTTGACGTTCTTCATAAATGCCTCGATATAGTCGGCGCGCTTCAGACCATACTGTGCGATGAACGCGTGTTCGAACACATCCATGATGAGGATGATGGGACACGCCGCGAGATGGCCGCCGTCATGCTCGGCGATCCATGTGTTGAAGAGCCGCCCCGACCAGCCGTCCATCACGAGCGCGGCCCAGCCGATTCCGCGGGCCTTGCCCGTGTTCTTGAAGTCGGTCTCCCACGCGGCGTACGAACCGAAATCGCGAATGATGGCTTTGCCAAGGGGCGAATCCGCCGCGAGCGCGTCTTTCCCACCGAGATTCTCGAAGTAAAGCTCGTGCAACCGCATTCCATTGAATTCCCAGCCGAACCTACGACGTAGTTCCGCCGCCGCGACTGAGCCCGACTTGGAAGCCTTCGACATCTCGCCAAGCTCGGCGATGAGCGCATTCGTATTCTTGACATAGCCCTCGTAGAGAGTGAAATGCGTGCGAAGAAGTGGCTCATCGAAGCCCAGCATCCCAACAAGTCCGGAGTAGTCGCGCGCCGTGTAGGGGCCACCTGCGGGGGCGGATGCCTTAGTGTCTTGCGGGATGACGCTAGGGATAGCCATCCCTGCAGCGATGGCCAGAGCGCCGGTTTTGAGTACCTGACGTCGATTGGGATTTGTACTTTCCATGATGCGGTTCCTCCTGCACGGGTCAGTGCGGATCTCATGCTACGCATCGCACGCGGCCTAGCGATGTCCTCCACCGATGACGTTTTGTCCCCGTATGGCGACGACCGTCGCCTCGATCCGTGCACGATTGATCCATAAGTATTTGTATTTAATGAACTTACAAAGCACGCCATCACTTAATGAGTTTGGCATGCGGCGCGCATAGAGACCAAGGCAAGGCCGACCGGGAATCCCCCCGATCTCCCTTCCAAGGAGTTCTCGCCATGCGCCGTTTCGCCACGATCGCTGTTGCAGTCGCTGCACTTTCGCTCCCGGCTCTCGCCCAAGGCCATGTTCAGGCCGGTGGTTTTCTGAACCTCCTCATCGGCCAGTCGCGCGATTCGCGCAGGGAACTCACCTGCGAGCCGTCGAGGCCCTCGTTCTTCGGGCACGGCCACTACGAAACGCGGCAAATTCAGGTTTGGGTCCCCGCGACAACGAGGCAGGTGTGGGTCGAACCGGAATACTGCTGGAATGTCGACCCCTGCGGAAACTCGTATCGCGTCATGGTGAGGGCGGGTTACTTCCGCTCGGTTTGCGAGCCGGCTCACTACGAAATGCGGGACTATCAGGTTTGGGTCGATGGCCGTTTCGGGGGGCGCCGTGAAGGCTTCCGCGACGATCACCGAGACCGTCCTCGATATCAACGCTAATTCTGCGCAAGATGGTGGGTTAAATGGAGTGCCGATGGAAGCCGAAGGCACGTTAGGAACCATGAAGCCCCTCACCCCACCACGCCGGATCAAAGTCCTAGGTGTCCCTCTCGATCTCGGGGCGGGACACCGCGGCGTTGACATGGGCCCCTCCGCAATCCGCGTTGCCGGACTACTCGAAGGACTTCGTGGGCTCGGTTACACCGTCGAGGACCTCGGCAACATCTTCGTCCCCCCGCCGCAATCGCGGGACCCCGGCGATCCCAAGGCCCGATTCCTCAAAGAGATTCGACAAGCATGTAGCGAAATCGCTGGGACTCTTGACGCTCATCTCGACGATGACGTACGTCCCGTCATCCTCGGAGGCGACCACTCGCTTGCGATGGGAAGCGTGGCAGGCACGTCAGCCTGGTGGAAGCGCAAGGGTCATGACATCGGTTTGATCTGGGTCGATGCCCATGCGGACATGAACACTCCCGATTCGTCGCCGACCGGCAACATCCATGGCATGCCTCTCGCGCACCTCCTCGGCATGGGACGCGAGGAACTCACTAATATCGGAGGTGTCGGGGCCAAGGTGGTCGCAGAGAATGTCGTGCTGATCGGAATCCGGAGTGTCGACGTCGAGGAACGCGAAATCGTTCGGCAATCGGGTGTCACGGTGTTCACCATGCGCGATATCGACGAAATCGGAATCCGTCGCGTGATGGAACGCGCGATTCAGATCGTCACGCATCGAACAGCCGGATTTCACCTCTCCTACGACGTTGACGGAGTCGACGCGCTTGAAGCACCAGGAGTCGGAACTCCCGTACGTGGCGGCCTCACCTACCGCGAGGCCCACCTCATTGCGGAGATGGCCCACGATTCAGGCCGCCTGTTGGCCATGGACGTCACCGAAGTCAACCCGGTCGAGGACACTCGTAATCAAACCGGACGGCTCGCCGCGGAGCTGGTTTTCTCCGCATTCGGTCGCCGGATCCTCTAGTTCCGGGCGTCCCTGACTTCTGAGGGTTGGGAGACCCCACGGAGCGGCGTATCCCTTCCCTGCGTATCGGGGCATTAACCTCGACAGGGAATCAGAAAGCATGATCAACCTCCAAGCGGAGCGACTCGGTCACCTCTACGGAGATCACCGGGCGCTTGTGGATGTAAGTTTCGAAATCGAGCAAGGCTCGGTCGTCGGCCTCGTCGGCCCGAACGGCGCAGGCAAGTCGACCACGATGAAGATCCTGACCGGCTACCTCGTTCCCTCATTCGGGAGCGTACGAGTCGCGGGCATCGACATGGTCGCATCGCGCCTAGCCGCTCAGCGCCACGTGGGGTACCTCCCCGAAAGCGCTCCGCTCTACAAGGACATGGTGGTTCAGGACTATCTCGCCTACATGGCGCGCCTGAAAGGGGTCGACTCTGGCAACCGCGCGCGACGCCTTGGTTTCGTCGTCAGCGCATGTTCCCTGCGCGACGTCCTTACACAGCCGATTGGATCTCTCTCGAAGGGTTTCCGCCAGAGAGTTGGACTCGCGCAGGCCATGGTCCACGATCCTTCCATCCTGATTCTCGACGAGCCCACCTCGGGGCTCGATCCGAACCAGATTCTTGAGATCCGTGACGTCATTCGCGATCTCGGCAAATCGAAGACCGTTGTTCTGTCGACTCACGTCCTCAGCGAAGTCGAAGCCATGTGCCGACGCGCGGTCGTCATCGTCGGCGGATCGGTCCACGCGGACGTTCCGGTTGGTCAGGGCGACCACGAAGCGGAAATCGTCGTAGTTGATGCACCGTCGGATCTCGCGGACGCCTTCGCGAAAGTCCCCCACGCAGTCCGCGTCGCCAGCATCACAAAGGACGGCAATTCCACGCGCTTTCGCGTGACGACCTCGAAGTCCGCTCAGTCGCTGCTTGAATCGTTCGGGCGCGTCTGCGCCGAACGACGCTGCGTCGTCGCGGCTCTTGGAAGCGCCAGGACCGATCTCGAAGATATTTTCCGCAAGTTGCAGAGCGCCAAGTCCGCGCCAAAGGAAGTCGTCTGATGGGCCACTCTCTCACGGTGGCGACGAAGGAACTCCGTTCGTCGCTCAATTCACCCTTGGCTTACGTATTCATCGGCGTGTTTACGATCGCATCGTGGGCCATCTTCTTCTTCGTCGAGAAGTTCTTCGCTCGCGACGAAGCCACCATGCGAAGCCTCTTCACTTGGATGCCTTGGTTACTGCTTGCCGTCGGCCCAGCGCTCACGATGAGCCTTTGGGCAAGTGAGCGTCGTGTCGGCACTTGGGAGATTCTCGCGACCTCGCCAGTCTCGACATCGAATCTCGTCGTTGGAAAATTCCTTGCCGCGCTCGGACTCTTGGTACTCGCGCTGGCCTTCACGATTCCGATTGCGACAACGGTGAATGGATTTGGCAACCTTGACTTTGGCGCGACACTCGGAGGCTACCTAGGCTGCGTTCTTCTCGGTTCCGTGTTCATCGCCGCAGGGCTCTTCTGCTCGTCCCTTGTGCAGGATGAGCTGGTTGCATTGGTCCTAGGGTGGACGATCGGCGCAGTTCTCATGCTGCCCGGGCTCGGCTTCTGGGAGAGTCTAGTTGGCACAAACGCCGCATCGGCATTGCGCCAGTTTGGCGTCGGCGCTCGCTTCGAGGCGTCCGCGCGCGGACTCCTCGAGCTTCGCGACATCGTCCTCTACATTTCGTTGACTGTAGGACTTCTGAGCGCCAATGGCGCTGTGGTGGCGAGCCGTCGCCACGGAAACTGAGGGAGGACCCATGAGACCTGCAAAATGGAATCTTCTTTTCGGAGCGATCCTCGTGCTCGCGAATGTGTTCGCGTTCAATGGAATCCTCTCCAACTTTCACGGCGGCCGCATGGACCTCACGGAACGGGGGGACTGGACGCTCGCGCCCGAGACGGTCGAAATTCTCCGAGAACCCGAAGAGCCGCTTGAGATCTACTTCTTCTTCACTCCCTTGGAGAAACAGCACCAACTCTTGCGGCCACTGATCCCGCTCATGTCGGACAGCCTGCGGGAGATGGAAGCCGCTTCAGAAGGGCACGTCAAGCTGCATCTCATCGATTGGGATACAGCCGACAAGGAACTTCAGACTCGCGCAGGCGAAGACTTCGGTGTCAAGCCAGTCACGGTCCCCATCCGAACTGCGGATGAGTCAACAACACGGCTCACCTACTTCTCCATGGTCATCCGCTATGGCGATCGCAGCGAGCGCTACGACATGTCCGACCTCTATCGCGTCATCAACAGTGATGCCGATACGGGAGTCGTCCTCGGACTCCAGAATATCGAGTACCTCGTCGCGAAGGGCATCACGAAAGTCGTTCGTGGCTTTGCGAGCATCGGCGCATCTCTCCTGACTTCGGGAGAAACAGCGAACGTCACCGTCGTGATCACGCCAAGCGAACAGATGCCCGCTCACATGAAGGACCTCGAAGGCCGCATGCGCAAGGTGCTTGATCGCCTAGCGATGGATGCGGGCGGCAAGCTCAAATCCGAGTTCGTCGACCCAACCGGCAAGACACCGGAGAAATCCGCGTTGCGTGCGCGCCTCAAGCGCGAGCACGGTGTTCGCGAAATCCCACTCGACCTCGAAGGCAATGAGAAGGTGTGGCCTTGGGTGATCGTCAAGGTCGGCAAGAAGTCCGATGTCTTCCCGCTCTTCAGCTACTCGGAGGAAATCTCTGAAGCCACCGTTCGGGAAGCACTCGAGGGCACACTCAAGGGCTTGATCCCGGGCTTCCTTACTGTCGTCGGCGTTGTCTCCCCCGATCCGAAGCCAGACCCCATGGCCCAGATGATGGGTAAGCCTGAAGCACCAGGCGAGTTCCGTCAGCTCAACGCCGTACTCGGAACCGAGTACGAAATGAAGGACGTCGATCTCAATTCGGGATCACCTGTCCCTGCTGATGTCTCGGTCTTGTTGATCCTACGACCCAAAGACATGACGGAACGTGCGCTCTACGAGATCGATCGCTTTGTCATGCGTGGCGGGAGGCTCGTTGTATGCGCCGACACTCACGGTGTTGATGTACAGGGTTCGATGGCCGAGCAGGCACTCAAGATGGCGTCGACGGACCTTGGCACCTTTAAAGAACTTCTCGCTTCGTGGGGTGCAGACGTCGGCGAAGGCGTTCTTGTTGATACGCGTTGTGACAAGATCGCAATTCCAAAGACGGTCATGATCGCCGGCCAGCGCGTGCAGGTTATGGGCGATGCCAAACACCCGGCCATGCTGTACTTCGCAAGCGGCGAGGGCATGACTCCGTCATCGCAACTGACAGGTGGCCTTGCCTCAGTTACGCTCGCGTACGCGGCTCCGGTGACGGTCTCCGAGGCTCGGCCGGCCGCCGAGAGTCGCCCGGCCAAGACCGGCAAGCCTGCCACGGTCACGACCGAGACCTTCCTCACAACTTCGGCTGAGTCGGGTTCCGTCTCGGACGTCGCCTCCGCGGATGCGCTGCTCGACGCTGGCTACAAGGCTTCGGGCAACGCAAAAGAACGAACGGTTGGACTTGTTCTTCGAGGCAAATTTCCATCGTGGTTCGCCGGAAAGCCAGTCCCCGGTCTCCCCCCGAAGAAGGAGGGAGCGCAAACGCGACCGGCCGACGATGAAGACTCCGGGCCACCTCCAAGTGCCATCTCAAAGGACACGACGATGGTCGTGATCGGCGACGCTGACTTCATCTCGCCGCTATTTATGTCTTGGACAGATCTTTCAGAAGCACTGAAGGGCAATGTGGCGCTCCTACGCAACGCCATCGATATTGGTGGGTCCGACCCCGCACTCCTCAAGATTCGCTCGCGAGAAGACATGCGCCGACCACTCACCGCATTGCGCAAGATGCCTGAGGCGGACCGCGCGTCGGCCACGTCGCTCGCACGTTGGCTCGCGCTCGTATTCCCGTTGGGGATCCTACTGGTCCTCGGAGTCGTTTGGCGAGTCATCCAAGCTCAGCGGAAGTCCATCGACCTTACCGGAATGGAGGGCTGATCCATGTCCAAACTCAACATCGTTCTTCTCGTGGCCCTCGTGATTCAGGTTGGCTACCTCGCGCTAGGCAAGCACGGCAACGAAGTGACAGGCACTTCGCTGAAAGAGGCGGGAGTCGCGGGCCGCCAACCTTTCGCCGGCCTGATGCTCGATCAGGTACGCGAAATCACCTTGACTGCAGCAGACAAGCCCGCCCTTCGAATCGTCTCGCAGGCCGTGAAAGAGGGCGACACCACGAAGACCACGTGGGTCCTGGCGGATCGGGACAACCATGCGGCGAAAAGCTCCGAAGCGGAGAAGACCATCGATACGCTTCGCCGCGCCAAGTTCTCGCGCGTCTTGAGCGGCCAGTCAAAGCGATGGGCTGGACTCGGCGTTGGCGAGGCGAATGCGTCGGTGCACTGCATCGTCAAGGGTGACGGCGGCAAGATCCTTGCTGACGTCTACCTTGGAGATTCTCGTCAAGCCAACACCACGCACTTCCGCATTGCGGGCGACGACAATGTTTATGCTGCCGCCGACGTCAACACTTGGAGTTTCGGTGTTGAGGCCTCGGCCTGGGTGGACGCATCGTGGATGGACCTCCCGGTGGATAAGGTGACCCGGATCCGCATGGTCAGCGAGGGCAAAACGATCGAACTCAAGAAGGAGCTGCCTTCAACTCTGCCGACAACCGCGCCGGCCGAAATGATCGCCACGTGGAAGGTGACCGAGGGCGGCGATGGCCATGCGGTCGATACGACCAAGGTCGAAACATGGCTGCGCGGCCTCTGTCAGCTGTCGATCGCCGATCCCATCGGCAAGACCCGCAAGCCCGAATATGGATTTGAATCGCCGTTATCGTCCGTCACCATCGTGACCGAAGATGGGAAAGAGACCATGATTCTCGTTGGCGCGGAGCGGAAACCACAAGGGGATTACTACGCAACCGCGACTGGCCGAGAGTTCGTCGTCACGTTGCGATCGTGGACAGTCACGGATCATTTTAAGAAGAAGTTCGAAGACCTCGAGGTCACCCCTGCGGGTGGCGGCGGCCACGAGGGCCACGACCACAAGGACTGAACATGCGCGCATCACTCGTTGCCTTGGTTCTCATTCTCGTCGGATGCGCCACGACCGGCGATGGGGGCACCGATCCAAAGGATCGCGGACGTTGGGCAACGGACCCCAAAGTGCTGACGCGCCCCACGGCGGTGTCCGCAGCTTGGGTCGCCGAGCATGCAGCTGAGTGTGTCCTGTTTGATGTTCGATCTTCGGCGGATGCGTTCGCAGCGGGGCACCTCGAAGGTGCTGTTCATCTTCCGACGGCGAAGCTTCGACGATCATTGCCGGACGGCAGTACGCGCATGCTCGCCCGCGAAGAGCTCGTCTCACTTTTTTCCGATCTGGGCGTCGGTGATGGCGTCAACGTCGTCGTGTACGGCGGAGATCGGATTTCCGACGCAACCCACACCGTCATGGCGCTCTTGAGCATCGGCCACCCGTTGGTTGCCGTTCTTGAGGGTGGCGTTGGTGGCTGGACGAGTTCAGCCCGCGAACTATCCACTGCCATCACGACTCCTTCACCGCGCTCGCTGAGCCTCGCCACGTCGCTCATCACCGTGGCGACAACGGAGCAAGTAGTCCTCGGGGCAACGGCGCTCATCGATGCGCGTCCTGCCGACCAGTACGCTAAGGGGCATATCCCAGGCGCGCTCAATCGGCCGTCCCCTGACGACGTCGTCGTAAGCGATGGACACTGGTGGAAGTCACGCGCAGAGCTTAAGCGCGCGTACTCCGAACTTGGATTGACACCCTCGATGCCCGTCACCGTGTCATGCCGATCGGGAGTGTCAGCAACCCAAGCGTGGTTCACCCTGTCGGTGCTGCTTGGCTATGAGGATGTCCGATGGCATGACGGATCGTGGCTTGCATATTCAAGCGATCTGAGCCGCGCGATCGAGGTGGGAACAGCGACGCGGAGCGTGAAGCCGCTTGAACCAGCCGTCGTTCCGTCGGTGGTCGTACCGGCCTTTGAGCCTACGAATCTCCCCGTCGTGCCAACGGTACTGCCGACACCCCCACAGATGCCAATGCGTGTGCGTTACGCAACTGACCCCGAGCATCTCGATAACCCATGTGTAGTTTCGACCGGGTACGTGGCGGGCGGAGCCCGTGGGGCCATCATCCTCGACACACGCTCGAAGGCTGACTACACGAGTGGCCATATCCCGGGTGCTCGCCACCTTCGCCCGAGCGATGCCCTTTTCACAATGCGCGGCGGGATACGCAATCTCCTCCTCTCGCCGAGCGGTCTCGCCGTGGCATTCGGGCAGCTCGGCGTTGACCTCACCAAGCCAGTCGTGTTTTACGGCGATAACCTTGAGGACCCGTGCCTTGCGGCACTAGCCCTCATGGCGACCGGGCACCGCCGTGTCGCGATCATGGAGGGTGGCCTTCTGGCCTGGATCGCCGACCGGCGAGCCCTCACAGCGGTGTCGCCACGAAGCGAGCCCTCGGCGTTCGCAGCCCGCTCGCAAAGATCCCCGCTGGTTGCGGACCTCGTCGATGTCATCGCAGCCATCGAGACCAAGGCGGCGACGATCCTCGATGTCAGACCCACCAGGGCATTTGACGGAATCCGGGCCACGCGCTCCGGGCATCTGCCGAAGTCGGTGAACCACCCCAACGCGCCGAATCTTGTGTCGGACAATGGATCGTGGTGGACAGAACGCGAGATAATCCTCTCGAACTACGCGAAGGTTGGATTAGGACCGAAAGACCCCGTCATCGCCCTCGGTCTTGATGGGAAAGACAGCGCGCTAGCGTGGTGGACCCTCACGGTAATTGCCGGATTTGAATCGGTTCGGTGGTATGACGGGGGCTTCGATGAGTGGGCGTCCGACCCCCGGCGGCCGTTGGAAGTCACACCCTCGAAGTGAACCTCTTTTGAGGTTCGGCCTTGACGAATCCCCATCCTCGTGGCCATAACGCACCAAGCGTGTCGAGGGGAAGCCCCCTCGGTGCGACCAAGGAAACCATGTCGAAGACGTTGGTCGTGACCGAAAAAAAGTCTGTGGCGGATGACTTCGCCAAGGTCAACAAGGTCCCCAAGAAGGGGGACATGTCCTTCGAAAACGACCGATTCGTCATCGCGTGGGCCTCCGGCCACCTTCTAGAACTGAAGAGCCCCGACGCCTACGACAAGAAGTTCAAGCGCTGGGCGTTGGGTGATCTCCCCATTGTCCCAGGACAATTCGAACACCAGCCGCGTGGCGACGACAAAAAGTCGTCGGACCTTCTGAAGAACTTGGTGAAGCAGATCAACCGAGCGGACATCGAGCGCGTCGTGAATGCGTGCGACGCCGGACGTGAAGGCGAGTTGATCTTCAACTTGATCCTCGACCATTCAGGCATGAAGGGCAAAAAGCCTGTCGTGCGAATGTGGTTGCAGTCGATGACCGCACGCGCGATCGACGGCGCATTTGAAGAGTTGAAGGCGTTTGATGGCACCTCCGTTTCCAAGAAGGGCACGGTTCGCCCCGCGAACGACTTCCGCGACTTGGCAGATGCTGCATACGCTCGGGACGAGGCCGACTGGCTCATTGGAATGAACGGCACGCGCGCCTTCACCAAGGGGTTTATGGGCAAGGCCCGCCAGATCATGGCGGTAGGGCGCGTCAAAACTCCGACCCTCGCCTTCCTCGTCGATCGCGAACGCGAGATCGACAAGTTCGTTCCAGTCCCCTACTACCAGTTAGATGCCGTGTTCGCGCAAGGCGATGCCACCTGGGAAGGTCGCTGGTCTGGAGCTGACGCCGAAGGCCGCAAGACAGACCGCTTCTTGGATCGCCGCGTCGCTGAGCGCATTTTCGCCGCGATCCAAGCCAGCAAGGGCACCGTCACCGATTCGGACTCGAAGAAAAAAGAGGAAGCCCCTCTCCTCTACGACCTGACTTCGCTGCAACGCGCCGCGTCGGCACAATTCGGCTACACGCTCGATCGCACACTTTCCTTGGTGCAGACGCTGTACGAGCAAAAGAAGGCCGTCACCTACCCGCGCACGTCGAGTCGCTTCTTGCCGACGGATTACAAGCGGGAAATCACGCCTCTCATCTTGGCTTTGCGGCAGGGCCCCCTCGGGCACGTCGCGGCCCAAGTTCCAGCTGACGCTCGGCCCGAAATCTGGCCCCGTGTGTTCAATGACGCCAAGGTCTCGGACCACTTCGCGCTGATTCCGACGGGTGAGAACCCCGGACAGATGCGCGACGATGAAACGCGCATCTACGAAATGATCACGCGGCGGTTCCTCGCAGCGTTCATGCCCTCCGCTGAGTGGCTCCATGTGACGCGCGAAACCGTCGTCGGTGGCGAGTCGTTCTTCACTAAGGGACGGCGACTTTCGATCAACGGATGGAGAGCCGTGGAGCCCGCGACTGAAGATGCGCCGTTGCCCGCGGTTGACGTCACGAAGCCCTGCGAGATCCGATCGTCCGAGATTCTGGACAAGGCCACACAAGCGCCCGGTCGTTACACCGACGGCTCTCTCGTGAAAGCGATGGAAACGTCAGGTCGCGATTCCGTGCCAGATGCCGCGATGGAAGGCGCCAAGGCGCTTGATGAGGTTGCGCTCGAAGATCTGAAGGAGCGCGGCCTAGGTACTCCAGCAACCCGTGCGTCGATCGTGAAAGACCTGATCGTCAAGGGGCTCGCACGACGTCAAGGTCGCTCGATTCTTCCGACTTCGCTGGGATGCACCCTCGTTCGCGTCGTGCGCAATCTCGGCTTGGATGGGCTTGCTAAGCCCGACCTCACTGGCGAATGGGAATATCGGCTCGCCTTGATGGCCCAAGGGAAGTACGAGCGCAAGCAGTTCTCGGAGGACATGACGGCTCAAGTGCGCGACATCATCGAAGCCATTCGCTCCGAGAAGGGAGGCAACGACGCCGTGTTCGTTCGCGACCACGGGACACCGACACTCCTTTGCCCGTTGTGCAGCAAGCCGCTTCTCGAAAAGACGTTTTCCTACATGTGTGACGTCAAGAAGGAAGGCTGCGGCTTCAACCTCTCCAAGGATCAAAACGGAAAGTACCTCTTCCCGGAAACCGCGCGACGCCTTTTAGACACGAAGCGCATCGGACCGATGTCGGGATTCGACCGCACATCGGCAGCAGGCTTCTTGAATCTCGAACCCGACGGTTCAATCCGCGTCGAACTCGATGCAAAGAGTGACGAAGAAGAAACGCCCGGTGAAGAGGGCACCTTCAAGCGCGAACTTGTCCCCGAGGGATTAGTTGTTGGCACATGCCCGAAACCCAACTGCGGAGGAACCGTCCGCAGAGAGGGATCGGGATACCGCTGCGAGAAGAACATCGCGCGTGCGAAAGACAAGCTGTGCGACTTCCGAATTGCCGAACGCATTAAGTATCGCTATCTGCCACTCGCCGAGATCCAAAAGATGCTCGCGGGTGGAAAGACCGAACCACTGTTCGGCTTCGTGTCGATGCGCGGCAAGAAGTTTCGCGCGATGCTCTACTACGAGAATGGTGAGCTCAAGTGGGAGTTCCCACCACGCCCCGAACGCCCGGCCAAGGCCAAGAAGCCGGATGCTGTCGAGGGTGAAGCCGCTCCCGCGAAGAAGCCGGCGCGCAAGCCACGCGCGAAAAAGACTGCCGAACCGAAAGAGCCCCCCGCCACTCCGGCGGAGTAAGGACGACCCGCGCGGCTGAGTGATTCAACGCAATCACTCAGCATCGCGCGGGATCGTTGCCCCTAGCGCCGCGGCATTTCTTCGAACAGCCGCAGGATGCGGCGGTACTCATCCGACCACGATGCCGGATCACGAAAGCCGTGCGCTTCGAGCGGGTACAACGCTAATTCGAACGTCGACTTGCGGAGCTCAATCAGTCGCTGAGTAAGACGGATAGAGTCTTGTGCGAGGACGTTGTCATCCACGAGGCCGTGGCAAATGAGAAGTCGATCTTCTAGGCCGTCAGCCCACCAGATGGGACTTGCGCGGCGCCATCCCATCTCGTTCTTGATCGGGTCGTCGAGCAAGTTCGCGGTGTAGCCTTCGTTGTAGTGATTCCAGTCGGTCACAGGCCGCAACGCGGCGCCTGCCGCGAACACGCCCGGGTGTTTAAACAAGGCCATCAGCGTTAAGAACCCGCCATACGAGCCGCCATAGATTCCGATACGTTTTGCGTCACACCCCTGCGCGGAGACCAAATATCGGGCCGCGGCGACCGCATCCGCGGTGTCAGCCTCCCCGACTGCGTTCTTATGCGCTGCACGGAAGTCGCGTCCGTAACCGGCAGACCCGCGATAGTCGATGTCTACCACAGTGAACCCCAGCTTGACGAGAAGATGATGAAATCCGTACTCGCGTTCGTACTGACTCCAGCCACGATGAACATTCTGGAGGTAACCCGCACCGTGGACGAAGACGACGCCAGGCCCCTTGCGCCCTCCGCCCTCGGGGCGATAAAGGCGAGCCGAGACGTCGAATCCGGGCTCGGAGGGAATCCGAATGATCTCCGGGTCGATCATCGGTAAGGACTTGAACGCGACGGACGGCGAATCGGTAACGGCGTGAACCGGACCTCGCCCGCCGTCCTTTCTGAGGAACAACTCGAATGGTCGGTTCGACGTTGACGCAACGTCCGCGACCATATCTCCGCGGGGTGACACCACAGGCTCATGCCAGGCACCACCGTCGGTCAGCGTCGTGAGCTTGCCGGTGTTGAATTCGATTCGAACCAGATCACGTTCGTATGGCGACCGAACCGAAGCCGAGGCCATCGCGAAGCTGCCCTCAGGCGAAACCCACAGGTTGTGAATCTCGTGCCGACCCCCGCCGACAATTCGCACAGCCGCAGAAGCAACATCAAGCACGTGGAGGTTTCGAAACCCACTCGCCTCCGAGATGAACACGTACTCATCGGAATGGCCAAGCCATGCACCGTCGCCCTCATCGCCGAGGATCCAAGCGCCGTCTTGGCGTTCAAAGAGCGATTTCGTCATCCCCGTGGCGAGGTCGACAGACAAAAGCGACATGTGCTTTCGATCGGCGGCGGTCGCACGAATGAGAAGGTGCTTCCCCGATGGCGACCACGTGGCCTCCGCGAGACGATGCTCTTCAGTCGGGAGTTTCACTAAAATTGACTTGCCGGCTGCAAGATCAATCACATACCCACGGCTTTCGCCCCGTTCCTCGCCCGACTTATCGCGCGTATCTCGCGGCTCGGTGTAACCCGACTCGGTGACGTAGTCAGGCATGCGCTCAACGCGTGGCGCCCGCGAGGGTGGCTTTGAAACCAAAATGAACGCGTGCGATACCGCAGGCGATGGAAGCACATCGAAAACCCGAAAGCCTCGCGGGATTTCGAATTTGGCAATGAATGGCCCCTCGTCGGGCTTCGGGCGCGATGCCGCCTTCCGGCGCGCTGCTCGCTCGAACAGCAATCGGAACAACGCAAGCTGCTGTTGCTTCATTTGCTCCGCGAGCTGCTCTCCACGCCCCTGCGGCGCCGCCGCCGGCTTGGTGGTCGTCGTCCCCTCAGATGCGGCTGAAACCTCCGCCCACGTAAGCACGGTTCGAACGCCCGGGCTCGCGAATGGGATCGTCAAAAGCGCGTCACCAGCAGTGACCAACGCGCTGTCCCCTGAAACGGAGAACCCTTTGGCAACGAGTCCTTGTGGCAGCGAAATCAGTTCGACTGCCTTCGAGGTCACCACGTCTTCCAACAACAGCGTTCGACCCCGCACGAAAAGACGCCGCGTCCGATCGACGCTGAGGAGTCCGCTACTCGGTGGGCGCTCGTCGTCTTTGAGCCGTCGCAACTCAAGCGTTGCAACGTCCAAGATGTAAGTACCGCGATCCTCAAGTGGATGCTTCCACGAAAACACGACAGACTTACCGTCGTCCGTGAACCGAACTCCCTGTGGTTTGGCGCCGAAGAAGTCTTCGCCGTACATGACGAGATCGAGGCTGAGCTCCTTGCTCGGACGGCCGAGTTGCGACTTGAAGTCCGCCTCAAGCGCCAGTGCGCGTTCGGGGCGCGACTCCGCAAAGGGCAACTGCGCAACAGCCGCAACGGATACTAGGCCGACGACGAGCCAAGACCGGAACTTCACGCGCGGGAAACTCCAAGCCGTGCCGGTACTCGCAGGGCAAACATCGCCGCAACGAGCGCGCCTTCGGCGACGGCGATGGGCGCGTGGGCCAAATAGAGCCCGTCCCACCCAATCGCCGACGGCGAAGAACCCGACAAGGCGAGTTCAATGCCACATGCCGCGACGCCGACCGCGGTACCGACGACTGCTGCCGTCGACGATCGCAACATCCCGCCACCTCGCGAAAGGAGTCCCGTCACGAGTACCGGAAGAACCGCGATATTGAGGATATTCGCGCCGAGCGTTGACAGCCCGCCATCTCCCCAAGCTGCCTGTGCCAGCACCACAGAAATCATGACGCGCAACGCGAGAGAAGTTCCTAGCGAGGCGGCGAGCACGGCTCCGCCAAGGAGATGCGCGGAAACGCCTCCCGGCATCCGTACGTCTAAGGCCTGTGCCGCAAGAACCGCGGCCACAGCTCCAGCCGTCAAGCCGAGGTTCGACCGGGCGCGCGCGAACGCGATCGGGAGCACAGGCAGGGCGAGGGCGGCAGCAGCGGCCGCAACTACCGGAGTGAGATGTCCATCGTGAAGGTGCATTGGGCGATTCCGGCATCCTGACGGGCAAATTCGCCCCGTGAGGTGCCGCGACACGTTACTCCGAAGGGCCACGCCCGCGAAGGGCCCATAGCGCGTTAAAACATGGCGTGGACTCAACGACTGATCCCATCCGTGCCTTCATCGAACTTTGGTCCGAAGCCAGAGCCGGCGTCCCCGATTCTGTAGGCGACGCCGTCGCGCTAGCCACCTCATCAGACGACGGCATGCCGTCGGTCAGAATCGTCTTGCTGCGAGGCTGCGACGAACGCGGGTTCACGTTCTACACCAACTTCGAAAGTCGCAAGGGCACGGAGGCGTTGGCTGGGAAGCGTGCGGCGCTCTGCTTCCATTGGGCCCATCGCAAAATTCAGGTCCGGGTTTCGGGCGCCACCCAACGCGTGCCCGACGCTGAAGCGGATCTTTACTTTGCAGGGCGACCGCGGGAGTCCCAGATCGGTGCGTGGGCCAGCCGGCAAAGCCGAACGCTCTCGTCACGTATTGCGTTGCTGCGAAGGTTTGTTGAGTTTCGTCGACGCTTCGAAGGGCAGACGGTGCAGCGACCGCCGCACTGGTCGGGTTTCAGAGTCGTGCCGAATTCGATCGAAATTTGGTTCGACCGCCCCCACCGACTGCACGACCGCCATCTGTTCACCCGCGAGGGTGACGGATGGCGGCATACCCTGCTGTTTCCGTAACCTACGCGAAGCGCGGGAGGTGCTGCTGCCAGAAGGGCCAGTCGTGTCCGAACACTCCGGGCCAAATCTCGCCATGGCATGGGATGCCCTTTTCGGCGAAGATTGACTGGAGTCTACGGCTGTCTTCCACGAGGCTATCCTGCTCGCCCGTTGCAATTACCCACTCGACGCGTGAAAGCTTGTCGCACCATTCCGCATCCATGTTCGGAATGTACGCGACGGGCGAGTGGAAGTAGCACTGTTCGTTCCAGAACGGATCGTTGTTCAAGAGCTGGTGGACGTCAAAAAGCCCTGAAAACGCGATGCACTGGTCAACAATGTCGGGATGACGCGCGGCTACATTCACTGCGTGATATCCACCCATCGAAGCTCCGTAGACGCCGAGTTTGCCATCCGGCGCCATCGCCCGCACGAATGGAAGGAACTCCTCCGCCAGAAACTTGTCGTAGAGATCATGTCGGCGCACGCGTTCAACAGGTTCAAGGTCTTTGCGCTGCCATGATTCGCGATTGATACTCTCGACGCAGATCACCTGTAGCTCGCCGGCCGTGATCTTCGGCATAAGGGCGGCAATGAGCCCCCGGTCTTCGTTCTCGATGTGATTCCCACCCGATGTCGGAAAAAGCACAAGTGGCCTTCCGGTCGAGCCGTACCATGCATAGCCCATATCGATGCCAAGATGATCCGAGTAAATGGTACCGATGTGGCGCACATCACGCTCCGAGACTGGGGGTGAGAAACGTCCAACCATGACCGACTGAACTTCAGGCATCACGTTGACCGCTGCAGCTGCTTCGAGAAGCTCTGCGATGGAGTTCATGACTTCATTGCGCTCAACCTTCGCGCGCTTCGACGTGCGACGCGCGACGGCCCGCTTCTTGGCCTTGGGCTTCGCCTTCACCGCAGGCTTGGCCTTCAGCGCGCGAGCGGGCTTGCGAGCGACGGCGGCCTTCTTCTTCACCGCCTTGGTGTGGCGGCGCTTTGAGACTGCGGCTTTCTTCGAGGAACGACGTGAGCGGGTCGGCATGACGATCTCCGTAGAGATTGTCCGCCATGGCCCGTGCGCCACAACATCACGACGCTGCGGAATCCCTCAGGAACGCACGCCATCGAGCTTCGGCGTGAGCTGACGCGCGTCGGAATGGGGGGAGGTAAGCAGCGGCCGACATGGCTGCGGCCACGATGGCAGACCCTACCCATGCATCCCGATGTTGAGGGTGATCCATCGAAAGCAGCACGCCGACGACTGCGGCTGCGATCGACCAGCCCCGGACATAGGCGAGAGCGATCGATCTTGCGTTCATGGGGATGCGATGGCCGTCGACGACCATCCCTGACCCCCTCGTCCAAGTCTCGTTGCGGAGCCACCAAGAGTCCCTAGGGATGATCGGGACACCCATGAAGTGCCAGAATCGCGTGGCGACCTTCCCTAGGCCCTCGATACGGTCGGTCCTGCCGAAGTAGAAATGTCCCCAAACGACCATCGACATGCCGCCATCCTACTCCGCGGAAACATCAAGTACCTGCTTGAGTTCGGCACCGAAACCATGGCAGCAACTCGTCTCAGGCCCTATGATGCGCCCCTACATGCTTCGTCATTGCTTGGTGTCGCTCGTCATTGCGTTCTCGCTTCTCGCCCAGGAGGCCCCTCTCCGCTGGGTGGACGGGCGCATGGTCATGCGCACCACGCTGAAGGCCGGTGAGAAGGTCTACGAATGCAATCTCATGGTGGATCTTGGAATCCCGGATGGGCTGGCACTTCACGGAAACGCTGCAGGCACCCTTCGATCCCCCACTGCAGACGTCGTTTCGGGCGACCTCACCCTGTCGGAAGTCGCGATCGGCCGGGGTGACGGCGGGTGGCTTGAAGCGTTCACGGCTCGCTGGTCTGAAGAACTCCGCGAGGTGCCCGCCGCCGGGTTCATCGGCCTCGGTGGACTTCTAAGCGACCCCACGCGCCAAATCATCGTGATCGATGGCCCCCGCGGGCGCATCAAGGTGGCCGATCGGTCGGCTTGGCCCGAGCCAGGGCCACCGGGGTCGAGCACGTTTCGGCTCGTGAAGGAAGACTCGGGGTTGAAGCTGGTTGCATCAGCCGCACGCGACGGCGAGGTCCTTCTCGCGGTCAGCATGAAGAACCGTCAGAACACCATTCCCCGCGAATTGAATGGCGAAAAAGGCCCCGACGTTTCGCGCGTATGGCGATTCGGCACCGCGATGATTGCGCAGATGGCGCCTTGGCATCCGGGTGCAGGCCCAACACTCGGCGCATCGATGTTCAGCCGCGGCACTTGGTGGTTCGATGTCGCTCAGGGCCGCGCGATGGTATTGCCGACCTCCGGCGCATCCCCCGACGCCGACGAAGTGGCCTTTGCCGAAGCACTTTGGACCGGCGATGACGCACTCCCGGAGTTCTACAAAGCTCATAAGACCAGTCGTTGGACCGAAGAATCGGCTCAAAAACTGCTGATTGACGCCTTGCGCGAGTCCCCGCCTGACGTCGACGTGGCCAGCGACCGCGCGGTTGCCTGGCTCGGAGCCACCCCTGCCGGCCGGCGGGCATCGGCGGCGGCCAAACTTCTCGAACGGCTCCCACCTGATCCGCTTTTCGACCCGTTTCGCGAAGCCGTCATCGGTTTGACGCTTAAGGACGCACGGGCGGACATGGACGGGACGGCGCAAGCCAAGTTGCGTTTCGAACGAGGGGAGATCCTTCGGTCACGGGGCGATGCCAAGGGCGCATTCCGAGATCTTCTTTCGTCCGCTTTCGGAATGCCCCACGACGGCCGTCCTCAGCTTGCTCTTGCCCGGCTCCACGAACAGCAAGGCGAAGCCGATCGGGCAAAAGCCCGCTATCTTCGCGCGATCATGGATCCCGAACATACGGCCATCGCCGCGTGGACCTACTTGGCGGAATTCGACCTCAAACAGGGTGGATCCCCCAAGACATTCACCGCTCGGATTGCAGAAGAGCTCGAAGGTCGCATACCCGAATTCCATCCGCTTCCGCCGGACGCCCCAGCCTCCCGGCCGTCCCGACGTCCCCGTGGGATCCTAGTTGAGCTCTTCACCGGGGCTCAGTGCCCGCCATGCGCCGCAGCCGACCTCGCCGTCGACGGGCTCGACGAGTCGTGGCCGAAAGACGAGATCATCGCGCTGGCATGGCACCTCCCGATCCCGGCACCCGAGCCCATGGTGGCTGCGTGCTCTGACGAGCGTGCCGAGCGAGCCGGCGTACGAGGCACTCCCACCTTCGTCATTGGTGGGAAGCGTCGGTTCTCGGGCGGTGGCAAGCCCGACCAAGCGCAAACGGTCTACGAGAAGGTCGTCAAGGAAGTCGAGGGCGCGCGGGCCGAGGACGCTCCTCAACGCCTGCGCGGACATGCCGCACGCGCGGATGACACCATTTCGGCAGAGGTCACCGTCGAGGGCCCGAGCGAGGGCCTTACGTTCCGCGCGGTGCTTGTCGAGAAACTCATCGCATTTCCCGGCAAGAACGCAATCGTCTTTCACAGGCAGGTTGCTCGTGCGTTGTTGACGGGCAAGGCTGATGGAGCGAAGTACTCAGCCTCCGTTTCACTCAAGCAGGTCGCCAAGGACCTCGACGAACGCGTCAGCGCCGTCGAAGAGCAAGGTCGGTTCAAGATCCGGCCCACGGAGCCCAACGTCGACCTCCTCAGCGTGATCGTGTGGATTGAAGACCGCAATGGCGTGGTGCTTGACGCCCTCGAATTGCCCATTACCTCGCCATCCGGTCGATGAACCGCGCATCACAAGAACTCAGCATCGGCCTCGAGCCGATCGCACTACGGGCGCGCCGCGCGACACGAAACGCGACCTTCCGCACCACACTCTGCCTAGCCGCAGGTCGCCTTGCGGTTCCCGCTGTGTTTGGCGCGCTGCTTTCTGTCACCTTCAGTTTGGGTGCGACACCGACGCCGATACCGAGCTACGTCTTGCCTGTGGTTATCGCGCTCCTGCCGTTTGCCATCGCGATCCCGGCCTCACTGCGCGTCGGTGGCCTGTCCGTCTACGGAGCCGCACGGCGCGCCGACGCATCGCAAGGCTCCCATGATCTCCTGTCCACCGCCGTTGAGTTCGCCGATCGCGACCGGGACGCCAGTGGCTTTGAAGCCCTAGCGGTTGATGATGGCCTGAACCGGCTACGCGAGGGAATTCTGCTTTCGGAGGCTGCCGCCAAGACACCCTTCCCGTGGGCGCGCTACTTGATTGCTGTTGGATTCGCGGTGTTCGCAGCGCTGCTTCCGCCTTTGTTTCCAGCGAAGGCGGACACCACCGATCCATCCTCGCCATCCGGTTCACAAAACGGCGCTGCGGCTCTCGCGGCAGCCGAGGCTTCGCGAAATTCCGCATCGCGTCCAACTCCCGAGTCTCGACCGGCTGATCCAGGCCGAGATGCCAAAGCGCAGACGGCGGTGAAGCGAGCTGGTGGCGAAGGCGGCGCAGGTGCCGGAGCGGCCGGTGGTGCCGCAGGAGCGAAAGGCGACGAAGCCGCGGGCGCCGGCAAGGCTGGGGCCCAAGCCAAGGTCTCGAAGTCCGCATCGGCCGCCGGCGCGGGCGGAAGCGGTGCAACTGGCGGCGCAGGAGGTGAGTCCCCTCCCAAGCCCGACCCAAAGCGCACGCCCAAGGCGCCGCCGAAAACTCAGCCCGACACGGCGAAAAAGCCCGAAGACGATGGCGGTGCATCTGGCGGAGCGGCCCGCGCAGGCGGCCGGGCTGCGCCGTCCGCTGAACGCGCCCGTGAAGGCGAAAACCCCGACCGCCCGGGCAACGACGAAGATTCTCCTGATGAGGATGTCGACGAAGACAAAGAGAAGAACGATCAACGCGGTGGCGTTTCGCCGCTTCGCAAGGATCGCCCCACTCCCCCGTCACGGGAACTTTCCATTTCAGGCGACGGCCCACCCAACGACGGACGCGGCGGCCCAACGCCGCCAAAGAAGTCCCGTGGAACCGCTGCACTGACTTTAGGTGTCCCACTTCCGGATGCCATTAAGGGTCGTCCGAACCCAGGGACTGCGAAAACGAGCATTGGGCCAACTGCGCCGCGCACCGAGCCGGGCGCGCCAGGCCCCGCGGAGGTCAGCCCCCCGGCGGCCCCCGCATCCCCACAAACTTCCCTGAAAAACACCGGCTCCCTCGCGGGAGCCGTGCGACGCTACCTCGACTCCATTCGCATGCTCCCACCACGAGAACAACCATGACCTCTGCGCAGGATGCCGCCACACGGGCAACACAATTCCGCGAAACTTACGGTCGCATCAAGGATGCAGTCCAATCCGTCATCGTCGGACAAGACGAGACTCTTCACGGGACGCTGACGGCGCTGCTCGCGGGTGGCCATGCGCTGCTCGAGGGCGTGCCGGGCATCGGAAAGACCGCTTTAGTCAAAGCACTCGGAGCCGCGATCGACTTGTCGATGTCGCGCATTCAGTTCACGCCGGATCTGATGCCAACCGATGTCGTCGGCACCATGGTGCTCGACGAAGAAGGTGGCCGGCGCACCTTGCGTCATCAGAAGGGGCCCATCCACGCGAACCTCGTCTTGGCCGACGAGATCAATCGTGCCACGCCAAAGACGCAGGCCGCTTTGCTGGAAGCCATGCAGGAGCTTCAGGTCACAACGGGCGGCGAGACGCGCCCCCTGCCCCGACCCTTCGCTGTGCTCGCGACCCAGAATCCTGTCGAGCAAGAAGGCACCTATCCGCTTCCGGAAGCTCAGCTTGATCGATTCCTTTTCAAGTTGGTGGTCGGCTATCCGCGCGAATCCGAATACGACGCAATTCTCAGTAGGACGACTGGCTCGACCATGCCGGTCGTGCCGAAGGTTGCCGACATCGCCGCGATTCTCGCGATGCGAGACACGGTGCGAGACATCCCCGTCCCCGAAGCCGCGCGCAAGGCGGCGGTGCGTCTCGTGATGGCAACTCAGCCCGGTAGCCCTTATGCGGGGGCGCTGGTCAACCGCCATGTCTCGCTCGGCGCCTCGCCTCGTGGCGCGCAAGCCCTCGTGCTCGCGGCGAAGGTCACTGCGCTCCGAGATGGGCGTCACGCTGCTTCCACCGATGACGTCTTGCTTTGGGCCAAGCCCGCGTTGCGACACCGCGTCCTTCTGCGGTTCTCGGCAGCCGCGGAAGGCGTCACGTCCGACACGATTATCGACGAGGCGATCGCGGCGATCTCCTCCTTACGCTGATTCTTGTGGACACTGTAGCTCAGACCTTTCCCGCATCGTTCCTCGGGGCGCTTGAACCGCTCCGACTCAGGACTCGGTCCGTTCCTACGGGCGGTCGATTCGCCTCCCAGCGTGCGCGCTCCAAGGGTGCCGGGATCGAATTCGCCGATGTCCGCCCCTACGTTCCAGGTGACGACCTGCGCGCGCTCGATGGTGCGGCGTGGCTGCGCATGGATCGCCTTTTCACGCGGTTGTTCGTTCAGGAAGAAGACCTTCCGGTTCACATCCTCGTTGATCGTTCGTCGAGTCTTGGGCTCGTTGCTCTCGACGATGGCATGACCAAACGCCGCGCAACCCTTCAAATCGCGGCTGCCCTGGCCTACATCGCACTGCGCCATCTCGACCGCGTCACCATCCACGGGTTTGCCGGGGGCTCAATTGGCCCTTTGCCTTCGACTTCGGGTGCATCGGCGTTTCCCACTCTGCTCGAACGACTGGTTGCGCTTCCAGACGGCGGAGAAACGGATATTCGCCAAGCTTGCCGCGACCTCGCGGCCCGTCCTGGTCGCCGTGGAATGTGCGTCCTGATTTCCGACTTCCTCGATCCGCAGGGACTCGACGCCTTGCACGAAGGACTCGGCTACCTCAAGCATAAGATTGCGCTCATCCGTGTGACTCGCCCCGGGGAAGACCGACCTGATCTTTCAGGTGCCCTCGACCTCGAGGACGTGGAGAGCGGGGCGCGCCTAGGAATCGACGCGGATCCGTCGTTCGCAGATCGGTATGCAGCTGCGTACCGCGCATTCAGCGATGGTCTCGCGACACTTGCGGCACGCCACGGCGCATTGCTTCACACCGTGCCCATCAATGCGCCAGTTCCGGAGACGCTGGCGACGCTCTTCGCTCACGGAGCATTCCCCGGATGACTTGGCTCGGACTATCCCCATTCGGAGTCACAGCGCTCTTGGGCGGAGCGCTCAGCGCGCTCTTCGTGTTGCACCTTCTTCGCGTTCGCCCACGACGCGTGCGGATCGAAACGTTGCTTTTTGCCAAAGCGGCGGCACCCACGCCCAAGCCTGTTGCCCTTTGGGGACAGCCTTCTCGTTGGTTGGCATTCCTCCTCGGTGCGATTCTGCTTGCGCTTGCGGTGGCCGCTGCCGGCGATCCGATGAGCACAGCGGACGGGCCGTCGCGTTTGGTTCTAGATGCGGGTGACCGCGTTGCCGCCGATGTCACCGCAAGCCGCGGAGTTGGCCCGCGCGGTGGGCAACTTGCGGTTCCGGGTGCGCTTGCGGCGCGCGGACTCGACCTTGCCGCCGCGACCGCGCGTCCCGGCGATGTGTCATCGGGACTATTGCGCCCGACCGCGCCCGCGTCGCGTCCCGCATCCGAACCTCGTGTGCAGACGGTCGTCGTTGACTCCAACCTACCTTCCGCCGTGCGACTTGCGATTGCAGCCGACCCGGACTTGCGCATCGCAACCGACCGCGCCGCCATTACCGTATCCCGTATGGGGTCGCCGACCAGCGGCCCTGCACTCTTGATCGACGAAGGATCTGCGCCCGCAGATCGCCGCGCGGTCGCAACACGCGATTGCCCGTTGCCGCTTTCCCTACGTGACCGCCGAGGCTCAAACCTCACGGCTCTCAGCGCGCTGCCTCCGACGGCGGTCCCTTGGGTTGTCGACTCAGTAAGCGGCGCTCCGCTGGTGGCGTCTTGGATTGAGGGCACGACTCCGCAGATTGCATGTGTGGCGTGGCTCCTCGAGCCACTCGCACACCGCGATGTGCCGGTACTGATCGACGGGAGCCTTCGCTTGCTAGGCGGCATGGACATGCCAACCACCGCAGTCGTCGGCGACCCTCTTTCCATTCCGTCACTGCCGCAAACCACTCTCTCGGTTGCGGGACCTGAGACGCTCACTATCAGTGCGTCGGACGGTGGATACCACGTCGCCTTTAGTGAACCTGGTACCTATCGCTTGACTTCTGTCACCGGCAACACAACGGTGACCGTCGCAGCAGGGGTGCCTGCAGTTCGTCCCGAAGCTCAGCGAGTCCCCAATCCGTGGCGCGGCGCAGCTGCTCTGCTTGTGATTGCCGTCCTGTTGATCGCAATTGACGCGTGGTGGCACCACCGCGGAAGGCTCCCGTGATCTTCTCGAATCCCATTGCGCTCCTGCTGTTACTCGCCATCGTGCCGGTGGTAATCGCGCATCGCACATCGCGCTCGTCAACTTCATCAGGTCGCAAGTTTGCGTCCACCGCATTCTCGATCATCGCCATCATGTTCTTCGCGTTCGCCGCAGCTGGCGTCGAGACGCAAGGTGCGCCTCGCGTCGCGCGTATCGCGATCGCGAATGGCGATTCGGCCACCACGCAGGCGACGCTCACCGCGTGGCGCGCTTCAACCCCCTGGGCAGATCCTTGGCGTGTCGTGCGAGCCGACGGCGTTCCGATTCTGGGCGCCCCGGCGTCAACCGAAATCCCGCAGGGATCAACCGAGCCTGATCTTTCCCGGGCGCTGCTGCAGGCAATCGCGGTTGCGCCTACATCGGGCCCACTCGACATTGCGCTTGTCGGAACAGAAGGCCATGACGGACCTGATCTCGCGCCGGTCGGAGAAGTTCTCGCACGACGCGGGGCGCGACTTCATGTCAGGACGACGCCAAGCACAGTCACCGATGCGATTCTCTCGGTGTCCGCGCCATCGCACGTCCGCATCGCAGAGCCATTCGACGTTTCAGTTGACGTTCGGCTGGCAAGCGCGGGCAGTATCAAGTTCTCTGTCCGCGAAGGCGACACCGAGGTTGGAACGCACACCGCCGTACTCGACGCAGGTGTCCATTCCGTACCAGTCACGGTCCGCCCCAAGGGCCAAGGTGATCTTGCATTCGTCGTCACCGCAACCGTCGCGGGCTCGAGCAACGCCACCCTCACCGAGAGGTTTGCGGTGTATGTCAACGGGACTATCTCGGTCGCAATCGCCTCGGGCGCTGAGGGCGGCTCTGCTTCGCTCACTCAAGCGTTGGGGCCGGGATTCACGGTCCGCGAAGTGTCCCTGAATGACCTCGGCTCCAACGACTCTGACGTAACTATCTTGGACGACATCCCCGCTCGCGCCATTCCAACAGAAGCCCACGGGGCGGTTCGCGCTTCCGTGTTGGAAAGGGGATCCGGTCTCCTCGTGACCGGCGCCAACGCGAGCATGGGACCGGGGGGCTACGCCGACACGCCGATTGGGGACTTACTCCCCGTGACATTCCCGCAGGAAGAAGAGCGGCGCGACCCATCCGTCGGACTCGTGATCGTCATCGATACATCTGGTTCCATGTCAGGAAGCCGCATTGATCTCGCAAAAGAAGTCGCGCGCCTCGCGATTAAGCGACTCCTTCCCCACGACAAAATCGGAATGGTCGAGTTTTACGGCGCACGCCGGTGGGCGGCGCCCTTGCAGTCAGCTGCCAATGCAATTGAAATTCAGCGCGCGCTAAACCGCCTGCAAGCAGGCGGAGGCACGATCATCTACGAGGCTCTCGAAGAGTCGTACTACGCGCTCCTCGAAGCGCGCACGCGTTTCCGACACGCGCTCGTCATCACCGACGGTGGTGTCGAGTCCGGACCGTTTGAGGCCTTGGCGCGCCGCATGGCAGACAGCGGGATCTTGGTGCACACCGTGTTGGTTGGACCGGGCGGCAATTCGCCCTTCCTTCAAGACCTCTCGCGCTGGGGACGTGGGCGATTCTACGCCTGCCCGAATCGCTATCGCCTTCCAGATCTCTCCTTCCGTGAACCGCAAGCATCGCCACGTCCGGCCGTCGAATCCGGCGCCCTAGTCATCGCCCGACCGCACGCTTCCGAAGCAACCGCCGCCCTATCTGAGGCTAAAGTCAGCATCGGCCTCGCCGGCGCGCTTTCGCTGCGTCCCGGCGCCGACCTTCTCCTTGCGGTCGGCGGGAGCCGCCCCCTTCTAGCCGCATGGGATCAGGGTCTGGGCCGCACGGCTGCACTCGCGACGGAGCTCCTCGGACCAGGGGTCGCACCCTGGCGAGCCGATGCAACGCATCCGGCGATGCTTGCCGACCTTGTTCGCAGCCTAGCGCGGGGCCACGACGCGGATCGCCCCAAATTGGAAATCACCTCCTATCGCAATGCAGCGTGGATTCGCACGCGCGGCATCGCCAGCGCGCCCGTCATCATGTCGGGGACCTTCGCCGCAGAAGCTGTCGCTCAAGGCGACGGCTCTTTCCTTCTCGCTGTCCCGGTTTCGGACTCACCTGTGCATGTGAGGGCGTCTACTCCCGACAACGCGCTCGCCGAAGGCAGCGTCATCAGACCCCTTCCTCGTATGACGCGACTCGGTGACGCCAGTGACTCTCTTGGACGCCTCGCTCGCATGACTGGCGGGACGACGGAAGGCCCGCTTCCGACGACATTCCCGTCAGAGAAGCGCCGCGTTGATCGACGGACCCTCTCGGCCATTCTCGGAGTCACCGCTTTCTTGATCGCCCTATTCATCCGTCGTGCGCCCGAGCGCGCACGAGTTATGTCCCTAGGGGCTCTCGCATTCGTACTTCTCTCCTCCCCCTCCGCCTTCGCCCAGACCTCGGCCAACACGAAGCCCCAGGACCCTGTCGTCGGCGCCATCGAACGCAGCGTCATTGGCCTTGAGTCCACATTGAAGGGCATGGCAGACGGGCCCGCCAAAGTCGCCTTGCTCGATGCCATGGGACGCGAGTCGGAAGCCATCGCCCTCATCGACGTGCTCTTGGCGGGCACTGCGCTCGATGAGCCGACACGTCTCAATCTCGAGATTCGCTTGGCGTTGCTAGCTCCCGATCGCGCAACCCCTCGGGCGCTTGCACGTCTCACGGGTACGGAAGGCTCGGGGGCCCCGGCAATCCTCCGCCGTGCGCTTGAAGTCGAGCGTCATCGATCGCCCGCCGATGCGGCGAGAGCGTGGGAACTGGCGGCTACAGAACTTCCGCTCGCCCGTGATCGCCGATTCGCCTACGCGCGCTTTTTGACTTCCATGCGCCGCGCTGGCGACCTCAAGTCTGTCCGCGAACGCTTGAGTGCTCGCATCGATTCCGATGTCAATGCGCGCCGCATCGTTTTGCAGGCGCTCCGAGAACTCGGGGCATCGGAAGAGGCGCTTGCGCTGGCAATCTCAGGAGACGGAGCACTCAGCGAAGAAGCTCTTGGCGTTGCGGTTGAAACAGGGAGACCTGACCTCGCCATCTCCACCGCGAAGACACTGCTCGCCAAGGATCCGAACGATTTGGCCACGCGCGCGCTGATGGCACGGACGTTGGCGGAGCAACAGGACCGAGATGAGGCGGATCGCGTCCTCGGCGCAGGCGTTCCACTTGCAAAGAACGGCGGGACTCTCCTGTATCTCTTCTCGCGAGCGGATGAGTGGAAGTTGCCCGTGACTCGCGCAGCGGCTCTCGATGCACTCCGCGCGCGCGGAACGGACGGTGCGCTCGAAGCAGCGCTTTCCGAATCCAAATCCCTGCAAGATCAAGGCAAAGTCGACCCGGCGAAGGAACTCCTACGCAGCGTAACGCCCAAGGTGACAGACGCGGGGAGTCGCTCGCGCCTCGCCGAAGCGTTTGAAGGCCTCGGGGCCAACGACGATGCCATCGTCCTCTGGAAAGAGGCGTACGAGGCGACGAAAGCAGAAGACGCGGGAAGTCGCTACGCCACGTTGCTCGAAGCCTCGGGCAAGCCCGACGACGCGGAGACGAGCCTCGCAATCTGGAAGTCGCTCTGGAAGCGAGCAGGCTCGGCCGCACGTCGCACACAGGCCCAAGAGCGCGTTCTCGATGGTGCCGCACGCAATGGGACGCTTGCGGATATCGCCTTAGAGCTTGAGGAGGCACTAAGCGCGCCAGATGCTCAGGACCGCGACATGATTCTCGACGCGCTTCTCGCGCTCTACGCACGCGCGAAGGACTCCTCGGGTGGCCTTGCGGCGATCGCAGCATGGGAGAAGTTCACGGGGCGGCACGTCGATGCACTCGAACGCCGATCCGCACTCCACCAAATGTGCGACGAACCCGTCGCCCATGAGAAGACGCTCAAAGAGCTTCTCCGCGTCGATCCCGAAAGGGAGATCGAGTGGAGACGGCTGATCGCTTTGTCATTGCTCGACCGTGGTCGTGCGGTCCTTGCGCGCGACGCTGTCACGGATCTTTTGAATCGTCCCGACCGCACTGAAGAAACAGATGAATTCGCCGCTGGCATCTTGCGCTTCATCGGGCGACCGGAAGAGGCCGCGGAGGCCTACGTTTCCGGACTCAAGATTCACCCAGATCGAATCGAAACGCTGCTCCTTCTCGCCGACGCGTGGAAGGCTTCAGGCACCACAGAGCGCGGAATCAACCTATTCAAGGACATCCTCTCAAGGGAGTGCCCTGACGACCTCCTGGTGCTCGCCGCGGACGGCCTGCTCAATCTCGAAGCTGACCCGAAGTCGCTCCGCGCAGCGGCGCGCGCGGTCAGTCGCCGGCTTGCCGAGTTCCCCGGCCGTGTCCACCTTCTGCGCGTGCTGCAGGACCTGTTCGAGACGCTAAAGGACGATGCATCACGTTTACGCGCACTTGAGGAGACTGTCGTCGTTGCGGGTGAACAGCGCGCCGCATTCGTACGCGAGCTCGCCGAAGAACGGCTACGGGCGAACGATCGCAAGGGTGGCGCGGATATCGCGCGCGAGTTTCTGCTTCTTGGAATGGAAGCGCCTCCTGCACTCTTCCTGACTCTCGGCGAAGCCCTCTTGAAAGACGGCGATCGCCGAGGCGCAGAAGCTGCGTTCTCACATACGGCGCTCGGCCTCGACGGTGCATCCTCAGAATCGAAGATTGCCAAGTTGTACGAAGACACCGGTGCGTGGACGGACGCCGAGCGTGTTCGACGTCGGCAACTTCTTCGAGCCCCGGAAGACATCACGGCTCAAGTGGCCTTAGCGAAGGCTCTTGAGAAGCAGGGCCGTAATTCCGAGGCTGCCCCCCTCTACATCTCCGCCTGCCGTCGCAAGCTTGAGAAGGACGCCGACGTAAACGACTTGCCGTCGCCCACGCCCGCTATGGTTGGCGCGAGTTCGGGGTTGATCGTCGCTCTGTCCGCTCGCGGCGGAGCGCGCGATGGCAGCCCCCAGGTCGACGAACTACTTCAGGCGATTTCCCGGATAAGGCCACGTCACGAGATGGTGGCGCCAATCCTCGATCTCCTAGTTGCGGCAACCACGCGCGGGCCATCCGGCATCAAATTGAGCGCCCTTCGGCGGTTGACCACTTTATGTCAGGGCCTCGGCACGGATGACGCCCGAGCTCTCGTCCGATCACGCGAAGACGCGATGCTCGCGGACGTGATGCGGGGGGGCGGCACGGCAACTCGGCCGACTCCAGAATCGTCAATAGCGCGTGCCATCGGCGAAGCTCGTCTCGCGCAGGGAGACCTAGTTGGCGCGTCCGCTGCCGCCGCCGCTTTGATTTCGATTCCATTCGACCGCTTCACGTTCCGTGTCATGCTCATCGGAGGCCGCGACAAGGACGCCGAGACACTCCTTGATCGCGCCACGGACACGGACCTCGCTTGGGGCACGACGCTGCTTGCCTCGATCAAGGGCCCTGCCGTCGCCAAGATGCGATTGGAAGGTCTCCGCGATGCCGCGCTTCGTCGTCCGACGGCGCTTGCGGATGACTATGTCGCCCTTGCACGCGCAATCGATCCCAATTTCGACGCGAGGCCATTTGAGCAAGAGGCTCTCCGGACCATGATCGCGGATTGGAAGGCCGGCGTCGCCTCCATCCAGCTTCTCTCCTACATCGAGGCGCGACCTGATCTAACGACCTCCCTCAAGTCGAGCGCGTTGAAGTTGGTCGCGGAGGACACGTCCAGCGTCTCACGCACGCTCGCGCCCCGCCTGATCGTTGCGGGTCGTGGTGTGCTTCCTGATGCTGATCTAGGTCCGCTTGTCGAGAAACAGGTGAAGGAGGCGTCATCCCCCTACATCGCCGCAGACCGATTGAAGGACTTGGGACTCGTCGATGCGGCCAAGCGAGAGGCGCTCCTTGATGACGCGTTGCGCAAGTTCCGCTCGAATGATGCGAATCAAATTCCCCTCGCGCTCCTTAGCGAGACGACACGCGTGCTCCCGCCTGAGTTGCTTGCGCGGCTGGTGGCCGCAGTCGACCCCAAGGCCATAGACCTTGGCGACGTCTTTACTCTGCGTCGTCTTGGCAAAGCCCCGCATCTTCCGCCGGAGATCCGATCGGCGCTTCTCGATCGCCTCATGGCTGGCAAGAAGGACGATCCGTCCATCATGGCGGCGATGGCGCAGATGGTGCCCGACGAAACCCGCCGCCCAGCGTTAGCGAGAGCTGCCATCGACGCCGCAATCCGCAAGGGCGATCTCGACGTCCTACCTGCGGTCGCGCAGTCGACGCTTGGGCTCCTTACGCAAGACGATCTACAAGCGCTCGCAAATCTACCGGCCGACGGTTCCCCCGCGTCGCTTCTCGCACGAGGTCTCGCGCTTGGTCGTCTTGGCGACCACGATGCGTTCTCGAAAGCCATCATGGACGCGGCGAAGTCCCGGCCAGATGACGTGGCTCTACTCCGACAGGCGGTCGAGGCATTGAAGACGCAAGGCCGACCCGAGGATGCGGCGGCGCTCTTGGTGAACTACTTGGACAACGGCGCGAAGGCGTACCCCTATTGGATCGGCGAAGCCGCAACCATGTTGCTTGAAATCGGCAAGCCCGATGAGGCCGCCGCCGCGCTCCGCCGCCCGATGGAGGGCGTCTACGTTTCGAATCTGGAGGGCCTAAGGCTTCGCGTCGCAGCGCTTACTGAGAGTTCGGACATTCGCGAAGAGATGGTGCGCGACTGCATCGCCGCAATTTCGCCCCAGAGTCAGTTTGTTCGAATCGGAGTACTTAACCGCGCTCGGGGTGTCCGACTCGACGATGCTCTGCGACTGCTTACACCGCAGGCTCCTCTTCCGACCAATCGCGACGAAGCCCTGAACATGGGCGATGGAGACGCACTTGGATTCGTCGCGCAGGGCGGAGTCCTCGCAACGCGAATCTTGATTGCACTGCCAGCGGAATCACGCGGCGATAGAACGGACTTGATCCGCGCCGTTGTGACCACCGCTGTCCGAGAGAACCGCCTAGCGGGCTTCGTCCACGAAATGGAGGATAGACTTAGCGCTGCCCCCGCCGACACTATGGCGCTCGCCTCCCTCGCCTACGCCAAGTTTGCGGGTGCCACCGTCACGGGCGATCCCGTTTCTGCGTGGGGACGTCGACTGCTTACTGCGACGGCTGTTCCGGCCTCGACGATCGATGCGGCGGAATTGGCGTTGGCGACCGGCGACAAGACCCTGGCCGTGGCGCTTGTTAATCGCATGGGGGTCATTCGATCGGCAGGGAGTGGTTCACGCGAAGTCCTGCGTCGACTGCTCGTGCTGGCGAAAGTTGCTCCGGAGCGCCTCCCGAAGGGACCATCTACCGTGCGCGGTGGACGATCCATCGACAACGACCACGAAGGTCAGACGCTTGCGGTGCTTGGCGCGTCCGGGCGCCTCGCCGCTGATGTGCTCACCGCCTGGAGACCGGCCTACGACGTTCTTAATTCGCAGGGCATGAGCTATGAGTCCCGGCTGTTTCTTTGGCCTTGGGCGGGTTGGTGCCTACGTGCTGGAAAGGTCGATGACGCCAGATCGGCTTTGACAATCATGGATGTCGTCTCCGAAACGACTCCGCCATCGTGGGCCTTCGCTGCCGCGCTTCCACCGATCGCCGAGTGGGCAGATCCAGCCTCCACGAGCATCATCGCCAAAGAACTTGTCGCGCGCGCAAGAACGGAAGACGGCACGCATCGCGCGGACCTCGTCCGCCTCGGCATGATCCTCGTACGCCGCCTGACCGACGCCAATCGCAAACCCGAAGCCGATGCTCTACGGAGTGAATTGAAGGCTGCCGCGCCCGGCCTCCGCCTCGGCACCTTCACACCGTAATCAACCGCTACTTTGAGAACTTGCGATAGCGCCAGGCGGTGGAAGCCGGGCCTTGCCCTGACGCGGTGCGCTCGGTTTCGATGCGATCGGCGTAGGACGCGTAGTCGCCTTCGAAGAATCGAGCATGGCCTTCGCCGTCGAAGGCTAGGACGTGCGTGGCAACGCGATCAATGAAGTAGCGATCGTGGGTCACGACGATCAGCGAACCGCCGAAACTCGTGATCGCGTCTTCAAGGACTCGCAGCGTTCCGAGGTCCAAGTCGTTGGTCGGTTCGTCGAGAAGAATCAAGTTCCCGCCCGTTCGAAGGAGCTTTGCCAACTGCACGCGGTTGCGCTGACCACCCGAGAGCTCGCCAACTTTCTGTTGTTGGTCGAGTCCACGGAAGTTGAACTTCGAGACGTAGGCTCGGCCATTCACGACCTTCTTGCCGAACGGCAGAAGATCGAGTCCGCCTGTAATCTCCTGATACACCGTCTTCTCGGGATCAAGCGAATCGCGGCTTTGATCGACGTAGCAAAGCTGAACCGTCGATCCGACGATCACCTTGCCTGAATCCGGCGCCAACTGTCCCGTGATCATGCGGAGGAGCGTGGTCTTCCCCGCGCCGTTTGGACCGATCACCCCAAGTACTGCTCCCGGCGGAAGCGAGAACGAAAGATCCTTGATGAGATCCTTGTCACCTAGGCGTTTTGAGACGTGTTGGAATTCGACGACTTTGTCGCCGAGACGACCACTGCATGGAATCGAGAGCTCGATCGACTCGTCAGAAACTTCACGCTGCTCGGCGACCAGTTTCTCGTAGTTGGCGAATCGCGCCTTGTTCTTCGCAACGCGAGCGCGCGGCGACTGGCGAATCCACTCGAGTTCCTTCTTGAGGACCTTCTGACGCGCGACGTCAGACTTCTCCTCGACTTCCATGCGCTTTTGCTTCTGCTCCAAGTACGACGAGTAGTTGCCTTCGAACGGCGTCGCGCGGCCGCGTTCGATTTCGAGCATCCATTGGGCGACGTTGTCGAGGAAGTAGCGATCGTGGGTCACCAGAATGACGGTGCCCGGATAGTCCTTCAGATGCTGCTCCAGCCATGCGATGGTCTCGGCATCCAAGTGGTTGGTGGGCTCGTCCAACAAGATCATGTCGGGCCGACGCAGCAGGGTCTGGCAAAGGGCTACGCGACGGCGTTCGCCACCCGAGATCTTCGTGACATCGGCGTCAGGCGGCGGGCATCCGAGCGCATGCATCGCCAGTTCCAAGCGGTGGTCGAGCTCCCATGCGTCGCGGGCCTCGATTTCGTCAAGCGTGCGCTGAAGTTGATCGAGGGTCTTCTCCATTTCCTGTGGAGACAGATCGGTCGCTAGCTTCTCATTCAACGCGTCATGGCGCGTGAGGAGATCACGCACTGGCTTGACCGCTTCTTCGACGTTTTCGATCACGGTCTTGGTCGGGTCAAGCCATGGTTCTTGGGGCACGTAGCCCACGGTGGCCCAGTCGGCGAGATGGGATTCCCCGTCAAAGCCGGTGTCGACACCGCCCATGATGCGTAGCAAGGTCGACTTGCCGCTGCCGTTGTGCCCAATAACCCCGATCTTCGCTCCCTTGTAGAACGAGAGCGTGATTCCCTTAAGGACTTCCTTGTGATCGTGCTTGCGGACAAGGTCCCGCACTGAGTAAATGATCTCGGCCATGACCTCGGAGGGTAGCACCGTCCGGGTCGTTGCCGGAGGTGGCCCATGGAGACTTGGATCGACGGCTACAACGTCATCAAGCGAAAGAGCTTCGATCGAGGCGTCAGCCTTGAGGAAAGCCGCGCTCGGCTCCTCAAGCGCGTCGGGGCCCGGGGCAAAGTTACGGTTTGGTTCGACTCGAAGGACTCGAAGGGTGCGAGTTCCGAGTCGCCGTCCCATCACGTGAGCGTCCGCTACGTCGTGGGATCCGCCGATGAAGCGATTGTCAGCGCGCTGCGACGCTGCGACGCCAAGTCCATCACCGTCGTGACAGATGACTTAGGGCTGGCGATTCGATGCCGACAACTCGGTGCCGCGCATCAAGAGGTCGACGCATTCCTTGAGGGACGGCCCCGGATTCCATCTACCTCCACAGGCGACAGCGGAAGCGATAAGCCCCGCCCGACCAAATCTGAGGTCGAGTGGGGCTTGGAGCAGTTTGGTCACCTTGACGACGACCTAAAGGGATCGTGAGATGAAGTCCCACATCGACTTGTAGACCGCATAGCGATGGCCCGGCGCTCGCGGCGAGTGGTCCGACCCGGGCAACAACATGAACTCGATCGGGACGCCGGCCTGCTGTGCCGCATCGAGGAACTGCAGCGAATTCTGCGGGTGTACGTTGTCGTCGAGCGTGCCGTGAATCAGGAGCAGCTTGCCGGCCAGATTCCGCACGCGCGTCACAGGGCTCGAACTTGCATAGCCCTTCGCATTCTCGCTCAACAGGCCCATGTAACGCTCGGTATAGATCGAGTCGTAGAGCCTCCAGTCCGAGACTGGAGCGCCCGAGATGCCGCACTTGAATGCATCAGTGTGGGTCATGGCGTAGAGAGTCATGTACCCGCCATATGACCATCCGTGCAATCCAATGCGTGATGCATCCGCCCATGACTGACTCTTGACCCAGTTGAGTCCATCCAACTGATCTTCGAGCTCCTGTTGACCGAAGTTCTTGTAGACACCCCAGGCGGCGCCCCATCCACGACCGGATGCCGAGCGATTGTCGCATGCCCAGACAACATAGCCCTGTTGGGCGAGGAAGTGATAAAACAGCGCGTCACGCGAGAATCCGTTGCGAATCGTGGGGATTCCAGGACCACCATAAAGAAACAACATAACGGGGTACTTCTTTGTCGCGTCGAAGTCGACCGGGAGAATGAGCATGGACTCCATCTGGAATCCGTCGCGCGTCGGAACTTGCTGGAACGATGTCTTGCCCTTCTTCACCTTGGCCCACATCGGAGACGGATTCGCGTCGATGACCTTCACGATCTTGCCGTCTGCCTCTCGGAGGTGCTGACGCACCGGGGTGTCGATGTCCGTCCAGTACTCAAGGAACCACTTACCGTCAGCCGACCACCGCACCTGCATGTGCTGTCCTGCTTCGTCCGTCAACCTTTTGAGTCCCTTGCCATCAAGCCCGACGCGACACACGTCGGTGTCACGCAGCGATCGGATTTTCGCGGAGAAGTTCAGCGCGTCGCCACCCGTGGAGAGCCCGTGGACTTCTGTCACATCGAACTCACCTTCGGTCACGGCATTCTGGAGTTTCCCATCCGCGCCATAGCGATAGACATGTCGGAAGCCGGTTCGGTCGGATTGCAAAAGGAACGATCCGTCCTTCAACCAAAGCGGCATCTCCTGCCGTTCAACCCAAGCCTTCGTAGTCTCCTTCAGCAAGACAGTCCCGTCGCCTGACGTGGTAAAGGCAATAAGTTCAAGCCAAGTTTGAGCGCGGTCTTGCCACTGCGCAATCAGACGACCATCAGGTGCCCATCCCACATTGGAAATGAGATATTCGATCTTCTCATGCGGATTCTTCACCCAGACGGTTGTTCCGCCTCCGGCAGGAACTATGCCTAAAGTCACAATAGGATTGGGGTCGCCGACCTTCGGGTATTTCGCCGAAACCTCCAGCTGATGCAATGGACGGTGATCCAATAGCGTGAACAGTGGCACCTTCGTCTCGTCGAGTCGCAGGTAGCCGATGGACTTCGAGTCAGGCGACCACCACCAGCCGCGCCAGTTGCCTCGGCCATAGAGTTCTTCCTGATAGACCCAGTCAAGTTTTCCATTGAAGACAGACGTCGAGCCATCCGATGTGAGTCGAACCTCCGTGCCGTCTGAGACCGACGTCGACCATAGGTCGCTGGCACGAACAAACGCGACGCGGGTGGAGTCGGGCGAGAAACCCACTTCCTCTTCCGTGCCCTCCGTCTTGGTCAGGCGGATGCCCTTCCCGCTCCCGAGGTCCACGGAGAACAGATCATCATCCACCGTGACAATGAACTTCGTGCCCGAGTCGTTCCAGGTCAGTCCGCCTCCGGCGATCGCAGCAACCGCACCCTGACGATCAGCGCCGGCGTCAGTCAGCGCCTTGAGCACCGTCGCGGAATCTAGGAGCGGCTTCGCCTCGAAGGTCGCCGGATCCACTCGCAGGAATTCGAGAGCGCCACGGCGTCGATCTACCCGGGTTTCTTGAAGCGAGCTGTCGGGCAGCCACTGGAGTTGGGTGGTCGGATTCCCAATCAGCGGCCGCCGCTGGCTCGGATGGGCGATCATCTCGACCGATAGCGTCCCATCGAACCCCTGCGCAGGGAGGATGGCAACCAAAAGGGCGAATAGGGCAGCAGCGCGGAAAGTGACTCGCATAGGAACTCCGGGGAAGGACCGTTTTGGCAACCCGCCAAGGGTGCGTATCCTACTGCCTCCCTCCAATCAGGAGTCCCTGATGCCCCGTGCCCTTTTGATGTGCGCCGTCATTGGCGCTGCGTTGTTCGCCCAAGTCCCGACCACCTCGGCTCCGAGCGCCTCAGGCGCGAAGGCGCCCGAGACACGCCCCCTCCTTCCAAAGGCAGGTGCCGTTCGAATTGGAATCACGTGTGACCCTGCGGAGCTCACGACGTCCGGCGTCGCGCGCATCACGGCTGTCTTGGCTGATTCGCCCGCGGCAGCCTCCGGGCTGAAGGTCGGTGACGTGATTACGGCTGTAAACGGCTCTAAAATCACGAACGATGCCGTCTGGCGCGCAGCGGTCGCCGGAAAGAAGGAAGGCGACGCCCTTGCAATCGAGTACACCCGTGACGCGAAATCCGAGAAAGCCGACGTGAAGCTCACCGCTTCTATCGCGCGCAAGGAACCTGATGTCGTCACCATCCAGCACTGCCTGATCGGCTTCAAAGGCGCCGGCCGCTCGGCTGCCACCCGAACTAAGGATGAGGCCATCAAGCTCGCCGAGTCCATCGCCTCGCGCGGCAAGGCCGGCGACGATTTCGGAGCCATGGTCAAGGAGCACACCGAAGATCCGGGTTCAAAAGCAAATGATCCTCCGGGCTCGTACACGCTCACCAACACCGGCGCTGCCGAGGTCAAGGGCGCGACAAGCCGTGGCGGCATGGTCGTCGGATTCGGCTCTCTCGCCTTCGCGCTGGAAATTGGCGAAGTGGCGATCGTCCCCTACGACGTCAAGCTCTCCCCCTTCGGCTACCACGTCATGAAGCGCATTAAGTAGAAGCTGGAGGGCTCCGCCCTGTGGTTTTTTCCGAATTAGCCCCCGTCCGGGAAAACCCGCGGCGGGGGTTAAGTTTTCCAGGGCATCGATCCGATGGTGTGGGTGGATTGAACACCCTCATGAACCAGCCACTCCAACAAGCCGACGTGAAATGGTGGGATGCCATCCCGAACCACCCAGAATTCCACCGCGATTCCTTTGGTGTTTCAAACGCGGATGAAGGCACGTGGGCGATTCTCGAGTCGGAGGTGAAAACCGGCCTCGTGGCGCAGAGCCACCTCCCGGCGACCGCCCAAATGTGCCTCGACGCACTCCGCCGCCCCGAATCGGCGCCCGCAGACCTTGCGGCGATCTTCGCCCGCAACCCGGCCTTCGGCGAACGTGTGTTGGCACTCGCGCAGGTCGCCAAGTGGTGGCCGCAGGCTGGAAACGGTGCCGAAGCCCTCAGCGCGATCGGAACCCGTCGCCTTCGAATCCTCACCTACGCGGCAGCCCTAGCCACCGTATTCTCCGAACGATTCGGCCGCGATGCACAGCCCTACATTCAACAAGCCGTCGCCACGGCGACCGCTTGCCATCACGTCGCGACCCGCCTCAACCTCGATGCTGACGATGCGTGGCTCGCCGGTTTCTTCCATGACGCGGGCGCTGCTTGCGTCGACGAGGCCGCGGCCCAACTCGAATCCCGCGGCTGGCCGCTGACGCACAAAGCCCACTTCAAAGCGTGGAAGGCTCGCCTTCACTCAATCGCCGGTGCAGAACTCACATTGGCGTGGGACCTCCCAGATGATGTCGTCGATGGAGCCTCGCACCATTTTGAGAAGTCCGGACCTCTGACATCGGAGATGGCATTGGTCGCCCTTGGAACAAGAATCGCAACCCGCCTTCGGGGTCGCGAAGAGGACGATGGAGGCATGGTGGTCACCGAGAGCGTCACACGTGGTCTTCGCCGAGACCGCCTGACGTTGCTTGCGACACTGACGGGGGTCGAATTGGCGATTGATCGCGCCTGCGACTTGGTCTCCTAATCGTCCCGCGCTCGTTATGATCTCTCCATTCAAGGGAGATCGATGACGCGCCTCGACCGCTACCTCGCTGCAGCCTGCCAATGGGATCGCCCCTCGGTCAAGAACCGGGAAGGGATCCGCGCCAACATCGATCGCATGGTCGAAATGACTCATGCGGCCGTTGCCGGGTATCGCCCACTTGGACGTGTCGGCTTAGTCGTCTTTCCTGAGTTTGCGTGGTCGCCGCCTATTTACACCACGGCTCAAGAACTCGCGCAACATCTCGCGCTTCCCTCCGACAACGAGCACGTTGCGCGGCTGACCAAGACTGCGACGGATCTCGGAATTCTGCTGGTCTGTGGCTCCTTCCTTGAGGTCGATCCCAAGTGGCCGGGGGCCGTATTCAACACCTCACTTCTTCTCGGCGAAGGCAAAACGCTGCTGCGGTATCGGAAAGTCCACCCGTGGATTCCGTGGGAGGTCCACGCGTCCCCCCATGATATCGCTGGCTATGACGAACCCTTCTTTCCGGTCGCCGATACGCCGATGGGAAAAATCGGCATCGCCACCTGCTACGACTGGCTCTTTCCAGAATCCACTCGCGAACTTGCCCTCGGCGGCGCCGAAGTCCTAGTGCGAATTTCGGCATACATGGATCCATGGGGCGCCACACCTCCGATGGACTGGTGGACAATTGTCAACCGATGCCGTGCCCTAGAAAACATAGCCCACGTCGTTGCCGCCAATCAGGGCGCCACGCTCGCGAA
>CAMARR010000003.1 GCA_945860915.1 Candidatus Kuenenia stuttgartensis
TTCCGCGGCGAAATGCGCGGCATGGGCGGTGGCGGACAGGGCGGCGGTGGTGGCGGCGGTCGCGGCAACAACATGCCAGACATGTCACGAATGTCGGATGCGGAAATTGAAGAGTTCTTCGAGAGGCAACGGCAGGAACAACGCAATCAACCCGACCGTGCTGACAAGGTGCTCGAAGCGCTTGGCAAAGCCCAACCGCTCTTCTCCGCCGACTGGGATGATTGGACCGTTTCTCGCCGCGAAGTCCCGCTTGCCGGCACTTGGACTGTGACGGGCCACGAGGTCAGCCGGGGCGATTTCCTTGGTCAGCTCACCGTGACGCGCACTGCACGGGACACCTACACAACGAGGTGGGTCCTGCGTTTCCAAGATGGCAAAGAGGTCGTTCGCGAAGGCAATGGCCTTCTCTACGCCGGCTACTCGTGGCGTGGACGCACCACCCCAAAGAGCGGTGCGGTAACGGACACCCGAGAACTTGCACTGGAAGAAGACGGCGACCTTCGCGAAGTGCTTCTTCTGAACGAAGACTGGACTCGCTTCAAAGGCCGTGTGTTCACCGGTGGCTATGACGAAATCGGCGCAGATGTGGTGGCGGTCCGCGATCGCGGCTTGCCAGAAGTGCTCGGCGTTGAGGGCGGCTCACTCCGCACGTTCGCCGACGGCCAGTCGCTCATGGTGCTCATGCACAACATCCCAGCTGACGTCTCAGCCGCAGACTTCCACCTTGGTGCCGGCGCGGACGTCACGTCGGTCGAACGCGTCGACGACCGTCGCCTTCGCCTTACGGTGAACGTCGCGTGGGATGCGGAAATGGGACTTCGCCGGTTGGCATTCCGCGCCTCCCCCGGTGAGAAACTCGTCATGCTGTACGACACGATCGATTACCTGAGAGTCGAGCCAGGCGAAGGCTTCGCTCGCATCGGACGCGACGGCGAGCCTAGGAATCCGGACATCCGACCCAAACAGCGCGAGCGCTTCGAAGCGGTTGCGATGTGCCGCGGCAAAGATGGCAAGGCCAATACCGCCGATGATCTGCGAGTCGGAATCGTCGCGGCCAAGTGGTCCACCGCCGAAATGGCGGTGCGCGAGAACGACGACGACCTCAAGTATGTCGGCCAGCTCGGCTCAACATCGGGGCGCTTCACACCCGCGATCGACGGTCCAAACCCCGAACGCAAGGGCTTAGCAAACAACATCGGCGACATCTTCATCGTCGCGGAAGCAACGCTCCCCGCGTTTGAGCGTAAGGAGCCCGAGTCGAAGCCATCCCCCGAATCCGCGCCGGCATCCCGTGTAGCCCCCGTGAAGAAGGTCAAGCCCGCTGCGGCGCCGATTCTCGTGGACAAGACCTTCAAGGTGCGCAGCCATCTGCTTGTGACCGTTCCGGTCTTCGTTCGCTTTGATCGACTTGAATGGGAAAACCGGTAACAAGCACATGACCGCTTTTGCAGCCACCATATATCGACGCCTAGTCGTCGACGACGCGATTTGGGTTTACGCGTCGTCGAGCGCCGCCGTGCTGCGCCTCGACGGCGTGTCTGACTCCGTCCTTTCAGCGTTCCCACCGAAAACCGGATGCACCATCGAAGATGGATTGGCCTTGGCGAGTGCTTCACCCCACACGGCCGACATCCCGCGCGGCGATATTGAATCCACCTTCCGCGAACTCGTCGGTCTCGGGCTCCTGCGGCCCGTCGGCGAGAAACTGCCGCCGGTCGCGACGGTCCCGCCGATGCCGTACCCGCTGACGACGCTAGTCATCAACGTCACGAACACGTGCAACCTCTCGTGCACCTATTGCTACGAGTACGGCGAGGACAAACTCGCAGATCGCGAACGCTCCGACGGTTCCGCGCGCCGATCGGCGATGACCGCTGATACCGCGATTGAATCCATCGACTTCCTTTTCCGCGAATCAGTCGGCCGTCCGGAAATCACGGTCACTTTCTTTGGTGGCGAGACTCTTCTGAACTGGGCGGTCATCGAGTCTGCGGTGACACACGCCCGCAACAAGGGGCGCCTCGAAAACCGGAAGGTCAACTTCTCGTTGACCACCAATGCGACGCTCCTCACCGACCGCATCATCGACTTCCTCACTGAACATCAGTTCGGCATCAACATCTCGATTGATGGCGAGGAAGGCGACCACGATCGCCACCGCAAGTTCAAGAGCGGCCAGGGCTCCTACGAAGTCATCCTGCCGCGAGTCAAAGCCCTTCTCGCGAAGAACAAAGCCGCGCGTGGACGCCCAATCGGGGCCCGCGTCACATTGACGCGCGGCACGAAGGACGTCCGCGGCTTATTCCGCCACTTAACAGAAGATCTCGGCTTTGATGAAGTCGGGCTCGCGCCCGTGACGGCTGCGAAAGATCGCGACTACGCATTCGAACCGACCGATTACCATCTCCTCGTCGACGCGTTTGGCTCACTCGCAAACGACTACGTCGATGCTGCGGTCACCGGCAAGCACCACGGCTTCTCCAATCTCTCGGATTTGCTGCGCGAGCTTCACACGGGCACGAACAAAGCGCACCCCTGCGGTGCTGGCTTGGGATTGCTCGGTGTGTCGACCGAAGGCGACCTTGGTCTATGCCATCGCTTCGTCGAATCCGGTGAACACGAAATCGGCTCGATCCACTCGGGAATCGACAATGAGAAGCGGACCGCGTTTCTCGAAGCCGGCCACATTTCGAAGCGCGTCGACTGTCATTCGTGCTTCGCGCGGCCGATCTGTTCGGGCGGCTGTTACCACGAAGCATACGTCCGCACGGGCGATGCTTCGGCTCCCAATCTCCACGCCTGCGACTGGATTCGCGCGTGGGCTGATATCGGACTAAAATCCTATGCTCGCATCATGGAGAGAAATCCTTCATGGTTCGATCGTCACGAGGTGCCAACATGAGTCACATCACTCCCGTCAATCGCAAGGCCAGGCTTATTGCCAAGCTAGTGCTGGACGCTCCTGAAACGGCGCGAGCCATGTCACTGCCTGACCCACCGTTCGGATGCACAACGATCTTCGCTCCCGGCTGGGAAGCGGACTCGGCTGGCGGCACGAGCACGCTCTGCACTCCGATCGAGCGCGATCTCTACGACTGCTACCACTCGTGCTATTGGCCGGCGCAGGTGCCGGACGCGCTCACGAATTTCCCCAAGTGGGCGAATTCCTGTGGCGCGCCAGTCAAGGATTGGACTTCAACCGACTTGGTGTTCCCATAATGCGCCATCCCAAATCACTCCTCCTTGCCCTCGCGCTTCTTTGCACCCTACCGGTCTCCGCTCAAGATTGGGTGGCACCCACGAAGCGCCTGTTCTACGTGGTGGCATGGCCAGGTCGCGTTTTTCGCTTCGACCCCGAAACTGACAAGGTCACCGGTGAAGTTGCATTCCGCAACGGCGTTCACCATGACGTCACGCTCTCGGCGGACAAGAAGAAGATGTTTGTCGTTACAGGCCAAAAGCAACATGTAGAAATCGTCGACCTCGCGACGATGGCCATCGTCGCGGATCACTCCTTCGAGCGCGCCGGCCAGACCGCTCGCGTCGACGACGTTCGCGAGATACCTGGCGGAGATCGTTGGTACGTTCGCATCGAGCGCATCAAGAAGCTTCTCGATCGCTATGAGATCATGGAACCCGAGTGGGTTGAGTACAAGCTTGGAGGTCGGGAGGAGGGCAAGCCCATGAAGGAACTGCCCAAGGCAATTCGCTCGGGGGCTCGCATTTCGCCTGATGGCAAGAAGTGGCACGTGTTCTTGAAAGACATCACCGTCATCGATCCAGTGACTCTCAAGGAAGAAGGGAAGATCGTGCTTTCCGAGCCCGCTTACGCGGGCATGGGCGGCTACACGGTGCGCGGCGACGACTTCTTCAACAACTTAAACCCGAATGCCTATCGCTTTATCTGGAACATGACTGACCCGGTCAAGAAGAACCGCACGTTCTTTGGACGTTTCGATATCGACCTGAAGACGATGAAGATCGACCCCACGTCCGTTAAGGACTGGGGTGCGAGCTTGAACTTTAATCGTGGATTCCGCTCAATTGACAATCGCATCGGCGTGGGATCTGGCGGCGGCCGTTTCGGCGGCGGCGGTGGTTCGCGTGCCGAGGGTGAAGGTGAAGCTGAAGTCACCGCCGTGACATACGACCTCGAAACCGGTCGCAAAGTCAAAGAAGGACGTGCCAAGATCCGCGAAGCCGTAAGCATGGCGGCCGTTTCGGCGGATGCCTCGAAGTCGTACTGGACCGGCCGCGGCCATGAACTGGTCGTGCTTGACGCTGACCACAAGTATTTGAAGACGGTTGAACTTCCCGGCGAAATCACCCGCGGCATCTACGTCGTCGATTCCTAGCCCGATGCCCCGACGGATCCACGTCGCCCTGATCGATAGCGGCGTGGACCCGCAGCGCCTTCCCGAGCGCCATCGCGCTCGGGCGTGCCAACGCGGCGACATTGTTCTCAAAGACGGGGCGGTGTCGCAGCCCATGGGTCTCACCGACGATGAGCTCGGACACGGCACCGCGAATGCCACGTTGCTTCTCGATGCGTCGCCCTTCATTGACGTGACGTCGTTTCGCATCTTCGACAAAGACCATCGCGCGTCCTTCGATTTGGTGCTCGCCGCGCTTCAATCAGCACTTCGGCGCGGCGTCGATGTCATCTGCTGCCCTCTCGGCACACCCGATCCAGTGTTTATGACGCGTGCCGCACCGCTTGTACGGAATTGCGAAGTTGCCGGTGTCACGGTCGTCGCTCCAGCATCGTTCCACGGATTGCCTTCCTATCCTGGGTCCTGTGAAGGAGCGGTGGGCGTGCTCGCCGATTCTGCCATGTCGGCCGAAGTACGCCCCCGCGCGACCGGTGCATTGTTCACGGCATCACCGCTCCCGCCCGCGGACTTCCCTCACGCCCCACCCGGCGCCTCGTTTGCGGCCGCGCGTGTCGCGGGCGAGGTCGCGAGACGAATGGCGGAATCGTCCTGCTGAAGTTGGCAGTCAGTCCGAGCTCAAGAATCCGAGTCGCGTCAATTCGCCGAGCTGCCGCGCCACACCTGCGGGCGATTGGGCAACGAATGTGGGGTGCTTTGACGCCTTCCCAACAGCGTCGGCAAGCGTTTGCCCTCCCTCGATGAGCGCGAGCCACATCTCCGTCGGAATGCCGCCGAGTTCAGCGAGCGCCGGTCCGTCATCATCGGCAGCACAAGCTCGATGGGGCGTCAGTTCCCCCTCGACGAATCGGTACGCGTCAACAAAGCGAATTGTGCGCGAAACTCGCAGCGGGCTGCTCGGCGAAATCGGCGCGGCACCGCCAAGGACCTGCTTTGCTGCGGCATGGCGTGCAACCCAAAATGGAGCGCCGCCAAACCGAGCCTCGGCTGCATAGAACGCAAGCGTCTTTCTGGCATGCGCCCTAAAGAGGCCGGCATCCCAACGACGCATGAAGTCGCGGAGCTTGTGCAACTCTTCGGGATGCGCGTGGCCGCGTGCGAGCGCTGCCGCGAGCTGCTCTGCCGACGCCAGCGCCTTTTCTATGCCTTGGCTAGATAGAGGATCAAGCCGACACGCCGCGTCCCCCGCAAGAAACACGCTGCGGCTCGTCCGCCGCCAGGAGGTCGCCACCCGGCCGGCGTCGTTTTGCTCCGGAGCGTCATGACACGGACCCGCCGCGTGACTCCGCGCGGCCGACCACACCTGACGCGCGCCTCGGGTACGCACTTCATTCGCATCGGCGACGAGAACGCACATCGTTGCGCCTTCCGAAACTGGAAGCCACCACCACCAACCTTCGGGGACGGCTTCGATCACCGAGGAATCGCGCGTTCCGGCGTCCTCGCGAATCATCGCCACAAGCGCCACGGTGGGCACCAAGGCTTGCGCCTCCTCCGTGAATGTCCATCCCCTGCACGATGTCAAGGATCCTGTCGCCATCACGGCAAGCCCACCATCGCGGACAGTCTGTTCCGTGGGCGGGCCTTGGCAATCGATCAACGTCGCGCCGGCTGACACCGCGGCCTCCACCAGCACACGGTCGAATGCCCCGCGCGCGACGCGTGGCGAAGCGTAGTCACCCTCACGCCAAGTCCACTCGCCTCCCCACTGAATTCCATGACGAAGCGGCTTTGACTCCATGAACGAATCGAGCGCCCGCCCAAGTCCCAAACGCTGGACCAGCTGGGCCGACGCCGGAATCAGTGTCTCTTCCGCAAGCGTCCTTCGATATTCCCAGCGGTGCAGGCGCACGGCGATGCTCTTACTCGCCAACAAAAAGGCGAGCGCCGAACCAGCGGGTCCGGCGCCGTAGATCGAAATGGGAAGAGGCTGTGTCACCGCTATGAGTCTAGCGGAAACACGCGAGCACCTTACGCCAAGATGTCCTTCGCGACTTCACCATGGACATCCGTGAGTCGGAAGTCACGGCCCGCGTGCTGACAAGTCAGCCGAGTGTGATCGACGCCCATCAGGTGCAGAATCGTTGCATGCCAGTCGTGGATAGAAAGCCTCCCAGCGACAGCCTCGTAACCGTGTTCGTCAGTTGCGCCGTGGGCATAACCGCCCTTCACGCCGCCGCCAGCCAGCCACATGGTGAAACCCTTGTTGTTGTGGTCGCGACCGTCGTTGCCCTGCGCATACGGCGTGCGGCCGAATTCGCCGCCCCACATAACTAGCGTGTCCTTCAACATGCCGGTGCGCGCCAAGTCGGCGAGCAAAGCACCAATCGGCTTGTCGATGGCCTTGGTCGAATCGGTAATCGCCTGCTTCAGGTTGCGGTGATGGTCCCATCCCCCCTTGGTGATCTGGATGTACCGAACACCAGCCTGCGCAAGACGACGCGCGGTGAGGCACTGACGGGCAAATGCGTCCGTGTCCTGCTCGCCAACGCCATACATGTCTTGTGTGGCCTTGGGTTCCTTCGACAGGTCCAGCAAGTCGGGGATTTCGGCCTGCATCCGGTAGGCGAGTTCAAATGACTCGATGACGCCCTCGACTTGCGGGTCTTTCTCGCGGCGAAGACGCTCGCGATTCAAAGCCTGCAAGAAGTCGATCTGCTCACGCTGCTCCTTGGTATCGAAGCGAGAGCTCTTCAGGTTGGCAACACCCTCGTCACCTCCACCGCCACGATTGGCAAGTGCCGCTCCGCCACCACGGCCAGCGCGGCCGATGTTGATCGGCGTTCCCTGGTGAATGGCCGGCAGGAATGCCGCGCCATAATTTTGGGCGCCTCCGTTGCCTCGGTCCGGCGAGAGGGTCACGAAGCTCGGGAGGTTTCGATTAACCGTACCCAATCCGTAGCTGATCCACGCACCCATCGATGGACGAACGAACTGGAAGTTCCCCGTGTGCAACTTTACCGAAGCCTGCGGGTGAGCTGGAAGATCCGTGTACATGCCGTTCAACATGCACAGCGAGTCGGCGTGTTGGGCCACATTGGGGAAGAGCTCGCTGATGGGAAGTCCCGACTTACCACTCGGCGTGAACTTGAATGGCGATGCCATCCAGTTTCCGCGTAACTTGCCACCCGCAGCCTTGCCGTTATCGGTCGCGAGGCGCGGCTTGTAGTCGAACGTGTCAACATGCGACGGCGCACCCGCCATGTTCAAGAAGATGACGCGCTTCGCACGCGCTGCGAAGTGAGGCTGTTTCGGTGCCAGAGGGTCGTTCGGGTCCTGCGGAATGCCAGGCCGAACCTTGTTCAGCTTCCCTCCCAAGTCAAATCCGTACGCCTGCTCGCTGAGAATTCCAGCGAATGCAAGCCAACCGAAGCCGGATGCAGCCGACTTAAGGAAACTACGGCGCGACGCGCCGCCTTCGTTGTCGCAACATGGATCAATCGACATAGCGAAACTCCGCGCTTCCAAAAAGCGCCTGACAGAATGCGGTCCAAGTTTCCTTTTCGACATCTACACGCGGCGCCGCATTGCCCCGCGCAACCCGTGGACGCCGGCGGGCACCTTCCTGTGTCGGTGGCGTCGGTGCGTCGGTGCGCTGGAGCGCGCGGAAGTCCCGAAGGAACGACCGCGCGGCCTCCGTCTCGTTGGGCGACGGCTTGCGTCCGTATGCGGTCAGAAATGCGAATTCGATGCGCGGCCCATCGTCATCCGACTCCCTCATGCACCGCTGCGCAAACGCCTCAGCTGCCGCGGTCACCGCTTCATCGTTCAAGATGTAGAGGGCCTGTGTCGCGACATTCGTGCGCTCGCGTTCGCCCGTCACAAATGACGGCTCAGCGAAATCGAAGATCTCGAGACCTTCGGGCACAACATCCCGGAGGATTGGCAGGTAGACGGATCGAACAGGCTTCTGCATCGCGAGGCCGCGTCGAAGGAGGTCGCCGTTAACCCGACCTTCGAGGGCCCCGACGGGCGACCCTTCCGGACGCTCGAGTTCGAGCACGCCGGCAGACGCCATCATGGCATCGCGGATCGCCTCGGCTTCGAGGCGGCGGGTCGACATGTGCGAAAGGTAAACGTTCTCCGGATCCACAGACGCTGATTTCGCCGAAGCTGTCGAGTCCATTCGGTAAGCGTGAGAGAGCAACAACCTCCGAAGCGTCTGCTTCACCGACCAGCCGTCCTCGACGAATTGAACGGCCATCCAATCCATCAGTTCCGGATGGCTCGGGCGATTGCCGGTCATGCCGAAATTATCCGGTGTCGTGACAAGACCCTGTCCAAACACATGAAGCCAAATGCGATTGACCATTACGCGTGCGGTCAACGGATTGGCGGGCGATGCGATCCACTCAGCGAGCTCGAGACGGCCGGAGCCTTTCTTGATGGTCGGTGCGGCGTCGCTTGCCGTGATGACCTGAACCACGCCTCGCTTGACAAGCTCTAACGCCTTCGCGGGCTCTCCACGGTCGAGAATACGCGCCTCGCGAGGACGCGGACGATCCATGACTCCCATCGCGACAAGATTGCGGTCGGTCGGATTCCCATCTTTGTCGAATCGCGAAAAAACGTCGTCGTATTGGGCGATCGTCGCGTTGGCCTGCGCTGTGCGGACGCGAGCCACGACGTCCGCCTTCGGATCGACCGGTGTCTCGACTAACTGCTTCGCGCGATCGTAGAGCCCCTTGAGTACGGTGCGCTGAATCGCAGTCATCTGCGCGCCCTTAGGCTGGCCATTGTCCTTCGGAAGCTCGATCACAGCCGAGGGATAATTCGTTTGTGGGGCGCGGAACGTCCCGTAGAGGGTGTCTGTCGAAAGGAAGATCCCCTCCATCGCGTAGTAATCAGATTGTGGAATAGGGTCGAACTTGTGGTCGTGGCAGCGCGCGCAAGCAACGGTCAATCCAAGCATCGCCTGAGTCGTGGTGTCAATCTGTTCATCCGCGAGATCGTGCTCGAACTGTCGGCGATCACGCGTATTGAGTGCTTTGACACCCACAGCGAGAAAGCCAGTCGCAACGAGTTGAGTCGACTGCTGGACAGCATCCTGATACGGCATCAGATCGCCCGCGAGCTGTTCGATCAGGAAACGGTCGTACGGACGATCACGGTTGAATGCATCGATGACATAGTCGCGATACCTCCAGGCGTGGGGATATGCGACGTTGACTTCCTTGCCTGTACTCTCGGCGTAGCGCGCGACGTCGAGCCAGTGACGACCCCAACGTTCCCCGTATTGCGGAGAGTTGAGCAGCCGATCGATCACCTTCTCATGAGCGTCTGTCGACTTGTCTTTTTCAAACGCATCGAGCGCTTCGATGGTTGGAGGCAATCCGGTCACATCGAACGTGACGCGACGCAGCCACGACCGGCGGTCGGCATCAGGAGCAGGGGCGAGCCCTTTCTTCTCCATCTCTGCCAAGAGAAATTGGTCTACCTCGTTGAAGGCCCATCCGTTCTGCTTAGGTACTGGAGGAACGGATTTCGCAGGCGGCGTAAACGACCAGTACTTCCGTCCGGCCTCAATCTCGTCCTTTGAAACGGTTCGCCCTACCTTCGGCAACGATCCGTCGGTGGCAGCCTCTTTTGAGTTCTTAGGCGCGTCAACACGCGGATCCGGGGCGCCCATTCTGACCCAGGTCTCAAAATCGCGAATGACGTCCGCGGACAGTTTGCCTTTTGGTGGCATTTTCACATCTGAGTCCGAGTAGCGCATCGCCGAGATGAGCAGACTCGATTCAGGATCACCCGGAACAATCGCAGGTCCGTTGATGCCGCCCTTGACCCAGCCGTCACGATAGTCCAATGCCAGATCGGCCTTGACATCTCCGAGTCCCGTCGCGTGACAGGTCATGCAGTCCTTGACGAGTACGGGTCGGATGTGCTTCTCGAAAAACGCGGACTGTTCCGCCGTCGGCGGAGTGACCGGGGTCGCATCGGGCGTCGAGGCGCCGGGAACGTTCGGATCGGTCGGCTTCTTTGCCTCGTTGCGCGCTTCCTTTTTCGTCGCGAAGTCGTGCTCCGTCAGCACTCCGTCGCCATCGGCGTCGAGCTTGGTGAAGAGCTCGTCGCCGCGGGTGTACTCGGCGCGCGTGACCTCGCCATCGCGATTCTTGTCGTACAGACGACGAACCGTCTTGAAGGAAACGACGGGTGATTGGGTCTGTGACCACGCAACTGAAGCGAGGAGAGCGACCAACGAAAGCGTTCGAATTCGACTCATAGTTACCCCAGGGGGGCAAGGTGCCCCGTCGTAGTTATCGAACGATCTCCCGGTGGGGATCTTTCGATTCCCGAACGGTCGGTGACCACGCGAACAACGCTCCCGAAACCCCTTGGCGGGTAGGCACGGGGGCGCGGAGGCCGTTGAATGCCGTCGCCGGCCTTAATGTCGATCGTCCTGTGGACGCCACTGTCCCAAACGCCGCCGGTTGATGGGTCGGCTTCGTGACAGAAGAGAATGAAAAAACGAAACCTTGGTCCACCCTATGCGTTAAGAAGACTCTGTAAAGGAAGCGTTATGCCCTCACGACTTTCAGCCACGATCAAGTCTGCGCTTCTGTGTGCCGCCGCAACAGCACTTCTGGCCGCGCAAGACCCCCTCCCGAATCGCCCGCGCACCCCAGATGGGCAGGGCGAGCCTGGCCGCATAGGGCAAGGCCCAGGCGGCCCGAACATGCCCGGCATGGGTCCCGATCGTGCCTTGGTGAAGGAATTCGATGCGAACCGTGATGGTCGGCTGAATCGGGCCGAGCGCGACGCCGCCCGTGCCTCACTCGCGCGCGGTGGTGGAGGTTCCGGCGGATTCCGAGGCCCACGTCCACCAGGCATGGGCGAAGCGGCGGGCCCCCCGAACGAGCCTGGCATCAAGCTCAGTCCCGACGTGGTTAAGAACGTTGACCCGAACGCGTCGTTCTACGACGAGAAGGTCCTGCGAACCATCTTCCTCACCTTTGAAGCGAGCGACTGGGAGGATGAACTTGCTGCATTTTCGCATACCGATGTCGATGTCCCGGCGAAACTGGTCGTGGACGGCAAGTCCTATGAAGAGGTAGGAGTTGCCTTCCGTGGAATGTCATCCCTCATGGGCGTCGGCAAAGGCGCCAAGCGCTCACTCAACCTGTCGATCGATCACACAAACAAGAAGCAGCGTCTTCTAGGCTACAAAAACGTCAACCTGTTGAACGCTCATGAAGATCCGACCCTAATGAGGGCGGTGCTCTATTCGCACATCGCAAGACAGTACATCCCCGCTCCAAAGTGCAACTTCGTTCGCGTCGTCATCAATGGCGAGAACTGGGGCATCTACACGAATGCTCAACAGTTCGATCAGACATTCATCGATGAGAATCTGCGCGGAGAAGACGGCGCTCGCTGGAAAGTACCCGGAAGCCCACAGGCTGATGGGGGGCTCAAAGATCTCGGCGAGGACACTGCTGCCTACAAACAACGCTTCGAGATCAAGTCTGGAGGAGACAAAGACTGGAAGGCGCTCGCCAACCTCTGCAAGGTCCTCAATTCGACGCCTGTCGACAAGCTCGAAGCAGCTCTCGCACCCATTCTGGATATTGATAATGTCCTTCGATTCCTCGCGATTGACGTCGCGCTCGTCAACGGTGATGGCTATTGGACGCGCTCAAGCGACTATTCGATCTTCTGCAATAAGGCAGGCAAATTTCGCGTGTTCCCGCACGACATGAATGAGACGTTCTCGTTTCAAGGGGGCATGATGGGCCGCGGCGGAGGTGGGCCCGGAGGTGGACGGGGTGACCTAGGCGGCCCGGGTGGTTTCGGCGGTCCCGGCGGTCCTGGCGGCGGAGGTGGTGAACCCGGAGGACGTCGCGGCTTTGGCCCTCCCGGTGGCAACGGCGGCCCCGATTCTCCCGTTGACAATGGCCCTGAGCCACGCGGACGTGACGGAGGCGGTCCACCTCGCGGCAGCGGCGCTCCGGAAACTCCGGGTGGCGACGGTGGTGAGGCCGGAATCCCGCAGGGGCAAGCCCTCGGAGCACGTCAGGCGCCAGCGGGCATTCGCGTAGATCCGCTCGTTGGTCTGAACAACCCGCGCACGCCGCTGCGGTCAAAACTCCTCGCGGTCCCCGCGCTGCGCGAACGCTATTTGGGCTACGTGCGCGATATCGCCGAACGTGCGCTCGACTGGCAGACCCTTGGCCCAGTCGTGGCGGGGTATCGCAATTTGATCGACAACGAGGTGAAGATCGACACCCGCCGCCTATCGGGCTATGAGATCTTTCAACGCACAACAGCAGAAGTGCCGAGCGATGCCGTAAAGCAAGGAAAGCGAAACGACGTAAGTCTGCGCTCCTTCGCGAATCAACGCCGTGCGTTCCTACTTGGAATCGATGCCGTAAAGAACGCCGCGCTCCCCGCCCCTACCCAAGGGAAATGATGGACGCGTCAGATCAAGCCCACCTGTCCCCTACGTTCAACACCGGGGACGACACCATACCGGCACGCGAGACGAAATTCGTCATCACTCCCGACATCGCGGAGACGATCGCGGCATGGCTTGATCAACGTCTGATTCCGGATCCACACGGTGATCCAAAAAACGAAGGCCGCTACGTCGTCCATACCACGTGCCTGGATTCCCCTGAATTCGCAACGTACTACCGCGAATTCACGGACGGCGACGTCAAGTACCGCGTCCGCCGATACGGCGACGCCGACGTCATCTACGCCGAGAAGAAGTCAAAGCAGCGCGGCGAAGTTTCGAAGGAACGCGTGGCGCTGCCGATCAGTGAATGCCACACCCTGTTGAACACCAACGCGAATGAGACTGCGTCCGGGTGGTTTCGCGAGGCGCTTGCGACTAATCGCCTCGGGCCCGTTTGTCATTTGACCTACACGCGGCAGGCGTGGTTCGGCAACGCCGATGGTCGGCCCTTTCGCGTCACGCTCGACCGAGACATTCTGGTTTCGGAGCCTGATCCGACCACTCCGGGCAGACGCGGAGCCTCTCAATCGGTGCTTCCTGATGGACTCGTGCTCGAGATGAAATACCGCGACAGCATTCCATCCTTGCTCAAGGAACTCATCGAGTCGTATAGACTCGTGCCTGTCACGATTTCAAAATACCGAAGGGGACTCCCCGTCCTCCGACCCCACCTCGCCAAAAATGCCGATTGACCCCACCCAGTCGACTTCGACCGGCGCATCGCCCTCGCCGGACGTACTCGTCACGATGTCGCTCCACGTGCTGGCCTCACTAGCCATGGCGCTTGTCATCGCTTGGACCTACCGCGCGACACATCGTCGCGATACGACCTACGCGCCGACGTTCACGACCACGCTGGTACTTCTTGCTGTGTTGATTACAGTCGTCACTCAGGTAATCGGCGACAGCGTCGCCCGCGCATTCAGTCTGGTTGGCGCACTTTCGATCGTCCGATTCCGCACCGTTGTCGCCGACACGCGCGACACGGCGTTCGTCATCTTTGCCGTAGTGATCGGGATGGCGGCAGGCACGGGGCATCTCTCAACGGCCCTTATCGGCCTCGCAGGAGGCTGCCTGACCGCCGCCCTCATGTACTCGCTGACCAAGGACTCGACTGTCGCCGAGGGCGCGTGGAAGCTCGTCATTCGAATCGCGCTTGGTTCCCAGTCCACGGAGAAGCTTGAGGCCGCGCTGAAGGAATCGGTCGATGCCTTCGCCGAGACCGGAAGCTCAACATCGCGCCAGGGCGCCGCCATGGATTTGACGTACGAAGTTCGCCTAAGAACTTCCACGCGCGCGGCAGAGGTCGTGAGCACGCTCAACCGCTTGGAAGGGGTCGTTTCGGTCAGCCTCGACCGCGTCTAGACCACCTTCGACGCTTCGCACTGCCCGTGCTACAACATCGCCCGTGAAGCTCTGGCTCCGCGCCAGATCCCGTAGCTCAGCTGGATAGAGCGGCGGTTTCCTAAACCGCAGGTCGTGGGTTCAAATCCCGCCGGGATCGCTGCAGTACCCCGCATCCCAACACGCGCCTGCGCTCCGAGAAGTCGGCGTGGTCGCGAATTCAGATGCGAGCATCCGACAGAATGGGTAGAAAAACGTTGATGCCGCTGCGTTCTATTCCGGCTTCTTATTGAATCGCTGGATTTCGCCAATCAAGTACCCGACGTCATCAAAGGGATCTCCGCCGGTTCGCTTCCAGCGGACGCGGCCTTCAGTGTCAATCAGGATGGTCGAATGCAACTCGAGATCTTCGAAGTCGTCGTATGAAGCGAAGCGGCGCGCGTTCTCGTGCTGTGAGTCTGAAAGAAGCCGAAGCTTCAAGTCGCCAAGAGATTGAGATGACTTGTTGGATGCCGGGGAAGCACTGCTGACGGCTAGAACAACGGTGTTCTCTTTGTCCAAGTCCGCCGCGCGACTGCTAATTGCCACCAACTGCTTGACGCAGTGCGGGCACTGGTCACTTAAATAAAAGACGAGAAGTACGTTCCTGCCGCGAAAGCCCTCTAGGCGAACGGGCTTGCCCTCTGAATCCACGCAGTCAAGTTGTGGCGCTGCGTACGGAGACCAATTGCTAGATCCGATGTGATCCAACGCTGTCGCGGAATACCGACGCTCGACTTTCGGCGTCTTAGCGATCGGCTCCGATTCTAGGCCAAGCGCCTTCGCCTCTGCCATCCAGCGCAAGTTTGGATCGGCGTTTGACCAAACGTAGAGGAGCCGACCATAGTATTCACGTGCCTTGTCAGTCTCGCCAAGCGCCTTGTGAGATGTCGCCAAGCCGACGAGTGTCACCGCGTCATTCGGCTCGTGACTCAACGCCTGAGCATAGGCCTCGATGGCTAGCTTGTGCTCGCCGCGCTTGCAGAACAGGTCGCCAACAAGTCGCGCGACCGGCCACGGGTCATCCGGCGGATCGTTCTCATACATCTCGCGAGATCGGCGCTCCGATTCATTCTCCATTGCCGTAAGCAACAGCCGCTGGGCATCGAGGAGTTTCCCCTCGGAACTTCGCAACAATCCCTCCGCGATTCGGATCGACTGGAGCTTGACTTCGTCGGGTTCCGCGTCCTTTGACTTATCACCGTCCGTCTTGATGAGCGCTTTCAGATCTACCCACTTCGATCGCGCGTCTTCCACTTGCCCTTTTCCTAAGAGCGCAAGCGTCTCGATGTAATGTCGAAGGAAGTCATCGTCGGCGTCCCCTTCAGCCCACGGGATGGCGCCTAGCTTAAGAATCTCGTCCCATCGCTCGAATTTTACAAGCATACGCGCGAGCGCCTTGATCCCCTGAACATGCGTAGCCCGGATCTTGAGCGCGGGGTCAGACGGTGCAGAAAGAAGATCTCGCGCGCCTTGAAGCGACGCTTCGGCCATGCCGAGTTGCTCTTGGATGTAGCAGAGGTAATTACGATTGTGGGAGTAGTTCCAGGTCTCGAAGGGCAACGCCATGCGTGCGTTCATGTACTGAAGTTCGATTCGCGTGGCGCTGTCCATTGCGAACGCCGCTTCGTGCCACATCCCGAGTTTGCTGTAAATGTGCCCCGGCATGTGAAGGGCATGGCCAACATTCGGCACGGCCTTGATGTACTGCTCGCAACTTGTAATTGCGTGCTCATTGCTGACGCCATCCCAATTGTGGATGCGAACGTGGTGAGCTCCGGGGTGTAACGGATTGGACTTAAGCACGTCATTGATGAGCCCGTCGTTCGCAAGCCCGCTTCCCTGCCCAATGTTAAATAACGAAAGAAGCGTCTTGGCTTCGACATCTTCGGGGAACTTCAGGCAAATGCCCTGGAGCAAGCGGACGATCTTCGCGATCCGCTCTTCCTTCTTGGCAGAAAAACCAACGTCCCATGCCTCGATGTACAGCCGTTCGCGTTCTGGAAGTCCAGCCTTTCGCTTAACGGATTCCTTCAGGAAGTCTCGATAGCGCTTCAACAAAGGATCTTCTGCCTCGATAATGCTGAACCAGTTCAATCCGCACTGAGCTAGGCCGAAGTACACCATTGCGTTTTCTGGCTCAAGCTTGTGGCACCACCGGAACGATCGTTCCGCCTCTTCAAACCAGAAGCTGTGCAGGAGTGCATTGCCTTGGTCGTACCATTGCTGGACTTCTGGATTCGTGGTCGTGATGGGAAAGTGCGCACTTCCAATGCCCTCCATGCGCCAGGGCTTTTGGCGCATACCGGAATCGAAAGCCGACCCGTGCTTGGAGTGCCCAAACTTCTGTGCGGGGCTCTGGGCGAAGCTTCCGGAAACGAGCATCGCGCTGAGCGCGAGTGAGAGCCAGAATCGTGAAACGGTCATAGAAACTCTCGGGCTAGTGAGTCACGGTATTGGGGCGAACCAGTAACGCCCGCTCGATGCACGTAGTTAACGAGATCGGTTGGCGCAGTAACGGCTGAATGTGTGGCCAGAGTCGCGCATCAATCCCTAGCCGTCCGCACATCGACGACGTTACGTCGGTAATCCTACGCTCCGACTCATTTTCCATCTAACGCCGGTAGTGGTTCGTATCGCTCAGACGCTCCGATCTTTTCGTGTCGCAGCGGAGAAAGATGGAATGACTCGGTATCGCTCGGTAGCGGTGGTGCCGGGCTCCGAATCACTCGACGCTAGTTCCGGACCTAAGCTGCGAAGGTCGCGTCCAGCCCTTGGTGCCTTCCATTCCTTCGAAGAACTTGGCTAGCTGCAGTTGGTGCCTCGGCGCAAGTCTCTGTTGCGAACGGATCTTAAGGAGCGGCGAGGTCGGGATCACGTTTCTGCCTGAATTGGTTGCGGGCGGCACGCTTCGGACGTCCCGGGAAACACTTGACAACGGTCGAAGCAGGGTCCATCGTTACGGCATGGGACCATCGACTCCGGCGACGGCATGTACAAATCAATGGCGTCCGACGCTGATCGCGACGGCGCTTGTTTGTGCGGTTCTTACGTCAGCAGTTGCGGCGCAGTCGAACACCGTAACGATGTCGTTTGGTACGACCTCGAGTTGGACCAACGGCTTCCAAGGCGCGGTGACCATCACCAATAATGCGACATGGACCATTGTCAACTGGTCGCTTGAATTCGATATGTCGGCCAACATCACTTCGATTTGGGACGCAAGCGTCCAATCGCATGTCGGGACGCACTATGACCTTCGCGCGGTTCAGGCGAGTTGGGACGATGGCGACCTTTCGCCAGGAGAATCGAAGACCTTTGGGTTCGTCGCCACGATCTCGGGCGCGATTGTCCTTCCTGTGACGGCCACCCTGAACGGGGCCCAGGTTCTCACCAATGGCTCATCCGCTGCTCCGCCAGCCTTAGCGCCTGCGGCCGCGCCGAATTGGCCTGCCCAAGTCTTCGCTCCGTATGTAGACGCCACCGCGTGGCCGCCGTTCGACCTTCCTCTGACCATGCAAACGCAAGGAGTGCGATTCTATAACCTTGCCTTCGTCGTAGCTGCCTCCCCGACGAACGGGACGCCTTCTTGGGGTGGGTACTACGACGTCGCCTCGGGGTTCCTTCTCCCAGAGATAAATCAGGTCCGCGCCCTAGGTGGCGACGTCATGGTCTCATTTGGCGGTGCGTCGGGCACAGAACTCGCAGCTGCCCATCCAACGGCCACATCGCTCCAATTGGCCTATCAAGATGTCATCACCACGTATGGATTGACTCATATCGACTTCGATATCGAAGGCGCGTGGCTTGCGCATCCGACATCAATTCAGAGAAGATCACAGGCGATCGCCGGTTTGCAGACATCGGCTGCCCTCGCTGGGCGTCCGCTTTCCGTTTGGTACACCTTGCCGGTGCTACCTACGGGACTCACCGCCAACGGCGTGGCCGTGCTTCAGTCGGCAATCACGCATGGGGTCAACCTAGCTGGCGTCAATATCATGGCCATGGACTACGGCGCATCGGCCGCACCGAATCCAAACGGACTCATGGGGGCCTATGCCATCCAAGCCGCCACTTCGACTTTCAATCAACTAACAGCGTTGTTTGCGACGAACAGCATTCCGAAGACCCCGGCGCAGATTTGGGCGATGGTCGGACTAACACCCATGATTGGCCAGAATGACGTTGCCGGCGAAGTCTTCACTCAAACCGACGCCGCACAAGTCTTTGCATTCGCTCAGCAGCAGCACATAGGTCTTTTGTCATTTTGGTCCGCCACTCGCGACGTTCCTTGCCCCGGAGGTCCGTCACCTTGGGCAAGCTCGACTTGTAGTGGGATCCTGCAGTCGCCATTCGCTTTCACTCAGATGTTTGTTCCGTACACGAACATCGCGTGGACTAATCTTGGGCAGTCGCTCTCTGGAAGTGCCGGATCCCCTGCGCTCGTCGCTCACGGCCCGCTCATGGGAAATTCGACGCTTCGTCTCACGCTTTCCAACGGCGCGGCATCGGCGCCGGGTTGGCTCATCGTGGGAGGCAGCGCAGTCAACTGGCCACTAGTTGGCGGCGTGGTGGTTCCGTCTCCAGATATCCTGCTTCCCGTCTCCACCTCGAACCAGGGCACACTTCTACTCTCCGCCCTCTGGCCAACCGGTGTCGTCTCCGGCTTCCCTCTCTATGTGCAATTCGCGATTTCAGACGTAGGCGCCCCTCAAGCGTTTGCGTTGTCGAACGCCGTTCTCGGCTTGGTTCCGTGAGGCTAAGAGGCCTCAATGGAACAGGCCATTCAGATACGAGCACTAACGCCGCGATGGATGTTCTTGATCTGGCTGACCGGTGCAACTCTCGTTGCAGTCGTGGCTACACTGGCGACGGCGGCACCGCTTGCGACGTATTCCCTTAGTTTGGCCGTATTCGGCGTGCCTCACGTTCTCGCCGAGTTGAGGTACGTTGACCTCCGATTTCATGGACGCATCGCACGCCCGCAACTTTCGTGGATTCTCGGGATTCTGTTCGTTCTCGCAATTGCGAGAGCCGCGGTCTACGCGCAGCACTCATGGCATACCTACGAAGCACTTGTCGAACTTCTAATCTTGGCTCTGCTCGCCCTCCTTCATAACCTCACGCCGATCGGCTTCCTAGCAGAGCGCCTCCAAGGAAGAGCTCGGTTCCACGCCCTCTTTGCCTGTGCACTGGCGTTCCTTTTCGTCCCCACCTACATCGTCCTTATGCCAAGCAGTCACGGATCGTTTGGCGACGTGCTGCCACGACTCGATGTCGCGGAATGGACAGGTCCGCTCGCGAATCACCTCGCGATCTTCGTACCGCGAAACATGATTGACCTGAAATGGGCGCCTCGTCTGTTCTCCGCGGCGGCCTACCTACAAGTGCTTCATTACATTGTCGTCCTTGCAGTTCTTCCGCGACTCGTAAGAGATCCTCCGTCGCTTGTGGACGATGCTGGCGCTGTGTGCCGGTCTAACCTCGCCGTTACGCCGCATCCGCCGAGCCTGACCATCGTTTCGTGGCCATCCACGCAGGTATTTCGTCGATACCTGATCGGTGCAGGCACTTTGAGCGCGCTCATATTCGCGATTTCGTTTCATGACGCGCGCCTGCTTTATGCAATTCCGGCGTCTGTGCACGCGTTCGTCGAGTTCCCCATCCTGCTCCTCGCAATCGGTTTGGGGGCGCGGTCGCGCGCGATCTCGGCCGCATGACCTCCGCATGGCTCATCGCGTTTGTGACAACGATCGCCGTCGAGGCAACCATCGCGGCCTTCGTTGCGCCGCGCCCATTGCGTGGCCCGTGCATTCGGGACTCTGTCTTCGCAAACTTCGTCACACACCCGCTTGCAACGTGGATCTGGATGAACAACCTCGCAAGCTTCGCATACATCGAGTTGGGCGTTTTCATTGCGGAACTTCTGATCTTCCGATACGTCACACGTCTTCAGTGGGTTCGCGCGGCGGTCCTCGCGTTCACGTGCAACGCCGCCACTGCAGCAATGAGCTACTTGACCTGATGGTAGTTCCGGATGCGCGCTGTAACTCCCGCTTCGGACCGAGGGTCCTCTTCGATTTTGCGAGGCTACGCAACGCGACCGAATGGGATAGATGCATGAAACTCGTGCTATCCGATTAAACGACCATTGACGGGGACCGGTGCGCCTAGCGCCGGCACACCGCGCGGTCCGCTTCGCAGCCTGATTCCGGTGCCGAGGACGCGGACGAAAACTCGGTGGTAGGATGCCGCCGTCGCCAGCCGTTGGGGCTCGGCACGATCGCAAGCAAGACCCCGCCAGCCGGATTCGGACGACATGCAACTTCAATTTCTCGACTGGGTCATCGTCGTCGCGTCTTTGTTCATCTGCTTTATTCCAGCGCTCTTCTTCGGGAAGCGCGGAAGCGAGAGCACCTCAGAGTTCTTTGCGTCTGGAAGATCTGTCCCATGGTGGCTCGCGGGCCTCTCCATGGTTGCGACGACGTTCAGCACTGACACGCCAAACTGGGTTACACAACAAGTCCGCCAGTATGGAGTTGCCGGGAACTGGCAATGGTGGGCGTTCGTGCTGACTGGCCTATCGACGGTTTTCTTCTTCGCCCGTCTCTGGAGGCGCTCCGGGGTGATGACCGATCTCGAGTTTTACGAGCTGCGCTATTCAGGTAAAGCCGCCTCCGTAGTCCGGGGGTTCCGAGCCGTCTACCTAGGCCTCTTCTTCAACACCTTCATTATGGGAATGGTGACGCTTGCTGCCTGCAAGATCGCCAACATTCTCTTTGGCATGCCTCCTTGGCAGACCATTCTGTTGTGTGGTGTCCTCAACGTTGCCTTCGCTGCGCATTCGGGCCTGTGGGGCGTTCTCGTCATCGACATGGTGCAATTCTTCATCAAGATGACAGCCGTCATAGCGGCCGCCTATTTCGCTTTGAAAGCCGTCGCCCAGAAGTTCGGTCTTGGCGACGACGCATGGGCAGGACTTCACAAACTTGTTGAGACGCTCGGCACACAACAGGTCACCATGAATCCGGGATCGCAGCCAGTTGTTTCTGCGGCGAACGGATCGGGACAGCCCATCCTCGACATTCTCCCAAACTTCAATATGGGTGAGTTGGCGATGATGATCTTCATCATGCCCATCGCGATCGGATGGTGGGCAAATTGGTACCCAGGCGCGGAGCCTGGAGGCGGAAGCTACATCGCTCAGCGCATGTTGGCATCGAAGTCTGAGAAAGACGCGCTTGGCGCCACCTTGTTCTTCAATCTCGCGCACTACGTGTTGCGCCCGTGGCCGTGGATTATCACTGCGCTCTGCTCGATCATCATCTTCCCGGAGCTTAAAGACATCAAGGCGGCGTTCCCCGCGGCAGACCCTGCCTTGATCGGACATGACAGTGCGTTTCCAGCCATGCTGAAGTTCCTGCCGGTTGGGTTCGTTGGGCTGATGGTCGGCGGTCTCATTGCAGCCAACTCGTCAACGATTCTCACGCATCTGAACTGGGGGTCCTCGTACCTCATCCATGATTTTTATCGTCGCTTCATTAAGCCGGATGCCAGTGAGAAGCACTACGTCAATGCTGGACGCGTATGCACTTTATTGCTTTACGTCGTTGCGGCACTCGTCAGTACCGTGCTCGAATCAGCGCAGGACGCGTTCGAGATCCTGATTTCAATTGGCGCTGGAACTGGGCTGCTGTACATACTTCGGTGGTTCTGGTGGCGCATCAACGCTTGGTGCGAGGTCGTTGCGATGGCGAGTTCCTTTCTCGTCACCGTCATTTTCTTCATCATGAAGAAGAACGGACACGCACTTCCGTTTGCGCAGAGCGTGCTTTATTCCGTCGCCTTTACAACGGTGTGCTGGGTCCTAACGGCTTTCGCCAGCAGCCCCACGAGCCGCGATCGACTCATCGCGTTCTACAAGAAGGTCCATCCATCTGGGCCGGGCTGGACCAAGATCCGTCTCGAAGCCGGCGTGAGCGAAGATGAGGCGTCGCGACACGGCGACCACATGGGCATGGCGACTGCGGGCTGGGTTTCTGGTTGCCTCGTTATCTGGTCGTCGCTCTTCGCGATCGGAAACTTTCTCTACGGTCGCATGCAACTCGCATGGACCTTGACTGCAGTGTTCGTCGTCAGCGGCATCGTCCTCATTTACGTGATCAATCACCTGTGGGACCGAAAACCAACTCCCTGACTTTGTTTGACATGGATTTGATGCCCGATCTAAGGCTAGGCCGCGCCTAGGTGAATATGCGCCGCGTATTCCAATACCGTGTAGGACATTACGGGTCGTGATGCATCGGATCAGGTGCCGGTCCTTGTGAGTCACTAACACGCGGCGATCAATTGGCGTCAAGGTTGGGCCTTGCCAGCGCGTCCCTACAATGCGAACGAGGTCGCGCGGCCTAGATAAAACGCGTCAGTCGATTGTCGGCCTGAGTTCGCGCACCTCGCTTCGTAGCGCTCGCATTGGGCATAGCGCCAGAAGAGCGACACGACTAGCGCTCTAGGGCGACGCTCGCGGGCGAATCCAATTTGCATCATCCGGCCATTGGTCATTCCCGAATGACACGTTGTCCCCCGGAGCAAAACCTACCCAGCTAAGTTCATTAACCCTGGTGGCCGAGCGACATATGCCGCGTTTTCGCATGGCGCGTGTGGAAACAGGGACTTCATTTACGGCGGCATTCGTTCCGTGAGTTCCACCCGAGCAGATCTCGGGTCAGATCTCCCCGGCACCTCCGGAAATCGGCATGTATCCGGGCGCTCGGATGTCCGATATTCCCTCACAGGCCGTCCAATTTCGATGCTCTTCAACTCGCTGACCTTCCTAGCACTGTTCATCGTCGCGCTCGGCGTCCAACGCACCCGCTTGCCCTGGACCGGTAAGAAGGTCTTTTTGCTCGCTGCGAGCTGGTTCTTCTACTCCGCCGCGCGCCCTGAACTGCTTCTGCTCTTGATTGCGTCAACCATTGGCAATTGGTTGATCGGAAACGCGGTAGCCTCGGCACGTTCAACACGCGGAAGTCGCGCATGGGTGACGGTTGCCGTCATTCTGAACATCGGCATTCTCTCGACATTCAAATACGGACGCTTCCTTACTCAGAATGTCGTGGCAATCGCCGGTGTATTCGGCATCGAGTGGGTACCACCCGATGTAGCCCTACCCCTTCCCATCGGCGTCTCCTTCTACACCTTCCAAGCACTGAGTTACGTGGTCGATGTCCATCGCAAACAGGTCACACCGAGCAAGTCGCTCCTAGATTTCTCGCTTTACGCCGCGTTTTTCCGCACCTCGTCGCTGGGCCTATCGTGCGCGCCTCCTTGTTCCTCCCGCAGCTTGAGCACGAACGAAGACCGACCGCCGCTCAGTTTGAGAACGGTGCACTCCTCTTCGTGTTCGGTCTGTTTCAAAAGGTCGTCGTCGCAGACGCGTTGCTCAGCCCCGTCGCGGACGCCGTATTCGCGAAGGGTGTTCAGCCGGACATGATCGCCGCGTGGTGCGGGACCTTCGCGTTCACGGGTCAGATCTTCTGCGACTTCGCGGGCTATACATCAGCGGCCATAGGCATCGCTGCGATGCTTGGCTTCACGCTGAATGAGAACTTCAACAAGCCTTACGGCGCCACGACGTTCTCAGAGTTCTGGCACCGATGGCACATCAGTTTGTCTACATGGCTTCGCGACTACTTGTACTTCCCGCTTGGAGGCAGTCGTCTCGGCAAGGTCCGAACCTATCTCAACATCATGGCTGTGATGCTCTTGGGAGGACTGTGGCATGGCGCGTCATGGACGTTCGTCCTGTGGGGTGGACTCAATGGTCTCTTCTTGACCCTCGAGCGCGCCCTCCACGCGGAAGCGGCGCCATCCGGTCTCCTTGCGCGAACGTCGCGGTGGGTCCTAACTATTCTGGGCGTCGCCATTGCCCGCGTGTTCTTCCGGTCTGACGACTTTAACTCAGCGATCAATGTGTTTCGTGGATTAATTGGCCTCACCCCACACGATGGCGCACTGCGACTTGAGTCTGCCAGAGTGCTAACCGCTATCGTGGTGACGTTCACAGTCATCGCGGCACATCGATTCGCACCAGACATGACGGTGGAAAAGATGGCGGCGCGAAACTCGCGTCCTATTCTCGCAAGTGCGCTCGCACTTTGCTTTGTCTCGTTCGTCGTCCTCGCGCGTCCGGATCGCGCATTTATTTACTTCCAATTCTGACATGGACATCAGCGCTAGGACTCGAATCGGAACTTGGATTGCCGCCGCCAGCATCGCTTGCGGTGCCCTCGGACTTTACGAGGCGGCGCTGGCATCCTGTCGAGTCGTTCCCTCAGTCACCGACGACAAGGAGCTTTGGTGTTCTGCGCGCCAACGTGCATCAAACAATCCAAGGATTCTTGCACTCTGCGGTGCGTCACGCATCCAGGTCGGATTCTCCATCGATGAGGCGCGTCGGGTCGCCGACGACCTCGAGGTCGTCCAACTCGCGATCGATGGGACCAATGGCGTGGCCACATTCCGAGATCTGGCAAATGACGACTCGTTCAAAGGCACCGTCCTGTTCTCAGTGCTGCCTGCTGTCTTTTCGCATCGAGTTTGGGACGACCAAGCACCCTGGGTGGCGCGGCGCAAGTCGAGTTGGACGCACAATGATGACGTCAACCGCCGTTGGAGATCCGCGCTCCAAGAACGATTCTCCGTTCTCGCTCCTGAGGCAGACATCTCGCGCGTGGCAATGAGGTTCATCAGGCATGGTGAGTTTCCGGAACAACACACGGTGTTCCGCGGCGATAGATTCCGGACGATTGACTTCTCAGAGCTCCCCTATGAATCCTACTCCGCCTTCCGTCTCGAGCGAGACAGACGCAGCATCACTTCCGCGCCACGCGGAGCGGAATATGAACAGTGGATTCGCGATGTCGATGCCGTGGATGAGCTAACGAAGAAGATCCTGCTCCGCGGAGGCAACGTCGTGATCTATCACGACCACCTTTCCGGTGAGTACCGGCGTGTCTACGAGAACGCGTATCCGCGATCGAAATTCTGGGACGTCATCGTGAAGCGCTCCTCCGCTAGGTGTATTGACGCCATGTCGATCCCTGAGATCGCGGCGCTTGAGTGCCCAGACGGATCGCACATCGACGCGTCTGATGCGCCGATCATGACGCGGGCTTTGCTCCGATCCCTGAGAGAACACAACCAGCTTCCCTGATACTGCGATCCCGTAAGGAGCCTTCACTGCACGCTGCCGCAGCGTCGTGCGAGTACACGCGGAGGACTCCGCACACCTCCTGCCGATCCCACTTCCATTTCGTATTGACTCGACTTGATGACCTCTCTAATTCCACATCATTTTGCGCCTTATCAAGCGCTTGAGATTGAGGCGCGTCGCGTCGAACTGTGAGATAGGGTTCAATCGGTGGAGGATTCCGCACTAACGGTCCCGCACGAAGCGGGGACACGCGACGTCGACAATCGCCGACGCCGCCGGTGGACGTACATTTCCTTATGGATGATCGTCTTCATCGCGCTAATTGTTCGTGTTGACGACCTAGATCGCCGCGGCTTCTGTCATCCGGAGAACTTTGTTTCGGGCGTCGCCGTTCCTGAATGGGTCAAGCTTCCGCCGCAACGGCTTACGCTGACTGACATCATCGCCACAACTCCGAAGGACGGCCACCCTCCTCTTTACTTCATTCTCTTGCATCCGTGGCTCATGACGTTTGGGACAAGCCTGACGAGCATGAGATTACCTTCAGTGCTCCTCGGCACCGCTTCAGTGATCCTGCTCTTCTTCGTCGCCCGACGCGAGTACTCCACGCGGACCTCACTCTTTGCGGCGGCACTGGTCGCGCTTAATGGGCACCACATCTTCTGGAGCCAGATGGCGCGGATGTATGTCCTTGCGGGGTTTCTTGTCCTTCTTGCCACGTGGCTCCTGTGGCGTTTGCACGAGGACGATCGGCCGCGTCACCGCATTGGCTATTTCCTGGCAGCAACTGCCGCTCTCTGGACGCATGTCTACTGTTGGCCAGTGATCCTAGGCCATGTCATCTGGGAGTGCGCGCGTGCGCTAAGAGGAGTTGCGCCACAGCGCGCCCTGCGCATCCAATTCGCCGCGTTCATTCTTGCCATCCCAGTCTGTGGACTTGCGCTCATTCAAAGTCCCAAGACCGAGTGGGTCGAACCGATCCTTGAGTACTTCAACTTTGGGTACCTCCAATTTTCCGGGGCACACCGCTTCTCATCAGTCGAAAGCTCCGAAGGAATGCGTGGATCGTTGATCCTGGCTCCCGGCCTCGTTCTTGCCTGCCTTGGGATCATGGCCGCTCTCCGTTCGCGCTCGGTGGTGGGCGTGCCGCCTCTAAACTCGCGTGCGAGCAAGGCGTTTGATGCCCCCCTCGTCATCCTCTCGGTCCTTGTGTCAGCACTGTTGGTTGCCTCCGCAAGCCAATTCTTCCTGCCTGGGCAACGCCGAAAGCAGGCGATGCTTGTTCTCGCCTCATTGCCGATCGTCATGGCGCTTTCTTACCCTTGGATCGTTCGCTTGATTGAGATCATTGCGAGCCGCCGTCGCGGGGCGTTGTTTGCGATGGCTACCTATTTCGTCAGGCTAACTCCCGTGTTGGCCCTGATGCCCTTCGTGGTGTTTGCGACCATCACCCAATTTCGCCCATCGTTCACGGCTCGCGGCATGATTGTGTCGTTGCCATTCTTGGAACTTCTCATCGCGGGCGGTGTTGCTTCCCTTTCAGGCTTGCTCGCGGCATCGAGTCCTTCGCTCTCCTCAACGCGGGCGCGCGTCGCTGCGCTCTGCGTCGCGACCGCTGTTCTCGGTCTCCACGTCAATTCTGTCGTGTGGTTCCAGACGGTGGAGAGCAGTCCGCGCGACTATGCAACGTTCGCCGAGAGACTCAAGACTGCAGTTGGCCCAAACGACCTTGTCTTCGTCACCAACACGTACGCCGACCCACCCATCTTCTACTATCTTCCCGACATGGCTAAACAGTTCGTCCCATACGACTACGACGACGTCGTCTCGAAGTCACCCAACTCCACCGTGTGGGTTCTCCTGTACGACGACCAAACCCCAACCCCCGCGATGGAGCGAGCGTTGCTCGCGCATGTTCCAACGGCAACGTTCCGCGCCCCCAACTGCACCGCCACACGGTTTGAAGCAAAAAAGAGCCAGTAGCAGTCACACCGGACAGGCTCGGTCGCGCTACTTTTTCGATTTCGAGATGCGCTCCACCTGCTCGATGTAGCGCGCAACGGTTTCCCTTGGCTTTAGTTCCTGTGCTCGACGCAGGAGCGGAATTGCGTCGGAGTACCTCGACATTCCAACCAATATCTGGGCATGTCGCGTCTTAGCTTCCACTTCAAACGAATCGATTCCGGATGCGCGCTCGTAAAATAGGATGGCCTTTTCGCGCTCATTAGCCTTGGTGTAATGCTGGCCAAGAAGCATCAACGCCTCGCCGTCGAGAGGGTCGAGTTTCAGGATCTCTTCCAGTACCGCGACGGTTCCAGCGCCACTATCACCTTCCGCCATGCTGAGCCGCGCTTCTAGCTTAAGCAGCTTGCGGCGATCGGCGTCACTCAGCTTCTCGCCCCATGACTCGCGGATCTGATTAGTGACCTTTCGAGCGGCTGCCGGCGCACCCTTGCTAGCCAACATCTCTGCTGAACGCATGGGACGCGCGAACGGCTGAGCCGAGTCTGCCGTGATCGCACGCGCGTAGGCATTCGCCGACAGATCGGCAAGGTTCTCCTGAACGTAAATGTCGCCTAGCGTGAATAGGGTATCTACCGTCGCCTTCCCGAGACGGTCTATCATCTCGAGGTTTTCGGCTGCTCTGACAGGCTGCTTCATACCGATGTAGGTCTGCGCCTGCAGCATCCAGAAGTCGGCTTTGTCAGGGTAGCGAGCGATCAGTGCATCGAGCAGTGTTGCAGCATCCTGGAACTTCTCCTGCTTGAAAACGCACCGAGCAAGGCCCAGTCGCCATTCAGTGTTCTCCGGCTGAAGGAGAAGCGCGTTTCTGTAGGAGGCTTCGGCCGGCTGATAATCCTCACGGGCCGAGTGCGCAAAGCCCAAGAGCCCATAGGCGTATCCATCGCCACCTCCAAGCTCAATCATGCGAGTGAATGAGCGGATGGCCTCCTCATGGCGGGATGCGCGCACGTGGATCAAACCAAGATTGCGCCACGCACGGCGGAACGTCGGAAACTTGTTGACGGCTTTTTCGAAGTTCGCAAGCGCGTCGTCCATCCTGTCCTGTTGGAACTGAATCGACCCCAGTGTGAAGTCAAGAGTCGCTGATCCATCTGGCTTCATGAGCGACTTGAGAAGCTGCTCTGCGCCTGCAAGGTTGCTGGCCGCCATCATTGGGCGCACCTTCTCGAGGATCACGATTTCTTCCTGAGCAACTCGTGGCTCTATCTCCGCATTGACGCCATACCCTGCCACGAAGGCTCGCTTGAAGCTCGGCTCATTCCAAATTGCGTCTATTGTGACGTTGCCCGTGGAAACATCAGTGTAGAGCGGAATGGTCCTTGGCTCGTTGCTAGGAATGTTCGCTTGAAGCCGGCTTCCTCGACTGGTGCAGGCAACGAGGGCGACGCCGACAAGGGTCATATCTCGAAGGACTCGACTGAAGCGTGTGATGCGGTCTGTCATGGTGTTCTCACAAGAGTTCGAGGATGCGATGCGGCTTCTTAGGGTGTAAACCGTATGGAAACGCGCGAGCGGGAATCAACGCGCGCGCCGGCTTTGACTGCGGGCTCAAACTTCCATTGGCGCACTGCTTCTAAGGCAGGCTTTTCGAACAGAGGGTTGGACGACTTTTCGACCTTGGGATTCACAACACGCCCAGCGGCGTCGACGATGAAGATGAGTGTCACAACCCCCTCAATCTTCTTCCCTCGTAGCTCAGCTGGGTAATTGGGAGATGCCTGAAACACTGCTCGGGGCTTCTGGTCGATCTCGGACATGCTGAACGCGTTCTCAAACTTCTCTTCGAGTGTCGCGGCCTTGCCTGTTCCTCCGATCCGACCACCCGAAGCGAATGAAAGTGCGTCCGCGAAGTCGCCGCCTCCCGCACCGGCGCCTCCTCCCGAGAGCGCCGACTCGATTGACGACAGACTCGCCGCTTCGAGTGCAGGCGCGTTCGCTGCGGCAGACGCCTGCTCCATCGAACGAATCACGTCTGCAGAATCCGGTGGTTTCTCCGCTTCGGCTTCGACATCGTCCTTGGGCTCCGGAGGCTTCTGCTCCTCAGGGTCAGGCTTCTTTTCCGTGCTTGGCGACTCTGGTCCGAGCAGGTCAACCTCGCGGATCTCCACTGTCTTCTTGTGGTCCTTCTTGAAGAAGATTCCACCGAACAGAATGATCCCAAGGTGGACGCCAATGGCGAGGACGACCCCGAGTACGCGACCGAACTTCATTTCTTGTCCGTTGAGATGCCGACCTTGGATATTCCCAACTTCCGAACTTCGTCGAGCACGCCGACGACGTGTTTGAAGTTGGCTGCCGCATCGCTGTTGATGATGACTTTGGGCTCTTTTGTTGTCGCTTTGTAGGACTGAAGCTTCATCGGTAGTTGAGCGATTGTGATCTTTTCTTTGTTAAAGAACACATCACCCTTCTCCGTGACACTAAGAGTCACAGCCTTATCGAGGGTCGATTGATCTCCCTGAGAGACCGATGTCGACGCAGTCGGAAGTGCAACCTGAACACCTTGGTTCTTCGTCATGGACAGCGACACCATGATGAATGTCGCCAACAAGAAGAAGATGATATCGATAAGCGGAATGATCTCGATTCGGGCCTTCTTGCCTGAACCCCCGCCTCCGCCTGATCCTCCAGCCATGGGATGCTCCTTTCTCAGACGGACGCAACAACAGGGGTGCCGTTGTAGGTATTGGGTGGTTGTGCCGCCGGAAGCGGTGCAAGAACGTGACCCGTGCCAAGAAAGAGCTCGACTTGCTTTGATGCCGACTCAATTTCGTGTCGGGCATTATCACACTTCGAATTCAAATAGTTATAGGGGATCAATGAGATGATTGCGATGCCGAGACCGAAGGCAGTCGCGATGAGCGCCTCCGCGATTCCACCCGTGATGGCCCCCGGCGCACCGAGATCGCCTCCAATCAAGGAGAATGATCCCATCATCCCAGTAACCGTTCCGAGAAGTCCTAGGAGTGGTGCAAGCGTAATGACGGTGTCGAGCGTCGCCGTCCCACGTTGGAATCGCTTGATCTCCTGCGCCTGACCGTACTGCAACGCGTGGGAGATGGACTGATCACGACGTGTAAGGGCGTAATGGATGACTCGAATCACATAGTCCTTACTGCTGCTTGAGAGGGTTGTCGCCGCTGGAACGTCTCCCTTGTCTAGAGCATCCAGCACACGCTCGCGGCCCTTCTCATTCCGACGGAGTCCCTCAAGTGCGAGGAAGATCAGCCGCTCGATCACAATCGCGAACGCTATGATCGACGCCAAGAGCATAGGCCACATAATCGGGCCGCCCTGAATGAAGATGTGAGTGAGGTTGGTTTCTTGAATCAGCTCCTTGAGCGCGCCTCCACGGGAGGGGTCCAAGGGAAGAAGTCCATCGCCATTTTGAATCATGGGAGCGAGTCCTGCTTGAAGTTCACCCTCGAGCGGGCGAATCAGGGGCTTGTCGGATCCGGACTGTGTGAGGACGACACCTGCGTTGCCCTCGTTCGATCGGAACAATGTGACTGGACCTAGAATCGCGAATTGCCCTTCGATCACATTTCCCTGTTGGTCTACACCTCGACCAGGGAACTTCATGCCGCCGATCAGGTCAGCCACACGCTTGATGCTGACTGCTGTGAAACTGGTCTGCCGGTCGAACTTGTCTTGTGCGGACAGCGTGTTGTTCTCGACAGCCATCTTGGCTGCATCAAGCGAAACTCCAATCGCCTGGAGTTCACATCCGGCAACCTTCGTCTCGAAGGTGCGCGCATACTCGTCTAGGAGGTTGCCGACGTAGCTGAGCTCGTCCTGACGAGCCTTCATTTCCGCCTTGATGGCTGCCTGTTCGAGATTCCCTGAGTCGACAGCCCTCGTCACGCGGTCGCCGTCCTTCCGAAGATTGACGACCTTAGCCTCAAGATCAGTCAATTCCTTCGCGAGGGGAATGGTCTCCTTCGCAATGAGATCTCTGAGTGCATTGAGCTCCGAGATGCTCTTGTTCAACTGAGCCTCAGCGGAACCCGACAAACGTGACACGGTGGCGGTGGGCGAGGGGTCCTGCCCAAGCACACATACCGATATCATCGATGCGACGACAAGTGATGGAATCGTTCTCATGAGATTTTCACCGGGAGCGGCACAAAGGCCGGCTTCTGCTTGCCTGAGATGACGTCGAGAGCCAATCGGACCTTCTCCGCTATGGTGTTCGCTGGCTCCCACACCCAACCGTCCGCACCTGGGCGACCGACACCGGCCTCCCCCTTCGCACTTAAGTAGTAAGCCTGTGCAAGTCCCACATAAACAACGCGAACTTCAGATGGTTTCCCATCTGACATGTTGCGCACCTCGAAGTTCACCGTGATCTCATTGTTGGCCTTGTTGAGATCATTGAGAATCCCAAGCACGTTCTGAAAGCGCTCGGCGATCGACACCTTGGTGTTCTTCGGGTCCTCAGGAATGCGCTGCGTCAGAGGCTTAAGCCTCGTCTGGATGAACTCCGGAGCACGCTTCAAGAGCGCGCGAACGTCACCTTCCATCACGGCAACCGTCACGGCCAGACTCGCTGCTTGCTGCTTCAGCTTCTCGTTCTCTAAGACGAGATCCGCCTTTTTCTGCGCGGCTTCGGCTGCCTGCGCCTCGGCCTGCTTGATCTTCGCCTCGAGCGTCAGTGACTCTTGCTTCACGACGTCAACACGGCTGCTCAGGATCTCCTTGCCTTGGCTCCAGTCCTTGCGCTCTTTAGAGATGATCTGCTGGGTCTCGATCCACTTGCCCATCGCCGCGCGCGCGTCACGGAGGTTCGTGGTCTGTAACGCTATATCGACAGATTTACGGGTTGCCGGAGCTGACTCCGCCCGCGAGGCGACAGGTTGGGACTCTGCCACGCGCGGCGTTGGCGCCGATTCCTGTGCAGCGAGCGACCCTGCGAGCAATGTCGCCCAGATGGCGCATCGAAGACCCGGCGCACGCGAACGTGCTCGGGGTTCATGACGTTGAGTGCTTCTCATGATGTACGATTTCGTGAACATTGTTTGGTGATCTTAAAAGTGAATTTCTGCTGAAATTGAGATCGACAGGTCGATGCCCTTGGTGTAGCTCGTTCGAGTGACATCGTTGGTGATGTAGTCGGATCGATAAACGGTTCTGATCGCGGGATCGAGCAGATTCTTGGCTTGGAACTGCAACCTCATGCCCTCCATAATCTCCTGCGTGAAGCTGAAGTTGAGGGTCCCGAACGAAGTCGCGTAGACACTCGGCACAAAGTACGGGTCGTCCACCGCAGCCCCTGCGAGGAGGGTGTCTCCTTGGAGCGTGTAGAAGAGCGCCGCTTGAGTCTTCGTTTCCTTGTTGTCGTAAGTAAGGAAGAGATTGAACAGACTCGAAGGGGCGTTCGTCATATCACGGGAGGTGATTGGCGCTGCGATGGTCGGGAGATTGAACAGCGCAGACTCCTCTGCAGGAAGCGTTACGCTGGACTTAATAAAGGTCGCATTGGCTCCTACTGACATTCCCTCTAATGCGTCCCATTCTCTGCCGAGATCGTGACGGGCCTCCACTTCGATACCCGTCAACTTGCCCTCGGGATAGTTGACCGCTGTCGTGTAGTTGAAGAGGCCGATCTTTTGAACGTATTCGATCGGGTTCGAAAGGTCCTTGTGGAAAAACGACCCCGAGATGATTCCCCCATCATATGGAACCCAGTCGGCACGCAAATCGTAGTTTCGCAACGAGGACATCTGGAGCCTGGGGTTTCCGATGAAGATCGGACCGCCGAGGAACTCCTGTTGCTGAATCGGCGTGAGCTCCTTGAAGGTTTGCCTCGCGATTGTGTGGTTGTAGGACCCACGGATTGTGACGTCCTTTTCGACTTTCCATTCGACGCCGATCGACGGAAGGAAGTCGGTCTGCGTAAAGTCGACATCGGCGGCTCCCGGCGACAGAAGCGTCGGGATGGGGATGCCCTGCGGATTTAGTGGGTACCACACAACATTGGTTGTGCCTGTTAGCGGATCAATGTCCGGGGTGTTCCCGACCCCAAGCGCGGTGGACTCAATGCGCGCGCCACCAACGAGTTTCAATTCTTCACTCATTGGCACGTCTGCCATCAGGTAGAATGCAGTGACGTCGAGATTTCCGTTGTAGTCAACGTCGAAGAGAGAGTCTGTGATTGGGTGGTTCTCGCCTGGAAACGCGCGGCTCCAGTACTGGCTAAAGGTACCGGCATACGATGTTGGGATGCCGGGATTCGACGGATCCGGGCGATTGGTGAACGAGTCCTGCTCGAAGGTTCGTGTCACTCGATCGGCGAAGAATCCGGCCTTCACGTAGCCTTTGCTGCCATCCCAAGCCTCGAACGGGAGCTTGATGTTGACAGAAAGCTGCGTCGAGACCTCTTCAATCTCTTTCCAGATTCGCTGGAGATTCCCAAGATTGATGTTCTCGGCAGGTGTGTATGGCTGATGCAGATCCGGGAATGAGAATCCTGGGAACACCTCGAAACCCGGTGTCCACAGCGTGCCGAACTGGCGCTTGTCTGGGTTCTTGGATGACGCGGAGTTCGAAGACACTGTCCAGTCGAGTTCTGCGCCTCCAAACTTCCACTCGCCGATTTCGAAATCGTCGTTGTACAGCTTGTGCTGCCCGCTGAGCGCAAGAGTGGTCGTATTCCGCTCAATATAGTCGAGAGTTTCTAGACGGAGGTAAGGCGCTGCGTCTAGCTCGGCAAAGCCCGGTGAATTGGGGTCTGCGGGGTTGTACCCTGGGAAGAAATGCGCTTTGCCGCGGGTGTCTTCTGCGAGAGTAGCTGTGTCTTCGGCACCATGAGAATTCAGGAACGTGAGTTGGAATGCGTTCCCTTCAGTCTCTGCTCCGAGCACGACCAACGCGCCGTTCTGCACCGACTGCTTTCCTTGCGTGACGTCAAACAATTCGGTCTTGAAGGTCCCCTGCTGTGGGTCACCTTGGTTGTAAGAAGGCGTCATGGGCGCGCCTGGACTCTGCACCCAGTACGAGTCCTTTTTCCCATTATCGTAGAAGCTGCTCTCGCGTTCATAGAACAGATTGACCAAACCGCCGACCTTCCAGCCGCCTTCAAGTTCTTCCTTGCCACCTGCGGTCAACGACCACTTCGAATCGAGAGGTGCATCGCCGCGCGAAACTCCGACAGCACCCGTCCAATTCGAGCCGATGCTGGACGTCTGAATGTCACGTCCGCCATCATCGAATCCAAGGAAACTGACGCCACCACCGCGGTACGTGAGGAAGTCACTTCCTGACGCCTGAGTGTTGAAGCTCATCTGGCCGCGGAATCTAGCGAACACCGGCTCATTAGGGATACCGCGGAGCTTCACGTTGACCGCGCCACCCGAGGCATCGCCTTGCTGATCGGGCGTAAATGTCTTGGATACCTGCACACTCTCGATTACGGCGGCAGGAAACTGATCCAGTTCGACGGCGCGCTTGTTTTCGTCCGCCGATGGAAGCCTCACGCCATTCAGCTGAGACGACACATAACGATCGGGGAGCCCACGAACCACGGCAGATTTCCCATCTTGCACGGTCGCACCTGAGACGAGGCGCAGTGCGCCTGCAGCGTCGCTTGCACCTGCCCGACTGATGAGATCCGCGCCGATGGAGTCCATGAGCGCGGGGCTCTCAAATCGCATCTTGAGCAGAGATACCTCTGTGCCCGCGCCCCCTTGGGCGATGTCCTGCACAACGACCTCATCGAGGTCGTTGAATTCTCCGGCCAAACTTACATCCGCGTCCGTGAGCTGCGCGGCTGAAACTGAGATGTCCGCCTTGACCACACGCTGATATCCGTCCTTGCTAAACACCAACGTGTAGCGCCCCGGAACCACCGACTTGAACACGAAGTTGCCGCCGTCTGTAGTTGCCACTCTTTGCCCTGTTTCGGCAATCGTCACTGTCGCACCGTTGATTGGCACATCAAACTCGCGGTCACTTACTAGGCCGCGAATGGACCCCGGCACCTGCTGTGCCATAGCCGGAGCCCCAAGCGCAAGAGCTACGCTTAGGAAGAACCAAGGTGGTAGTCGTCGGCTCACCATGGGTCGCTGAGGCCTTTCAGAATCGCGTCCGCGCGATCCAAGATGGACTGGCTGGGGATCGCACCTGACCGAATCATCGAGCAACATGTCGCGGCGAGGTCATCTGCTCGCGGTCGTGAGTTCACATTGGTCGTACCTTCTTCGAGGGCTTTTCCCCAAATCTCTAGCGCAACGTCTCGCATTCCGATTTGGTATGCAGCTTCAGCGATCCCGCGCAAAGCCGATGCTCGGTAAATGTCCACGATGTAATCACGCTTCGCAGCAAACATCGAACGCATCGTTTGGATGCCTTCGATGGCACCCGCCGCGTCGCCGTTGCGGTGTTTTAGGATCACGATGCGCGCGAGCAGAGGAATGCGTTCTTCCGTTAACAGGCTCTGGGGTGGAATCGCTCCGCCTGCGTCTTCAATCAGTTTCGCTGCTCGTTGGGAATCTTTGCGTTCGATGGCAGCTGATGCAAGCGCTGCAAACGCGTCGAAGCGAGCCGAAGATGGAAACGTCGCGACGACGCTCCGCACCTTCGCCTCGATGGCATTGACCTTCGTCGGCTGGTCTGCGACGCGTCTCGAAAGCGCGACATAAGCGTCGATCGCAGGGCGAATTCGATCGAAGTGTCCGGATGCCATCGCCGCGTCGATGCGTGCCTCGGTTTCCTCCATCTGTTCGGTCGCGCATTTTTCTGCTCGCGACTTAAGTGAACGATCGGCCTCGGAAGGCTGCAAGTTCGACTCGAAGGACTTGGCATCGGCGTCACGTCCGAGGTAGACGAGAGTCTCCGCAATTCCCGCCTTGATTCGATCGCGCTGCCACTCCTGAGTGAAGAAGGTCGGATTTTGGGTTGATGCAATTGCCTCCGCGCGCGCGAGCGGCACCAATGCTTCGACTCTTCCGTTGGTTCGCGCCAACGCGGTAGAGAGATGGGCCATGGCAATTCCCTGCTGCCACCCCTCAATGCGCTCGGCCATGGCCATTCCGGACTTAAAAAGACCCACCGTTGCACAAGTCTCGACTACTAAAACCTGAACACGAGCCTTGTTCTTCGCGTGGGGTACGTTGGGGAACTTTGAGCCGGCCTCGAATGCAATTTTCGCGAGGCGCTCTGCGTGCTCTGGAAGGCGTGCGTCGGACAACACATTCGCGGTGCTAGGCGACGAAGCCAGAGACTCGGGTGTAGCGGACTTCGAGCAGCTTGTCGCGGCAGTTCCATACAGCAAGGCCCACGCGAGGGCGATGTTGAGCGATCCGTGGATGATTCCCCTCTTCTTCATTCGATTCCGACTCCGGGTATCTTCGAATAATGAACCAACGCCCTCAGGGGCGTGTAAACACCCAACCGTAGGTCGGGTGTTTACTTTGCGATTCAGGCCGCATCCAACAGGGATCATCCACTTCCCTGCTGGGTGCGACCTAAGCCGCCTTAGCGCATCACTGCGACGTCGCAGCGAGCGCGTTCGTCAAAGCAGCTCCAAACGTGCCATTCACATCACCTACGCCGACCTGTAGGTAGATCGTGAAGCCAGGCGGGAGCGCGGGCCACGTTCCACCGACGACTGCCGTGCCCGACGGATCGGTGAAGATCGGGATCAAGAGCCCACCGGCACCCGAGTTGAAGTCAGGGACCACAACGCCGTTACCAAGCGGAAGGTTGATCTTCTGAATTCCCGCGACCACGTAGCACAGGCTGTTCGCCACCGCGTTCGAGACCGTAATGACGAATGGCGAGCCCGCGGTGAGTGGTCCGGTTCCGGACAAAACCGGTGCGCCGAATGTTCCTGCGAGATCTCCGCCAATGTCGCACCACGGCTCGTTCGGCATGTAGCCATACGCGGTCGCGGAAGTCCAGCCGGCGGTCCAAAGGTTGCCCGGTGCGAATGCACCGCGGTAGTGCGCGCTCGAGAAGAAACCGTCGTTCGGCGCCCACGCAACGGAGGCTAGTGCAGCGTTCTTCGGACGGGGATCAAGGTAGATCACCGGCTTCATCAGTAACGTGCCGAAAGGATTCACTTGCGCACCGCGGGTAAGAGCCTGGATCGGCGAATCAACGTCGAGGATCGAGACAATCTGAACGTTGTTGTTTGCAACGTTGAAGACGCCTCGGGCATTCGCCTCTGTATAGGCGCTCGCGAAGGTGTTGCGGAACATCACTGAGTCCTTGACTTCAATGAGATTGCCGTTCGCCTCTTGAGCAGCATAGAACGTCGCAGGATTCACCGCACCGAGATTCAGCGCCTGTGTGGTATTCGCGGCCGTAGTCCAACGCTGAGCGAAGGTGAGCGTGCCGGGTGTGCCGTAGCCTGCGCCGCCGTCACCATCGACGTTGTCATTTCTAACGACTTGCTCGCCCGTGTCCATGAAGATGCAGTTGCGAAACTGCGCATTGGCATTGTCACGGAACGCAAGTGTGTGGTCGCTGCCGAGCGATCCCTGAGGTTGCCCAACGATTGTCAGGTTGTACATCGAAGTCGTCGTGCATGGCTGGTAGTTCGACTGCTCAGCGCCGTCAATCTCGACGCTATTGTCACCGACACCGGATCCCTGCGCTGCTGCCGCGCTGTAACCCATCACGATAAGTCCGAATTGGATCTTGCCGCGATAGCCCTGGTCGATATCTAGGGAGTCATCACCGACGTTCCAGATCGAGAAGTTTTTGATGTTGACAGTGCCGCCCCAAATCTCGATGCCATCGTCGACATTGTTCATGATGTCGATGTGGTGCACGTCCGTCGCGCGACCGATGCCGCCCAACGATAATCCGTTGAGTTCGTTGTTCAGCCCGATGACCTTGCCACCGTAGCGGAACGAGGCGTACTTGATGGTGCCGGAATCATCATCGTCGTTGCCGCCGCCATAGAGGTTGCGGGTGTCGGTGGGACCGGATGCAACGAGACCCTCCATCGGGGCGATGTTGCTGGCCGAGGGGAAAGCCGTGTTGGCAACGATGACATTCTCAGAGATGTAAGCAGAACCCATCACCGTGAGATTGCCCCACTCGTTTGCCCCCGAACGCCAAGTCCCGGTCTTCGGATTTCCGCCCGTCCACGTCGCGACATCAGCCTGCGAGGTGAAGATGACCGGATTCGATTCGGTGCCGTTTACAAAAATCTGAGCGCCGCGGGTAACTGCCAACGAACCACCAAGATTCGTGGTGCTGGCAATCAATGTCCCGGCCTCAATCGTGAGGGTTGCGCCCGGAAGGACGTAGATCTGATTCTGAAGGTTGTAGACGTTGTTCGCGGTCCAAGTCGTTGACGATGCGATGTCGTTAGTGACTAGGACCTGTCCGGTTGCCGCGGCTGCAAGGCCAAGGCCGAACATGACGGCTCGAAGTGCTGCGTTTCTCACTGGCATGCCTCTCTGTACACGGTGCAAGTCCCCCGCGTTCTTCTAGGCATTTCGGGCTGAGGCCATCTCAACCAACGCGCTACCATCAGAACCTGGGCTCGCTAACCAGAGAGACGATAGGCCTCCAATATGAAGAATTGAGGAAGGCCGTGGTGGGGTCGCGGGAAGGTCTCGTTACAAAAACTGACCGGAACGCTTACGTGTCCTTAACAATCAGCGTGATCTTCGCTGCTTGATCCAGTTGGCGACCTTCAACTCAACTGTTTCATGAAGAATCCATGCAATTGCAAACGTGGAGACGATCGCGACGCCGAATGAAGCCTCCCACGCTATCCCCTTCTGCTGCATGCGATTAAGAACGCTTAGCCCGACATTTTGATGGATGAGATACAACGGGTACGAGATCCCCCCAAGCCATAGAAGAGGTCGAAGCGCGAGTGCAGAGTTTCCATTGGACGTGGCCCAAGCAACGGCAGCCGTCGCGATTACCCAGATCCACCACGCTTCAGCACCAGACACGACACCGGCACAGATACCGAACCCGAGGAGGATTACAGACCCAAGACTTCGCGAGATCTTGCCCTGCTGCATCCGTGCAATAACGACGCCCGTCGCGAGATATGGAGCCCACTTCGCACCAAGAAGTGCTTGGATGATCCACGGTCCGTCAAGTTTGCTCAGCAAGACGATCGTCGCGATCCAAAGAACACACCAGACTTTCTCGCGACCAATCCCACCGATTAGGCGCACGCCAAAAATCAAGAAGTAGAAGAACCACTCGACCGTCAACGTCCAGTAGACGCCATCCACGATCCGCCACGGCGGATCCCGTCGAAAGACGAGGTTCAAGGCCTCAGTCTGCATGGTGAGACCCACAAGCCAATCACTCACCGACACGGCTCGCGGGCCAAGACCCAAAGCCAAGATCGCGAGGAAAGTAATCGTGGTACCTGCCCAAAACGTTGGCATGAGGCGTTCGAACCGCCCGACGATAAAACGCCAGGGCGTGGCTGCCCGCTCTACGCTCATCAACATCACGTAGCCGCTTATGACGAAAAACAGCTCCACGCCGTGGTGGCCGTAACGGAACCAGCTTCCCCACGCCGGCATCGCGAGGCCTGGAAGGTCTGCGTGCTTGTTCGTGAAGTGGAACAAAACAACTGCAAGCGCAGCAATGCCTCGAAGGGCGTCAAGCCCGGCGATTCGGGATTCGTTCGTGCGAGTCATCTAGGCGATGTTCCAGCTTGGCTCAGCAACTCGACAACGACTCCATCAAGACGTTCGTGCCCGCCGTCGAAGAGTACCACCGTCACGTTCTTCGATTGACGGCGCAAAGCAACCCTACGACCGCCGAACATTTCAGTCGACTTGGGCCATGGAAAGTTCGCGTGCTGAAAGGTCATTGCGAGCGCATCTTCAATGCCCGGTGTGCCGTGCACTGCCGCCACGCGATTGAAAAACCTAATCGAGTGTGAAACAGGGACCGGTCCTCGCGGGTCCGCGTTCGGCTGGCCGTCCGTTATTCCGGCGAAGATTGAAAGCGCCCCACGGGCTCGCTCGGGTAGCGGCATATGCAGCGGCGAACGCAAGGCGGCCTGCTCTTGATTCAAGCTCGCGACTGACCCCGTGCATCGCATGATGTCGTCAGCATGTTGGCGAAACTTCGGAATGTCTGACGCCGCGCACTCCGCGTGCCACGCGATGAGGTCGGTCATGGCGCACCACGCCTGAGTGGACGCAATAGGGTGCTTTCCCGCAATCCAATACCCGAGCGCAGCGTGTCCCCCACCAGACTCACCAACTACTTGGATGCGATCACGATCCGCGCCCCATCGCTCAATGGCCCAGTCGATGGCCTGATCGATGTCACGAATGACCTCCCCACTGAGGCATGCCCGCTCCGAAACATTGGGCCCCTGGAAATCCGGGTGGATGTAGTTCCAGTCATTACGAATGGCCCACGCGGCGAGCGAGTCAAATTGCCTGTAATCTCCGCTCCAAGTGTGGAGACTGACCAGCAACGGCCGGTTGGCCACTTTGGCCTGAGCTCCGATGCACCGCTGTCCATCCGGTTCAATCTCGAACTCTACACAGGACGCCGGCCACGTGGGCACGTCAACCTGCCTGAACTCTCGCCACGCGACGATCAAACCGATTGCCACGCAAGTGACAATGACCCAAAGACGCCACGCCCGCGCAGACGTCGATGGGGCATCACGATCGGTCAACGGGATCTCCAGATGCAAGTGGCATCTCCACGAGCGGGAATAACAAGGCGAACACGCATGGTTCCATCACGCTCGATCGATCTTAGATTCCACGGCCCATCGTCAATGGCAAGACGTGCAGCGTCGGTAAGGCCCGCCATCGTGAGCGGGAACACGATCGTTCGCTCGACTGCAACATCGAGAGGATTGAAGATCCTCGCCAAAGCTCGCTCTTCACCCGATGGATCGACGTGAATCCACCCATCAACGTCACGGCCATCGGCTCGCCTGAGGGTGATCAAGTTCGCTTCGAGGATACGCCGGTGGCGCTTGAACCAAGCAACTTCACTGGAAACCATGGTCTTGGTCTCGGCGGTATCGAACAATCGAGGACCGCGCCAACATGCTTGGACGCCGGCACCAAGTAGATTACGGAATCGACGACGATAATGATCGAGATGGAGAGCCAATGGCTCAATCGTCGCCGCCGGACCACCGCCCTGATACTCCATCAGCGGTACAAACATCCACCCCATGGTCGGAGCCTTGGTCCGAATACCATCGACGATGTTCTGACGTTCGATGATCTCTTGATAGGCGCGCGGTAATGACCAGTTTGTCTCTCGATATCCCATACCAGTCTTCGACGCCCCATTGAGGAAATACCAATCGGGCACATTAAGGTAGATCCCCTCGCTTCGGCACCACCGGTAGAAGTCGATGATCGCCTGGCGTTGCTTCCAGTAGCTGTCCCTATGACCCTCGTGCCCGGGGTGGCTTGTAGAACCGCACAGGTCGCCTGGATAGGACCCGTCATGTTCGAGCACATCGAGGGCTGCCTCACCGAAGAAGCGCTTCAATGATCCGATGTAATTCCTGCCCCAGACGCTGCCGAGGCATGGACTCGCGCCAAAGAACGCCGCTCCAGGCTTCCCCGTCCGAGGATCGATGACGTCTGTATCGGCATCAACAGATCGACTCGCAAGTAGAGAGTACCCACCGAGGGCGATCTGTTTGCTGTGTGCGTATGCGGCAAGATCTTTGAATTTCGAACGGTATTCCGCAGACTTCGACTCGGCATCAAAGCCGCTTCCGAAAGTCATGATGACCATTTCGAACCCAACAGAAGACGCTTGGTCAATTGCGTCGCGAACTCCCTCTGGATCCGAGCGACTTGAATGGAAGATCAATGGGTTCTCTTGAACCCATGGCGCGATGGTGCGGTAGAACTCGGCGAGACTTAACGACTTCCTCGTGACGTCATCCTGATCGAAAGGGAGAATCCACGTTCGGTGAGACTCGAAGACCCCTCCGTCGGCGACTGTTACATCCGGACCAAATGGAATCGATGACTCAAGAAGACATGGCACCGAAAGGCTGTAATTGACTTGTGTTCGATAAGTGGGGTCGGGAAGCCAACGAACTGCAGGCTTCCTCCAGGGATCGTCCTTGCGGATGAACCCCGTTGCGTCGCTTTCAACATGGACTGCGGGAATTCGCATCCGATCCGGGGTCTCTACATCCGATTCAGCCTCGACGAATCCGAGAATCTCTGACGTCACCCCTTCCACGCGGATAGCGCGTCCAGTTCCGTTCGAGAGAGTCAGCCACTTCGCGAGAAGCGGTATTCCGTCGTAGCACTCATGGTGCACGGTGACGGTCAATCCGCCCCACGTGCCATACCCAGCGTAGTCGATCTCAAGATGGCGACCTTTAGGGGGCCACGCCGTGGGGCGAGACAGCCATTCATATCGGGGCTTCCACGCGAACCTTGCTGTGATGGGCCCCTCGCGGTGTGCCTTGTACACGAGAGATCCTGCGACGCTCTCGAGTCGCCCCAACCATGAAGGATCAAGGTAGTTCCCGATCGGAGGCGCCGTGAGGGCACCGACGAGAACCTCGACGCCATCTAGCGTGAGACGCGCCTCCGGCTTGACTGTCCGGAGCAGGCTGGTGTTGGACGGCACGAGGTCGATCGCGACCGTCGCGGCGTTCGGAGTCACCGTGAACTCGCGGCGAATGAGCCCGTTGGCAAGGACAATCCGCTCCGTGGTGGAGGTCGTGGTGGCTACGAACGGAGTCGGGTCTACCAGCCAATCAGGAAGTCGGTCCTGACCGGTTGCTACGCCGGCGAGAAACAGACCCACCCATGCAAACTGCCTCACATGAATGCTCATGTGAGGCAGTCTATCGACCCGGACGTGCTCAGTTGACGAAGAACGTCACCACATTTGAGGTCAAGATGGTCGGGGACCCCGACGGCAAGATGACGCCCTGCAGGAACAGCGGCGTGCAGGCAAGACTCGGAATTGATGGGATGTTGAGCCCGACACTGTTCGCTTGCCCTGATCCGTCGAGGCTCCCGTAGAAGTTCTGGAATACTTGGGGCAGCGATCCATCGATCGAGAGCGGCAGAAGCGCGTCGAAGTCCAAGCTGACGAACGCTCCGCCCGTCAAGATCCCTACATTGGTCGAACCCGAGAGTCCTAGAATATAGACGTCGAATGGGTTCGCGGGCGCATTCAACGTGATAGGAACGAGTGTCCCCTGTGTTGCGGGCGCGCCGAGCGACAAGGTCGGGTCCGTAGGCGTCGGTGCAATTGTGATGGCATAGAATTGGTTCGGCAGCGCGGGCCCATAGAGCCCCGCAGTCGTCGAGATCACGGCGTAATAGAGACCAGGTGTCGCTACGCCACCGGTCACAGTTTGGTTCCACTGCGATGTGCGCGGCGTTGCTCCCGGGCCGCACTGCGGGATCAAGGCACCAAGGTAAGTGCATGGGAACGAGCGGACGACTGGACCCGTGGGCGAGCCCTGTCGAATCGCGGACACGAGGCATCCGAACGGTGTGTACACATTGCTAGTTGCCGAGTTCGCCGTAATGGCGATAGTCGCACCGAGTGGAGCCGGATTCGGCGAGATCGCGACATCGAGGCTCTGGGCTTGAAGCATGACTCCCGCGACAAGAAGTGAAATGAACGTCTTCATTGGAAAATGCCTTAGGAAAGATGTGAGGCACGGATCGCAGAATGGCGATGAGTCCCGCGCGATACTGGCCACAATTCTACGGATTCTCTTGAGACCACGAAACCTGCCCATCGGGCAGCATCTACACCACGCGTTTGCAATGGGAACTTCCCGGTAAAATTCCATGAGCGCGGCCTAAGGGTGCGGTGCTTTTCACCTGCAGCTAACGGAGTTCGGGAGAGTTGACGAAAACACGGGACGCCCCGCGCCGGTGGCGAGAGGCGTCCCGATGTGAGATCTAGTTTTGATCGTGACTAGAAGACCGTGTATGTCGCTGCAGTGCTAGCGGCTGCGCCACCTACCGCCGCGGGATCAATTACGAACCACTGAAGCGAGACAGTCGCGCCAACGAGACTCGGCATATCGGGAATCGAAGCGTGGAAAGTCGCGCTTCCTTGACCCGCACCCGTCCCAGACAGCACGTAGGGATTCGAAGCAACAACAAGCGCCGGGTTTAGGCTGACGGGCACACCGTTCAGAATGGTCGCGGGGACCGAAGTGCCAGAGGCGAAAACGAGATAGGCAGTTGCGCCGCCAAGTCCACTCCCAACTCCGATACGGAAATCAGGATTCCCGCGCGAAAGGTAGTCGTTGGTGATTAGGAAAGGCGCAACGCCGCCCGATCCATTCGAAGCCGGACCAAACCGGAACGCAGGATTCGCTAGCTCTGTGCGCAGCGTTGGGCGGTCAAACGGGAACAGGCGAGCGGGCACGCGTGGATCCGTGAGCGATCCAAGGAATGTCACGATCTGATCGCCGACCTGAGGCGGGAATCCGGCCCCGACCAAGATCGGGTCGCGGTTGTCCAAGTTCGGTCCAGCGCCGCCACCATAGAAGCCCACGGCATTCTGAATGCCCGCGATGCGACCCGTGTGGAAGAACCTATCTCGAAGATTGACATTGCGCAGCCACGGCGTCTTGAACTTGCCACGGTCAGCCACGTTCAACGTGACAGCCTGACGCCCCGAGTCTTCAGCGATTGGGCGAAGTCCAAGATTGTGGAATGCAAAGTCCGATGTTGTAGCGCCCCCGTGGCATTGATTGCAGCGAGCGCCAGGGCTGTTGAATGCGCCCCATCCCTGCTGCTGAGCCGGGGTCAGGGCATTGGGATTTCCTAGTGTCCATGCGTCAAATGGCGACTGGTTTGGAAGTAGCGTACGTTCGTAAGTTGCTATGGCCATCGCGATTCTCACGGCCGTAATCGAAGTCGAACCAAATGCGGCGTTGAAGAGAGCCGGATAGGTTCCATTCACCGCAATGGCGTTTGCCATGTCTGCGGGTACGTTGGCCGCGAGACGCATCGGCTTGGACGACCCAAGGCGCGAAGTCACGTCTGCGAAGACGCGTCCGGCATGGGCCATTTCCGAGGTCGCGAGCAACGGTCCAAGCGCCTGATTTTCGAGGGCTGCTCCGTTCGGAATGACGACGAGATTCGTGTCGGGATCAATGAGCGTCCCACCAGCGCGCCCGTCCCAGAATCCAGTCGCCGAGTACGCCATTCCCGTGTAGTCAGGTGCGCGACGGCCCGTTACCTGACGGTTGTAGAGAAACTGAGCGTTGCGGGTGAAGTTGCTAAGCGAATCGGACTGGACAATGCCCGGCGAACCGTTCACATCGTCGGCGTTACCGAACACGCCATCGAGCCCGGGGTTCGTCGCGAGGCGGGGGTCGGTGCCTCCTTCTTCCGGTCTGTGGCACGTGCCACACGAGACCGTGCCGTCGGAGGACATCTGCTCTTCCCAGAAGAGAATCTTGCCGAGGACGCGCTTAGCTTCCGTGATGGGATTCGCGGCCGGAACCGGCACCGCCGAAAGGGGGGCGGGAGGAGGAGGCGGGGGCGGGGGCGGGGGGCCCTGAGCCACGATCGAACCCACGGCGAGCCCAGCCAAGGCGATAGAGCGCAGCAAGTTGGGAATGGACAGCGACATGATGGTCTCCAAAGATGTCCGATGGGCAAAGGCCGTCCACCGGGCGTTGGGGAAGTTAAACCCGTCAGCCGGTCCAAGGTTCCGCCAATTGAGACATCGGCGCAAAAAAACCGGGTACCCAAGAACCTCGAGCGTCGTTTCGACGTCGGCAGTCCGAGAGACTAATCTTGCGTTCCGATGCCCCTCCAGCGCCACCCCCACCGATCAGTCCCGGCTGTTTTCTTTGCATTGGCCTTTGCCCTAGCAACCCTGGGGTATTCACAGGACCCCGTCCGATACGGACGGGACATTCGCCCCCTCCTCTCGGAGCGTTGCTTCGCTTGCCATGGGGCAGATGAGAACGCCCGGATTGCAGATTTACGCCTCGACCAGCAAGCGTCGTCGACTAGAGAACGCGACGGTGGGCCTGCGATTGTCCCCGGCCAACCCGAAGCGAGCCAACTTTGGAAGCGACTCAATCACCCAAGTCCGGCCGAGCACATGCCGCCCGCTTCCGCAAAGAAGCGACCATTCAGCGCCGGCGAGTTGGAGACAATCAGAGCTTGGATCGCCGGGGGCGCGAAGTACGAAGACCATTGGGCGTTCATACCTCCAAAGAGGCAACCAAGTCCGAAGCCTCCTTGGAGCGAAGTTGTTCGCGGTCCAATCGACGCTCATGTGTTCGCAAAGCTCCACGCTCGAGGCTTCGCTCCGTCAGAGCCAGCGGACTCGGCGACATTGCTTCGCCGCCTCTTCCTTGATCTCACCGGGTTGCCACCCACTCCAATCGAAGTCGAGCGGTTCTTGGCCATCGCTGCGCCCGACGCCCATGATCGATGGGTCGACAAACTCCTCAACGAAGAGCCGTGGCGCTCACGCATGGCCGAGCGCTTCGCAGCTCCGTGGCTTGATGCTTCGCGATTTGCCGACACGTCCGGCCTTCACACCGACGCAGGCCGCTCGATATGGCCCTGGCGCGACTGGGTTCTGCATTCATTTCGGAACAACCTCCCGTTTGACCGTTTCCTTACGGAGCAGCTCGCGGGCGATCTCCTGCCCAACGCCACTCAGGATCAGAAAGTGGCGACCGGATTTAACCGCAACCATGTGACGTCGGATGAGGGCGGAGCAATCATCGACGAGCTCCTCGTCGAATACGCGGTGGATCGAACCGCGACGACGGGGTCCGTGTTTCTCGGCCTCACCGTTGGGTGCGCGCGATGTCACGACCACAAGTACGACCCGATCTCTCAATCGGAGTTCTATGGACTGTTCTCCTACTTTAATTCCGTCGACGAACCTGGTCTCTACTCCCAGACACAAGATGTGAAGCGCGCACACGAGCCGTTCCTCGAGGTCCCAACTCCCGAGCAGCGCCAGCGCATGGCCGCCCTCACACAAGAGCTCGACAAAGTGCGCGAAGCCCTCAACAAGGAGCCTCCCGAGGAGACAGCGGCCTTCAACAAGTTCCTGCTTGAAACAGGTCCATCCCTCGGGGTGAAGTGGGGCGATACGGCGGTCGTGAGCGCCAAGTCAAGGAACGGTGCGACGCTCAGCGTTCAAGCCGACGGTTCAATCCTTGCATCCGGGATTAACCCGACGACGGACACCCACGTCATCGAATTGACGACATCATCTCACAGACTGGATGCACTTCTTCTCGAAGCTATCCCCCATGCCTCGCTCCCGATGGGACGGGTTGGCCGGTCTGACAATGGGAACGCGGTGCTCAGTCGCATCCAACTCGAGGCCTCGACGTCGTCGGGCACCTCTTGGACTCCAGTCAATCTCTCGTGGGCGTGGGCCGACCACTCTCAGGACAACGGTGACTTTGATGTCACGAATCTACTCGACGGTTCAGGTGAAGGTTGGGCCTTGGACGGCCATCGACAGCAGGAGGCGCGGGTTGCGCTCCTGATGCCGGCCGAAACCATCGACGTCACCGACGGTATGCGCTTCCGTGTGACGCTGACATACAACTCGCCCTATTCGCAACATGTCATCGGACGCACAAGGCTCCGCATCGCTGAGCTTTCCCCCGCCGCGCGCGAACGACTCCCAACAGTCGGAACCCCGTGGCTCGAGGCCGGGCCGTTCGCCGGTGACCGCGATGCACTTTTTGATCAACGATCCGATGCTGATAGCCGCCCGGTTCCGCCGCAGAAAGACGCATATGCGAAGTGGGAGCGTCGCCCACTCTTCCGAGACACGACCGTGATCGCACTCCCAGGCGGAACCCACAATTCTTACGTCGCGCGGCGACTGCTTATACCTACCCAGCGCAAACTGAGTGTCGGCGTGGGAAGTGATGACGGAATCCGAGTCACGGTGGACGCTCGAGAAGTTCATAGCCATCGCATCGATCGGGGCGTTCAGCCCGACGCAGACCGTTTCACCATGGACCTCGCGTCGGGTGAACATGCGCTCATCATGAAAATCGTCAACACGGGAGGCGAAGGTGGCTTCTATTGGAAGCACCGCGACCCCGATGAGACGCTCAGCGGTGTGCTCCCTGTGGTACTTCTCCCTGCTGACTCGCGCGATGGTCCGAGCACGGCCGCCTTACGCAAGGCTTGGCGCCAGCGATTCTCGCCCGAGTACCTGACGCGATCGAAGTCAGTGACTGATCTCGAGGCAAAGCTCGCCACTGAACAGCGAAACGTCCCCCGCACGATGGTCATGCGCGAGAAAAAGTCGCCGACCAAGACATTCGTTCTGACCCGCGGACAGTACGACAAACCCGACACCGAGCGCCCCGTAGTCCGCTCGATTCCGCGGACCCTCGGTTCGCTTCCTCCGGGGGCTCCGGACAATCGGCTTGGCCTCGCTCAATGGTTGACTTCCGCAGACAATCCGTTGGTCGCGCGTGTCGCGGTGAATCGAGTCTGGGAGTGGATATTCGGAGCCGGCTTGGTCCGCACGTCGGAGGACTTCGGATATCAGGGCGAATGGCCCTCCCATCCCGAGCTCCTCGACGACCTCGCCGTACGCTTCCGCGAAGGCGGATGGGATCTGCGAGCCTTGCTTCGCGAGATCGTGACGAGTTCCACGTACCGACAATCTTCACGCCGACGCGAGGAGGTAGCGGCGGTCGATCCTGACAATCGACTTTTGTCTTGGTACCCACGCAGGCGCCTCGATGCCGAGTCGCTTAGAGACATGGTTCTTTCGTCATCGGGACTTCTAGTCGAGAGTTTCGGTGGTCCCTCGGTCTACCCAGAGCAGCCCGCGGGGCTTTGGGAAGAAGTTTCGATGCTTGTTTCCAATACTCGCGTGCAGCAATCGCCAATGGGAGATGATCGCTACCGCCGCAGCCTCTATACGTTCTGGAAGCGCGCGTCTCCCCCGCCAGCGATGATGACTTTGGACGCGCCCACCCGCGAGTCGTGCGTCATCCGTCGTCAAACGACCAATACTCCGCTCCAGGCGCTCGCGTTGTGGAACGAGGCGCAGTTCGTCGAAGCTGCTCGTTCACTCGCCCGCGCCGCCCACTCCGCACAGGGTGACGCTGCCCAAGTCACCGTCATGTTTCAGCGCGTCCTCGCACGTTCGCCGAGTGATGCCGAGCTCCACGCGCTCACCACGTCACTCACGAACTTCCGAAAGCGCTACATCGCCGATTCCAAGGCGGCCGCTGCCCTCGTCGGACGCGAAGCACCACTTGAAAGCGTTGCGGACCTAGCGGCCCTCACGCTGCTGGCCAACGCACTTTTCAACCTTGACGCGGCCATCACGAGGTCATGAGATGAATCCCTTCTTCCAACATGGCCTTGATGTAACGCGACGTCGGTTCTTTGGGACTGTTGCACAAGGAGCTTTGGGTGTCATGGGGACCATGGCATTGGGCGAGCTCCTGGCCTTGCCCCCAAGATCCGGCGCCAAGGCAAAACGTGTGCTCTCGTTCCACATGGAGGGTGCTCCAAGCCAACTCGACCTCTTTGACTGGAAACCCGGACTTGCCGCCAGATACGACGAAGACCTTCCGGAATCCGTCCGAAATGGTCAGCGCATCACGGGTATGACTAGCGGTCAGGCACGGCTTCCAATCGCACCATCGCTTTTTAAGTTCACCCGACATGAGAATCTAGACCGTGGCATCTGGTTGTCCGAGCTGATTCCACATCTCGCGTCTGTGTCGAAGGAACTTTGCTTCGTCCACTCGATGCACACGGATGCGATTAACCATGAGCCGGGTATCACGTTCTTCCAGACCGGTAGCCAGCTTCCCGGGCGCCCCTCATTTGGATCATGGGCTTCGTACGGACTTGGGTCTCTCAACCGCGACCTTCCTTCGTTCGTTGTGCTGATCACGCAGGGATTCGGGAACATGCAGGCCCTCACGTCACGCTATTGGGGCTCAGGCTTCCTTCCGAGCGAACACCAGGGCTGCCGCCTTCGTGGTGGCGCGGAGCCCGTGCTTTGGTTGAAGGATCCCGAGGGAGTGACGCGCGAGGATCGGCGCAAAATGCTTGACCTTGTGAGCGAACTTAACGAGACAGAGTACAGTCGCTCCCTAGATCCGGAGATTCGTTCACGCATCACACAGGGCGAAATGGCCTATCGTATGCAGATGTCCGTGCCCGAATTGACGGACTTCTCCAAGGAAGATCCCAAAACCTTGGCTCGCTATGGTTCGGACGTCCTCAAACCAGGAACTTTCGCTGCGAGTTGCCTCCTAGCCAGACGCCTCCTCGAGCGGGGTGTCCGATTCGTCCAGCTGTACATGCGCGGATGGGACGCCCACAACAATCTTCCAGGTGAGATTCGGCTTCAGTGCAAGGCAACCGATCAGGCGCAAGCGGCGCTCATCATGGATCTGAAGGAGCGCGGACTCCTTGACGACACCGTAGTGCTCTCAGGCGCGGAATTTGGACGAACGGTTTACAGCCAAGGGACACTGACAAAGACCAACTATGGGCGCGATCACCACCCTCGCGCGTTCACAGTGTGGCTCGCGGGTGCAGGAATTAAGAAGGGCATCACCTTCGGCGAAACAGACGAGTTTGGGTACAATATCGCGAAGGACCCGGTCTCGGTTCACGATCTCCATGCGACCCTCCTCCATGTTCTCGGCGTCGACCACGAGAAGTTGACGTTCCGTCATCAAGGGCGTGACTTCCGCCTTACCGATGTCGAGGGTCGCGTTGTGACCGAGATTCTAGCCTAGGCTACTTTTTCCTTTTCGGCGCGGAGGCAGCGACCAGGGTTGCTGCGTGCCGACGCCACGCCGGGACGTCGAACCCGATCATCTTGCCCGTCGACTTTCGTAATGCAATCGCGATCTCATCACGGATGGAGACGTCCTTCTCGGTCTCCAGTCGATCAATCATCCAGTCCAACGACCGGACACCGTCGATGTCGCCAATGACCTTCACCGACCGAGCAGCAATCAACGGATCGCGTCCGATTGCGAGCACCTTGAGACGCGCTACCGCTGTCTGTTCCTTGGATGTTCCTGCGGCATTGAGCGCCGCCAACATGATGGGTTTCGAAACACCATTGCGTAGGCCTACCGTAATGGCTCCGGTCGCGCTGCCTCGAAGGAGAAGAACGTCGAATACAGCAGGCGCCACAGATGGCTCGATCTCCGTCAGCATCGACACGATGGCCTTGGCCACGGGGTCGTCAGATGCGCGGGTGCAAGGACTCTGGGCAGTGAGGATCAGAAGTGCTCTCTCGAGTATCCAGCCATCTTTCGCCGTCAATCCAACGGCAGCAGCCCTCACGGCCTCCGCGCGCTGAGACGCGAACATCAAGACCCCGTCGTAGGCTCGCCGACGCGCGAGAAGGTCTTCGTCGTCGGTATGTGCCAAGAACGCCTCGGCGTCCTGGTCCGAGCCCATTTCTGCCAAGGTCATTAGGGCCTGAGCCCGAACGATGGCGTCGGCATCCTCAGTGTGGGACCGTGCCAATTTGGGTGCATCAGGAGACTGCTCACTGTTTAGAATTCGAATGGTCCATGCCAGCTCCGGGACGTCCGCGGGTCGTGGCGGCATCGTAGGACGCGACTCCTGTGCAAACGAAAGACCAGCGGCAAATGCACTGACGACACCAAGTCTCGCTAGGAATGGGGCGGACCAGGTGATCATGTTGCACCAACTGTTCTTCCGCGCGAGACGATCCGCACGGATATCGTGGAGCCTGCCGAAGGGAGGTTCGTGAGCACGCTCGACGAGAATCGAATGTGGGCGTTTCCGTTACCGAACGTATTGCCGATGGCCTGCGAGCCGAAGGACATGAAGGCGCCCAAGATGCTGCAGTCACCGTTCAAGTGTTCGACGAAGTCGGCAAGAATCAGACCCTTGAAGGACCCGTGCATGTTCTTCAGATACGCGGTGCCAGCCGTGTTGTGATGGACGATGATCGAGGGCGGGTCATTGTAGACACTGCCCATGTTGCTCGGGAGCCATTGGTCGAAGTCCAAATAGAGGATCTTCCCACCGGGCACCACGCCGCCATTCGCGGCAATCGCGGCGTTCAGCGCTGCTTCGGTCGTGAAGTAAGTACCCTGTGCAATCGCCTGCGCCTTCAAAGTACCCACGGGAAGTCCCAACGAAACGTCAGGACTGGTGGGATAACCCGTCGTGTCCTCATCGGTCTGGCCGTCGTTGTCATTGTCGATGCCGTCGTAGGCCTCTTCATCAGTAGCACCGTCTCCGTCGTTGTTGATGTTGTCTTTCCAGATGTTGTTGGGGTCCTTAACAGCAGCGGGCACAGGCTTCGCGGGCGCAATGCCCACGCCGCCGACCTTCGAGTTTCCACTGTTGGTGATCGTCGACATCGACGAGATCCCAAACTTCCCTGGCCCGACGATGGAAGTGCCGGTCGAGTTCCAGTCTCGACCGTCGACTTCGATGCTCCCGGTCGTGGTAACCGCCCCTTTGGTCGTGATGGCCGCCCGCGGGGAGAAGTTGATAGTCACGGTTGGGGTTTGTTGAATCACAGCCGTGACACCTGCACGCGCACGTGTATTCCTGGCAGTTGCATTGACCTGATAGAGGTTTCCTCCGAGAGGAACGTACGTAGTGAGGAAGCTCGTGTCGCCCGTCGTTTGATTTATGACACCCAATCCGCCGCCATAGGTATCAACGCCCGTTTGAATTTCTTCCAACGCCATGGAAAGTGCCACGTCCGCCGCAAGCCGTGCACGAACGTTGTCCTGTTCGCGCCGCGCGGTCTCATGCCCAGACTGCGCCATGCTGCCCGCGAACGTCGCAAGGCCGAAGAACAGAGCACCCATGAGTACTACGATCAGCATGACGGTACCGCGCTCAGCGTGTCGATTGGAGTGGCGCATTACCGGTTCCTTGGATTAAGGAGCAGCGACTCAAGGTGGTGGTTCCACGTTGTCTCGCCACTATTGGGCGGGAGACTCGTACCGATGGTCAATCGAACCGTGCCGGGGTCTGCAACACCGAGTGGATTGGTGGACGCGTGGTACGGGTCAGACGCCGGGGTCGAGATAGCGAGCTCTGTCAGGTGATTCACGATGGTCTGAGAGGTCTTGACTGCGGTACCAGAAGTGCGCCAAGTCGAGCCGGCCGACGTGCGGAGATCAAAACTGTAGGCAACTTGGCCTGTGGCCAGCCCAACGGTGATCGAGACAACCCTATAGGGATACGTGGTTATCGTCCCCCGCGATTTGGTCCAGACGACGCATGGCTGAGTCACTCCACCCACCGACGCGCTCGTCAGATTGAACTGCTCGTTGGTGGCGTCAGTTGTTGCAAGCGTCACTGGGACTTTTCCGTCCTTAACGCTCGCTGCCGTGCCGTCGGTGCCAAAGTCTAAGATGTCAACCCAATTGGGCGAGGCCGTCGAGAACTCACTCCAGACCGAGTAAGTTGCCGCCGCGAGATCAGCGATATCAAGGTCGACGCGTCGAAGCTCCACGTTATCTGCGGAGACTTGAACGGGCCCAAGGAACACGAGTTTGATTGGATTCGGGGTGCCATCGGACTTGAGCGCGAGGGCGTTAGTCGAATCGCGCGGAACGATGAGGCGTGCAGCGTCCATGACCGCCCCCGCAGAAGTTGTCGTAGCGTCAAAGGGACAGGCGGCGAATCCGGAGGGCACAATTTTCCCGCGTTGAGTTGCGGTTCCTGCGGCGCCCGATCGGTACTCATGGCCAGCGCTTTGGCGCGTGACATTCGTCGCAACGCCAGGATTGGAGTGAAAGCTGCAGCTGGCGTTCTGACATTGACGCAGGGTACCTCCGACCAACGAGAATCTGTCCGAGGACGTCGCGACGCCGACTGCTCCGGTGGTTCGCGATGTCGTATCTATGTAGGCGATGTTCGAGTCTTGAATGACGTCAATCAGCGCAGGAAGCGCTAGTCGCGCAGAGTCTCGGACGCGGTGCAGCTTGGTCATACTATTGACTTGCGACGACCCGCCGCTGAGGGCGGCGAATCCCCCGGCGATTCCAACGGAGACGACCGTCATCGAAATCAGAACTTCGACGATCGACATGCCTTTTTGGTTCTTGTTCACGGGATCGTCTCCGCCACTGCGTTCGAAAGGGAAATGGTCCGAGTCGTTCCACGCGACGTCCACCGCACGGTGGCAGTCACACGAAGTAGATTCGGATCGGAAAGGTCGGTCGTGAGGGAACCGTGAGCAGCGGCAACTCCTCCGATGATTGGTTGGGACAGTTCGTCCACTGTGAAGCTCGCGGCTGCGGGCGCTGCGAGCGACGTCGCAAGTTGCGCAAGAGTCAATGTCGGGTCAGACGCCGAAACAGCTTCGAGGCGAGCGAGTGCGGCCCGCATGGCGCGGGACTCCTCCGCGACCATGACTTCGCTAATCGTCGAAGACGCGAGCGCGGAGACCGAGGCCAACACGCCAACTGAGAGGACGCTGAGCGCCAGAACCGCCTCGATCAGCGAGAAGCCTCGTTGCTTGGCTTTGATCCTCTTGGAGGACGCGGCGGGATCGATAGGTGCAGGAGTGGATGGCATAGCTTGTTACGTATTTCGGTATCTTCCGTATTGTCTCGGTAAAGTCATGGCTTAAGTTGCTAGGACACGCGGCATTTCGGTGGATCTTGCGGGCTCTCGGTGATCGCGGTGGTCCCACGTCGTCGAGGGGGCGTCCCATGCTCTGCCTTGTTCTCTACTTTTGCCGATACGCTTCTATGTTCGATGGCGGTCAGTCAACGACGGTTAGATGACATGGGGTTGCTCATTGCAACTTGATGATCAACATGAAGTTGCGTGAGTGCCGTTGCAACGAAAATTCAGTTCACCCTCAGGCTATGAGGCACGACCTCACGGCTCACTCTCATTGAGAATCCTGCACGTCCTAGATCACTCGCTCCCGCTTCATAGCGGGTACACGTTCCGCACGGCTGCCATCCTCCGGGAACAGCGCCGTCTCGGTTGGGAGACGTTCCATGTCACCACGCCACGGCATGGCAAGTACACGTCTTTAGAGGAGTCAGCCAGTGGCTGGACTTTCTACCGGACTCCCTTCGAACCAACCTTGCGATCGAAGTTGCCCGCGGGCCGATATTTCGATGAGATGCACGCCACCGAGCGACGACTCGATGAATTAGTCCGTACCCTTCGCCCCGATATCCTTCACCCCCACTCGCCTGTCCTCAACGCGATCCCCGCCATCCGGGTCGGTCGCAAACACGGAATTCCGGTTGTCTATGAGATTCGCGCATCGTGGGAAGACGCCGCCGTGGATCACGGCACAACAACGGAAGGCAGCGTCCGCTATCGCATCACGCGCGCCATGGAAACATGGGGGGTTCGTCGTGCGAATCACGTGACCACCATCTGCGAAGGCCTTCGACGCGACATCGCCGAGCGTGGCATCCCAGCCGACAAGATCACAGTCATTCCGAACGCCGTCGACGTTGACGAATTCGTATTCGATGCCGCTCCCGATGCCGCGTTGCGAACCAAGCTCGGCCTCGATGGGACAACGGTCATCGGTTTCGCAGGTTCATTCTACGGCTATGAAGGGCTCGACCTTCTGCTCGCGGCAGCGTCGAAACTCCTTCCGAAGGTACCGAACCTTCGGGTTCTCCTAGTCGGCGGTGGCGTGAAGGAACCAGAACTTCGTGCGATGGCGACGAGTCTCGGGATCGAGGACCGCGTCATTTTCACGGGGCGGGTCCCCCACAATGATGTGCAGCGGTACTACAACCTGATCGATGTTCTTGCATACCCCCGTCACCGGATGCGCTTGACCGATCTCGTCACGCCACTCAAGCCCCTTGAGGCCATGGCGCAGGGCCGCATGTTCGTCGCGTCGGATGTCGGTGGACATCAGGAGCTGGTGCGCCACGGTGAGACGGGCTTCCTTTTTGAAGCAGGCAACGCGAATGCCCTTGCATCCATGCTCGAGCACGTGCTTTCGCACCGCGAACTATGGCCGGCCATCCGCACGACGGCACGACGCTTCGTCGAAACAGAACGCACCTGGCAGCGCAGCGTCTCGAATTACAAAGCCATCTACGAAGGTCTATTGGCGCCCACGGGGCGCTAGACCACGACCAGGTAGCAGCTCTCGATGCTCGACTGCCACGGGCCGCCCTCGGTACTTCGGTGTTGACGGGCCCGCCCCCCCGAACGTAGTCACTTGGGAGCCAGACGGGACTCGGGGCCAACCCGACCTGAGGCACGGACACTCGATCCCTTGCGTTGCGTCAATGTGTCACCAAGTTCCACGCGCGCCATCTCCGCCACCGCATCTAGGCGCAGGACCACATCCGGATGCTCCGCAGCAACGTTCTTCGACTCGGATGGGTCAGCGTCGAGGTCGTAGAGCGCCTTCTCTGCTCGCCGCTGTTCCGTCTTGCCAGGAAGCGCATTGGCACCGCGCACCACGACCGAGTTGTAAGCATGTGGCATGACGAGCTTGAATCGCCCTTCGCGAACGGCGATGAGGTCATTTCCATACCAGTCGATCATTGGACCTCGTGCAATGGACTGACTCGACTGACCGAGCAGTGTCGTAGCAAGGTTGCGCCCGTCGATTTTGAGAGGACCTAGCTTCGCCTCACACAGCGATACAAGTGTTGGAAACAAGTCAATCGACGCGACGGGATCAGCGCAGACCGTTCCTTCTGCTACGTGCTTTGGCCAACGCACGATGAGCGGCACGCGACAGCCACCCTCCCACATCGTGCCCTTGCCTTCTCGTAGCCCGTTGCAGGTTCCCGCGTGATCACCGTAGACAAGCCACGGTCCATTGTCAGAAGTGACCAGAATCAGTGTCTGCTCACGCAGTCCGAGCTCATCGATTGTGTCGACCATCTTTCCGATCGACGCGTCGATCTCGAGCATGACATCGCCATAGGGTCCTGATTTCGATTTCCCGTTGAATGCCGCCGACGCTGCAATCGGCATGTGGGGCTGAGTAAAAGGCACATAACAGAAGAAGGGCTTCGATTTCGACGCGCGCATGAAAGCACTCGCACGATCCGCGAGATCTCCCGTTAGGCGGGCCTGTCCGTCCATGTCTACAATGGTCGAGATGACTTTCTCATTGTGATACACGGGGAGTGGCGGGTACTCGCGCGCCTTCGGCTCCGTCAATCGGCGTCCCGACCACATGTCGTTGGAATATGGAATGCCATACCATTCGTCGAAGCCGTGGCGCGTTGGAAAAAATGCGTCTTTTGAGCCGAGATGCCACTTCCCAAAAATGCCTGTCGCATATCCCTTGTCGCGTAACGCCTCCGCGATCGTTGTCTCCGACGACGCGAGTCCAATCTGAGAATCAGGCATGAGCGCATGTAAAAGACTGATTCGATTCGGGTAGCAGCCAGTCAGAATCGCTGCGCGCGACGCCGAGCACACCGCCTGCGCCACCTGAAACTGCGTAAAGCGTCGACCCTCACGTGCTAGCGAATCGATGCGCGGTGTTTGATGGGGACCACCCATGCAAGAGAAGTCGGTCCAACCGGCATCATCCAAAAGTACGAGTAAAATATTCGGCCCGGGGGCGGACTGTGCCTGCGTTGGTACGGACGCAGCAACGACGATCACGAACACTTTCCAATAACGAATGAGACTGCGCATCACTTTGAGTCTAGCTTGAGACACACAGGTGATGTAAGTGACGGGGGCGATCCCAAAAAAAGGAACCCGCGCCTCGCGAATCAACCGGATGGTCGAACGCCTCAGCGCGGGTCAATAGAGAAACGAGTGAAAAGGTTGATCAGAGTGGACCCCTTTGCAGGGGTCCGTCCGATCACTTGCGGCGCTTCGCTGCGGTCTTCACTACGGTCTTCGCCGCGGCCTTGCGCGGACGAGCACCGCCACGCTTCGCCGGAACCGGGGACTTGCCCTGGAACGACTCGGCGCGTGCGACGAGCTGGGACACCTTGATGCCCATTGCGGAGGAGAGTCCAAAGAGGGTCGTGAGGGTAGGAGCCTTCACGCCGCGCTCGAGCTGGCTGAGGTAGGTGCGATGGAGATCGGCACGAACCGCGAGGACTTCTTGGGTGAGGTTTTTCTCGCTTCGGATCGCCGTGAGGGCGCATCCGAAACCGAGAACGAGTGGTTTTGCTGACTTGGCCATAGTGGAGGCATTATGCACGCAACAAGGACCCCTTCCATAGCCTAAACACAACATTGACGATTTTTTTGTTGCTGCGGGGCGGTATATCATGTTCGACATGCGTCTTCTAGCGAACGCGGTTCTCCTTCTCATTGGCTGCGCCGCAACCGCACCGAGCCTCTCCCGGAGTGCCATGATGTGGATTCCTCCGGGGACATTCATGATGGGTCAATCCGCGCCGGGAAGCCCAAATGAAGGTCCTGCACGACGTGTCACCCTTAGTGGATTCTGGATTGACATACATGAAGTGACCAATGCGGAATTCGGCCATTTCGTTCATGAAACTAGCTATATCACGGTTGCCGAAAGGCCGATTGACTGGGATGCACTCAAACTGCAGTTGCCTAGAGGCACGCCAAAACCAGCCGATCTCCGCGCGGGCTCACTGGTGTTTCGCCCACCACCGGCACCTGTCGAGCTTGACGACCATTCCGCGTGGTGGCATTGGGTCGCCGGAGCCGACTGGCGGCACCCTGAGGGACCTGCTTCCAACTTGGACGGAAGAGCGAATCACCCTGTAGTCCATGTCGCTTTCGAGGATGCGAAGGCTTTCAGTCGGTGGGCCGGGAGGCGGTTACCGACCGAAGCAGAATGGGAGTATGTCTCAAGTTTGGGAGGCGACGGCGGCGCATTCCCTTGGGGAGACACGCCCGCGTCCGAGACAAAGCCAGTTGCAAACATATGGCAGGGGCGATTCCCCGATCGCAACTTGTGTTCCGATGGATACATAGGAACCTCACCTGTGATGTCCTATCCGCCAAATCGATTGGGGCTGTTTGACCTGGCCGGGAACGTGTGGGAGTGGTGTGAAGACTGGTATCGCGCCGACACATATTCGATCCAAGTAGGCCCACTCGTCGATCCAGCAGGACCGCCAAACTCATGGGATCCCCAAGAACCGACGATCCCGAAGCGCGTCGTGCGTGGCGGTTCGTTCTTATGCCACAAAGACTATTGCGAGGCCTACCGGACCACGGCACGTCGCGGGACGGCCGCGGACACAGGACTATCCCATACTGGATTCCGGTGCGCCGCGGACGGCCCCAAGCGGTAACGATCTGCTAATTCGCGCCGCGAGCCTTGGCTCCAGGCGTAAACGTCTCGCCCTTCTGAGCCGCCTCGTAATACATCATCGCCTCGGGCATCCACGAGTTAAGCTGCGCGATGCGTGTCCCATCCGCGGGGTGGGTTGACAAAAACTCCGGATGCGCCTTGGCTCCTGACGCTGCCTGCATCCGCTCCCAAAACTTCGGGGCCTCTCGCGGATCGAACCCTGCCTTGGCCATCAGGATCAATCCGATGTGATCCGCTTCGGTTTCATGCTCTCGAGAGAAGGGCAGCAGAACTCCGAGTTGGACACCGAGACCGATTGCGGCTGCGACCTCCCCACGATTCTCGGGGGCCTTGTTGCTCAACCACTCAGAGGCTGCGGCGATACCAGCCTCCGCCAAAGCGGCTTGAGTCACCCGTTCCCCACCATGGCGTGCGATTGCGTGTCCGATTTCGTGTCCCATCACTACTGCCACGCCGTTCTCATCCTTACAGATCGGCATGATGCCCTCGTAGAAGGCAACCTTGCCACCGGGAAGACAGAAGGCGTTGACGTCCTTGGACTTCAGCAGAGCAAACTCCCACTTGAAGTCTGCTCGATTTGCAACAGTTGCGATACGACGCCCAACTTTCTCGACCACCGCAGCCCGTGCACTGTCCGTCGATCGCGGCTGCTCAGTCAAGACTTGCTTATAGGCATCGAGGCCAATCGCGGCTTCCTCCGCTTCACTAACGAGGATCAGCTGACTTCGCCCGGTGTAAGGAGCGGTCATGCACGCAGCGAACAACAGGCATCCAACGATCCACTTTTTTGAATTACGAAACATCGATGCGTCCTCCCTACCTCGTTGCGACCGCTGGGCTCAGAGGTCGAGTTTACTTGCCAAGCCCGTCAAACACGCCCTTGAGCGCGTCCGCTCCGCCCTTGAGGCCTTCGAGTGCTTTCTTGGCTCCATCGTTAAGAACGCCCCCCAAGCCATCGGCCGCCGACTGTAAGCCCTTCGCGAGGTCTCCAGGAATGGCGCCTCCAAACGACGCAACGCTGCTCAGAATTCCTTGTAAGACTTCGCCGATCACCTCTGAAGGTGGCGCAGCCTTTTCGGAAGAACCGATGTCTTTTAGGCGGATCTCAGGGATCGTCACCGATGTTGAAAGAAGGTTCGCAGGGATGTCAGGCATCTCGAAGGAAACCTTCAAGTTCTTGAGAACCAGCTCCCGAATGACGAATCGCTTGCCGCCTTCTGCAGCAGGAGGGTTCTTCGTGTCGCTTGATGAAGATGCGCCCGCTCGCTCGGAGATGACCCCCCAATTCGATGAGCCACCTTTCTTGACAAGATGCAACTTAAGTCCGTCGACCTCGACTTTCGGAATCTCGACGACGTCACTCATCACGGAGCGCACCGAAACTTCGGTCGCCACACGGTCGATGACGAGAAAAGGAGTCGTCCCGAATTCGGGTGGCGATGCAATCGTGAGTCCATCGAGCGAGAGCGAGCCTCCCATCACTGAGATGTTCGCATCCCGCAACTCGACCGGCACACCGAGCACGGTCGAACCTGCCTTGGGTACACCCGCCTTAACCAAGCTGCCCGCTGACATTGCGAGCGCAATCACCGCCCCGACAAGTAGCACCACGACTACGATCGCCAGCTTGACAAGTTTCGACATGATCCTTCTCCGCCCCATCCTGGGTCGCATCACACTACGGAATCTACAATGAAAATGCGACCGCCCCACCTTGGAGAAGATGGGGCGGCACGTCGGACACTCGAATTTGAGTGATCAGAAGGTATAGGTCACGATGTTGGACTGGGCGGATTGCCCGCCCGGCAGCATTTGGACCGACCTTGCTTGCACTGGCAACGTAAAGCCGATGGTTCCGGCCGGTAGCGTAAACGAATACGTTCCGGTTGGCGATGCCGTCGCCCACATTGGGGCGAGTCCGGGAGCATTGACGAGGTTAAGGAACGCCGTCGAATCCAGCCCGAAGAAAGGACCAGTGCCAGCCGGCGCCAATTGGACAAAGGACACAAGGTTGTAAAGCGGCTGGTTCGCCTGGGCGCCGGTGACCTGTAGGTTCAGTCCACCCGGTGCCGGTTCGTTCAGAATCAACGTGAATCGCGGCAGTTGGATAAAGACCTTGTAGCCCGTGCAGAGCCCATAGACCATGTCTTTAAAACCGTCGCCATTGAGGTCGACCGTCGCGATGTCGTGCGTACCAACCGTGTGGAAGTTCTGGAGATTCGTGCCATACGGGTCCGTCAATATCACCGAAGCCGTCGGTGTATTCTCGAGCAGGGTGGCGTGACGATTGCACCCGGGAACATCGACATCGGTGTCCGCCATCACGAGGTCGTTGTCGCCGTCATTGTCGATGTCGACAAGATAAGCGTTGCCCGCGAAATTGGCGGTTCCCGGCGAATATCCAGGAGCCCCCACCGTGCTGTTCAAGACCGTGGTCGTAAACGACAACGATTGGGAACCGTTTGGAGTCGTATTGAGCAAGTAGGCATCCTGCCCATCGCGGCCCTGGTAGATGTCGAGCTTGCCATCGTTGTTCAGATCGCCGACCTGCATGGTGTAGGTCGCAGCGGTCGGGGCGAGATACAGGTTCGGGAACACGCCTGAACCGTTGTTCAAGCGGATCTTCATCTGTCCGACGGTTCCGTCTGACTCAACGATGTCGTTGAATCCGTCGTTATTCATATCGACGATCGCCGCTTCTACAGAGAAGGTGGACGATGACCCGCCAGGAATGCGTGTGCTCGTCTGATCGACAAAGTGACCCGTGCCATCGTTGATGAGGAGTCGATCTTCGAGCGTATTGTTGTAGTCGCCGAGATAAAGGTCGTTATCGCCATCGCCATCGAGGTCGCCGTGCGCCATGGAACAGAATCGGCCGCCCGGCGTGAATACCGGGATTCGGCTATTCTCAATTACGAGGCCCTGCCAGACTCCGCCAATCGCGCCCAAATTGCGGTAGTAGTGCGCCGGTTGGAAGTCCGTGTTGGCAATGACGACATCCTCCCAGCCATCGCCGTCGAAGTCCGCGGCAAGGACCGAACGCCCCAAGGACGGATTCGCGATGAAGCCAGGAGCGAATGTCGCCGTGAGGTCGGTCAAGACGCCGTTGACGTTCATGAGCAACATGTGCGTGCGGTTTCCGGCCCCATAGAAGCCTTCCTTGCGCACATTCAGTAGATCCTGATCACCGTCGTGATCGATATCGATAAGCCAGAAGTCCTTTTCTTCAGGATCGGTTGTAGCGAGTCCGCCCGTCAAGGATAGGCGAGATCCTGTTGAGTCCGAGAATTGGACCCACGCAGACTGAGCCAGAAGCGCCGGTGCGAGCGTTACGACGATCGCCGCGGCACGGATGAGTTGCTTACGCATCGAGATTTCTCCAAAAAAACAAGCCTGCGCGAAATGCGCCGCGCAGTTCAGAATGTGATGTTCGAAGCCGGTGTCACCTGCGACACCGCGCCACCAACGATGGCAATGGCAATGTAATCAACGCTCAAGCCCGCGGGAATACCAAAGGGCCCGATTTGGAATACGCCCGCCCCGTCGAGATTGACATGCCAAGGGACCGTCCCTAGAGGGGACATGGCCTGCTCAAGCACCAACGAGTCGAAAGCGATTCCAAACAATGGCCCGCTCCCAGTCGGTAGCGAGAGATTCAGTGCCACGAGATTGAAGACTTCTGCCCCGGGCAAAGCCGGTGCGTTGGTCTTCATGATCCAATTTCCCGGCCCAGACGGGAGGAATGAGAGAGAGAGCGGCGGAATCACCACCGAGGACGACAAGGTGACTTTGTCCACATATCCAAATGACGGGACCGCGGTGTCGCCGCCGTTACCCACGTAGACGCGAAGTGTGATGGGTGTCGTCGTGGTAATCGTGGGGAAAAGCGTCACGAGATTCTGAGATAGAGTGATCTTCCCCGTGCAAGGACGATTGCTGCAAACCATGGTGGTTGGGAACGAACCGGCCGTCGTGTCGACCAAGTAAATCGTCTGGGTAGTTGCACCAACTGTCACCGTCACGGCCATGAAGTCGTTCCACGATGGGTCGCCCGGGTTCTCTCCGGTCGCGAACGCGACGTCAAGCGTGAGCAACGATCCCGCCGCTCCTATAGTGAACGTTGACTCGATCTTGCTCACGCCTGTGAACGCTGTGAGCGTTCCCATGACGCTTGACGTCAGCCGCGTCCACTTGGCACCGTCACTTGGAAATCCAACGTCCGTTGCGCACGAGAGGTAAGGCAGGATCCGGGTAGCGCTGCCGCCCGTCGAAACGGAACTAGACCAACCCGCAGGCATAACTGTCCCGCCTGCCACCGCGGACTCGAATGAACCATTTTGAACTTGGCCCAATGCTGTGACGCACGAGGTCGCCGCCAGAATCGCGAGTTTGAACAACGACATAGGGATCATGGGGTATACGTGGTCACCAACAGTCCATTCGTTGTCGACACGAAGTCTGACACCGAAGGGTCTATGACAAGCCACTGGAAGAAAAGGGAAGCATCATTAACTGCCGGATCATAGGGGATTGGCAAGCCCACCGACGCAAATCCCGCACCCGGGACCCCAATTGGGCCAGAGAGCGTCATCGGGATCGAGAATAGGAACGGACTTGCAGGGTCAAGATTCAATGGAACCGTGTTGTACATAGTCCCAGGGAACGCAGGGGTATCGGCCATCACGAAGTACGCGGACGCGCCGCCGAGCGCTCCTGAGAGCCCGAGGCGGAACTGACCATTCCCGAGATTTGGGGTCAATGGAGACACGTGGGTCGGAGTGAATCCGCCAGACCCCATCTTGGCTGTCCCGTAGTTCGTGAAGTACGAGGGAGACTCCGAATTGAGGGTCGGCCGATCGAACGGGAACTGCCCCAACAGAACACGAGGATCTGTGAGCCCATTCTGAACGAAGTCGGCAATGGCGATGCGTTGCGAGTGGTTTAACGGAACCGGAACCATGCGCGGGTCAAGCGACGCTTGATTCGGAAAATCTCCGCCAAGAGAATAGAAGAGGACGACGTCCAACATCGTCTGCATTCCTCCATTGTGGAAGAACGGTGCTCGCAGTCCCGCATTGCGCAGCGACGGGACACGAAATGCATTGCGGTCCATCGGATTCAACGTCACGGCCTCGCGGCCTGCATCTTCGGTTCCGGGACGGACGCCGATGTTCGCAAACGAGTGATCTGTGAAGAGCGGCGCGATGTGACACTGCGCGCAATTGGCAATTCCATTGAACAGATTCATGCCGAGGATCTGTTGCGGCGTAAGAGCCGTCAGATTGCCGTTCGTGAAGTCATCAAACGGAGTTCCGTCTGGGACCAGCGTGCGCTCATACGTCGCGATGGCCATGCCGATACGAGCGGCCGAGATGGTCGGCGTCCCGAACGCGGATTGAAACAATGCCGGATAGGTGGGGTATTGCACCAACGCGGCGGCCATGGCTGCTGGTAAGTTGCGAGCAAACTGAAGCGGAACTGCGGTAGCGAGCTTCGCGTTGAGGTCACCGAAGTTGCGCGACGAGCAAGCCATTTCAACGTTGGACAGGACTGGACCGACTGCCTGACTCTCGAGAGCGCCGCCCCATGGAATGACAACTTGGTTGGTCTCCGGATCGGTGAACGTTCCGCTCGCACGACCGTCCCAGAAGAGTTCGTCAGCCCACTGAACGCCTATGAACGATGGAGACTTGCGCCCGGTTACTTGGGGCTTAGGAAAGAAGTAAGGATCGGGTGCGAATTCGCCGGTCGAGTTGCAATGAACAATCCCTCTCGATCCACGGATGTCGTCAGCTGAACCAAAGATTCCGTCTGGGCCCGGATGGATGTTGCCGGGAGTCGATGTTCTCGGGTCACCACCGCCGACGGCTGGTATGTGACACGTTCCGCACGCCGTCGAATTGTCGCTTGAAAGCTGCTCTTCCCAAAAGAGGATCTTGCCCAACATGGCCTTTTCAGCCGTGATGGGGTTCTGGGCCGACTGAGGGACCGGTGGCATCTGAGCCAACAGCGCACCCGAGACGACCGACAACGCAACAAAGGCCCTGTAGAGGGTCCGAATCATGAGGCAACTCCAAAACGCGCCCGCGTTCAGATATGCGGAGTTTACCGCAGAGGTCGTCAGAATCCGAAGGTCTTTTATTGAGCGAGAGAATGTCTCAACGGAACGGCAGGAGGGAAGGACTCTTCCATTCGTCGCAGACGCTCAATTCGGGATAAACCTACTGAAAGGTAAGGGTTTGCGATGGCGCGAGCCGAAGTTCGGACGGGCCAGCCCCAATTCCCTGCATGATGAGAGTCAGACTGAGCAGAGCTGGGTCATACGGAATCGGGATTCCGATTTGCACCTCTCCAGATGGGCCCATCGGTATCCCGGAGAAGAGCTCGACATAGGTCCCTGGCAGAGGATCAAAACTCAGAACACCATACGGAGCCACAGAGATGGCAGCCGGTATCGCGCCAACATATACCGAAACTAAATTGGCCGGAGACGACTCGATGACGAGGTTCGCGGTTTGCCCAATCAAGAGTGGAACCGATGTGAACTGCGCCGAGGTCCCCTTCAGAAACGCGATCGCTCGCGGACTGCCGATGTCAAACGCTGCCGCTGTGTCCGTATACACGTCCACTTTCTCTCCGACATCCTGAGCATCGCCATCGTTGTTTACGTCTCGCATGAAATAGATGCGATCCGGGGTGGTGTCCTCAACAACCGCAATCAGGCCGTCCCCTATGGCGCAGGTCCACATGCTCGACGGCGCTCCGACAGTAAAGAAAGTCGATTCCTCCGTGCCTAACGAAATCAGATTATTGCTGTCGATGTCGCGTGCCTTCAGCACCCGCTCAAAGCTCGTATCCGTCACAAACGTGGTTCCATCTCGATCCACGGCTAGGCCATACATGATCGTCGCAGCGGCCGATGGGGGTGAATACCAAAGTGTAATCTCGCCGGGGTCGTTGCAGTGTCCGTTTGGGATGACATCGTCGTGAAGACGCCAAACGCCACGGGGAATTGCGCCCACAGCACTTTGGCTCCCAGTCTCGGTATAGAGGATGCTTCCGTCGGGCAGAATCCCTAGATTCGTTGGGACAGAAGCGCCAATCGAAGCGTTCGTAAACGTGGCGTAGATGGTGCACTCTCCTGCGTCAAGTGCATCGCCATCGTTGTTGAGGTCGACGAACTTCAAGATGTCGTCGAATCCCGCGCCAGCCGCCGACGAATTGAAGTTGGCGACATATACCGCGCCGTCCAACGAGACGACCATCCCGTAGATGCTCGGTGCAGGCACTGGCGTTGCTGAAAGACTCGGCGTGTACCAGACCCTCGCTTCACCTAAGCCCATGCAATCGCCGTTTCCATCGAGATCTTCAAGCCTGAGAATCGCATCCGCGGTTGCGTCAGCGACAAAGACCACGTTGCGACGATCGACAGCGATGGCCGTCGGAAATCCGAGTGTGACCGTCCCCACGACGCCTTGAACATAGACGGTGACTTCGCCCGCATCGTTGAGGTCGCCGTCGAGGTTGAGGTCCGCAAGTCGGAGCACTCTTCCTATCCCCGTATCGGTGACCAGTAAGTCGCCTGCGTGCGTGAAGGGGGTCATCGCGGGGGGTACTTGGGCAAAGATGGCCGGCGCCAACGTAAGGGCGGCTCCGAACAAGGAAGCGATGTGATTCACCGAGAAACTCCAAATTGGGTCGAGGCCTGCGAAAAAGTGGCTCGGTAATCGCGTGCAGCGACCACCCATGCGCCGATCGCGCGTCAGAGTAGATTAGCGATCCGGCAGTCCGACTTGAACGGAATGCGCGTCGTTTTGAAAGACCATTTCCGTGACAATTCGTCACGATTCGACATTTTGGCTCAGGAATTCTCGAAGAAACCGCCGATCAGTCCGGGTGCCGATCGGCGCAAGTTCCTTCTCGCAGGGGAATCCCGTGCAGGGTGTACGGGATGAGGGGAGCAGGCGCCGATCGCATTTTGTACCTGGGCTCGACGCCATCAGCAGGCACGAGGCCCGCCGTCACCCCAGAGCCCCCCCGCATCGCCCGGCCGAAAGGTGCTCGCAAGACAGGCACAGTTGCGGGTCGGACGTCTTAGGGAATCCAGCCCGGGCCGCTCCGGAAAGCACACGGAGGCTCGATTCCGCCGCTTCGAGTTCTGATGCCCCGACCACGTGCACTTCGGAACCGAGTGCTGTAAAGAAAAGAAAACCCTCTACAGGCCGACCCAGAATTCGCCTTGCCGCAACGCAATACAAAGCCACCTGGGACCGATATCCCTTCTTCTCGATCGACGTCCTCGCTTCACCAAGGTCTCGAGCGACATCAGACTTAAAGTCAATCACATACGCGGGGCCGTCGCCAGCTGGTGCGTAGAGAAGATCCATCGTCCCCATCACCGGAAGCCCCTCGATGTCGAGTGACACCGTCAACTCGCTCCGCACTTCGCCTAGAAGTGCGTTCCTAATCTTCTGCCCGAGGTCCCACGCAAGGAAGCCAGTCTCGGCACGCATGACAAGCGCTCGGATGTCTTCGACATGACGTCGTTCAAAAATGCCTGCGCTTTGACATGCCCAATCAACATCTTCAGAAGGTAGGCGTCCGGCCGCGAGCGCTTCGAACGCCGCGTGAATGGCGTTGCCTCGCATGGTGGGAGACAGGGATCGAGCATGAGTCGAATCTGCGCTGACGTTGTGCCCGAGATACGCCTTGCTCGCCGGTGCGCCGAGCCCTTGTTCCAAAAAGAACTTACGAGGGCACCCCATCGCCGTTGCGAAAGCTGTTGGCCTAAGCGGAACTCGATACATGAATTCGAGTCGAGGCCGTGCTTCCCCCACTCCGATCTCAATACTCTCCAAGATCCCACGCAAGTCCTTCCTCGCGTGGCCGTCCAGCTCCGTCGCTCCTTCGCACTTTTTCACCAGCACAAGCGCGCCTTCCATGCCTAGTATGGGAACTTCGATTTCCGGGACATCGAGCTGTGCATTCAATGCAGACAGGACAGACGCGAGCGCACCCTTAGCGCGCTTTTGTCCGGCATCGCTCCCGACCAAGACAAGGTGGTCCTGTGCACGCGTCACCGCGACGTAGAGGAGCCTGGCGGATTCGGCCCTCCCCTTTGCCTTCTCGACGGATGCAGCCAACGAAGAGAGCTTGCAGGCTTGTTTGCTATCTCGCGACTTGAGCGGCACAACAAGCTGCACCTCGTCGGCTGAAACCCTAAAGCGGATTGGATCCAAACTTGGCCCCGACACCGTCACGGTGTCGCCCAACCCAACGAGGATGACGATGGGAAACTCAAGTCCCTTCGATCCGTGGGTCGTCATGATCGTGATGGCGTGCTCTTCGCTCGGAGGGTCCGCTTGAGACGTCTTGGTGTCCTCCTCGATCAACGCGCGAAATTCACGTGCCAAAGTGGCGAACGAGGCGTCGCCCTCATCCTCACGAGATTGGACAACCCTGATGAGCTGATCCACATTTGCTTCGGAACGACCTGACGGGTCAAGCTGGCCAAGGCTAAACCGCAACGAGCTCTCCCGTATCACGACGTCGAGCAATGCCGAAGCCGGCAAAACGCCGGATAGGTTTCGCCACCGATCGAGGAGAGCGAGTGCCTCTTCGAGAGAACTGCGCTCCTCCACCGTCAGGAGCGTCGTCGCGTCGCGAGCGCATCGCGTCAACTTTTTCCAGAGGCTTCCCTTCGAGCGCGCGGCACAAGCTTTGGCGAGGATGGTGTCCGAGAGGCCGACCATGAGAGAGCGAACAAGTCCAAGAGTAGCTGCCGAATCCTCGACATCTGCTACCCACGCAAGCAACGCACAACACTCCTTCACCTCCGGACGCCCGTAGAAACCCGTACCGGAAATCGTTCGAAACTTGAGGGCTCGACGTGCAAGCGCTGTTTCAAGAGATTCCAATCCTGTGCGCTTCGCCATTAGGACCGCAACATCGTTCGCCTTCGCTGGACGAACGCCTCCATTGCCGTCATGAACTTGCCAGCGGTCGAGAATCTCCGTTTCGATCAACTCAGCGACATGGCTCATCTCGGCACGACGTGCCGCCTCACGATGAATTCCACCAAGGACTCGAACTTCAATGTGAGAATGGACCGAGATTCCATCGGTGCGACGCGACACCATCGGAGACGATGCGGATTCAAAAGGCTCGGCTGTCTCGTCCCGATCTGGATCAGGGAAAATCTCTCGACTCAGCTGATTCGAGAATCCAACGAGCGCAGCCGTGGAACGGTAGTTCTCGTTGAGCTCGACGACCGCAGCTCCGTCGCGGCTCTTATCGCGGATAATGCCCGTCGCAAGTCGAAATGTTTCGACATCTCCCTCCCTGAAGCGATAGATGGACTGCTTGTCATCCCCAACGATGCAGACTCCATCCAAATTGGGCGAGAGAGCATTCACGAGCCTCCATTGCCGAGGGTCGGTGTCTTGAAACTCGTCAACCAGCACGTGTTCAAATGTAGGGCTTGCCTCGCTGCGAGATTCCAGCCTAGACAATGCGTGGTCTATCAAACCCTCGAAGTCGATGCGATTCTCGGCACGCATGCGCTGTTCCAGCTCGGGCACGCAGTGGAGATAGAGGCGAGCGAGCGCTTTCTCCAATCCGAGATCATGGTGCACCTTCAACTTCGCGATTCCGCCATCGTCCGTCCAGGCCCCGAGGACCTTCTCCGAGACAGCGAGCAACTCTCGGAATCTGGCCTTCCATGGCCCATCCTTCAATGCCGCGGTTGGTGCTGGTTTGCCTTCGTCAAGGACTGAACGCCGCAGGCTCATCGCTGTTTCCAGGTCGTCCGCAGTAAAATTGAGATTCATCAATACGTGACGTAACGCGGTGATCGACTCGATGACAACCTTCGAGCGAGAGGCGCGGGAGAATTTGATCTCGCTGAAGGCCGTAACGCAGTCGAGCTGCGCAGCCATCTGCATGCGGCACGCTGAGTCGTTACTCACTTGCAAGCGCCATCGCGATTCTGCGCGCTTCCGTTCGCGCCGATTCTGCGTGTCCACGGATGTCTTGAGAGAGTCGGCAAGCCGCTCGACATCCACTGCCGTGCGTGATTCAAGAGATCTAGCCCACGGCGACGCCAAGTGGCGCTTACGCAACAACGATTCGAGGCGGTCGGCGAGGTTTGTCAGCGGTTCATATTCCAGCCATGACTTGAGATCTGCGGACAATGCCCCACGCGCCGGACTCATGACAAGTCGGTCGAGGTACGTCTCGACGACCTCGCGCGCCGGGTGCCCGACACCTTCGTCTCCGATGATCTGGAAGTTGGCTCCCAGTTCCTTGTCCGGCGTGCCCTGCCTTAGCCAACGCTGGCAGAAGCCGTGCAATGTGGTGATCCAAGACTCCGGAAGCAAGTCGGCTACACGGAGCCAAGCTGCGCGATCACTATCTGGCGATGTGGGGATGGACTCATCGAGTCGAGCTTCACCGCGCGCAAGCAGCAACACGTTGTGTCGAATGCGACGTTGAAGCTCGGCGGCCGCCTTGTTCGTGAAGGTCACAGCCAAGACTCGATGGACGTCAAATTGAGACGCCCGCAGCGCAAGCAGGTAGCGCACGACCAACGTCGTGCTCTTGCCAGACCCGGCACCCGCCGTGACGGCCTGCCCTAAGTCCAGTCGTGTAGCTGCGCGCTGAACATCTGACAGACGGTGAATGAGGACCTTGGACGACATCAGGGCTCCTCCCCCACGTCATCCGTTGGGGAATCATCCGATTCGGGTTCGCCCCACATCGGGGGATCACTCTCCTGTTCAAAGAGCCCATCGGCCACGCCCATGCCTTGGAATCGTTCTCGAGTCTTTGCGCCCACGCATACCGCGTTGAATGGACAGCTCGCACAGATCGCCGGGTCTCCTCCATTCGGATGAAATCGACCACGTGAGATACTCACGAGAACATCGGCAGCACGGGTGATGTAACGATTCTCCAGCGCCAGCATGCCACCCTCTCCGAGCCCGGAGGCTGCCGGTGGTGACTTGCGAATCTTCGCGGCAGCATTCTCCTCACCGAACGTGCACTCAAGCAGAACTTTCAATGATCGCGGATCGAGGAAGTAGTAGGACGCAACCCGAATTTGGCTTTCGCCCCAAGCATGCTCGGGGTGTTCTGCTTCAAGTCGGGCCCGTAGGTCTCGCATGACGCGACCGTAGAGTGGCAATTGGAAGCAAAGTCCCTTGCGAACTTCCGATCGCATCCCTGACGCCTTGACCTTGTAGTCGATGATGACGAGGTCGCCATCGACAAGATCAACTCGATCAATGGCGCCGCGCAGCGCGAGGGTGACAATCTGCCGTCCGTACGTGTCCGACGATGTCGCTGAAATTCGCACGGGATCCCGCGAAAGAGACGTCCCGACGGAAGCTGGTTGACCGAAAGTTACTTCGCACAGACTGGCCGCTTTAGTCCGAGGCCGGCCCGCCTCGACTACAAGATATGACGCCAACAGTCCCTTTGCCTCCGAATTCGGATCGTCGAGGCCCAAGAGCAGCGAACTGCGCTGAACTTCGGAAAGCAGACCTTCGGATGGGAGTCGGTCGAGTTCTTCTTCGGCTAACGCGAGCAAGATCGCATGGCGCTCGTCGGAGTTGGGAGCCGCGCTGCCACCCCGGGAGGCAATCAGATTCTCAAAGCGCTCGAGGATCTTGTGGAGCAAACTTCCTCGCTCCATCGGTGATAGATCGCGACTCATCGATTGCGGGGCCTGCACGCCGAGGATTCGCTCGTAGTACCACGCCAAAGGACAGCGCACATACGCATCGAGTGACGATGCGGAGATGGGAGTCACTCCAGTCAGAAGATCGGCGATCCACGGTACCGCGCCGCCCTCCACCATGCCGTCGAAAGCAGTCGGAGGCCCTTCTCGCCGGCTCCTCGCCGCGTGTGCGCGACGGAGAGCGCCCGCGCCAAGATGCCCGATGTTGTTCACGCGTGCGATCAGACCGCTGCGGCGTCCGATTTCCGTCGGGCCGGGGGCCGCCGTTGACCTTGCCCCGAGCATCCGGCCTAACGCCGAGCATGCGACGCCTGGAATCCACTCTGCAGCGTTCATGTCTGCGATTCGTTCTTTGACGATGAGTTCTGGAGAGGCTGCTTCACGTACAAGGAAGCTTCGAAGTTCGTCGTATGCGCGCGTCACAAGCGCGGGAGCTCCCGAAGCATCGCGCGCCGAGCAGGAAAACACCACACGGGGAGCCGCGTGAAGGGCGTGCACCAAAAGGTGCTCGCTTTCGCGGATCATCGACACACGTGTCCGCATACCGACTCGCGCTGCATCGACTTCAGAGAAAGGGGCTATTGGTTCGGGTGCAGCGGGAAAGTCTCGCTCGACCAAACCACCAACCAAGAGAACATCGGTCGAGAGCCCTCGAAGATCGCGGAGACCAACCAACTCGATTCCTGAAACGGCATCAGGACGAATTGGGACCTCTGATGCGGCCAGCATGGAACGGAAAGTCGCGACGTGCTCTTCGAAGGATCGCGTGGAAGATGTCAAGTAAGGCCTACAGCGCGCGTAGGCGTCCATCGTCTCGACGATGAGCCGATCCGCCCGCCACGCAAAGGCAGCACCCGCGATGAAGTCAGGGTCGTTGTTGTCGAGCCACTTTGTCAGCCGATGGTCCGACGCAGACATTACGGCAAGTTGTTTCACGCATTCGAGGAAGTTCTCAACGCTGAGGGCCTGCGCGTCACCCCACATAAGCCGGTGGCGAAGCACCTTCCAACCGCTTGAAACCCGCTGGGCGCTTTCAAGCCGTTGTTGAGCGCGCGCCAATGCGGCGTCTTCTGGGTCGACGCAATCGGCCACTGCTTCCCGACACGACTTTTCGTAATCCGCTAGACGTTTAGTCCATTCGTCGGCGCCTTGGATGACATGAGCGCATCGCGAGACATCATCAAAATCGGAAGCAGAGGCGTATCGCGCCTCGCCTCCGTCATCGTCGATCCGAATGCCGCAGCGCAAGGACCGTACCGCGGCTACGACGGCGTCGCGTGCGAAGTCCTGCGTGCGCAATTGGAGAAGGTCGGCCAATGCCCTCACGGCACCCACATGGATCAGCGACGTTTTTGCATGTGTCACAAGCGGGATTCCAGCGTCATCAGCCAAGGCGGCAAGCAATGGGGCGATTGCACGATCAGACGGAAACGCAATCGTGATCCGCGGACGTGGCTTGTGAGCCGGTGCCTCGCGATAGGCCAAGACCGCGATGCCCATGAGTAGGCGGGCTTCGTCCATAGGGGATGTCGGAAACGTCCCCCCGTCACCACGTCGTTGGTCGACGAATTCGACCTGTGTGGGTGTTTCCAAATGACGCTTGTGCGGTAGGCGCATGTCGACAACGCCGCTTTCGGTGCCCTCGAAAACAAATCCCCGAGCAGCGAGCCACGCAAGATCGGTTGGGTACCCGCGCCCGTTCTCCGAATTCGGCGAACACGCATACACTCCACCACCGAACTCTTCTGCCGATGCCGTGCTCGGAATGTCGAGCAACCAGATGACCTCGTCCCAAGATTCGAATAGCTTTTCGAACACCTGTCGCTCGATCAGTGAGCCGAGATAGAAGCCCTCGACGACAAGGCGATGCCGTGCGGGAAACAAGCGATCCAAGGGGATCTCGGGCCCGCCCAAGTCGCGCGCGACCTCGACGAAGGTGCCGGCCTCGTCGTACACCTTCAGATCCTTGAGGCGATCCATGTAGCGATCGAAGGCGACAAGACCGCCTTGAACGAACGGTGAGCCCTGACGGAGCGAAGGGAATCGGGTCTTGGCTACCGCCGCGCTAAAAACCGGGACCGACGCATCGAGCCCTGTTGGTGCTGCTGCTGTGAGCTCCCATGCTTGCTTAAGGCGGCGACTGAACAAGATGAGCCAGTCGGCTGCACCGGCAACCTCTCGAAACTCGCGGGGAATCGACTCATCGGTGGCCAGAAGGTCGTCGACAAGTAGCGCCTGCTGATGCGGAGCGAGAACCGTTCTAGGTGTCCTGCGATGACGACTCAGAAGGGCCACTAGATCTTCGAGCGTGAGGCATCGATCGCGGAAAGACCCGCCGCGAATCTCCATCTCGACCTCTCGAAGGCGCGTAACTCGACTGTGATTGCGCGCGACATGGAGATACCCAGACGGGAATTCTGAAAGTGCCGCGCGAAAAAGGGCGTCGGCCCGATCACCGCCCGGTGCGCCAAGTATTGCCCGCTTAGTCGTCGCCATGGGGGCGAAGAGTACACCAGAAGGGGGACATGGCCGGCGCAGCTCAATAACTTCCTGTTCCGCAGAGCTACGATGACGACGTGACCTCCACTTGCGATCTGTGTTCGAGTCCTGGCGGCGAGCTCCTCTACGAAGATGACCTCGCCCGCATCGTGTCTGTCGAGTCCGCCGATTACCCGGGGTACTGCCGCGTCGTTCTCCGGGCCCACGTTCGCGAATTGACGGACCTGCCCCCCGTTGATCGGCGCCACCTAATGGACCTCGTCTTCGCAACCGAGACCGCCGTCCTCGGCACGGTCAATCCCGACAAGATCAACGTGGCGAGCTTGGGGAATGTGACTCCGCATGTGCACTGGCACGTGATTCCGAGATGGTCGCTCGACCCCTGCTTTCCAAACCCGATTTGGGGTAAACAACTCCGCGACCCATCCCCTCGCCACCCCCCCCAGAACCTCACAGGCAAGCTTCGCGCCGCGATCGCCCTCCATCTCGCCGACTGAGGCTTCGCCCAAGTCGGCGCTGAGTTCACGACCATTTTTCGGGCTTTCGATCACCTAGAGGCTCTGCAGGCCGTCAAACTGGGCTCGATACCCGGGGAAAAGGCGCTAATGGGCCAACTTTATTGCACCTTCAACATTCGCAGAGGTGTTCGAAGGCGCGTCATGCGTCAGAATCTTCTAGAGATACGAGTCGCTAAGTCGAAATAATGGGACTGCAGGAGTGTTTCGTTGACGGGCATTTCGAAGTGGGATTTCATCGGAGCGAACGAGCGCAAGGTCTGGCAGGGCCGGGCCTTTGGGCGATTCGTCCGTGATCAGGTAGCGCCGTATAGCCCTTTCTATCGAAAGCTCTTCGCCCAACAGCGTATCGACCCGACACAACTTCGATCGCTCGATGACTTGAGACGGATCCCATTCACCACAAAAGAAGACCTTCTTCCGACAGCTGAACGACCCGATGCGGCCCGCGATTTCATCCTGACTCCGACAGAAGAGACGCTCCGCGCGCACTTGCCGCTATCAAGGAAGCTCCAGTTCCTTGGACAGTCTGCCCTCGGCAGAAAAGACCGGGTGCGTGCTTCGCTGCAATCCGAATACAACCCGGAGACACTCTTGGTGACGACGGGGAGGTCCGCCGGATCGGTGCCTGTCTTTCTCACGCCTCATGACCGACGTCGACTCGTCGAAGCTGGGAGACGCATCTGCGGACACCTCGATCTTAAGTCCGGACGTGACCGCACGCTCTCCCTATTCCCCTACGCCCCCCATCTTGCATTTTGGCAAGTGTCCGCGTGCGGTGAGGGCGCAAATGTTTTGACATTCAACTCGGGCGGTGGGCGGATTATCCCAACGACCAGGCTGCTCGAAACCATTGCGACATTCCGGCCAACGTGCATCGCCGGAATGCCCGGCTTTGTCGGACATCTGCTGCGACAGGCCGTCGCCGAGAACCGCGATTGGTCCTCTGTCAAAGTCGTGACTCTTGGGGGCGAGAACGTACCCCAGGGCCTTGCCGATAAGCTATCCCAACTTCTCATGCGCGTCCGCGCACCGAAAGCGCGTGTCGTCAGCGTTCTCGGCTTCACCGAAGCGCGCTCGTGCTGGACAGAATGTCACCATGGGCGCTTCGGTTTCCACACGAATCCTGACATGGAAGTCCTCGAAATCGTGGACCCCGCAACAGGCGACCCTCTCCCCGAGGGGGCAACAGGCGAACTTGTTTACTCGTGCCTGAATGGTCGCGGATCCGTACTCCTGCGTTACCGAACCGGCGACATCATCGAGGGTGGCGTGTCCGAATCGGAGCCATGCCGCGGATGCGGAAGTTTGGTCCCACGCATCCGATCCGATCTTGCTCGTGTTTCAAACGTACGCGAGTTGAATCTGAGCAAAGTAAAAGGCACTTTAGTCAACCTTAACGACCTCTCTTCGATCATCACGGGAGACGCCGGCGTTGAGGAATGGCAACTTGAGATATGCAAACGCAACGACGACGCTCTCGACGTCGATGAGCTCGTACTGAACGTCTCGCAACGGGGAACAGAGCCATTGTCGAACCTTGAGGCGCGCCTGCAGTCCGCGATTTTTGCGCGCTCGGAGCTTCATGTGAACCACATCAGGTCCATGCCGCTCGCCGAGGTTGTTGCGCGACTCGGTACGGAGACTCAAACCAAGGAGGATCGGATTGTCGACCGCCGTCACCACGCACGCTGAAGCAGCATCGACACGCCCATCGAAGGCCCGGTGTGTTCGCTTGGATGAACTAGGCGAAGGTCGGGTCGCCATCACCCTTGATGGGGGCGACAGTGTGTTTCTGTTCGATTCATCGATGCTCGACTCGCTGGCAGCACACGTCGTTGCCATCAAAGCGAGGACCGACATCCGTTTGGTGTTCATCCGCGGAACCGGGCACACGACTTGGTGCGGAGGCGCAGACCTCGAGGCATTTGGTGGCCTCGCGACACAAGATGCCGTCCGGGCCATCGTGACTCGCGGCCAAGAGGTGTTTGACGCACTCGCAAACTTGCCTATGCCGACCATCGCCCTCGTCGACGGCGTCGCACTCGGTGGCGGATTCGAACTCGCACTGTCTTGCCGGATGCGCGTGGCGTCGGAATCGGCACGAGTAGGCCTGCCTGAAGTCATGCTCGGCATCATTCCGGCTTGGGGTGGGTGCACCCGCCTTACTCGACTCGTCGGACCGATCAGAGCCCTCGACGTCATCACAACTGGGCGAACCTACAATGCGCTACGCGCTTTCCGCGCGGGGCTCGTCGACAGCATCGTGCCGTCGACCCACCTCTTGGAAGAGGGCGAGCGTCTCGCTGGCACACCTCCGCGTCGGCAGATTTCAACATCGACCAAGCTCCTCTGGGCAACGGCTCCGGGCCGTTACCTCGTCCGCTCGCAAGCGCGCAAGAAGGTGATGGCGGTCACATCGGGCCACTACCCGGCACCGCTCGCAGCGATCGACGTAGTGACGGGCCAGCACGGCCTCAGCGTTAACGCCGGCCTTCAGCTTGAGCGACTCACTGTCGCACCACTTGCCACCGGAGCAGTCGCTCGCTCGCTTCTTCGCGTCTTCCAAGCAACGCGTCCCTCTTCGCGCCCGCTTTTGGTTCGTGAGGCTCAGGCACTGCCCGTTCCATCGCTGATCGGTGTCGTGGGAGCCGGTGTGATGGGCGGTGCAATCGCCCGCACCCTCGCGGTGAAGGGAATCCCCGTGCGGCTAGTGGATCCATCCGAAGAGGCACTTGGCCGAACTCGGCGGGCCTTAGCCGAAGAACTCGAGAAGAAATCGCGCGGTGGTGATCTTACTCGGGCCGAAGCTCGGCGACGTCTTCTCCTACTCAGTGTCGCGACGTCGCTCTCAGGGCTCAAGCATGCCGACCTCGTCATCGAAGCCGTTCCCGAACGCGCAGACGCTAAGGCCAGCATTCTGCAGCGCCTTCGCGCTGAAGTCGGACCGACGACGGTCGTTGCATCCAACACATCTTCGTTCCCGGTCGGCGAACTCGCGAAGAGCTTCGGCGATGCTTCGCGCCTAGTCGGCCTGCATTTCTTTAACCCAGTCGACAAACTCCCGCTCGTCGAAGTCATTCGTGGATCTGAGTCGTCGCCCGAATCGCTGCGTGTCGCGGTGAAGGTAGCCCTCGAACTGGGCAAGACGCCGATCATCGTCGGTGACGGGCCAGGCTTCCTAGTCAACCGCCTCTTCACTCCCTACCTTCGCGCGGCATGCGATCTCGCCGTCGAAGGCGTGCCGATTTCGCGCATCGACTCCGCCATCGAAGCATGGGGCATGGCGATGGGCCCTTTCAGGCTCATGGACATGATCGGACTCGATGTGCTGCACGATGTGGGAACGAATCTGGCATCGCGCGGAGCCAAGGGCTCGCATACCCTGCTCGAAACCCTGCTCGCGCGTGGATGCACCGGGCAAAAGTCGTCCCGCGGCTTCTATGTATGGAAGTCGGGAAAGCCCCAACCCAACCCTGCACTTCCAGGCTTCGTCGGGCGCGACGATCCAAGAACGCCTGCGCAACTTGCCGACCAATTGCTTGCAGTATTAGGGGCTGAGGCCGAAGCGGCACTCCTTGAGGGTACAGTGACTTCCGTGAACGACATCGATCTCGCATCAATTCTTGGGATGGGCTTCCCCGCATGGCGCGGTGGACTAGCCCACGCGCTTGGCATCAAGGGATGTGAGACGTGACAGCGCCGGTGGCGATTCTTGGCGGCGTACGTACGCCATTTGGCAAGGCAGGCGGCGCACTGCGCTCTCTGGCAACGGAAGATCTCGGCGCCATCGTCACCCGCGAAGTCTTGGCACGCGTCGGTCTTAGGGCATCGCTCGTCGATGCGCTCATCGCTGGAAATGTGGGCCAGCCGGCCGGCGCCCAGAATGTGGGCCGGGTCATTGCACTTTTGGCCGGATTGCCAAACTCAGTGCCGGGCGTCACCGTGCATCGCAACTGTGCGTCAGGCCTTGAAGCGGTCGTCCAAGCCGCGGACCTGATCCGATTGGGCCGTGCATCCATTGTCGTCGCAGTCGGCGTCGAGTCGATGTCGAACTACCCAATCCACTTCAACGACCGCGCCGCTGCTTGGTTCGCACGCATGGCACGAAGCAAGAGCATGGGGGCGAAGCTCTCGACATTCGCTGCGTGGCGGCCGTCGTTTCTCTCTCCCGTGCCCGCGATTCTCAAGGGACTTAAAGATCCTGTCTCGGGCCTCGGCATGGGTGAAGCCACCGAACGCGTCGCCCGAGAATGGGGAGTCACGCGCCTCGATTGTGACGCCTATGCCGTTGATTCGAATCTTCGGGCGGCGAAGGCACGTGAGCGACTCGCTGAGGAGATCGTCCCGGTTGCAACGTCATACGGTGTACTTTCGAACGATGAGGGCGTGAGACCCGACTCAAGCCCCGCCGCACTCGCGCGGCTTACGCCCCGGTTTGATCGTCGACTGGGGATGTTGACGGCGGGCAACTCGTCGCAGGTCAGCGACGGAGCCGTTGCGGTCGTTCTCGCATCCGACGCTGCGATCACTACTCATCGACTCACCCCGCTCGGGTACCTCGGCGCAAGCCACGTTGCGGCACTCGAACCTGAGCGATTTGCGCTAGGTCCGCTTCTGGCAATCGCCGGTCTCCATCCGGGTCGCTCCATCCCTTGGGACCGCTACGATCGTGTCGAGATTAACGAGGCGTTCGCGGCGCAGATCCTAGTCGGATTGCGAGCAGCCGCAGATCCTGAGTTCGCGCGCATGCGGCTCTCGCTTCCTGCCGCCCTCGGTGCCCCACCACTCGCCCGTCTCAATCAGGACGGTGGTGCCATCGCGATCGGACACCCTGTCGGCGCATCCGGTGCACGGCTCGTGCTGAATGCGCTCATGGGACTTAAGCGCGATGGCGGCGAGCGCGCACTCGTCAGCCTCTGCGTGGGTGGCGGCCTTGGAATGGCCGCCGTGCTTGCGTCGACGCCCGCGGCGTTGACTCAACACCAATCGTGAAATGAAGCGTGGAGGCCATTTCTGGCCCCCACGAATCAAAATCGCGCCGCTTCGGCGTGATCTAAGAAACGCGCTTGGCTGCCGACATGGCGGTCGCAATGACAGACGCCACGTCCGAGACGTTCGACGGAACGATCATCGTGTTGTTGGTCTTCGCTAGATTGGCGAAGGCATCGATATAGTGTTCCGCAACTCGAAGCTGCACCGCCTCGGGGCCTCCCGCCTGCTTGATGGCGTCGGCCACCTTGCGAATACCATCGGCCGTTGCATCAGCACGCGCGAGGATCGCCGAAGCCGCACCTTCTGCTTCGTTGATCTGTAGCTGCCGATTAGCCTCTGATTCCTTGATGGTCTGCTGTTTGCGCCCCTCAGCCAGATTGATGGCGGCATCGCGCTCACCTTCCGACGTCAAGATCGCCGCCCGCTTCTCACGTTCGGCGCGCATTTGCTTTTCCATCGCAGCGAGCACATCGCGCGGCGGTGTGATGTTCTTGATCTCATAGCGAAGGACCTTCACACCCCACGGGCCCGTCGCCTTGTCGAGTTCCTCGACCACGGACTTGTTGATCGTCCCCCGCTCCTCGAACGTGCGGTCGAGCTCGATCTTGCCGATTTCGCTGCGAAGCGTCGTCTGCGCAAGTTGCGTGATGGCGAACATGAAATTGGACACGCCGTAGGAAGCCAACTTGGGGTCAATAGTCTGCATGTACAGAACACCGTCCACGGTCACTTGGACGTTGTCGCATGTGATGCAGACCTGCTCCGCCACATCCACTGCGATTTCCTTCAGATTGTGCTTGTAGCGAATCTGATCGAGAAATGGGATGAGGATGTGGAACCCTGCGTGCAAGGTGCCAGAGAATTTCCCGAGGCGTTCAACGATGAATGCCATCTGTTGGGGCACCACCACTGCTGTCTTGGCAATAATGACAATAACCAACAGCGCGATGACGAGTGTGACGACTAGTGTTTCCATGCAAATTCTCCGAATTTCGCGCTATTCAGCGCGCAATCTGATTTTGAGGCCTTCAAGGGCGATCACGCGACAGCGTTGCCCTTTGGTGAGCGGCACATCGCCGGCGTTCTCGGCAATCCAAGGAACACCGCGCAATTCGGCTTGACCAACCGCCCCAGGCACAATGTCTGCGAGCGGGCTTGCGACTTCGCCAACGATCGAGTCCATGTTCGTCGGTCCGATGCGCTTGACGAGCTTGACCAACATGGGACGGAAAAGAAGCATGGTGGCGAAGGAGACCCCCGACCACACAATCCATTCCATGGATGAGTCGGAAATTACCCCCATCTTCGTAAGGATGCCGGTGACAATCCCTCCGAATCCGAAGAAGAACAGGAAGAAACTCCCCGGCGTTAGTACTTCTGCCGCGAGCAGGGCGACCCCGCCGACGACCCACATCCACCATTCCATGGGCATGCCTCCAGTCCGCGACTCTAACGAGATACGACCCTCACCAATACGAGCGGAAGATCGGAACTTCCCCCGACTTCGGAATGTCGTGTTGGGGCATGTGCCCCCTTGCGGGCGATTTAGTCGAAAAGCTCTGCGTCCTTGAAAAGGACTCCGGCACGGTCTTTGGCGGAAAGAAGGGGATTCCCATCACAGGGCCAGGCGATTCCCAACTGCGGATCGTTCCATAGAATCGTCCGTTCGAAGCTCGGAGCGTAGTAGTCCGTGGTCTTGTAGAGGAAATCGGCCATATCCGAAAGCACAAGGAACCCGTGCGCTAAGCCAGGCGGGACCCAGAACATCTTGCGATTCTCTTCCGAGAGCTCGACGCACGCGATTTTGCCGAAGGTAGGCGACGAGCGCCTGATGTCGACCGCGACATCAAACACTCTCCCGGACGCAACGCGAACGAGTTTCCCTTGGGGTTGGCACACCTGGTAATGCAGCCCCCGAAGGACGCCCTTCCCGGACCTCGAATGGTTGTCCTGCAGGAATTCAGCATGAACACCCGCCGCCTCACGCAGTAGCTGGCGGTTGTACGTCTCCATGAAGAACCCACGCGAATCCCCAAATACTCTCGGTTCAAGCACAAGGGCATCATGAATTGGCGTCGAGGTGACTTGCATGTTCGTCGTGCCCCATCGAGGAGCGATCACATTCTACGAAAGATCCCGATCCAACTCGGAGCGAAAGCTAGTGAGTTGAGATTGTCGCCACGGAGGGCAAAGACGCTAGCGCCGCATCCCAAAGTCGATGCCGGGCGTCCAGCGCTTCGAGTCCAAACCTCTCGGCCTTGTCGTGAAGGAGTGCATCGCCCTTACACAGAGCGTGAAGGCACTTTTCGGCAAGTGGGCCATGCTCCCCAGAGTCAACTTCGATGTGTCTATCGAGGTACCAGAGGAACGTCGGTGCCTGCACGCCCTCGCGACGCAACGTCTTCGTCATTGTCTCGAACATGCCCGGAATGAGTCGTTCACGACCATAGAAGAACGCCGCGGCAATCTCGACCGGCGTACGCCGACGCGCGGTTTCCAGCGTGAAGTTCACGAAGGCACGTGGTCCAGAAGGGATGCGAGCCATGTCGAAATCAACCAAGAACTCATCGATTGTCGACGTGTCGGCCCCCACTTCACGCATGGCTCGTAGATACAGTTCAAAATGGCTTGTCGCTTCCCCCCGGGCGTCTAGGTCAGACTCCTCCCCCAAGACGATCTCATTGATCAGTCGGACGAGCTCGCCCGGGTACCGAGAAGGGGTCCACGGAACTTCCGTACACGTGACTTCGCGCTGCAGGGCTTTGAGCAACGACATGAAGTCCCATACAGCGAACACATGGACCTGCATGAAAGCCCTCACAGAGACCAAGTCGGTGAGGCGGGCGAAGATCGGGTGTTGAGATACGGATTTTTGGCGTGAAAGGAGGGGTGAAGTCATCGGCAAGATGGGTCGCGCCGAGGCACGCTACCAAGGTCCGCGAATCTCGGCGAGGGGTGCTATCGTGCCGGTCTCATGCCTAAGAAGGACATCGGATTCGAGCTCTTGAACACGGACGGTACCGCCCGCCGTGGCAGATTCCGAACTCACCACGGGACAGTCGACACCCCGACTTTCATGGCCGTCGGCACACAAGGTGCCGTTAAGGCAATGACACCCGACCAAGTCCTCGCAACGGGTGCTGAGGTGGTGCTCGCGAACACCTTCCACCTCGCGCTCGAGGATCGTCGAGAACTCGTGAAGCGCGCCGGAGGCCTTCACAAGTTCATGGCGTGGGACAAGACGATTCTTACAGACTCGGGTGGATTCCAAGTGTTTTCGCTACCCGACAAGACCATCACTGATGAAGGGGTGACGTTCCGTTACGAGCGCGATGGAAGCCCCACGGTTCTCAACCCAGAAACGTCGATGGCCATTCAACGCGACCTCGGCGCAGACATCGTCATGGCGTTCGATGAGTGCTGCCCTCCCGATTCCCCTAAGCCCTATGTCGTAAAGAGCATTGATCGTACCACGCGGTGGGCCAAGCGTTGCCGCGACTTTGACCTCGCTCCGCATCAGTTTCTCTTCGGCATTGTCCAAGGCGGTCTGTTCGACGACCTTCGCCGTCGCAGCGCGGAAGCGCTCACCCAAATCCCATTCGACGGTTACGCCATCGGTGGTGTCAGCGTGGGCGAGGGCTTCGATATGCTCGTCAAAGTGACGCGGCTGACCGCGCCGCTCCTTCCGCCTAATCTGCCGCGCTATCTCATGGGGGTTGGGCTCCCCGAAGATCTACTGTCGTGTATTGAGCACGGTATTGACATGTTTGATTGTGTCATCCCGACCCGCTACGCCCGCGGCGGAACGTTGTTCACTCGAACAGGCAAACTCCGGCTTTACGACAAGAAGTATCGCCGAGACCGCTATCCCATCGATACGGCGTGCGGGTGCTACACCTGCTCGAAATTCTCACGAATGGTGCTCCGCCACCTCTACTACGCGCGCGAACCACTCTTCGAGACACTCGCTTCCATCCACAATGTCCACTTCTATGAGGACTTGATGCGCGACTCTCGAACCGCCATTGAGCAGAACGGTTTTTCGACGTTCAAGACGTCGTGGCTCGCCCGGTACGGATTCGATCCCGTTTTGAAGCGCGAGACGCGTGAGCGCGAACATCGCGTGGATCCTCGTGAGGACTTCCGCACACTTCACGCCGAACGCGATGGCCGTCGTCGCGATGAGGACGCTAGGTGACCTACGCGCTTCTCGACTCGGGCGATGGCCGCAAGCTCGAGCGCGTGGGCCCGTATCTTCTCGATCGGCAGGCTCCCGCGGCCATCTGGAAGCCACGACTTCCCATCGGTGAATGGAATCGCGCAGACGCCGTCCACCATCGTTCAGACAAGGGTGGTGGCTCTTGGGAGTTTCGCACGAAGCTTCCCGAAAAGTGGGAAGCGGTATGGGGTGGATTCACCTTCATCGTGAAGCCGACGCCTTTTGGCCATATTGGACTCTTCGCCGAACACGCTGCGCGTTGGAAGTCCCTGGCCCAATCAGTGAGCGCGGCCACGGTACGCCTTGGTCGACCGCCAGACATCCTGAATCTCTTCGCTTACACTGGCGGTGCCACGATGGCCGCTTCCCGAGCCGGCGCTTCGGTGTGCCATGTAGATGCAGCGAAGGGCGTTGTCGACTGGGCGCGCGAACACGCCGCCCGCAACAGCCTCGGCGAGCGCCCTATTCGTTGGATCGTCGATGACTGTTCCGAGTATCTGGCTCGCGAAGCTCGGCGTGGCCGACGTTACGACGGGATACTCTTTGACCCCCCCTCGTTCGGACGAGGGTCGCGTGGCGAAGTCTGGAAGATCGAAGATGGAATCCATACTCTTCTAGATCTCTGCGTCGGCGTCCTTAACCCGGACCCCGCCTACGTCCTGTTCACATGCCATACCCCCGGGTTCACCCCTACGGTCCTCGGCGAGCTCCTTGCCGAGCGAATCGCGGGTTTCCCCGGGCAAAAGACGTCCGGAGAGATGCTCATACCGGAGAAAACCGGTCGCTCACTTCCCTCCGGCTCATTTGCAGAGTGGGCCCAAACAGGCGACTAGCCAGAATCCTCCCGATTCATGGCACGCCGATAGTCCCTGAAAAGACCTAGCCCGGCCTCCGAATGGTTAGATTGCTGTCATGCGAAAGATCCTAGGGATTGTCTTTCTTCTCTCGGCCACGGTCCTCATCGCGCACGGTCTCTTTTCAGAGGCCGAGGCGGAGCGCCGGATGCCCGAAGTTGCCGCGACCACGGATGTCAACACCTTCCGTCGCGTCGCAATGGAATTCCCCTATTGTCAGGCCACCATCAACGCCCGACTGACGCACCTCAAAGCGGCCGAAGGAACTCTCGCCTACACGCGATTCATCGATTCACGCGAGTTTGCCCGAACCGTACTCTCTACACACAAGACGCTTCTCAACGGTGCATCAGCCAAGCCACCGTACCTGACGCCGGAAGCCGCGGCGATCGTCGGGCTGCTCGCAATGTTCCTCGCGATTCTGCTGCCCGGCACTCGGTTCCGGTTCCTCGCATTCTTCGTGTTTTTGGGTTCAGTGTTCGCAGCGCTCGCTGCAAGTTTCCCGCCCGAAACACAGGTCGTCCTTTGCAGGGACATTGCCTATTCTAATTTGGTGATCGCGTGGATGCCACGCATCGCACAAGGACTTATCGCACTCGCTGGCCTTCTCATCGTATTTGAGAAGGGGTCGAAGCCGGCCGCAGCATGAGCCCAATCCCGCCCACAACTCGCCCATTCAAACTTTCCATCCGCACGATTCGGAGTCTGATCATGCAACGCCTCACTCTCGTCATCGCGTCACTCGCTCTTTGTCTGACAGTCGCTCAAGGGCAGAGCCTTGCCGATGTCATCCCCGCCGACACCCTCCTCTATGCGAAGCTCGTCGATCCGATCGGTGACTTCGAAAAACTCAGTGGGTCCGGGGACGTTTGGGCGCGTCCTGACAAAGTCTCGTCCAAGTCCCGAAGCGCCACAGAGAAAAGCCTCAAGCGTGTCGACGAATCGATAGGCGTTCAGGGCGGAACCATGGACTCCTGGACTCGCGCCATCGGGTCCATTGAGATCGCACTTTTCTCGTTTGAGTTCGATTCCGAGTCATTTACTGGCGGCGGCGCGCCACCAACGCTCGACTTCGCTGCGATTCTCGAATCTCCGCTGGCGATCGAGATGTACAACCAATTCTCTGGCATGCTCATCGACTCTGGTGCCGGAACCCGCAACGAGCGCGGCGACATCGTGATCGATACCGGAGGCGAGCAACAGCCGCTGTTCAGCGTCCAAGGCACACGCATGATTCTCGCCGGCAATGAAGATCGCCTCAACAAGGTAGTCGCGGCGTTCAAGCAGGGGCGCGATGTCAACCCACTTTCGGCAAGCGCCAACTTCAAAGCCGTGTGCGGTGCCTCGAAGGGCGCGCGCGTTGTCTACGGTCGGATGGGTCCGATCCTGCGCTTCATCTCGGAGAAACTCGACGACAGCGCGCGCGGCAGCATGGATAACATCCTCAAGCCGCTCGGCATGTACGACATCGATTCGGTGGGTTACTACGAAGATGGACCAAACGGCGTGATCACGATGAAAGGTGACAAGGACGTCAACCTATTCAAACTCCTGAAGGGCGGAACGGCGACACCCGCGCTTCAAGGTCTTCTTCCCGAGGACACGGCCTTCGCATTAGGTCACGCAGCGAACTTCGCGGAGCACTATGGCCGTATCGAGGGCTTCTTAGTCGACCCCGCGACATTCCCGTTTGCGATGTTCGTGAGTGGCGGCCTCACGGGTCTCGTGATGCAAGCAGGACTCTCGCCCAAGGCGATCACCGAATCGATTAAGGAAGGATTCGCTGCGGCGCTCGTTCCAGACGAGAACGGTGACATCCAACCTCAGAATGCGTTGGTGATCCTTACCAAAGTGCCAGACCGTGCCGAGGCAGAGAAACTGCTCGACCGCGTCGGTAGGTCCTACGGCAAAGGCAAGGGAATTACGTACACGAAAGTTGAAGAAGGCGGAATCCTTTGGATGAAACCTGCGGATCCGAAGGCTGCAACTTCTCAACCTGCTCCGTCCGAAGGCGCTACCTCGCAACCAGCGACCACGCCTCCCGCCGAACCACCTGCGAGATCGTCAACTCCCACGCAAGGTGAGACCGATGGTGGGCCGGAGCGTATCACCATCGGTGTGTCCATCGGCAACGAAGGCGGACTGCGCACGGAAGTCGTCCGTGCAACTGATGACGCGCCGCAGGACGCCGAAAGCCGGCCGCGCAACTTCCGCGGACGCCGCAATACTCAACGGGCAATCTCGGAAGCGGACCGCAACGTGCTCGGCGCCTACGTCAATGGCTATGTGATTATGGGCAAAACAGTTCCCGTCAAGAAGGTCATCGCTTCGGTGACCGGCAAAGCCCCGACGCTCGCAGCAGCCGGTGCCTATGCGCGCCTTCCTCAACAAGCGACCTTCTTCGTCAATCTTGGACTTAAGTCCATCTTCAAGTCGATCCCCGATTTCGCCGGCGCATTCTCTTTGCTCAAGGGCACGCAGTCGATCGGCATTGCCGCCGTCGCAACGGACACGACCGTCACTATCACGTCTAACCGAGCGTCCGGTCAGCTTTGGGGCATCTTCGCCGCAGCCGGAATGGCGGGAGAACAAGACCGTGGCGATCGCACGGCAATTGTTGACGCGCTCCGCGATATTGGGAAGCGAACCACTGACTACGCAGCGGCGAAAAAGGCGTGGCCAAAATCGCTCGCGGACCTCGGCTATCCTGCGGACAAGCCACTCGTCTTCGCCGATAGCGAGGGCAAGATGAAGCCAATCGTATTCCTCCCTCCGAAGGGACCAGCGGACAAGCCGGACTCCGCATTTGGCACCAATGGCCAACGCGTTCTGTTGGCGTATTGGGATTCGATGGACATGGGACGCCTCTGCGTGAGCCTCGATGGCGGCGCGTGGGGTTGGAGCGAATCTGAATTCATCGGCGCCCTGCGTCGGTACAACGGGAACTGACCATCGACCGGTCGAAGAACTCACGTCTTCTCACGGCGGGCGCCGCGATCCTCGCGACGTCCGCCGGTCTCGTTCTCTTATTCCCGCTTCTCCGCTTCCTGCTGATCTACTCGCGGAATGCCCTTCTTGCCGGAGACGGCGGCGATGACTGGCTCTATCTCTTCTATGTCGAAACCGGACTAGCGAAAATCCTCGGGACCGACCCCCGCGCTCTCCTCAATGCCGGCTATTTCTTCCCAACACATGAAACCAGCCTGCTCTTTACCGAGCATCACCTCGGTTTCACCGCGCTCCTCGCGCCCTTAAAGGCATGGATACCTGACACTCTGCAGTTGATGAGCGTAGGCACCATCATCGCGATCGTGGGTGGGCTTGCCGGCACATTCGCTTGGTCGCGGTATGTCGGCGCGACCCGCTTCGCATCGCTTGTGGCGACACTCGCATTCGCAGGATCGGGAGGCTTCCTCGCGTTGATGCCACGACCGTTCTTTTGGGCCATCGGATTAGTGCCCGTAGTCGCCATGCTCGCTAGTCAAGTTGCGAGGAAGCCGACGATTGCCCGCGGCCTCGCGTTCGGTCTCGTGCTCGGCTACCTCGGCTGGTGCTCCTCACACCTCGCGGTCATGGGCGCGGTCTTCGCAACCCTTGGGCTCTTGGTTCCAACTACCGACTCGGAGGAGCCGTTGCCGCGTTTCACGCGGCGCGCGGGCGCGATGCTTGCCCTCGGATGCCTCGTTGCTTTGGCCGTCGTTGCCCCGTTTGCGGTCCCTCAAGCAAGTACCCTCATGAGCAACGGATTCGAGCGATCACTTTCAGATCAAGCTCGCGAGGTCCCATCAGTTTCGGGCCTTGTGGGCACCCCTTGGATGGCGACTCGACGTTGGCTTGAGTCCACGTTCCAGATCGCTCCACCGCAAGGAGAAGTGTTCTCCGGGATGTCGCCATGGCTTGCGCTCGCGCTGATCGTTGCCGCTGGAATTGCCCTTTGCAAAGTCAGTCCCCGCGTTGGGTCGCGCCCAATTGGCCCGGCGCTCATCGTCGGCGCCATCGGTACCTGCCTCGCGTGGCTCGTTCCCGAGGAGATTGCAGGCATCGCGGTCGATCGGCCTGCCACCGCCATTACGTACGGAATCGCCGGCCTCATGAGTGTTCTTCTGTGGCGCCGCCTTGCTGAAGTCGTACGCTCGCCCTTTGGCGCGGCAACGATGGCTACATTCCTCCTTGCATGCATGACGCTTGGCCCAATGCTGAGGACGGATCACGGCGCGATCCCCACCCCAGCATTGCTCGTGTGTCGCCTCCCGGGGCTCTCAGCAATCCGGCTTTCGGCGCGCTGGGGAATCGTGATGAACCTCGCTGCCGCAGGTGCGTTTGCCGCCGCATTGACGTCAATTCGGCGAGCGAGCCTTCGCGGTGCAGCCTGTCTCCTCGCGGCGTTCCTTATCAGCTACGACGTTGTCCAAGAGAACCACTTCGACGCGGAGATGCCTTTCCCGCAACAATCGAAGCTAAGCGAACGCGCGGTCGATCGCATCCTGAAGGCACTTCCGCGTGAGGGCGCTGTGATGGAGCTCCCATGGCTGGATGGACCAAAGGAGGTTCCGCGCATGATGGCGATTCACTTCCACGGTCGGCCGCTGGTCAACGGATACGCAGGTATGGTTCCAGCGTTCTTCGCGTATCACGCGGCACAGTCGGCGCCGGCGCTCATCAATGGTCGCACGCCCAATGACTACGAGTTCTCAAGCTTCCGCGCGTTCGGAGCGCGGTACTGGGTCATTCACCTCGACCGCATGCCGCCAAGCGCGGAGGCCACCTGGAGACAACCCCGCACCCCATTGAACGTCGTCGCTGAATGCGACGGGGGCCGCACCCTCATACTTGAGGATCCGGCCCCTTCAATTGCGAGTCTGACGGACCTGCCGTCGTCACGCTAGGTTCGGCTCATTGAGCCGTGGCACTCACTCCGTTCGAGATGAGTGCGATGCCCGATGGCGCGCCCTCCTCATACACACAGAGGGCCAGTCGGAATCCGATGCCTGCCACTGCGGGGTGCGTTGGCACCGCGAAGAAGCCCGTCGCATGGCCGGCACCATTGAGCGCTCCGTAGAAGTTGGTGAACCATGTGGGACTGGGCGAAAGGACGTTCCACATGAACAACTCGTCTACCGCAACCGGGAGAACGCGCATGTCGTTGGCATCAAGATAGTCTCCCATCAGCGTGTCGCCGCCGCCCGAGAGTGAAATCACCGCTTGGTAGTACGCGCCTGGGTATTGCGGCGCATTAAACGCGACCGGTACCACGGCGCCACGCACGAGCGCGCTGCCGAGCGTCAATTCCTCGAATCGGAAGCCATTGACGAGAGTCGAACTCAGTCCATTGCACGTCAACACGACGTTGACAGGACCCGTCGCAGTCATAGCGGACGGCGTAACGAATGTCATCGTCGAGCTGTTAAGCACCGTCACGTCAATCGCCGGGATCCCACCGACGGTCACCGTCGTCGCATTCGATGTGAGATTGGAACCAGTCACCGTCACGGTCGTACCACCCACAGCCGAGCCCGATACCGGGAACACGGACCCAAGGCTCGGCGTAGCGACGCCGTAGATCGCACGGGCGCCACTGATGTCGTCGGCGTCGAGGGTACGGAGCGCAGTCGAGCCTGCGGCAACGCTGGGGTACATTGAAGCGCTCGGCACTGCACTATGGTCAAGACCCAGCGCATGGCCGAACTCGTGAACCGCAACCGACCTGATGTCGAACTGCGACGCAGTTGGATTTCGCGCCCACACGAAGTTAGTGAGCCCGTCCTTAGCGTAGTACTCAATATCGAATTGAAGTGCCACGCCACCGACAGACCACCAGTAACAGATGGCGAGTGCGCCATTGCCATCGGTCGGGCTGTAGTGAACGGAATTCACACCGTCGTAGGCGACAGAGGCTACCGACGACGTACCCGTGTAGTTGAAGTCAAACGGAACCTGCGCTTGTTGATGCCACGCAGAAGCTCCCGCAGTCACTTCTGCAACCTGCTGGGTCGGCGTGCCGGCCGCGGCGCCTGGGAAGTTGGGGTTCACGACATAGGAGACCGCTGATGAGTTCCAGTGGATTCCGGTCAATGAGTAGGCTGACACCTCTTCGCGATGTGCGACGAAGAGTGCGCCAGAAGCCAAGGCCAAGGTGAGGATGGCGTTGATTTTCATGATGACTCCTGACTCACTTCTTTTCGCAAAGTGAAAGAATGGAAGAACGCAGACCCGCATAGGTCTGACCCTTGATCTCGCGGATCGAGTCGCCGACGACGGTGAACTTTCCGCGGAACCAGCCGTAAACTTCCGACGAGGCCGACTCTCGACGCAGGAAACAAACGACCTTCTCCCCTGCGGAGAAAACGGGCGCATCGCCAACGTGTTGAGTCACGTTGCCGACGGTGCCTCCAGGGACAGTTACAAGGACTGATGAGGCTGCTGATCCCTTAAGGGTCTCAGTTACTTCGACCCTGACGGTCGTCTCGATCCTCGTGTGGGTGTCATTCCAGGCTGACTCAATTGACTTGACGGATCCTACAACGACGCGACCTGAACCCTCGCAAAGTTGCGCGAGTGAAAGCGGTCGAACTGAGAGATCCGGGACAACAAGCGCGAGCACGAGCGCACATAACGATGAATAACGCATGACTTCGATACCTCCGTGGGATGCGAGGTCCGCCGCAGGGGATGGGCGGACACTCCTTCGCCGGAATTTTTATCGGCGCGACCCCTGCGCTACTGAACACGGAATATCGTCAGATGAATAAATGACGTCGATGTAACTTTATGTCAAATACATCAATCGGTGCGGCCATCGGGGTGAAGCAGTGTTGCGCCGACGACTGCACACGGTGCCACGAACGGCAGCGTCACGATGGGAAATAGGAGCAACCAGACGGCAAGCCCAAATCCCGTGGTTTCGAGAATGTTCGACGACATGCGATTGAGCTTCGATCGAAGCGGTCGTCCGCGAATGTCGAACGGATAAGAGAGGAACGGATAACCCGCTAGCCACCACGAAATCACCGTGCCGATGATTGGGCCGATAGGCGGAAACGAGAGCGAAATTAGCACGGCTAAAATCGCGCCCACTAAGGAGACTAAGAGATTCCCGGATTCAATTCGTATGGCCAGCAGAATCGAATCCAGCACGCTTCTTTGTGGTGCTTCAACATTCCGATCACCGAGCATCTCTTTGGCCACTCGAAAGGAAAGCGCTTCGTTGAACGGTCCTCCCAGCACCCCCGCGAGGAGAAGATAGGAAAGCAACAACACGGGGAGCATCGCAATCCACAAAAGGACACGCACGATCCACTCGGCAGCCGACTCCCACCATGACCCTGTGGAGCGGAGAGCTTCGATCATCCATGGCTCCACGATGCGGATCCATCCCCAGGCGACTAGCACGAGCACCAGAACATTGAGCAAGATCGGAATTGCTGCGAGCGGCCATAGCCGCGGGCGTTGGAGCAAATGCACCCATCCCCGAAACGGCGCGAGCCATCCCGACACGAAGGCGCTCATGGTTTGTCACGCAGGTGTGGAGCGAACCTGAGATAAAGGACACAGAGCACCGTGATTGCAAGCCCAAGAAGCAACAGGTGCCTGGCATCTGATGCTCCACGGCTCATTCGCAAGGCACTGATCCCTGCGAGAACAAGGCCGAAGATCGCGAACGATCGCATCAGGAAGCGGTGCACGGGAAGAAGCCTCATGACAAGTTCTCGTTATTGGTGGGTGTCACTTGGAAACAGACCCGAGGCACCAGTTGAGGACGTGGGGGCCCATTCCCTTGACGCCCTTCCCCAAAAGCGTCCATTCGGAGATCTCGGCAATCGGAACCCACGCAACTTCATCACGGATTTTCTCGAGCAATCGTCCGGAGACATTCATGCGATTGAGTCCCGGCTCTTGCAAACAGAACTCTTCATAGAGCCGATCAACCTCTGGCGAGGCAAAGTGCCCGTAGTTTGCACCCCACGAGCCCGAGACCTTATCCGTCGTGAAGAGTTGGAAGTAGTTTTCCGCATCCGGGTAGTCGATGAACCAGGACGTCCATGCGATGCCGAAGTCTCCGCGGCCAAGCCTATCCATGAATGGCCCGATCTGTTCGACCTTCGGTACGAGCGTGATCCCCACCTCGGCAGACTGCCTCACCATGAGGTCCACCGCTTTGGTAATCCGAGGATCACCGAAATCTGTGAAAACGAAGTCGAGTGGCGGCAGCTGCTTCTCCGGCCCAAAGCCCTCCCGCTGCAATGCGGCCTTCGCCTTCAAAACGTCGCGACGTGCTAGTGACCAAGGCGTATTTTTGATCATGTCCTGTTCGGGGAGCGCGAGCGGCAGCGGAGAATCTGTTCGCTTGGCGTAGCCCGTGAAGCCTGCCTTGACGATCGCGTCGCGATCGAGCGACAACGCCATTGCCTCCCGAATACCCTTCTTCGACAGTACCGGACTCCCACAATTGAACACGAGGTACGCGGTCGTGAGCGGTAGCGTGGGCTGCATCGTGACTCCCTTCCCTTTCATCGCGGGGAGCAGGGTGCGATCGGCGTTCAGAAAGAACTTCACTTGGGGAGCAAGAAGCTCGACCGCATCGAGCTCACCGGCAATGAATCGAGTGGCGACCGCTTCGGGGTCCGAGACCGGCTCAAGGCGCAGTTCCTCAATGTTCCCGTCGTGAAGGCCCCGTCCGTCGCGATGACGCGAAAATCGGGTCACAAACTGTGTTCGTTCAATGACCCGGAATGGGCCGGTGCCCACGGGGTGCTCGGAGAGATCTCGTCCGTACTTGCGGAAAGCCTCGATGGGGACGATCGACGCCCATGTCTGGGTGAGGAGTGCCCGGAGTTGAGGAAACGGTCGGGTTAACGTGATGACGACTGTGTCTCCGTCCACCCTGAACCCCGACGGAATTGCATCGTAGTCAGCCGCCCGATTGCTCGTCGCCTTCTCACGCCACGAGTCCAATCCGTCGACGCGACCCTCAAGGAACAACTTCCAAGCAGGGCTCGGAATCTCAGGGTCCGCGATTCGGAGTAGTGAGAACACCACATCCTGCGGCGTCACAGCCCGGCCCTTTCCTCCCTCAAAGCAAGCATCTGCCTGGAAGGTGGCCCCCGGCATCATCTTGAGGCGAACCACCTTTCGCTCCGCGTCAACGGGGAGCCATTCGCAAAGCCCGGGGACGACTGTGATCTTTCCGTCGGCCCCAACGCCGGCACGTAGGGGTGATTCGAAGACCTGCTGAAAGTGGCGTTGATGCAGCAAGTCGATAATCCGCGCCGGATCGAAAGTAGTCGGGGTCGCGGAAACCGAAATTCTGAGCAACCGTGGCTTGGCCGAAGCCTGACCGAGGGTCGGTAGACACGTCAACACAAGGGTCGCAAGAACGATGACAAACCGGGTCATTCGAGACTCCCTTTCCCGTTCGCCCGGGACGGCGTTGGGGGCAACTTCTTGACGGCTAGAGTACCCGACTTCGGGCCCAAGGCCCAACGCGAGATCCATACCATGAACAAGATCAAAGTCGTCAAGCCGGTCGTTGAACTCGACGGCGACGAGATGACACGAATCATCTGGCAGTTCATCAAAGAACAGTTGATTCTCCCCTACCTCGACATCCAACTCGAGTATTACGACCTAGGCATCGAGTACCGAGACAGTACGAACGACCAAGTCACGGTCGATTCAGCTCGAGCGATCGCGAAGCATGGTGTCGGCGTCAAATGCGCCACCATCACGCCCGACGAGGCGCGGGTCAAAGAGTTCAACCTCAAGAAGATGTGGAAGTCGCCGAACGGGACGATTCGCAACATCCTTGGAGGCGTGATCTTCCGCGAGCCGATCATCATTTCGAACATTCCCCGTTTGGTGCCACACTGGACGAAGCCGGTGGTCGTGGGTCGTCACGCATTCGGCGATCAGTATCGCGCCACGGATTTCCGGGTCCCCGGCGCCGGCGCCCTAACCCTGACGTTCACCCCGAAGGACGGAAGCGCGCCGATCCAACATGAGGTGTATCAATTCGAGGGCTCGGGCGTCGCCATGGCGATGTACAACGTCGACGAGTCCATTCGGGACTTCGCGCGAGCTTCCTTGCGGTACGGTCTTGCGCGCAACTACCCCGTCTACCTCTCGACGAAAAACACGATCCTGAAGGCCTACGATGGGCGCTTCAAGGACATCTTCGCCGAGGTCTACGAGACCGAATTCAAAGCCGAGTTCGAGAACGCAAAACTCACCTACGAGCACCGCCTCATCGACGACATGGTGGCAGCGTGCCTCAAGTGGGAAGGCGGCTATGTTTGGGCGTGCAAGAACTACGACGGTGACGTCCAGAGCGACACGGTGGCTCAAGGCTTCGGCTCGTTAGGTCTCATGACCTCAGTGCTCATGACGCCAGACGGAAAGACGGTGGAAGCCGAAGCGGCCCACGGCACGGTGACTCGGCACTACCGCCTCCATCAAGAGGGCAAGCCCACATCTACCAACCCGATCGCGTCGATCTTCGCATGGACGCGCGGACTGGCCCATCGCGGCAAGCTGGACGGCACCCCCGCCGTGACGCAATTCGCGGATACACTCGAGCGCGTGACAATCAAGACCGTTGAGGAGGGCAAGATGACTAAAGACCTCTCGCTCCTCATCGGTCCGAAGCAGCCGCACCTCACCACCGAACAGTTCCTCGAAGCCGTTCGCTCCAACCTCGAAACCGCGATGAGGCGCTAACGATCGCGTCGCGCCTCTGCCAACCCGGCAAGTGCACGTTCGATCTTGGATTTCCGGAGGCCGCAAGCCAGTGGGCGTGCGGCCTCTAGCGCTTTTCTCGCTTCGTCGTTGTCGCCGAGGGCTGCCTCTGCATCTGCAAGGGCCATGAGCAACCCAGGCCGTGCGGAATCCTGCGCGCCAGACTCCAAAGTGTCGCGCAATCCGTTTCGAACGCGCTCAATCGCGCGAAGCGACGCCTCACGCCCTTGATCGCTTTCGAGCCGCCGTGCCAGTTCCAGCACGGTGCGAACCCGGGTCTCCGGGTCGGGCGCCTCCCGAACTGCTTCCTCGAGCATGGCGATGGCACCTTTAAGATCACCGCGCGACACGTCGATTTCGGCAGCGACGCGAAGGGCTTCATTGCGCGCAACCGTTCCTCGCGCCAATGCCGTTCGTCCATTCCCCGCCAAATCTGATGTGACGGCTGCACGCGCTGACTCTAGAACCGCTTGTGCATCGGCCGCGCGCGACCGATCACGAAGAAAGTTCGCGTAGTTAAGGGCGGAACGAAACTCGTGCGGATGAACTCTCAGCTCCTCCTTCCATGTGTTTTCAGCCGCAGTGTCCATTCCGCGAAGCGCGAAGGTCAGTGCAAGCCCGCCACGCGCTGTCGAAATACTCGGATCCTGCTCAATCGTGAGTCGGAAGAACTTCTCAGCATCGCCAAGCCGCACCTCCTTCACGGCAGGATCAGGCTCGGTCGACGCGCGGCGGAGATTGAATCTCGCATACGCGAGGGCTGACTGAACACGCGCAGGTGATCGCTCGACCGCTTTTTGAAGGAGATCGGCCACACGGTCAAACGAGCCTGGCGCCGATTCAGCGCCACCTTCGCGCTCAAGCAAAGCTGCCGCGAGCACTTGATAGCCCCCACCAACTTGCGGTGCTGATCGGATTTGTGATTCAAAAAGCGTATCTACGCTCTGCCATTCGTCCGACCGACGATACGAAAGAACGATGAAGGGAAGTGCACATCCAAACAAGAGCAACGCCGCGCGGGTCGGAGACTTCCACAGGCGTTCCATGCATATACCGAAAAGCAACGCGGCGCCCGCCATGGGAAGAGTCATGAAGCGCTCGGCGAATGTCTCGCCTGTTCTGTAGACAATATTTAACACGGGAACAAGCGGAATAAAGAACAAGAGGTAGCCGAATGCGCCGCGAGCCCTAAGTCGGTCCGATTCTTCACGTGACCACGCCGCCCACACAGCAAAGAGCGATGCGAGGAGAACCATCCCTCCAAGAAGGATTCGGGCAGACGACACGGGGATCGTCGGGTCGTCGTACTCATTGATCAGCGGCATGGGCGCGACGACTTTCGACGCATAATCCGCAAGGAACTGAAGTCCGAAGAGAAATCGTTCCCAAAGTGATACTCCGCCCAACACCTGCATGGCACCTTCCGGCCCTATCGTTCCGAGAACGTGAAGCCTAAAGGACAGCGCAGCGGCAAGAGCAACTCCAGTCACCATCAGGTGTAGCCGACGCGCGGCGAGAGGTAAGCCGGGCAGGAGCGGCAGCAGAAAGAGGACAACGGCTCCTTGCTCCTTCGCGAACGTGGCGGCGACGACTAGCAACGCTGCCAAGCTCGCGCGCGCAAAACCCGGACGTGATCCAACCCATAGCGCTAACAGACTGAACCACGCCATGAGCAACTCAGAGCGACCCGATATCCAGTTCACTGCCTCGGTTCGCACGGGATGAACCGCGTACAGCGTCGCGGCTGCCGCAGCGAGACCCGGATGCAGCCCAAGGGTCATGAGAAGGCCTGCGAAGGTGGCTGCGAGAAGAGCAGCCAACAGGAGGTTGGTATCGTGAAATGCCGTAGGGGTTTCGCCTCCCCGCCGCGCGTCTAACGCCAAGCTGACCGTGGTCATCGGTCGATAGAGGCCCAAGAGATCTCCGCTGGAAGGCGCAAACGGCGTCAAAAATGCCTCAAGCAACGGCCTACCACCAACGACTTGCGGGTTGTTCACGACGTAGACCGCATCGTCGCGAATCCACCCCCCCGTTCGCGCGGGCAATGCCAGAACAACAGCAAGCAGCGCCGGAACCAAAAATGCCGCCCATCGTGCCATGCCCCGATGATGCTCTTAGGTTCCCGGCAGTGCAACCCGGATAGGATGAGTCTGTGAAAGCGCAGATATTGATCCTCTCGGGGCCGCAACGGGGGAAGACCGTCACCTCCGGCAAGGATTCGATTCTCATCGGCGGCGACCCCACCACCGAGGTGTGTGTGGGATTGGGTCCGCAGATCAAGCCGATCCAAGCGAAGCTGATCTACGACCACGACGCGTGCGCCTTTCACTTGCGCCGAATCGACGGCCACGTCTTCGTCAATCACAACGAGATCGAAGAGATCATTTTGGCCGAGGACGATCTCATCGAGATCGGAATCAACGGGCCACAGGTCCGATTTCGGACGTACCCGGAGCTCGGTTCGGTTTGCAAACCGGTTCACCGCATGTTGCGCGACGCGCGCGACGTGAAGGACAAAACTGGTTCCGTGCAGGCCGCTGGTTTGGCTCTCTTCCGCGACCTATTCACTCAAGCCACCTGGCAACTCAAGGTGTTCTTCCCGATTGGCGTTGCCGCATTGGTGTTCCTAATTTCCCTCGGCGCCGGATGGATGGGTGGGCATCTCGACACAGACCAGGAAGCCGAAATGGCGCGGCTGCGTGACGAAAGTCGTCGATTCTCCGAAGAACTCGATTCACAGCGCAAGGCGACCTCAGCTGCGCTTGAGCGAGTCACACGAGATCTGGAAGCGCAGCAAGTCGCAGCATCGCGGAATGTCTCGTCCAAGGACCTCGAGACTCTTCGAGCAGAGTTCTCGGCACGTGCCGTCGCCATCGACGACATGATCAAGAATGATGCCGCACTCAAGCACGTCTTAGAGGAAGACTCTAAGTCGGTGGCGCTCATCCACGGGTCGGTTGGATTCAAGACGTCGGCTGGAGTGTGGCTCAAAGACCGGGATGGCGACCGCATTGAACTCGAGTACACGGGCTCCGGGTTCATCATCACAGCCGACGGCATCCTCGTGACCAACCGGCATGTCGCACAGCCATGGTGGAAGAACGACTCCGCCCAGGCGGCAATTAGCGCCGGTTGCTCGCCGGAGTGGCTGCGTCTTGTGGCCGTGTTTCCTAGTCGCAAGCCGATCGACATCGACCCCAAGAGCATTCGCCTGCGTGCGGACGAGATCGACGTGGCACTGATGTCCGTCAAAGCGGATGGACTCCTTCCGCTTCCTCTCAGCGAAGCCGACCCCAAGTCACTGCGCGGTCGTCGCATTGTGCTGCTTGGCTACCCGACTGGAGTGAAGGCCCTCTTGGCCAAGGCTGAACAGGATGTCGCAGAAGCAGTGACCGCAACAGCCAATTCGCTTTCCGAAGTCTTAGAGGGTCTCGCAAGCCGCGGAGCCGTCGCACCTGTCGCGACACAGGGCGCCCTCAACGATGTCGGCGTTTCGAAACTCGTCTTCGATGCCGACACGACATCCGGCGGATCGGGCGGTCCCATCTTCGGACCCGATGGCCGCGTGATAGGTGTCGCATTCGCCATTGTCCGTGACTTCGGCGGATCCAATCTAGGTGTGCCGATTCGCTTCGCCAAGGAACTCCTATCGAAGCCCTGACTCGTCCCTGCGCTCGGTGCTAACTTCCGCGTCATGACTGCCCGCAACGAACGCCTTGTTTGGGTCGACCTCGAGATGACCGGACTTGATCCTCTGCGCTGCAAGATCATTCAGATCGCAACCCTTGTGACCGACAGTGATCTCAACTTGGTTGCCGAAGGGCCCAACATTGTGTGTCATGCGACTGAAGAGGAGCTCCTCTCGCTGTCGGACTGGTCCCGCGACATGTTCACGAAATCCAAACTCTTGGATCAGGTTCGGGCTTCGGTGACATCGCGCTCAGAGGCTGAATCGCAGACCGTCGAGTTCCTGAAGCAACATGTTGCACCTGGCTCATCGCCGCTCTGCGGCAATTCCATTTGGAACGACCGCCAATTCCTGTGGCACGGGATGCGTTCCGTGCACGACTTCGTGCATTACCGAAACATCGATGTTTCTTCGTTCAAAGAGGTACTCCGGCGTTGGCACCCGACCCGCTACCAGCCGCCATCCAAAAAGAACCTTCACGATGCGATGGCTGACATACACGAGTCCGTCGCTGAACTCCGCTACTATCGCGATGCCTTCATCGGCCCTAAGGGTTGAACCGCCGGTACTCAAACAAGTTGGCAAGTGGGGCGGATGAATATCCCGCGACTTCGCCCAGACTACGGGCCGTGTCCGCAGTCGTCAGAAACAACAGGATTCCCTGATTCCTCTGCGCGACTTTCTCGAGCACTTCGTCCGCGATCGATCCGCATTCGGCCGAAGGCGCCGTCCTGCCGAGATCCCTTCCAAGAATCGCTGCTCCCTGGGCCTCGACGGCCAATGCCGCGCAGCCGAGTCCCATAAACCCCAATTCGACATCTGTCCCGCCGACCTGAATCGTCTCAGGCCATGAAACGATCGCGATAGACCTTTCAGCAGAACGACCAAGTGTGATCAATTCGCCAATGAATGTCGGGCCGCCGCCGTCGGCCGTGAAGCTCGCGGTGGCACGACGCAACTCACCGAGGTTCGGGGACGAGAGCCAGTCGTAGAGGGCCTCTCCCGCATAGGCAACGCCCTCTGTAGACGCTTTCGCATCTCGCATCCGAAAGAGCGTGGCACCTGATTCCAACTTAAGGAACAGGCGCTTCACTCCTTCACTGAAGTAGCCCGGGTGATAATGAAGTTCGAATGCCATGAATCAGTTGGATCGGAAACCAGACAGCGAATTCGGCGGCAGTGGGAACGGCAACTCGGCTCTGGCCATCGCGTCGTCCCAGAGATCCTCTGCCGGTGTTCCGAGCAACGTCTCGGTCTCAAGGTCGACAACGTCCCATGATCCCTCGTTGATTTCGTCTTCAAGTTGGCCCTTGGACCACCCTGCGTAGCCGCGCATAAATCGAAAAGAACTTGGAGCAGGGTCTCGAGCCGACGCGTGCGCCACGTTTGTGAGGAGCTGGAGATCGCCTCCAAGCCACAGGCCGTCGCGAATGAGTGACCCAGACGAATCGAGATCTCCGCGATTATGGACCACCCAGGCAACCTCCGGCTGAACTGGGCCTGCGATCCACACGACGTCGTGTCGAAAATTGAGCCCCTTCATCGAACCGACCAATTCGCCTATTCGAAGCGGCGTCGGTTTGTTCATTACCAAGCCCGTTGCTCCACGCGATGAGCTGTAATCGATCAACACGATGACGGATCGAGCAAACACCGGCCCGCTTACGGGTTGGTGCGCGACAAGAGAAACACCCTTGCGAAGACCCTTCATGGAGAGACTCTACCGCGAAATCCATCGGACGCAGATGCGTGCCATGCCGTGGTCCACGCGGCGTGGATGCGCTCGGCAATCTCATTTGAAGTTAGGCCTGCGACACCAAACGGTTCGAGGAAGTCGATTCTAAGGTCGCGCCGCCACGTGGGCGGGCCATAGCGAAGCAACACCGGCCAGACTTCGACAGACACTCCGCGCGCGGAAGCAGCCACAGCTGACTCGATTTCATGCGTCCCTCGAATTGGTCGCACGTGATCATTGTCGCGCGTCCCCTCGGGAAAGAAAACGAGCGGTTGTCCTCGATCAAGGATCTCGCGCCGCACGTCATCTGCCTCCGCATTGATCGAAGCCATGACCTGCATGGCTTCATCCTTCGTCAGGCCGCGGCGTTCCTTGAGTCGGAGGATCTCCTTCGGGCGCATCACAGGGAAACCTCCGCAGACTCGGAGGAGCGGCACGATCCTTCCAAGCACCGCATAGCCGACAAATGAACCCATTTGAAAGTTGGATCGAAGCCCGAGCAACGCGTGTACCTGCCACGACATAGCGGGGATATCCCACCCTGATCCATGTTTCGCGGCAACGAGCACAGCACCAGTCGGTCGACGACCGTGCGAAACGACCGTCACACGATGGCGAAGGCGAAGCAACCAGGAGGACACTAGATTCGTGGGGTGCCACAGCCAGGGGAGAATTCGGATCTTGGAGTCGGACATCGGAGATGAATGCTAGCGAAGACTCATGCAACGCGCGGTCAGCCATCAAAGAGCTTGGCGCAGCAGACCTTGTACTTCTTGCCCGACCCACAAAAACACGGGTCGTTCCGTCCGAGCTTAGTGCCAGGGCGTTTGAACGGGACTTGCGGAGCATCACTGCGACGTCGCCCGCGCGTCGGGTCGGCGCACGCGGTCTGGAAGGCCGACCGTGCGGCTCCGACAGCCATGACGATCTCGAATGGACTGACGCCCGGCTGCTGCGCGATTGAAAAAAGCAGAAACTCTTCGAGAAGGTCGGGGACATCATCAAGCCAAGCCTCGGACCCACCCACACGTGCGGGTAGATGGCTTGTCAGCATCTCGCGCACGCGCTCGCCGTCGAGATCGCGTGGCGTCACCGCAACATCTTCTGAACACACTGCGACCATGACTTCTAGAATCGGCGCAAGGGAAGCACCCAAGCGCTCCGTCGCACGACGACCGGCGTCTCCGTCACGAAATGACGCGGCGAGGAGTCGCCAGTAATCCACGAGACCGTCCGTCATGACGCGGAGTCACCCGCGAGCAACACGCCATCGCGCACCAAACTTGCCGAAAGTTCGCGCACTTCGGCGACGTCTACCTCAAAGTCGCGGGCGATCGCGAGAAGATCCTCTTCCGCAAGCGGAGAAATCGCCGCCGCACGCAGCAGCGATGCTGTCCCTGGATCCAGTATTTCTGCGGCTCCCGTCGGGACTTTGAATGCGTCGATGCAGGCCCCCGGAGACAAAAGGATGAACTCATCTTCGTCGCCAAGCTCGGGTCGCGGCAAGCCATTGAGCTTGCCGTTTCTGAGCGCCGCCAAGACAGCGAGCCATCCATCGAGTGTGCCTTCGGGACACGCGACGACCGCGACGGCCCCCGAGACCCCGAGCGTTCCCTTCGACGGCCGCGGCCCCGGCGATGTACGCCGAACACTGACAAGCGCTTGCTCGAGATAAGCCACGCTCTTTAAGAATCGATCGTCGCGCGTCTTCACTCGTTCGACCGCATAGGAAGCGAAACCGATGGGAAGCCTCCCTTGTGACGCAACCGTGTTGTGAAAATGGTCCGTTCGAACAAACTCCGCGACGAATCCAGGGTCCGCTTGATGATCCATCGCAAGTGCGACCGTTGCCGAACACTCGAGACTGGCGTTCCCCAACACTTGCGCCGCACGACGACCACCGTGATCAGCAGTGACACCCTCGATTGGCGCTGCGATCAGCAGATCACGCGCAATGGGTTCGAGGCCGTCCCCCTGTCTCGAAACCGAATCACCCGCCCGCCACGCCCTTGCAAGGCCAACGTCAAGCTCACAACGGAAGAGAAACCGCTGGAGCGGCATCAGAGCGTTCGGTGCGAGTGTTGGTGTGGGGTCTTCTGAGCGAACCAGCTGCGTCGATGCAGCACGTGCATGGGGCTGACGCGTAGGCGCGGAGGCATTCCAAGCATTTACCACGCGTTGGAAAAGCGGAACAACTTGCTGGATCGGATTGCGTTCGCACTCGACAACCACCGCCCTCAGATTATTCGCGCGGCCCATCACGAAGTCCAGCATGTCCCACAACTCGGGGAGGGGCTCCACTCCGTGGTCATCATCAACGAAGATCTTCCCGGCGTGACGGAAGGGTGAACCTCCGGCAACATGGATTTCAACCACCCTCCACCAAGGGAAGTCGGTGAAGCCGTCGAGTGGCGCATGTCCCGTCACTCGCTGGTAAACGGCGAGATGCGCGAGGTCGATGAGAATCGCCGAATCCGCGTGATCCGCAACACGGGCCCAATAGTCGAGCAGGTGAAGGCGCCCGAGGTAGACATGCGCAGGAGGGTTTTCAGGAAGCACCTCGAATCCAGTGGCTTCGCGCAGACGCACGACGGACTCGGCCATCAGGCGAGCAGATGCGGGCTCGAGAATCGGTGGCTGAAGAAGCCCATGGCCGCGATCTCTTGCGCCCGCATGCCAGAGTCCGGCGTCGCCGCAAAGCCAAACCGCATTAGCCTGCCGGGCGAGTGCCGCCGTTGAGTTCATCCAGTCGTTCGTCAGACTCGATGGGTCTTCGAGATTCGCGTCAAGGAAGTGATAGGTCGTCGGTGCGCCCGTCGAGATCCAAGCCTGCGCCGTGGCGTCCATGCCGCGATCGAGATCGGCTCCGATCTCCAGGAACCTAGCAAACTCTCCGTGCGAGCTGCGCAACTCGAGCGGATCGACGCCCGACCGACTCGCGCCAAACTCAGTCGAGATGCCTACGCCGAGCTCGGGAAGCCGCGCAATGCGATCTGCAAAGGAAGACGCGTGAGACATGATGTCGACTTATGTCAGAGATTCTGTGGCGACACCCATGAGATGCGCCATCCAACGATCAACCATATCGCGCCGTCGCCCCTCAACCATGATGCGAAGCAGAGGCTCGGTCCCCGACCATCGGATGAGGACACGTCCCTCACTGCCCATTTCCTGCTCCGCTGCCGCGATGGCCTCGGGCAATCCTGCGATTGCTGCGATGGGAACCTTGGCTTTCGCGTGAATATTCTTAAGCACCTGAGGGAAGGTCTCCATTTCACGCGCGAGCTCGGCCAGCGCCATGTCACGGCGCGTCATCACCTCTAGAACACGAAGGGCCGCATAAAGTCCGTCGCCCGACCAGCGGGCGCCTTCGCGAAAAATGATGTGCCCCGACTGCTCGCCACCGAGAACGGCTCCCATCTCGTCCATCTTTTGAGACACAAAGCGATCACCTACCGGCGTGATCTCAAGCTTGATGCCATCGTTCTTTACGAAGTGGTGAAGACCTAGGTTTGACATCACCGTTGTCACAAGCAAACGGTCGACGAGTTCACCTCGCGCTGCGAGATCCCGAGCAAGGATGCCCATGATGGCGTCGCCATCGCGCAGCTTGCCATCTTCGTCCAACATCAAGACTCGATCAGCGTCTCCATCAAGTGCAATCGCAATCGCCCCGCGATGCCGTCTGACCAGTGGCGCCATCGCTTCAACCGCGACGACTCCCGCGTTGTCGTTGATGTTGTGTCCTGTCGGCTCCGCGTTCACAACGACGACGGACGCACCCAGCGCATTCAGGAGCTCCGGTCCGATGGAAGACGCGGCGCCGTGCGCACAGTCGAGAATCAACGTGCGACCTACGAGGGACAGCTTCGTTAGCCGTTGACGCATAGCTGCGACGTAGCGATGCGATGCGCCTTCATCCTTGCTCCGGAGCGCCCGAGGCGCCGCGACGATGCCGGGGTCCTGATCAATGAGTGTCTCAATCCGGATCTCATCCGCGTCGGGCAATTTGCGGCCGTCACGTCCAAAGAACTTGATGCCATTGTCCGGCGCAGGATTGTGTGACGCCGAAACTACAATGGCGAGATCGAAGCCCTCTTCCCTCGCGATCCACTGCACGGCAGGCGTCGTGAGAATCCCACCGTCGGACACGGCAACTCCCGCCCCAAGGAATCCAGACGCTAGGGCATCGGTCATCCAGGGGCCCGACGTGCGTGTGTCGCGACCAATCAGAATGCGGCGTGAGCCACCCATTGACGCCACGTAGGCACCAGCAGCACGGCCATAGGCCTCGACACGTTCGCGTGTGAGAGCCCCAACGCCCGCGAGACCTCGAATGCCATCGGTTCCGAAATACTTGCGACTCAACTCGCCCCCCTAGTTCGATGAACGAATCACGGTGACTTCCACGGGACTTGGCTCGACACTCTGCAACTTGAGGCCGGTCGGAATTCTGAAGACCTCCACCGAAACCGACTCGGCGGCAAGCACTCGGGTTCCTTCTGAGACCGCCGCGCGCGCGACAAGGCGATCGGTGTCGATCTCAGCGCGCAACATTCTACGGAGTTCCTCCAAACGAGAAGGATCGCGCCATGCGTCGACGATGGAACGAGCGCCCGACAACCGAACGGTCACGACGGGCCTCTCGCTGTCGAGCGGCTTGGGCAGCACAAATCGCCAGTTCGCTCCCGGTGACACGGCCAGACGCAGTGCGACCCGCGGCACCTCAATCGATGCGTCTTCGGCGGGGACGAAACTGACCGTGGCCTCAATCACCTGGCGAGCGTCGAAACGAATGAACTTCTGACCGAACTCGGGTGGCAACGAGTTGAGGACGGTCTTAAAGTCCGACGTTCGCCCCCCACACGGGATCTGCAGCATCGCCTCCGAAATTGCACTTGGACCCTCAAGCCAAGACGCCGGACCGAGCACGCGCGCTGTGGGCGGATCAATTGCGACCTTTGCCGTCAGGGTCCCGGCGACGTCGAACGCTTGACCAATGAGCCTCACTTCTCGGGTTGCCAAGCGATCAAGGATCACCTGCACCGGCGGGAATAACTCCGCCGTGACAGTGCCGAGCCCCGTTTCGACGTCCTTGCCGTCGATTGCCCGTGGAGTCTCGTTGCCGCGCTCGCCAGGAGCGCGCTGTAGCCACGATTCGCGCAAGGCCACGCTCGCAGACACGCGGCGCGTGTCCTTGAGGCTACCCGCAAGCCTCTGCGGCCCGCGAATGACTAGCCTCGCGCGCGGTGTGTCAACTCTCCGAACGGCGACGTTCCCTTCCGGAGTCAGCAGCAATTCGCGACGCAATGCCGATGTCGGGCGACTCGCCGCGGCATCGGCGACCACCACATCGACTTCGCCGTCAAACAGCGTCACCTGCTGTTCGCGGTCAATGATCGCGATCAGAACGCTCGCGAGAATGATCGCGAGGATCTTTGGGAAAAGGTGGTCCGTGAGGAGCCCGCGGACGAACCCGTGACGTTCGCTCGTACGAGTCAAACGTTGATTGCCGGTGCTCATGCCCCCTCCGTCACATCTGTCGCATCTTCGGGAGGCACGGGAAGAAGTAGCACTTCCCTGAGGCGTTCGAGCGAAACTCCGGTTTCCAACTTACCGCGTCGGGCGACGGAAATACGCTGTGTTTCTTCCGACACCACAATCGCAATCGCATCTGAATCTTCGGTCACTCCGAGAGCGGCTCGGTGTCGTGTACCAAGGGTTCGAGCCAACGTCGCGTTCTCGGATAACGGCAGCATGCAACCTGCTGCGACAATTCTCTCGCCGCGCAACAAAAGGGCGCCATCGTGGAGCGGAGAATCCTTGGAGAAAATCGACACGATCAGCGCCGGACCGACCGCCGCGTCAACCCGAACAGCCGCTGGCCCTTCGATCAGGCCTCCCAATCCGTCCCCGCCTTCTACAACGATGATCGCGCCAAGCCCCCGCTTGGCGAGTCGGTCGACCGCAGTCACAAGCTCCTCCGTCGCACCTTTGCTGACGCGAGAAAGCCCGAGAAGGAACTCGGAGTCACCGAGTGAAACCAAGGCTTGCCTCAACTCAGGCTGAAAGACCACGAGAAGCCCGATGACGACAAAAGCCATTCCTCGATCAGCGATCCACTGAATACGCTGGAGATCGAGGGCCTTTGCAAGCGAAATGCCGCCGACAAGGAAGACTACGACGACAAAAATGAACCCCTTGAGAACTCCTGATCCCCGGGTCTCCTGCAAGAAGCGAATGCAGGCGTAGATGACCATCGACAGGATGAGGATCTCGATCGCCGTCCGAAGCCAGTCCATGTTCATGGAAGAACTCCGGCTGCGCTCACGGCCTCTGCAACTTTCACGGCGTCGGCGGCGAACCCGACGTGATGAACGCGTACGAGTTCAACCGAGGCCTTTGCACATCCAGCCACGACAACCGCAGTCGCTACATCACGATCCTTGGGGTCGGTTCGCCCGGTCAACACACCAAGGAAAGCCTTACGCGACGGCCCAACACAAAGCGGGTACCGCCCCATGCGCAGCTGATCAAGTTGCGCGAGCAAGGCTAAATTGTGCTCCGCGGATTTTGCGAAACCGAGCCCGGGATCAAGGATGACGCGCCTTGAGTCAATCCCTGCAGACTCTGCCCGGCTCACCGCCAACGCGAGCTCCGCGACGACGTCCGTAACGACAGCGTTGTAGTTCGCCATCGATTGCATCGTTCTTGGATTTCCACGACGGTGCATGAGGATGACGGCGGCGTCGGTTCTTGCGACCACTTGGGACAACGAGGGATCCTCACTCAACCCACTGACGTCGTTGAGGATCGATGCGCCGGCTCGCCACGCTTCATCAAACACGGCAGCCTTGGTTGTGTCGACGCTGATAGGAATGCCGATGCGCTCGACGAGTGCGCGCACGACCGGAACAACCCGACGAAGTTCGTGCTCAAGGGAAATCGCGTCCGCCATCGGCCGTGTCGACTCGCCTCCGACATCGAGGACCAATGCCCCCGCAGCAACCATGAGCTTCGCCGCGGCAACGACCTCTTCGAGATCAGCATAGGACCCGCCATCGCTGAACGAATCCGGCGTGATGTTGAGAATCCCCATGATGGCCGTCGGGCCACCCGCATCGAGCACGCGACCACGCCCAAGTGGGAGATCGAATCGACGCATGGCGGCTTCAGCCGCTCCGGGTCGCGTCGGCGCGTACGAATGTCGCCTTCTGAAGTTCGAGGACGATGTCCTCGCCGAGCTCACGCATGAGCTTGGCGCGAACGGCCTCAAGATCTTCCCCACGGTCGCGGATGCCCTCGGCACGTCGCGTCATTTTGAACTGCGAAATCACGCGCCCCGTGGTTCGCTCTGCAAGCACGACTTCAACCTCGGCGATGACACCTTCTTCAAGTGTCACTTCCTTCCGATCGACGACGAGTGGCGCACGACCAATGCGGAGAATGCGCGTCGAAAGGACGGCCTCGGCGTGCGCTAGGTCACGAACAGTCACATCCGTGCGCCGCATTAACTGTCGTGTCACTTCGCGAGTCAGCGAAATCTCATCGCCACGGTAAAACGTGTCGTTGGTGCCCATGCGAACTGCAATGGTGCTGACACCCTCGGGCATCAGAGAGCCTGTCGAGTAGCCACAGCCGGCGACACAGAGCGCAAGCACGATTCGACGGAATCGGATCAATTCGATCCCCCACTAGGTCGGGTGGACGGAAGAGATTCGGACGACGTTTTGGGTTCGATCACCGTCGGACGAGAGTCCGTTGTGGACGCGCGCGAGGCCGGTCCCCGGCCTCGTGCAACCGCCAATCGCCGCTCTTCGGCTTCAAGTTGCTCTTGAGCAACTTCAGGAACCACGTCAACCAGCGCCGCGATCCGCAGACGCGCTCGGTCTGCAGCATTCGATTTGGGCCAGTCCGCCACAAGCTTCAAGTAGTAGTAACGGGCACTGTAAGCCTTGCCCATACTCTCATACCAATCGGCGACTTTGTACATGCGATCGGATTCAATGGACTCGAGCCATTGCAGCATGCGTAACGCATCATCCCGCCATTCGCCTTGTGGGAAATCCTTGATGTAGGTGACGATGCGTTCGCGCGCATCCGCGTTGATTTTTGGATCGTAGTAGTCGCCCTTGACTCGCCGATAACGGCAGTAGCCCTGGTAGTACCGCGCAGCCGTGTACCACTCGGAGTTGGTGTAATTCTGTGCGAGGAGATCGAATGCTGGCGTGGCTAACTCCCAGTCTTCGTCTTCCACGAAGTACCTCGCAAGCTGCCACTGTGCATCCGCGGCGCGGGCGGAATTAGGGTAAGTCGAAACTATCCACTTCATGATCTCGACGCCGCGCCCACGATTCGAGAAGATCCCAAAGAACGATGACATCCGCCCCTCGATGTACTCGCGTCCCGATACGTAGGCGTGCTCTTCGATGACCTTAGATCGATCTGAAATGCTGTGGTTGAGAGCATAAGACTTGCATGCCGTGAAGCACCTGCCGTAGTCGCCGTCGAGGAACGTGGACTCCACCCACAAGTACCGCGAAACCTCGTCGTATTCGGAGGCCGGAAAGTCCTCGACAAACTCCTCGAAAAGGTCGCCGGCTTCTTCGAAGTCCTTGGCGTCAAACGCGGCCTTGGCTCCATCAAACGCGGCCTTCTGCGCAACACGCTGCTCTGGTGTCACTTCGATGCGACCACGACGAAGTACCGCAAGCTTTTCTTTCTCTTCGCGCCCGGGATCGGATCGGAGGAACTCTGGAAGAGACTGATTCGCCTTACGCCCGAGGGCCGAGCACCCCGAAAGGACGCCAAGGAGTAGCGCAAGTAGAAGAAGTGAGGATCGAGGGCGCATGGGACTCCGGAGGGTCAAGGCGGCTCGCACCCCCCAAAAGTGGAAGCGATCGAATCACCGTCCCTCAACCGAGATCGATCCTAGGACCGTGGAGGGAGGGGGTCAAGGACGACAAATGACAAGTACCCCCTAACTCGGCTCACACGTGCATGTCAGCTTATCGAGATGAAATTCGAGTCCCGCTCCTTAGTACAATGCTCACGACACGCCAGCGACTCAAAAGCGCCGAACTTAGGAGCCCGCACTTGCCCCAAGAGGGATATGAAATCGAACGAAAATTCCTGCTGTCAGGAACTCCGCCGTCGGTCCTAGATTCCCCAAAGCTGGTCGTTAAGCAGGGCTGGATTCCTGGGAAAAAACTCAAGGAACGACTTCGGATGACGAGCTACGAAGACGGAAGCGCTCGGTACTTTCGCACCGTGAAATCGGGGTCGGGGCTCGTCAAGATCGAGATCGAAGAGCAGACCAACGCGGAGCTGTTCGACTACCTCTGGCCACTGACCGTCGGACGGCGTGTAACGAAACTGCGTTACTTGGTGCAAGAGGTCGGGTTTCTCTGGGAAGTCGATGTCTTCACCGACCGCGAACTAGTCCTCGCCGAAGTCGAGTTGCCGACGCCTGAGTCACTTGCCCCCATGCCCGCCTGGATCCTCCCGTACATGGTCCGTGAAGTCACGGAAGACTCGTCCTACTCCAACTCGTCGCTGGCCTTCTGAGACAAGGGGTTCTCCGGGCGTAGGAACCTCGCTGCGCAGAGTTCCTTCTCCAGCACGTTCTCGAGACAGGCATCTAGGACGGCTCGCATGGCGAGGGCCCCCGAGTCCGAGACGCTGAGCGCCACGGCATCCGCAATAAGTGCGTCGCGTGCTGTCAGAAGAAGTCGGCGTGGCGCCGATGCAAGAGGTATTAGGCCAGGAGTCGACCCCTGTAGGCAACTGCTGCAGACAACTCCCCCGCGTCCCGGCGAGATCTTCACTGCAGCCTTCTCAGGAGCCTTCTTGCGGCACAAGGCACAACCTTCGAGCATCGGCGCAAATCCCGCATATCCCAACCACCGGAGATCGAACCGTGCCGTGACGGCGGCGACGGATGTGGGCGGCGACACCTCAAGCCCGGCGAGCGTTTCGACCGCTAGATCGAATCGAGCCGTATCGGGATCCTGATCCCTATGACCTTCGTGAAGGATCTCGGTGACATGACACGCGGCGTGAAATCGGTTCAAGTCGTCTCGCAGCCCTGGGAAACCAGTAACGACCCGCCAGCGCGTCAACAGGTTCAGGCTGTCGCCTTTGCGCCATTTGATCGTAGCTTCGCCAAGTTGCGCGAGATCTAGCGGACCGAGCAAATCCGGATTGGGCTTTCGGATGCCCTTGGCAAGAACAGAGGCTCGGCCTCGTGTTCGAGTCATCAAGCGTCCGATTTGACTATTCTCGCTGTAATCCTGACGCTTCAGGACTAACGCAAGCGTCGTTTCCCCGGGGTCCTTCTGCGACACGGTCACTCAGCCGCCGTGCGAATCCGAAGGCGTGAGATGCGTCGCTCATCAGCATCCACCACGGTAATCACCACGCCATCCTTCTCGAGCGCCTCGCCACACTTCGGGATCCGCCCGAGCTGCGAATACACATAGCCGCCGAGCGTGTCGTACGACTCGTCTTCCGGAAGCCCAACACCCATTTTGCGATTGAGATCGTCGACCCGAACGGTCGCCGCCACATCAGCCTCGTAGTCGCCATGCATCACAATGTCGGCTGGCGCCGCAGCCTCCTCGGTGTCGAGTTCGTCGTGAATTTCACCAACGATTTCTTCGATCAGATCCTCAATGGTCGCGATTCCTGCGGTGCCTCCGTATTCATCGACGACGACCGCTAGATGCGCCCGACCCGATCGGAGTTCACGCAGGAGTTCAGGCACCGGCTTGCTCTCCGGCACAAACATTGCGGGTCGCATGATCGAACGGAGAGTCGGAAACTCATGGGCCGGTTTGCCGACATGCGCTAGGAGATCTTTGACGAATAGGATTCCGACGATTCGATCAACGGTGCCTTCATGCAGCGGCACCCGGGAATGGCCCATTTCATGCGCCTGACGAATGGCTTCTGGAAAGGGCGTCTCAACGGGTAACGAAACCATGCGCGTCCGCGGCGTCATGACTTCCGCAACCGGTCGATCTCGAAAGCCGATCAAGTTGTGAAAGATCGCGGCCTCGTCCTTCCGCAGGACGCCGTCTTTTTCACCTTCGCTGATCGCATCGAGCACCTCGTCGCGAAATTCGGCTGCATCATCGACCTTGTCCTCGGGTACACCCACGATGCGCGCCAAGCCCGACCCAAGTCGCGACATGGCCCATCGGACCGGAGTAAGGACGAAATCCGTCGCGAGAATGAATGGCAACAAGAGGAGGAGACCGCGCTCAGGCTTGCGTCGCACGGCTTCGCGAAGCGTCCCGTATAGCCCGATGATGACGACCGCGAGAAACGCGCCGAGGCGCTTGACGGCATCTCCAAGCTCTGACGGAGCGCCCTCGCCTCCAATTCCGGTCCCAACGATCAGGACGGTGAACGCGACAAGCCGGACGATCACCATCGAGTCAATGAGCTCGAATTCACGTTCAAGCAACGCGTCGATGCGCTTCAGCCGTGGCGCTTCAACCATGTCCTGCAGGCGATTACGCCGCCGATTGCGTATGGCGCTTTCACCCGCGATGGCCAGAGCCAAGAACAGCCCGGACACCCACCAGATCAACGAGAATGGGGCTAACGCCGACGCCACTCCGGGGTTAGTGGCGGCCGAGAGACTCGGCAGAACATTGAGGGACGAGATGCTCACAAGAAGACTGAAACTCTAACTCCCTCCGAGGATCTAGCGCAGGCCGCCTAGTACATGCGCATTCAATTTCGACATAACCATATTCAGAATAGTACTTTATGGCATTTTAGATGGATGGTCGAATCGGGATCCGGACTCGTCTTACGGATCGAGGGTCCGGTGGCCTCGACCACCTGAAGTCCTTTCCGTTACCTCAACGAGAAATCGTTCCGAGAATCAAACAAATCCACGGATGACAGAAACGGCGCGTCCGTATGATCTTGAACCCAACGGAGGCAAACCATGGCGGATTACGCCATGAGGCCTCCAACAACCGGAGATCACTATGCGTTCATTCCTTGCCCTCGCGTTGTTCGTGTCCTTGTTTGCCTCATCGGCGATCGCGCAGTCCACCATCATGAACAAGGACTGCACCGTCATGTCGAAGCCGGCCAAGAAAGAGTTCTTCGTAGACACCCCCAAGGGCCGCGTCTACCTGTGCTGCAAAGGCTGCCTCAAGAAGGCCGGCGCAGACGTCGAAGCGACTTACGCCAAGGCGTATCCCGAGACCAAGAAGCTCGAGTCGGCAACGTGCCCGGTCACCGGCGAGAAGCTCAACGACAAGGCTGTCACCGTGACCTACAAGGGTTACGAGTTCAAAGTCTGCTGCAACGACTGCGCCAAGAAGTTCTCCGAGAAGGGTGACGCGGGCGACGCATTCGTCCACAAGCTGACCTCGAAGAAGGAAGACAAGCCGGCCAAGAAGGAAGACAAACCGGCGAAGAAAGAAGACAAGCCGGCCAAAAAGGAAGACAAACCGAACGGCTGATAGTTCGAGTCTTTACTTTGAGACCGACGAGGGCGTTGGCGTCAGTGCCAGCGCCCTGTCGGCTACCTAAGGGGCCCCTGCGGGTCCTCGTCCACTTGAATCAACACCTTTCCCGCCCGTTCTCACACGAGGCTGAGGTAAAGGTCAGCGTGACGCCGCGCGCATGAGTCCCATGTAAAATCGCGGGCGCGCTCGAATCCACGCGCCGAAAGATCATCCCGCCGGTGCCGGTCTCGAAGAACGCGATCGAGTGCCAACGCAAGGGAATGTGGATCGCCAACTTCGAAGTACTCGGCGGCGTCACCCGCAACCTCTGGGATCGCTGAAGTTCGAGCGGCAACCACGGGTGTCCCCGATGCCATCGCTTCGATCAGGGGGATTCCGAAGCCTTCCAGTTTCGATGCAAGCACGTATGCCGACGCTTCTCGAAACAAGTCAGGGAGATCTTCCCGCGCGACATAGCCTGGCAGAAACACGTCCGATTCAAGGCCCAAATGGCAGATCTCGTCTTGGAGTTCGTCCAAGCCAGACTGATGTTTCCCGGCCAGCACGAGAGCGTGGCCCGCCATGCTTGAATCGCGGAGCTCGGCAAATGCGCGCACGATCGTAATCGGGTCCTTTCGATGTCGGATGGTGCCAAGCGCGAGGACATAGGGACGCGCGCTCATGCCATAGCGGTCGCGCGCGAGGGCAGGTCCAACCGGTCGAAAATCGCTATCAACTCCATGCGGAATCACGTGAACGCGAGACGCCGCGCTCGGCGCCAAAGCGCAAAGTGTGTCACGAGTCGATCGCGAGGGAACGACAATCGCGTGCGCGGTTGCCAGTGCGTGAAAAACGCGAAGTCGATGCGGCGACAACATGCCACCTTCTCCAGGGACTTGCCCCGGAGCCGGAAGGTCATGCACGGTCACGACCTTGCGAGCAGATGCGAAGTGCGACATCGCCGCGACCGGCGCGTGAAGCACACGGATGCCCTCCGCCGCGACCACCTGCGGCAACACAGTTTCGCGCCACAGGGCGCGGCCTGGCCCGGGTCGGGCAGACACTAATCGCCCTGGTTCGCTTACGCGAGGAGCGGGGTGCCCTTCACGCGTAATCACTGACACCGTGAGTTCCGGCGCAACACGAGGAAGAGTCTCGGCGAGTCGACGCGCGTAGCGCTCGACTCCCGTTTCCTCCGCAACCTCGAGGCAGGTGAGGTCCAGTCCGACATGAAGCGTCATCCGAGGATCGCCTCAAGGAATGCAGAGGGCGGGTCCATCGCCGTAAAAGCGTGATCCGGATCCAGGGCTGCGAGGGTCTCGTACGTGCAGCCGCCAGTGGCGACAGCCACGGCCACCGCATCGCCATATCGGGCTGCGAGCACGTCGTTTTCGGTGTCGCCGATCATCACCACGTCGCGTGGCCCCGCAGGGCGGTGGCCAAGTTCGGCGGCACGCGCGCGCGCGATGCGCACCAACTCGCCGCGATGCCGCGAATCGCACCCGTAGGCACCGACCATGAAATGGTCCGTGATCTCGTCTTTGGCCAGCTTGATTTCCGCGCCGCGACGCACATTTCCGGTCACTAGGCCGACCATGACGTTGGGCATCGACGACAGTTCATCCAGGACTGCCCGGACACCCGGCAACAAGAGACTCGGTGCTGCCGAGACCTCACGCGAGAGATTGGCAAGGTAGGCAGCGAGAATCGACGCGTGATCCTCGGATTTCCCTCCGGCCCGGCGGATTCCTTCGTCGATGATGTCGGGATCGGTGCGTCCGTGGAACCCATACCCCTCGAACACATCGGTTGTTCCATAGTGGGCTGTAAAAGCACCTTCAATGCTCCGTCGTCCGATACCAACCGGCCGGATTAAGGTGCCATCAATGTCGAAGAGAACGAGCCGTCGCATCGGGTCGATCCTAGCACCGTGATAAACTCTTGATTCCGATGGACCAACCTCCCTACACCGTCCTCCTCACTGGCGCGACGGGCTACCTAGGCCGACGCCTCCTTTCCCGCCTCGTGGCTTCGGGACACCGCGTCGTCGCCCTTGTCCGTCATCGCGACGGATTGGGGGCGTTGCCAGCGGGCGAGGTAACAGTCATCGAGGCGGACTTAGATCAGCCGATCGGGATCAAATTGGGATTTGGCGTCGACGTCCTCGTTCACGCAGCGGCGCTGATTGACTACGACGCAGGATGGGCCAAGCTTGAACGAACCAACGTCCAAGGCTCGAAGCACGCGGCCGAGTTTGCCATCCGTTCAGGAGCTAAGCGCGGCATCCTCATCTCGAGTGTCGCAGCAGCAGGACCACTCTTCCCAACGTCGTTGCCAGCCGGAGAAGCCACCGGTCGAGACCCCGACACGGAGTACGGTCGGTCGAAGCTCCTTGGCGAAACTGCGTTCAGCGATTCTTTTGCGGCCGCGAAGCTCGAATCCCTCATCCTGCGGATGAGCAACTTGGTCGGCGATGGACACCCAGGAATCGTTGAGCCGTTGTTTGCCGCGGCCCACGGTGGGGATCCAACCGCGCTGATTGCGGAATGGAATCAACATCGGTGGCAGCCTCTCCATGTTCTCGATGCCGCCGAAGCCGTGCTGAGCGCCGTGCAATTCGGTGGCTCTGGGATCTACACGCTCACTGATGGCACGACACCGACCGTCGGAGATCTGGTTCGAGATGTTGCTTGGTCTCTTCGCGGGTTTGGCTTGACAACCACCATCCCGCCGCTTGCATTCGGCGGACCACAAAGCCCCGAACGCATCCATTACGCCTATGTCCCGACCCGCGCCTTTGCGGAGTGGAATTGGGCCGCTACTCGGACGTTTTCTCAAACGGTTATCGAACTTGCGGCATCGCGCGGACTGAAACGGGTCCGGACCGGTGCATTTCGTGTCGAAGGACCGCTTAAGACGGTCCTTCTCAACACTCCTGCCGCAGGCATGAAGTTGTCTCGCGATATGGCGGGGGGACTTGGCTTCGTCCATGAGTCCGACGATCGGTTCCAGCCACTCGACCTTCTATGGCTCGCTGCCCGACTTGAGAATGTGGGGTGGCCAGTCGAAGTGATCGACGGCAACCTCATGGAGTTCACCGTCGGCGAACTCCTCTTTTATCTCGCCCGCACTCACGTCGATGCCATCGTTGCGGACGTCAACTTGCCGACGTTCGAAGCGGACCTCGTCTTCCTCAAGACGCTCAAGGAAGCGAGTCGCGTGCGCGTCATTGCGAAAACGGTTCTTTCACAAGGTGGCTTCATCGAGCGCCTGCTTCTCGAAGCGGGAGTCGATCTCGTCCTCCTCGGCGAATGTGACCTCACCATCGAACGGGTCATTTCCGGGGACGATGTCCGGGGAACCGCTCGCCTCGTTGACGGCCACGTCGAGGTGACCCCCGAAGAGAAGCTCGAGGATCTCGACCAACTGCCGATCCCGGCCCGCCATTTCCTCCCGAAGGAGGGCTACTCGTATTCGCTGCTTCCGAAGGACGGTTTCACCACCATCCAGACATCACGCGGGTGCCCTTATTCGTGCGGCTATTACTGCCCCTATCCGATGACCCAGGGTAAGGCATGGCGCGCCCGCTCTGCGGCCCATGTTGTCAAAGAGATCGAGGCATGTGTCGCCGCGGGCTACCGCCACTTCCTGATGCGAGACGCAACGTTCACGCTAGACCGCAAGCGTACGCTCGACATCTGTCGCGAAATTTCCGCACGTGGCCTGCCCATCACCTTCTGGTGCGAGACGCGCATCAACTGCCTGGACGCGGAAGTTCTCGAAGCGATGGCAAAAGCTGGTTGCAAGGGAATCAACTTTGGACTCGAGTCGGGGGACGACGAAATCCTCCGATCAGGCGCAAAGTCGGGCGTCGACGTCAAGAAAATCCGGAGCATTCTGGCAGAGACCGATCGGCACGGGATCATCTCGCACCTGCTCGTGGTCGTTGGACTTCCACAGGAGACTCGGCGCTCCATCATGGGAACCTACCTCCTCCTCGGCGAACTTCCGGCGCGCACTCTCGGCGTCACGGGCATCACACCGTTCCCAGGCACGCAGCTGTGGAAGGATGCCGAGGCTAAGGGGTGGGTTAAGTCGCGTGAGTGGAGCCTCTACGGCGGCAACCAGGCCGTCATGAGCACCGACCACCTCACACAGGCAGACATCCGTTTTGCTGCCGAGATGCTGTTCACCTACTTCAATCTGACCCGACCTGGTCAGGGAACAGCGGAAGCGATTGAAGCCCACCGCGTCCGTATGCGCGAATGGGTCGAGCACGGCCTCGATCGGTTGATTCCAGTCTGACAATAGACATGCGGCGCATCCCACGGCCGCCGGAGCAGTCGAATTGACAGGTCGTATGGGCCACATGGGCCACTTCGAATACGCACCTCGTCTGATTCTCGCCGGGGGGGCGAGACAGCAACATGGATCCCTGTTCTTCCCGGTGTAGCCATGACATCCAACTCCAAACTCCCGCGCCACGAAGTCGATGTCGCCACCGTCGGCGAATCGGTGAGAACCGCCGCCCAGCGTATGCAACAACGCCGGGTCGGCTGCGTCGTCGTGGTAGATCGCGAAGATCGCCCAATCGGAATCCTGACGGACCGTGACCTTGCAATCCGAGTGGTTGCAGCGGGCCTCAACCCGCTCGACGTCAAAGTCGGCGAGGTCATGACCCCCAACCCCACCACGGCTCCCGAGGATGCCGATTCCGACCGTCAGTTAACCGCCATGCGTTCAGCGCGCGTCCGAAGGCTGCCTCTGGTTGACCGCAACGGTCGCTTGAGAGATCTCATCGCACTCGATGATCTTCTCGCGCTTGAGGCTCACCGCCTCGGTACGGTCGCCGACCTGCTGTACGGCACCGGCCCTAAGTCCTCTAGTTAGGCCCCGGCCGTCGCCACGCGCCCAAAGAGCCGGGTCGGTCGATCCTGAAACGAAACCCAGCGTTCGAGGCCGGTTCTCTTCGGACCCGTCGCCTGCGTAAACGCCCTTCGAACATGTTCCGCGGAGTTGTTTTGCTCTGACAAATGAGCAAGGACAAGAGTACGCAAGGACAGATTGGCGTAGCGCGCCAAGGCGTTGGCAGCATCCGCGTTCGCGAGATGCCCGTATTCAGACCCAATGCGCCCCTTGAGGTGTGCGGGATACGGACCATCGGCGAGCATTCTCGGATCGTAATTCGACTCCATGACCAACGTCGTGCAGCGCGAAATCGCTTCTCCGACCACCGCATCGACTGAGCCCAAGTCGGTGAACACGCCCAACGTCTCGCCCTCGTGATGAAGGAGAAACCCCACGGGCTCTGCGGCGTCGTGGGGCTTTGCAATGGGTTCGACTACGAGATCGCCGACTGTGAAGGGTGTCGCGTGGCCGATTCCTCGAACCTTCTCCACGCCCTTAAGACGGTCGGAGATGACGGCGCGAGTCCCATCTGTGCACCACACCGTCGCTCCCATACCTCGCGCCACGACTCCGACGCCGGAGACATGATCGTGGTGCTCGTGCGTGATCAGGATGCCGTCGATGCGTCGGTCACCGACGCCCACTTGGTCCATCCTCGATTGGGTCTCCTTCAGGTTGAGACCTGCATCGACGAGGAGTCGGACCGAGTTGGTCGCAACCAACACGGCATTCCCACGACTTCCGCTTCCTAGAACACAGAATTCCAATCGGCTCCCCAACTTGCTCGGCAAGCATGGTGCGTGCACGGTGGATCGGCGTCAAGAAGCGCGGGCCAACTCTTGAAGCGAGCGAGCCCACGTTACCCTTACCCCATGCTCCGCACGATCAGGCAACTCGGCCGCCAATGGCCCTTCTCAGTACCGGCAACTATCGTCGGGTCCATCGTATTGGCCTACGGACTCGCAGCGCTTGCGGCAAAGGAGCTCGGCGCGCTTCAGTCGATGGGGACTATGACGACCTATGCATATGTCGTCTGCGGCGCGTTGGACCCGGGCGAAATCGCCGGCCCCCGACCATGGACAAGCTGGTTCACCTCGGCCTTCTTACATGGCGGGTTGATTCATCTGATCATGAATTCGATGAGCATCCTGCAGCTCGGTCGCCTTCTCGATGCCCTTACGATGCCACGCAGCACCTTGCTTGCTTATCTCATGGGCGTCGTTGGTGGCGCAGCTGCGGTCATGGCTTTAGGGTGGTTCCAAGGCGGTGGCTCGGTGACCATCGGAGCCAGTTCAGGAGCCTGCGGAATACTCGGGGCGTTGCTTGGCCTCATCTATCGCGCGCGCGGTGCCATGCTTGCGGAACTCCGACGTGAACTTCTCACGTCGACTGCCATTCTGATCGCAATCGGCTTTGCGCCTGGCATCAGCGCCATTGGGCACGCTGGAGGCCTGATCGCCGGGGTCGCGTGCGGGCTGATACTCCGGCAACGTGGGAGTATCCGTCTGGCGCGAGACCCGTGGACATCGGGTCCGGACATTGCAGCAGCCGTTCTCACCTTTGCTTGTGTATTGGCGCTCGGAATCTCGGCATATCGCATCCCAAATGACATCAAGGTTTTGAAGTCGACCAAACCCCTCAGCGAACAGATTGAATCCCTGCGCAAGTGGTTATCACCGAACACACCTGCCCCAACCGAGATCGAACTTCGGGATTGGATCAACGTCAACGACCAGCTCAAACTCCCGCGTGCCTACGTCCCGATCATGGATGAAGTGCGGCGGGTGGCGGTCACGAGTGGCCTGCTTGATGGTCGAGCCATGAATTCGGATGAGGCTCAAAAAGCAACGCGGGCCATCGACACACTCCTAGAGCGTTTCGCGGCCGCAGCATTGTCCAGTGGGTGGTTCGAAAACCCGTGACTTTGCAAATCGGCCGCGACCCTCGAAGCCCAAAGTCTGAGGCCTGAGAGAACTCGAGGCGGGTTCGACTAGAAATCAACGAACGCGCGCACGAGCCGAGCATGACACAGATCGCAACAGTGACATCAGCGAGATGTACGGCGATAGACGAGCTCTTCGACCTTGAGGCGAGTCGCCTCGTCGATTCCAGTGGGGAGGAATCTCAATGAGATCTCGTACGCGCCCGGCCGCCCAACGCACGGCGCGGACCGGACCACTTCGCCGATAAATTGAATCCCACTTTCAATCTCTGCCACTTCGAGACTCACTGCAACCTGCTCCCCGAGCGCGGCGGCCGTGTCCGCAACAAAAGCAAACCCACCAAGCGATAGATTCCGCGACCAAGCAGTCCCAATTGGCGGCCGCCCGAGATCATCGAGGCCGCGATCAACAAATGTAATAGTCGCCTTAAAATTGTCGTCTACACGAACAAATCGTCGCTGTTCGGTGCCGCGCGGCTTTGAGGGCTTCTCTGCTCCTTCAGTCATGTTGCCGATACTACCGGACTTCGCAGGTTTCATAAGCACAAGAGAACAGGCGGGTCGATTTCTTGGCATCACCGTCGATAATCCTTCGGCTGACCGTCTGTGGATTTCGGACGCCCCAAATGCGTTACACTCAGTTGCCATGAACGCCCAAGTCGTCCCCCACAGTGGCGGCCTTCCAAAAGATGAGCTTGTCGGTGTGATCGAAGGTTGGTTGCGCGCTGACCCAGACTTGAAATTTAAGTCTGTCAAGAAAGACGCGCAGCGATTTCTCGGTGCACTCGTGACTCCAAAGCTCTTTCGCGCCGCATGTGACAGGTTGTGTTTGGCGCGTCCCCTGCGATCCCCGAACCGAGGAGCTCCCAACGTGCCCCGAGAATCTACACCGTTGATGAATTGGCTAGTTGCTTTTCTGACGAAGAACCCTGAGGCGACCTTCCATGAAGCCAAGGATGCGGCGCAAAAAGCCGGCCACTCATTCGACCGAGCAATCGTGTTTGGACTTGCCCGAAAGAAATGTGGCTTGGCGCCAATGAAGCCACGGACAACCCCACCCGGGAAACCAGGCCGCAAGCCCAAGTCCGCCGCTTTAGACAACGACGGGTCGTTCCGCACGAGCGAAATTTCGGACCTTCCATTCCGGCAGATTGAAGCCCGATTCAGGGCACTTCAAGCCGAAGTCTCAAGGCTCCGCAGTGCCCTCCAAAAGGCCCGCGCAGCGCTTGACGGCATCTGACCACGATTATCCCCTAATTCCTCCACGCGGTCCCTGATAGCGTGGAGGTATGACGGACCCGGACCGCGACGACCTCATTCAGCACGTTCTGAGAGTGCAGCGCACGATCCGCACGTGCGAGGGCTGTGGGCAATGCTGCACCGAGGCTTTCAATAGTGTTGCCATCCTTCCCGTGGAAGCGAGGCGCGTCGCTGTTCACGTCGCGACGTGGTCGGCCGATCGCCAGAAGGCGTACCGCGCTCGGATCGAATCCGCGATCGAGCAGTTTTCCTTGCGTGTTGGCGGCAAGAACCGCAACTACACGTGCCCTTTCCTCGAATCAGACATGTCGTGCGCGCTTCCGTTCGACGTGAAGCCGGTCGCCTGCCTCGCATTTAATCCGGTGTCGCCGGATGCGTGCGAGATGGACCCGCGGCGATTCGACGCGGCCCACGCGACTGCAGCTGCCCGCAACCAAGAAGCCGGGTTCCCGGAGCGTCGTGTTCCCATACCCGTGGCGGTTCTCGCGGCGCTCGACCGCAAGATTCCACAGCGCGGAGCAGGATCAGCGACCACCGAGCCGGGCACGGCGCCTCGCAAATCGCTTCCGGCAAAGCCCATCGCGCTGCCCCGCCTCCTTTCCAAGTGGGGCGTCTGTTCGCGCAAGGAGGCAGAAGATCGCATCAACAACGGTCGAGTCGCAGTCGATGGGAATGTCGTGCGAGACGTCCTGTTCGAAGTTCGCCCACAGCGAGCCAAGATCACCGTGGACGGAAAGCCCGTTTCAGAAGGCAACGGTTCACGCACACACTCGTGGCTCGCTATGAACAAGCCCCGAGGCGTCGTTACGACGACCAAAGACCCGAAGGGGCGCCAAACGATCATGGACATCCTTGGCGATGGGGCGCGCCCGGGAGTCATGCCCGTTGGACGACTCGACGCCGACAGCGCGGGGCTCCTACTTCTCACGAGCGACCACGCCACCGCAGACAAGCTCCTTGATCCGCTCACACATGTCCTCAAGACCTATCGAGTCAAAGTGGCGGGACATCTCAGCCCAGACACGTGCCGTCGCCTTCTGTCGGAGACAATCGAAGTCGAAGGCCTGAAACTCGGCCCATTCGACGATTTAGAAATCGTCTCTGAGGGCCCCAAGTCGACGTGGGTGCTGGCATCGCTACGAGAAGGCAAGAACCGTCAGGTACGCAGGCGTTTCGCGCACGAGGGCCATGAGGTCGAGGTCCTCGTTCGCACGCGATTTGGGCCCGTCAGCCTTGGCGACCTCAAACCAGGTGAAGTTCGTCCACTTACTTCGGAAGAGGTATCACGGATACTCGGGACGTCGGGGCTGCGACATCCTCAATGAACACTTCGACTTGTTGACCACACCAAGGCGTAAGGCCTTTCGGCACTTCGACGATCTCGTAAATGACCTGTAACACGCGCGTATCCACCCGTTCGAAAACGGAACCTGTGAGCGCACGCTTGGGAATCACGTAAGGATCAATTCGCACAAATTTGATTCGAAGAGCCTCGTCCTTCGCTTGATGACCTCGAAGGAACGCGACCCCCGGCGCGCCCGGCACGAACCGTGACGCGTCGTTTTCGTCCAAATCTACGCGGATATGCAGGGGATTCGTGTCCCCCATGACGATCGGAGCGATCGTTGACGAAAGTGTCACGCCCTCGCCCGCGCGAATGTTGACCTGAAGCACATCGCCTTCAATGGGAGCGCGAACCACGAGTCGATCCAAGTCCACTTTCAGCGCTTCGGAGTTGGATTGCGCCACGGCGACGGCTGCGCGCGCGGCGTCGACGCTCGTTTGTGCCACTAGAACATCCGGTGCCCAAGCCCCCGCTTCGGCGAGCATAAGTTCCGCCCGCGCCTTCGCCAGCTGAGCCTCGCGCACCGCAACGGCGAACTCTGCCGCCTTGGTGTCGCGGTCCCGAGCTGCCCCGGACTTCAAAAGTAGTTTCTCGCGATCGAGTCGATCGCGATCATCGGCAAGTTGACGCTCGACCTCCAACACATGCGCTCGCAGGGCCGGAAGACTCTCGGGACGAGGCTCCGCCTTCTGCCGGGCTAATGCAGCCATCGCCGCCGCCACCGACGATTGAGCAGCGGCCACCGCGGCTTCCGCTTTCGCGAGTTCCGACTTGAGATGCCTATCGTCGAGCCGAAAGAGCACGTCGCCGCGCTTGACCTTCATCCCGTGACGCGCAACGACCTCCGCAACGACGCCCGAGAGTTCCGACGCGACATCAACGACCTCCGAAGACGGTTCGACTAATCCCGCTCCGGAGAGAGAATGCACAAACGGCTTGGCGGCAGGCAGGTAGACGGGGCTTGGGTCCGGGACCTTCTTTGACAAATCGTTGACCGTCCAAGCGGCCACCCCGAGCCCCGAAAGCGCGATGAGGGGAAGGACGAGCGTTGCGACTCTCATGAATGTGACTCCGAAGTTCCGGGCGCACCCGGCTCACCTCGCCTTGCGAGGCGAGCAATCCGACCATCCGACATGACTGCGAAGACATCAGCGTAACCATACAGACGTATGTCGTGAGTGACCACGACCACGGCGCGCCCCGGCTCGACTGCGACATCGCGAATGAGGTTCATAATCATGCGTCCTGAGTCTCCGTCGAGAGCGGCTGTCGGTTCGTCGCAGACAAGAAGGCGCGGATGATGGACCAATGCGCGAGCAATCGCGACACGTTGTTGCTGACCACCCGAAAGTGCAGCGGGACGCACCCGCAGCTTGTCGCCGAGGCCGACCCTCACCAGCATGTCGCGCGCGCGCGCACGCGCAATACGACGGGTCGATCCACTGAGGAGCAGCGGGATCTCGACGTTCTCTTCCGAGGTCAACCCGGGAAGCAGATTGTATTGTTGAAAGACGAATCCGATATTCGATCGGCGAAAGGCGGTCTTCCCTTCGGCATCCATCGTGTCGATGCGCTGTCCAAAGGCTTCAATCGTTCCCTCGTCGATGTCGAGCGTCGCCGCTAAAACCGAAATCAGTGTCGTCTTTCCACAACCCGATGGTCCGACCACCATCGTGATGCCGCCGGACAGGATGTCGAGGCTGACTCCATCCAACGCGCGGACGGCCTGATCGCCACTGCCGTACACCTTGACAAGCCCGCGCGCGTTAACGACCGGGTAGGCCACGGTGCCGGTTGCTCGTGCGGCGTCCGGCTTCGCAAAAGGGTCCGATGTTGCCGGGCCTTGACTCATTTGAAGACCATTGCCGGCTCCGTCTTCGAAACCTTGCGAAGGGCAACAAGGCCGGCACCCATGCAGAGACTGAATACTGCCCCTGCAGCGATCACGAGTAGCTCACTCGTAAGGTACGTCGGAAGCTGGCCGTTCGGACCCGCCGATCGTGCGACGAGGGAAGCCATTCCAACGCCAATACCATAGCCGAGTCCGGCAACCGTGCATGCTTGGGCGATGATCATCGCCGCGAGCATTCTCTCCGACGCGCCCATGGCCTTGAGTGCCGCGAACTGCTTCAGATTGTCGACGGCGAAGCTATAGAAGGTCTGACCTGCGATCGCCGCTCCGACGATGAACCCCAGTGCGATCGTCGTTCCAATATTGATCGCAATACCCGTGTACTTGAGCACGTACCGGATGGTGCGCCACCGAAAGTCCTCTGGCGACTCGGCGGCAAGGCCCGTCGCCGCGCGAATACGAGCGGCCACCTCATTGTGGTCTGCGCCCTCGGCAACTTTGACAAGAACCGCCGACATCGTGGAACGTTCGCTCGGCACCCACTGGATCGCCTGTGAGTAGCGCGTGTGTATGACAGGGAGACTCTGGAAGTTCCGTGTGGCATGCGACTTGCCGACGATGATCGCCCGCTTGTCGTTGAATGTCAGCTCTTCGCCTACTTCCGCCCCTCCGATCTTCATTGCCCCCGCTACGTCGATGATGCCTGCATCTCGACGAACGAGATCCCCCACCGAACCTTGCGCCATGCTAGATGGAGCCCCGATCATCGTCGCGTCGTCAACGCCAATGACCAGGACGTTCTCATAGCGACCGTCGAGTCGCTTAGCGCGGGCCGCACCCTTAAACCACCGCGTGGCCCAGGCCACGCCCTCCACCTCGCGGACTCTCCAAAGGTCTGAGTCCTTCAACGCGCGGAGATCGTCGACCGTCTTCACACGGCTGTCGAACACCCAAAGGTCAACGCCCTTGGTGTCGAGGATAATGGCGCCCGATCGCCGCATGAGCCCCGTAAATACCGCCCCCTGCTCGACAATGAGGAACACGGCAAAGGTCACTCCCATGACGATGGAGAGGAACTTGGCCCGGTCTCGCACGAGCATCTTCAGAGCAACGACAAGCACCGAAGATGCTAACGTCCGCCGTGGCTCCTCTAGTTCCATTCCTGCCAATGTCGCCCGTCGAGGTCAAGACGCGGGGATGGGATGGCGTTGACGTGGTGATCGTCTCTGGAGACGCCTACGTCGATCACCCGTCGTTTGCCATGGCCATCCTCGGTCGAGTGCTTGAGGCCCAGGGATTCAAGGTCGCCATCTTGTCGCAGCCGCCGTGGCACTCCGCCGAGGCTTTCCGGACCTTCGGCCGCCCACGCCTCTTCTTTGCGGTGTCGGCGGGCAACATGGACTCGATGATTAACCACTACACGGCGAACCGGAAGCCGCGTTCGGATGACGCCTACTCGCCCGGCGGCAAGTCCGGCCTGCGCCCGGATCGTGCGACCAACGTGTATTCGCAACGCTGCAAAGAGGCGTACCCGGGTGTTCCCGTCGTCATCGGCGGTGTCGAGGCCTCGCTGCGCCGATTCGCCCACTATGACTTCTGGAGCGACACGGTTCGCCCCTCTGTCCTAGTGTCATCGAAGGCCGACCTCCTCGTCTACGGCATGGGCGAGAAGAACATCGTCGAGATCGCACTCCGCATGTCTGTTGGGGAGTCGATCAAGGATCTGCGCGACTTGCGGGGGACCGCGTTCCTTCTTGGTGCGAAGGAGGCCGTCGCACCGTTCCCGGATTCCATCAAGACTCCAACGACCCCTCGCGACGACACGGTCGAGTTGGCGACCTTCGAAGCCATGCGTGACGATAAAGTCACCTTCGCCAAGGCGACGGCGGTCATGCACAAGGAGTCCAACCCGCACAATGCACGACGCCTCCTTCAACGCCACGGCGATCGCGTCGTAGTCCAGAATCCTCCGAGACTGCCCCTTTCCACGCCCGAAATGGACGCGATCTATGACCTCCCGTATGAGCGCCGTGCTCACCCGTCGTACACGGCACCCGTTCCCGCCGAAGAGATGATGCGCTCAAGCATCACCATCATGCGCGGCTGTTTCGCGGGTTGCACCTTCTGCTCCATCACCACGCACCAAGGACGGCCGGTGCAGTCACGTTCGCCCGAATCCGTAGTGAAGGAAGTGGAATCTCTCGAAGGGCTTCCAGGCTACAAGGGGACGGTGTCCGATCTCGGCGGGCCGACCGCCAACATGTACGGCATGCAGTGCACCAAGCCGGAAGTCGAGGCCATTTGCCGCAGGCTCTCGTGCATCTTCCCCACCGTGTGCAAGTTGCTCGGGACCGACCACGGGCCAGTCATCGACCTCATGCGTCGCGTTCGCGGCGCGGCTGGTGTGAAGAAAGTGAACATTGCGAGCGGCGTTCGGATGGACCTCGCCCGACTCTCCCCCAAGTACCTAGAAGAGCTGGCGCGCTACCACGTCGGTGGCCACCTCAAGGTCGCACCGGAGCACATCGACGACGGCGTCTTGCGCCGCATGAAGAAGCCCAACAGGAACGACTTCGAGTCCTTTGCTGCCGCCTTTGAAGAGGCCAGCAACAAGGCGGGCAAGGATCAGTACCTCGTTCCTTACTTCATCGCGTCGCACCCAGGCTCAGACCTTAAGGCCATGATCCAGCTCGCGGTGTTCCTGAAGCGCAATGGCTATCGACCCAAGCAAGTTCAGGACTTCATTCCGTCGCCCATGGATCTTGCGACTGCGATGTACTGGACGGGCCTTGACCCTGAGACACTCGAGCCCGTAGTCATCGCTCGCAATCTCAAGGATCGCCGCATGCAGCGCGCGTTGATGCAGTGGTTCAAGCCCGAAAACTGGTTCGAAGTCCGTAAGGCGCTCCTTGAAGAGGGTCGCGGCGACCTCATTGGTGAGGGCTGCGATGCACTAATCCCGTCATCTCCCCCAAAGGAAGCGATGGACCATCGGAGGGCACGGGCGCACGTCGAAATGGGCAAGTATGTCCACGAGAAGGGACAACGGCCCGAGGATCGAGACTGGGATGCCTTCACGGGATATCGCGATCGAGAGCAGCGCCTTCCCGATGAGGAGGCAGAGGGCAAGGGTGCGCCGTCTCCGGCGCCGAAGCCGCCATTGCCAAAGCCGCGTTCCGTGGGCTATCGGCCATTTCGAAAAAAGTTCTAGTCAACCGCTAGCGCGTCGTTACTTGCGACTTGTGGACTTAAGTCTAGAGAGCAATTCCGTGAGGTCGACCGGTAGTGGCGCCTCAAACTGGAGTTCCATCCCTGACTGAGGGTGGACGATCCCGAGTGTCCGCGCGTGGAGCGCAACGCGCCGGAACTTGACAACGGCGTCACGACCAAAGGCGTACTTTCGTTCGCCGACTAGCGGGAATCGCGCATAGGCGAAGTGAAGTCTAATTTGGTTGTAGCGACCCGTCAGAAGGTCCACTTCGACTTCCGTGCATGGGCCAATTCGGGACAGCGTCCGAAATTTTGTGAGGGCAGGCTTCCCTCGTGAGGACACCGTCGCGTCGGCTCCTCGATCCTCAATCGGCCAGGTCCATGACCCAGCCTCGGGTACGACGCGCCCCTGAACAAGCGCCCAGTAGAGCTTCGTCACGGAACGCGCTCGGAAGGTCTCCTCAAGTCGGGCACGGGCGATCTCATGTCGGCCAAGCACCATCACGCCGCTAACGTCGCGATCAAGCCGATGGACAGGCAATGCGACGATCCGGTGCTCCTTCAGCACGTCGACAACGGTCTTGCCCGAAGCCCCCGGAGACGAAACGGAAAGGAGGCCTGATGGCTTGTTCACAACAACGATGTCGTCGTCGGAATGGAGGATCTCAAGTCGCGAAGGGGTCACCGCACGAAATGTAGCACCGCATCTCCCGCCGATGGGCCGCCGGCTGAGTTCGCGTGCCGATGGCCGCTTGTCGAAACGAATTTTTGAAGGTGGCTCAGGTCGCCGACCCGCCCGTTCGCCATCCAGCGAAGACACTCGCCCGTGAGGCGGGGCGCAGCCGCGGACTCACCCACAAGTCCAGCGCGCGTACGACGACTGAATCGAATCGTCATCTGAGTTGAGGGTGCCGTCACCCACAACGCAGCGAGGCGACGCGGCAGGAATGACACCACGGGTATTCCCCGGGTCAACCGGTCGAGAGTGGTTGACACGGGGCCGCGCCAATGGAAATGGAGCGACCCAATTCCCGGCAGGTCCGCAGCGATCGGGCATCGGTAGTCTGGAATCCGCTCCTTCGGCGTCACCACGCCAAGCAGCGGGCACACGAAAAGCACGGAACCCTCGAGATCCGCATAGGCTGCAGCGCCAAGCGTATCAAACGACATTGCTGACCGCATGAGTGGGTCGGTCCTCAGAAACGGCGAGACCCGCGGTGTTCGATCAAAACCTAAGTTGACGGCTCTGCTGCCTTGAACGTCCGCCCCCATCGGACCGAGGACCTTCAGTGCCGTGGCGGGGTGCAGCATCGCCTGTCGGAAGGCCGCAAGAGCTTCCCGTCGAGGTGCAGCGATGTGCTTCAGGCGGGTTGTCACTTCCCATCGGCGATGGACCTCGCGGTTCACTAGCGTCGTCTCTCCCGACTTGTATTCAGGAAGAGGCAACAGAATTCGCAAGCTAGGCAGGGCGTGGTTCGACGGCACGTGTCAAGGTTCCTCGGGAGGGTCGATTGTGGCGCTCGGGCCCGTCATGTCAATGCGAAGATCGCGTTCGACCAGCATGCCTCCCTTGCCGCGACGGTGGCTTCCTGCAACATGAACTCTCCATGACGCCAACACCTACGCCCACCCAGGCAATCGACCGACTCATTCGTGATCCCGCGGCACGGATTCACTTTGTCGGCATTGGTGGTACGGGCATGAGCGCCCTCGCGCACGGTCGAGCCATGATGGGCGGAACGACATCAGGCAGCGACCGCGACTTCGACCGCAATCCTGACTCCGCCGAACGGAGACGCTGCCAGAAGCTAGGAATCGCCGTCTATACTCAGGACGGCAGTGGAGTTCCAAACGCGGCTGCGCTCGTCTACTCAACAGCCGTCGAGACCTCGATACCCGACATGGCCCGCGCCGTCGACCTCGGAACTCCACTCATCCATCGCTCAGCGTGGCTTGCCGCATGGGTTCGCTCGCGCCGCACCGTTGCCATCACTGGCACGAGCGGAAAGTCGACTACGGTTGCGATGACCTTCGAAGCTCTGCGGGGCGCTGGGATGGATCCTGGTGTGATTTCTGGCGGTGACCTCCGATGTCTTCAGCTTGACGGAGCGCGCGGCAACGTTCATGTAGGCACAGGCCCGCTCGTTATCGAGTCCGACGAAAGCGACTCGTCGTGCACCGAATACGAGCCGGCAATCACTGTCATCTTGAATCTACAACGTGATCACCACGACGAAGCAACACTGCTGCGAGTATTTCGCGACTGTGTCGCCAGGACAAGGCAACGCGTACTGGTTTCCGCGGATCCCGCGCTTGATCCTCTTCGCGAAGGCGCAATCACGTTCGGCAATCAGGCCGTCTCCTCGCTCGCTGCAACTTCCGTCGAGTGTTTGGCGGACCGAAGCCGATTTTTCTTTGCCGGAGTGAGGGTCGATCTTCCGCTCCCGGGAGCCCACAACGTCGATAACGCTGTCGCAGCACTTGCGGTCGTCGCCACACTCGGTGGAGACCTCCGCAAGGCAGCGGAGGCGCTCGCCCACTTCCGCGGCGTCGCGCGGCGCTTTGAGGTCCTTGGGCGGCGGGGCGAACTGGAAGTGGTTGACGACTTTGCCCACAACGCTGCGAAGATCTCGGCTGCAGTGAAAACGGCCCAGCTGAGGTCACCACGCGTTGTCGCTTTTTGGCAACCTCACGGATTCAAGCCAACGCGTGATTTCCGTCGTGATCTCGTCGAGGCTTTTGCTACGACGATCCGACCGTCCGACATCGTGGTGCTTCCTGAGATTTATTACGCGGGGGGCCAGGCGACGCGGGACATCTCATCTGCGGACCTCTGCAATGATCTCATCGCCAAGGGCATCGACGCGCGGTTCCTTGCGCAACGTGATGCGATTGTCGAGACCGTCAGATCTCTCCCAGAAGGCCCCGCCTGCATCCTGTTGATGGCCGCGCGCGATCCGTCGTTTCGAAGCTTCGCCGAGGGTGTGGCTAAGGAGTTAACGACTGCCTGATGTCGAGGCCGCGCTCGCGGAGCCGATCAAAGTAGGCCGACGAAAACGCCACCATTTCGGGGGTGTGTGCTCCGGGAGGGATTCGGCCGAGCACCGCGTCCTCGAGGACCGCTGCAGCAGGAAACGCCGTCGTCCGCTCCATCGCCGTGAATCCCGTGGTTTCACATCCGTGATCGAGGAGCCAAGCTTCGCGTTTCGCCGGCGCCCCGCGATGCGTCCCTTCGCAGGTCACGCGCAACACCACGAGGTCTCGGTCGCTTGGGAACGCCAAGCGCTCTCGCAGAAGAGACTCCGTTACCGATCTTGGTGCGATCTGGATGCCATCGACATGCCGTGTCTCGCTGTCGAGCAGCCCCAGATCTCTCAGGAGACGCACTTGCGCAAAATGCCCCGGATAGCGAATCGTCTTGTAGTCGTACTCATCGAGTCGTCCGAGGAAGTTCCATGGGGCCAGCGATGTGCCTCCTGATGTAACGGAGGCCTCCATCTTGCCGAGAGGCTGTGGCAACTCGATGATCTCGTCTTCCGTCAGTGTCGGAACAGAGACAATTTTTCCACCCCGGATGAACGCGGCGTGCCCGAGATATTCATTCACGAGACCTGAAACGCTAAACGCGAGTCGATAATTCATCGGAGGGCGAGGCACGATAGGAAGCCCTCCGCAACGCAGGTGGACGCGCCGAGGCGAGTCCATATTCTCCATGAGGTGGGCGGCAAGTTGATTCGCGAGGCCGGGTGCTAGCCCGCAGTCAGGAATCAGGCAGACGCCCTTCTTCGCCGCGTGTGGACCCCACGCGAGTTCGGAGCGCACGAGGTCAGTATTGCCACCTAGGTCGCAGAAGTGTGCCCCGACGGCGATCGAGGCCTCAACCGCATTGGGATTTAAGAAGTACGGCAGCGCGGAAAGCACTCCATGCGTTCCGTCGAGGGCTCGGCATAGATCGCCAATATTCGAGGCGTCCACTTGGCTGCCGATGGCAATCCCCATGCCACAAAGTCGATTCACCCGTGCGGCCGCCGCCTGAGCCGTAGATTCCGATGCATCTAGGAAGCGGATCTGACGCGCCCAAGGGCGCAGGGCGAGGTCGTAACCCGCGGCACACCCTTGCATGCCGGCACCAAGGACCGCGATGTCGAATCGATTCATGGGTAATGCCATCCTAGCGTGCCGGGAGAGCCGGAATGCTAGTTTGTCGCGCTATGAAGGTTTACCTCGCGAGCCCTAGGGGCTTCTGTGCGGGAGTCGAACGCGCAATCGAGATCGTTGAGCGCGCCCTCGACCTGTTCAACCCACCGGTCTACGTCCGCAAAGAAATCGTCCACAACCTCCATGTGGTCGAAGGCCTTCGGCGGCGTGGGGCCGTGTTCGTCAATGAGCTCACCGAGGTCCCCTCGGGCGCGGTGACCATCTTCAGCGCCCACGGGGTCTCCCCTGCCGTTCGTGCTGATGCAGACTTGCGGGGCCTCCGGGTGATCGATGCAACTTGCCCGCTCGTGGCGAAAGTGCACATCGAAGCGATCAGATTCGCGAAAGAGGGCTACACAATCCTCATGATCGGTCACGATGGCCATGAGGAGGTCGAGGGCACCATGGGCGAGGCGCCCAATCGCATGCAGCTCGTGACGTCGGTTCACGATGTCGAACGATTGCCACTGCCTCCTGAATCTAAGATCGCGGTGCTCACGCAAACAACGCTGTCTGTGGATGATACCGCCGAGATTCTCGCGGCCATTCGACGTCGCTTCCCGAAAGCCGATACCCCAGCCAAGGATGACATCTGCTACGCCACCCAGAATCGTCAGTCCGCTGTCAAGCAACTTGCGCCTACGTGCGACCTTGTCTTGGTGATCGGCTCCGACAACTCGTCCAACAGCCAGCGACTCAAGGAAGTTGCCATTCAGCACGGAACGCGAGCGCACCTTGTTTCCGACCAGGACGGCCTCAAGCCCGAGTGGTTTGCCGATGTCTCCAACGTCCTTGTGACGGCAGGCGCCTCAGCGCCCGAAGTCCTCGTTCGTGACCTCATCAACCGACTCTGCCGTGACTTTGGCGGCCGCGATGTCGAGGAGGTGGTTCTCATTGAGGAGAACGTCAGATTCGCGCTTCCACCTGAAGTTCTTTCCTCGGGCCAATAATGCCTCCGGTATCGCAGGATCAACTTCGGCCCGCACATCCGTGGAAACGGCTTGTGGCGTTCGCAACCGACTTCCTCATCGGGATGTGCATCACAGCCACCGCGATGATGATCGGTACACAAAAAGGGCTCCCGCAGTTGATTCGGCTTGGTGAACTCACGCAGGAAGAACTGGCAGTCGAACTCCCAACCATCATGATCGGCACGGTGATGGCTTTCTTCGTCGCAAGCCTTCTCCCCTTGGTTTCGGCCCTGCTCTTGTCTCGATCGGGCCAAACGCCGGGTAAGGCCCTCATGGGGCTTTCCGTCCGGGACATTCGCACCGGGGCGCACCTGTCCCTCGGCACAGCCCTCGCGCGCGAGTACACACGAGCGTTGGTCATTCTCCCCGGGATACTTCCGGTGATGCAGGTAGTCATGCCTTTGGTCATCGGCTTCGTGACGTTCGACCTCCTGAGAAGCCGACTACTGCAGACCTTCTACGATCGCCTTTCGGGGGCAATCGTCGTGGTGCCAGTCGCGGTTCCGAAGGATTAGGCACCTATCGCCGGCATCACGAGACGAGTAATCTCGTGGGCATGCGCTCGATCAAGGCCATCTTCCTCATCGCCGCGTGCGCTTGGTCGCAGGTACCCGCGGATCCGCTTCCGCGCGACCCCAAAGCCGCACTTAATCCTGCGCCGCAAGGAATGGTCCAGGCGATCGCCGACGCCGTAAAAGCCAATGATGTCCCACGCGCGATGGCAGCGTTGATGGATGCGATGGCGTACGACCCTACGCGCCGAGAACTCGTCGTCCGATGGGTCGACCTTATGGCGAAGGACACCACCGATCCAAACGCTCGTTGGCTCCTGACGCGGCTTGGAACTCCTACTTTCCTCGATGAGAAGGGCGGCCTCCCGGAGGACATTAAAGGGCTCCTCGGCAAACTTGATCCCGCTGCCGCCAAGCTCTTCACGCTTCGGGCTGACGCCGCCATGGCCTTGCTGAATGCCACGAAGGACAAGGCAAGCGCGTTGGCCGACCCCGCAGTGCGCCCGCTCCTCGCCCGGCGATGCGCATCGCTCGCGGCAACGCTTCTATCCGGCGCGCCTCTTCTACGTGCACGTGTCGGGAAACCCCTCACCGAATCGCTGGCATTCACTCCCGAATGGAAGCCGATCCTGCAAGCCCTGAAGGAAGAGATGGACCGCGCGCTTTCCGACGGGCGGCCGCATGAAGCTGCTCGGTTCGCCAGGAATCTCCTCGGATTCGCTGCGCAGGCTGCCTTCAAGGACCTGAAAGGACCTCCCGCCCCCAATCTCACCTCCGTCGCGATGGCGGCGCGAGCGGGATTGGCACGCGCGCGGGCGGCCATGGAGGGACCGAAGCGAGTTCCTCTTACGGTGGAAGAACTTGAGTCGATGCCGAAGGGAGATCGAGAAGCGTTCACGAGCGCCCATAACGACTGGTCGAATCCGGGAGTCGCGGTTTCACCCAAAGGGCTCTATCGGATCGAGACGACCTGTGGCCACGAAACGCTACTCGGCACAGCGAAAACCGTGGAATACCATCATGCGCGCCTAGTTGGTTGGTTTGGCAAAGATCCGTTTACGGGCCGCCAAGGCCTGATCCGAATCGTTCCTCGATCGTCAGGGCTAGAATCGGAAGGAGTGCCGTACTGGTGGGCGGGAGGATTTCAGTCAGGCGATACAACGACAGTCAAGTTCGCTGTCGGCACGATTGAGGGCCTCGGCCACACACTCACCCATGAACTCACTCACCGTTTCGATGGAGCACTCGCTCCCGGAATGCCGGCATGGGCGGTTGAGGGACGCGCCTCATGGACGGGGACGTCTTACGGATTCTCCCAACAAGCGGAATTCGTCGACGGCCACATGTCATTCGGCACCAACGAACGTGCCTTCATCAAGGGGTATGGCGGAGAAGAGAACTTCACGAAACTCCTTAAGGGCACCATCGACGACTATCGCGACAACTACACAGCGGGCTACGCCCTCTGGGTTTATCTTAAGTACTGGAATGAGTCCGATGGGAGCCCGCCGCTGTACGCCGACCGAATCCCTACGTGGATCGAAATGTGCGGCAAAGGCCAGGGCGTCAATCCCGTTGCATTCGCCGCCGCCTATTGCGACGGAAAAAAAGGGCGTCCGAAGGACCTGAAGGAGTTCTCGAAGAAGTTCGGCACATTCCTGCAAGGGTTCTATTGGCAGAATCGCGCGCCCTGGACTGCGCGCTTCGAGAAGAAGATCCCCGGTGCTGACGCTCAGGATCTCGTCGCCGATGGCCCCACATGGAACGACGACCGTGATCGTTCCGAGCCGCAATTCGGACAGGACCACGCTCGCGAAGCAGGCTTGCTGCTCGCTTCAGCCAACCGCCCCAAGGAGGCTCTTCTTGCCCTCACCTGGGGACTACTCGCCGACGAGTATCCGAGAGACGTCGCCGAGGCCTACATCACCGTGGCAAAGAAGGCTGGCAAGTTGGAAGCAGCATGGCTGGTTGAATCGGAGATCGCCGCGCGAATGCGCGCCACTCCTCCATCTTTGCCTCCGGGCGAATTGAGGCGCGTGCTGACACCCGTCATCGTGTGGATGGATGCACTCGCCTCGGCGTCGGTTGCTGCAAACGATCAAAAGGCAACTCTCGCCGCGTCTGCATTGGCCTCTGACGCTCAGAAGATTGCTTTCCTTCTTGGGAAGCCGCAGGTCGCACCCTACAAGCCCTCTGCAGTTCTACTGACCGCGAAGTCGGCCTTCCCCGTGGATCCGCCCGCAGAGCATCTAGCCATCACCGGATTCGAAGAGGACGATCTCTCCGGATACGAGGAGAAACGCATCAAGGGGCTTTGGTACGAAACCCCCGATGCGGACTTGATCGTCGGTCGCTCGAAGCCGAAGGAGGGCACAGGAGATACCGATCGTGGGGCCGCACAAGTCCATGCCTATGCTCGATCAAAGGCGTGGATGCCGTCCGGCCACCACATTGTGACGATGCGCATCGCCGCGCTGACTTCGTTCGTTTCGGGGAGCATCGTCATCGGATGCACACGGCGTGACCGTCAAGTCCGTTTGGATTTGTCCATGGGTGACTTCCTCTATTCAATCGGCGCCAAGGAAGATGTTGCGAAGATTAAAGGAGTCATGACTTCGATCCGTGGGATGCGAGAACGGGAGGGCGCACTTCCGGGAGCGTATCCTTCAAAACACGTCGATTTCAAAGAGCAGCGCACTTTCTTTGACGTCGAACTCTCCATCGATGGACCTGAGGTGTCTGCGACCGTCGACGGCGTTTATGTGGGTTGCTATCGCATGCCGGACGGTTGGCCGATTGAAGGGCAAATCGGATTCGCGACAGGTCAAGGAGCTTGGCGAATCAGCAAGCCATCCGTGCGTAATGTGAGAGCCTCAACCGAGGCTCGAACGCGGTTAGTCCCGCGACTCAACCTGAGCGAACCATTGGGTGCCGAGTTAGACCGACTCCTCCACCGAACGGTGACCGGCGTGCCGCTCGCGCCAAGTGGAACCATTCTCGTCTGTCTCCCGCGCTATGGCATGCGTGAGGAACCCGAAAAGCCCGCATCGCGCGACGAACTCCTGCGATTGGCTACCGACCTCGGGACGGCGGCTGCGGACGCAATTTCACGCGAACTAAAGAACGCGAGCTGGGTATTCATGGTCCCCGACGTGCTTCAGATTGAGGACATCGCGGCGCTCCAGAAGACCTTCGCGACGGCGTCCACCAAACCCTCGGCCATCGTGACCCACAACTTGAAATCGCTGGCCATGTCGCCCGAGGGTCCAGATCAACAGATGCTGCCGGCCATGGGCTTTGTAGACCCTGTCGGGGGACTACGCGTCCTGCGACCTTTCAACGCGTTGCTGGAGGGACTGCCCGGCGACGTCAGTCGTTGGGCACAGGTCTATGACGCAATCGCACGCGCGCCCGCACGCTAGCGGCGCACGGCAAGATACTGAGGTGGCCAGGCCACAGCACCCACGGGTAGACCTGCGGCGGCATGAAGAGTGAGGTAGGGATCCGTGAGGTGAGCGCGGGCAATGGCAACAAGATCGCATGACCCTGCCGCGAGCAACGTGTTCGCTTGATCCGCCTCCGAAATGCCGCCGACCGCCATCACTGGAATTTCGGCGCCATGTCGGATTTCGTCAGCGAACGACGCCTGGTACATCCGGCCATACTCAGGCTTCGACAGGAGTGAATTCCCCGCCGACGACACGTCGACAATGTCGACCCCCAACTTCTTGAGCCGCTTCGCAAACTCCACGGTCTCAGCCACAGTCTGCCCGCCGGTTTCATCTAGCCAGTCTGATGCCGACACTCGCACCGAAAGTGGGCGACCCGAAGGCCACTTTGCGCGAACGGCCTTGGCGACTTCCAGAGGGAATCGCATGCGATTCTCCAACGATCCGCCATACTCATCGGTGCGCGCATTGGACAGCGGCGACAGGAACGAAGATAAGAGGTAGCCATGCGCCATGTGCAACTCGAGCAGGTCAAATCCGGCTCGATCGGCGCGAGTTGTCGATTGAAGAAATGCGTCGACGAAACGGTCCATATCCACGCGGGTCATGGGCTGCGGCGTGGGATCCCCCGCCTTGAATGCGTCCGCCGTGGGACCCCAGGTTGGCCACGCCGTGGAATCGGTGAGGGCGGCGCCGCCCTTCCACGGCAAGTCGCACGAGGCCTTGCGCCCTGCGTGACCGATCTGAATTCCGATCTTCGATCCGCTCCGCGCATGAACGAATTCGACGATTCGTTTCCATGCCGCTTCGTGTGTATCGTTCCAGATTCCTGTGCAACCAGGCGTTATCCGTCCATCGGCCGTCACAGCGGTCGCTTCGGCGATGACAAGCGCCGCACCGCCGACAGCACGACTTCCCAAGTGCACGAGGTGCCAATCGTCCGGTGTGCCGGCTTCCGCGCTGTATTGGCACATTGGAGACACGACGAAGCGATTGGCGAGCTTCATGTCGCGTAGCTGAAACGGCGTGAAAACGGGCGGCAGCGGGGCCGCGTCATCGCGCGCAGGAACGCCTGCAGCCGCGGCAAACTCGCGCGCGGTGCGTTCGACCAGGTCGGGATCACGCTTCGCAAGGTTGTTGAACGTGATGCGCCGCGATCGCGTCATGAGATTGAAAGTGAACTGAGTCGGAGTCTGGCGCTCGTACCGTGCGACATTCTCAAACCACTCACGGCTAGTTTTGGCTGCCCGCTGCAGTTTGAGCGTATCCGGCCGTCTCGCGGCCGTGAAAGCTTCGAGCGTCTTCGGCACGTCGCTCCATCCGTGACTCTTAAACGCATCCACGAGTGAGATCGCATCTTCCATGGCGAGCTTGGTGCCCGACCCAATTGAGAAGTGCGCGGTGTGCGACGCATCTCCCAACAACACCATGTTTTTGTGGCTCCACCGTTCGCAGGTGATCGTTGGGAATGACCTCCAGATGGAACGGTTGATCAGCAATCGATGACCATCAAGCCAAGGCGCAAAAACTGCTTCCATCCGCTTCGCGGTCTCGGCCTCACTGCAGGTGTCGAGTCCGGCCTTGCGCCAGGTGTCTTCGTGGCATTCGACGATCCAAGTCGATAACGGCTTCGCACCCGTCTGATACGGATATGCGTGCACGGCGAACAACCCGTGCTCGGTCGGTGCGAAGACAAAAGTGAATGCCTTCAGCGGCTTCGTGGTGCCGAGCCACGCGAAGCGGGCCTTCCCCTGAGTGATCGTCGGTTTGAAGACATCGGCGTGGCGTGTTCGAGTGCCACTCACCACACCGTCGCCACAGAGGACGAGATCAGCCGTACCAAGTGAGCCGGCGTCGGGGAGATCCGTGCCGTATCGGATCTCGACACCAAGACTCTGGGCGCGTTCGCTCAGGATTCGCAGGAGCTCGACGCGTGCGAGTCCGCAGAATCCATGCCCAGTCGAGCGAGACCGTACGCCGCCAAACCACGACTCGATGTCGGTCCAGCGCGCGAATCTCTCGGAAATGATGGCAAAGGACTCGGGATCCGAATCCCGAAAGTTCCCGAGCGTTTCATCGCTGAACACAACTCCGAATCCAAAGGTGTCATCGGCACGGTTGCGTTCGACCAGCGTGATCGAACTCTCCGGAAACGCCTTGCGAAATAGGATCGATGAATAGAGGTTGGCGGGACCTGCCCCGAGTCCGACGATGCGCATGGCCTATTCTACGTCGAATCAGCCAAGTCGCGTCAGGGCTTCGGCAGGATGAGCGGCATGAAAATGCCCCCCACCACCGATCGGTGGTGCATCCCGACCATGCGCGCTTCCCCCGTGCGAAACCAATCTGTCATCGGGACTCGGTCGGGAGTCGCATGGAAGAACTCTCGAAGTGGTCGCACCATGGCAGTGAATCCGGCCGCATCCGGCGCCATCGATGCTGTCCATACGGACCAGTCGACCTTCGTGTAGTTCTGGCGATTGTCCAAAGGTACGCCGAACTTCTGAATCTGCGTGAGATTGGATCTCCACTCGCGCTCAACCACCTCTTTCGGCACCAGCCCAAGCGAGAGGACTCGGTCCCAAACCAAATTGTACTTCTGGCTCCACGTGCCTGGCCGATCGAATGCCAAGCGCATTCCGTCCCCCGCTCCGCCTTGGGCGCGTCGAAGGACATCAAGGGCCAACGTCTTTGGGTCGACGTCTCCAAGTGATGGGAGTCCAAGCGGCTGCAAGATCTGTTGGTACGCCGCGAGCGCCGCGACTGCCTTAAATGCGAGGTTCACGTTTCCGGCGAGGTGCCCTGCGAAGTCGTCCGTGCAGAGTTGATTCGCTGGATCCGGGCCGTACTTCACCAGATAGTTCGCCCATCGGTGAATCATTGCGCCGTGCTTCAACACGAGTTCGGTCCGGCCATGCAGTCTCGCAAGTGCCGCGAGCATGAGAATCATGTTCCCAGACTCTTCGACCGGCATTTGGTTGTCTTCGTTGGCTTCGCCACCGCCATACACCTGCCCGTTCGCAAATGGGTAGGTGCCAAGATCGTGTGGCGCGAACGGAAACTTCCAGCGCTTCGAAGCCGCATACGTCATGATCGGTCTAAGCAACGCCTCAGCAAGCTCAGGTGAATACTTAAGATAGAACGGGAACGACGGGTAAATGACGTCGACTGTTGCAATGCACCCGTTCGAGAAGCACTCTTTCGGGAACAGCAGAGCCGTGCCATCGAAGTCGGAGGCAAGCCCCTGTGCGGCTCCGACCTGACGGAAGGCCATTACAGCCAAATCTCGATAGTCAGGCCCCCACGCATCCAGCTCTGCGACGACTGTGGCTTCGAATCGCGCGCAGCGCTCAAGCACCGCCGACTCCTCGGAGGACGCCCGAGTTAGAAGCGTGCCGATGTCCGCCCCATCTCGCTTCCAGTAGGGCGTCAGGCGCCGATTCAGAAATTCAACGATGGAAGGGTGGTCGTAGCCAATGAGGAAAGTCGCCTTGGGACCGCTAGAGGACAACGCAATGAGCGGCCATTGATCGTTAGCCGAGCGCGGCATGCGTACATCGTCCGGGGTGTGTCGAACTTCAACAAAGGCCTGACGGATCACCGTATCCTGTCCGAGCGAGGCCTCTTCGAGCGACACGCGCGCAGCAATCCAAAGCGCCCCGCCGTCGGGACCGGTATCGTCGCCGCGACGCGCGATCTGCTTGCGATCAGAGGGTGCCATGCAAACGGCAGTCAGCCCATTGCCAAGGCGGTGACGTGACCACGTCACGGACTCGCTTGGAGCATGCGACACCCATTCGCCGGAAGCGTCGAGGTACCAGGAGATCTGATGATCTTTGCCGTCGCTCGCTTTTGCCTCAAGAGTGAGGTAGGTCACGGTGCGGGCATAGGTATCGAGGTCACCCGGGATCGCCGGCGTTGTCCATGTCGCACGAAAATTGACCCCGGGCACTTCGAAGTCGAATCGGGAAGACAGCGGGAGCACCGTGACCCCGACCTGACGAGCGGCAGGGACCGTGGATGGCGCCGGGCCCATCCAGCGGTAGGCCTTCCCGTCGACGCGAATCATGCCAGCCATGCCAAGCGTGCGACCCGTCCAATGCCGCGGCCATGTGCCAGGCAGTTCGTCCGCGGAGCACCAGGCGGTGAAAGACGGATCGTGAGCCACGAGCGGGATCGACGTGGCGCGAAAAGGAGCACGCCCCTGTGCGCTCGCCAGAAAGGCGAGCAACAGGGGCGCGACGAGTCGGATGTAGGGGACCATGTCCCCTCATCCTAGGGCCTGTGGATCACAGGCGCACGGTGCAGACGCTCGAGATGGTGAACACGCTAGTGATTGCATCCACCGTCACCGCTTGGAATGACAGGGGCGGCAAACCGATCAGCGTAGAACTACCCGGTAGCGGTCCGAACACGCATTCAGTGGACGTTGCCGCATAGGGCTGTCCAAAGGGTGTCCCCATCGCTCCGGTGACGCCGATCGGAAGCGAAGGCAACGACGAGAAGATCTCGCCAAATACCGGGCTCGAGATATCGAGGGCAAGCTCGCCGCCCACACCCGCGATCGCGATCGGCGGGATAATCCCCGACGAGATGAAGAAGTACACCGGTGATCCCATCGCGTTGGTCGCATGAAGGCGGAATCCAAGGTTATCAGGCGTCACCACACTGGCGACGGTTCGGCCTTCATCAAGGAACATGCCGGCGTAGCCATAGTTGGGATTGGCACCCGAGTTCACCCCCGTGAATGCACCCGCATTGTCGGCGAATGTCCGGAGGACATTTCCTGCCATGCGGTTGTTGATCCACCACGCGCGGTTGCCTGAAGCAACGATCGGAAGCGCACCAGGTGTGGTGGCGTCCCAACGCCATCCCATTCCAGAATTGCCGGCGACGCCTGTGTAGCCGACGGTCAACGGACTCATCTGCTCCCCAGGATTCGTTGGGGCTACGGTTAGGCTGCAGTGCATAGAGACACCGTCGGTTGGCCATGCGACGCCGGGCGTCACGTTGACTCCACATTCAACGCCCGAGTACATGTCGAGTCCGACGAACGAAGGTGGATTACCTGGATTAGCCGTTGTAGGAACACGAATTGCTGTGGCAGGAGTTGTCGTCCACGTGATGGTCCAATACGCTGCCGCAGCGCCTGTTCCTGTGCCGAACGAGAGGTTGAATGGACCGGCTGACGCAAGCAAACCTGCGCCTGTGATGTCAGGCTGGCCTGTCGCAGGCCCGACTGGGTCGTTGCCGCGAACGACGAACATGACAGGGTCCGCGGTCGCGATGTTCTGATCCTGCAGAATGGACACCGTGTTCATGATGCCGATGCCACCAAGGTACTGGTCGGCGGGCATACGAACATAGAGGCCGGCTGCGTTCGCTCCCGCAACCCCGCCACGCGACGTGCTCTCGGTGGTCTTATCGATGACGTGCCAGTCGTTCTGGGCAAAAACGGGTATCGCAAGCGTTAACGCAGATAGGGCAAGGCAAGAGAACTTCATTGTTTTCTCCAAAGGGTTGCGGATCAAAGGAATCATCTCCCCGACTCGAGTGGACTCACGGGAGCCACCTTGGCGGGGTTAACTGAAATGGTGACCTTGCGGTCCTCCATTTGGCCTTGGGCATTGCGCACCTTGCCCGGCATGTTTTCGAACACCTGACTTCCGTCAGCGAAGATTTTGGCTGGTTTGTAGCCTTCGATCGCGGACCTGATGTAGATGGCAGGAGTGCCATCTTCGATCCAAATTCCATCGACGGTACTCCCCTTGCGTTCAGGCTTTGCGGGAACCGACGGCGACGATTCGGGAGCCGGTGGGGGCACTGACAAAACTGAGTCCGCCGGGGGCAACCGTTTCTCGCTCTCGAGAGACGGAATCGGGGCAACGGAGGACAAACCCGTTCGGGGAGTATCAGAACTCGCATCGCTTCTGGCAAAAACGAATGCAGCGCCTACCAGAAGGGCAAAAAGGGCAACCAAAAGCAACGTCCGAAGCATCGTCGCCTGAGATTAGACGAATAGGCACGTTTCCGCCAAGTCAATTCGGATCTAATATCACGACATGCGGAAGACCCGGTACGGTTTCGTGATTCGCTTGCACCCCGGGACGCGGGACGAGTATGTTCGGCTTCACAGGCAGGTCTGGCCCGAAGTGCTCGCGATCATCGCGCGCCAGAATATTCGAAACTACAGCATTTTCCTTCGCACCTTGCCGGATGGTCGCGACTGGTTGTTCTCTACCTACGATTACTTCGGAGCGGACTTCGATGCCGACATGGCCGCGATCGCTGCAGACCCGACAACGCAACAATGGTGGAAGTTGACCGCTCCACTTCAGGACCCACTTCCGGATCGCCCTGCAGGAACGTGGTGGGCACCCATGGACGAAGTGTTTCGGTACGACGGCCCAACGGGGCAGGAGTCCGTTTGAGTACATCTGAATCGACGAACAAGGACCCCTTGTTGCTGCGTCATCTACCCGAGCGGTTGATTGACCGTCCTGACGTTGCCACGTTCGGACCAGGTCAGAGACTTTGGGACCTCGTTCGCATCGGTGTCCTCGCTGCGCGACGGGGCCGTAGCAACTTCATGTTCCAACGCGCGGCGGGTTTGTCGTTCACCACGATGATCTCACTCATCCCTCTCGCGGTTCTGTTCTTCTCGTTCGTCGGAGTCTTGGGGGGCGGTGATCGCATCAACGAGTTCGTGCGGGAAAAGGTCTTCCCGATCGTCGCGCCCGACTTCAAGCAGAATCTCATTCAGTGGATGGATGAGTACATTTCACCCACGGCGTTCAGACAGAACATCGTTGGTTGGACGAACCTGTTGGCCATCGTTGGACTCATCGGTGCGTCGCTCCAGTTAGTCAGCACAGCCGAGCGTTACTTAAATCACATCTGGCAGACACGTGACGACCGCAGCTTCTGGCGTCGACTCACGATCTTCTGGTTGGTATTGACCCTCAGCCCATTCGTGTTTCTCGCCATGATCCTGCTTGGCGAATGGGTCTTCTCGGAATCCTTCATAGGCGAAACGAGCCTCCCCCTTCTCTCTCGATCGCTGGCGATCGTCATCCCGGGCCTTGTCGGTGCGTTCGGATTCATGCTGATTTTCCGACTCCTTCCGAACGCCAACGTCGAAACACGCCCCGCGATTCTGGGCGCGCTTGTCAGCGCTGCCCTCTGGGAAGCCGCTCGCCGAGGGTTCTTTCTATACATCCAACGTCAAGCCGGTGTGACCTCTTTCTATTCAAAGCTCGCTGCAGTTCCTTTGTTCTTAATCTGGATCTGGGTGACATGGGTCATCGTCCTTTTTGGCTCGGAATGTGCGCACGCATGTCAACATTTGCCACGACTCTGGAGACAGTTTGTCCGGCCACTCCATGGAGGTTCCGTTTCCAAACCAGCGCTCGCGGTCGTGCTCCTTCGTAGGCTCCTGCCTGCCTTTCGCGGCGAGCGAGCCATTGAGCCAATCGACGACCACGCGTCGGCGATCAAGTGCAGTCCCGAGGATCTGCTTGAGATGGCTGAATGGCTCGTGAGCATCGACGTGCTGCTACCGGACCCCAAGATCCCCCGCTGTTTCCGAATCGCCCAAGATCCTAGCCACATCCGCCTGAGCGAGTTGGTCGAGCGCATTCTCGAACACGAGCACGGCATGGAACTCGCAAAAGGCGACGGCCCATTCGCGAAGGACATCCGACCCGCGTGGCAAGCAGCGATCCGCTCGTTCGGCAACCGCAGCCTCGCCGATCTTCGCGACTAACCGCCGCCGAACAGTCCTCGCCTTTTCTTCGGAGCAGGTTTTGACTCAGGCTCTGGGATAACGGCGGGTCGCGACACGGGCCGTGGCGAGCTTGGTGCCGATGTCGGAATCGGGGCGGGCGAAGGCGGTGGCTCCGTCCCTGGCAGTTTCGGGATTGGAATCGGGAATGACCGGGGCCGCTTGGCGGGTTGCGCTGGCTCGGGAGTCGGCGACGGTGGCGGCGCGATGACGCGCGGCGTCGGAACGGGAGTCGGCAATGTCCCTGGTGCGTCCTTCACAGGTGGCTGCGGTGATGGAGTAGGCGGAATTGATGGGTTACTGCCCGACGGTGCCGGAGTTGGAGACGGCGGCGCGCTCTTTGGCGCAGGATTCGGAGCGGGTGGCTTCTTCTTGTCGATCCCTCCCAAAATTCCGCCGAGGATGCCCCCGCCCGAATTGCCACCCGTGACTTCACCGAGGAGCGCTTGCTTGGCAAGGTCAGCCAGAAGCCCCCCGACGTTGACATCGGGGTTCGATGTTGTCCCCTTCACCGGGAGCCTCAGCGTGTCGACGCGAAGCTTGCTTAGGAAAGGGAGTCTTGCGCGCAGGGCGTCGGTGACCGGAATCTCAAGATCAAGCGCCAATGTTCGATCGAGTCCTACCGAGCCCGTCCACACGAGATCGAGTCCCTTCACACTCATGCGCAATGGAGAGTCGTACGAAAGTCGACCCTGACGAATGGTGAATGTAATGGGCTGTAGGCTCACTTCCGAAGCGCCAGTCCCAAGAAGTAGATCCGCGAGCTTCAGGAGCATCGTCGAGCCTTGCACCGCACCCTGTGAGAATCCCAGTCGCCCGGTACCGTCGATGCGGTCCTTGGGGAACTTTTCCCAACCGCCCGTGAGGTCGGCCTCCGTCAATTGCCCTGACACCGTGAGATCAAGGTTCGCGTCGATCAAACCGGTCAAGGTCGACCCGGCGCCGCCCGTGACGGCGAAGATCGGATTCACCATCGAGGCCAGCGGACTTAGCTGGCCGGTCGCCTGTGCTCCGGTTAACGCTGCCTTCAGCGAGGATCCCTTCGCGCCCGGCGCGAGCCCAAGCGAGGAGCTGATCGCCAAAGGGCCCCCGTTGAATTTGAGATCCCCCGTTGTATCGAGAGTTCCCTTGGTCCAGGTGGACTTCATCGTGCCGTCAAGAGTCAACGAACCCATCTGGATCGGCGCCAAGGCAATCGAAGTCGTCCCCGTTCCGGCGCGCAGAAGCCCGACGAAGTCCGTGCTCTGAACAGGTCCATCAAGCGCCGCGCTGACATGACGTTTTCCGGTTCCGGTGACTGCAACATCCGCAAAGGCGGCGAGGACGACGCCGAGTCGGGTCGGCTCATAGTCCGCCGAGAGCGTGACGCCCTTGAAGGCCGGTTGGCTTGGGAGTCCGACGATCGCCCCCCGTACGGCCGCATCCATGAATGTCGACTTCAGAGAAATGTCATTGAGCAACAAGTCGTTGCTCATTTCGATGACGGATGCGTCGAAGACCAAATCAACGGACGGATCCGTCACGGTAATCGCTTTGCGTCCCTCAGCTTCTGGAACGGCAACGGTGAAATCCTTGACACTGACGCGCCCCGTGAGCTTGGTTAGCCCGGACGCGCCGCGCACGCCAAGCACAAGCGATGCTCTCCCTTGAGTCGTTGCGCCGCCCAAATCACCCAACCCGAGCTGCTCGAGCATCGGCTTTAGGTCGGCGTTCGCCGTGACATCAAAGTCGGCGAGGTCCGTCACGGACATAGGGACACGGCCCTTCGCATCGAGTTTGACATGGGTCGAGTCCACACGAAGCGATGTCAAATCAATGCGTTGACGACCCGCCGCAAACGTCCCGCTCCCATCGAACGTGATCTGGACGTTCTTGTCCTTTACGACGCGGCCCTGCCCCTTGGTGTTCATGGGCATCGCGATCACGAGGTTCTGCGCACCAATGCGTCCCTTGAAGGCCGTCGCCTCGCCGCGCAGCTCGCCACCGACATCAAAGTCGATATCGGAATCAAACGCGAATCCTTCCGGAAGCGATCCTGTCATCGCGAGTAATGGCGCCGGGCGGAGCTTGCCACGAACCGCAACCTGTGCGGACTTTTCACTCCAGTCAGCGGTTCCGTTGATCTCGGCGCCTGCGCCCGATACCGCGAACTGGGGGATCGCGAGTCGACGTGACGCTGGATCCCACGAGCCTGTCACGCTCATCCGGAAGCGAGGTTCCTTCACGTGACTTGGCTTCGCGCCGCTCACGGAAGGCAGAGTCACATCGAGGTCGGCGATTTCGACGCCAGCGGTGACATCTGCCCGGCCCGACACTCCTGTCGCCTTTATCGTTGCCGCCAACCGACCGGTCGGGCGCTCGTTTCCCGTCGTCACCAAGGTTCCGAGATCCGCGAAAATGCCGGCGATGTCCGCTGTCGCTGCTATCTCCATCGACGCGCCATCGAGTTGCGCTCCGTTGATGCCCCCCTTAGCCGTGATCGATCCATGTCGGAAAGTGATCTGCGATGGACGGAAGTCAACACGCTCTCTCCCGAGCGCGGTTTCGACCCCCATGTCGACGTCAATGATCACCGGTGAGTCATCAATCCGATCAGCGGACTGAAGCAGACCGAATGCTCGACCCGCCGTCATCGGCTTCACCGAGCCCTTGACGCGAAGCTGCGCCGATGTCCCTCGCAATGTCAGGCCACCCTCGAGTTCCGCGCCTCCGCCGCGAACGCTCCATTTGGAAATGTCCGCTGCTAAGGCAGCTCCGAGTGTCACGGCTCCTTCGGCCGTCACATCAAGGTCGAGCGGACCGAAGGACTTACCCTGTTGAGTCACTCTCAAGCCGCGAGTTGTGACGGTGGCACGAATCGATGCCTTCTCAGTGGCGGTGATATCCGCATCGAGTTTGAATTTCCCCGCGAAATCGGCCGGAAGCACGGCTATCTGGCGGAGCTCCGCCGACAACGCATCAAGGTCGCCGTCGGCCGTGACCTTCCCATCGCGGAACGAGCCCTTCTTCAAGTCGAACGCACCAACCACCGATGCACGGCACGAGGCGACCTGAATCTCACCCTTTGTGAGCGTAACGATGTCGCCATCGTGAGATCCGTCAATCATCGCGCTCAGATTGGCGAGCCCATTGAGACGTTTGCCTCCTGGCGTGCGGACTTCCAGTCCGCTGCCCAGCAGATTCGCTGTCCACGCAGTCTGCGCAAGTGCTCCGCTCGTCACGGTGCCCTTGACGCTTCCAACGACTCGGACTTTGCCTGATGCTTGGACTCCATCCTTCGTTCCAAGTAACCCAGCGGCCGTCGCAAGGATCGACGCGACCTCTCCCTCAGCGCTGTAGCTGGTGACGAAGCTCGTGTCCGCACCCTGAAGCGCCGTTCTCGCTTCGACCTTGGCAGCAAGGGTGTCCTTGATGTCAAAAGTAATCAGCGCTTTGCCTGCTCCGAGTGGGTCGGATTCGCCTGAGTAGGAAAGGGTCAGCGTGGGGAGCTTCATGGGTCGCCCGCCAACTAGCGGGCCATCGATCTCGACCCCCGTCAGTCCAAGCGACCCGTCGCCGAGGAACGACATGGGCTGAGACAGGCTGATGTTCCCCTTCCCTTCGATTACGCCCTGAATTCGGGTCAATCCGGAGAAACTGCCAACGACTGCTGCAACCGACTGAAGTTCTGTGCGCGGGATGTCAAATCTCATCTTGCCGCGCGGGCCGTTAGGTCCTGGGGTTAAGTCGCCCTCGAGCGTCCACGTCGCTCCGCCGAGCCGGAAGCTTGCCTTGCCGTTCGTAGCGCCACCGTTCTTGCCCGAGGCAAGCGTGGCGTCGAAGGCGTCAATCGCAGTCGTTGCGCCAAGTCTGTCCGTCCACACAACTTTTCCGCGCCGCACCGTCACGTCGAAGTCGGGCACAGCGGCTGGCCTTGATGCGGTGCTCTGCGCAGTAGCCGGAGCTGAAGTCTGGGTGACGGCAGCACCCATTGGCTCTGCTTTCAGAAGTTCCATTAGGTCCACGACTGCCGTCTTGCCGACCGACGCGAGAATCTCGGGTGACTCAATATCTACCTTCGCACGAACCGCGCCCTTGATTGCTGAGGGCACATCGACGTCTGCCGTCACTGTTGCAATCCGCGCCTTCGTGTTTCCCGAAGAGTCCTTCACCTCGACACCAGTCAAGGTGACGTGGCCTCCCCAGGTGAAGCTCAACGACTTCGCGGTGACCACTCCATTCAGCTTCTCATTGACTCCTGAAAGTGCGCGTGAAAGGACGATGCCGGGCGCCCACAGCGGAATCGCCGCGATGACCAAGACGAACGCGACCAAGGCCACGAGGACCTTCTTTCCAAGACTCCAGCGGCGTTTCGGCGTTTCCACTGTTCATCCCCCAAGTTTCCAACTCAGCCCAACGGTCCGATTATTCACCACTTTACGGGGAGTCCATCTAATCACACAACGAGGCGCGCATTCCCCGGTCATTTCTGGCGGTTTGCACAAATCACCGACGATGAAGCGGGCTGAATGGCTCCCCCTAGCTCAGCACCTGCGCCCCACCGAAGCCAACGAACCTGTGCAGTTTGCAGAACGATCACTTTCCAACCACTCTGCCTGCAGTTTCAGCCGATGCCCAAAAGACACAAGCGCTTACCACAACGCTCGCTGTGATAGGCGCTTGTAATCCGAACCTAGTCGCGGATCAGTTGCTGCAGTTGCCAGCGACGAACGTGACTGTGAAACTCTGGGCCACGAAAACCAGCCCCGTCGAAGGTTGGTAGAGGCCAGTCGAGAAGTAAAGGCTGAGGCCAATAATCTCGGGGATGTTCGGAAGATCAACGGGGACATGATTGAGTTGGCCACTTATCGTCGTAACCGAGAGAATGTCATAGAACGGGTAGCCAATGTCGTAGGTCGTCCCGCCGACCGTGGTCGGACCTGGGTTGAATGAAGCCACGAGACAGCCACCGCACCCAGTTGCGCCGGTGAAGTAGAGGTCCATATGGCACCCCGGGCTTGCCTGGCCCGTGGCATACGCCGTCGGGGCGCAGCTTCCGGTGACGCCAGCTTCTTCGCTGACGCCATTGTTCATTCCTTGGCCCTTGATGCCAGCTTGTGCGGTTCCGCCACCGCCACCCGATGCGAGCGAGTTGGCAAATGCCCCAGCGTTGATGAACTGGGTTCCGGGACCCGAGACGTTGAAGACGAACGTAATGCTGTCGCCACAGTCATCGACCAAGTTCGCGCCTGGCGCGTCGGCACGGACGATGGCGTTGTGGTTGCCATTTGGGACATTCAGGCCCACGTTGAATGACCCAAAGCAGTTGAGTTTGCAGTTGTTCGGCTGGGGGCTGGTCGTGGTGTCGGCATCGAAGGAAAACGACCAGTTTGCCGCAGCGCCCGAGGCTGATGTCTGTGACACCAGAGTCATTCCGGTTACCGCAGGACGGGGCACATTGAAGCGCGCCTTGGTGATCTGAGGGGCCGCATACCCCGCGACGATCGGGGATGTGTTGTTGACGAGAACGGTGAGCTGCGCCAGCGACTTGTCGTAACTAAACAGCATCGACGCCGTGGTCTGCGTGCCGTTGCCGCCACCATTCGGGAGCTGTGCGCCAGAGCAGTTGGCCGTGCCAGCGCCGCCTACCTGCAACGACCATGTTGATATTTGTGCGACCGCGACCGCCGAGGAGAGAGCAACCACACCTGCAAACTTTATGACCATTGACATCTTCTGGGACTCCTCCGCGGGGAATGAAGCGGAGCACTCCGAGGGTATCCCGACTACTGCCGGGCGGCCAGAAATTCGCCGCGAGATGCAATCCGTAACCTGCCTTAAATATTGGAATTACACCCGCCTCACTACCTTTGACTCGCTCGGCGGGCACGAACCGAAGCGGACGATTTCGGTCATTGCACGGCGCTATGCCTCGTGAATCGGCGCCGTGACACAACTATTTGGAGAGTCCTGACCCATAGACGGATTCGCCAAACACCCTTTAAGAAAACAGACACGCCCACCCCGGAATCAACCGGAGGGGGCGTGTGCACGCAACTTGACTAATGGCTCAGTTCGGGCAGGTGCCGGCGACAAACGTCACCGTGAAGCTCTGCGCGACGAAGACCAATCCCGACGACGGTTGGTAGAGGCCCGTCGAGAAGTAAAGGCTCAGGCCGATGAGCTCTGGGATGTTTGGGATATCAACCGGAACCTGATAGAGCTGGCCGCTGCTCGTTGGCACCGAGAGGATGTCATAGAACGGATAGCCGATGTCATAGGTAGTGTTGCCAACCGTGGTCGGGCCAGGGTTGAACGAAACAACCAAGCACCCTGCGCAGCCGGTCGCGCCGGTCATGTAGAGGTCCATGTGGCAGCCCGGGCTTGCTTGACCCGTGGCATAGGCGGTCGGGGCGCAGCTTCCGGTGACACCAGCTTCTTCGCTGACGCCGTCGTTCATGCCTTGGCCCTTGATGCCCGCTTGGGGCTTGCCGCCTGAACCGCCCGAAGAGAGCGAATTCGCAAAGGCGCCTGCGTTAATCCATTGGGTCCCGGGACCTGTCACGGAAAAGACGAACGTGATGCTGTCACCGCAGTCGTCGGCCGCGTTGAAGTCGGGGGCTGCCGAATTCACAATGGCTCGCGAGTTGCCATTGGGGTTGTTCAAGCCAACGCTGAAACCGCCAAAGCAGTTGAGCTTGCAAGGATTCGGGGTGCTGCCAGAGGTGACGTCCGCGTCGAACGTGGAGGTCCATGTACTGGCAGAGGCGCCGGATGCAGAGGTCGACGAGAGGAGCGTCATTGCCGTGACGGCGGGGCGCGGGGCGCGGGGCGTTGAAACGCACGGCAGTGATTTGCGACGCCGCGTAGGACGCGACAACGGGTGACGTGTTGTTCACAACCACCGTCAACTGAGATACTGACTTGTCGTAGCTGAACAGCATGGATGCGGTAGTCTGGGTGCCATTACCGCCACCGTTCGGGATCTGAGCTCCCGAGCAATTGGCAGTGCCGGCTCCGCCAACCTGCAACGACCATGTAGAAACTTGGGCAACAACAGCGGTCGATGCGAGAGCGACGGCTGCAACGAATTTCGTGTACTTTGACATGAACCGCCCAAGCGTCGCGTGTAGCCCCCATTCGAACAAACATATTGCTGATCGTCGCCGATGACCTCGGCTGGGGCGACGTCGGCGCGAACGGTCAAACACGCATCCTGACGCCGGAAATCGATGGACTCGCACGATCAGGAACTCGCCTCACACAGGCATGGAGCGGCGCGCCTGTGTGCGCTCCCTCTCGATGCGTTCTTATCACCGGCCGCCACCTGGGGAATTCCCCGATCAGAGACAACATTGAAGTTCAACCTGAAGGACAGGCTCCGCTTCCTGCTGGCACTCCGAACCTCTTTTTCGCAGCAAAGACAAAAGGCTACAAGACGGCTTGCATCGGGAAATGGGGCCTTGGACCGCCGGGCTCCTCCGGAGACCCGTTGGCAATCGGAGTCGACCGATTCTTCGGCTTCAATTGTCAACGCCATGCGCACAACTACTTTCCCGAATGGCTGTACGATGATCGCGCGAAACGGCAACTTGGCGGCTTCGCGTATGCGCCGCAACTCATGCTCGATGAGAGCGTGAAGTTCATTGAGGTCAACCGCGAGCGTCCGTGGCTCCTCGCTTTTACGAGTCCCCTGCCACACTTGGCTCTTCAGGTGCCCAGTACAACTCTTGAGCGTTACAGAGGTGCATTCCCGGAGACGCCGTACGACGGCAAGCGTGGCTACCGGCCCCACCCAACGCCTCGCGCCGCATATGCAGCCATGGTCAGTTACCTCGACGATTCCGTGGGCACCTTACTGCGAGCACTTGATCGCACGGGCCAAGCATGCAATACACTCGTCATTTTCACCAGCGACAATGGAGCGACGTACACGGGAGGAGCCGACACCACCTACTTCAATTCAACCGGCGGTCTCCGCGGATTCAAGGGCAGTGCCTACGAGGGTGGCCTAAGAGTGCCCCTGATCATGCGTTGGCCCGGTCGCATCGCGGCCGGAGCGACGTCAGATATTCCGACAGCGTCCTACGATCTCTGGCCCACGATCGCAGCCGCGACCGGGATTCCGGCGCCACCCCAACCCGACGGCCAAAGCCTTCTCGCGCAACTTCGTGATTCAACGGCCGTTGCGCCAGACCGACCCATCTTCGTCGACTTCGCGGGATATGGAGGCTGGATCGCGGTTCGCGAGGGACGTTGGAAAATCGTCCGAAACGGCACCAACAAGCGTCCCGACGGGCCTTTCGAGCTCTTTGACCTCGAAACCGATCCGTCTGAGCGAAGTAACGCTGCGGCTCTTCACCCCGAGATTGTTGAGCGGCTTGCGAAGTTTGCAGCTAAGGAATGCGCGCGCGCCAAAACCGCCGCTGCACACTAAGATTCCTTGGTGCCCCATGCACCAACGTGAAACCACATCTCTCGAGCTGGTCGCCGTTCTGATCCTACTATGGACTGGGTCGTTCGTGTCTATCGCGCAACAGCCCGCCGCGTCCGACACGTTCGAAAAGGAAGTTCGCCCACTCTTCGCAACACACTGCGTGTCTTGCCACGGTGGTGAGAGCCCCGACGCCGGACTCGATTTCACGTTCGCCCGCGGTGGCATGCCGACCTCCGATGCGGGGGTGGCGGTTGTTGACAGAAAGGAACCGAACAAGAGTCGGATACTCAAGGCAATTTCCTACGCGGACCCCGACCTCCGTATGCCACCGGACGGACGGCTCCCCGACGCGGCAATCGCTGCATTCACGGCGTGGGTTGGCTCGGGGGCCTATACACCACCTCCCACGGCCATGCCGCCTCCCAAAGCCACCTCGCGACCCGAAGGGGTCGGCGATCACTGGGCGTTCCAACCCCGAAGCAAACCAGCACTCTCGTCAACTTGGATTGACGACGCGATCGACATCAAGCTCAGAGAGCGTGGTCTCACTCGGAACCCGGAGGCGGACCGCCGCACGTGGATTCGGAGAGTTACGTTCGACCTCACTGGCCTGCCTCCAACGGTGCAGGAAATCTCAGCGCTCCTCGATGACACGTCACCAGACGCGCCAGCGCTCGTCGTGGACCGACTCCTCGCGTCACCGGCTTATGGGGAACGCTTCGGACGCAAGTGGCTCGACGTTGCGAGGTATGCGGACTCGAATGGCCTCGACGAGAATCTCGCCATCGCGAACGCATGGCGATACCGGGACTGGGTGGTTCGCGCCATCAACAGTGATCTCCCGTACGACCGATTCTTGACTCTTCAGATTGCAGGTGACCTCGCTGGCGGCGAAGGCGAATCAGATCGCGATCGTCGAGACCGCCTCATCGCCACAGGCTTCTTGGCGATCGGACCCAAGATGCTCGCCGAACAGGACAAAGAGAAACTCCGGATGGACACCGTCGACGAACAAGTTGACGTCGCGTCCAAAGCCTTCCTCGGACTAACCGTCGCGTGCGCCCGCTGCCACGACCACAAATTTGATCCTATATCGACAGAAGACTATTACGCGATGGCGGGCGTCTTCCGTTCAACGAAGTCCTTCGCCAACCTCGCATTCGTTTCTCGCTGGAATTCACATGATCTTTCGAACAAAGAAGAGATCGACGCGCGGGCAACGTGGGACCGGGAACACACCATCAAGGAGGCGGCACTGCGATCCGCTCATGCCGCCACCCTTCGTTCACTGCTCCTCCCGTCATCTCGACTGAAAGCCAACATTGCCGTGGGCGCCGCGAGACGATCTGAGTTGGCGGCCCATGATGTACGCCGGCCTCCGCCGGCTGAACAAGCGCCTGGAGTTGCTGAAGGCGAGGTGGGCAATGTTGCAGTTCATTTGCGCGGCAGCCACCTCAGTCTTGGTGCATCTCGCATTGCACGCGGGCCACTTGCCCTTTGGGACGACTCGCTCAGCCGGCCCGAGATCCCGCCGTCGAGTTCTGGGCGCCTCGCCCTCGCGCAGTGGATGACCGATCCGCGACATCCTCTCGTGGCGAGAGTCGCCGCCAATCGAGCGTGGGCTGCGTTCTTTGGAACGGGGCTCGTTCGAACTCCATCGAACTTCGGACTGCGTGGCGAGACTCCGACACACCCAGAGCTCCTCGATGCACTCGCGGATCACCTCGTTGCGCACAAATGGTCGATGAAGTCGTTGCATCGAAGCATCGTATTGTCCGCCACGTACCGTCAGGCGACTGCGACGGTCATCGACGAGCGCGATCCGGATCATCGGTGGCTGGCAGGATTCCCGCGGCGCCGACTCGATGCCGAGCAGCTTCGGGACGCCTACCTCAGTTACTCAGGCGAACTGGACTCGACACGGGGTGGATCGCTTCTCGATGTCGGTGAGGGCGACTATGTGACCAATGATCAATCGCAAGATAAGGGTCGCTACGACCTGCCACGACGCACGCTGTATCTGCCCGTTATTCGCAACGCAGCCTACGACTATCTAACGACGTTTGACTTTGGAGATCCCTCGCTCCCGATGGATGGGCGCCCGACGACCATCGTCCCAGCGCAAGCGCTCTGGCTTCTGAATTCTCCCTTCGTCCAGGCCCGATCGTCGGCTCTCACTGCGTGGGCCACCAAGTCCGCCGATACAACAGCCGCGCGCATCTGCGCGCTGTACGAACGCGTCACCGGTCGCCTGCCCAATCCGGACGAGTTCCGGCGCGCGGAGGCCTACCTCCAAGATGCGCCTCTCGATCGCTTTGTCCGAGTCCTCTTGGCGTCAGATGCCGCGATCTTTTTGAAATAGGTTCCATGACGCACCAACTTTCACGACGCGAGCTCCTGAGATCAGCTGCGATCCAACTTGGCGCACTCACGTTGATCGGGCGGACTCCGGGGACAGCGTCATTACAGGATCCAGTCGTCGCGGCTCGATGTCTGCCCGTGCGCGCCAAACGCGTGATCTTCCTGTTCATGCATGGGGGACCGTCGCAGGTCGACACTTTTGATTGGAAGCCGCTCCTCGAGCGCGACAATGGCAAGCCGCTGCCTTTCGCCAAACCACGCGTACAGTTCGCTCAAACCGGCAACCTTCTTAAGTCACCATGGAAGTTCGCGCAACATGGCGAATCGGGCGCGTGGGTAAGCGAGCTCTTTCCCCACATCGCGCGCCGGGTGGATGACCTTTGTTTCATCAAGTCCCTGCACGGAACGAATTCAGCGCACGGCGGAGCCCTTCTCAGCCTGCATACAGGAACCGACACCTTCGTCCGTCCATCTATGGGATCGTGGATTCTTCATGGCCTTGGCACCGAGAACCGGGACCTTCCAGGATTCATCACGATTTCACCCACGCTCGGTCACGGCGGTGTGCAGAACTGGTCTTCAGCGTTCCTTCCAGGATCCACACAAGGATCTCCAGTGGGGCGCTCGGGGCTTCCCGCGAAGGAAGCACGACTGCGACACCTGACTGACCCCTCGCGGCTCCCTGAGGCACAGGCCGAAGACCTTCGGCTGTTACGCGATCTCAATTCTGCCAGTCGCACATCGGCGTCGCATTCCCCGATGCTTGACGCGCAACTTGATGCGTTCGAGCTGGCGTACCGCATGCAGTCCGAGGCACCGTCCGCGTTCGACGTTTCCAAGGAGTCTGTAGAAACGCAGAAGCTCTATGGCATCGACCAGCCGACGACCGAAGACTTCGGTCGGCAGTGCCTTCTTGCGCGTCGTCTTTCAGAGCGAGGGGTTCGATTTGTTCAGTGCAGTCATTCCTACAAGTGGGACCAACACGAGAACTTGAAGGCCGGCCATGCCAAGAACGCAGCCGAAGTCGATCTCCCGATCGCCGGTCTTTTGACCGACCTTAAGTCGCGCGACCTCTTGAAGGACACCCTAGTCCTTTGGGCCGGCGAGTTTGGCCGCACGCCGACGGCACAGGGCAAAGATGGACGCGACCACAATCCGCACGGGTTCACCATCTGGATGGCTGGTGGCGGAGTGAAACCGGGCTTCTCCTACGGCGCCACCGACGACTACGGTTTCTATGCAACGCAGGACAAAGTCCACATCCACGATCTGCACGCCACGATTCTCGCCCTCCTAGGCTTGGATCACGAAAAACTCACGCACCGCTATGCTGGACGTGATTTCCGATTGACTGACGTTTCAGGGCGAATTATCAAAGAGACCTTCGCCTAGAAATGACGCGAGGGGCGCGGTTGCCCGCACCCCCCGACATCACGAATCGTCAGCCGTGATCAGAACGACTGAAAGTCGTAGTTCCCAGGCACCGTGAGGCTTGGGATAAACAGGATGGAGCCGACGCCCGCCACGAGCGACGACGTACGTCCCGCTCCAAGTGCGACTTGGAGGTAGTAGTCGCGCCACGTGTGAGTCAAAGCAGATGGCGATCCCGACCCACCCGGGGCGAAGGTCGTGTTACCTGCTGAATCGTTAGAGCCGAGGCTGCCACGGCAGATTCCGAGCCACTGCGCATCACCTCCCGCAAGGAGCGTCTGTGGATTCGGCATAATGCCGTTGAGGCCTGTGAGGGACACAACGCCGGTGGTCGCATCGAACGTGATCTGGTAGCTATTCGCCGTCGTCGGCTCGCCCGCGTACGGGACGTTGTTGTAGTTAACTGACACCAAACCTGGTGCAGGACTCGTGACGTTAACGGACCCAAGTCCGCCCGGACCGGCAAGAGCCGGATTCAGATCTGTCCAGAAGCCAACCGATGCGGGGGCTGTGATGGCCGCAGCGGTGGTTGGTAGCGCCGACGTGTTGCTTGTGCCGAAGGTCACACGGCCGTTCGACTGCACGTAGAATTGCGTGTAGTTCACGCCGTAGAACGGGATGCTCGACGCAAAGCAGTACGGAAGCGCTGCGACGTTGATCAACGTACCCACGGTATCTGCGGTTGGTCCTGCAATGGTCGTGAGCGGCGGAGCAGAAATCGCGTGGTACTCCGTTGCCTGAGAAACACGAAGCGTCGACGCCGCCGTCAGATCGATGGCAACCGACTGCACGGAGAAGTCCGTCGCGGCAGAAAATGAGAACGGGGATGTGAATCCAAAGGACGTCGCGCCTGGGAATGATGGGAATGGCGACGCGAATGCGCCATTGACGAAGAAAATCGGGCCTCCGAGATTCATGTTCACGATCTGGCCGTCCACGAGCGTGAGACCCGAGGGAACAAGGGGCAGCGGCGAAACCGCAACATCCCAGTTGGATCCAAGCAGCGTCGTATTCAACGTGATACTGCCGGTAACTGGAACCACTGGAGTGCAGGCGTAGATCGGCTGAGTCACCGACGTCGGCACATACGCGGTGCCATTCGTGTTATTGACCTTAAGCGACAACTTGGCTTGATTGGTCTGGAACTGCGGGGATGAAATTGCACCGACATCGAACAGCATGTTCGGGCGCTGATTCGGGGGGGTCACCGACTGCAATGGGTTTCCACAGACCCCTGCGGCATCTGCGTGATAATTGCGCGCGGACACAAATGACGTGGCGCTCTGATTAAAAATGCAGTTGGTGGTGAAAGAAGCATTATTGAAGCACGTCTCGACGACGACGTTGGAAACACCATCCCAGATGAGAGGCGCCGAGAACACATGCGGGATCTGCCCCGCTGCGGGGACATAGTTTGGGCTTGAAAACACAGTCGGCACTCCGGCGATCCATACGGAAGCGTTGGTTGCGGTAGTCAATCCCGCGCCGAGAGTAAAGTTGTTAAGCCCAACAGGATTCGCCGTGACGCAGTCGAATGCGAGTGAGTTGATGGGGCCTGGAAGCACTCCCGCGGCAGTCAGCTCGCTAGCGAGAATCACGTACTGGTCACGCGATCCCCACCAGTAGTTGCCGTATGGTGCCGGATACGATGTTGTTGTGTTGAGGGTTGATCCCGTTCCGATCGGCACCAAAAATTGTGCAGACGCGGGGAGTCCGATGGCAATTGCTGCCGCGACCATTGCGAACTTCTTCATGGCGTGTCCTTTGATTATCGGAGCAGTGCTTGCGGCGACCCATTCGGCGAAATGCCGCCTAGATCCCCGGATAGGGCATCTGCTTCCCTGAGGCCATTGTAGACAGACCATGGTGGAAAAAGAAGGTCAAGTCATGTTAGGCCCGCCGGTTACGTGTCATAGCCCGAATCGCCGCGCCGCAGTCGTAAGATCGGATCAACGCGCCGAACTAGGAACCCACAGCTCGAGTGCGGCAATGAGCAAGATGACGCCTGAAATCACCACGTAGGCGCCGCCGGCGGCGATCATGACAAAGACGTATTCGACACTCCCCCGTGCCAGCCATTGGGCCGCGAAATCGGCGAGAAGCCCGAGGCACAACCCCAATGTCAGCCAACTCTTAAGCGTGGCGCCGAATCGCGTCGCCCACAGCAGCGCGAGCATCCCAATCGAGAGGGTCGCCAATGCGAGGAGGTGGGCATGGGCCGAGGCCACCAAAATCGGTGTCGGTACGGGGTCAATCACGGTGGGGAACACGACTTTCTTGACGTCGTCCCAAAACTCCAAGGGCAGCTTCTCGCCAATCTTCGACTCATCAGTGGACTTACGTCCGTGGCACGACACACATCGCAGCGCCAGAATCTCGGCTGGCGCTTCAGCCCCAAGCACCGGCTCATCGTAAAGTTCATTAGGGCTTTTGCTTGTAATCCACTTGAGGAGGATCTTGCGCTCAGGGTCCGGGAGCTCGGGCGGGTGATTGCGCAGGAGCGCGGATTCAAGGGGCGGTGCGAGGCGAACCCCGTGATAGGCGCCCTTTAAGTCATCTAGCGAGACGCCGGGCTTCGAGTCCCTATTCTGGTGATGATCTTCCAAGTGCGCCATCGACGCCCAAAGTCCCCCCGCGATCACAACGAGGAGGCATGTCACCCCAAGTCGTGCCGGGATCGGGAGGTCTCTGAGGCGCCACGTTGTCACTTGGGCATGTCCTTGAATTGTTGTTCCGAGAGTTTCTGTTCTACGCCCGTCTGGAGGGCCTGATGGGCCGCCAGCACCACAAGTCCCACTCGATACCCCTCATCGGCACTACAGACCGACGGCTTTGACTCCGTAACGCTGCGAACAAAATCGGCGAGGGGGTAATAGAGCGGCGGCTCGGGAAGGCCTACACCATCTTTCAGCTTGTTTTGCGCCGCGAGTTTCGTCGCGTCGGCGATCAACGTGATGCCCTGCTCATCGTGGAATTGCTCGCGATTGGCGTAAACCTCCCACCCTTGGGTCGGTGCGTCGGCTTCCTTGAACATCCAACCGGCATTCCAAGCCAACTTGATGGTTGCCATTTCGCCGGTGTAGAGCTCGTAAGCCCCCTCGAACGAATTGGCAATGGTGGCGTCATATGCGAAACGGACGCCATCTGGAAACACCATCTCACAGCTCACCGTGTCGTGCACCTTGCGGCCGTCCTGATGAAGACGAATTGAGCCGCTGGCGCGCACAGAAGTCGGATACGCATTCAAGAACCAGTGGACAGCGTCAAATTGCGAGACACCCACCTCGCCTAAGAGTCCAAGCGACACATCGGGATTGAGACGCCAATTGACATCCGCCTCCTCTGCGCTGCTTGGCGCGGGAAATCGCCATGTCATTTTCTTGCGATACTGCGCCCGTACCGTCGCCAGAGTTCGAAGTGTTCCCGATCGGACAAACGTGCGCGCCAGCTGGTACACGGGATTCGAACGCGCTCCCATCCCCGTTTGAAACACTGCTTTGGACGCGCGCGCTGCGCGTGTAATCGCGACCAAGTCTTCCATCGTGTGCGCGAGCGGCGCTTCACAATACACGTGTTTCCCGGCGCCGAGAGAATCCACCGCTACCGCGCGGTGCAAATGCGTCGGTGTCGCCACGATGACGGCTTCAACCGATTTCACCTTGTCCAACATCTCTTTGTGGCTCGCGAAGCCCTCGGCGCCTTGCGCGCGACGCAGGCCGGCGTCGAGGCGACCTTTGCTCGAATCGACTAGGGCGACGATTCTCACGCCCGCGATCTTGGCGAGCTCGGCGAGAATCGCCCGGCCTTGTCGGCCTACGCCGACGAGCGCCACGTTGAGTGGTGCTTTCGCCGCATAGGGAAGCAACATTTCGAGCGACGGGTTCAGCGCCAACATGGCAGCCGATGCTCCAAGAAAGTCACGACGCGATGGGGATGTCATGGGCGAAGATCTCCGCCCCTGATCGTGAGGCGTGTTGGTTTGGACTCAAGTCGAAGCGCCCCACGGGATGTGAGTCGCTCATGTGTGCGCAAAGACCGGGGGGAACAACGAGGCTTTGATTCACAAGGAGAGCCGTAGACCAAATTTCCGCTGTGGCCCCGGATGGCGCGATGATCGCGACACCACGGCTCGTGACGAGCGGTTGCTGGCTCCGTGGGTCGACGACGTGTGATTCGCCCAAGATGTGCATCTGCGAATCAGCCCGCGACACCGAAAGTGCTTCGTCGCACAGATTCACGGATGCACCGCCAGGAACCAAAACACGGAATCCGGGCTGGCCGAGTGGATGCCCAATCGCAACCACGCTGCTCGTCCCTCCATGCATCAGCGCGCAATCCACGCCCGACTCCCGCAGGACCCTCGCGGCGCGATCTAGGGCGAACCCCTTGGCGATGGCCCCGAAATCGAGTCGCACGTTAGGTCGTCGAAACGCAACGGTGCGCACGTCGACATTAATCAAAACGTCGGCCATGGAGGTTCCTAGGCCGGAACCCGCCGTGACATCGAAAGCGCCGGAGGTCGCGCTCCAACCCGATTCACAGGCCATGATGAGCTCAAGAAACTCGAGTGATACGGGAACGGCGCCACGAGGCGCGAGGCGCACGACCCGAGACACCTCGCTATCGGTTCGAAAGCGATTCCACGCGGCATCGCACGACTCGATTTCCGACAGTGCCAACTCCCCCGCCGCTCGAAGTTTGACGGGGTCATCACCTGCGAGCACGATCTCAAAGCGTGTTGCCATAGCGGCAACCGCAAGTCGGACCAATTCGGTCACGCCTGCGCGGCCTTCCGCGTCTTAGGATCGAAGGTCCAAGCGCTGCCGCCCCAAATGGAACGTGTCGCGAGGTCGACGATAACCATGATCTTCGACGCGAGTTCAACCTGACTCTGGTTGGGCTTGCGTGTCCGAACGCATCGCAACCAGTCGAGGCGCAATTCGTCCTGCTCGCTTATCCCCTCGCACTGGATCGTCTTCTCTTCGATGTCGTCGGAGAATACCCGCTCTGGGCGAAGGACGCAGTTGTTGCCACCGAGGAAGATGTTCGCTTGGTGACCCCGAATCATGACTTCCAAGCCTGATTCGTTGCAAACCGACCCCATCACGATCATGGTGTGCCCGCCTTCGAATTCAACGGTCAACATCACCTGGTCCTGATTCTCCATCTTCAGATCGCTGTAGCGACCACCCGACGCGGAAACACGAACCGGCCAGCCCATTTTTGCGGCCCAAACGAGGGGCGTCATCTGATGGACCAAGAGATCGCCGATGATGCCTGTCGACCAACGGCGATACCGGCGCCAACGATGGAAGATCTCGGTGTCGAAGTCGGCTTTGCCATTCGGCCCGCACCACATGTCCCAATCGAGCATTTCTCCTGGTGCGATCTTGGGATCAATGTCGTAGAGCCACTCGCCCGCCTTCGAGTTGCGGCAATAGCTTGTCTGCAACATGGTGATGTGCCCGAGCACACCCGATTCCACGAGCTTTCGGGCCTCGCGATATCGCGGGAGCATCATGTACTGTGTCCCGACCTGAACGAGTCGGTCTGACTTGGCAACGGCATCCGAAATGCGAAACGCGTCTTCCATCTTGAGCGTCATGGGCTTTTCGACATACACGTCTTTGCCCGCACCCAAACCATCGATCACGTTCTGCGCGTGCCAGTGCTCAGGCGTTGCCATGAGCACTGCATGAACATCTTCATTCTTGAGGAGTTCGCGATAGTCACGGTAGCCGCGGACCGTGTTGCCTTGAGTTTTTGACGCGCGCGCGACCCAATTGTCGAGGCGAGGTTTCGCAACGTCCGACATCGCGGTAATGACGACCTTCTCCTTGCCCTTCTTGTTGAAGTTCATGAAGGCCTCGACGTGGCCGCCACCCATGCCGCCGACTCCCACAACTGCCAATCGAATCGGCTCGTCGGGCTTGAGCGGTACAGGCGAACGGATGACGGCTGGTTCGGAAGTCGTTCCGGACCCATGCGCGCAACCAGCGAGCGAGACCGCGGCTAGGCCAGCAGTCGTCAAAAGAAAGTCGCGGCGAGAGGATGAAGTGGGCTGCGCGTCACGCGGAGAATGGGTCATGAGTAGCTCCGAAAACGACCAACGCCTCGTCGGGAGATCATCTCCGGACGAAGGCGTTGGATTCTAGAGGATCGGGTGGCTTCGGTCGACCCCTTCCAGCGTGAATTACCTAACTCGTTCTCCTCCCACTCGGATACGCCACAAGCAACGCCACGAAACAGGCGAGCGCCATCCACATCGGGACACTAAAGAGCTTCGCGTGGTCCATCGACCCAGATGCCGAGGCCCACTTCGCCACCACTCCCGTCGCAAACCAGGAACCCACGATGATGCCGATTCCGACGATCACGAGGTTGAACAGATTCTGCGCTGTTGCGCGCACGGTCGCTGAGGTGTGTTCATCAACCACCATGAACGCAACGAAAATGAAACAGCCAAAACAGAGCCCGTGAAGCGCGACGCCAAGCAAAACAGGGACGAGCGTCGGAAAATATGCAAAAAGCGCCATGCGCGTTGCATACGCAAGTAGTCCAATCCCAAGGAGCTGCTTGCGCGTCAGCGACTTAGCCAGCGCCGGAATCAAACCGAGCACAACGATCTCGGTCATTTGACCGATGGTCATGAGACCTCCGCCACCGACTCCGAGAATCTGATTGACATTGTTTGCGAAAGCATTGGCCGTTTCGCTTCCGGCATTGTTTTGGATCCCCGACACGAAGTCGCTCGTGAACACGAAATAGAACTGGTGGATCATGCTCACCGGCACGGCGATCAGGAACAGGGTAATCAAGGGCTGAACCCGGATCTCGGCAAGCGCCTTATCCATCGGCGAGGAGGCCACTGCCTTCCCTGCTGGCGGAGTATGGGGCAGAGTCAAGCAGTAGATCGCCATCGCGACGCCCAGTGCAGCCGAGATGTTAAAGGCGACTGCTCGTCCTGCATTCTGGGCTGCCGCGAGTGCTTCCGGGCTGACTCCGGTCGGAGTGTGGGAGCGCAACAGAATCTGTCCAACCATGATGCCGGCAGCGATCCAACCGATGGTTCCCCACAGACGAACGGGGCCAAAATCGCGATCGCGGTTCTCTAGATTCGCGAGGGCGAGTGAATTCGTAAGTGCCAATGTCGGCGCGTACACCAGTCCATAGATCGCGCTGAGCACGAAGAACGAACGAAAGTCCTCGGTTTGGCCTAGTTTCCACACGAGGCCTGCGCCCAGCAGATGGCTTATCGCAAGCAGCCGCTCTGTGGAAAATGACTTGTCGGCTAGACGACCAGCGATGGCTGGGCCGAGAATCGCACCTACCGCGCCGGCCGCAAGGCAATAGCCTGTCTGCTCAAGCGTGAAGTGGCGATGCCCGAGAAGAAATGGGTAGAGGATCGGCAGCCACGCCCCCCAAATGGCGTACTGAAAAAACATCATGAGGGAAAGGCGCGGCTTGATTGCCGGCGGCGGACACATTGAATCTGATTCCATCATTGTCGTATTTCGTCAGTGTTGACCATCGGAGAATGCCGCGTCAAAGGCCCTCGCCGAAGTCGGGTAGTCGAGGCGACGAACGAACGCACACGCCTCCTTGGCGCCCGCATCGCGATCCATCATGGGGTCCTCCCATTCGACGCTGAGCGGGCCCTGATACCGAATGTGGTTGAGTTCCCTCAGAATGGACTCGAAGTCAAGCCGTCCGCGGCCCGGTGAACGGAAGTCCCAGAAACGGCCCCGGGCGCCGAAATCCTGATGTCCTCCGAAAACCCCGCCTTCCGACGGCGCGCTCGACCACCACGAGTCCTTTACGTGGCAATGGCGAATGCGTGATCCGAATTCACGAATGATGCCGATGTAATCCACGCCCTGATAGCCGAAGTGCGAAGGGTCGAAGTTGAAGCCAAAGCGTGGGTGATTGCCGACGGCCTCGAGAGTTCGCCGAGTCGATGGGATGTCGAATGCGATTTCTGTTGGATGGATTTCGAGGGCCCACTCGATGTTCTCGCGATCAAACACCGTGAGTATGTCCTTCCAAGTTTCGCCTACTTGGCGGAATCCGTCGTCGATTTGCCCTGGGACACACGGAGGAAAGGCGTAGAGGAGGTGCCAAATAGGGCTCCCCGTGAAACCATTCACCGCGACGTATCCCATCTGCCGGTGTCGCTCTTTCACCGCTGAGGGCGCCGCGTCGAAGAACTTTCGAGCCGCTCGAGCGGTGTCCTTCATCTCGGAAATGGCGCGGCGCCGAACACCCATGGGTTCGCCGTCGCCCCATACGTGAGGTGGCAGAATCTGCTTATGGCGCACGTCGATGTTGTCACACGTGGCCTGGCCGGTGAGGTGATTGGAAATGGCAAAGCACAACAGACCGTGCTTTTGAAGTAGCGCCCAGAGTCGTTTCGCATAGTCGGCGTCCTTCAGGCACGCCTGAACGTCGAAGTGGTCGCCCCAACAAGCGAGCTCCACTCCGTCATATCCAAACGCTTTGACTTTCGCCAAGAGCGTATCAAGCGGAAGGTCGGCCCACTGACCGGTGAACATCGTGACAGGACGCATCATGAGATCTCCATAGGCCAAGCGTCAGAGGACATCGCTGAGCGAAATAGCGCAACGGTGCTTCGCCGAGAGAAGCGCGGCTTCAAGAACGCGACAGGTTTCGTACGCGTCTGCGAAATCAGGCAATGGAAGCTCCGGCTTCTCACCCGATAGAACACGGAGGACATCCGCAGCCATGTTGGTGAATCCGTGCTCGTAACCCGTGATATGGCCATCGGGCCACCAGTTGGCGGCGTAGGGGTGATTTCCCGCCGATGTCGCCATGATCTTCCGCCACCCCCGCAAGCGTGGACTGTCCGACGCATCGCACCACTCCAACACGTTCATGTCTTCGAGTGACCAGCGCAACGACCCGGCCTCGCCATTAATCTCAATGGTGTTGTCGTTGAGGTGCCCCTCGGCCAAGCGTGTGGCTTCGAATGAAGCCGTGGCACCTCCTGCGAAGGTCGCAAGAAAGAGCGCGGCATCATCAACGTCGCACTTTTCCTTACCCTTTCCGGTCGCCGATCGACGCGACAGGATGAACGTGGGGGTGACGGCTCCATGCACATCAACGATGGGCTCACCCATCAGAAATCGCGTGAGATCGACCAAATGGGCGTTGAGATCTCCGTGCGCGCCGGAACCAGCCTTAGACGCGTCATACCTCCACGACATGGGGGTTGATGCCGCTCCCCAAGACTGAAGATAGCGGGCTCGCACATGAAAGATCCGGCCGAGTTTGCCTTCGCGAAGCAGATGCCAGGCAAGGCCGATGGCAGGCGCGCGTCGGTAGTTGTGCCAGACGAAGGTCTTCACTCGCTTGCCGGCCGTTTCGGCCGCGTCACGCATCACGCGTGCTTCGGCAAGCGTGCGCGCCAGAGGCTTTTCGCACGCGACATGCTTGCCAGCGGCGAGCATCGTCAACGCCTGTTCAGCATGCATGTTGTTGGGCGTTCCGATGTCGACCAAATGCACCGCAGGGTTCTTCGCCAGACTCTGCCAGCGAGTCGTTGACTTTTCCCAACCGAATCGTTTCGCAAACGCGGCCAGCTCCGTCGCATCTCGCGCGCTTACAACCGCGAGCCGGGTCCCAACCTTCAGATCAAAGAACTTGGGCGCCTGAGACCACGCATTGGAATGGGCTCGCCCCATGAATTTCTGACCAATGAGGCCGATCCCGATGGATGTTGGGGGCATGATGGCCGAGATTCTACAGGTTTACGGCTGTTCCGGTTTTCAGGCTCTCGTACTCCGCGTCAAGAAGCCTCGCGGTTCCCCAAGAATCCTCCATATTGATCGAGGCGCGGTGTCCGCCGGCAGCCACAACCTCCACCGCATGACGCACTTCCCCGTCGTAGCCCTTCCCAAGTGGAATCTCGACTGGTTCGGACCTACCTTGCGCGCAGAGCAGCAACTCCGGGGTCCGTCCGAATTCAAAGTCCGCCGTCGCATGCTCCATCACGACGACGAATCGCATGCGGAACGCGAATCCGCTGGTGTGGTTCCATCCACCCTCTGCGACGACATGCTTCGGCCCCGATGCCCCGTATCGGTAGAGCGTCGTGACGTGATCGAGATCGCCCGTCGAGACGACCGATGTCGGATCGCCGAGCAGTGCGCGCACAAAATCGGCGTCATGAATGTGAAGATCGAAGAGCGCACCCCCGCTGAGGGCGTGATTGGAGTAGAAGGCCTGCGACCATGCGGGAGGGCTAGCAAGGCGCGAGAACGTAGCGCTGACCACACGTCCGTAGCGTGACTGCTGCACGGCCTCTAGCAACCAAGTCCAGGCGGGCCAGAATCTCATGCACATCGCGGGCATGCACAGCCGCCGTGCGGCCGCGGCCGCCGTGACAAGCGGCGCCACTGAGGCCGCCGTAAGTCCAATCGGCTTCTCCACGAGCACATGCTTGCCTTGTCGCAGAGCCTCCATCGCGAGCGCGACGTGCGTATCCGTGCGCGTGCAGATACTCACGAGGTCAACATCCGTGCGGCGCAACAAATCGCTTGAGTTATCCGTCGCGAATACCGTGTTGGGATCGAAGATCTGCTCGCGCGCGCCGGTATCAATGTTACCGGAAGCACTCACGCGTCCCGCGAGGCGTTCCGGACTGCGATCGCAAACGGCTGTAATGACGCAGGGAGAACCGGTCGCTCGGGCGGCTTCGTAGGCGAGAAGATGTGTGCGACCCATCGCGCCAAGCCCAATGATTCCGACTCTAACGGTCACGCAAGCACCTTTCGTCGAGAGATCACGACTCCGGCAGCGCGTCGCACGTCGTCAACACGGGAAGCGCCTGCTTCGCGCTCAATCACACAGTCGATGGACAGACCGTCAATCAGGTCAAAAAACGAAGTCCAATCAACCTGTCCGTCACCCACGGGGACTTCACTCCCCCATGCGCCCTCGGTGTCGCTTGGAAGAGCATCTTTGATGTGGACCTGCATGACATGCCGACGAAGTAATGCGAGCGAAGGAATCGGATTCCCCATGCCATAAAGGATGAGATTCGCGGGATCGAAGTTGACTCCAATTCCTGTTCCTTCAAGACAACTCATCAGCAGCATGAGGGTAGGCGCATGCTCCTGTCCGGTCTCGAGCCCGAGCCGGACACCCTCGTCGCCAAAGACATCGGCAAGCTGTCGCAATCGGTCCACCAAAGTTGAATCACCAAGACGCGCGTCGTGTTCCGGCACGAAGCCCGCGTGAAAGGTCACCAAGGGCAACTTGAGCGCGGCGGCGATTCGCGCCACGTCACGGGCGGCAGCCAGATTTGCGCCCCAGGTTTCGTCGGGGACGATGCCTCCCGTTTCGCGGATCGACGCGAGTGTTGAATAGTCTTCCCGAGCAGGCGCCCACATCCCGGACACGATTGAAACGCCTTTGGCATCAAGGGAGCGCACCGTTTCTCCGAGCCCCCAGCTTCCGTCCCTGATTGGATCGAGTGCCAGCTGGACGTACTTCAGTCCACATTCCACGACTTTCGACGCCAAGTCACTAGGCGAGTCGGGCTGGAGTGACCACGAGCACACACCGAGTCGGGACATCAGCGAGGCCTCACGAACAGGTTGCGGAAACGCAGCGTCTCGCCACCACCCGCTTCGGCCGGCGAGTGTCGTTGAAGTCCGATGAAACCAGACTTCGCTCGTTCCAAAAACGGCTTTGCGCCCTCACTCTCGATCGGGACTATCGAAGTGTCGACATCTTTGTGGATTGCAACGCCGTTGAGTTCGACATCAAGCTTCGTGCCCACAAACTTGATGCGATACGTGTTCCAATATCCAACACCTCGAACAGCGTTCCGATCCGACGGTGCGGCGGAACCATAGAGCCCGCCAGTGAACTGCCATGGCTTCAGTTTCGACTTCGTCACGGCTTCCCAGTTGGCATCGTCCAGGATCTGCAATTCGCAACCGGAGAAGGCCGGATTGCCTCCAGCTGGATCCGCTCGCAGGAAAATTCCGCTATTGGCCATGCGCGCGATGCGCCAATCAACCGAGAACTCAAAGTCTCGGAACAACTCGCTGGTGCGAATATCGCCGTCGCCCGCGCCCGCAACCACGAGACAACCATCCTTGACTTGAATCGAACTCTCGCGGCCACCCGTGATCTTCCATCCATCCAGCGTCTTTCCATTGATCAGTGGGCGCCAGCCGTCGGCGACTCCTCGATCGTTTGGCGTCAGGTTTCCCGCGTCGTCGATGGAAAAGGCGGCGGTGTCAAACACCGGCAGGTCCACCATCCGAAGGTTGCGAAATCGCGCGCGCTTTCCTGGAGGATCATTGCGATTACCGTGCACCTGAATGCCGATGAGCCCGGTGTCGGCGAATCCCGTTGCGTCGGCGGGGAAGCGGTGCGTGGATAGCGGCGCTCCATTCAGCCATGACTCGATGACCATCGGATTGCCCGTGCAGCGAACCTCGACACGATTCCAGTCGTTGTGACGCCACTTAGATTTCCCATCAGGGTTGTGCTTAATCCAACCATCGGAGTAAATTCCGCCGATCTCGCCTCCTTCAACAGCGTCGAGTGTGACTTGCGCGCCTTTGGCCTTCGGCGTCATGCGGACAAAAACGCCTGAATCGAAGGGGTCGTCAAGGCTCACGTCCATCGCAATGGCAAAGCTCGCGTGGGAGGTGGTCGTGTACAACAAGCCGCCCGCGTGGTTTGGCCCCTCGCGGCCCACGAGCACGCCGTCCTCGACGGTCCACACTGCCCCCCCGTCGTAGCGCCCCCCCGTCGTCGTCCACCCTTCGAGAGACGTCCCGTCGAAGAGCCTCCGCCAAGACGACGTATCGAAGCGGCTCGCCGCGCGTGAATCTTGCGCGACAAGTCCAGCGGTCAACGTGGCAACTACGGCGGCGATGAGCAGTCTTGGCATGGGGGCTCCCTAGGTTGTGATTCTAGCCCTCGGTCAGCTCGCTGCACCTATGATGGCCCGAGGAGCTCTCGATGCGACTCATTTCACTTTTCTTAACCGCGCTGCTTGGGATGAACGCCGTTGCCCAGACACCACGGAAAATCCTGTTCATTTCGCATTCCGCAGGCTTTGTGCACCCCGTCGTCAAACGCCCATCCCCCGGTGCGTTGGCTTTGGCCGAAACCCGTCTCAAGGAACTGTCGGCTAAGAAATTCGACGTGCAGCTCGCTCAGGACGCAGCGACCATCACGGCCGACTCGCTGCGCGGATTCGACGCGGTCATCTTCATGACAACCGGTGAGATTCCATTGCCCGAGCCGGTGCGCGATTCGTTGTTCACTTGGCTGAAGTCCGGCGGCGCGCTTGTTGGGATCCACTGTGCGACGGATACCTACTACAAGGTCTCCAAATGGGCGGACATGATCGGAGGCGTCTTCGCTGGTCATCCATGGACACAGGAGGTCGGCATTCGGGTTGAACAGCCGAAGCACCCGTCGGCAGAACACCTCGGCAGCGCGTTCCGCCTCGAGGAGGAGATCTATCAGTTCAAGGATTGGTATCGGGAGCCGTTGGATGTCGTTCTTTCGCTCGACACGTTGTCGGTCGATGCGACCAAAGGACAACGAAAGGATGGGGACTATGCGCTCGCATGGGGTCGCGCCTGGGGCGAAGGGAGGGTGTTCTACACGGCGCTCGGGCACGGCCCATCGGCATGGAATGACCCGCGATTCCTCAGACATCTCGAAGGCGGGATCGACTGGGCGCTTTCAAAAGCAGACAACCTTCGAACCTCGCGCCCGCCGGGCTCCATCGAGCTAATTGGCGATGGCGTCATACCCAACGGCAGAATGCGCCACCGCAACGGAAGCCCGAGCAAGTGGATGGCGCAACAAGGTGGCCTAGAGGTAGCCCCGGGGACGGGAAGCCTGGTCGCCGACGCACCGCACCGCGATGCGTCCTTGCATGTCGAGTTCATGATTCCCGAGATCCTGAGCGATGCGATGGGCCAGGCTCGCGGCAACAGCGGAGTTTTCTTGTCTGATTGCTACGAAATTCAAATTCTCGACGGTTTCGGCCTACCACCCATCGCCGATGGATGTGGCTCGATCTACGGCAAGCAAGCGCCAGCGGAGAACGCCGCGCTGAAGCCCCTGAGATGGCAGACATTTGACATCCGGTTCACCGCTCCCGTTTTCGACGCCACCGGCAAGAAGACGTCGAATGCTCGAGCAACCGTTTGGCACAACGGCATTCCGATCCACCGCGACGTCGAAATCGATACCCCTACTTCAGCTGGCCTAGTCGAGTCCCCGACCGGCGGCGCTTTGCGTCTGCAAGACCATGGCAGCGCAGTGCGCTTTCGCCGCGTTTGGATGACGACGCGCTAGTTCTGACCGACGGTCAGCGCTCCAGGAAGTGCCACGCCTGTCGACTCCTCGGACCAAGCGATGACGCAAATGCGCCACCCCTGCGGGGTCTTGACTAAAGTAAAGGCATTCACTCCGCGTGCGAACGGCTCACCTCCGAGCACGCGGCGCGATGCGTACGAACTGAATGCGGTGGCGACGCCGCCGAAAATCTCGACGCGCGTCACCAGCGGCGACTCAAAGAACGATTCCTGTTGCGAGTTTGCGGTCGCGCCCTTGATGAAGTCGTCGACGGAGAAAGTCCGAGATCGAGTCGAGCCGTCTTTGGCCCTACCCGAGATTGCAAGGTAGGCGCTCGGCATCATCAGTTCCTTCAATCGATCCCAGTGCCGAGGGACGCCCTTCTCTCCGGAGACAATGGTGTAGATCTCGTTGACCGTCGCCCGGACGGCCACTTCATCGGCGGTCGGAGACTGATCAGTCGTGGAAACCGACGCGCACCCGGCAAGGCACAACACGGCAAACAGCAATAACATTCGGTAGTTCATTTCTTGTCCTTCGTGGTTCGTTCGATCGTTACCTTGGTCGGAACGGACTCGCAAACGATCCGGAATCCCACCATGGGCGCATCAGAGAGCCACCAAGTGCTTTTCGGGATATTGGGATCCGTCGACTGCCAACTTCGTTCCCAGGCCTTTCTTGTTGCCGCCGCGACGTTCTTCGGATGGTCAAGGTACGAGCCACCCTTCGTGATGCCTTTCCCGTCCGGAGTCAAACACCACTCCTGCACGTTTCCGTGCAGGTCAAAGAGCCCCCACGCATTGGCCTTCTTGGTGGTTCCAACAGGGTGAGGAACACCGTCTGAGTTAAGTCCGGTCCACGCGTAGTCGCCCAAGTTCTCGATTGCGGTGCAATGTGTTCCAGTCGATCCCGCAAGTGCAAGCAACTCGAATTCCGACTCGGTGGGCAGGCGGAATTTGCCACCCGTTCGCTCGGACAGCCAACCCGCAAATGCCGTAGCGCCGCGGAGGCTCACCGAAATGACTGGATACGTTGCATGACCAAGCCCTCTATCCGGAGGGACGTAAGGCTTACTCGGCCGCGTGACGCCATCTAAGTCCTTTTCGCCCTCGTTCACATCAAGCAGATAGACGAACGGATCATAGGCGTCCCAGGGAATTTCCGTGGTCGCACACCAAAGTTGGACGCCACCGAATGCCTTGGCGGGCACAGGAACCATGGACAATGCCCACGTCGAGCCGGGTACGAGAAAAGAGAATCCCGTAGGATTCGATGCACGACTGTCCGGCCGACTTGCAGGTCGCGACTCCTGCGCGCCTGCCGTCATCACAAGAAGCAAGAGAGCCCCCATGACTCGCATCTTCATCAATTTGGCCCTGTGCTTCGTCATGGTTGGATGCGCCTCGCTCGATGAGGCGGCGACCTTTCGGGGATCATACGTCCGCGGTGCAATGGGCACCGTAGCCCGAATCGTGGTTCATGCGCCGACTGAAGCCGCCGCAGCCCAAGCTGCCACTGAGGGATTCGCGCTCATTGACGAGTTCGAACGGGTACTGACCGACTACCGGCCCGACAGCGAGGTTGCTGAGCTCGGACGTCAGGCGGGTCGAGGCCCCACCAAGGTAAGCGAGGTCCTCGGCTCCGTTCTTGAACTGTCGATTCGCGAAGCGCGCCGCTCGCACGGTGCCTTTGATCCAACGATTTCACCCTTGGTCAAGCTGTGGCGCGAAGCCAGACGTTCGGGTCAGCTTCCTTCGCAAGATTCGCGTGACGTCGCTCGATCGCTCGTGAACTATCAGGACATTCAATTCGATCCGGTTCGACGCACAGCGGAGCTGCGGCGCACGGGAATGGCGCTCGACTTTGGTGGCATCGGCAAGGGTTTCACAGCGGACCGGGTCGTTGCGTTGATGCGATCTCGTGGCTTCAATTCGGCGATGTGCGAAATCGGTGGGGACTTCGCGCTCGGTGACGCGCCGCCCGGCACCGTTGGATGGCGGATCGGGGCTGGTGACGGTGGGCCATCACTGACGCTGTCAAACTGCGGCGTGGCGACCAGCGGAGACGTCGAACAGCATGTGGACATCGGCGGCGTGCGCTACTCGCATATTGTAGATCCCAAGACTGGCCTAGGGCTCACAAGCCGCGCTCGAGTCGCAGTCGTTGCAGAAGACGGCACCACCGCAGATGCTCTCGCGACAGCCTTGAGCGTGCTTGGACCGAAGGATGGCTTTGCCATCCTCCCGGCAGGGGCCGCCGCACGGATCGCCTTCGGGCTCGTCAGCCCTCAGGTGTCTACGACGCCGAACTATCAGAAATTGTCAGCATCGCGATAGCTCTTCACGACAGCGAGCTCGCCTTCCGTTCCACCAATCGAATTTCCGTGTTCCATCCCAAGGATGCCCTTGAAGCCCTTCGAGTGAATGTGCTTAAAGATGTTGCGGTAGTTCATCTCGCCGGTTCCAGGCTCGTTGCGCCCTGGATTGTCGCCAATCTGAAAATAGGCGACCTCAGACCAAGCCTTGTTGATGTTGGGAATGATGTTGCCTTCAGTGATTTGCTGGTGATACATATCAAAGAGGATCTTGCATGAAGGACTGTTCACTGCACGGCAAATCAAGAAGGCCTGTGGAATCTTCGTCAGGAAAAGCCCAGGGTGATCGCGAAACGGGTTGAGTGCTTCGAGCACCATGACAAGGCCCGCCTTCTCGCAAATCTCCGCCGCGTAGCGGAGGTTCTCGATCACGTTGGCAGTCTGATAATCCCACTCTAGTCGCTGGTCGTAGCGCCCGGGAACCACCGTCGTCCACGTTGCGCCCACGCGCTTGCCGATCTCAACCGCTTGCGTCATCTCCTTCTTGATGGTCTCACGGACGGACTTGTCCGATGAGGCGTACGTCACCTTGCCGAATTCGGCATGACTTACGAAGACCCCCATGCGCATTCCGTGCTTGTCTAGTCCCTTTCGAATGCGCTCCTGTTCTGCAACAGGACGGTTTCTCATGTCGTTATCTTCGATAGCCCGAAATCCCTGGTCTGCCATGAAGGCGAGCTCGCCATCGATGTCGTTTTTCCCATGTCCTCCGAACATGCCGAAATGAGGTGCATAGTCCAGCTTGAACAATGCGCCGGTAGATCGTTCGCCATCCGCGATGACCGATGCGGATGTACCTCCGACGAGAGCTGCCGCGGTTGCCGACTTAAGAAACGAGCGACGATCAAGAGTCATGGGTGCTCCTTTGGGGATTAGACGAGGCGCGTGCGACCAGGAACGGCGACAGGAGGGACAACAAGCTGACCGGAAGCCATGTCCTTCGGGAATGTGTCGAGCGATGACTTGTTCATTGCGAAGTCAAACGTCACCTCTTGCCCTGTGTAGGCAGACATTCGTGCCATGATCGCGAGCATCGTGGATTCTGCAATCTGACGCGACTCATTCAACGGATGTCCTGCATGAATGGACGCGATCAGGTCCATATGTTCCTGAACATAGGGATCGGTGTAGTTTCCACCCTTGTACTCCCAGATTGCAGCGCCCTTGGGCCCGTGAGCTGCCAACTTGTTCGGTGCCCACCCATGTCCTTTCGTGCCGCTGATGTACTCGCCTACACGGCCTGCCGAGCCGTCAATCTGGCGGCTGTACGACGCCGCATGACGCCCATCGGCCCACTCATAGTCGACCGCAAAGTGGTCAAAGATATGTCCAAACGCCGCGTCTGTGCGAACCTGTCGGCCTCCGAGCGATACACACTTTGAAGGTGGCCCGCCCATAGCCCAGCACATGACGTCCAGATTGTGGACATGCTGTTCGACGATGTGATCTCCCGAAAGCCATGTGAAATAGAGCCAATTGCGACACTGCCATTCGAGATCGGTCATTGTCGGCGTGCGCTCTTTGTGCCAAAGCGCACCTTGATTCCAGTAGACAGCACACGATACGACATCCCCGATAGCTCCGTCACCGATCGCCTTCATCATCTCGACATACGGCTTTTGATGTCGACGCTGAGTTCCCGCCACAAACCCCTTCTTCTTGAGATCGAGGATCTTCGCGGCCTCCATAACTTTGCGAACGCCGACTGGATCCACGGCCACGGGCTTCTCTGCGAAAATATGCTTGCCCGCCTGAGCCGCCGCAAGAATTTGATCGGGACGAAATCCCGGCGGGGTTGCGAGAATCACCAAGTCGCAATCGGTAGCGAGCACTTGGCGGTACGCCTCGTAACCAACAAAGCACCGTTCAGGCGGGAGGTCGACACGTCCTCCATACTTGTCTTTCTCTTCACTCGCGATCTGATTCAGATAGTCCCGGCAGCTGTTGACGCGATCCTGAAACGCGTCAGCCAACGCGACGATACGCACCGAAGGGTGGGCATCGAGGCAATTTACCGCGGCACCTGTCCCGCGCCCGCCACAACCAATGACACCGACTTTTAGGACTTCGCGCCCCTCGGCAAACAGACCAAGTGGCTTGGCATCTGCGGCCGCAAGGGCTGCCGCACCGAGGGCAACTGAACTCGTAAGGAAGTGTCTACGTGTGGTTTCCTGATGCGACATGACTGGCAACTCCGTTCGGGATGACTGAATCATGGAGCCCGGGGCATTTCCGCGGGGAGCACCGGCCGCGACGAACGTTGTTTTTCTGCCTCAGAGTTTCACTGCTGTGACGACTAATCGTCGAGTGGAGCACCAGCGCGATCCTTAAGAACCACGGCCCCAACGATCAACGACATCCCAGCGACCGCCATGGGGTACCACAAGCCGGCGGATGTCGATTTGGTCTGGGCGACGAGCGACGTGCCGATGAGGGGCACCAATCCCCCGAAGACACCATTCCCAAGATGGTACGGAAGCGACATTGACGTGTAACGAATACGCGTCGGGAACATCTCAACTAGGAATGCCGCGATGGGGCCGTAGCTCAACGCAACGATTCCAACCAGCGCAGCTATCAGAAGGACAAGCGTCGTCATATCCGGGTTCGCAGGGTCGAGAGCCGCGCGTTCCATCGCGCGAAAAATAGGGAACCAACAAACGAGTGCCGTAGCGAAGCCACCCAAGATGAGTGGCTTCCGCCCGACACGATCCGACAACGCCCCCGCCAGGATGAAGCACGGTGTCCCGAGAACCAACCCGATCGCGACGACAGTCGTCGCTTTGATGAGATCCAACTTCAACACGGTTTGAAGAAAGTACAACGAATAGAACTGCCCCGTATACCACACGACACCCTGACCAGCTGTCGCGCCGAAGAGTGCGACGGCGACGGCCTTCAGGTTCGCGCGATTGGTGAGAGTTTCCTTTAGCGGATTGGCCGAGGACTTTCCCGCCGCCTTCATGCGGAGAAATGTAGGAGACTCACCAAGCTTGGCTCGAATGAAGTACGAAAAAACCACCAAGAGGATTGAAAGCAGGAATGGAATCCTCCACCCCCACGCCGAGAACGATGCCTCACCGAGCTGAGTGCGACACAGGAGAATCACTCCAAGAGACATCAACAGTCCGAGTGTGGCGGTCGTCTGGATGAACGAGGTGTAGAAACCACGGCGGTGGTTGGGGGCGTGCTCGGCAACATAGGTTGCGGCACCTCCATACTCGCCTCCCATTGCGAGGCCCTGAAGAAGCCTAAGTAGCAACAGCAGAATCGGCGCGAGGATTCCGGCCTGCTCATAAGTTGGCAAGAGTCCAATTGCGGTCGTCGAAAGGCCCATCACCAGTAACGTCACAAGAAACGCGTGTTTTCGACCAACAACGTCACCCAATCGCCCGAAGACCAACGCACCGAAGGGTCGCACGACGAATCCCGTCGCAAACGTGGCGAGCGTCGACAGCAAGGCAGTCGTTGGGTTGCCCTTCGGAAAGAAGGCTCCGCTCATGATGGTCGCGAGCGACCCGAAGATATAGAAGTCGTACCACTCGATCATCGTGCCGGCTGATGACGCCGCGATGACCGTCCAGATTCCGTCTGACTTCGCTTCTTTCGCCATAACGGTTTTCAATCAAGATCGGATGGGGACGATCTCCACATCCTTGAAGTGGATCTCGACGCCTTCGGACTGCAGACAGATCTTGCCGGCTCCGAGGTCAGCCTTCGAGCCGCGATTGACGACCTTTCCGTTGATACGAAGCTCGACATTCCCACCGTCAACTTCGATCTCGTAGTGATTCCAATCACCAACGGCATTCTCAGCGAAACCGAGATGCCGTACTCGGACGCCCTTTGTTCGATCAGCGTCGGTTTCGATACTGAACCCGCCGATGCGATAGAAATCGCCCGCTGTTTTCGACATGAGCTGGGCTTCGAGACTTCTCGGCCAAATCTTGTCGGGTCCGGTCATACGGAACAAAACGCCCGAATTCCCATCAGCCTTAGTCACCGGCGAGAATCGCCAGGCAACTCGAAGAATGAAATTGTCAAAGTCCTCAGTCGTGCGGACATACCCTGCGGGCTGACCCTTGCAAACAAGCACGCCATCCACAAATGACCAAGTTCCATCGATCGCCCCTGCGGGCTCAAGGTGGTGCGTCCAGCCAGTGAAGTCCTTGCCATTCAAGAGCCGTCGAGGAGCGCCACCACCGAAGCTCCGAATTTTCACATTTCGATACCACACGTCGTCGCTGTGGTCCTGCAGGACAATGCGGCCTTGAGTCATCAATCCAAACTTGGTTAGGTCCTTGAACTTGCTGGACTTGACTTTGGCCTTCCAGCCTTCGGAGGCTGTGTCAAACGACACCACACGCACGCCATTCAACCAGTGCTCGACTCGAGTGCCCACTGCGACAACACGTCCTTCATTGAACTCGCCAACGGGCTTCAGAACCCTGCCCACGCCTTCGTACAGCGCGTAGCACGATGCAGCAGACGTCCGTGGGTCTTTCCCGTCGGCATGCTTCGCATCGTCAAGGATCTGATACTCCGGAGCCGTAGCCCATGGAGCACTCTCTGTTTCACTCGACCGGTACATCACACCGGAATTGGCGCCTTCGCCAACCTTCCACTCGAATCGAAGGTCAAAGTCTCCGTACTCATCGACGGTCGTGAGGTCACCTCCGCCCGCGCCCGCCACGTGTCGGAGAGCGCCATTCTCCACGGTCCATCCCTTGGCGGGGAATTCCTTCCCGCGAAACGACCGCCACGACGCAGTCGACGACCCGTCAAAAAGCGTTTTCCAAGACGATGCCACTTGGGCGGCATTTTGGCCTGTTGCAACTGCGACGACGGCACAAAGCACTACGGCAAAGCGACTCATGGCGTTCATAGTGGGCTCCGGGACGCGAGAGTACACGAAGAGTGGCGATGCTGCTTGGTGGGATTCATCGCGTTGGATTGGGTCCATGGGTTAGGAATCCACTAGACTCCTCTCATGCGCCAAATCATCCTGCTTGTCCTTGCTCTCAGTGTGTTCAGTTCGATCGGCGCCGCGCAGTACGGTTTCACCGCCACCAACAACCTCCCTGTCGCTAACTCCGTAAATGATCAGGCGGTTCCAAAGCTCGCAGCCCGCTCAGACGGCGGGACATGGATCGCCTGGTTTGATCGTGCTGGGGCGAATTACGATGTGCGGCTGCAGCGGCTCGATGCCAACGGCTACGAGTTGTTTCCACATAACGGAATGCTGGTCAGTGGCAATCCGCAGTCAAGCTCACTCGTTGACTGGGACCTCATCAATGATTCCGCAGGAAACGCGGTTCTTACATTCACGGATACTCGCGCCGGAGGCGATCTCGACGTATACGCCTATCGGGTATCCCCTACCGGCACGATGCTCTGGGGGATCAACGGAGTGGTGCTTTCAAGCGATGCACACTTTGAGGCCAATCCAGTCGTTGCGGAGATGACGGATGGTTCATTCGTGTTCGCGTGGTCGAGGTCGCCCACGGTTGGCGTCGCCCGTTTGGCCGTACAGAAGCTCGATCCGGCGGGGCTTCCTCAGTTCGGAGCAGTGGCACTTGAGATTTTCGGCGGCGCGACCGACGACCCGGGCTTCGTCGGGATCGTGGCAGCGCTCAGCGGCAGTTACATCCTGTCGTGGATCCGCGACATCACTCCATTCACTGCACCTCGGCATCTCTGGGTTCAGCGCTACGACACCAACGGCACCGCCATGTGGGGAATCGCACCAGTGCAGGTCTACAACGCTGCGGCACTCCCCATTGCATACAAACCGGAGACGCTCTCCGACGGAATTGGCGGATGCTGGATTGCATGGCATGTGAGTGTCGGGGCGTTCTACCAGAGCCGCATCCAACACCTCGACGCCAATGGGGTCGAGGTGTTTGCCCATAATGGTGTCGAAATCTCGTTGGAACCGAACCGCTCGGACTTCAACCCGAGTGTCGTACCGCTCGCGGCGACCGGTGACGTGTTGGTTTTCTACAACAAGCGAGATTCCGCTCAGGCACAGTGGGGCATTGGCGGACAACGGATCACGTCAGGAGGCGCGCTCGCGTGGGGCCAAAACGGTATTGAGTTCGTCCCCTATGACGGCATCTTGGAAGAAGTCCCTCGCGCCGTCGCCACATCCAATGGCGCGATGTGCTTTGTTGAGCAAGCCTCCGGTGTCAACGCCACCTCGCTGGTTGGCTTTCGGGTCGACGCCAACGGACTTCCGCTTTGGACTCCAACGGTCCAATTCGCGTGCTCAACCCCAAGCCCGAAGGACAAACTTCGCGTCGGCCGTGGCCAGAACGACTCAGCACTCCTTTGCTGGAACGACGCGCGCACTGACATCAATGATGTCTATGCACAGAATGTACGCGCCAACGGAGGCCTCGGTGCGGCACCTTCAGCCGTCACGCCCTATGGATGCGGAATCAACATCCCAGGCTCACTTACGTTGACTTCCGGAACTCCGTCGATCGGAACCAATTTCTCAGTCGGCCTACACGACCCAACGTCTTCGATGGCAATCGGGTCCATGTCTCTTCTCGTCGTCTCGGCACTCCCGCTTCCTGGGTTTCCCTGCGGGGCTGCGCTCCCGAACTATGGGATGGTCGCGGGCTCAACAGGCGAACTCTTGGTCGACCTCAACGTGACCATCCTCCCGATCCTGACGGGCCCCACGTGGGTCGGGGCCCCGGTTCCGTTCGCGTTCGCACTCCCTAACTTTACGTCCATCATAGGCTTCGACGTGTTCATGCAGGGGGCGCTTGTGGATGGTGTCGGTCGCGTCGGACTGAGTAACGGCGTGGTGGTCCATATCGGCCCATGACACGCGTCAGGCCATCTACTATGGCTACCTGGCGCCTCACCGTATACGATGTTTGGGTTCGCGCGCAGTATGTCTTCCATGCCGCTCCGGTGGAGACTCTGTAAACGTTCGTGTCAATGGAGATTCTGAAATGACCTTGCGATTCTTCCCACTTGTCGCTGTGCTAGTTGCAACAGCCGTCGTCGCGCAGACGCCTTTTATCTATCACCCTGACGACAACACGGCGCCGAACTACTCCGCCCCAGCGGGCTGGTACCCATGGTTCACCAACGTGACCGGGTCGCGCGTTCAAACAATCGTGCCGGCATCAGCGTTGAGCAACGTGACCGGCGGACTGACATCCCTCGGCGCGTTCCTTGGAATCGCGAGCTCGTCGGGGACTTCCGTCACATTTTCTCAGGTTTCGATCACCCTCGCGACGGCTACTGCGCCGACGATGACAACGACTTTCGCCAACAACTTCGTACCTGGGACGGCAGTGCAGGTCTTGAACGCGACCAATGTAGTCATCGCGTCGCCGGTTAACGGCTGGTACGACTTCCAGTTCACAGTTCCCTACGCGTACAGCGCAGGCGATCTCCTAGTGGATGTCGTTTGTCAGATCTCAGGAGTGTCCTACTTCAGCTCATCCGTTTCCACCCTCGTTCCACGACTTGTCGCCGCGACCTACACGGGCCAAGCGACGGGCGCCTACTCGACGGGCAGCGGAAACAAGTACCGGTTCGGGTACGACCCGTCGAACCGTCTCTTCGCAACTTCGCTCGGCTCCGGCTCAGGTGATCTGACTCTGTCCGTTCAGAACCTCTCGCCGTTGGCTACGGAGGGTTTCCTCCTCATCTCGACGGACGCAACTCACCCTTTGGGAACGGGCCCGCTCTTAGGTTTGTACCCGGACGCACTGACTTGGCAGATCTTGACGGAACCCCTAACCCTCGGAAGTCCTTTCCATTTTCCCTGTAACGTCGGTTTGGGACTTTTCCCGGACGCACCGCTTGTCGCCCCACCCGGATCTTTGTCGTTCCTCGCTGGCCAGTCGTGGGATTTTGGATTCGTCGTTTTCGGTCCCGGCTTCACCTACATCGGGAGATCCCCCGCCAATCGCGTTGTCTGGTAGGCAGCTTCACCTTGGCACTCATCACCGATACTCACGGAGGGCGGCGCAACCGCCCTCATGTATGCTGCACAGTCGGTAAGTCGCCCTACAATACAGATTCAAGACGTTCACACATTCAAAGTCACAGGAGATCATCATGAAGATCAGGTCCATCGCAACCGCTGCATTTTTGGTCGGCGCGGCCGCACACGCCCAGTTCTCACAAGCACTCCCTAACGGTCCCGCCGCAGTGAACCTCCTCACCGCAGAAGGAAACAGTTCATCGGCGTACCCATTCGGGACTGTCAATCCAAACATGTGGCATTGGAACTATGACTCGACGAATTTCGTCGCGGCGTTTCCGATCATCATTAACGCCGTGTCGTTTCGTGCAAATGGAGGCTCGGCGGGTACAGGGGGCACCCTTCCCAACTTTGAGGTGACGATGGCGTCATCTATTATCAACTGGTCCGCTGGGGTGTCAGGTACGGTTTACTCCAGCGTGATGGACGTGGACACAACGGTTGTCTACAGCGGCAGCATTACTTTCCCTGCCGGTCCCCACACGACGCCCGCCGCTTGGGTGACACTGCCACTCCAAACGCCCTTCCTTTACAACCCAACGCTGGGCAAGGACTTCATCCTGCAGATCAAGTCGTCTGGCCCCAACACGGCTGTGGCAGCGAATGTCGATCTTCATTCCGGCGCCCAAGCTCAGCGGTATGGCAGCCAGACGAGTGCAACGCTCACTGCCGCCAACTTTGGAAACACTGGCATCGTCGGTGTCTGCAAGATCGACTACACGCCGGCCACCGGCCTGTACTCGGGCTTCAACTCGACGCCAGTATCGGGCCCAGCGCCGCTCACTGTGCAGTTCACCAGCACGACGTTCACGAGCGATCCAGGTGGCGTCACCAGCTACGCGTGGGATTTCCAAAATGACGGCATTGTCGACTCCAATCTGCCCAACCCGAGCCACACGTACTACTCACCGGGCAGCTACAGCGTCGCGTTGACCACAACCGACGCCACCAACCCGCCAAGCACACTTCTCAAGCCCAACGCCATCAACGTTCTGCAGTACGTCTTGTCTGCCGTCACCAGCGGCAGCGGCGTAGGCGACCTGACCCTGACTGGAATTCCGATACTGGGCTCTCCGGGTTCGGCGTCTGGCTACACATTCATCTCGTTTAGTCTCGCCCCAACGATCGGCTCTGGTCCATTCTTCGGGATCGTTCCGGATGCAGCTTCGTGGGCGAGCATCTCGTACGTCGAGGCTCCCGGTTTCCCGCTCCACTACACCGTCGTTCCAGGCTTGTACCCAGACTCGCCGTTCGTCGTGCCACCCGGAACCCTGAGCAGCTTCGCCGGATTTGGCGTTGACTTTGTCCAAGTCGGACTTACACCAGCGTTCGGATTGGCCTTCGTAAGTAACGTTTCTCGCGCGACATTCTGAGTTTCCGGCCGGTTCTCGATTGTCATGAGGGCACGGATCTGCCACCGTGCCCTTATGCGTTTTACCGACCTCGGTCTACATCCTGACATCGTTCGCGGCATTAAAGATCTCGGATACCAACGTCCAACTCCGATTCAGGAGTCATCCATGCCGCCTGCGCTGGAGGGCAAGGACGTCCTCGCGTGCGCAGCGACGGGCAGCGGCAAGACTGCCGCATTTGCATTGCCGATCCTCCAGCGCCTGATCTCCAAGCCCCGTGGTGGGACCCGCGCTCTCATCCTGACACCCACGCGCGAGCTCTGCGCCCAGATTGCTGAAGCGATCAGCGAACTCTCTGTCCATACACCCCTCGGCGGAGCCCCCGTGTACGGCGGTGTGAGCATGGGCCCTCAGGAACATGCTCTGCGAACTGGCGTCGACATCATCGTTGCGACGCCAGGCCGTCTGCTTGATCACCTTCGCTTCCCCTATGCCCAATTCGATCGTCTCGAAGTGCTTGTCATCGACGAAGCCGACCGCATGTTGGACATGGGGTTTCTTCCTGACATCCGTCGCATTTTAAAGCGGCTTCCAACCCGGCGTCAAACTCTGTTCTTCTCAGCAACGATGCCGCCCCCGATCGCGCAACTCACCAAAGAGATGTTGCACGCGCCCGTCATGATCGACCACGCTCGCCGAGCGGAACCACCGGCGCTGATCGATCAACGTGCGTACGCTGTCGACGCAACTCGCAAGTCCGAGCTGCTCTTGGACCTAATCACGCGGGACGAAATCAAAGACGCCATCGTCTTTACTCGAACGAAGGCACGCACCAATCGTCTGGCAGAGTTCCTCGAAAAACGTGGCGTCAATTGCGGCCGAATTCACGGCAATCGCTCGCAGCGTCAACGCGAAACGGCACTGTCGGGATTCAAGGACGGCCGTACGCGCATTTTGGTTGCAACTGACATTGCCGCACGCGGCATTGATGTCGATCAACTGAGTCACGTCGTGAACTTCGACGTGCCGCACGTTCCAGAGGACTACATCCACCGCGTCGGTCGCACGGGACGCGCCGGGTCAACCGGTGAAGCCATTACGTTTGTTTCTCCGGAAGAAGAGAAGGACTTTCGCGCGATCGAGAAGGCCATCGACCGCGTCGTTGAACGCATTCGAATTCCGGAATTCTCTCGGCCATCAGCCCTCGCTCCGAAGGGGCTCGGCGCGTCCAATCCTCGATCCCCAGGGCGCCCGGCTCGCCCATCTCGCGCTCCACAGGGACGCCCATCCAATGCCGCCAACGCGAGTGGCAAACCACAGCCATTCTTCCAGCGAGGCACGAGCGAACGTCCAACCGGACGCGCGGTCTCGCGCACCCATGGGTCGCCACCTGGCCGCCCGTCGCGAGGGCGCCCTTCGCGTGGCCGCCCCTAGAACACCTTCGTCCTAGAATCCAAGGACGACAAACAGGCCATTGGAGACGGTGAATCCCATGGGGGCCCCACCGTCTGGGACGAGGTCCTGCAAGCACACCTGAACGCCAATAAGCGCTGGATCTGCAGGGATTCCGATTGCGAACGTGGCCCCGCCAAACGCGTCTGCAGCAAGTGAAATCGGGTTGATTGGAAGCGACAACGCGGAGTTCGGCTCAAGGTACACGTTGCACCCGCCACCTAGCGGAATGGGATTGGGGCTAATCCCGAAACTCAAGAAAAGGAGGATGGGTGCAAACGGTGGCACGTTGGACGTCTTGATCGGAAAACTTGGATTTCCCAAGTAGGGCCAAGAGTGCGAATCAAGCTTCGGTGTCGAATTCGCGGTGCCCGCACACGCGCTACCGAGAACATCGAGCGTCGCGAAGCTGAATGCGTCAGCACCGATGTCGCGCGGCGCGCTACGGACCTGCCCGTCGATGTCTACCGTGACAACAGTCGACGCGATGGTAGAAAGCGCAATACACGGCGATCCCGATGTCAGCCGGAGATTCCCTGCGGAAGGCGCGTAGAGCACGGGGTCTGACCAGATCGACGCTAGATCACGCGTAATCGCTGTCTGCCAAGCCGCTAAAGTTGGTGATAAGAGCGTTGCACCCGACCCATACTTTGCAAACGGGCTTGCAGTCGAATCTAGATAACAGTTGGAGTCACAGATCGGTGGGACCACGTTGGCGGCCCCCGCGACCGTGTTGAAGGAAAAAATTGGTTTGCCCGCGGCGCCCGTCTTCAGAATCACGTTGTTGGATACCTCGGCGAATGGAAGCTCGGCTGATCCTGAGCAGTAAGCGCCAATCGCGCAGACCGAGCCGCCAACACCCGTGTCCATCATGATGGTGTTGTGGAGAATCCGTGTATTTGTGGAGCGGCGGGTCGTTATGTAGCCAAAACGCCCTGTCGTGCTGAACGACCCCGCGTTCGTGAGCTCGCAGCGCCACATGAAGCAGTTCATCACGATCGTATTGAGTGGCTGCAGCGAGTTGCCGTAGATGCACACGGCCGCACCTCCGCAGTCATGAATACGGCACCCGTTGATGACGGGATCAACCGCCTGAGTGTGGGACGTCTCTGTGTAAAGGCTGATTCCGTCGAATGGCGCGTTCCGGATCTCGATTCCCTCCACGGTTACGTAGTCTGCCCCGCCCCAGAAGATCCCCATCGCACGTCCCGTCGCATCGAAGATCGGCGCCTCTCCCGCGGCGGGCTTCCATATCACGCGATTGGCCGCACTAGCACCCGGCCATTGCGCCATCGTGAGAACCGCGGTCTGAGGGGCGAATGGTCCGCTCGTGGTGGTGAACGTGTTGGCCTCGTTGTACGGGCCGGCATCATCGTAAATGTGGATCTCAACGGGCCCGGCGACCCCCACCAACACAAGCTGAGCCACCGCGGACCCAAGCGATGAAAAGTTGCTTGGCGACGCCGGCCAGGTGGGATTGACCGTGTAGGTTCCGACTAGCTGAGCCGCTCCCGCTGATACAAGGAGGAGCGCAACAGCAATCGTGCGAAACGATGGAAATAAATACAGGGGCATCAGGAAGTCGTGTGGGTCGGTTGAGCTGTCGTCTTGCCGTTTTGAGGTGAACCGCGCTGCAAGTCGGTGTACTTTCCCGGGATGCGCGACAAAGACCTTTACGCCCAGATCCTTGGTGTATCTCAACCCTGGGAAGTGACCGACGTCACGCTTGACCAACGAGGTGAGACAGTGGATGTCCATCTTCGACTCTCGCCAGCTGCGGCAACCGCCTGTCCGGATTGTGGCGCCGACTGCCCTCGCTATGACCGTCGGGAGCGTCGCTGGAGACACCTCGATACTTGCCAGTTCCGAACGATCCTCGTGGTCGACGTGCCGCGTGTCACGTGTCCTACGCATGGAGTGATTCAAGTACGTGTGCCGTGGGCCGAGCCAGGATCGGGATTCACAGCATTGTTTGAAGCGATTGTGATCGATTGGTTACACGAAACGAGTTTTGCCGCCGTTGCCAGACGCATGCGGCTCACATGGGACGAAGTCGATGGAATCCAAGGCCGCGCAGTTGACCGAGGGCTAGAACGACGCAAGTCGACCGAAGTGCAACGTATTGGTGTCGATGAGACATCCTTCAAGAAGCGACACAAGTACGCCACCATCGTTTCCGACATCGACGACGTGCGAGTACTCGAGGTCCTAAAAGGGCGCGAGAGCGCTCCGCTCGAAGCCTTCTACGACAATATGCCGCTGCGTCATCTCATGTCTATCAAGGTTGTTGCCATGGACATGTGCCCACCCTTCATCAGCGCAACAGCGAATTGCGTACCCGACCCACACACTGCGATCGCGTTCGATCGATTTCATGTCGCTAAGATCTTGAACGACGCGGTGAACAACGTCCGAAAGCAAGAGCACCGTGAGCTCCTCGAAGCAGGAGACAAGCGGTTGAAGGGGTCGCGTTTCCTCTGGTTGCGGAGCCCAGAAAGCCTTGACGCAGACAAGCTGGCGCAATTGAATCGCCTCAAGTCGAGCGATCTCCAGGTGAGTCGAGCATGGGCGATCAAGGAGACCGCGCGCGACCTCTGGACCTTTGAGACACGGCAGGGTGCGAATCAAGGTTGGAAGAAGTGGTTGGGTTGGGCACAACGATCTCAAATCAAACCCATCGTAGAGGCCGCCGGAACCATCCGACGACACCTATGGGGCATCGTCAATGCCATCGTCACAAAGACCACCAGTGGTGCAGTTGAGAGCATCAATGCCCGCATCCAAAAGATAAAGAAGATGGCCTGCGGGTACCGGAACTTCGAGCGCTTTCGTCGCGCGATCCTATTCCACCTCGGCGGCCTAGACCTCTACCCAACACTCACACCAACCCACACGACTTCCTGATGCCCC
>CAMARR010000004.1 GCA_945860915.1 Candidatus Kuenenia stuttgartensis
GTGCGCATGATTCTGTTCCCGATTAACAGGAAGTCACAACTCGCAATGCTCCGGCACGGCGAGGTGATGGGACGCATCAAGCCCGAGATCGACCGCCTTCGTGAGAAGCACAAGGACGATCCTCGCGCACTGATGGCGGAGCAGGGCAAGCTGATGAAGGCCAATGGCGTCAGCATGATGCCGCTTGGCGGTTGTTTGCCGCTGTTTCTCCAGCTTCCGGTTTTCTACGGACTGTTCGCCGGATTGCGAAACTCACTTGAGCTGCGCCAGGCGTCATTCCTGTGGGTGCAGGATCTCTCGCAGCCTGACCACCTCATCCGCTTCGCCAAGCCAATCCTGAATCCGCTTGTATCTCTAGGTTCGTGCTGCTTGCCACCAGGGTCATCGGAGACGATTTCCGGTTTCCACCTTCTGCCAATCCTCATGATGGTGGCTTGGTTTGCAAACTCATGGCTGCAGCCGCGACCGGCGACGTCGACACCCGAGGCCGAGACACAGCGGAAGATGATGATGTTCATGCCGCTGCTCTTCGGCTTCATGATGTACGGCTACGCGGCGGGGCTCTCGCTCTATTGGCTCGTGTCAAGTTTGATGGGCATCGTTGAGTCGAAGATCATCAAGCGTTCGATGCCGCAGTCCCCTGCTGTCGCGACGGTGACCGTGATGCCACCGTCGTCGAAGCGGTCCTAGGAGAACGACCTCATGCGCGCGGGTGCCATCGTCGCCATCGCGTCGGCGCGGGGACAGGCACCTCGCGCGGTGATTCGTTTGGCTGGCCCCCTCGCATGTCTGTTGACTGAACAGCGATTTAGTCCAGACGGCGGCTTGCGCTACGACGGGAGCGCCCGTGGCGCGACGCTCGGCCGATGGCGAATGCCGCCGTGGCTCGACGGAATCCCTGTCGACATTTGGACGTTTAAAGGACCGGCATCCGCGTGTGGTGTGGATGTGGTCGAGATCCATCTGCCGAGCAGTCCTTATCTCTCGGAACGCCTCGTGGACGACCTCGTTGCAGGCGGCGCGGTGCTCGCGGAGCCAGGCGAATTTACGCGAATGGCCGTTGAGAATGGCCGATTGGATCTCACGCGCGCGGAAGGCGTTCTTGCGCTCATCCGCGCACGTGATGACGCCGAAGCGAAGTCGGCTCGCGGCCGTCTCATGGGTGGGCTCTCGCGAGTGCTCGAGGCCTTCGAAAGCGAGATCGTTGATCTTTTAGTGCCGATCGAGGCGGGCCTCGACTTTTCGGATCAGGACTTTCGAGCCGACATTCCAACCGGGGCTGCGCGTCACGCGCACGAGCTCGGGCAGCGGCTCGCGGAGTTTTCCGCAAGTGAGGAACGGGAATGTCGCCGTCAAAACTATCGCGTGGTGCTTCGGGGATCAGTGAATGCCGGTAAGAGCACGCTGTGGAACGCACTGACCCACGGAGCCGCGATCACGAGCCCACGCGCGGGCACAACCCGCGATCCCCTTGTCGGGTCATTCACCCACGCAGACATTGAAGTCCTCGTAGTCGATACTGCTGGAATCGGCGAGGCCCTCGACTCGATTGATGCGGCGGCACAAGAGCGAGCTCTTATCGAGGTGCAGAGCGCCGACTTGGTGGTCTCGGTCGCAGACCTTCGGAAGAGAGACTTTCAGGCAGGTGCGGGGCTCCGTATTGGGACACACTCGGATGTCTACCACGGATCGATTCCAGAAGGTGTCATCACCGTGTGCGCACTGACAGGTTCCGGCCTTGATGCACTTAAGTTGGCCATCTTCGATGCCCTGATGAAACACCGAGACGCGACGCCTTTGCTCTTAGGTTCTCGGGTCAGCGCGGGGCTCAGAGCGGCCTCAGCGGCCATCGAACGCGGCGCGGCCGCGCTTCTAGATCACCCTCCGGAATTCGCTGCCGCAGACTTTCGTGACGCGCTTCGACTCGTGCGTGCCTTGCGATTTGCTGCACCAGGCGACCCGGTTCTCGACCGGATTTTCTCGTCATTTTGCATCGGCAAGTAACGCGAAGCGTCTGAGTCCGCTACGATCTCCGCGGGAGTTCAATCCATGTCGAAGTCATGCTGGTTCGTCGCCGTTGCGCTAGTGATGATGGCGTGCGGGACGACGCCGTCCGTTTCAAATGTCCCAGCGCAACCGAAGTCTGACGGCCGATGGACTGTCGTTCTTCATGGCGGCGCAGGAGTGATTTCCAGGAATCTCAGCGCATATCCTGCGGAGGGCTACTACGCCGCGCTAAACGCGGCGCTCGAAGAGGGCATTCGACGAGCGAAGGCGGGGGAATACGCACTCGATGTCGCGGAAGCGGTGGTTCGGATGCTCGAAGACGAGCCGCGTTTCAACGCGGGCCGCGGAGCGGCTTTTACCGCCGACGGCACACACGAACTTGATGCTTGCGTGATGGTCGGAGATGGACTGCGGACCGGCGCGGTCGCCGGCGTCACTACCGTGCGACATCCGATTTCGCTCGCGCGGAAAGTCATGGAGCAGACACCTCATGTGCTCCTTGGAGGCATCGGAGCAGAGAAGTTCGCCGACGAGATGAAAGTCGAACGCGTCCCCAACACATGGTTTGACACGGATCACCGTCGAAAGTTGCTGGAGGAGTGGCGCGCCGAACAGAAGGCGTCACACGCCGCGCGTGATGGCCAGAAGAGTGAATCGGCCTATGGGACCGTCGGGTGCGTCGTGCGTGATACTCGCGGGCGCCTCGCTGCCGCCACGTCAACCGGAGGCCTCACTGGAAAGCGATTCGGCCGTATCGGCGACGCACCGATCGCGGGCGCGGGAAACTATGCCGATTCGACCTGTGCCGTGTCCTGTTCAGGCACGGGCGAGGTGTTTATTCGACATGGTGTCGCGCGCGAAGTTTCGACGCGCATGAAGTACCTCGGTGAGTCGGTGGAGACCGCAGCCAAGTCCGTGATCGGCATGCTTGACCCAGGCGATGGCGGCCTCATCGCCGTCGCAGCAGACGGTTCTGCGACGTTCGCTTTCAATACAGAAGGTCTCTATCGCGGTATTGCCGACTCGCAAGGACGTCGGGAAACGCGCATCTGGCAGGATTAGGGGCTTAGGGAACTTGACCTTCCATGCGCTTCGGTGCTAATCCCAAGTCCTCACCCGAAGGGTTCCATGCGCTGCCCGTTCTGCAAGCAAGACAACGACAAAGTCATCGACTCACGTTCAAGTAACGACGGGGCCGTCGTGCGCCGCCGTCGCGAGTGCGTGGCGTGTTCCCGTCGATACACGACTTACGAGCGCGTTGAAGACGCGCCATTCCGTGTCGTTAAGAAGGACGGAACGCGCGTGCCGTTTGACCGCGCCAAGATTCTCCACGGGGTAGAGACGGCCTGCGAGAAGAGGCCCGTGCCCGCGGCCGCGATGGAAGAACTCATTGACCGTGTCGAATCCAAGGTCAAAGAGATGTTCGAAACCGAGGTGCCGTCGCGTTGGATCGGCGATGCGGTGATGGCCGAACTTAAGGTGCTTGACCCCGTTGCTTATGTGCGATTTGCATCGGTCTATCGCGAGTTCAAGGACGTCAACGACTTCGCTGCAGAACTGACTCAAGTCAATGGTAAGGGAAGCCATGGCGCCCAGCCGCGTCCGTGAGGACGATGGCACCCTGGTACCATTTCGCGAACGCAAGATCGCGGATGGCATTGCAACTGCGCTCTCGTCGGCGGGTGAGTCGGATCGTGCGTTAGCCGAAGAACTTGCCGGAGTCGTCACGCTCTTCATCGACCGCGCGTTCCCCAATTCGCCCCCAGCCGTAGCCGATATCCTTGATCTCTCGGAGAGAGTCCTGGAGGAGACGGGGCATATCCGTGCGGCGCGGGCGTTTCGCCGGTTGCGCCAGCAACGCGAGGAATTGCGTCAATTGCTCGCGGTGCGACGCATCAAGACTCCTGACGCCGATGCGCTCGAACACAGCGCTGATGGCGAAGACCCCGCCCTCGCCGCGTGGAGTCGAAGCCGCCTCGTCGGTTCGCTGATGGACGAAGACGGCGTGCCAGCACCGATGGCGCAGGACATCGCGTCGGCCGTTGAAAAACGCCTGATTGATGGAGGCTTCTCGGTCGTCACGACGACTCTCATTGCCGAGTACGCTGCGCACGAGCTTTTTCTGAGAGGCATCGCATCGCGATCGGGGCATCAAGGACACGCGGAAGTCCCTTGGCGCGACGTCGCGCGCGCCATCTACGCTGACGAAGAGGAGTCCACCGCCCCTGATGCCGCCGTTGCAGGGGGAGTGTTGGCACGATTCGCATTGAAGGAACTCCATGCGCCGCCAGTCGTTCGCGCGCATCGCACAGGTCGAATCCACATCGTCGGACTTGATCATCCTGTTGCGGTCGAACGCGCGACGGTGCCTGTTGCGCTCCTTCTCGGCGACTCGCCTCCGTCGGATCTTCGACGTGCGTTGCTCAGAGTTCGCGCAGCGCTTGGAGCACTCAGGCCACACGTCCGCGATTCGGTTTATCTACCAGATCTCGTGGGCTTTGTTGCGAGCCGTGCGGATTCCGAAACCGCTGATCTCGTTGACGATCTGCTGCTTGCCGTGGTTCCGCACGATGCCTATGGCCGACCCGTCCGACCGGTTGCGGAGCTCGCAGTCCCGATTACGGGATTCGAGGAGGGACCCGCCGGACAGCGCGCAGCGAAGTTCGTTCAAGCGCTATTGCGGCGCGCCGCAACGACCAAGCCGGGATTCCGTGTTCGATTAGCAATCGCGCCGACGCCTGTCCACGAAGAGCTTTTGGACGTCATTTGGCCGTTGGTCTTATCGCTCCTGCAGGTGCACCCGGCGACACCGCTGCTCGCGATACGCGATGGCGATCATTCACCTTGGCCGTCGATTCCTCGCTACCCCGAGAGGCTCTTGCTGTCAGTCGGACGAGTTGCCGTGAATTTGCCCCTTCTCTTGCTTGATGTGGCGGGCAAATCACTGCCTGAGGCGATCCCGGACTTGAAGGATGGAGTCAAGGTCGCGGCAGATGCGATGTTCGAAAAACTCTGGACTCAACGCCGGGGCCCGGCGTTCGGCGTGCACGGCATCATTCACCTTTTTGGAGGGCCATCGCGAGTTCAGGTAACTGCCGATGGCCAGGAAGCGGACTTCGACCTCTGGGGGCTTCCGATCGCGCTGTCGCTTCTTGTGTCGCGGGGGCTGATCGCCGAGTCGGGCCGCGCCGAGGCGACCGCTCGGATCCTCGCTGCCGTGACGTTTACAGCTGGTGAAGCGCGCGACCATCTCCGCCTCGTCCCTGTAGTGGGTGCAGTTCGCGAACGCTCGATTCGCCGTCGCTTGCTCGAGGCGACGGCTTCGGCTGCCACGAGATTTGGGGTTGATGACATGAAAATCCTGCTCTCGACCGAGGTCGGGGCAGAGGGGGCGCTTCCTGTCGTGGCACCCCTTTGGTCCCGAAGCAACCACGCCCTGCTTTCGGGGGCATTCGCCGAACATCTTGGCCCCGGCCTTTCGATCCCGACGGCGGCCCTCCCGGACGGACTTGTTCCCTCATTTGTCCGTGACATTCATTCGATGTCACGCCTCAAAATGTTCACCTTCTCATCCGGAACCGCATCGGTCTTCGAGGTTCAGGAAGAACTGTTCTGACGTTCGGGCTAGGATCGGGACCCAACCACTTGGAGTGATCATCATGCGCATCTTGCGTCAGTTCGTTGCTTTGTGGCTCGTCGTCGTTTCGCTCTCAGCTCAGGACGTCAACGGCCTTGGCAGGATGTGGACATTCGAGAACGCTCCGTTGGACCGTTTCGAGAAGGAATACGGTTTCAAGCCCGATGCGGCGTGGCTCGACAAGGTTCGTCTGTCGTGCGCGCGCTTTGGTGCAGGGTGCTCGTCGTCCTTCGTTTCGCCGACAGGTTTGATCCTGACCAATCACCACTGCGTGCGTGACTGGGTCGCGAAGGTAAGCCCGAAGGACAAGGACTGGTTGCAGGATGGCTTTCAATCGCGCGCGCTCGGCGAAGAGGTCCCGATCCCTGGGCTCAAGGTGCAGCAACTAGTTGCAATGGAAGACGTCACAGCTCGCGTGACAGCGGGCGCCGTCGCCGACAACAACGCGATGACCGAGCGCAATCGCAATGCGGCGGAACAGAAGATCGTCGACGAAGCCAAGTCGCGTTACGGCAAGGGGCACTCGCCTCAGGTGACGCGCCTTTATCAAGGCGGGATCTCGATGCTCTATGTGTACCGAGACTTTGACGACATTCGTCTCTGTGCCGTGCCGAACCTTCAAGCTGCCCACTTCGGCGGCGACCCCGACAATTTCACGTATCCGCGCTTCGGAATCGACTTCGGTCTCGTCCGTGCCTACGTCGACGGCAAGCCGGCGGATACCTCGGCCCACTACCTCAAATGGAGCCTTGAAGGACCGAAGGAAGGCGAGCTCGTTTTCGTCACCGGCAACCCGGGTTCGACGGCGCGCGCTTTGACTGTAGCGCAACTCGAATATCAACGAGATGCGCAGTTGCCGATTCGGCTCGAGTCGATTGACCGTCGCATCGAGATCATGGAGGCTTGGGTTAAGCAGGATCCGGCCGCTCGCGATCGCGAGGTCCGGGCCGACATCCTCGGCCGCCAGAACAGCCAGAAGGCATTCCGCGGGTTCTTAGCCGGACTCAACGATGCCTCTCTGATGCAGGCAAAGCGCGACTTTGAAAGCGCGGTTCGCGCTAAGGTGGAAGCCGACCCTGACTTGAAGTCGAAGTTCGGGATGATTTGGGATACAGCTGCGGCGATTGCCAAGCGCCGCATGGCGCTTGAAGCGCCCCTCCGATTGCACAGCCCCGAGGGCTGCAAGACGCTTCAGCGAGCGATTCTTGTCGTTCGTGCCACTGACGCCAATCTTCCGGCTCCTGTGCGCGATGCTGCGAAAAAACAGGCCCTCGCGTTGGACGTCAAGGAAGCGGCCTACGAGCTTCAAGTTTTTGTCGACATTTTAGTGCGCGCTCAAAAGCGCCTCGGGTCTGACGATCCGTTTGTCAAGAGTGCCCTCGCAGGAATGGAGCCTGCGGCAGCAGTTGCCGAAATGGTGCGAACTTCTAAACTCGGAAATACGGCGTTCGTTGAATCCCTGCTCGGCGAGGGTGCGGACGACATCGTCAGTGATTCCGACCGCGCCATGCAAGTCGCTTCCGTGCTCGCTCCGTTGATGGCCGCGGAAGCCATGGAGGATGCGCGGATCAAGGCTGAAGAGGCCGCTCTCGGAACCAAGATCGGACAGGCGCTCTTCGCGGTGTTCGGGACTAAGATCCCGCCCGACGCCACGCTCACGTTGCGCATCGCGGATGGCGTGGTGAAGGGATATCCCATGAACGGGACGATCGCCCCCTGGCGCACTTCGTTCTACGGGTTGTTCGCTCGCCACGCCGAGTTCGGCGGGATACATCCGTTTGATCTGGCCGAGCCCTACCTCAAGGCTCGCAACAAGATAGACATGAACAAGTTCGTGAACTACGTCTCGACTAACGACATCATCGGTGGAAACTCGGGAAGCCCGATTATCAACGCGAAGGCCGAATTGGTCGGCCTCGTGTTCGACGGCAACATCGAGAGTCTGCCGAACCGTTACCTGTTCCGTGATGACATCCCGCGCACCGTCAACGTTCACCCGGATGCCATTATCGAGTCTCTGCGAACGGTTTACGACGCGGGTGCTCTTGCCGACGAACTCCTCGGCAAGCCCATGTATCGCTGAGTTTCGCGGGTCGAGGTTAGATCCACAGCCACCCCCAAGATGTGGGGGTGGCGCTAGGATCGCACCCACAGTATGATGCGCCGCGCGATCAGGGGCGGAGACGGGGCGGATGCCGTCGGCCATCGATCGTGGTGCTGTTTCCGGTCGTCCAGAAGGACAGGGAATCGATGAGGCTCAAGAAGCTCATTGTTCAAGGCTTCAAGTCGTTTGCAGACCGGACGGAGTTCGTCTTCGATCAGGGCTTAACTGCCGTGGTCGGGCCGAACGGCTGCGGTAAGTCAAACGTCATGGATGCTGTGAAGTGGATCCTAGGCGAAGGGCGTCCGACTAGCCTTCGTGGCAGGGAGATGACAGATGTCGTCTTCAGCGGAACCGAACGTCGCGCCCCAGCCGGAATGGCTGAAGGCACGCTGATCTTCGACAACGCGGACCGCACGCTCGGCATTGATCAAGATGAAGTCTCGGTCACCCGCCGCCTCTTCCGAACCGGTGAGGGCGAGTACCTCATCAATAAGCAGGGGGTGCGCCTCAAGGACGTTCGCGATCTATTTTTTGGAACCGGTCTGGTCCCTGGTGGCTACGCCTTCATGGCGCAGGGCAAGATCGATTCAGTCCTAGCCGACAACTCGCTTGAACGCCGCAAGGTATTCGAAGAGGCGGCCGGAATTTCTCGCTTCCGCGCTAAGAAGCACGAATCCGAACTCAAGTTGCTGAAGGTTGCCGATAACCTCACGCGCCTTCGCGACATCATCGCCGAGATTCAGAAGAATGTTCGGTCACTGAAGGTGCAGGCGTCCCGCGCGCGTTCGTGGAAGGAAATCCACGATCGCCTGTTGGAGCTCCAGCGCACCCTCGATCTCCATCGTTATCACGTCACGGTGACCGAACTCCGCGCGTCCGCCGAGCGCTTGGCACAAGCCACGGCTACTCGCGACTCCCTCTTGTCGCAGCGCGACTCGCATCGCGATCAACATCGCGCCGTCGAAACCGAAATGGAGGCAGCGGCGAAGGCCCTGTCCGACGCACGGTCCGAGAAGGGCCGTCTGGAAAGCGACCTGCGCGCCGCGCGCGAAAAAGCCGATTTTCACGCTCGTTTCAAGGACGAACTGGCGCTTCGCATTGCCAAGCGTGGCGATGAAGTAGCGGCGCGCGAGGGCGATCTCGTCAACCTCGAACGTGAATTGTCTGGGCTCGAGCGCGAGCTTGGCGAAGCCCTGCGTGATCGTGACAGGATTTCTGCAGATGCGCGCGCTCGGGCAGACGAGCGTCGCGCGGCTGAGGGGCGCGTTGCAGAGCGCGCCCGCGACTTGGCGATGACCAGCGAGGCGACCCGCGAGCGTGAGCGCTCGATCGCAGCATCCGATGCAGAGCTGTCGACGCTTCGACTTCAGGTGGTCCGCGCGGACGAGGACTTGTCCCGGCTGGACGAGGCGCGTGCTGCGCTCGAATCATCGCGCGCTGGACTTCGCTCACAGATTGACGACCGTTCAGGGCTGCGCGGGGCGCGAAGTCAGTCACTTGCGGACCGTCGCCAGTCGCTCGCAGCAGCCGAACTCGATTCGGAGGCGTGTGAGCAGCAGGTCTCGACCGCCAGCGAGGAACTGCGTCGCTTGGAAGGCGAGCTCTCACGCACAACCTCTCGCGCTGAGGTTCTTGACGCGATGCTCAATCGTCGCGAAGGACTCGACGAAGGGGCGAAGGCCATTCTTCTTCAGCACACGAAGGACACCTCGTTCCTTCCTGGACTGCGCGGCATCTTGGTCGATCTCTTCGACGTAGACCTAAAGCACGCACGCGCGGTGGAATCCGCCCTAGGCGAGGCGGCTCATGCGTTGGTCGTGGACACCGCCGAAGAAGCACTCGCGGGCATTCGCCATCTGCGCGAAACCCGGCAGGGTGGGGCGCTGTTTCTTGCATTGGACGGATTCAAAGGCCGTCGCGAAGCTGCGGATCTCAACGGCGTCAAGCCGAAAGATGAATCCTTCCGCGCCATGCTTGCCGCGTTGATCGGCGGAATTTCCGTCGTGGCACCTGATGTATTCGCCGAGCGCGCCCGATCCGGCGATGCCGGTGCGCTCTTGGTTTCGACCGAAGGTGACGTTCTACGCGCTGGTGGCACCTACTCTTGTCCTCGTGGCAAGGGCAAGTCTGGAATGGTCGTCCACCAGGCGGAACTTAAGGAATTACGTCGCGAATCGACTTCGCTGCATGAGAGAGTTGCCGCTGCGCGTCAGGCGCTGCTTGACGCCCGCTCTGCCATGGACGCATCGCGGATCCGCGTGAAGGAATGCTCGGGCGCACTCGTCGCGGAGCAAGGTGAGACGAATCGTCTCGATCAAGAGCTCATGCGTTTGGGCCACGAGCTCGAGCGGCTTCAGGCGGAAGATCGCCGCGAGGCGGAGCGCCGAACTCGCGCCATTCAAACGCGCGAAGCGGCTTCGGAGCGGGTTGACAGCGTTGAGGTGGTCTTGTCAAAGACGCGTGAGGAACTCGCTCGCCTCGATGACGAACGCAAGGCCAAAGAGTCTTCGCTTCGGGCCGATGAAGGCGAGGCCATGCGCCTCGCAACACGCCACGAAGAAGTTCGCATTGACGAGGCTCGCCTCGGCGAGCGCGTATCTCAAGCACAGTCCCGTACGCGCAATCTCACTGACGCAATGGAAGCGATGCGGCAGAGCATTCGTCAGGCGAGGTCTGAGATCGCGACTGACGATGAGTCGCGCGCGCGTTCCGAACGTGTTTCGACTGAAGAGCGTCAGCGTGCCACTACTCTCGAGACCGCACTTTCAACAGCGGGTGATCGACTCCTGACCGAGGACGATGTGACCGCTCGAATCCGCGAACGCGTGGATGCGATTACGTTGGCTCTCCGCGGCATCGAGGCCGACCTAGATGTCACTAACGACCGTGTGGCAGGCGAGCGCGGCCGCGAAGCGGAACTCCGCGCCGAAACTACGGCCATGGTCGAAAGGGCACGCGAGACGCATCAATCCGATCTCCCGGTGCTTCACGCAGCGGGATACGTTGATGAAGACCGCGACTGGGAGGCACTTTCGACGGAAGTGCGAGAGAGCCGCGAGCGGCTCGCCCGTCTTGGCAATGTGAATCACGCTGCGCTTGACGAACTCACCGTGGCCGAGGAACGCGAGTCGTTCCACCTCCGCGAGGAGTCAGATCTTCTGAAGGCTCAGGACCAGTTGGCTGAGGTGCTGAAGGCCATCGAGAAGCAATCGATGGCAATGTTCCTCGACACCTTCAATTCGGTGTCGGAGCACTTCAGTCACATGTTCCGCCGCCTTTTCCGGGGTGGCCGGGCCGAAATCAAACTCGAGGACGAGACGCGACCGCTTGAGAGTGGCATCGACATTTACGCGTGCCCACCGGGCAAGGAAATGCGCGCGATCACGCTCTTGTCGGGTGGAGAGCGCACGATGACGGCAGTCGCGCTGCTGTTCTCAATTCTGCGCGCCAATCCCACCCCCTGCGCGCTGCTCGACGAAGTCGACGCGGCACTCGACGAAGACAACACGGAGCGATTTGGCGCGATGTTGGACGAGTTCCTTGAAAAGAGCCAGTTCATCGTCATCACGCACTCAAAGCGCACGATGGAGAAGGCGTCGACTCTCGTCGGCGTCACCATGCCCGAGCGCGGAGTCAGCCGTCGGGTCACCGTTCGGCTTGAGCAGGTTGGTGCCGACGGCGAGCTCCGCGACGTTGAAGCGATCAATCGCGAGGCCGGATCGGCGCAGGAGGCCGAGTCCGCCGTTGCAGGGAAGTCTGCGCAAGCCGAGAGCTGATTAGTCGCTGCCGGGGGCGGCGAAGAGCCGTTCCCGGGCGTCTTGGAGAATCCGCCAGGAGAGGCCCCAGACGGTGAATCCGTCGACGCACGTGCCAGGCCAAGTGTTGCCGGCCACATGCACGAGCGTGGTCGCAGGGTGTTCGAGGAGTGCAGCGAGCGGCACCCAACGCGCATCATCGGCTTCAGGGCCAAGGGCTAGGGGGCCTGGAGTTGTCAGCGCAGCAACGCAGGGGGTGACCACCACACTCGCTGGAAGCCCCTGACGATAGGGGCGAATGTGATTGAGATTCCCCATGAACGCTGATCGGTCGATCGCGAGACCAACTTCCTCTTCGGTTTCGCGGAGCGCGGTTGCGATGTCATCTAAGTCCGCGAGATCACGCCGTCCGCCGGGAAAGGCGACTTGCCCGGACCAAGGATCTCCTTCGCGATAAGCACGCCGCATCAGCAGGGTGCACGGCCCATCGCACGTATCCGCGATGATGAATGCGACCGAGGCCCGCGTGTCCTCTGGAAGGTCTGGGATGATCCGTGCCGGATGAGCCGCGAGACGGCGTGCACATGTCTCTGCCGAGGGTAGAAGGAAAGACACGCTAGGGTTCGGTGACGAGGGCCCGGAGGCAGGTCCAAACGGCGGGGTGAAGGGCGGTGTCGGGGATGGGCTTTCCGTCGACTTTGAGTTCGCCCTTAAGGAGGGCGCGCTGAGCCTCGGCGACAGCTTCGATCGGATTTTTGCCTTGGCGCGCCATCGCATACGCCGCACGGATCGTCATCGCGTCGAGTGCGGCGGGGTCAGGATCGGCAGTGCGTGAGATGACGCCCTTTGCGCCACGCGCCATGAAGCCTAAAACAGTTTTGTCTTCTGTCACACCATTGAGAAACACAACATCGGGCGACTCGCCGCGCGTGACGTCGAGAGCCGCTGCCGGAACATCGGCGCCAAAAAGGAGAGCACCGCCTTTCCCGAATCCCGCACCGCCAGAATGAAGCCCTTCGATCCAAGCAGGCGCCGCGATGGCCTTGGCGCGATCTCCCGTCGTGCGCTCAGCGTTAAGCGCATCGTCAAACGCGCGAGCGAAGGGCAGGACTAGCTTCGGGTCGGTTCCGGCGACAGCCGTCATGCGGGGATCAAGCAACCACTGGGGTTTGCCGACCGCGATGCCCTTGTAAGGCGCCATGTTGGCTGTCGCGAGTCGTCCGACTGCAATACGCTTGCAAAGCCAGTCCATCTTGGCGAATGGTCCTGACTTTGAATCGCTGGGCAGCGCCGCTGCGAACGGAACTTCGTCCATAATTGGATCTAGGTAAATCGCGAGCCACTTCTTGTTCTCCCAGACCTTCGCAACCGGGTCCATGAAGGTCCGGGTGAATAACGAGGACGCCTCGTTGATTTGCTCCGGTGTTGACTTGGGATCGCGCGCGACTTTGGCAAAACGTCGCGCGACTTCGATCGGCGAGTTCGCCTTTTCGATGGGGGTGTAAAGCCATCCATCTCGAGAAAATGCCATGACAAACGCGCTGCCCTCCGAAGCGACGGCAGCAAAGACGGCCCCGGACGGGCCGCAGACAGCATCCTTGGCTTTGATCACCGGCGTTGTGCGGGGCAGGCGTCGGAGTGCGAAACCCGGCGCAACACGCCACGCCTCGTCTTTCACCGCAGATCGCTCCTGCAAAATCGTGGCGACCTCTTCAGGGGTCGGCAGCGGGCGCAGCCCCGCGACGGCGCGACGCAAACGGTTCATGCCTGCGTCAGATCGGCGTGTCCTCGAAGCAAGTTCCGGGGGAGCGAGTTCCTCAAAGGCCAAGCTGGCGAAGGAATCGAAAACGCGGCGCTCAACGGCCAGAAATGCCGGCTCCAAATCCTTCCACGAACCCTTTGGCGCATAGGTGCCGAGCGCGCGCGTGAACCGTGTTGCAAGCGGAAGGGCCCCACCTGAGGGCAAGAGACTTCCGCGTCCGGGGAGCGAATCAGGAGACAACGCCAATTCGTCAGCGATTGCTAGGCACTCTCCGAGGAGCGGCAACGCTGATGTCATGTCTTTCGCATCAACAAGGAACTCTGCCCACGAAAGCCGGGCTCCGGCAGACGCCAAGCGGTCGAGTTCTTTGCCGAGGGTGATTTGAGCAGCTTCGTCGAATGCCTTCTTCGCCTCATCGGAGCGCGCGAGAGATGTCAACTGAAGTGCGCGTTCGACGCGAGCTGCCCGTGCGAGGGCAGGGCGCTGAGCTTTGTCAGCGAGTTTCCCTGCGGTGTCGAGCACTACTGCAGCCAATTCCGTTTGGTTGACTTGCGCAAGTGCGATGCCATACGAGAGAGTCAAAATTGCCTCGTCAAGTGGATCAGCTTGAAGCTGACGCATTCGCGGAATGAGAGGCTTCAAGACTTCGACAGCCAATGCGCCTTTCCCGGCGCGTCGGAACGCATCGGAGGTCAGCCGTGCGATTGGCACGATATCGGCAGCGCGTGTCGCCTTCGATAGTCGACCGGCCGCAGGTTTCAGCATCTCGATAGCGGCCTCAGCTGAGCCGCGCTCCAGAAGTGCCTCGGCCAGAGGAATGGTCGCGATAGAATCGCGCTCGAGATCGCCAAGCGCGGTTAACGTCTTCCGTGCACGCGATAGCGCGATGAGCGCGCCGTCGTCATCGCCTGCTTCGTGTGCCTTGAGGCCCATACGCAGGTCGCAGTGTGCGGCTGCGACAGCTGGTAGACCTTTGTCTGCGGCGGCGCCTAGCGCAGTTAGCGCGGCGCCAGCCTGGCCACGAAGCGCATCCGCTTCCTGACGCTCGTCGAAGGGGAGCGCGCCGGCGAGGAGAATTGCAGTCAGCGCGATCCGATGTCGGTCGCCTGAAGACTGAAACGTCGCGAGTGATTCGCGCAGTGCTGCGGAATCGGGACCCAGGTCATCGAGGGCAAGAGCTTGTGCGAGCGTGGCACGCGCACGTAGGTAGGGATCCGTCGATTCCCTGGCGCGCAACGCGAGAGCTGAAGCCTCTTCGGTCGCCTTCTTTGATCCAAGCTTTGGATTCTCGCAAGTGCGTTCGAGGTTGAATGCCCCTGTGAGGGTGCTGAGAGCCAGTGCGCGGTCGGCGGCATTGCCTTGTGTTAAGCGATCGAGCACCTTGATCGCCCCCGAGCGTTCAGGTTCCGAAAGCGCGGCTGCAACTGCCTTTGCTTCCAACGTCGCGGCGGGGTCCGTCATGCCGGAGAGGATGATGTCGAAGCACTCACCTCCGCGGCGCTTGAGCGCGGGCTCTATATCTTTAGTACGCTCTTTGGCAACAAGAACCGCCCACATGCTGCGCAGACCCGCGGCGGGGTGGCTCGGGCCTTTGGGAGCCGGCGGCGTCCCTTGCGCGGCTAGGTTAGTGACGCAACACGCGAGCAAAGTCAGAATGAGGACGACACGAAGTGCGCGAGGAACCATGCCTGCATTCTAGGCGTGGATCCGCATCGGCGTGCAACTAACGCGATCAGGGTGCGGGTGGGATCGGCAGGAGGCGTCTCACCACGGGCATTTCCGGGGCGTGCTCAACGTCCCCGTGGTCTCCGCCTCGGATGGTTGCTGGGACGCGAAGGGGCTCGTTAGGTGCGAGGCGCTCCATGGGCAGCGAATCCTCGTCGCGCCATGAGACCCCGGCGAATGCTTCAGCGAATTCTTGGGCGGGCGCGTTCTCATCGCGGAACTGATGATCGAGGCCCGGGTAGGGTGCCGTGGTCAGTTTCGCCCAGATGTCGAGGGCCGCGCGCTGAACCTGACGCATCAGGTTGCGAGTATCAAGGCGGGTCAGTTGGCGATCCCGTACGAGCAACTTGCCGTCAACCATGACGTGCTGCACGTGCTGTGAGCCGACGCCGTGGATGATGTGCCCTGCAAGTGTTTTTTCGTTGAACGGCGTGCTTGGGCGGTAGTCGAGGACCACAAGGTCTGCCGCGGCCCCGGGGGTAAATGACCCGAGCTCTACGCCAAATACCGACGATGCCCACGATTGGGCACGGCCGAGCGCTTCGATGGCCTGTTCCTGCGTGCCGCCATGCCCGTGAACTAGCGCGGTTCGGACGGCCTCGAGGACGTCGGGACGACCTGCGCCGGTTCCGATCAGTGAGTGTTCGAAAGCACCTGCTCCCGATGCGCCCGGTAAGGCGACGAGGTGGGCACCGACCGCCGTGAGTGCGGCCGCAAGATCGGTCGGAACCGGACCGTCGCATGCCACGAGTGAGCCTGACTTAAGTAGTCCAGCTCCGAGCAGCCGCGTGATACCGGCTCCGTCGCGCACGCGTACGTGCACCGGAGTGTCGTACCGACTTCCAATTTCCGCGATGGCAGCGAGCGTGGCATCGGTCGCCGTGTCGACGGGACCCGCGCCCGCGAAGTATCGGAAACGGAAACCTCCGCCCCAAGCGGCACCGTCGCGGGTCTCGGCAAGCGCAGTCGCTACGCCGGTCGGCCCGCCAAGGTCGTTCGTTCCATAGGCCGCAGTACCGCGGAGTCCGACTGAGAGGAACACGTCACGATGACGCGCCAAAGATCCCGTCACGCAAGAGGGGGTGTGGTGCCACGCAGCCGAGGTGGTGACGCCACATCGAAGCGAATCAACGCAGTGGGCGAAAAGAGCGCAAAGGAGCGTCTCATCGGAATGGGCGTGGTCGATGTCGGGAGCAGATCCGAGGTGGTCCGCGGGGCGAGCGGGAATGGTCGCACCGAAAGACTCGGCCGGGCGCACGTGGGCGTCGACCAAGCCGGGGATGATGACCCGACCACGGACGTCAATGATCTCCGTGTCAGGAGTGGGAGGAAGGCGCCACCCCTTGCGGACGATGCGCCCGTCGGCGACGAGGACATCGGCGTGTTCGACCGTGGGAGGCGCGAAAGTCACGAGCGTTGCGCCCTTGAAGAGGATCCGTGGAGCCATGGGTGGATCGTAGCAGGGGTCCCGGGAATTGCCCGAAACGGACGCAAACTGTCCGGCTAGGTACGCTCAGGCCATGGATGTGGTGGCTGGAGTGCCGCGCCCCGCAGGCTCGTGGCAGGTGCGTGCGCCTCTTTCAAAAAGCGAAGCCCTTCGGGCTTTGACGATTCTCGCTCGCACGGGAGGCATGTTGGGCCATGACGGCCTGCTTCCTGACGACGTGCAGGGGTTTATTCACGCCCTAAGAGCCCTCGGCGCAACGGTCGGCATGGCAGACGGCACCGTTTTCGTGCATTCGCCCGTCGACCTTTTGGCGACTGCGCCCGTCACCGTGCACCTGGCCGATGGCGCTGCCCCCGCTCGGTTTCTGCTGGCCCTCGCGGCGACACTCTCTCGCGACGTCACCGTGGTCGGCGGCCCGTCGCTTTCACGTCGACCGACATTTCCTTTGCTCGCAACGCTCGGCTCGCTCGGAGCGCGGGTCTCCGGCGGCCCTGGGTTGCCCGCGACGGTGGGTGGTCCGGCACAAGGCGGTCATTGCACGGATGCCGGCGGCACAATCTCGAGCCAGTTCCTATCGGCTCTTCTACTGGTCGCAGCGTGGTTCGAAAAAGGCATCAAGATCCCCGCCGAAGCTCGCGGAGTGTCGGATGGGTATATCGAGCTCACACTCGCGACGCTGAGGCACGCCGGCATCGATGTCAACATAGTTGGACGTGACATCGTCGTTCCCGCTGGGGCGCCAGTCGGTCCGCTTATGTTCCACGTAGGCGGTGACTGGTCGGGAGCCGCGCCGCTCTTGGCTTCCGCGGCATTCATCGATGAGCCGGTCACGGTGATGGGGCTTGACCCGCGGTCGGCGCAACCAGATGTTGCGATCGCCGGGCATTTGCAAACGTTGGGGCTGCAGGTCACGGTCTCTCCCGACGGCGTGACCGCTTCCGGACGGGTCACAGCCGGCGGGACGTTCGACGTCGAGCACACGCCTGACCTCGCGCCGATCCTCGCGGCTCTTGGAGATCTTGCTCCGCACCCCATCCGAATTCAGAACGCGCCGCATCTTCGTCACAAGGAATCTGACCGAATCGTGGATTTGGCTTCCATGTTGGAGTCTGCGGGTCTGAATGTGGTTGCCCACGCTGATGGCATGGTGGTGCGGGGAGCCTTCCCGGGCGACCGCGATCTGCGGGACGGCACCGGGATCGTGCTCGAGACCCGAAGCGATCATCGTTTGGCCTTCGCCGCCGCACTCCTAGGGCTCCGGCGTCCCGGGCTTGTGATTGCAGGCGCGGAATGCGTGGCCAAGTCCTTTCCGAGTTTCTTCGACACCTGCCCCGGCACTTGGCTCGAACGTCCCGAACGTACCACCCGTTGAACTTTTCGCCCCACGGCGCGTCCATGATGCCGTAACCTAGTTCTCGTTAGGGGATCCGTATGCACGCATCGAATGCAACCCGCGTCCTAGTACTGGCTTTGGGCCTTGTTTTCACGGGCATTGCTGTCGCTACGTTTCAGGGAGACGACGATCCGCGCGTGGTCCTAGAGAAGGCACGCGACATGCTCGCCTCAGGGAAGGGTGCGGACGCTGCGAAGCTCCTGGACGGCATTCAGGGCGACGCAAAAACGGACGCCTTCGTACGGGAAGCGCGCGCTACGCAGGTTCGCGCGCTCGTCGTTGCGAGCGACTTCGAGCGAGCCATCGAGTCCGGTCTAGCTCTGCTCCGTGATATCTCGCCGACTGATCCGTGGCGTGGCCGTGTCGACGCAGAAATCGCTCGGGCGTACGAGGGCAAGGGTGATGTCGGATCGGCGCTCCTTCGTGAGTCAGCCACCGCCGAGTGGGCAATCTCCGAAGACAATCTTGCGAGGATTGCATCAACTTATGTAAAGCTGGCCGACCGATACGCTGTCGCGAAGGCCGATCCCAGTGGCCTTCGACCTCCGACCCCGCCGAATTACGAGCTAGGGGCCGAATGTCTCGCGCACGCAATTGGAGTCCTCGCAAACAAGCCGCAGGTTGTCGACCTTAAGTTGCGTCGCGCAGAGATGCGGCTTCAAGCGGGTTCGCAGAACGCCGTACCTTTTGATTCTGTCGCCTCGGAACTTTCCGAAGCGATCGAGCTGATGAATAAGGCGAAGGAAGAGTCCGGTCGCCTTGGGAGAGGCTACTTCTTGCTTGCCCGTGCAAGGCTCGGCTTGCGGATGTTCGCCGAGGCCAAGGCCTCGATCGCAGCGTTTCGCGCGATGAAGGGTGCGGAGGACTCACCGCTCTGGCCCGAGGCATCAAAGTTGCTCGGAGAGACGTGGGTCCAATCTGGAGAGGCGGGATCTCTCGCGAGAGGTTTGGAGGTTTGGGCTGCCGAGCTCAAGCGCACGCCGGATGCCCCCATTGCGTTTGAACTCCGTCGCGCCATGGCAACTGCATGTGTTTCAGTCGGCGCATTCGATCGCGCCCTTCCGCTGCTCGACGATGTCGCGCAGGCACCGAAGGCGCCGGCATTGGATGTCGCATGGGCGTTGCGTCAAAAGACGATCGCCCTTGGCCGTCTCGAGCGATTCGACGATGCGCGAACTGCGTGTCGTGCATTTCTAGCCCAATATCCGTCAGACTCCCGTGTCCCCGAGGTCCAGCGCGAACTCGCGGATTTGCTGGTTTATAAGGCCATCGCCGCTGAGAAGGCGAAGCGACTCGACGATGCCGTCGCATCCTTGCGCTCTTTCATCGAGGAGTACCCGCTCGACAGCCGTGCCCCGGACGTGTCGCTTGAGGTCGTCCGAATCTTGCGTGCGGCGAAGTCGTTCGACGCTGCACGAAATGCTGCGCGCGAGGCGCGTGATCGATGGCTGCAGGACAATCAAGAAGTCGCAGCCCGCGCGGGCTTTGCGCAAGGCGTCATCGAGGAAGAGGATCGCAAGGATCTAGAGGGCGCTGTTAGCGCATTTCGATTTGTGGCGGAGAAGCTTGGAAACACAAGCTCTGCGAATCTCGCGCGCGTTCGATTGGCCAATCTCGAGGCTATCGACCTCGGACTCGAGGTGCGTCGCGCCTATGCACCAGGCGAGCCGGTTGTCGTCAATCTGCGGACTCGCAATGTCAAGGACGTGACATTCAGGGTCTACCGACTTGACGCGAAGGCCTATTTCGATCGCAAGGGCACATTGAATGGAACCAACGACATTGACGTGGCCTTGGTGAAGTCAGACAAGACCATCGCTCAACCGATCAAGGACTATGTCAGGTATCGCTTAGATCGCAGCGACATTACGATTCCCGATGCCGCCGAGGGCGCGTGGATTGTGAGCGCCGAAGCCGAGCAGCGCCGTGCGCTCGTCACAGTTCTCGTCACGCGGGTGCGCGTTGTGGTCAAGCAGGGGACCTCCGGGATCTTCGCGTGGGCGACCGACGCGAAGTCGGGGGACCCTCTTGCTGATGTAAACATCATTGCCCGCAACGGCGATTTCCGCGTCGAAGGTAAGACAACCGTGGACGGCACCGTGCGTTTGTCGGTTCCCGCCGGGAAGGGGCCATGTGAGGTGGTCGCTGTGAGCGGCAATTCGGTTACGCCGGGATTCGGCGTGCCGGCTGCTGCGTCGGGGCAAGAAGGATTGACGCCGCGACTGCATTGGGTCCTCGATCGCCCGGTCCTGCGCCCTGGCGATGCCCTGCGCTACGTCGCGTTCCTCCGGGAAGTCAAAGATGGGAACCACGTCTCAAGCGAAGGCACGGAAGTCACGATGACTTGGCTCGATCCGAAGGGACGAATGTTCTCGTCGGAACAGGTAAAAACCGCCGCGTTCGGCCGACTCGAAGGCGAGGTGCGTACTCCCGAGGCCGGAATGCCGGGAAACTGGACTCTAAGGGCCGCATTCGGGTCATTCACATTCAACCAGGATGTGACGGTGAAGGTCTTCACTACGCCCGAGTACAAGGTCGATGTGTCAACTCAAAAGCGAACCGTAAATCCGGGCGACGAGGTGACAGCATCCATCAAGGTGGAGTCGTGGTCGGGAGGCGTTGTTCCAGGGGCACGATTTGACTATAGTGTGACAGCCGTTCCGGCGGCGTTTGATGATGCGCGCTACCGGGATTCGTCGTGGTGGTATCGCGCGACTGAGAAGACTCCGCGCGCCACTCCATCGGGTAAGAACATCGCTAATGGCAGCGGCACTTGCGACGAGCAGGGGCAGGCCTCGATTTCATTCAAGGTTGAGAACATCGGGAATCCGACGCGTTATCTCGTGCGTGCCATGGTTCTTGACTCGGCACAGGGGTTCATCTCAGGCTCGCAGAGCCTAGTCGCGTCCTTTACACCCGGACATGTGGTGGTCATTCCTGATCGCCGAGCTTATCGCTCCGGCGACCGACTTTCGGCGCGAGTCGTAGCTGTCGACTGGATGTCGGGGCCGCTTGCGCTCTCTGGCGATGCCGAACTGATTGCAATCCGCACCGAGGGTGCAAAGCGTGTCGAAGAAGTGCTCTCGCGGCTAAGCCTCAACCTGGGCTCGACAGGTGAGGCCGAAGCTCGCCTTGAACTCCCGAAGGCCGCATCGTGTGTCCTGCGATTTACAGGAACTGACGCGAAGGGGATGAAGGTCGTGGGCGAATTTCCAGTCGAGGTGACAGGAGAGCGACCTGATCTGGCGAAGGAAGCGCGACTTCTTTTTGAGCGCGAGGCGTGGGGTGCCGGAGTTTCAGCGCGGGCATTTATTGATGCGCCCGCTGCCAACGGCAAGGCGCTCGTGACCTTCGAGGGTGAGGGTGTTCTCGAGCACCGTTTGATCGATATCACATCGCGAAACATGTCATTCGAGCACGTCCTCGGCGAGCATCTTGCGCCGAACGTGACCGCTACTCTGTCGCTCTGGCACGACCACAAACTGTTGACATCAGAAGACGCCATCATCGTGTTGCGCAAACTCGATGTTGTCGTGACTCCTTCGGCTAAAGTTCTCGAACCCGGAGCTTCAGTGACCCTTGATGTCGTCGTCAAGGACCAGACAGGCAAGCCCGCATCGGCGGCGGTGGTCATTGCCATGACTGACGCGGCCCTCGACTCGTTGAGTGACACTGCTGTTCAGGACGTTCGATTCACATTGAATCGCGATCGTCGCCCGCATTTGGTGCGCACTGGCGCGTCGTCGACTTTTCGCCAGGAAGTGTCGGCCACCGCACTCGATGCGGACCTCCTTTCGGTGACCAAAGTCAATACGGGGCTAGAAGCCTATCGACGACTCAAGTTAGAGGCGGGCGCGCCGGTTGGCGCGGTGATCGGCGGGCGGTTCGGTGGGTTCGATGGCGGTGAAAAGGAGCTCAATGAGGCTGCCAAGAGCGACGCGCTTGCCGAGAACGGGCGACCCGCGCTTACGCCGGCCGAAAAGTCAGGTTCCGCAGATCGGGACAACGCGTTGGGCAAACTCAAGGCACCTGGATCTCCGCCTGGTGGGGCCTTTGGGTTTAGTGGCACGGGCGGTGGCGGAGTCTTAGGCGGGGGTCCAGCACCCAAGGGCCAGACGGGTGGCACTCGCATGGGACGTCGTTCTGCACAGGCAGAGCGGAAACCGCGGGGAGATGTCGCGCTTGGCATGGACTTAAAGAAGGACTCGAAATCGGGGGAGTCCGACGAGCAGGAGGACATGCCCGCACTTCGTGAATTGAAGGACGGATGGGGAGAGAATTCCGACAAGCGCGAGCAGCTAGAAAGGCAAATCCTTGACCTCCATACCATCGGAGGACTCCCGGCCGCCAATCCGGTTGAAGTGAACATCCGCTCCAACTTCGCTGACGTTGCCGCGTGGGCGCCGTCGCTTGTGACGGATGCCGATGGCCGCGCGCAGATGACGGTGAAGTTGCCGGACAATTTGACGACTTGGTCTGCCTCGGCAACTGCAATCAATGCAGCGGTATCAGGCGGAACCGGCGATGCCTCGATCCGAGCTACACGAAGCGTGACGCTGCGGGTGCCACTCCCGATCGCGTTCAATCATAAGGACGAGATTCGCACATCGGCGGTAGTCCGCAACACAACGGGTTCCGAGTTGACGTTGAATCTCGACGCGAAGTCTGACGATCCGATGGTTGCAACGCTGTCGGGAGCAACTACAGGGTCCATGAAACTCGCGGCGGGCGCGTCCGGCGAATGGCCCTTGATGCTGACGGGCAAGCGGCCTGGCAGCGCCCGATTGGTCACATCTGCGAAGTCAGAAACAGGCGGAGATGCCTTGCAGGTGAGCCGCCCGGTGCGCGCGTTCGGCGCACCATGGGACGGAAGCCAGAGGCTTTCCGTGACCGATGACGCCATGTTTGACCTCACGATTCCAGAGCTTGTCGACGGGTCCCTCAGTGCCTCTGTGTTGATTCAAGCCGATCTGGCTACAGACTTGCTTGAGGGCTTGAGTTTCCTCATGGACGCTCGTGGTGGAGGCCTCGAAACGTCAACTAATCGTGTCATCGCCTCATTGGCATTGCACCGGGCATTGACAGCCGCTGGCCGCCCAAGTCGTGTAGTCGGTGATCGGGTCGAGAGCGCAGCGCGCGCACTTGTCGGTGAAATCCGAGCCATGATGGCTGATAACGGGATGATCGTCGATTCGAGTGGCGTCGCGTCGCCGACGTTGACGGGGCTAGCGGGAGAAGCCCTTGCGCGACTTAGAGAAATGGGAATCCAGATTCCTGCAGACACAACTCGGATCATGATTGCCGGATGCGATGCCGGCCTTGCTCGTGGGGGCGTCACCGTCGACGATCGAGCATGGCTGTTGCTCGCGCTCGGAATGCTCGGAGCCGACCGGCCTGCGCCCATGAATGCACTTTTGAGAGATCGTGACGCTCTCGCGCCGGTTTCGCTTGCACGCAGCGTGCTGGCTGCCGCTGGCATGAACAAGGAGGTTGCGGTGGCCGGATTTATGGCGACGCTGCGATCGCGTCGTCGTTCGGGAGACGGTTTACCATTCGATAAGACTGCACAAGCCTGGTTCAACTCTGACCAGGAGGCCACAGCCATGGCCATCCTTGCATTCCGCCGCGGCGGCGCCCGCGAGGACGAGATTGCGGCTATGGTCAAGGCACTGCGCAAGTCGCTCGCGCTTCGCGGATGCGTCCACACGCGTGCGGCAGCCTCCTCTGTCATCGCTCTCGCAGAAGAGGCAGCGACGTCGGCAGTGGTTGAGGGCGAAGCCAACATCACTCTCGACGGTGCGCAGGTCGGCCAGCCCGTCCGGATCTCAGGCGCCAGTCCCTATGCCAGCATCGCGTTGCCTGTGGCCGGATTGACGAAGGGGCCACATAAGGTTCGCGTCCGCCGCACAGGTGCAGGGGAAGTCACCGTGCGTGTTCGCGCGACAGGCGTCACGGCGGCCGATCAGGTAGCCGCGACAGGTAATCTCGTCACGGTGACGCGTCAACTCTTGTCCTATCGCGAACCGGACGAAGCGGCAAAGGACACGCCCGACGGGTTCGAGTCGGTTGTTCCGGGTCGACGCCCTGCACCGACCGACCCTGTGTCGCGCCGCGAGGCGTTCGTCGGGGCAAGGCTTACCGTTCGCGTGACCGTCGAGGCCCGCGCTGAGGTCCAAGAACTTGTTCTCGAAGACCCCATTTTCGCCGGTTGTGAGCCGATCGAGGCTGGGATTCGATCGCCACTTGCGCCGCCGATCCGTCGCGAATCTGGGTTCATTTTCCGCATTCCGAGGATTGCTAAGGGCGCGAAGATCGTCATCACCTATCCGGTGGTCTGTGGACTCGCGGGGCGATTCGACGCAATGCCTGCGGAGGCCCGGTGCTATTTCGACCCCGAGATCAAGGGCGCGTCCGCATCAATGTCTCTTGTGATTCACGAGGATCGCAAGCTCATGGCGATGGAGGTAACGCGTCCCCCGACTCCGGATGTCCGACTAGCGAAGGCTCGCAAGGCATTCTCTGAAAATGCCTGGGCTGATGTCATTGCGGCAGTCGGCGGCCTTACAAAGGAGCAGACGCTTCATGATGGACTCCACGATGAAGTTCTGCAGATGTTGCAGGTGGCGTATGTCCGACTGAACCGAGGTCGCGATGCCATCACTGTGCGTGATGAGTTACTTGCGCGTAACCCGGGCGCCGCGCAAGTCGGTGTCGAGATTGCCGTGCTTCTTGGCAAGGCTTACTCCGAAGCGAAGGATGCGGAGCGCGCACGCGAGTTGTTCCGTCAGGCGCGCGAGTGGGCATTCCAAATCGAGACTACCCAGGCCCAGCAAATCGTCGAATGGAGTGGATCGGACCTTCTTGACATGATCAACGCCGCCGAGCTCGGACTTGACTCCGTGCTTCGATACCCTGCCGAGGGATCCGTTCCGGCCAGCGAACTTTCGCTCGCGTCCGCTTGGCGCGGTATCCCAGATCCCAAGTTGCTGGATAAGCCGTTGCTACCCCAGCAGCGGGTGTTGTGGCGGCGTGCGCTCGATGGGTACGGCCGCATCATGGCTTGGCAAGGTGGCAGCTACATCGCAGAACTCGCGTCGTTGGATCGCATCGCAACTTACAAAGAACTTGGATTGTCGGAGAGGGTCCATGTGGACGCGAGCGCGTTCATCACACGATTTGCAAAGTCGGAGACACTCGATCGCGTATTTGCGACCGATGCATGGGCGTTGTTCGAACTCCAGAGGTTTGACGAGTCGAAGAGGCAAGCGACAGTTGTGTTGGATCGAGTTTGGCCTGTCGTCCCGACTGCGAAGCGCCCGTCGGGCCCAAGCGTCGAACGTGCCGCAATGGCATGGCTGCTTGGAAAGGTCGCGCATGTTCAGGGCGACTTTGAGGTGGCTGTTGCTCGGTACGCGGAGGCGAAAGAGGGGATCGCCGACGCTGCGCTTTCTCATGCGTTTTTGACCGAACGCACCCTGTCGATTCCATCGACCGTCACGGTAGAGCCTGGTCGAAGTGGGTCCTTGTCCGTCACCGCGAAGAATGTTGAGAAGGTCACGGTCATGGTGTACCCCGTTGACCTCACGGTGCTGTTTGCCGTTCGGAAGTCTTTTGAAGCACTGAATCGCGCCGATCTTTCGGGAATCACCGCCGCAACGACGACCACGGCGTCGCTTGGCCTCAAGAAGTACACGGCCGGAACCGTGTCCGTTTCGCTTCCCGAACTCGCGGACGGTGCCTACCTAACGGTCGTCACCGACGGTGAGAAGTCCGCCACGGTGCTGGTATTGGCCACAACCCTCAGTCTTCGACTCCAACGGACTTCTGATGGCGCTCGCGCCTATCTCACAGACCGGGACGGGCGACCGGTCGCCGGGGCACGCGTGTCGGTCGGGGCGAGCGGTTCGGTTCGGGTCGCCGGCGAAACGGACTCGCGCGGACTGATTGACCTAGGCGAGCTACCGGGTGCGGCAACCGTGGTTGCTGAAAAGGCGGCCCAAGTGGCCGTAGTCCAAGATTGAAGCCAGTCTGAGGAGGGGTGGGCCCGGTGAATCTCGGCCGGGACCCGCCATTCGGCGCGACTTGCTAGCCTATTGGGGCGCGAAACGAGCTCCCCCAAAGAACATGGCAAATCGCAACGACAAGTGGCACGACAATCTCCCGGGTGCATTCTATGTGGATAAGGAGTGCATCTTGTGCTCCCTCTGCAGCGAACTTGCGCCGAACAACTTCAAAGAGAGTGCGGACTCGGATCACGACATCGTGTACAAGCAGCCCGAAACTCCTGAGGAAGTCAAAGCCTGTCGCGACGCGATGGAGCAGTGCCCTGTCGAGGCGATCGGGGAGGACGGCGCCGAAGGTTGATATGGATTACGACGACCTGATTGGACACTCGTTTGGCTCGAATGGTCAGTACCTCATCGAATCAAAACTCGGCGAGGGTGGAATGGGGGTTGTCGTTAAAGCCCTCGACGTGCCCGCGAAGCGCCAGGTCGCGATCAAGTTTCTGCGATCCGAAGGCATGGTGGACGCTGAGACGCTGTCGCGTTTCAAAAATGAGGGCAATCGCTTCGGCCGCTTCCGCCACGAGAACATTGTCCGGGTTCATGAACTTGGCATGGTCGATGGCCAGCTGTTCATCGTGACCGAATACGTGGGCGGACGAAGCCTGCATGCGATTATCGCGAAGAACGGCCGGTTCGAACCTGCAGAGGCGTGTCGTGTAGTCGAGTCTGTTTGTTCGGCACTGTCGCTCGCCCATTCCGAGGGTGTTGTTCATCGGGATCTGAAACCCGAGAACATCATGATTCGGGACGAGGACGGCGCCGTTAAGTTGTTGGATTTTGGTATCGCGAAAGATCTTAACTCCAACACCAACATCACGCGCGCAGGCACGTTCGTCGGAACTCCCGCGTACTCCGCGCCCGAGCAGATTCGCGGCGATAAGGTGGATGGACGGACAGACATTTTTGCGCTCGGCGTGATTCTCTACGAGATGCTCGCAGGAGAGCAGGCTTTCGCTGGACAGCGAACCGTCGAGGTACTGAAGGCCACCATTCAGCGTGAACCAGTTCCAGTTGAGAAACTCAACAAGGAAGTTCCCGGCGCACTTTCGGACATCCTGAAGTGGATGATCACGAAGGACATGAAAGAACGTCCGGCGAATTGCGAGATCGTCCGCGCGGAACTCGAGCGCATTCGGACGCTATTGGAGTCAGGAACTGCCGGGCACGCGATTCCTAGGAAATCGTCACGCAAAGGGTTCTTCGGCAAGGTCATGTCCCTCTTCGGAAAGTGACCGACCGTCGTTGCCTCCTCGCGGCTCCGCGTGGGGTTGAACGATTTGGAAGCGGCAGGGGGGGGTGCTAGGTTTCGGTCGCCAACGCGCAACGGTTGTCGTAACCACGGCACCCATCCGCATGAACAACGACCAACGTCACTTCTTCTACCGGAAGCTGCACTCCCTCTTAGGAGTCTTGCCGCTTGGCGGATTCATCGCCGAACACTTTGTTTCGAACGCCTTCATCTTGGGCGGTCAGAAGTCCTACGAATCCGCGGTGGGGTGGCTGCTCAACATGCCGAAGCCGCTCCTTTGGACGTTAGAGATCCTGACCATCGCTGCGCCGCTTCTGTTTCACGGGGTGTATGGCCTCATCATCGCGAGGCAGGCGAAGAACAACACAGGCAACTACTCTTACGCTCGCAACCGCAACTTCATGCTCCAGCGGTTGACGTCGTTCTATCTGTTGGTGTTCATCATCTACCACGTTTGGTCAACCCGTTTCACGGGCCACTTCACAACGAATTACACGCCTGATCGTATCGATCAAGCGACGGGCCTGATTCAGTCGCAGCAGAGCATCTACTACTTCATGCTCGAGAAACTCTCAGGGAATTGGGCGCTAGGGGCCGTCTACTTCCTTGGTGTTGCCTCGGCGGCCTTCCACTTCGGGAATGGCATGTGGACTTTCTGCATCGCGTGGGGAATCACGGTCGGAAAGAAGGCGCAGGACAATGCGCGGGTAGTGTTTTCGGGCATCGGTCTCGCGCTGTTTGCGTTGGGTACCGCCACCGTGTGGCACCTCGTGTCTACCCCCAACCCTTTCAAGGTGTGAGGAGATCTTGACATGGCCGAACCACGTGTAGCAGTCATCGGCGGCGGGTTGGCCGGCCTTATGGCCGCCATTCGCATCGCCGAGAAGGGCGGAAAAGTCCTTCTTTTCTCCGTCGTTCCCGTCAAGCGCTCGCACTCGGTTTGCGCCCAAGGCGGAATCAACGGCGCGGTCAATACGAAGGGTGAGGGCGACTCGGTCCTTCAGCACTTTGACGACACGGTGTACGGCGGCGACTTCCTTGGCGATCAGCCGCCCATCAAGGCGATGACCGCGAACGCGCCACGGATCATTTACCTCCTAGACCGCATGGGAGTCATGTTCAATCGAACGCCTGAAGGGCTCCTCGACTTCCGACGATTCGGAGGCACGCTCTACAACCGAACCGCGTTCGCCGGAGCTACGACGGGCCAGCAGTTGCTCTACGCCCTCGATGAGCAAGTGCGTCGGCACGAAGCCGACGGCAAAGTGGAGAAGTTTGAGAATTGGGAATACCTCTCGTCAGTCATCGATGACGAGGGTGTCGCCCGAGGAATCGTCGCCCAAAATCTCTCCACGATGGAGATCAAGGCGTTTGCTTGTGATGCCACCATCATCGCGACGGGCGGTCCGGGCCGCATCTTTGGTAAGAGCACGAATTCGATGATTTGCACGGGCTTCGCCGCCGCTTCGCTCTATAAGCAGGGCGCGAAGTACGCCAACGGGGAATTTATTCAGATTCACCCGACCGCTATCCCCGGCGAGGACAAACTCCGACTCATGTCGGAATCCGCGCGTGGTGAAGGTGGTCGTGTCTGGGTGCCGAAGTCCTCAAGCGACACGCGTAGCCCTCGTCAGATCCCCGAAGCGGAGCGCTGGTATTTCCTCGAAGAGAAATACCCGAAGTATGGGAATCTCGTGCCACGCGACATCGCATCACGAGAGATCCACCGCGTTTGCTACAAGCTCAAATTGGGTATCGGTGGCGGAGCGAAGGTTTACTTGGACCTCACGCACAAGCCGCGGGAAGTGCTCAACAAGAAGCTCGGGGGGATTCTCGAGATCTATGAGAAGTTCGTCGGCGTCGATCCTCGCGAAGAGCCGATGCAGATCTTCCCTGCGGTTCACTACTCGATGGGCGGCCTCTGGGTCGGCTACGAGACGAAGGCTGACGGCGAGATGGACATGACTCACCCTAAGACGCACATGACCAGCATCCCTGGCGTGTACGCAGCCGGCGAAGTCGACCACCTCTATCACGGTGCCAATCGCCTTGGCGCCAATTCCCTCCTATCGTGCATCTTCTCCGGCGATGTGGCCGGCCCCGCCTCCGTTGCCTACGCAAAGGGTCTGGCGAAGGGCGCGGATTCAGTTGACAAGTCAATCTTCGATCGCGAAGTGAAGCGGATGCAGACGGAAGTCGACGGTATTGCTGCGCGCACGGGCGGAGAAAACCCCTTTAAGATCGTCGACGAACTCGGTTACATGATGCTGTCCGAATGTACGATCGAGCGCTACAACGCAGGTCTGAAGACGACCCGCGCTAAGCTCGACGATTTGCAAGCTCGAGCCGACAGGGCCATAGCTGGCGACTCCGGCAAGGTCGCCAATCAGTCATTGCGATTTGCGCATCAGCTCCCATATCTCGTGCAGCTTGCCAAAGTCATGGTCGATGGCGCCCTCGCTCGCAATGAGAGCCGTGGCGCGCATTACAAGCCTGACTTCGAGAAGCGCGACGACGAGAACTGGATGGCAACGACGCTTGCGCAATTCGACGCGAAGGCCAATGGGCCGTCACTCTCGTATGTCCCGGTTGACGCTCGATTCATCAAACCACGTCCCCGTACCTACGGCGCACCGGGGAATTGAGAGGAACCGCGATCATGGCAAACGAACCCATCAAGATCCGGATCAAGCGCCAGCCTGGGCCTGGCGTCGCCTCGTCTTGGGTTGACTTTGAGATGCCGTATCGAGCATCGATGAATGTGATCTCATGTCTCATGGAGATTCAGCGCAATCCTGTCGACGCGTCGGGGAAGCCAGTCGACCCAGTCAGTTGGGACTGCTCGTGCCTCGAAGAGGTGTGCGGTTCGTGCACGATGGTGATCAACGGACGTGTGCGCCAGTCGTGTTCGGCGTTGGTCGATAACATCCGCAAAGAGCGCCCAGGCGAACCTATTTCGCTCGAGCCGATGACCAAGTTCCCGGTGGTTCGTGATCTTTGCGTAGACCGTTCACGCATGTTCGAATCACTCAAGAAAGTCAAAGCTTGGATCCCGATCGACGGGACTCACGACCTCGGCCCGGGACCTCGCATGAATGAGGTTGATCGAGCCGAATCGTACAAGTTGTCGGAGTGCATGACGTGCGGGTGCTGTGTCGAATCGTGCCCGAATTACAATGAAGACTCCAAGTTCATCGGGCCCGCGGCAATTTCGCAGGTGGTGCTGTTTAACAGCCATCCGACCGGCGCGATGAATGCGGGCGAGCGACTCGACGCCATCATGGGTGAAGGCGGCATCACGGACTGCGGCAATGCGCAGAACTGTGTGAACGTTTGCCCCAAGTCGATTCCGCTGACGACGTCGATTGCCAAGGCGTCTCGTGCAACTTCCGTCCGCATGATCACCAACCTCTTTGATCGCTGAGAGCGGAGAAGTGCGGAGCGCCGATGGGGACTGACTCAGGACTCTTCGACGCACTTCGCGACGCTTCGGCGACGCGGCTCTCTATTCACGCCCGAGACGGGGTGTTTCGAGCTTTGGCCAGCCGGGATGACGGCCCATGGGAGCCCGTGTCATTGGTCCTCTCCAATGACTGCACACCGGCTTGGGAGGCTGTCATCGACGCTCTCGTGGCGTCTGGGTGTGAGTCGTTGGACCTCGTTCATTTGCCGTCGGTTGGCGCACAGCTCGTGCTCGTCCGGCATCGACGCGTTGAGGGGAGCTCGTTTGGTTTGTTGCGGAGAGTAGAGTTCGCCACGCCCGAAGGCGATGTGATCAAAACTTCGCTGCAACTGGCGCGCGTCGCAACACAGGGACTCGTCACGGCCGGGGGCGTCTCGGCGGGATGTCATGTAGCGATTTACGGGCCAGCGCCGTCGGCACTCGTGCGCGATGCCTATGCTCGGGTCGTCGTCGAAGAGCTGGGCTTGGCAGGATTCACGGTTGTTCCTGACTCGGGAATTGATCTCTTGTTTGCTTCATCGCTTGGGGCTGCTGGGGCCTCGGTGCAGGGAACTGACGGGCTCTTTGTTCAGTCGGCGGTGATCGGGATCAACGAAGCCATCCACGCGATGGACGCGACTTTAGGGTTGCTTCCCTCCGAATCTACGATTGGACTCGTAGGACTTGGTGCGGTCGGGATGCCGCTTGCTCGTCGACTTGTGTCCGAGGGTCGCACACTCGCAGTTTCCGATAGAGACCTGCGACGACTTGACGGGCTTGTAGATGCCATTCCCCCGGACGCTCGATCGAAGGTGACGACGGTTGCGCCATATCAGGCCGCCGAAATCGTCTGCGACCTGCTCGTGCTCGCGTGTCCCGCGGGGAGCTTCAAGTTCGAGGATTTGCTTCGCCTTCGTTGCCGCGGCATTCTCGGCGTTTGTGAGGCTCCCGTCATCGCGATCGGTGCCGATGGTGATGCTCACTACTTTGATGCGTTGCACGAACGCGGGATACTGGCGGCTCCATGGGGGTTTGCGACGACGGGCGCATTCTCCATTTTAAGCCTCTATGCATCGGGGGCGACTCCTTCGGCTGCGGCGGTGACCGCCCGCACAATGCGCGTGGCGCGACAAGAGCTCGGAGTGCTCCTCGATACATGTAGACGGGCCGGAAAAGCGCCATGGCGCGCACAATCACGCAAGCCGTTGTGACATTCGCGCTTCATTCGGCGGCTTAACCTAGACCCGATTCGGTCCGACAAGAGTGATGCGAATCGCGACGGAAAGCACGTTTCACCCGTGCTCCCGTCGTTCGCGCTTCACATGACTGACGTATTTCTCAACGAACTTATTCTCCGCGAAGCGGAGTCATCGCGCGCTTCGCTCGCTGCCTACATTCGCGGGCTTGCATCCGAGGAGTTCGATTGGCGTCCTGACGAAGGTATTCCGTCCGCCCGTGATTTGGTAGGCGCGTTGCTAGACGGGGAATGGCGCAAGCGCGAGGCCGTAGGCGGACCTCGGCGTAAGTCAACTCGTGGAACGTTGTTCCCTTCGTCACCGAAGGCAGCAGCCGATCTTTTGCGTGCTGAAAGGATGCTCACGACGACCATCCTTGGCGAGAATCAAAGGACTTCTGGAGCAATCATGCTCGCTCTCTTGCTGGCCGATACGCGAGTGATGGCGGGTGTGATCGCGCTTCAGCGCTTGATCGACCCTACGCGGGTGCTCCCAGTCTGATTGAAATTCAGACGGATCGCGGCGGCGCAACAAAAGTGAACACATAGCCGTCACCGTCGCGCACCGTGACTTCGCCTTCGTGGGCGCGCACTAAGAACCCACCTCTTTCCCTTACGCGTGTCGCGAGTTCGGTTGGATTCTCAACGTGAATGCGGAATTCCACGCCGACGCCCACTCGATGGCGGCTCGCGCCTGGGCCGTGAAGGGCTTCCAATTGGTCGTCGCGAAACAGGAGCAGCGAGATTCCCGGTAGCTCCGCATGCGCTTCGAGGAAGTTCTCTGATCGACCAGTGAACCCGAGAACATCGACGAAGAACTTGAGTGCCTCGACAGGCTCCTTCACGCGTAGTGCTACCTGAGTTCTGGGGGTCGAGTTCACGGGAGTGGGAGGTCCTCGAAAATGGGTTCGAAGGGCACTTCAACGAGATGAATTGGGACGGATATCCTAAGGCTCGCAGGCAGAGGGCCTTTGAAATTCGCAGACCAACGTACGCCTTTTGGAATCGGCGAGGTACCGAAGCTCGTGAACTCGACACGCGATCCGTCCGCCGCGGCCGCTTCAACCCGGGCCTCAACACCTTGGGCTCGCGAGGCTGCTGGAATCGGCCCATCCGGTTGGGGTGCCTCGATTCTGAGCGTGAGTGCTGTGACTTCTTCGTTGGTCTCGGCGGTTTCGACGACCACACGAAGCAGTGCATCCCCAAAGGTGGTAACCGGATCGGATTTCGGGTCCGTGATATCGACAACCGCCATTTCGTCGGCGACTAGGAGACGACAGGCGATCTTAAGCCGTTTGATCGATCTTGCATCCGGTTCAGGTGCCGAGAGCTGAACGTTCCACCAAGATCGCTGCCCGTCAGGGGTCCGCTGCAAGTACTCAGTTTGACGGTTCGTTGTGTTCGTCAACGAGCGACCCTTGTCGTCGAGAGCCTCCAAGGTGCGAAATGGAGTCACGATTCCGAAAAGAGGCCAGCCCGGCTCGATGTCGATCATCCCGTTGAGAGACACGGATGTCATGCTTGGCGTGGTGAAAGTGGTCGATCGAGTGATCTGGAGCGACTGCAACGACACGCGAATGGGACCGGCATAGGCAATGGGGCCCAATCGCGCCTGCGATGGGATCATTGAGTAACCCCTACGGCGCGGATCCCACTGGAACGTACTGCCCGTAGCCTCGCCAATAACATCGAGGGCTTTCAGCATGGGCACCCGATCGAGGTCGAGCGTGATGAGCTTGCCTTCATCGACGCGTGAGTTCTCAAGGAAGACACTCGCTTTTGATGCGTCGGACCAGCGCCTCAATGCTTCGCTAACAGGCCGATCCGTTAAGCGGATGGTGACCTCGGTTGCCGTGGGCCTGACGGCTCGGCTCTCCGTGTGGCGCCGAAGGCGCGACAAGATCTCTCCGACGCGTGCCTGACGTTCCGGGGATCCACGGCCGACTTCCGAGCGAAGGATGTCCTCAATGGCGACACCGGCGCTCAAGAGATCCCGCATGGCGGTCTCCCGCGCATCGTAGTCCTCCGCATCGAGGCGGGCCACCCGCGCGAGGATCCAACTGCGGTCCGGCATTGGCGCTTGCCGTGACTCCTGCCCGGCCAAGGGAATGGCAAGTCCCAACGTTAGGAATAGCGGGGCAATCGAGCGTCTCATGGCTTCATGAGCATAGCCGAGCCGACTCCGCTTGGTGTATCGGCCGATTCGTGCCCTCGGGCGATGTCGCCACTTAGATGTCGTCCCGTGTTACAACAAAGTCCGGGTTAGCCTCATTGGTTGACCTACGAAACAGGACCCGCACCGAGTGGCGCTGCTTGCCGACTTGGAAATGCGCCAGCCTGATTTCGCCACGAGGACATATTCATGACTGACGAGCGCGACGACGAGCGCGAATCTCAAGAGAGCCCCCGGGAAGGGGGCGCCTCTGAATCGCAAGGCGGCCAAAACGACTCTTCGGAGAGTCACGAAGATGATTCCGTTGTTGAGGTCGGGGGCCATGGGGCTGAAGCTCATGATGACCTGACCGATATCGATGAGGTCGATCATTCGCGTGCACCATCAGGTCCCGATTCGGCATCGAGTCCGGTCGTGGAGGGCGAGTCGCGTCCTGCGCCTTCCGAGCGTGAGGATCGGCGTCCCGATCTTCGGCGCGGAGACGCGCGACCCGAGGTCCGCCGCGATGAGCGCCGTAGCGACGGACGTCGAGGTGGTGGCCGCCAGGAGCCGCGTCGGCAGGATGGACGCCGTGACGAGAAGCGACCTGACGGTCGAAACGATGGACGCAACGACGGACGGCGCGATCCGCGTGCCGAGGTTCGTGGTGACTCGCGTCAAGATCCACGCCGCGAGCCACCGCGCTCGGAAGTCCGTCAGGAACCGCGTCGGGATGAACGCCGCGACGACCCTCGGGATCTCCCCGAAGATCAACTCGAAGGAATGACGGATGCCGACGGCATCCGCGATCTCAAGCGCGCGGGGCGCCACGAACCGACGCCGGAAGAGCTCCTTCCACCGGATGACGATGAGCGTCATCGCGAGGGCGAGGGCGAAAACAGCGATCGCGAATGGCACATGGTGGAGGAAGTCGACGAGGGTCGCCCCAACACCGCCCCTAATCCACGCGAGCGTGAACGAGATCGCGGCCGCGGCCGCGGCAGGGGTCGCGATCGAGATCGTGACAGGGATCGTGACCGCGGCAGCCGTGACGTCGAGGAACTCGGCGCGTCTACGAGCGGTATTGATGTGCTTGACCTTCCGCGCGGGGGCGAGCGTCGTCGTGGCATTGAACCCGGAGTCTCGCTCCGCGACCTCATGCCGTTCTTGCGACCACCCAAGCATGTTGTCGTGCTAGGTGCAAGCACGGGCGGCGGGCACACGAGGGTCTCGCATGCTGTGACCGAGTCACTGCGCACTCTCGATCGCAACATGAATCTGCGCGAGCTCGATCTCCTCGATCTACTCGCCGATGAATTCCGCCCGGCTTATGTCCGCGCGGTCTTGGATGACCTCGCACGTCGGCCCGCTCTTTTCGGCGTGCCGTTCGAAACGAGTAATCCCGCAGAAAGCGACCTACTGCCGCCTGACATCGACGACTTCCTCCGCACGGCCTTCGCTGAACGCCTGCAGCAGGCGCTACTCGATCGCAGGCCTGAGTGGGTCGTTGCCACACATTGGTTGGCATTCCGTTGGCTCGAGGCCGCTGACAAGGATGGCGTCGCTATTCCAAAGGTGATTGCCGTCGTCAGCGACCCCGAGATCCATGAGCTTTGGTTCTCCCCGGTAGTGAAGCACTGGCTGGTGCCGTCGATGGATGTTGAGCGCCGTCTGATGGCGCGTGGCATCCCAAGAGAAGCCATCTTTGTGACGGGAATCCCCGTCAATCCCGCCTTCTCGGCTCCGATTCACCGTGATGATGTCCGCCGAGGTCTCGGCCTGCGTCGTGATCTGCCGACGATCCTAGTTCGCCCCGGTGGCATCGGCAGTGTCGAGCGCATCACCGCTGTGGTGACACGGCTGTTGGCGACCGCTGCTCCGATGAACCTGTTGATTGTCGCCGGCAAGAATGACCGACTTCGCGAGTCACTCGAGGCACTGACGGTTCCGGACTCGATGATGATGAAGGCGTTTGCCTTTGTTGACAACATCCATGAACTGATGGCGGTGTCGGACCTCCTCGTGACGCGTGCTACGCCGCATACGGTCGCCGAAGCTCAAGCGTCGGTATTGCCGATGCTGCTTCTCCGTCCGGCCGCCGGCGTCGAGGAACGCTTGGCCGACCGACTCCTCTCGACAGGTGTGGCGCTTATCGCTCGCGACGATGCCACACTTGAAGCGGAGCTCGTCGACTTGCTTGCGAACCGTCGCCGAATGAAGGCCATGCGAGAGCGCATGATGGCAAGCGAGCGCCCCGACGGCACCACGGATACCGTCGAACGGCTGACGCGTCTGATTCGCTAATCAGCACTTCGAATCCGGACTCGATGAATCGGGCGGTGGTCACACGACCTCCGCCCGACTTCCTTTTTCGCTCGCTGCCGAATCAGTTCGGACGAAGAAGCGGGAATAGGACGACGTCTCGCAAATTCTCGGCGCGGGTAAGGAGCGCCACGATTCGGTCGATACCCATCCCGAAGCCAGAGATGGGAGGCATCCCATGTTCCATCGCGAGGAGATAGTCTTCGTCCATGTCCATCGCGTCTTGGTCGCCACCCGCCTTAAGTCGCGCCTGTTCTTCGAAACGCTCACGTTGATCGATCGGATCGACTAACTCGGAATAGGCGTTGACGATTTCCCAGCCGTTCACGACCACTTGGAATCGATCCGTGAGGTGGGGCTTGTCGTCGTTGCGGCGTGCCAAAGGCGATAGGTCGATCGGGTGTTCGCAGAGGAACACGGGGCCGACGAGCTTCGGGCGCGACACCTTTTTGTAAAGAGCGTCGATCAGATTGCCGCGCCCTAGCACATCCATCTCCTCAACGTCGATATGGCGTGCGCGCATTTCTGCCCTGAGGCCTAAAGCGTCAGGGAATTTCTCAATGTCGAGTCCGGTGTCTGCGTGGATGAGATCACGGAAAGTGACACGAGGCCAATGACCACCAAAGTCAATTTCGGCACCTCCGGAAAGCACCACTTTCGTCGAGCCCGTGACTTCTGCAATGGCGGACTGGAGCAGACGTTCGGTGAACGCCATATTGTCTGTCCAATCCCAATACGCGGCGTACCACTCGAGCATGGTGAAGTCCTGCAAATGCGAAGGATCCATGCCTTCGTTGCGGAAACACCGAGCCATTTCGTACACGCGTTCCATGCCGCCGACGACGGCGCGCTTGAGGTATGTTTCCGGCGCGATACGAAGAAACACGTCCATTCCGAGCGAGTTGTGCCACGACTTGAAAGGGCGCGCCGCCGCACCCGAGGCCTTGGTAGTGAGGATCGGCGTATCGATCTCGTGGAATCCATCGCCATCGAGGACGCGGCGAAGCGCGGTAATGAACCGCGATCGGAAACGAAAACGCTCGACTGTCTCCTCATTCATCGCGAGGTCGAGATAGCGTTGCCGCCAGCAGGACTCACGGTCAGTCAACCCGTGCCATTTTTCAGGGAGAGGGCGAAGCGTCTTTCCGAGGAACGTGACCTTGGTTGCTTTGATGGTTGATTCACCTGATTTGGTGATCCACATCTCACCCTCGATGCCGAGGAAGTCGCCGAGGTCAATGAGCTTTTTCCAGATCTCCTTGTAGAACGTCTCGCCGACATCCTCCTGCGATACCGAGACTTGCACGCGTCCACTTTCGTCGCCGAGCGTTGCGAATGAGAGCTTGCCCATGACACGAGCGGTCATAAGACGTCCCGCAACGGTGACCTTGGTCCCAGGTTCGGAACCCTTCGCCTGAGCGAGTTTGTGGGTTTTGGGGAAACGGCCGGGATAGGGATTGATGCCGGACTCGCGCAGTCTGGCGAGCTTGGCAAGGCGCACTTCGCGCTGATCGACCGGGGTTTCCGCGTTCATGGGGGCTCCGTTCGTCCCAACCGTATGAAGATGGGGGCGTTACCCGGGGTGATACCATGGACCCCTAGGTGGCTCCATGCCGGAAGGAGCTCGCCGCACCTCGCGGTGTCAGAATCGCCGGTAGTTTCGGATTAGGAGACTCCCCGTGAAGTCGACCTTGCTCGCCATTCTCGTTCTGATCATCCCTTGCACCCTCTTCGCGCAGGACGGCCCCAAGACACTGCCGGAGGCGATGGAAATCGCCCAAAAGGCCTATGACGCCGGCAAGTTCGAGGACGCCGATACCGCACTGGTGGCAGTGAAGGCCCTCGCTAATCAGGATGCGAAGGCTCTGACACTGTGGGCACGAGTTGCGATCGGCCTAGGGGACCCCGTGAGGGGCTCGGGCTACGCGATGGGCGCCACGAAGCTCGAATCGAAATTGGCCGATGCCTGGTTCGTCCTTGGCGCTTCGTATTACGCCGCAGGGGAGGCCGCCATGCAGGACGGCCGCTCCTCGTCCGGGCGCGTCGAGAACTTCTTCACTCAGGGGGCTGAGTCCTACGATCGAGCTGCGAAGGAGGGCTTCGCCCCGAAGGACGAGCCGTTCCAATGGAAGGGCGCCTGTCTCTACATGCTCGGCCGTTTTGGTGATGCCGCGAAAAGCTATGAGGAATGCGCGAAGCATCGTCCCGATGACTCCACGCCGCTTCTTTGGGTGGCGCAGGCCGAGAAGAACGCATCGAATGCCGGCCGGGCTGCAGAATTCGCCGCCAAGGGACTTGTTGCCAAAAATCTGAATGTCGCGGATGCGAAGGAATTGGCGACTCTCCTACTTGAAGTGAATGGCCCGCAGAAGAAGTTCAACGAAACTGCTGAGGCGTACCAGAAATGGGCGGACCGTGATCCGAAGAGCGAGGTCCCCCTCAATTGGCTCGCCTACGTCAAGACGCTCGAAGGTCGCGATGACGATGCCATCACGATCCTGACGAAGGCTTTCGATGTTTCTGGCAAGTCGAACGCGAACACGGCACTTGACCTGGGCAAGGCGTGCGGTCGTAAGGGAGACCTGAAGGCAGCCGTAGGTTGGTTCAAGAAGGCTCATGAACTTCGCAAGACTTGGGACAGGCCCGAGGACGAGCCGATTGCGCAGGTCAACTTCTTCGTGTTTCAACTGTCACAGCAGCGCAAGTTCGAGCAGGCCATTGAGATCATGGAAAAAGACTGCGCGGACATGATGAAGAACGACTTCCGCTCGTGGTCCAATCTCGGGCTTTACTGGCGCGATTGGGCGGATTCCACGTCACGCACCAAAAAGGACGAGCGCCTCGCTCGCAACCATAAGGCACTAGCGGCGTATCAGAAAGCCGAGGAGCTTTGCATGCGGGACCCTCGCGCCAAACCGTCGGACAAGGCTCTCGTGCTGAACGACCTAGGCGTCATTCACGACTACAATCTGGGCGACATGGCGAAGGGTTTTGAATGCTACAAGCGCGCCGTCGAGGCTGATCCGAATTACGTCGACGCCTGCGAGAACATGGGACTCTGCCTTAATAAAATGGGCAAGCATCAAGACGCGATTCCTTATTTCGACCGTGTTCTGAATCAACAGGCTACCCGTCGAGTTTCACTTGCCGGTAAGCGAGAGGCCGAAGCCGCACTGAAGAAGTGATTCGCATTCGAGGCCTTCGCCTCGTCACCAAAAGCAAAACGCCCCGACGGTGGCAACCGCGGGGCGTTTTCCGTGCCGACTCGAGTCTTAGCGAGGCTTCTTGCGTGGGAAACTCGCGAGGATTCGACTTGCCAAGTTTGCTGAAAGCGCAACCTCGGTGTCTGAGATCATTGCTCCAGTCACCGGCCCTGAAGTCGTCAAACGCACGTTCTCGAAGGTGTGTTCGAAAATTCGACGGCCATCGCGCGAAGCCCAGGCTGTAACGGTTCCTGAAGCGAAGGCGAATCCGCGCGGCAGTAGTTCTGACGTGTCCCATCCTGAGACGTGGATGACAATGAGCGCGTCTGCGCCGGCGGCTTTGGCCGCCATGGGGCCATCGGTCACGCCGTTTGCGAGCAGCTTGTCCGTCGCTGCGTCGGACATCACCGCATAGTCTTTGCCATCGATCAGAAGGCGCCGACACGCGGTGCGGAACGGTGCGGTGAGCAACCCGCCGGATGGACCATCAATCGTCGGAGCGGCGATGGCGATATCCACGAGTTCGAGCGAACTCAGATCCTTGTCTAGAAAAGTCTCCTCGGAGACGGTGCGGCCTGGTGAGGCGCAAGCGGCGAGCAAGATCACCAAACCGAGGCAGGCAAGACTGGCGTGCTTCATGGACGGAAGTTCCTCTTCTTTCGACGTTGGTCAAGCCACTCGGCGGCTCCGGCGAGTTCGACGGCACGCTCGAACCGCCTGCAAGACTCGCAGGTCCTGCAGGGCTCGTCGCCACCCAAGTAGCAGGACCAACATAACTCAATTGGGAAGTCGTTCCTGCGAGCGACCTCAATCATCTCGTGCTTGTCCATCCCGAGGGTGGGTGAGATGACCTCAACGTGGTTTGCTGTCGAGTAGGACAGGGCCGAGTTGACTGCATCGACGAAGGCCGCCGAGTTATCGGGGAAGGTTGCTCCCTCCTCTCGATTGAATCCGACGATGACGTGCTTGATGTCGTTGGCTTCCGCCCACGTGGCCGCCATCGTGATGAGGGCCAGATTCCGATTCGGAACCCACACGGCCTTGGCGCTCCGCGCTGCGGCGCCCTTAAAGTCATCCAAGTCTGCAGCCGTCGGCCGGGGAACCTCGGTCCGACTATCGACCAGTGCGCCGGACGCCGCCTCGCGCAGGTAGGGAATCCAAACCGTCCGATGGGGGATGTCCAGCTCCTTCGCGAGCATGTACGCCGCGGCAAGCTCGCGCTTGGCTGCCTTCTGGCCGTAGTCGACCGTCAGGGAGAGGGCGGGGGTGACCGACTGCTTGGCGAGATAGGTCGCCACCGTTGAGTCGAGACCGCCTGAGAGGAGGACTATGGCCTTGTCCATGGGTCTTGGACGGTATCCCCTTAAGGCCGTTCCCCCAACCCGGGCGGGTCCCTTGCGTCGCCCCGTCCTTCGGGGGAACGTGGGGGGCCTCGGGCATCAGATGATCACTGTCGCACTTATCAATCAAAAAGGTGGTGTCGGGAAGACGACAACGGCCATGAATCTGGCCGCCGCCTTGGCCGAACACGGTCAGGAGACGCTCCTGATCGATCTCGACCCGCAAGCCAACCTGACAGCCCACGCAGGCATCGAGTTAGCCGACGGCGACGTGTCGGTCTACGAGGTGCTCCTCGGGGAGTCGACCCTAGCTCTAGCCCGCCGAACCACGTCCGAGAAGCGTCTGACGATCGTTCCGGCGTCTTTGGACCTTTCGGCAGCGGAGCTCGAGCTCGGCTCGGTCGAGGGCAAGGAAACACGCCTACTAGAAGCCATTCGGACTTTTGTGGCCGAAGCCGGCGACGGAGCGCCGACTTGGTGCGTCATCGACTGTCCACCGTCCCTCGGGCTGCTTTCGCTCAACGCACTGTCCGCGGCGCAGCGGGTGATGGTGGCGATGCAAACGGAGTTCTTCGCGCTTCAGGGACTCGCCAAGCTGATGGAGGTCATCGACCTCGTCAGGAAGTACCTGAATCCCGACCTCGTCCTCGATGGCATCGTGCCATGCAAAGTCGACATGCGACCGAAGCTGACGCAGGAAGTTCTTGTAGACTTAAGAATGCATTTTGGGGATCGAATGTACCAGTCGATCATCCGCCCCAACGTCAAAGTCGCCGAAGCGGCGTCCCATGGGCGAAGTGTGTTGTCGTACGCATCAGAGAGCAACGGGGCCAAGGACTATCGTGCCTTGGCCTCCGAATTCCTGAAGCGCATTCGCTATTCGACGACTACCGGCAAGAGAGCGATACGCGCGCCTAAGGGCGAGTCGACGAATACGGAAACGTAGTGGAGCCCTGGTAGCGTTTCAGGCGGAACCCTGAGGATGACCGTCGGTTCGCCGGCCCCTTGGACCGTTGCTGATGTGAGCACAACGGCATTCGCTTTGGAATGCGTTGCTGCGATGTCGGACGCGCTTCGGCGGGATGCGGGGCCCGACTCGGGCATGTCAGTCGGAATCGCCGGAGTATGCGAGCGCGCGGCCTCACGTCGCGTTCGTTCAAATGTCACAGTGGCCAGCCATTCGTCGCCCGCGGGCATAGGGAACGTCACGGTGACCGTCCCGCCTGCTTTGACTGTTCCCGACACCGTTGCTCGCTCCAACACGGCGGGCACGGGTAGGGTCGCTCCCGGGTCGCCGAAGAGGTGGTAGAGAGCCGCATGGTCTCGCAGGAGGCTCTCGAGGCTGACAGCCTTCGACATGAATGGCTGTGCAACGCTAGCGAGCGGCGACGAAATCGAGCCCTTGAGCCCCGCGAGTGTTGCGAGCCAGGACGAACCGATCGTCGTGCTCGGTCGCCCGAGTTCCGCTGACATCGAGCGGCCAAGTAGCGCGTTGGCAACGGGATGGCTGACCCGGCTCGCGGCGATCATGAGCATCGGCCCGCCCTCTCCAAGGAACCAACTCTCGCTGAGGCAATCATCAGCTGGATCATCATGCCTTCCGGCGGAACATGCGAGGAGGACGACCGCTCCAGTGCGATTCGACCTACCGAGCTTCCCCAAATCGGCTTTCGAGACGAATGGGAATCGTGCAGAGCCGACCTTGAGGGTGTCGAGCGATCCCTCACTACCGTGGCCAGCGTAGGTCACGATCAGGGCGCCGGCTTCGTAGCGGCGGACGAATCTGGAAAGGAAGTCCTGCTCTGGCCAGAACCACGGCGAATTGGGTGAACCGTAGGTCGCGTCAATGTGCATCCACGGCGGCACAGATTCCGAAATCGTATCGATGGCTACTTGTTCAATCATTGCGTCTTGCGCAGGCCCGAAGTCGGCCGGTATTCCGACAAACAGGGCATCTCGTTTCCACGACCCCATCTCGGGCTTGGTCTCGAGAGTCATGATCCGCCCCAGCACGCGGGAGAAGTCCTCGGGTGCTCGCGCCGGAATTCGTCCGACAGCGATGTCTGGCCAACCATCGGCGTTGATGTCTCCAAGCAGGGGATCGGCCGCCGTCCATCCGTTATAGGCTGTCGGAACGAACAGGGTGGGGAGCGTCTCGCGACTCGCGGTGACGTCGCCGTCAAGTTGTGCGTCTCCCGCGAGGAGAACATATTTCGGCTTGGTCTTCCACGCGGCGGAGGCTGCTATGAGGAACGACCTGATGGACTCTGGGTCGACCTTTCCGGCGGAGTAGGTGTCGTGAAGGGTTCTAATAGACACGACGAATGTCTTCATGCCGCGGGTGCGGCGATGACTTGCAAGGGCTTCGACGCCGGGCCTCAATGAATCCGTTGTGATCGCAACCCAATCCGCGCCCTCATCGCCGGGGCGAAGGACAAGAGGCTTGGCTAGGTTCAGCGAAACGGGATCTTTGGCGCCATTTGCTGCCAGGATTGAGAGTCGAGCGGATCTATCGCCGCGGATGACGACATCCGACGTTCGCCACAGTTTGGCGCTATCGGGATCAAACACGATGTAGCCCTCTGACTGACGCATCGTGATTGGAAGTCGGCGGAAAGGCACAGCCTCCACCGGCGGGACGATTTCGACGTTGGTTTGTGCCGACGTGACCGAGGGGCCGGTGAGTTGAGTCAGATAGGAAACTGTCGCGCGTTCGATCACGAGTCGATTCGTTCGACTCGGACGCATGTCATTTCCCTTGTCGGGAACGGTTGTCATGGGCGACAGATTTGTGACTTCGATCGCGAGACGTGGATCGAGGAGATCCCCCGGAAGCGGAATATCGAGGTCCTTCATGAAGGGGTCGGTCCACGTGACTTCAGGGAGAGTCGTTCCGTTGACGCGTATCGCCAGTCGTTGAGGCACCCCGCCCACGAGTGCGCCCGCGACCCGGAGCGAGAGTCGTCCGGGGGATGCCTTGATGGGCCTCGGGTCGAGTACCGCGATCAACGATGCTTTCGAGCGTGCAGTTTCGTCCTTGCCACGCGCCGGGACGATCGCAGCGATTCCCCAGCGAGGAAGTGAATGCGCGAGAGCTTCTTTTGGATTGACAGCGGCCCATGATTCAAAGGCCCGTGGCGACCCGAGATTCACCGAGATACGGGTCTCGAACGCAACGCGTTCAAGGTCGTTGGGCAGCGTGCCCAAGGAATAACGAGGAGGGGATGACATCTCGCTCAGGATGTAAGTCGCTGTGCGAAGTCGCGGGTCGGATGGAGGGTCGGCATAAAACAAGATCTCGTCACCGCGGTCAATTCGCCCGTCGGCTGCGCCGGGAATGAACACGGGGACTAGCTTGCCGTCCCGACGCAACCCTAATCGGTCTGGGTGAAGGCTGTCGAGAGATAGAAGTTGCTCGAGAGCTTCTCCCGCGATCCGGTGCATCCCGATGGAGTCTGTCTCGACACGGACCGCAATCTGGGCATTGACGATGCCCACAAATCCCAAACAGACCACAAGGGCGGTAACGAATGACCGGAAGGTTCGACGCATCGGAGTCTCCACCCGTCATCCTACGTGGTCGGGAGGAGTCATCCGCGGAGGTAGGATCGGGTTCGCCCGATGACGACCCTCCCCGACATTCCCATGATTCACGACGAGAGAGGCTTCCTCGCGGTCGCCAAGCCGTCAGGAGTGGCGACGATTCCCGGAAGGGGCATACCGATGGGGGAATCCGTGCGCGAGCGCCTCGAGGTTCAATTGGGCGTCTCGTTACTTCCCGTTCATCGGCTCGATCGGGGGACGTCCGGGGTGCTCCTGTTCGCTCGTGATGCGGCAACCCACCGCACACTGAATGGGCTGTTTGAATCGCGTCGCGTATCCAAACGTTATTTGGCAGGGGTTGTCGGTATCCCGCCAAGCGATGTGGGTCGCCGTGAGCGTCCGCTTGTAATGGATAAGGGCGAGCGCGTCCAAGAGACATTCGCTGGGGGCCCCGGCATTTCGGCGTCGACCGAGTGGCGGGTCGTCTCAATTGGGATGGCACTGCCTGCGTGGGGGCTTCCCGATGCCGAAGTTGCCTTACTTGACGTGCGCCCCACAACGGGACGTCGACATCAGATTCGCGTGCACCTCAGTTCGATGGGATGTCCAATCCTTGGCGATCCGCTCTACGCGCATGACCCGGTACGTATTGCATGGCCGCGGCTCTGCCTCCATGCGTCGGCGATACAGTTTCCGCACCCGAGTACCGGAAAGCCAATTGAAATCAGAGTTTCGACTCCTTCTGACCTTCCAATGTTCATGCAAAGCACGTGAAACGCCGATGGTGCGAAGGTTCATTCCGGCGCCGAAGGAACGACACGGCGCTTGGAGTGGGGGGGCTCGCGAGGGTCCTCTGAATCTAGAACAACCCGTTTAGAGCTCACGCTTGGCTCCGCTTCATGCGGTACACGCCAAGAAAAGGCTCAAGACCGGGTATGGTTGCGGTCGAAAAGACCCGTTAACAGGGGGGTTAGCAAGTGAAATTTCGTCTCCACACCGACTATGCGCTTCGCGCCATGACGTACCTCGCAGGGAAGGGTACACCCGCGACGACCGATGAGATCGCGAACTACTTCAACATCTCATCTGCGCACCTCGGGCGCGTGATCCGCAAGCTTCAGGCCATGGGCTTCATGAAGGCCGTGCGTGGCCGCAAAGGCGGCGTTCGTCTCGCCAAGGACCCAAGCGTCCTCACCTTGGGTGAAGTCGTTTGCGCACTCGAAGATAACGGCACGCTGATGGACGGGCTGAAGCCCGGCGAAACCTCAGGCGCGCACAACCTGCGCCTCGGCGCGGTTCTTCGCCGTTCGTCCGGTCTCTTCATTGGCTACCTCACGCGCACTACGTTTGCGGAGCTCATTAACGAGCCGTTGCCGAACGATGAGGCGACCTCGATGGACCGTCCGCTGGTTGTCGCAGAGAAGACTGCCACCCCCGTTTCTGTCAACGCGCCGGCCTCGGTCGTTCGCCCACAGCCGACTTCGACCCCTACCCCAACTCCGGCCCCCACGGGGTCCGTGGCGGGATCACGTCCCTCGCCGAATCCGCTCTATCGCTGAGCGAACTCGTTTCGAGTCGACAGGCGCGGTTCCGTTCAGGAGCCGCGCCGCGTCATTTCTAGTCTGATCGATCGGATCGTGAATTCACCTGGCCACGTTGTCGGTTGGATTCGCATCCGGTATCTGCCCGCGCTCGGGGCGATAATCGATCCCGTGGCCAAGTTCGCCGACATGACGAGAGGCATCGCGACCAGGTCCTTCTGCGGCACTGGCACAAGTTGAATGCGGCCAACCGCCACGGGCCCCGCTCCCCGCGCAAATTCGATCATCACCGTCACGGATTCCGAAGCCGATAGATCGAATGGCGGCGAGAGGAAAGACTCCTCCCCGTTCCATGCTCGGAATTGCCCAGACCACGGCGTTGCGATAACCGGTGTAGGTGGTGTTTCGGAAGCCGCCAACCAGGCTGATGCGATATCCGGATCCGAAAGTGACATGCTGCAGGGGAGTCGCATCCCGTCTCGGAAGGGTCTGAAGACAACAGTCCGTTCATTTGCTTCGACCATGACGATCACGGGCGCGGCACGCTTCGGCGCGTCGCCTGACGTCATTCTGAAGTTCAAATTGGTGGTGTCGAGGCCGCGAGTCACGACGTCGGTGAAGTCTGACGGCAATTGAGGTGCAAGTTCGGATGGGATCACCACTCGAACATCCGCACCATCCGTGAGCGCTTCTCGGATTCCGCGAGTTAGCACCCCGAGTTGAAATCCAGTGGCATGAGGTCTCGGCGGAGAGAGGCGAAGGCAAGGCACCGCGATGAGGCCCACGAGGATCAGTGCAACCGCCGTGATGCGCGATCGTCCACCCGAGGCGAGCAGGTGAAGACCCCACTCGATGACACCCGCTGTGGCCGCCAACGCGGCCGGGAAAAGGACCCACGATCCAACCCGTGCGGGTGCGTCGTCGGCCATGCTCGTCGGCACGACTATCCACGGGATCGGTGACCACAGGACGAGCAGGGCACATGTCGCAAACTGCGAGCCCCGAGGAGTGCGCCGCCCGAAGACCACCATGACTGGAAGGACCGCTCCAAGTAGGATCGCCCAAGTGATCCACGGCGGAACGATGTTTAGGAAAGTCGGACATGATTGAGTGAAGAGGATGCGGCTCCATGCTTCCACATGGCCGTCGACATGCGCGCCCGCGCGTAGGGCCATCACGAGTGGAATCGTGGTTGCTGAGAACACCAGAAGTGGTGCCGATATTCCATACAGCACCATGGGCGCGGTTCGTCGAACGAGAGCTTCGAAGCCGACTCGAGGCGTGGCGAGGAGCACAGCCGCGATCGCCGAGTCGGCGACGAATCCCAGAGGGTGAAAGGCGGGGGCCGCCATTGCCAACGCAATCCCGAAGAGTCCCACGCTCGGGCGGTCGATGCTCACGCGGAGTAGCGCACACGACCCAATCACGCAGCTAAATGCCAGGACTCCGCCGGTGCTTCGTGGATCGATGGGCAATAGCCAGCTGCCGGTTGCGGTGGCACCGGCAATTCCGCCAACTAGCGCCGAGAGCCATCGACGGTTATGAGGAGCGATTGCCGCGAGTAACCCCACCGAACCCAAAAGAAGGAAGATCGCAGCGACGCGCGAGGAAAGATCTGCGCCAAGCGAAGCGACCAGCAGAACTGTCCAGGGAGAGTCGACGATTCCGGCGAGTGAAGACGCAGCAGCGGCCACCGATTCATCAACTGGGGGGCTTGGTGCTCCGATGATCGTTGCAGCACTCAAAATGAGCGCGACTGCAACTGCGGCTCGCTGCCAAGAGCCGTCGAGAGGCATCAACTATCTCGGAGTCGCGGCGGTGCTCACCGCCATTTGAACCCCTATGATCTCACCCTCGAAACAAAATCGACCTTCGCAGAATCCTTGGACTGCGAATCGAGAATGTCGCCGATCCAACTTGATCTCCTTGCAAAGTACATAGAGGCGCTGGCCGGGGCGAACCATCGAGCGAAACTTGACCTTATCCATGCCGCCAAATCCGAAGAACTTCCCTTCCTCATTACCGAAACGATGGCGATAGCAATATGACGACAGTTGGGCGGCGCATTCCACCATGAGCGCGCCAGGGAAGATCGGGTCCCCTGGGATATGGCCCCGCACCCAGAAGCCGTCAGGGCGGGCGTCGTGAAAGCCGATTGCGTTCAACGTCGTGGGGTCGAAGTGGACGATGCCGTCGAGCAACGCAAATTCGAATCGATGAGGAACCGAAGCACGGATTTCGTCGATTGGGACGACTGAGCGGCTCAGATCGATCGAAGAGAGATCGAAAAATGGTTCAACAGGCATCCGAAACCCTCATAAGACAGGCAACTTACCCCCGAAGGTAGGGGCAGATTAACTTGCGGTCAAGGCGTCACGGCACGAGAAGCATCAAGCAGTGCCATTCCGAGTGCATTCTCCAACGCAGCCACGAACGCGCGAGGGGTTTCGCCATCACACGGTGCGACACCCTTCACGACGGGAGACAGAAGGATCTGCCTATCGTCGTTTTCAACGGTCATGGCGAGTGTGACGACGGCTTCCCAGCCAGTATCGGCTTGCGCGATCTCGAATTGCCGGACATTCACCCGGAGGACGCGGTCAGATCGTAAAGGCGAGGTAGCTCCGAGCACCAAACGGAACTTGCCGTTGGTTGCCAATGCCGCGCGAAGGGAGTCCTCGACCATCGCACCGATTGGCGCGGCAAACCGATGACCGACAAAGGTCTTCACGCGACCGTCACGCGCCACGACGACGAGTCCTCGTAGGTGTGCGGCGACTTCCGTCGACGCTATCCGCAGGACCGGTGCCGACGCAGGCGCCGCTGCCACGGATCCCGTAATGGGTGGGCGAATCAACCACGCCTCCGGATCCGAGGGTGTTGTGGTGGACGTGCATCCCAAGAGTCCCAATAGGGCTACAGCGGCGAGGTGATGAGTATTCACTTGAGTGGCTCCGGGGAACGGGGAAGCGGCGTCTCTTCAACGGGCTTTGAGAAGATCAGGAGTGACGGATTGCTTCGAAGGAGCGAAGCCAAATCCTCAAGCGCCCTCGCGGCGTCTCGAAGGCCTAGCATCGTCGGCGCAATCTGCGACCGAGTCAGCGTCGCAATTTCTGAGTCGAGGGTCGCCATCATGCTAGAGACCCTCATCTCAAGGGAGGCGAAGGTGTCGACGGCCTTCTTCACTTCCTCACCGAACTCATTGGCACGCATCCAATTGGTCGCTGCCGCACGGAGAGCCTCGATGTCCTTGCCTGCGCCATTCATTGTGTTCGTCGTCGAATCCGCGAGAGCCTCGAGGCGCCCACTTTCGAGGAACTTGCGGAGTCGACTCATGGAGCCTGCAAAGTCTTGGACGATGGTACGGAACTCGCCACGATGGTCGAGGTAGAAACTGTCCAAGTCTTCGGTGACTTTGGAGACTCCGGTCAACATGCGACGGGCATCGGGTTCAAGGTTCTTCACCGTGGAGTCAATGGTCCCCAACATGGCCGTCGCGTTGTCCACCAAGGCGACGACCTTCTTCATGTTCTCGTCGCTCAACCAAACTTGGAGACGCGCGAGCGCCGCGTCGAGGCGTTCAACGGTGTTCGAGCCGGCTTCCATGAGCTGCCGCATCGTCGACGAGTCAGCTGGAATGATAGACCCAACTGCTAACTCCGGTTCGTCGTCCTGACTTCCGAACAGTTCGACGTAGTAATTCTTGATCAGGCCTTCTGATGCCAGTCGCGCGCGAGTCGACGGAGTGATGCGTTGCCAAGATTCGACGGCGATGATGAGTTCGACGCTATTGACGTTCTCGCGCGACGTGCGTGCCTCAAGCACCTCGCCACACCGAACGCCGAGGTAGCGAACGGCGGAACCCTTCTCGATGCCCACAATCGAGTTCTTCATGACCAAACGGAAAGGCACCGTGGTCTTCGGCTGCATCCACTTGAGTGCGTCCTTGTTGGACAGGAGCAGAACGACAAGAACGGCGAGCAGGCCACCGATCAGAAAGACCTTGGCGTCACGCAGTTCAGTGGGCGTCGGATTCACGATGTGATCCTATCTTTGGGAGCTCTCGCCTCCAATCGGCCAGAGAATGTCCCCGTTGCAGCGGTCGTAACGGAGGGTTGGCGGGTGAAGAACGCTCGAATGTCCGGATGGGGGTTGCTGGCGACTTCTTGAAGGGTGCCATGAGCGAGAATTTGGCCATCGCCGAGCATCACGATGTCATCGGCGATCGTGTGAAGCGACGCGAGCTCGTGGGTCACGACGACAATCGTCGTTCCAAAGCGATCTCGGACATCCTTGATGAGGACGTCAAGGTCGGCCGCTGTTACGGGGTCGAGACCTGCAGATGGTTCGTCAAGAAAAAGAAACTCGGGGTCGAGGGCCATCGCGCGCGCGATTCCTGCTCGCTTTTTCATGCCGCCTGAGACAGAGGCAGGTCGGTATCGCGCGAAATCATCAAGGCCGACCAACGAGAGCTTCTGACGGGCAATGTCGAGGGCGAGCGACTCACTTACTCCTCCGCGTTCGAGGATGGGGAATGCGACGTTCTCTGCAAGAGTCAGACTATTGAAGAGCGCGGCGCCTTGAAACAAGACGCCAACGCGTCTACGAAAATCTCGGATAGCCTGATCTGGAGCCGTAACCAAGTCCACGCCGTCGACGAGTACCTGACCCCCAAGAGGGTGATTCAGCATCAGGGTGTGCCGCAACAGCGTTGATTTTCCTTTTCCAGAGGGGCCAAGGATGCATGTGATTTTCTCGCGACCGAATTTCACGTTGACATCGCGGATGAGGACGTTGTCATAGCCTGCGTCCAGGTGGGCGAGTTCGATGGGAAAGGGCGACTGTGTTGAGGTGAGGGTCATGTCACCACCCTGCTCGAAGGATAATGCGAGTGAATACAGCGTCGACAATGATGATCCAGATGATCGAGAACACCACGGAACGTGTCGTCGATCGTCCGACGCCGGTCGGGCCTCCGGTTGTCAAGAGTCCTTCGCGCGCCGAAACCGTCGTGATGAAGAAGCCGAATAGCATGGACTTGATTAGACCGACACAGACATGGCGCACCTCGATGGCCTTCTGCGTTTCCTCCCAATAATCGGCCCATCGAAGGTCGAGTGTAGTCACCGCCGCCAAGCCTCCGCCAATGACACCGACGACATCCGCCACGGTGACGAGAATCGGCAATGCCACCATGAATGCGGCGAGGCGCGGTGCCACGATCACCTTGATTGGGTCGGAACCCATGACTTCCATGGCGTCAAGTTCCTCGGCAACCTTCATGGTGCCGAGTTCGGCGGCAAGAGCCGATCCTGAACGTCCTGCGACAAGAATTGCCGTCAAAAGTGGCCCGATTTCGCGCAGCATGGACATGGCGACGAGTTGCGCAACGAGGACACCTTGTCCATATTCTTCAAACATCGGAGCCGACTGCCAGGCAAGGACCGCGCCAATCAGCAGGGAGATGAGTGCAACGAGTGGTATGGCGAAAAGTCCGACATCGGTGACGGCCATGAGGAAGGCAGTAGTGCGGCGGCGTGCGGACCCGCCGAAGACCGAACGCATCCCGGCGATGCTGCGATTCGCGACGTGGCTCCACTGAAGAACGGCATAAGTGGTTCGATGAATAACGTCGAGTCCGGTCAGATTGCGTGCGCCTGTCGGCGCTTTGGCCTCCTCTGTGAACGGAATGAACGCTCGTAGAGCACGGTCCTGGTAAGGGTCGTGGGTGATGACTTTCACCTCGAGGCCGCGTGCCTCGAGTTCTCGGCAAAAGGCATCGAGCACCACGACACCGTGCGTATTCAACTCCGCATCACCGATGTCCACGTCCACGTCCATGCAGTCGTCGTGCGATGGAACCGATGCCGCCCATCCTTTGGCGTCCGAGAGATCGGCCGCATTCGGACCGTGAGGCAGCGTGACGCGCAAGGTGTCTCCAAGGCGCGACGTCGTGACCTGATTCATCGGGAGCTGCGAGGTGTTGCCCGTCCGGTCGCTTCATCGACCACCAAATACTGGCGGGCGACATGACTCGGGAGCTCAACCACTTTTCCTCCGGGGAATCGTACGAAACCGCGAAGCATCTTTCCCGATCCCAATCCGATTCGCAGCCGACTATCCGAGGTGGAATAGAACCCGCCCCCATACGTCCGCTGGATCGAATGAGCGCGTCCGAGGTCGTCGGTGACTTCGACTCTGGCACCGATCGCGTCAAGGTTCTTCGATGTTCCCCTTAGTTCGATGCCGACCCAGTTGCCGCCCGGCGTGTCATTGCGGCCAAGGGTCGGCGGTCCATCGAGGACGGTCATGAGGACATCGTCATCGCCGTCGTCGTCGAAATCCGCGAGTAGAAGCCCGCGTCCACATTGGGGGGTGCCGAGCAAGGGGCCCTGGCGGATCGGCCGAAAGCGGGGGATGCCGTCGCTCGATACCCCCTCATGGTGCAGAAGCAGCATGGGCTGCCGATAACTTGTTTCAAGCGGCGTGCCATCAACTTGAGGGTAGATATGGCCGTTCGCGACGAGCACATCCGGAAGGCCGTCACGATCAAAGTCAGCGCACTTGATGCCCCAGGCAAGGTCCGGAAACGATGGTGGACCGAACCCTGATACCGATGATGCATCGAGGAAAGCGGCTACCCTCCCACCGATCCGGTTGAGGTAGAGCGTGTTCGTGTCGTGTTCGAAATTGGTCACCATGACGTCGGGACGCCCGTCAAGGTCGAGATCCGCGATGTCAACACCCATGCCCGCCTGCGGACGGCCGCCCTCACCAAGATCACAGCCGAGTTGATCGGCGACGTTGATAAATGTTCCACCCGAGTTCTTCCAAAGGTCATTGGGCTGAGAGTCGTTGGCAACATAGAGGTCGACATCGCCATCGCCCTCGAGGTCGAATGCGACGACACCGAGTCCATACCGAGGAGGCACCTTGTCAAATCCACATGCGACCGTTGCGTCCTCAAAGCGATTACCGACGTTGCGAAGAAAGACGTCACTCTGTGGCGGAAGCCCGTGCGGACCACAGGCGACAGCGAGCCCGCGCCAGTCACAGGGCTTGCCGCCGTTCGGCGGGTTCGCTGGATCGAATGTGACGTACCTCGTGATGAAAAGATCGAGATCCCCGTCACCCTCCGCGTCGAAGAATGCGCTTCCGGCAGTCCATCCTGCTACCGAGGCTCCCCACGACGCCGTTGCATCGACGAAGGTGCCGCCACGATTCAGGAGCAACGTGGTTTGATTCCACCCTGTGAGGAAGAGATCGGTTTTCCCATCCGCGTCGATATCGACCGCATACGCGCCCTGATACCAGCCGATGAGTCGGCAACCCGCCGTCGCGGGGGCTTCAATGAACTTGAAGGGTGCGACTTGGATCCAGAGCGCGGTGGCGGGGGACGCACCTGCAGGCTTCCCATGAAACTGACCACCGTTGCAGAGGAAGACATCGAGGTCTCCATCACCATCTGCATCCAACACCGCAGCGCCTTGGCCGAGACTCTCTAGGATTGTCCATTTGCCGTCGGGATCCCCATTCACTTGGACCGTCGTGATGCCTGCTTCACGCGTCATGTCCGTCCAGATGAATGGCGAAGGACGGGTATCTGCAGACAGGCGGGTCGTCGGCACAGGCCCCGGCGCCCCCATGCCCGCTGAATCCGGCGTCGGAGGCTTAGGGTCGTTGCACCCGACCAGCAGGGCCGCCGTGACGGCGGTAGCTATTCGCCGACGAAAATGCACGCGCCGCCCGTGGACGTTGCGAGCTGATCGAGGAGTACACGGAGGCCACGAGTCTCGCTCATGCCTACACAGTTGATCTTGATCTTCGCAGACTTGTTCCAAGTCTTTACGTCCGCAAGGATCTCGTCGACGTTCGTCGTTTCGCCCTCGGTGGGTTCACCGTCGGTCAGGAAGAAGCAGGTGTCGATTCCACCAACACCGCCGGCCTTGCGAGGATTGCCCGTAGTGCCCCCGGTTCCGGTCTTTGGCTTTCCGGGTGGGAATCCAAAGACGTACTTGAGTGCCGCGTAGGTATTAGTGCGACCGGCCATCATTCCATCGGAATTGAGACCGTCGGATTGTCGCATGGATCGAGAACCTCCCGGGGTCGCCGGCTTCTGGCCTTCGACCCAGCGGATCGCTTCCTGAATTCGTTCCTTTGTCGCCTTGACTGGTTCCTTCTGCCACGGACGGACATCGGTCTCGAACGCGCAGAGGTTGAAATAGGTGTTCTCGTCGAGCGTTCGGAGAGCGGACGCGAGTTCTTCGCGTGCGAGATCAAGCTTGGGGCTCGACTGGAATTGCAGGTCCTTCGCTTCACCACGTCCACGCTTCACTCGGATCTCATCGAGCATCGAATTGGAGATATCGATAACGAAGAGCACCTTCTTCGTCACGATCGGCATCTTGTGATAAACGGGAACCCCGCGGCCGTATTGATCCTTGCCCGCGACTTCCTTCTCTTCCTTCTTCGGCGGGGGAAACTTCCAGTCGGCTTCCGCTCGTTTCCACCAAGAATTCCAGTTGTCGATGTTGTACCCGAACGTCATGGCCGTCATGCGCTCGATGACGCGGCGACATTCGTCCTTCGGGCGGCCTTCCGATGCTGCGAGGTATTCGAGGAGGGGAGTGACTCCCTCCTTCACGCGCATCATCTCGATGGCGTGGATCGCCGCAAGCTGAGTTCTCCATGTGCCGCCGCGAAGCGCATTGATGGCAATCGGTGCCGCCGTTGGATCCTTGATCAGTGCGAGAGAGTCGAGAGCCGCGATTGCCACTTTCTCCGGCGCACCTGCAACGCACGACATGAGGGCCTTTGTGCCGTCCTTGGACCCGATAAGTCCGAGTGCCTCACACGCCGAGATTCGAACCTCTTCCCTCTTCGCGGTTTCGGCAACAGCTGCAATTTCGCGCGCGATTCCGTCGGGGCGCTTCTCCATCCGAGCCAACGCGATGATGCAGCCACCCTGGATGTACTCATTTTGGTGTTTGAGGCCGCCCACGACAACCGAAATGGCCTCAGGCGTCTTCATTGTCGAGAGCGAGTACGTCGCCCGGTCTCGAACGTGAAAGGACTCGTCCTTAAGGCCAGTGTTCACGAGCAGCGAAGCGCCTTCAGCATTGTCGACGAACGCAATGCGCTCCATCTGTTCGGCGCGGATCTTGTCATTGGGATCGCTCGCGAACTGCTTGAACTCCTTGACTCGCTGCTCGTCTTCTTTCGAAAGCACAGGCTTCGCCGGCGGCGGCGTGGGCTTTTGCGCCGGCATTGGAAGGCCAACACAGCACGCTGCGACAAGAATGAGGAGGTTACGGAGCATAGGTTTTGAGGACATGCTTGCGCCACTCTTCTTGGAATTGAACGGTTGACCAACCGAGCGCTTTTTGAAGCGCCTTCTTGGTGTCTTTGTCTTTCTTAAGCTCGGAGAACAGCGTGGGGAACTTTGGCCCGTTGGTCGCGATCAGGAACTCCACATACGACCAGGTGTACGCCTTTTCCTGCACCGTCAACTTGTCCATGTCGTGGGTGAGGATCGTGGCAAACGCGAGGTCTTTTTTCGCCGCTACGGCCGAGTAGATGTTCTTGCGCCAGTCATTTTGACGCCACGGGTCTTTACCGGGAGCGAGTTCGTGAAAGCAAAACGTAGTTGCCTTCTCGAACAATTGAAGTTCGACCCAGTGCGACATGCCCTCGTCGAGCCACGACGGGAATTCTTGGATGAAACCGTAGGTGGCTTGCGTGAGGATGTGCGTGGCATTGTGGGCGACGTGAGGGTGGAACCCGTCGTCGACCGTCATGTCGGGGGGCATGGGGCGCGTTGTGAACTTCGCACCGGAGGATGGAACACCATAGGTGTTGAACGCTTGAGCGTCACGTCCGACGCCCTGCTGGGTTAGCGTGGTGCGTTTTTGTTCATCGCGAGTTGCAACGAGGAAACTGGTGCACTTTCCTGGAGGTGTCTGTTGCAGTGCTGCACGCATCAATGAAGACACTGAGTCTAATCGGACTGCCCATACATAGGAGGCTTTGACTCGATTGAGAGTCGCGTCGCCAATCTTCCACTGAGGAATTGAATAATGGAGGATCCACTGTTCCGTTTCGACGTGACTGAATTTCGTCCCGCACTCTTCGTCGAATTTGCGCATCCGGTCGACCCACGACTTGCGCATCGTGAGCTCGTTTTCGATCTCTGCGCGGGCGATCGGGTTCTGGCACTTCGCGCAAAGGACCTTCTGAATTCCTCGGCAGCACGCCTCGCCCCAAATGGCATCCGTTTTGAAGTCGGTCTTGGTCCCAAAGACGACCGTGTCCTTGCACTTTTTGGAAGGACATGGAAGTGAGCCGACCCCCTTGCATTCGATGCAGATGTTCTGGGCAATGGCTGGCACGGCGGCCATGAACAGGAGGAGGGCAAGCAGAATATGTCGAACCATCATGCGGCACCTTCCCATGCGATGGGGTAACAGGGTCGGGGTGCGCCCCCGATCCGTTCGGATTATACGGACGGGGCAACCCTGCCGCGCGATCTAAATTAAGGGCGGGATTGGAGCACGTCGGCCAGAATCCGGTCTGAAGCCAAGCCTTCCGCCTCACCCTCGAAGTTGAGGATAAGCCGATGGCGTAGGGTCGGTAACACCATCGCTTTGATGTCGCTGGAGTCGACGTGCGCTCGACCTAGGCGGAGGGCACGGACTTTGGCGCAGGCGACGAGCGCCTGAGCTCCGCGAGGGGAAGCGCCGTGGCGAACGAACTTCTTGACCGACGGCGGGGCATCTGGGGTTGACGGGTGAGTTGCCATCGTCAGTTGAACGGCCAAATCACGCATCGGGGGTGCCAAGATAACCTCTCGTACGAGCGCGCGGAATGTCGCGAGGGACTCCTTCGAGAGGACGCGCGCGACCTTCTGAACGTGGGATCCGGTGGTCAGATCCAGAACCTTCGCAAGGTCGGAAGCCTGAGGGAATGGCACGAGGATCTTCATGACGAAACGATCCAACTGGGCTTCGGGCAAGGGGTAGGTCCCTTCCATGTCGATCGGGTTCTGGGTTGCGAGCACCATGAACGGATCTGGGAGATGGTGTGGGATGCCCGCAACCGTGACCGAACCTTCCTGCATGGCTTCCAGGAGTGCGGATTGCGTTTTAGGAGTGGTGCGGTTGATCTCGTCCGCGAGTACGAGGTTCGCAAATAGCGGACCTGCCTGAAAACGAAATGTCCGGCCCACCTTCGGATCATCGACGACCACGTTGGTGCCGGTGATGTCAGCTGGCATTAAATCCGGTGTGAATTGAACCCTCGAGAAAGTCAGATCAACTGCATCTGCGAGAGATCGAACCAGAAGCGTCTTGCCGAGGCCCGGTGCGCCCTCGAGCAGGACATGCCCGCCTGCGAGGAGTGCTGTGATCACATGATCGAGGGTCGCTTGCTGCCCGACGACCGCCGACGCAAGCGCACGTTCAAGTGCGAGGCAGCCTTCAGTGAATGCCGCAACTTCGCGTTCGAGAGATTTCACATCAGGCATGGGGTTCCTCGTTAATGGGCAAATCGCGATCATCTCGTCCGATATCCGCAATGGCGGACACGGCTTGAAGGTGGCACACAATCCACGGGAGGCCGTCCATGGCCTCAGCGTGGTGTTCGGAGGTTGCGGTATGAGACTCGGCAACGGGAGCCCTGACGACCATCCACTCGTTCGGGGCAGCAAGGGTGGCGACGGGAACAATGCCGTGGATGAGAAGGCCCTCGGGGCGGGCAAACCAAATCATGATCCGAGTTTCTTCCGTTGGTTCGTACAGCCGTCGCTGATGCAAGTCCCCGGAGAGTGCAACGAACTCGTGAGCCCACGACACATCATCTTTCATGATGATGGTCTCCCCGTGCTGTGTGATGGCATTGCTCGCAATAAATCGGACTTCGGAGTCGGTGATACGAAGATGGGGGCGCCCCTCGAGCCTGAGGTTCTCAGTCAATCGAGTTGAGAGCTTGTCTACATTGCCGCGCACAATGATCGATGGCGTTGCAATGACGTGGTTTCGGAGTGGAGGCGGACCGTCGGTCATCGTGCCCGAATGGTATCAGCATGCCCCGAGTTCAGCCCGTAGCAGCTGTCTTGCTTCCGCTGCGAGGAAGAACGACCCTGCAATCACGATGAGTCCGCGCGGCCCCGCAGCATCTCGGGCGGCGTGAAGCGCATCAGCGAGATCCATGCGAGGCTCCGCATCAAATCCATCGCTCATTAGGGAAGTCGCGAGCTGGGCGGGTGATTGGCCACGGGCGGACGGGAGCGGGACGCAGTACGTCTTCCGGCAGGACTTAGCGAGGGGCCCAAGGGCGTTCGCCCCGTCTCGGTCGTCTGTGATTCCAACAATGGCGATGATCGGTCGGCGTTCCGTGTGTTGAGAGAGCTCCGCAAGAGCTAAGGATGACTCGTGGGTGTGCGCTCCGTCGACGATGACTGCCGGGGTACCCGGAAACCACTCGCATCGCGCTGGAATGGCGACGTCCGCAAGCGCTGCGACGGTTGCCTCTGCGTCAAAATCGTGACGCATGTTCGCAAGGAGCAATTCAACTGCGTTGATTGCGATACGTGCATTCAGGGCTTGAATCGCTCCACCTCGAAGATGGACCGTGATGGGCTCGCCGCCGATTGCCGTCTCCAGAGCGACGCGCGGCGCGCCATCAAGATCTGGTGTGCGGCGAATCGAGTGCAATGGCGGAAGCACCTCGTTTCCAAAGATCGGGGAGCCAAGTTCCTCGGCAATGCGATGTAGGGTCTCGGCGCCCGGATCGCGCCGACGTAGTCCGATAACGACCGGGACCCCGGCCTTGATGATTCCGCCTTTCTCGGCCGCGATCGCCTCGTGCGTTGATCCAAGCAGGGCACAGTGGTCGAGCCCAATGGACGTGATCACCGAAACCGTCGGCATCGTCACATTCGTCGTATCAAGGCGACCGCCAAGTCCAACTTCAAGGACGTCGGCGTCGACCGACCTAGTGCGAGCCTCAAGCCACGCGACGGCCGTCATCACCTCAAACCACGTTGGTTCGCCCTCAGCCGGGATCAATGGAATCGCGGCAGCTCGAACGGTCATGACATGCTCGGCGAGCGCCGTGTCGCCGATATGCTCGCCATTGATCACAATCCTCTCGTTGGGCTGATGGAGGTGTGGAGATGTGTATCTCATCACGGAAAGGCCATGGAATCGGAGAATGGCGTCGCAATAGTGAGCGACCGTGCCCTTGCCCTTGGTTCCTGTGATGTGAATCACCCTTCGTCCGAGCTCGGGATGCCCGAGTGCAATAAGCAGGCTCTTTATGCGATTGAGGTCTAGTGAGGCAATGCCCTTGGGAGGGCGCCTCTCAAAGTTGGCAAGCGTGGAGAGCCAGGCGGCGGCCTCCGCTGAAAATTCCGGGTTCACCATGCTTGTACAGCCTACGTGAAAGCGCTGACCATTGTCACCGATGCGGGGTGCCCGGCTAGAATTCGGACCATGGGGGAGCGTCTAGAAATTTCGAATGGCGCGAACGCGGCTGAAGGGCGGCGTTTGTTGCTGCTTTTCATTTGTGCCTTCGTCGCCGGTGCGCTCGTCTTGTTTGTTGCCGATCGTTATCTGCGCCCGGAGGCCTTGCCCGATGAGGCGCTCCGCGCAGCGTCTTCGTCAGTCCCTTCGATCACCGTCGTTCCATGGGAGCCCGACATCGCTTGGTATGAGCGCACTGCGCGTGACGGAACACCGGGCGATGAGCCCGAGTCCGGAGTGCGACTGTTAGTTCGCCTACGTGAACGTGCGCTCATGAATTTCGTGCTCGACCCGAGGTTCTCGGCAGGAGGGGGCTTCCGTGCCGTCACTCCCGATGAACTCGCTGCGAGTCCCAAAATTCACCGGGCGAGCCCGATCGCCGTGGCGGGCGTCCTCACCTCAATGGACAGACGTCGATTCGAGTCATTATTCGGCCAGGTTCCCAATGTTCCAAGCGAAGACGTTTGGCTTGGCCATGTCGTGTCTGAGCAGGGAGATTGCCGGTTCCTTCTCTGGGACGACAATGACCTGTCCGAACTCAAAGGCAAGTCGGTGAGGGTTCTCGGAGTGTTTCATCGACTAGGTGCGCCGCCGCAGACCACTCGCGTGTTGCCCATGGTCTATGCAAAGCGCGTCGTGGAATCGCCGCCCGCGGTGCAGCCGACGTGGCCGCCGCCGTCGGAAGTTGCGCGATTGGCTTCGTCGGATGCCGCCGCCAAAATCGACTCGGCTGATTTGCGCGCAGCGCTCGCTGCGTCGTTGAAGAGTGGACCAACCGGAGACCCCAAGCGCATCCTGCCCCTTGATGCGCTCGCTAGTCTGCCGTTATGGATCGGTCAACCCGCGCGAGTCCGCGGGCGTGTGGTGTGGACATCCGAGGAACCATTCGTTGACCATCGAGGTGAACCGTACGAGCACCCCGACCCGATCAATCGCGACAAGTTTGGATTTCGAGCGACGATGGTGCTTGCCACGGATGGGGGATACATCATGTTCTGCGAGCCGGCATCGAGATCTGCGCGGTCCGTGGGCAACGAGCTGGTTGAATCCGGCGTTCCGCTTCGAGCTTTCGAGTTTCGAAATCGAGGCGCGGAGCGTGTGGGCGGGGTAACGGGTGGGGGCTATGATCCAGCACGCCATGGCGTCACCCGCACTCTGCTAATCGTGGGCTACGTCCTGACTCCTCCATGAAAACCATCTGGTGCCGACCCGCAACCGAGGCAACGTCAACCGAAATCGTTATCGGCGATGCGCCTGAACTAATTGGCCCGACTCGGTCCGGCTCGGCGCTTCTTCTCGTTGATCAGGGCTTCGCTCGTTTCCATGCCTCCGTTGTCGAAGCCATGTCCGCTGCGTTCTTTGAGACGAAGATTCATGTGGTTGAAGGCGGCGAAGCAACAAAGGAGCTCTCGTCGATAGCCACGATTTGGGACGCGCTGAGTCGTCATGGCATCGACCGCTCTGGAACCCTCATTGCGATAGGGGGAGGCGCCGTGTTGGATGCCGCCTCATTCGCTGCAGCAACGTGGCACCGTGGAATCTCAGTCTGGCTGGCTCCTACAACGCTTACGGCACAGGTGGACGCTGCTCTTGGCGGAAAATCTGCCATCAACCATCGCCACGCAAAGAATCAAATTGGGCTGATACGTCAGCCGGCGCGCCTTTTGATCGACCCCGCGTGGATTCGTTCTGTTTCAGATACCGAGTACATGTCGGGCCTTGGAGAGGTGGTGAAGACCGGTTTGCTCGCCGGTGGACGGCTTCACTCTCTACTTGTGAATTCAGTTGCCCTGATTCACGCCCGCGATCCGAGCGTGTTGCGCGAGATCGTCGAGCTATGTCTCACCTACAAGACCTCGATCGTCGAGGTTGATCCAGAAGATCGCGGAATCCGCGCATCGCTTAACGCCGGGCATACGCTTGGCCACGTAATTGAGTCGATGGCGATTCAAAAGGGCATCCCTGTCGCACATGGGACCGCGGTCGCTTTGGGCTTGCGTTTGGAATCGAAGTTTCTTCCGGGGTATGACTCCGAATCGGTCAGGTCGCTTCTCGATGCGTTCGGATTTCCGAACGAGTTGCCATTTGTGATTGGTCAGGATGAGGCGGTTGCTGTGTTGATGAAAGATAAGAAGCGGGAGGGCCGCGCTCTCAGACTTCCGATCATCGAATCACCAGGGTCGGTTTCATATCACGCGATTCGCCCCGAGCAAATTGCAGCGGCATTTGTTCTAGGATCCTAAGGCAGGCAGCTCGAAATTGCGCCTACGAAAGAAGCTTCGCGGGTTCGCGTCAACTGAACAATAATCCGGCAAGGGGGCTTCAGCGACGGCACTTCCATCCGAGAACCTGAGGGTAAGGATGGTGCGAAAGGTCTCCAGTCGGAAGCCAGCACTCGCCTCCACAACAATCCCAGACTGAAAGGGTGAGTTTCATCATGGGCCTACGAATCAATACCAACGTCGCATCATTGTCCGCACAGCGCAATCTATCCAAGGCATCCGTGGCTCTCGGCCGGAACTTCGAGCATCTCTCGACCGGCAAGCGCATCGCTCGGGCATCGGACGATGCCGCAGGTCTCGCAATTTCAACCCGCCTCTCGGCGCAGGTTCGCAGCTTGCAACAGGCCAGCCGCAACGCCAACGACGGCATTTCGCTCGTCCAGACGTCGGAAGGCTCTCTGGGCGAAATCGCGACCGTGTTGACCCGCGCTCGTGAACTCGCCGTTCAGTCAGCGAACGGCACGCTTTCGGCTACGGACAAGGACGGACTGCAACAGGAATTCTCTAATCTCCTGAATCAGGTGAATCAGATTGCGACGTCAACCTCTTTCAACGGCATTCCGTTGCTTGATGGCACGACTCCGTCGGTAACTCTTCAAATTGGAGCCGGAACGACAGCCGGAACCGACACGTTGTCGGTTGCGTTGACGTCGTCGACGTCCACGGCGCTCGCCATCAACACTCTCAATATCGGATCGACGGGAAACACGACGGCTGCCATCACGGCTCTGGACGCTGCGATTGACACGATTTCTTCGTCAAGATCGGCACTAGGCGCTCTGCAGAACACACTGTCTGGCACGATCTCGGCCATCGACAACCGGTCTGAGAATCTCGCCGGTGCAAACTCGCGAATCGTCGACGTCGACGTCGCGGCGGAGACTGCTGAGCTCACGAAGAACAACATTCTTCAACAGGCCGCGCTCTCGGTCCTCGCCCAGGCTAACCAGCAGCCGTCGTCGGCTCTGAACCTGCTTCGAGGCCAATAGTCTTTAGACGCAGTCGAGCCAAGCCGATGGGGCTAAACCCCCGTCGGCTTTCGTCTTTTCCAGCACGTCTGTTTGAATCTGCGCAATCCAGTCGGAATCATCGATTTGAATCTGTTCGATGTCGATTACAAGTGACGTGTTCTAAATTCCGTCACATTCCGGTGTAGGTGTCTCAAGATCCGACAGTTCGCTGCCGAAAGAGACTCGTGAAGCCGAACGTGCTTCAGTGCCTCTCACAAGGTGCTGAAGCCCTCGCGAGAGTATCTCGCGAGAAATACACCACTGAGAGGTCAGCATATGGGTCTTCGTATTAACACTAACGTCGCGTCTCTTTCTGCGCAGCGCAACCTCGGCAAAGCGTCGAGTGCTCTCCAGAGGAACTTTGAGCACTTGTCGACCGGCAAGCGCATCGCTCGTGCATCGGATGACGCTGCAGGTCTCGCGATCTCAACGCGTCTTTCGGCGCAGGTCCGTAGCTTGCAGCAGGCCAGCCGCAACGCGAACGACGGCATCTCGCTCGTTCAAACCGCGGAAGGCTCACTGGGCGAAATCGCGAACGTTCTCGTTCGTGCTCGCGAACTCGCGGTGCAATCGTCGAACGGCACCAATTCGGCCTCGGACAAGGACAAGCTCCAGTCCGAATTCGCGAATCTTTTGGGCCAAGTTGATCAGATCGCGAATGCGACGTCCTTCAATGGCACGTCACTTCTCGATGGCTCGACTGCAAGCGTCAGCCTCCAAATCGGCTCCGGTACGACCGTCGGCACGGATACCCTCGCGGTGTCCTTGACGGATGCGAACGCCGCGGCATTGTCCATCGGTACGCTCGACATCGGTTCGACCGGCAACTCGACGGCCGCCATCACGGCCCTTGACTCCGCCATCGACAGCATCTCTTCGGCTCGTTCGTCCCTCGGCGCCGTACAGAACACGCTCTCCGGAACGATCTCTTCGATCGACAACCGCGCTGAGAATCTGTCGGCCGCCAATTCCCGCATCATCGATGTCGATGTCGCGGCGGAGACTGCCGAGCTCACGAAGAACAACATCCTCCAGCAAGCGGCCCTGTCCGTCCTTGCGCAGGCCAATCAGCAGCCCTCGTCGGCTCTGAACTTGCTCCGCGGCTGATACGTCCTTCACGGACGGTTGAACGGGTTGTCGGGCCTCACCCCCGGCAGCCCGTTCTTGTTTTTTTGTTGGGGACGATGGGGATGCGTCGGGCGTCCTGTTTTTAATGAGTGTTTCCCCGGAACGACTTCATGCGCTGTTGGCGGTCATGATCGCCTTTAGCCAGAAGGCGAGTGTTGCTCTGGTCGCCGATCTCGAATCTGCATTCGGACCCATCGAATCGTGGTGGCGCGCACGACATTCGACTCTCGGAGCAACGCCCAAGTGGTCGATGCTTCGCGCACGTGAGCTGGATCATCAGGCGGAAGCGACGCATCATGCGTTAATCAAATGTCGTTTTGACGCGATCGAGACAGCCCTCGTACCGGAGCTGCGCTCCCTCCCCGATCCGACTCCGTTGCTTTTCGTTCGGGGGACTGCGGCATGGTCACAGCCGGCTGTGGCCATCGTCGGAGCACGACGAGCCTCGGCCTATGGCCTTCGAGTTACGCGCAACATGGCGGAAGGCCTCGCCTTAGCTAGGGTTCCGGTCTTGAGCGGACTTGCTCGCGGAATCGATGCTGCGGCTCATCGCGCCACCCTCGCCGCTGGGGGCATTACTTTTGCGTTTCTTGGGTCGGGTCCTGATCGTCCGTATCCCGCCGAACATCGTGGCCTCATGGAAGAGATCGCTGCTTCGGGACTCATTGTGACAGAGTTCCTCCCAGGAACTCCACCATTGCCGCATCACTTCCCGCGTCGAAACCGAATTCTCGCTGCTGCGGCCTCAGCCGTTCTCCTTGTCGAATCGCGGCTCCGATCGGGCAGCCTGTCTACTGTGAAGTGGGGCGCCGATCTCGGACGTGAAGTCCTTGTTGTGCCTGGGCCGGTGGATCACGAATTGGGTGAGGGGCCCCTTCAGCTTCTTAAGGAAGGCGCTACACCGGTCGGCAGCGTCGCTGATGTCCTAGCCTCGATTGGCATGACTCAGTTGACCGATTCGGTGACGTCTCAGAACACGATTGTATTGTCGCTTGAAGAGACATCGCTCATCACGCTCTGCGGGGGCGAGGGAGTCGATCTTGACATCCTCATTGCATCGATGGAGAGCGACCCCGCGAGCGTGTTGGGAGTTATCTTAGATCTCGAAGGGCGTGGAATACTCGAGCGCATGGAGGATGGCCGATCGTTTCGGCGCAAGAACTCGGCGGCTACCAGAGCGGGCCGTGTGCCATGACCCATTTCGCGACGTAATGAAGCACGCCGATTGTCATTGCCCAAAGCACGAGATGGCGTCCCGTGTTGCGAAGTCCGCGCTCAAGGGCCTCGCGTGCTGAAAGCGCCCCAGGGAGAGCCGCGATGAGTTCGGTTGCCACGAACGGCGGGAGGAACAACAAGATCGCTGTGGTGACGCTCATGTTGCGCCAGCCTTTCGACGCGCTGCCTTCATGCAGACGTCGCGGAGATCACAAAGCCCAACCAAGTTGAGCAGACACGCGACGCCGACGTAGAGGCACCCCACCTGATAGGTTTCTCCAATGTGATCGAGGGTCAGGTGGCGGGTAAGTCCCCACGTTAGAAAAGTGGGTCCTGCTGCCGGAGCTTGAAGCACACCCCAGAGTGGGTGACGGTCAAAAGGGCTGACACAGCGAAAGTCGGACAGAATCAGTCCGGCTACGAAGAGTGTGATGACCGGAATCATGACGAGGAGCCCCCGTCCCTTCTCGCCAATGCTGATGTGACCGAGACCTGGTACTAAGAGGCCGAGAAGAAATGGGCGACGGACTCGGGGGTCGCCAATGGCGACGGCAGCCGCAAGCAGCCACAATCCCCAAGTTGCGATCAGAATAGTGTCGGTAGGTGGCATGGATCGGTGAGGTGGGACGTTAGCCCGCCGGAGAGGGGACGGCAACGCTCCTTCCCGGGCCATGCCTAGCCTGATAGCGTGACTCGAAGGCGATCCCCTGACTGCTGCGGGAAACCTCTGCCCCGACATGCGACACAGAACCCTGGCCCGCCCTCGATATGGTGACACTGATCAAGGTGGCGTGATTCACCACCGCACGGCGATCGATTGGTTCGAAGTGGGCCGAACCGAGTTGCTGCGAGACACGGGTTTTTCGTATGCGAAGTTTGAGCGAGACCTGAAGTTGCGGCTGCCTGTCGTTGAGGCACATGCCGAATACAAGTCACCCGCATTCTACGACGATGAGGTGCTCATCGAGTCGTGGATCACCGACGTCGGGCGGGTCCGATTCACCGTCCGCCACCGGATCGTTGATCATGTCTCCGGCCGGCTGATTACGACTGGGCATACCGCCCTTGCGTGCACTACTTTCGGTGGAAGGGTCACTGCCCTTCCCGCTGAACTCACTCTGGCCCTTCATCCCTACATCGAACAACCTCCGGCGACGGGAAGGTCACACCCGTGATTCCCGTATCCGAGAACTTGAGATCCTTCATGTCACGAATATTCCCGTCCCTTGTGTTTCTCGCGCCGATCGTGCTGCTCGCAAGCTGCGAATCTACTTCGACAACGAAGCCAGCAGACACCGCACCGATCCTTGCTCCCGAAGCCGTCGTGATTCCTTCCAATGAGGACCCGTCGAAGCGGAATGATCGCCTCCTCCGTTTAGAGTGGTCGGGCGATCAGTGGTGGGTCGCTACTCAACGCCAAGAATGGGATAAAGTCGCAGGAATCGAGAAGTTGATCGGTGACTATGTCGCTCAGAACTTCGACCTGATCGTTGGTGATCTTAAGTTTGGGAGCCCCCGGCACCGTCGCGCAATGGCCTTCGCTCTCGGGTTCTCGCGTCGCGTTGAAGCAGTAGGCCCCCTCGTCGACACGTTGAAGGACACGTATTACGAGGTGGTCCTCCACTCGCTCTTGGGTCTCTACCAGCTGGTACGAGTTGGCGATACCTACACGATGGTCAATGGAAAGATCGTCGCTGCTCCGTTGGTGGTTGACCCCGAGTGGGTCTTGCCTCACCTGAAGCATCCGCGAGCTGAGGTTCGCTCCAACGCAGCGCTCGTTCTGTCGCGAATCGTAGGACCCACGACGCCCAAAGGTGCCTTGCTCGTGATTGTGACAGCAGTCGACGACACCGATGCCGCCACTCGCGTCCACGCGATGGCCGCCCTCGGCGCGACTCTAGATCGTGAAGCGTTCCCCTATCTAGTAAAAGGGCTCAGAGACTCCGTCGAGCTCGTGCGCATTCGCGCGGCGTTGGAGTTAGGGCGTATCCACGAAAAGGATGCCGTCCCTTACCTCATCAACACACTCGCCACGCCTGACGAAAAACTTGACGTCAAGCGCGCCGCGGTCAAGTCGTTGGTGGAACTCACAGGGGAGAAGCTGGATTCCATCGAAGCTGATGCATGGAAGCCCATTGCCGTGAAAATGGGTTTACTGAAGGGCTAAGTGCGCGACCGTCGCCCCTAAGGGCGAGTCACATCATTGCGGAGGGGTCCCGGTCGACAATGACCCGGACCCCTCTTCTTAGGTTCCGCTCAGGACACGCGGCGATGATCGCGTCGAGGTCACGGTCGTCGGCAGCACGCGCAAGAAGGTGCCAACGATAGGACCCCTGGAGCATCGGAATTGGGCATGGCGCCGGACCAAGGAGAGTGACGGCCCCCGCGAGTACTTCCGCCGTGGCATCAAGGGTCGCCCGAATTTCACGCGCTGCGTTTTCGGAGTCCTTCGCGTCGGGGGATTGGGCGATGACGCGTACAAGGTGACCGAAAGGGGGATAACCGTGGGCCTCTCGTACGACCAGCTCGGTCCTCGCGAACCCAGCGGTGTCGTGGTGCTGTGCGAATGTCATCGCGTAGTGATTCGGCTCAAATGTCTGGATAAGAACTTCGCCGCTATGGTCGCCTCGTCCCGCTCTTCCTGAGACCTGACACAGCAATTGGAAAGTACGCTCGGCCGCGCGGAAGTCGGGGATGAGGAGGGATGTATCGGCGTTGATGACACCAATCAACGTGATATTCGGAATGTCGAGGCCTTTAGCGATCACCTGAGTGCCGACGAGAATGTCGATGGCCCCCGACTTGAGGTCGGCATAGATGGACTCAGCGGCGCCTCGCGCCCGCAACGTCTCGCCATCCATCCGCCGGATGCGCTTCCCTGGGAAGAGGCTTGCCGCCGATTCAACAACCTTCTCGGTACCGGCGCCATGGAACTTAATGTCCGGATTGAGGCACTCCTTGCACGATCTCGGGGCTTCCTGTCGAAAATCACAGTAATGACAGATAAGGAGCGAAGTGCCCTGATAGTAGGTCAGATTGACATCGCAAGCGTGGCATCGGGCGCGCCATCCGCAGCGCTTGCAGAGCACCTGTGTCGAAAAGCCGCGTCGATTGAGGAACAGCAGAACTTGATGCCCTCGAGCCAGGGTCTCGCGTGTCCGGTGGAAAAGCGCCGTCGAGAACAGGCCTCCCTTTCCCATCGGCTTTTCATTGCGCATGTCGACGATGCGAACCTGAGGGAGTTTCGCGCCGGTCGCGCGGGTCGTTAGGCGAAGGCGCGCCGCGTCGCCTCGCACGACCATTCCCTCGGCTTCAAGGCTTGGCGTCGCGGAACCTAGCACTAGCGTCGCACCCTCGATCTCGGCACGCATCTTCGCTACGTCGCGAGTGACGTAGCGAGGGTGATTCTGCTGCTTGAATGTGCCCTCGTGTTCTTCATCGAGGACGATGAGTCCAACGTCGGGAAGCGGCGCAAAGAGCGCCGAGCGAGGCCCGAGCGCGACCCGAACTTCGCCACGGCGAAGCGTTTCCCATTGTCGCGCGCGTGCTCCGTCGGCCTGATTGGAGTGCAACACCGCAACACGTCCTAAGCGAGAACGAAATCGTTCGACGGTCTGCGGAGTCAAGGCGATCTCGGGGACGAGCATGATGACGCTACGTCCGAGAGCAAGCGCGGTCTCTGCAGCCGAAACGTAAACCTCGGTCTTGCCCGATCCGGTAATGCCGTCGAGCAAGAACGTATGAGACTTGCGAGAGTGGATGGCAGAAACCAACGAGTGGATCGCCGCAGCCTGTTCAGGGGTCGGCGTCGGGGCTGCGGATTTCTCGCCAACGGGCTCGTCGTCATACCGCTCAGAAATCGTGATCCAGCCTTGGCGCGCCAACGTGGCAACCGGAGACATCGTCGTTCCGGACGTCTCGAGCAAGGTCGCAAGCGGGATCGAGTCTTCCGTCGTGGCGAGGAGCGCCGTCAGAAGGGTGAATTGACCTTGCCGGGCCAACTTCCCCTTGAGTGTGGCAACATGGAGGGACGTGGCATCGCGGTCGGACGCGAGGCGGATGTGCCGAATGGTTGGGGAGGACATTCCCGCCCGAACCGGGGCCGGAAGGACGGTTTGAAAACTCTCGCCGGGTGCCGCCCCATAACGATGCGCCAACCGCGAGCCCAACTCGAGAGTCACGGACGTAAGGAGTGGCGGGCCTTCAGAGATCTCTAGCAACGACTTGAACGAGCCTCCGTCCGAGCTTACTTCGCGTAGTCCCATCACGAATCCCTCGACAACACGCGAGCCAAGCGGAACCTTGACACGAGAACCGAGCGCCACGTCCATGCCCTCAGGCAGGAGATATGTGAGCGGCGTCATGATCGGCGCGGCAACGGCAACCTCTGCAACAGCGACACGGCGAAGTGGCGCGTCACCGAAGAGATCTCCCTGCCCGGTCGTTGTGCTCATGGGGAGGAGACCTTACACGCAAGGGGGGACGTCGTCAGCCCTGCGCGCGATCGACAAATCGGGTCTTCTCGCCACACTTGCAGGGGGCGACAGAGCATCGCGGACAGCCATTCATGTAGCGTTGCGAGGCTTTTGTCATATCGATTTCCGCAATGGAGGCGAGTGTGCAGAGCCACGCGAAGACGTCCGAGAACTCTTCTTCGAGGTTCTTTCGGTCTGGCGTGCCCTTTTTCAGGGCGCGTGCCAGTTCTCCGACTTCTTCAGTGAACCACATGAAAGTCCCCGCGAGTCCGCGTGATCGGTCCTTGTCCCCATAGGTGGCCTCGATCATTTTTTGGAATTCGCGGACGCTGAAATCGCGGTCAGTCATGGAACCTATCTCTGTTCTTTCGGGCGACAACGAGGATGCCGAGGTCGTTTGTGGTCGGTACTTTGGCGATCGCGGCGAGGGCTGACGCTGCGATGGATGACGGATCCTCTGAGAGTGCGGAAATGACCGCGCGCGCGATTCCGGCTTCTCCTACCGCCGCTCCGCCCGAGCTCAGCATCGCGAGTCCTTCACCAGCTAGCACGAGCGCTTCGCCGGACTCGAGTACAAAGGAAGCCTCGCCAAGCGAATTGTCGAAAACGAGTGTTGAATCAAAGCCAAGGGCTATGCCCTCGGTCTGAAGGCGGCGAGCCGAACCGCGTGCATGGACCCGCAGAGCGGACACGCGGTGGCCGGCCGATGCGTAGACGCCTTCACCCGTCGTGGGGTCAATAAGGGCGCAGGCAGCTGTCACGAATGTGCCATGGGGCAACTCGGGCGCGAGAAGGCTATTCAGCGAGGTGAGGAATTCACGCGGAGACCCTACTTGCGGCGCGAGGGCCCGAGCATATGCACGCGCCGTGGAAAGGAGAAGTGCACCGGCCGTGCCTTGCCCAGAGGCTTCGAGTAGAAGAGCGAGGTGCTTGCCATCTCGTGATGGAATCCACGCGACGAGGCTCGACGCAAGTCCTCCCTCGATACGGTGCGCCGCCGAAACTGTGTATCCGTCGGGCGAAACGAACGCTGTGGGATGGATCTCATGCCAGAGCGCTGCTGCATTCCGCTCGTCCTCGCCGTGTGTCAACAAGTCCTGCCGAAGTCGCTCGCCGCGTTCGAGGTTGCGCCACATATCGCGCATGGCGCTAGATAGGGCTGCAATCTCACCTGACCCGCTTGCGCCACCTCTAGGTTGGTTGCCGCGCGCCATAGCGTCCACGTCGTCAAGCAGCGCACGCAACGGACGCGCCGCTCTGAAGCCTGACCAAATCGCGACGGCTGCAGTCGCGACGAGAAACCCGATCGAGACATTCTGCGCGGCACTAGGCGACGCGAGTTTCACGGCGCAGCAGCCGACGAGTGCCGTGATGAGCACGGGGATTGCAAATGCCGTCGCGAGGCCCGAGCGCGGCCCCTTCATACGCCGAAGTGTCGTCAGGTCCTTTGCAGAATCCACGCTAGAGGAGCCTGTTCTTGAAGGCCTCGAATTCGGTCTCATGGAATCCATGTCCTCAAGCACAGGCCGAGGATAAGGGCGAAAGCGCCAGCAAGTGTGTCGTCGAGAACGATCCCATGACCTCCCCGGACCGACTGGATGCCTCGAATGGGCCACGGCTTGACGATGTCGAAGAAGCGAAACAGTGCGAAAGCGATGCCGATCTCGGCCCATGTGGGGGGCGTAGGGCGCCACGCTGCAAGCCACATTCCGTGAGCCTCATCGAGGGTGAACCATGACGGATCCTCATCGTTCACTCTTGATCCGAAGAGCGAACGCGCCACGAGGACACATGCGATGTAGCTTGCGACGATCATGATGCCGAGAGCAATCCCGTGAAGGCGCGAGCCGAAGGGAGCCAGCAGGAGCGCCGCCGCTGCGAGGGAAGTCATCGTGCCGGGCGCTATCCGTGCGCGGCCGGTTCCGAAGAAGGTCGCAAGGAGGTGCAACATCGTGATCACAACTCCGCACGGCGAACTAGAGTCATGCCTCGTATCGCGTACCAGATGCCTGACCCGACCGTGACCAACAGCGTCGACCAAGCAAGAACATCGTCGAGCACCAAGGATACGTCTACGCCTAGTAGGGTGCCGTCCTCAAGCCGGGCGAGGAGCACGCCGGCCGTGATGCACTGGAGAATCATCTTGATCTTGCCGGGGGCCTTAGCGCTGAAGTCTACGCCGCGCGATTCAATCCAACTGCGAAGGTCATTCACCAAGAACTCACGGCCCAAGATGGCTACCGCCATCCATGGACGGAGTGGAGACGCAGGACCCGATACACCCAGCAGCAGGATGTAGGTTCCGCACACCGTGATTTTATCGACAAATGGGTCGAGGATGCGGCCGATCGCGGTCACCATGCCGTATCGGCGGGCACACCATCCGTCGAGCCAGTCCGAGACCGCAATGGCGACAAAAAGCCAGAGTGCGATGGACGCCATGGAGCGACGTGACTCGCTTGGGCCCTCGGGCAGATTGGCGAGGAGCACGAATAGAACGATGCTCGCGAGCAGGCGGGCCACGGTGATCCGGTTCGGAAGGTTGTTCCAAGCCGGTGCCCCCTTGGCTGTAGTTCCGTCAGACACGGATTCCCGCAAGGTCGTAACCTCGCGCCTCCGTAATTCGCACCTGAACACGTTCGCCGGCCTTGAGCGACGCATCATCGACGAGAACTCCAGCATCGATCTCCGGCGCATCGAGCCAAGAGCGGCAACGCGCAGGTCGCGGTCCTTCTTTGGCCGCATCGACGAGAACGTCCATGATGGTTCCGATTCGAGTGCGGGCGGCTTCAAATGCCAGGTCCTGTTGCAACTGCATCAATCGATGCCAGCGTTCGTCCTTGACTTCATCAGGGACCTGTCCATCAAGGAGTGCTGCAGGGCTTCCCGGCTCTTGCGAATACCGGAACGCGCCAAGTCGCTCGAACCGGGCGAAGCGGAGGAAGTCGAGGAGTGCCGAGAAATCTTGCTCGGTCTCCCCTGGAAAGCCCACGATGACTGTTGTGCGGATTGCAAACGACGCGTGGGAACGGCGCAATCGTTCCACTAAACGTTCAAGAACAGCTCGACCATGCCCTCGGTGCATCCGGGCCAAAACGGCATCTGAGGCGTGCTGGATCGGAACATCAAGCCAAGGCAGAACGCGCTTGCCCGAAGCCAACACGGCGATGAGTTCGTCCGTCACTTCGGTTGGATAGGCGTAGAGGAGGCGGATCCAATCAAGGCCTTCGACGGCATCGAGTCGCTTAAGTAGCGCAGGAAGTCGTAGCTCGCCGTAAACGTCCGCACCGTAGACCGTCGAGTCTTGTGCAACAACGTTGAGCTCACGGACGCCTCGTGCCGCGAGGACCCTCGCTCGTTCGACCAAATCTTCGATTGGCACCGATCGCATCGGACCGCGAATGGATGGAATGACGCAGAACGCGCAGGTGTGATCGCAACCCTCGGAGATCTTGAGGTACGCGTAGTGGCGCGGAGTCAACGCGGCGTCGACTCGTCGCCTCTCGGCGCCAAACTCGGGCGCGGCGTGAGATGGGACGAGCCCCTCCACAATGCGGTCGATGCGATGGTAGTCCCCGAATCCAACGAGGCCGTCGACGCCTGGCGCCTCCTTCTCAAGGAGCTCTTTGTAGTTGCCGACCATGCAGCCGGCGACGAGCACTCCCTGAACGCCCTTCGTGGCCTTCAATGAGACCGCTTGCCTGATGGCGTCTAAGGACTCCTTGCGGGAAGCGTCAAGGAATCCACACGTGTTGACTATCACCACCTCTGACTCAGCCGGGTCATGGACGACCCGGAAATCATTCGAGAGCAGCGTTCCGACTAGGCCTTCGCTGTCCACCAGATTCTTGGGGCAGCCAAGCGATACGAGGGAAACGGTGCGGCGGGTTTTCACGTGAGTGGATCCCTTGAGGGGGGAGGTGACGTTAGCCCACCTCGCCCCAACGGCGAAAGGGGCGGTCGGCCCCTTTCGGCGGGATTTCTATGCTGAGCGCGCTCAGGCTTCTGCCGAGGCCTCGCCCGACTCGCCGAGCGTCAGCACCGTCCGGCGCCCAGACGGGCCGAGTGGGCCGATGAAACCGTCAGCAACCAGTCTCTCGATAATCATTGCAGCGGTGGTGAAAGGCACCTTCATTTCGGACTGGAACAGCCCGATGGATGCGTAGCCGGCCTGCTCGGCGAGCTCGAGAGCCCGGCCTAAGTGCTCAGCCTCGAAGTCAAATCCAAGTTCCGAAACGACCGGAGTCGAAGCCTGAGTGGCGACTGGTTCGTCGTCGGATTCTTCCTCCTCTTCCTCGTCGTCGTAAGCCAGAAACTCGTCATCGCGCTCCATCGGAGTCGAAACGGCCAACAGCGGCGTGGCGGCGCTCTCGATCAACGTGCCGTCGTCCTTTGACTCAACTTCGGTGATCGATTCGGGTGATGGGCCAGTCAGCTCAGAAGGAACTGTCTCCGATGCCTCGGAGTTGTAAGAGAGTCCCTCGGAGTGAACTTCGAGGGATGGCGGAATTTCACCAGTAGACGAGACGATCGGAGTTACCTCCTGGATCGGCTTGCGGGCGCGCGTGGGCGTGTCCTCCCACGAGGCCCAATCACCTCGCTCCATGCGACGGCGAGCCTTTCGGAGAGGCTCGGATGGGCTCGCAGGCTCACCGAACAACGATTCAATCATGGGTGTCGATTCCACCACACACGACGCGGGTGGATGGGACTCAACAATCGGTGCTGAGAATGCAGGTTCTGACACGGCAGCCTGAAGTGCAGCGTGTTCGTCGAATGTCGACTCGGGCGCGGTCGCCTGAACAACGAGTGGCGACGCAATGATAATCCGAGTCGAGGGCGTGTCTTCTCGCACCGGCTTAGAGGTAGTCGCGTGAACGACTTCCTCAATGACCTCTTCGAACACCGCGGCCGACGGCTCATCCACGATTGCCGCGGATTCACTCATCACATCAGCTTCCGCGAGGATGGGCCCAGCCGCGTCGCTGCCTAGCGCCAGTGCTTCGGACTCCGCCATCGGAGACTCGAAGAATGCAGCCATTTCTAGCCGTGCATGGGAGGCTTCTTCGACCGGATCGTCGACACGTAGGTCCGAGTCGTCGTCGACTTCGAGTTCAGGCTGATCGAGGCGCGGTGGCGAAGCGATCGTGAAGTGGGGCGGGTCCGCTGCTTGCGGTGGAGCCTCATCGATTTCAGGCAAGGATGTCATCGACGCGCTTGTGGATCGTCCCGAATCCTCTTCGCCCTGGATGCAGCCGAACAACGGCGAGTCGTCCTCGATGGAGGCTGCAATGGGTTTGGCTGCCGAACGCGCAGTGGGAGATGTTTCCGCCGAGACTCCGAGCCGGGATTCGCCGGCGCGCTTGGCATTCTGGGTCAGCGTCTCGAAGACGTCTCCCCGAACTGGTGGTGGCATGAGCAGCATGCGAGCGGCGAGGAGGAGTCCGAAAAATGTCACGACGCCGTAGATGCTGACTGAAATCCACGCGGGCAGGCTTGCTGTAAGCGTTGCGAAAAGGACGCCGTAGCTGCCACCGAAACGGCTTCCGATGGAGCTTGGGCCCGAAATCGCACCCATCAGCGCGACCATCGGTAGCACGATGACGGCGACAGTCAGTACCTTGCGAATCGGCGCGCGGAGTCGCCCGGAGATGTACCAATGCGCGGCGAACAGGGCGAAACACGAAAACAGCACCGCCGTTGGGGTCGTTCCGATCACGGACGCAGGAATCCACTGCCCATGGCCGCGCACGAGCGGCACAACGGCCATCGTGAATCCGGCCACCGCGACGAACCATGCCAAAAGGGCGGGGGACAAAAGCGACATCCCTTTGACCCTCTCTGATGTCGAATCCTTGTTCATGGTGGTCTCCATCGGCTGAATCACATTCCGGCGGAGGCTCCCGCCTCGCCTTGGCCTCGTCCGCGTGAGGCCTTTCGCTTTTCCCAGTCCTCACGAGCGATCAGAATGTCACGCGGCTTTGATCCATTGGGCGGGCCGATGATCCCTGCGTTCGCAAGGGAATCAACGAGACGACCCGCTCGCGCATAGCCGATTCCGAGTTGTCGTTGAAACCAAGACGTCGACGCTTGGCCGGTATCGAAGCACAACTCAACGGCCTCGTCGAATTTCTCGTCGAGGTCGGCTCCCTCGGCATTCGCGCCGGAATTGTCACCAGCTCCGACGGCGATCAAGGTTGATTCGTACAACCCTGATGCTTTCTCGCGCAAATAGGCCACGACGCGCGACACCTCATCGTCTGAGCAGAACGGGCCTTGCACGCGCAAGGGGTCATCGCGGTCGGATGAGAGGTAGAGCATGTCGCCCTTGTCGAGGAGCCGTTCCGCACCCATGCGATCGATGATGGTGCGAGAGTCGATTGACGATCGCACTTGAAACGCCACACGTGAAGGCAAGTTCGCCTTGATAAGGCCAGTGATGACCCTGACTTCTGGGCGTTGCGTTGCGAGGACAACGTGAATGCCGACGGCGCGCGCCTTTTGGGCAAGGCGAGCGATTGCGGTTTCGAGCTCTTTACCGGTCGCCATGATGAGATCGGCAAACTCATCGACGATGACGACGATCGAATGCATGCGCTCGGGCACGCGTGCCATTTGTTCAGGAGTGAAGCACTTCTCAAGAGCGATTCGTCGCTCCTCCTTAGCCATCTTGTTGTAGGCGGCGAGGTTTCGCGCACCGCATACGGCAAGCACTTCGTATCGCTCTTCCATCTGCAGGACAGCCCAGTCAAGAATCTGGAGGGCCTTCTTCGGGTTGCTCTCGACGCGCGTGAGCAAGTGGGGGATGCCCTGATAGACCTTAAGCTCAACCTGCTTGGGGTCAATCATGACGAGGCGGACATCCTCCGGGTGTCTCGTCATCAGAATCGACAGAATGAGCGAGTTGAGGAACACGCTCTTACCCGCGCCCGTTCGACCGGCAACGAGCAGGTGGGGCATCGTCGACAGGTCTTCAATGACTGGGTTGCCTTGGGCGTCTAGCCCAAGGAAAATTGGAATCGTGGCCTTTTTGAAGCGGGGATTCTCGGCCGCGACTGCCGCGAGATCGCGCATCCAAACCGTCTTGCGATATCGGCTGGGGATCTCGATGCCGAGATGCGGCCGACCTGGAATCTTCGCGATGCGCAACGCGCTTCCCACTTCGAGCCGCAGGCCGAGGTCGTCGGCGAGTCCGATGATCGACGATATCTTTCGTCCACGCTCAATGTCGAGAACGAACCGCGTGACTACAGGACCTGGTTCGATCTCGATCACTGAGGCCTTCACGCTGAAGTCAGCGAGAAGCTGTGTGATCTCCGCCGCGCGTTTCTGCAGGTGTTCGGGGCTTTCGACCTGATCGGGTGTGACGGGCTCTTCAAGCAACGTCACCGGAGGAAGTTCGTACTTGCCGCCGCGGCCTTTCCTTCCGAGGTTGATGACTTGAATCTGTTCGCCACTTGGACGAAGGAATGGCTTCTGCGGCGCGCTGGCTTTGATTTCGGGTGGCGTTCGCTCTTCTTCTGCGGTGTCCTCGTCTTGGTCGAAAAGCTCCGGAGTTGCATCGATCTTCGCCTTCTTGCGGCGAGCCGGGCGCGCGACCTCATCCGAGTCGGCCAATGGGACGTCGATGTCGGCGCTACCGGCATCAGCTGCAGTCACGCCGGGTTCATCCGAGTCTGGTGATTCGATGACAACCGCGGACGACTCAGACTTGAGCTTCTCCGCCTTGCGTTTGCGTTCGCGTTCCTTCTCGGCCGGGGACTTCGGCGGGAAAGTTCTGCCGAGCCAGTCGGCGATCGCATCGAGGAGGAATCGATCAGTCGCAAGAAACGCTGCACCCGCCAGAGCAATCGTGGCTACGACTGCGCCAAGTCCGCGTCCCATGGAGAGGGACATTCGTGCTCCGACCCAATTTCCGATAATCCCGCCCAGAGGCGCGACGTTCTTCGGGAAGTGACGAGACGGAAGGGCGATTTCCGCGACAATGCCGAGCGCGAGCATTGCGGCGAATACACCACCTAGTTTGAGCAGAGGACGCGGAATCTCCTGCCCGGATCTAATTCGCCAACCGACAAAAACGAGGAAAAAGGGAAGGGCGAAAGCCCCAAGGCCGAATCCCTCGACCACCGCCATTGCCAGATAGGACGCGATCCGGCCACTCAGGTTGACTGCTCCTGAACTACCTTGCGGCGCGTAAGTAGCGAAGGCCACCGCAAGCCAGAGGGCGACGGCGACCGTCGACCATGCGAGAATCGCAAGACGCCAACGAGTCAGCGGGCGCAACGGAGCAGTGGTCAAGTCGACGCCCCATTTGACGATGCGGCGGCGCCTGTTGAACCGAATCCGCCGATCCCGCGTTCTGTCGGGGCGAGGGACTCGCGAACGTCAAATTCCACGCGTGCGACGGGCGCGAAGACGAGTTGCGCGATCCGCATTCCGCGTCGAACCAGCATGGGGGTCGACGACAAACACGTGACGATCACTCCGACTTCACCCCGGTAGTCGGAGTCGATAGTGCCCGGCGCATTCACCAGTGCGAGGCCCTTCTCCAGTGCCAAACCCGAGCGCGCACGCACTTGGCCTTCGAAGCCGGCGGGAATCTCAAGGAACAGTCCGGTTGGGATCTTCTTCACTTCTCCCATCCGAACGATCACACTTTCGTCAACGGCAGCGTGCAGATCGACACCCGCGGCACCCGGCGTCATGTAACGCGGGTACGGAATGTCAGCAGCGCTCGGGTCCTTCCGGATCCCGACCCTGACCGATATCGGCGTTGTCCCGTTCGGATGTTCCATGACCGCTCCCCATGCGGATGGCGCGTTGCTCGATGAAACGCACTAACTCGCGAGCGAGTGCTGATTTGCTGAGATCCCCGCGAGGAACCGCTTCCTCGCGAGTCACCAGCACCACTCCCCGCACGTCCCCCGACCCGAGCGAGCTTGTCTTATTGAGTACGATCAGAGTCGCACTTTTATCGACAAGCTTGCCGCGCGCCGCAGCCAGTGCCTGGTCGTCTGGCAGCGCCTCAAGCGCGAACCCGACGACTGGACGACCGTGGGCCACTATACCCGCTTCCCGCAGAATGTCAGGGTTCTTCACGAGTTCGAGGGTAATCTGGTCGTGCCCTTTTTTGAGCTTCCCCTGAACCCGGGTCGCAGGGCGATAGTCGGAGACCGCCGCGGTCATGACGCACGCGTCGCCGTCGAGGGCGAAGGCTTGCATGAAAGCGTCGCGCATTTCGACTGCGGTGGTCACTCGAACCACCTTGACCCCTTGCGGCGCGGGTTCATTCGAAGGGCCGCTCACTAGGGTCACTTGGTGCCCTAAGGCCGATGCCGCAGCCGCTACTTCAAAGCCCATCCTCCCAGTGCTTCCATTTGAAAGGAAGCGAACGTCGTCGATCGGCTCGCGGGTTGGTCCCGCCGTGATGACGATGTGCATGGCCTAGCGGCGGCTGAGGGCCGAATCGATGGCGGCGAGAATATCCGGTACCGGAGCCAATCTGCCGATGCCGTGATCCCCACATGCGACATCGCCGGAAACCGGAGGTACGACGCTCCAACCTAATTGAGTCAGGGTCAGTAAGTGTCTTCCAGTCAGGGGGTTGGCCCACATTCGCGGATTCATTGCGGGGGCGATGATGCGGGGCCCGTCAAATGAGTAGGCGACGGTCGAGAGGGCGTCGTCGCAGAGTCCGTGAGCTAGCCGAGAGATGGCGTTGACGCTTGCCGGGGCCACCACGAGAACATCGGCTTCAGTCGCGAGACGCAAGTGCGCATAAGCGCCCCCGCTGCCATCTCCGAAAACTGACGTCGTAACGGGGCGTCGGGTGATGGCCTCAAATGCCAAAGGGCGCAGGAATTCCTGCGCCCCTCGAGTCATGACGGCATCGACTTCAATGCCGCGTTTGGTCAGATCGCTCGCGATGTCGAGAGCGCGATGGGCTGCCACACTGCCGGAAACGCCGAGGACGACGCGAGGCACGGGGCAACCCTATCGATCAACGCCCTGCGGGCGGTTGCTTGTTAAGCGCCAAGAAAATGCGGCGCTCGAGCTCGTCTTCGTTCGCAGTCGAGGCTTCAACTTCCGGTTGCCGAGGCACGCCGGTGAAACCCTCGAGCTCTGCGCGGACGGCCTCGCGGTTCTCATCCGTATCGGGAAGAAGATCCAATCGATGCGCCTCGATCTCACGAATCACCGTGACGATCGTGTTTTTGTCCTGCTCTTCAACCAAGCGCTTTGCGCCTCGATTGAGTTCGCGGAGGCGCTTCTGGATGAGGACGGTCGCTTTGAACACGCCGCCGACGTCGTGATAGACGCCTTCGAGCTTCGCCTGCTGCAGATTAGGATGGGTCATCGTTGTTCCCGGGGGTGACCCGGTCAAACTCCAAGTAAGTGTTCCAACTCGCGGGCCGCCCGTTCAAGGTCATCATTCACGATGACGGAATCATATTCGGCCATGGCGGCGAGCTCGGCACGGGCCCCGTCGAGTCGTTTTGCGAGGGTTGCAGGGTCTTCGGAGCCCCGTTTGCGGAGCCGTTCCTCGAGGCTTAAGGCATCCGGCGGAGCAATGAAGATCGCGGGGGTCGACGGACGAATCTTCCGGACGTTTCGGAAGCCCTGCACGTCGATATCAAGAAGGATCACAAACCCTTGCGCTGCAAGAGTTTCCACTGATTCTCGGGGGGTCCCGTAGAGGTTGCCGTGGACCTCGGCCCATTCTAGGAAATCGCCATGCTGAATGTTGCGTTCGAAGGTCTCGCGGGAGATGAAATGGTAGTGGAGTCCGTTGATCTCGCCGGGGCGCGGGGCGCGCGTGGTGGCCGATACAGCCAAGCGGACCTCCGGCCTTCGTTCCCGGATCCTCGAAATAAGGGAACTTTTCCCGACCCCGCTCGGGCCCGACAGGATCACGATCCGGTCACTCAACGTTCGCTACCTGCTCTTTGAGTCGTTCGATCGCCGTTTTTGCCTCAACAACAGCATGTGCCATCGACGTGTCCGACGACTTTGAGCCTGTGGTGTTCACCTCGCGCAGCATCTCCTGGAGGAGGAAGTCAAGGCGGCGTCCCGTGTCTTTGCCTTCATGTAGGACCGTGCGGAAGTGTGCGATGTGGGTTCGAAGCCTCGAGACCTCTTCCGCGATGTCGGCACGGTCGGCAGCGATGGAAGCCTCGCGCAACAGAAGCTCATCGTTGATCACGAGCAGCGGGCGAACTTCATTCAAAAGCGCATTGACTCGAGTCACCATGCGATCGCGGGCTTCTCGGACGGCGGCCGAGGCACGTTGCTCGAATTGTGCGCATGTCTTTTCGAGATCAACCACTCCTTCTTCTAGAATGCGAGCGAGCGCAGTGCCTTCCGTCTCACGTGCCTTGAGAAGGGCTTTGATTGCCTCCGACGCAGCTTCTTCAGCCAATCGAAGCAGAGCCTCGTCGGGAGTCCCCGAGGCATCTGTGCCGATGGCGCCAGGTAGTCGGAGGGCTTGTGCCATGAGTTCGCCTTGACTCGCGGTGGCGCCGACGGAAGCGTAAATTGACGTCAATTCATCGAGGCGCGCTTTGAGGACAGCGGCATCGAGGCGCACGAATGATGTCGTTGTCTCGGCGGACCACTTCACTGATACATCAATAGCCCCTCGAGAGCATTTTGATTTCACGAGGGCCTCAATGGCTGGGGATGCGCCTTCGAGGATCCGTGGCGAGTGGATCGAGACCTTCAAAAATCGGTGGTTCGTTGACCGAGCCTCGGCCGTCACTGTGCGAGGGCCTTGCCCCGCATTTCCCACACCGAATCCCGTCATGCTGCGAACCATGGGGCCTCGAATCAGGCTGTGGGGCCGGCGAGTGCGCCCGGACGAGATCCGGGCTTCACGGCCGTTCCGCCTGCAAGACAGAGCGGGCATTGCGCTGGAGCCCACGTCGGCGGGATCAGCACTTCAAGCGAGACGAACGGAACCTGGAAAGGATTACGCTCCGTGCGTTGGACAAGGCACATGACTCCGACGACCTTGCCGCCGAGGCGTGTGATCAGATCGACGACTTCCGATGCCGAACCGCCGGTCGTGACGACGTCTTCTGCGACGATCACGCGCTGGCCGGGAGCAATGGTGAAGCCGCGACGAATCGCGAACTTCCCATTCTCGCGTTCGGCAAAGATGCCTGGTACTCCGAAAGCACGGGCGAGTTCATAACCGACTACGACGCCGCCGAGCGCGGGTCCGACGATGACGTCAGGGGTTTCGCCTGTCCAGCGCCCCTTGAGATCGTGGCAAAGCGTTTCCGCAACCGCAGGAGACATGAGAACCCGCGCGCATTGGATGTACTGCGTCGAGTGGAGTCCGCTTGAAAGCTGGAAGTGTCCCTCGAGAAGCGCCTCGGCATCGCGGAATGCTTGCAGGTGCGACTTCATGTCACATTCCGGACGTTTTGGCCAATACCATGGCGATGGCGATCATGATGCCTGCGAGCCAAGACGTGAGTTTATTGACTCCTGTGGCACCGTGACCGAAGACTTCGCCACCCATTCCGCCGAAGGCGTTGCCGAACCCACCGCCCTTGCCCTCTTGGATGAGGACGACAGCAATGAGCATGAGGCATACGATGACGAAAACAACATTGAGGATGATTCGGACGATGTGCATGGGATCAGCCTTCCGGTGCTTCGAACCAAATGATGCGATGGAATTCGGATTCGTCGAGGCTTGCGCCGCCGACTAAGGCGCCATCGACGTCGGGCATGGCCATCAAGCCATCGACATTCGAGGGCTTCACCGAGCCGCCGTAGAGAATGAGTGTGTCTTCCGCGAGCGGCTTTCCGAACAAAGCGCCGAGTTCAGCGCGCAAGGACGCGTGAACTTCCTGTGCCTGTGCCGGAGTCGCGGTCTTGCCGGTGCCGATGGCCCAAACCGGCTCGTACGCCAAAATGACGTCGCGCATCGCATCGGCAGTAAGGCCATCGAGGCCTCGGCGCAGCTGCGTGATGACGACATCCGACGTTCTGCCCGCGTCACGTTCGGCGAGCGTTTCACCTATGCAGACGATGGGCTTGAGACGATGGGCGAGAGCTGCCTTGACCTTGCGGCTCACCATCGCGTCAGATTCTCCGAGCACATGACGACGTTCGCTATGGCCAATAATGACCATGGAGGCGCCGGCGGCTTTGAGCATTGAGCACGAGATCTCGCCGGTGAACGCGCCGTCAGGCTCGGGGTAGCAGTTCTGGGCACCGACACGGATGGGGCTCGAACGGAGCTTCTCGCTAATGGCCTGGAGGCTCGTGAATGGAGGGAAGATGGCGCAGTCCCTGTCCGGAGGGACGTCGATGCCCGCGAACAAGCCATCAGCCAAGCGGAGGGCATCCGCGTGACCGAGGTTCATTTTCCAGTTACCGGCAATAAGGGGCCTGCGCATGGGTGGGTATCCGACGGGGTTCGCCGTGAGGCAACAAGGTGACAGCAGGAGCGGTCGGAGTCAACCGCCAGTCCTCGCGTGGGAGTGGTTTCTCTGGCTTTCCGAGGGGTGCTGCCTCGCCGCAAGGCAGAAGGCGCGGCCACCTTGCGGTGAACGCGCCTTCGTCGGCCGTTGGAAGGTGTCGGATCAGAAATCCATGCCGCCCATGCCACCCATTCCGCCCATACCACCCATGCCTCCCATTCCACCACCGCCGCCGCCCGGCGCAGCCTTCTTCTTCTCGGGGATCTCCGAGATGAGGGCCGACGTCGTAAGGAGGAGAGAGGAAACGGATGCAGCGTGTTGGAGTGCCGAGCGGACGACCTTGGCTGGGTCGACGACCCCGGCCTTGATCAGGTCCTCGTAGACACCCGTCGCGGCATTGAATCCCTCGTTGGGATTCTTCGCTTCACGAACCTTCTGGACGACTACCGAGCCATCGAAGCCGGCGTTGTCGGCGATTTGACGGATCGGGGCGGACAAGGCGCGCTTGATGATCGCCACGCCAATCTTGAGGTCACCCTCAGCCTTCTCCGGGTTGAGAATGTCCGATGCGCGGAGAAGCGCAACGCCACCGCCCGGGAGGATTCCTTCTTCAACGGCCGCGCGAGTCGCGTGCAACGCGTCTTCAACGCGGGCCTTCTTCTCCTTCATTTCGACTTCGGTGGCGGCACCGACTTCGATCTGAGCAACGCCACCGGCGAGTTTGGCGAGTCGCTCTTGGAGCTTCTCACGGTCGTAGTCGGAAGTCGCGATGCCGATCTCGTTGCGGATCTGTGCGATGCGTCCCGAGATTGCGTCTTTCTTGCCCCCGCCATTGATGATGGTGGTGGCTTCCTTCTCGATAACGACCTTCTCCGCGGTGCCGAGATCCTTCAAGGTGACGGATTCCAGCGACTTGCCGATCTCTTCGGCAATCATCTGTCCACCCGTGATGATCGCCATGTCTTCGAGCATCGCCTTGCGACGATCGCCGAATCCCGGCGCCTTCACGGCGCAGATCTGAATGGTGCCGCGGAGCTTGTTCACCACGAGCGTGGCGAGGGCTTCACCGTCAACGTCCTCGGCGACAATGAGGAGCGGGCGGCCTGCCTGCGAGGTCTTCTCGAGGATCGGGATGATGTCCTTGACCGCCGAGATCTTCTTCTCGTGGATAAGGATGAACGGCTTGTCGAACGTGACTGACATCGTGCCAGGATCGGTCACGAAGTAGGGTGACAGATAGCCCTTGTCGAACTGCATGCCTTCGACGAGGTTGACTGAAGTCTCGAGCGACTTGCCTTCCTCGACGGTGATGACGCCGTCCTTGCCAACCTTCTCCATGGCATCGGCAATTTGCTTGCCGATTGTGGGATCGTTGTTGGCGGCAATCGTCCCGACTTGGGCGATCTCATCCTTGCCCTTGACCGGGCGAGCCATTCTCTTGAGTTCGGCTACGACTTGCTCGACGGCGAGATCGATGCCGCGCTTAATGCCGATAGGCGAAGCACCCGCGATGACATTACGGAGACCTTCGTCGAAGATGGCCTCAGCCAAGACGGTGGCGGATGTGGTGCCGTCGCCCGCGACATCCGATGTCTTTGAGGCGACTTCCTTCACCATCTGGGCGCCCATGTTCTCGTAGGCATCTTCGAGGGTGATCTCGCGCGCCACGGTCACGCCGTCTTTGGTGACGGTGGGTGAGCCGAAGGATTTCTCAATTACAACGTTGCGACCGCGCGGGCCGAGGGTGACCTTCACTGCGCGTGCAAGTTTGCGAACGCCCGAACGAAGGCTCTCATAGACCTCCGCGTCAAATGCAATTTTCTTGGCTGCCATGGTGTGCTCCTAGGGGTGCCGACGTATCGGCTCCGATTGTTTCTTGTTATTCGACGACCGCGAGAACGTCGTCCTCGCCGAGGATGAGGAATTCTTCGCCATCCACTTTGATCTCGCTGCCGGCGTAAGACGAGAAGATCACGCGATCTCCCGACTTCACCTGGAGACTGGACCGCTTGCCGTTGTCGAGGAGCCGGCCTTCGCCGATCGAAACTACCTTGCCCTCGCGCGGCTTTTCCTTGGCGGCCTCAGGGAGGATGATCCCACCCTTGGTCTTCTCTTGAGCATCGAGCCGACGAACGATGATCTTGTCGTGAAGGGGACGAAGCGTTGCCATGAGGTGCTCTCCGGGGCCGTGTGGGCCGTTTATGGGGGGGCAAGCCGCGTGCTTCCGTAGAAGAGACGTGGCATGATGACTAACCTGCTCTAGCAACTTACGTTCCCGATACTGTGCTCGGGGCTAAAGTGCTTGGCGTGGCAAGATGCACCACACTTCGGGGCTTTCTCCCTGAATTTGCGGTGACACGATGGCAGAAGGCTGCAGGGGCTCGGCCCTCGGCTGACGATTTGGCAGACAAATGAAATCCTTTCTTTTAACGGTCGTGATTGCATCCGGCTTGGTCGTCGGTTGGGTATTGCTTGCCCCGAAGTCGGTGGATTTCAATCCGACACCGTCGGACCCGGCAGCCTCGATCGACAAGACGGGCACGGTTGTGGCACCGGTCGGCCCCCCCCCCTCAATCACCAGCGTGGACCGAACTTCCCTGTTGAGGACATCGCATATCGACGAGCTTCACCGCGCATACGGTGCAGTGGGCGCAGCCATGAAGGCGATTCTCGAGGCGACAGCCTCCATGGAGTTGGGGCACGTCGATCGGGCGAAGGTCACCGCGCAGATCCATGCCCTAATGGGGGCCGTCACACCGGAGGACTTGGATTATCTGATCGAGGTGTTTGACCGCGTGCAAGACCCGACATTCCGCTGGTGGTTTCAGTGGATTGTCAAAGCGATTCCCAATGAGCGATTCATCGGTGCGGTGACCGAAATCTGGAAACTCGACCCGCTCGGCGCAGCCGATCGATTCTGCGACATAGGAACTGCAAAGTCTATCGATCGACTCTCCTCCTTGCTCGAAACCACGGATGATCTCGACGTCCGTCAACGTGCCATTGCTTCTGTGGGGCACAGTCGTTTCGAAGGTCGAGATGGTTGGCTCGCGAATGTCGCTGACGATCCTAGGCGTCGGGCCGAGGAGCGCGCGACGGCGATGACCACGCTCGGCCAGTCATCCTCGGACACGTTGACAATTGAGCGTCTCATGCGCACTACGCTCGGCTCCCCGATTCCCGTCGAGTCATTGGGCAAACTGTCGAGCGAACATCCCATCAACGATTTGCGGTCCGCCGCAATGCTAGGGGTCATCCTGACGGGCGACATGCCTGCGTTACGCAGCCTCATTGACAAAGCTGACGCACCCGGCGCTGATCCACATCTTGCCGAGATGTTGGATCGTCATCTTATCGGCTGGAATGGGCCTGATGTTGCGGAGTTGATTCAAGCTCGCGTCGAGCGTCGTGCGCGCCTAACTCTCGGAGATCTGAGACAGGTTTCGCGGGATCTTGCGGCAACGCCGCGAGGTCGTCTCGAGGCGCTCCGCGTCCATGCGAGGTCGCTTGACGTTGCCGCTGAACTCGAACGGCTTATCGCTGCGATGCCGCGTTAGCGTTCTTTTCGTCGAATTGTATTTCGGCAACAATCACGTCGACTTCGTGAAGGAGCGCGGGTCGGAAGGTGCGCTTAAACGTCGCATCGCAACGGCTGGCCAATGGACGTGATGCATAGCGAAGGGCGTCCCGCGGTCGGCCGGCGAGCCTCAGCGTAAGCGCCGTCCAGAGACACGCGGCCGGATCGCTGCGATCGACGAATCGGATGCGGGCGAGTTCACGAAGAGCTTCTGGATGCTCTCCACGAACGACATGTGCGGCAGCATCGCGCAGACGAGTCTCACGAAAGCGTCGCCATGCCGGGACCAATGGAACCGCGACGCATAGAACGACGTCGAGGAAAGCAATAAGCCACAATGGCGCGACGGTGCCAATGAAGCCCATGTACTCCGTAGGTAGGAGGGTCGAAAGTGCCCAATCGGAAGCGGACTGCACCCCTGGCAGCGGAGCCGGAAGCGGTGCAGCGGTGTTCGTGAGTGCCGAAGTCATCTGCCAATTCACCAAGATCACGATTGCGCCGAACCAAAGAAGGCCCCTCCGGGCTCGTCCGACGAACAGATGGCCGAGCCCTGGAACGAGCAGCCCGGCCGCTACAGCGCCCCCCCCCTTTAACCACTCGATTGCTGTCGCGCGGAGCGCGTCGAAGCTCGGATGTTCTGTGGAAGGGGAGGTCACGACCATGGGTGACGATAACGACAATCGGGCGATCTGCGCTAGGGTTGGCGGTATGGATCCGGCCGGGCGTCACGATTCCCTCACGCGTGCGAGCCTCTACCTCATTTTGAGCCGGGGACTGTGCCGTCGTCCGCCCCTCGATGTCGTTCGAGGGGCGTTGGCGGGCGGCGTAGGAATCGTCCAAATCCGAGAGAAGGCACTGAGTGATGTCGATCTCATCGAGTGGGTTCTCGAGGTCCGCCGTGTTGCTGAGCCATTCGGAGCCCTCGTTATCGTCAACGACCGCCCTGATATCGCCGTGCTGGCCGACGCGGACGGGGCCCATCTCGGTCAGGATGACCTAACGCCGGAGATGGCGCGGCACTGGGTTGGTGACGACAGGTTGCTTGGACTCTCAACGCATGACCGTCCGCAAGTCGAGGCTGCCCATCTTTCATGTGCGGACTATCTGGGATTCGGTCCCATCTTCGCCACGTCGACGAAACAGCTCTCGGGTCTTGGTGTTCCAAGTATCGACTCGACGTTCGCAACCACGAAGCCTGTGTTCTGTATCGGGGGAATCACTCTCGACAATCTTCCGATGCTGCTAGCCGTTGGCGTCAATCGAGTCGCTGTTTCGTCAGCGCTATGCGGTGCGGAGGATCCTGAGTCGACCGCTGCTGAGTTGATGAACCGACTTCGCCGGGGGGCGATCTAAAACGGACGAGCGCCTCCGGCGAGCCAAGTTTGTACTGAGGCAAGATCCAAAACGGGGACGCCGAGCGAATCAGCCTTCTCGCGTTTCGATCCGGCTTTTTCACCGGCCAACAAGAACGTTGTCGCCTTCGAAACCGAGCTCGCCACTTTCGCCCCGGCATCGCGTAGAAGCTCTTCGGCCTCCTTGCGGTCTAATCCGTCGAGTGTCCCTGTGACGACCGCAGTCATTCCTTTGCATGGTCCGTCATCGGATCGAACCTTCGGGGGTTCAGGACTTACTCCAGATGACTCGAGCGTATCGAGGAGTTTGAGGTTGCTCGGATCTTGCAGCCAGTTGACCACGGAATCGGCGACGATCTCGCCGACATCGGGCATTGAAAGTAGAGCTTCGCGAGTCAATCCACGAAACGCGGACAAGGATCGACTGTGATCTGCGATCGTAGCTGCGACAACGGCTCCGACATGGCGAATTCCGAGCGCAGAAATCCACTTTTGCAACGGGCGGGTCTTGGCAGCCGCAATCGACAGAACCACATTGCGAGCAGACTTCTCGCCCATGCGATCGAGATCCGCGAGGGAGTCAACGTCAATCTTGAACAAGTCACCGACAGAGTTGACCAACGCGCGATCGACAAGTTGTGAGATCAACTTGTCCCCCAACCCATCGATGTCAAGGTTGTCTTTCCATGCGATATGCCGGAGATGCGCCTTGAGTTGTTCTCGGCAGGATCGATTGGGGCATCGAACTGCGACTTCCTCGTCGGCCCTCACCACGGCGGTTCCGCACGAGGGGCAATGGGTAGGCATTGCGAAGGCACTCGCACGAGGAACCGCAGGTTCGGCGACGCGAACAATCTGCGGGATGACATCTCCTGCGCGCGCCACCGTGACGATATCTCCGACGCGAAGGTCGAGTCGCGCGACTTGCTCGGCGTTGTGGAGTGAAGCGTTTGAGACGGTGACACCGCCGACGGAGACGGGCTCAAGCAGCGCCGTGGGAGTTAGAACTCCAGTACGTCCTACGTAAACCACGATATCGAGCAGTTTTGTGACCGCCTCGCGAGCCGCAAATTTCCACGCGATAGCCCAGCGGGGTTCGCGCGATTTGAATCCGAGTTTCTCCTGGATCGCGAGGTCGTCGACTTTGATCACAACTCCGTCGATCTCGAAAGGCAGTGATTCACGCGTTGCGTCGAGCTCCGTCCAACGAGACTTGCATGCCTCGATGTCAACGCATGTCCGATTAAAGTCGGCCACCGTGGGGAGGCCGAGGCGCGCGAGGCGGTCAAGAACCTCAGTTTGATTTTTGACGCCGAGGGCTCGGCCATCTGGGATCGCATAGAGCGCGATTCGAAGCGGGCGCGACGCGGAAATCGTTGGATCGAGTTGACGAACAGAGCCGCCGGCGAAGTTGCGCGGATTTGCGTACGGCGGCTCTCCCTCCGGGAGGCGTGCGTTGAATGCCTCAAAGTCTCGTTTTGTCACATACACTTCACCACGCACTTCGAGTAGCGGTGGAATCCCCGACTCATCATCACGAAGGGCGAGCGGCAGTCCGCGAATGGTGCGGATGTTCATCGTGACGTCTTCGCCGACCTCGCCGTCGCCCCGCGTCGCGGCGCGGACAAGCACGCCGTTCTCGTAGAGAAGTGACATCGAAATCCCGTCGATCTTGGGCTCGACGTGGAATGCCATCACTGAAGGAGCCCCAATTCCAAGGAACCTGCGCAGTCGTTCGCCCCAAGCATCGAACTCGTCGCTATCCATCGCGTTTTCGAGCGACAACATCGGCACTCGATGTACTGCCTTTGTGAAGGCCTGCGCTGGACGGCCGCCGACCCGTTTACTCGGAGATGAATCGTCGGCGAACTCGGGGTGCAACGCCTCGAGCTGTCGAAGCTCGCGCATCAGGGAATCGTATTCGGCGTCACTAATGTCCGGACGATCCAAAACGTAGTACGCATGGTCGTGCTTACGCAGGGCCTCGCGTACGGCGTGAATACGTTGTTCTGGATGGTGAGTCATGTCAACGACCGACAGGATTAGGCGCCTTGGAGGCGAGAATCAGCATGGCATCGCCGTAGGAGAGTAGTCGATAGCGAGCGGCGATGGCGTGCGCGTAGGCTCGCTTCATAACTCCGGTCCCGCCGAATGCGCAAACGAGCATGAACAACGTGCTCTTAGGGACGTGGAAGTTGGTCAGGAGTCCATCGACAACGTTGATCCGATGCGGTGGGTGCATGAACACACGGGTTGTTCCTTCGCCCCCTCGAATGACACCATCGACCATCGCCGCTGCGAGTGCGCGCAGGGCCGTCGTTCCCACCGCAATGACACGACCGCCTCGCGCTCGTGTCATCGCGATCGCTTGCGCGGTCGATTCGGGTACGGAGAAACGTTCTTCGTGCATCTGATGAAGTCGGATGTCGCGCTGCTCTACAGGCCTAAAGGTCCCGAGACCCACATGAAGCGTCACGGTGGCGACTTCAACGCCACGTTCTGCACAAGCTCGCAGCAAATTGTTGGTGAAGTGGAGTCCGGCCGTCGGTGCGGCTGCCGCGCCGGGCGATTGCGAGTACACCGTCTGATAGCGCTCCTGATCAATCGGGTCGCGAGGGTCCGATACCTTGTCGCGGTGAATGTACGGTGGGAGCGGCATGCGACCTAAACGCTCAAGCGCGGCCACCATCGCATCCCGGGTGAGGTCGGTTTCCACACGATGAACTCCGCCCGGCAGGAGCGGACCGACCCGGAGTGTGATGCCATCGGATTCTTCGCCAAGGCGGGCCGTAATGCCCTCCCCGACCTTAGAACGAGTTTTGACAAGGGCCGTAGCAGACCCGTCCGCGATATCGAGGAACAGGAACTCGACTCGCCCCGATGTGTCGGGGCGCACTCCAAAAACCCGCGCCCTGATGACGCGCGTGTCATTCAGCACGAGGAGGTCGCCTTTTTCGAGGTGGTCTTGGAGATGCACCATCTCAGAGTTCCTGAGAGCCCCCGTCGATCGGTCGATTCTAAGCAACCGACTGTGGCCTCGAACGCTCGGAGGTTCCTGTGCGATGAGGTCCTGCGGAAGGTCAAATCCGTAGGTCTCAAGGTCGAATTCCTCGGGGAGGGGGGATGTTGTAGTCATAATAGAAGCGTAGTTTGCGACCGCCCCAATCGGTTCCTAGAATCAAATCTAGGACCGTAAGGCTTCGGACTCATGTTCGCGCACACTTTCACCACCTTCAACAATCGCTTCTTGAGAGAGGCCGTCTCCGGCGATGCCGCTGACGTCGCTCTCATTTTCACTTTCGCCGGCCTCTATGCGCTGGTGCTCGTCCTGCTTTCGATTTACGGCAGCCATCGCTACACCTTGCTTTGGCGGTGGTGGCAGACTCGTCATTCTCCCCAAGTTCCGGCTCAGCGATATGCTCCGTCCGACCTGCCCGGGGTGACCATTCAGTTGCCGTTGTACAACGAGCGCTATGTCGTCGAGGAACTATTAGAATCTATTGGTCGCATCGAGTATCCCCGCGACCGACTCCAAGTTCAGGTTCTCGACGATTCCACCGACGACACCACTGTGATCGCTGCCGATTGCGTGGCGACGTGGCGGTCGAGGGGCTTGGACATCACCCTGATCCATCGTGTTGACCGTTCCGGGTTCAAGGCTGGTGCTCTTGACGCGGGACTGCACACGGCGAAGTACGACATCGTCGCCATTTTTGATGCGGATTTTCGGCCGGAACCCTCGTTTCTGCTGCGCTCGGTTGACCACTTTACTGACCCCCGCGTCGCCGTCGTCCAGGGGCGATGGGGACATGTCAATGCGGGCGACTCGGCGCTTACTCGCGTGCAGGCCATGCTGCTTGACGGCCATTTTCTGATCGAGCACCCCGCGCGAGCTCGCACCGGTCGATTCTTTAATTTCAACGGAACCGCCGGACTTTGGCGTGTCTCCGCTATCGCCGATGCTGGCGGCTGGCACGCCGAAACACTGACCGAAGACCTCGATCTTTCATACCGCGCCCAACTGCGCGGGTGGAAGTTCGTCTATGACCCGGACTTGGTTGTTCCTGCAGAACTCCCGGTCGAGATGAATGCGTTTAAGACCCAGCAACATCGGTGGGCGAAGGGTTCGATTCAGGTCATGCTGAAAGTCCTTCCGTCGGTGATGCGCAGCGATGCACCATTCAAAGTGAAGTCTGAGGCGTTCCTTCACCTCACCGGCAACATGGCCTATCCTCTTATGGCACTCATGTGCTTGCTGACTCTGCCGATGCTTGTGGCCAGAACTCGTATTGCCGACGGTACGATCGGAGCGGTAGTCGACGCCCTGTTGTTCTTAACAGCAACGGCATCCGTCATCGCTTTCTACGCAGTCGGACAATTTGCTGGGTACAAGGATTGGAAGTCTCGAATCGTTGCGATGCCCGCACTGCTGGCGATCGGAATCGGACTTACCGTCAATCAGACCAAGGCAGTGATCGAGGCGCTCGCAGGTCATCGCTCCGAGTTTGTGCGCACCCCTAAGTTTGCGGTGAAGGCGGGCGGCGCGTGGGCCTCGCGGCTTTACCGTGGGAGCCGTGGGCTTGTGGCATTCGCTGAGCTGGTCCTTGCGGTCTACTTCACAGTTTCAGTCGTCTATGCGATTCGTGAAGGGCTCTGGGGTTCAATCCCATTCCTCGTCATTTTCGTCTCTGGGTTCTGGTACGTTTCGCTGATGTCGCTTTTGCAGGGACGCATGATGCCGAGCGCAGAGCCTGCGGCGCCCTCCACTGCAGTCTTGTCCGGCTGACGTTAGCGCTGATCGCGAAGCTCGAAGTAGCGCCGTACGATTGCCGCATCAGGACCATCCGCCACCCGGCGTTCGCCTCCGCTCAAGTCTCCCGGTCCGCTTGAAGTGGCACCTGACGCCGATGCGTCGGGTGGACTTGCAACCGTGGCACCCGCACCCGCCGCACTTCGGAGCGCAATAGCGATGTCCATTGCGTCACGGCGAGCTCGCTCGAGGCGTACCAAGTTTCCGACCACTTCGGCCGCACTCGCGGCCCCCGACGCACCTGCGGCTAATTGGTCCGCTGATTCCGTCGCGCGCGATGCGACGCTCCCAGAAAGGCGCTTGGATGCGTCCTTGAGAGCATCCGCGAGCCGCGCTCGCGTCTCGGGCGGCAGTCCAGCGAGGAAGCTGCGTAGTCGGTCCCGGCCCCCAGAAGTTGCCGACGCCGCGATCACCTCATTCCATTCCGGCTCCACCTTGAGGCGCTCGATCGCCGCCGTCGGGTCGGAAGCGCTTGCGGCGGCGTCGAGAGTGGATGCGATGGAGCGGGCTGATTCCAAACTCAACTTGGGGTCGCGGAGTCTCTTAATCGCTTCATCGACACCGGCTGCGTCGCTTAGCGCATCGAAATTGGCACTCAACGCACTTGAAGCGACTTCGCGGACTCGGGTCACCGACCGGGCATCGCGCGCGTTCTCCATGCTAGGGATGATTCCAATGAGCAGAGCCAAGAGTATCGAGGCGACCGCTTCGCCGAACCAGCGCGGCTTTTGTCTCCTCGGCAATGGCAATAAGAGTAGACGTTGAGCCGCGTCTTCGGCATGAGAAACGACGACCGGCGAAAGTCGACCTGTCGCCATTGCTGCGGACTGCAGGAGCTCGACCACATCGCTTTTCAGCGCGCGACACGCAACGTGATCTAGGGTCCTAATCGGATTCACTGTGCGCCATACGTAGACGGCGGTGGCGATGCCGGCGCCTAACGCTATACCGCAGACCGATGGACGCGTTACCCAAGGCACTAGATGTGCCAGCGTTTGACCCATGATCGCCACCACGCCGGCTGCCATCGCACCTGTGCAAATAGCCTCGAGGCGCTCCGTCGTGCGACTCCAGCGCTCGCAGTTCTCTAGCACTGCCATCGATTTGGGAGCTTGGTTCAATCGCGAAGCTCCCACTCGGGGACAACTTCCTTGCGCAGGATGACTCGCATGGATGTACCGGGCTCCGGACATGACGCCGAGTCGGGGATCCAAGTGTTCTCGTCGCGGGCTTCTTTGAGGCTACAAGCCAGCACAGCATCCATGTTGTATTTCCAGGACAAGGCGATGACGTGATGGTAGACATCCGCGGCGAGATGGTCTTCGAATGTCTTCGTGTCGAGGAACGTTCGGCTGGCGGTGAATGCAAATTTTCCGCGCGGCAGTCCCGTCCCGTTTCGCCCATCTTTCAATAGGGTTTCGATGCGAACGGGGTGTTTCTTGCCATCCCAGGTCGCGTAAACGACAAGTCCGTCACCTCGCGGCGGGAGGTCTTGTTCAAAGTCCGCGTCGAGCGCCTCCTTGAGGCCGAGGTCCGCGATGGCCTGCGAGAGTGCCATCGGACCGGCGTTGACGACGAGAAGGGACTCGTGCGCTCGACCACCGGGTGCGACAGCGATGAACTCCAATGCGCGCGTGGGCGTTGCCATCACGGCTTCGAAGGAAATCTGCTCTAGCTCTGGTTCGTAGATGATGCCCTCCGTGCGTACACGCTTGATGAGGTCTGGACGCGCTGCTCGCGAGTCGGCGACCGAGCGAACCGGAAGGCCCTTCGATTCAATTTGGTCGAGTCGGCGGCGTAAGGCGTCATACAGATTGCGAAGGTCTCGGCGGATCTCCCGCTCGAAGTCGAAAAGACTTCCTTCGAGGTCGGCGAGGTGCTGACCGACCGACGGGGTGCCCTCGAACGCCGGACGTGAGGCAACCCCATCTGGGAGCGGCCGTTCATCCTGGGGCGGTGGTCGCAGGTGACTTACAATCTCGGCGAGTCGCGCTTCGATCTGAGTCAGCCGAGCCTCAAACGCCGCGACGCGTCTCGACTCCTGTGGCACGACCTGTGGGGTAGTCGCCTGGATGGGCGACACCGTATTGACGAGGGTGACGATGGCACCTGCGACGACGGTCGCGGCCAAGATCCCGATGAGGATGATTCGCATGATTAATGAGCGCGAGCTGCGCCCGCCCCTTCATGGTACGGCGGCAACGCAGCTCGGGTTCACTAATCGACGAAAGATCAGGGGGTCGAGGCGGGCTCCGGCGGTGGAACTGGTGGTTCGACCACGGGCTTGACGACATCAAATTCGAATCCGGCAGGTCCGTCGGTTCGGACCGTTACCGAGTCGCCTTCATTGATGTTTCCCTTGAGGATCTCCTCAGAAAGTGGGTCTTCGAGGTAACGCTCGATGGCCCGGCGCAGAGGTCGTGCGCCGAATTCTGGCGACCAACCCTTCTCGAGGAGAAATTCCTTTGCGGTATCCGGCAATTCGACGTGGATATTCTTCGCAACTAGCCGACGCATGACGTCGATCAGCTGAACATCGACGATGCGCTTCATGTCTTCCTTCTCGAGCGACTTGAAGTAGATGATCTCATCGACGCGGTTCAGGAATTCCGGCCTGAAGAATCGTTCAACTTCGCCGCGCAAGAGATCGCGCATGCGGTCGCCGGTGCGCTCTTCTGCTGCTGTATGGAACCCCATACCGGTTCGCGACCGGATGATGTTGGCGCCGATATTCGACGTCATGATCAGGATCGTGTTGCGGAAGTCAATCTGACGCCCGAAGGAGTCCGTGATGCGACCTTCCTCCATGATCTGGAGGAGCATGTTGTAAATGTCGGTGTGGGCCTTCTCGATTTCATCGAGAAGCACAACGCTGTAGGGACGTCTGCGCACCTTCTCGGTGAGCTGACCGCCTTCCTCGTATCCGACGTAGCCAGGAGGCGCTCCGATGAGCTTCGATGCGTTGTGCGTCTCCATGTACTCCGACATGTCGAGCTGGATGAGGGCATCTTCCGTGCCGAACATGAACTTCGCGAGTTGCTTCGCGAGGTGGGTCTTACCCACACCTGTCGGGCCCAGGAAAATGAACGAACCCATTGGGCGCTTCGGATCCTTCAGACCCGACCGGCTGCGACGCACGGCTTTCGCGATGGCGTGGATGGCTTCGTGCTGCGAAATGACTGTCTTTTGCAGCTCGGCTTCCATTTTCAGCAGACGTTGTGCTTCGCCCTTGTCAAGCCTCTGAAGCGGGACGCCCGTCATTTTCGAGACGGTCTCGGCGATGATGTCGACGTCGACGGTCCCGTCAATCGAGCGACTCTTCTCTTTCCATTCGGCAACCATCTGCTCCTTCTTCTTGCGAAGCTTGTAAGCCTGATCGCGGAGCTGTGCAGCGCGTTCGAAGTCCTGGGCAGCGACCGCCTCTTCCTTGTCTTTCTCAAGGCGGGTCACATCGACCTCGGCATCCTTGATTTCTTGCGGCTGCATCATCGCGCGGAGGCGTAGACGCGCTCCCGCTTCGTCGACGACATCAATGGCCTTGTCTGGCAGGAAGCGGCCGTTGATGTACCGCGAGGAGTATTCAACCGCGGCTTCGAGAGCTTCATTGGTGTAGTGAACGCGGTGGTGCGCTTCGTAGCGATCGCGGAGGCCCTTAAGAATCTCCACGGTTTCTTCCTTCGACGGCGGTTCCACCATGACGGTCTGGAATCGTCGTTCGAGTGCGCCGTCCTTCTCGATGTACTTTCTGTACTCGTCGAGGGTCGTTGCCCCGATGCACTGGATCTCTCCACGCGAGAGCGCGGGCTTCAGTACATTCGATGCATCGATCGCGCCCTCGGCCCCACCGGCGCCGACGAGCGTGTGCAACTCGTCGATGAAGAGGATGACATTGCGCGCACGACGCACTTCGGTCATGACCGCTTTGATGCGCTCTTCAAATTGACCGCGGTACTTCGTGCCAGCGACCATGGCCGCGAGGTCCAGCACCACAATCCGCTTGTCAAGCAGGATTTCGGGGGTATCGCCGCGAATGATGGATTGCGCAAGGCCTTCCACGATGGCGGTCTTGCCCACGCCTGCTTCGCCGAGCAACACCGGGTTGTTCTTGGTGCGACGGCAAAGGATCTGAATGACGCGCTCAATTTCCTTCGCACGACCGATGACCGGATCGAGCTTGTTCTCTCGCGCGTATTCTGTGAGGTCGCGACCGAAAGAGTCGAGGGCTGGCGTCTTCGATTTGGCGCCAGCTGCCGATCCTGTCGCGGGGGGAGGCGTGCCGGGGGTCGAGCTGCCACTCGAACCGCCTTCGTCCGCGTTGCCCGAACCTGGGGTCTCGGGTTTCGCCGGATCGGCTCCTAGGAAGTCGAGAACCTCTTCTCGGACGGTTTCGAGCTTGACGCTGAGGTTGGTCAAGACTTTGGCAGCCTTGCCATCCTTCTCCTTGATCAAGCCTAGGAGAATGTGTTCCGTTCCGATGTAGTTGTGGCCGAGACTCGATGCCTCTTCGAGGGCAAGCTCAAGCACCTTCTTCGCACGTGGCGTGAAGGGGAGCTGTCCGAGCGTCACCATGTTTGGGCCCGCCTTGACGAGGCGTTCAACCTCGGTGCGGATCTTCTTCAAGTCAACGTCGAGATTCTTGAGGACGTTGGCAGCAACACCCGAGCCTTCCTGCACGAGTCCGAGGAGGATGTGCTCCGTCCCGATGAAGTCGTGATTCAGTCGCTGGGCTTCCTGACGGGCGAGGCCCATCACCTTGCGCGCGCGGTCTGTGAAGCGATCGAACATGGTGGGTATCTCCCGGAGCCGATGGCTCCGCTGATTAGTTGTTTTCGGCCTTTAGGCGCTCCCGAGCAAAGGCCGCTCGGGCTTCGTCGCGTTCTACGGTCTCTAGCGGTCGTCCCTTAAGGATCTGAAGGTGCGCGGGCTGAAGCAATACGAACAGACTATTCACATCGGGGAGGCCCACGCCTGTGATGAGACCCAGCTGAACACCGAGTCGCACCGCAGAGAGATGTTCCATCGCTTCAGAGGATCCTAAGCGTCTTGCGTAGCGAAGAATCCCAAGCGACCTCCAAACCCTGTCGGTAAGTGCCATGCGGTCTGTTTCCATCAGGACTGTACGGACGCCGCGTTCCCACGCGATGATCTTCGGGACGAGTCGAACAACAGATGCAAGAGTTGCGGTTTCGGGCTGACCGAGAGTGCGCTGGTTCGACACCTGAAAGAAGTCGCCGAGTGATTTTGTTCCTTCGCCGTGGATTCCCCGAACCGTGAGTCCGGTCTTTGCCGCTGCGACGAACACCTTCGGGACCTGTCCTGATTGGACGAGTCCCGGGAGATGCAGCATGACGGAAACGCGTAATCCGGTTCCTGCATTGGTCGGGCAGGCCGTGAGGTATCCGAAGCGCTGATGAAAGGCGTAGGGCAGTTGGCGCTCGAGTCGGCCATCAATGTTCATCGCGTCTTCGAACGCGTCATCCAAATCGAGTCCGGCGCGAAGCACCTGAAGGCGAATGTGGTCCTCTTCAAGCACCATTACACTCAGAAGTCGATCCTCATCCCAGAGGAACCCGCGCCTACCCGAGCCGTTGGCTAGTTCTCGGGAGATGATGTGCTTCTCAGTGAACGCCATGCGTTCGAGGGGAGGCATGTCGGCGAGATCGTGGTAAACGGGTTGAGTTCCGATTTGTGCGAGGTCGAGGCCTTCGCGGATGCGGTTGGTCAAGCTGTCGCGTTCAGCCGCCGACAGTTTCCGGGGAAACCGGTAGCCAGTGAGATTGCGGGCAATGCGGATGCGCGTCGACATCGCGACGTCTGATTCGGGGCCGGGTGTCCGACCCCATACGCCTTCTGCGGATGGGTCAGGCACGTGATTCCTCCGAGTCGACGCGCTCGAGATCGCGAATTCTGTCCCGAAGGCGTGCAGCTGTTTCGTAATGCTCATCGCGGACCGCATCGTCGAGCTCGCGTCGAAGAGCCTCGAGGCGCTCGCGCAGCAAGGAACGCTCGCGAACGGCTGCAGGCTGTCGACCCGAGTGCGTGTCAGCTCCGTGCATCTTTCGCAGGAGCACAGCGAGAGGAGCTTCGAAGATGTCGTAGTCGCGCGGGCAGCCCAGCCGTTCGTGTTCCTGGAACTCGGCCCATGTGATGCCGCACGATGGGCACACGGTGTCTACTTTAGCGAGCTTCGCCGCAGAAGCGTCTGAATCATCGGCCGCATCGGCGGTCGGGGAGCCGGGATCCTTGATCTGGCCGTACTCGGTAGGGGTATGCGGGATGATTGGCGCGAAAAGGGGGCTGCGCGCTTCCACGCACGGCGGGCAGAGCCAAAGTCGGCGCTGTTCACCGTTCACAACTTCCGTCAGGTGGACGGTCGCAGGTGTTTTTCCGCAGTCTTGACAGAGCACTTGGGTCACCCGGCATTCCGAGGTGGATGCCGCCTTCTCCCGGTATATCTTAGCAAGTGGCGGGCCGATCCCCGCCTCGATGAAGCTCCGGCGGACGTGCAGGAGCCATCGCCACCTTATCGGCTTGCACGACGAACCGTCGGCAATGCGACCTCGCGTGAGACCTTTCTGAGGCGTCAGTTATTGAATGGGCGTGAGGATGGCTGACTTTCCGGCGTCGCCACCGGAGGAGCGGACCACTGTGCTTCACGCGCGCGATCCCGCAGAACGCCGGCTCTTGCCTTGAGTTCAGCTCGGAATGTTCGGGGGTCTGATTCGTAACGAGGTTTGAAGTCGGATGCCGGCATGCTCACCTCAACTTCGTGCATGTCTGTGGAGCGAATCAGGGGCAAGTCGACGAAAAGATCAATAAAAGGCGTGTCGTGTGCGAACCGCGTTGTGTCATACGCAATCGTGACGGGTTTGACAGCTTGGGCTGACGGATCGTCAGGCGTAATGGGCCCGATCAGAATGATCTCGTGCATGCCCCCGTGAACAAAAGGAATGTCGACGGGGGATGGGCCGTACGAGCGGCGGTCCACGATCACCTCCGCGCCGGGTGGTGAGGTCTTGATTCTGAGTGTGCGTTCTGTGCACCCAGATAAGCAGACCAGTACTGTGAATATCGCGAGGGATCTCAGTTTCATCGACACCCCTTTTGATGGTGAACTCCACACCAACCTCGAACTGCCGGAGAGACGGCCGCACGGCTCACTCCATCAGCAAGACGCGCGAAAGCGAAAAAACAACGGAGAGGGGGGGATTCGAACCCCCGGTACCGGGATTACCCCAGAACAACGGTTTAGCAAACCGCCGCATTCGACCACTCTGCCACCTCTCCAGATGACGACGTTCCGATGCGCGAGGCGCTTCGGAAACTCACAGATCCTCGCGAAGTGGAGGGCGAGGGATTCGAACCCCCGGACCCTTACGGGTCAACGGTTTTCAAAACCGTCGCATTCGACCACTCTGCCAGCCCTCCTGGGAGCGGACGCAAGTCTAGGCGTCCGATCGCTCGGAGCCAAGGCACCCACCCCTGGTCGGCTTCCGTTGGGCGGCTCCGTTAGCCTTACAGGCATGGAGACGACACTTCGAAGCCCCCTCATCGCGCGCATTTGGCGCGGGCATCTCGTTGAATCGGAGCATCGGGGGAGTTGGTGCATCGTGAGTCGGAATAGTGTCGTTCATTCCGGCGGTGACCAAACGAGACCGCAGTTCCTCCGATCTGCAGCAAAGCCATTTCAGGCGATCGCGGCCTTGCGACGTATCGAAGAACGCGGTTTCCAGCTGACACAGCCCGAAGTTGCGATCATGGCGGCCTCCCATTCGGGGCAGGACCTCCACGTCTCGATTCTGAGGAATCTCTTAGCGCGGGCCGGGATCTCTGAGCGAGAACTCCAATGCGGGACGCATCCTCCATATCACGGGGCGACCGCCCGGGAACTTTTGCGCAAAGGTGAATCGCCAACTGTGCTCCACCACAACTGTTCGGGGAAGCACACGGCGATGTTGCTGTCCGCGAAACTCTCAGGCGAGGATCTCGCGAGTTACCTCGACCCTTCCCATCCGGTGCAGCGAAGGAATCGCGCATGTCTCGCGGAATTCGCAGGCTGCGCAGTGGATGAGGTCGGTGTCGAAGTTGATGGTTGCAGCGCACCGACTTTCACTTTGACTCTGCCCCATGCGGCGCGGGCGTTTGGGTCGTTGGTTGACGGGTCGCGCCAGGAAAGCGCCCTCACGAGTCTCCGCACGGCGGTTGCGGCCGAGCCCATCGCATACTGCGGCGAGGGAAAGTCGTGCACAAAATTCATCTGCGCGACGGGTGGTGGCGTCTTTCCTAAGGCCGGAGCGGAGGGTTTCTATGGAGTCGGAATCGCGAGCGCCGGTCTCGGCGTGGCGATAAAAGTCGAAGATGGATCATCTCGCCCCGTTGAGCCATGGATCGCATCCATTCTTCTGCGCCATTTGGAAGACTTAACCGAAGAAGGTCGCGATTCTCTGCGTTCAATGACAAAAGTAGATGTTGCGAATGCCCGAGGTGCAGTCGTCGGGCGTCTTGAGATCGTCGCGTGATGCGACTCGTTGAGGGTCCTCCTGTTCTACCCGCACGCCCGCGTGATCAAGACAAATGGTCCGCTGGAAAAGTGCTAGTTATCGGCGGGAGCCGGGGGATGTCGGGCGCGCCACGCCTCGCGGCCCTCGGCGCGCTTGCAGCGGGCGCAGGCCTCGTCACCGTCGCATGTCCCGAAGAGATTCGCGCTGAATTGGCCGGGACGGAGAAGCGCATCCTCACAGGAGGGCAGCGCAGCACGTCAGCTGGTTCATTGGCTTACGTGGCGTGGAGCGATTTGGTCCCGTTGATGGCTACGGCACAGGCGATCGTCGTAGGACCCGGGGCGGGGCGACATCCTGACACTTTGGATCTCCTCCGGAGGATTGTGCTTGATTCGCAGTGCAATTGTGTTGTCGATGCGGACGCGCTCTTCGCGTGTATTGACCAACCACTCCGTCGCGCGGGTCCGCGCCGGGTGTATACGCCACATCTCATTGAAGCCTCACGCCTACTTAAGGAAGACCCGAGTGTTGTCGCTGCAAGGCGACAGGATGCATGCGAACGGATTCAGGCCGAGTCTGGCGGGGTTGTTGTTCTGAAGGGTCCTTCCACATTCATTGCGTCATCGGGCGATGTCGTCGAGAGCCGACGTGGTTCTCCGATCCTCGCGACCGGGGGCTCAGGTGATGTTTTGGCCGGCCTCATCGGCGGGTTTCTGGCGTCCGGCATCGATCCGGCCGCTGCGGCCTTATTCGGTGTCCTGATTCTCGGCATCGCGGCCGAGGAAGCGGCATCACAGGACGGGACATTGGATGACGTTATTGCGCGATTGCCGCATCTCGTTGAGCGGCATCGATCCGAACGGTCCTGATCGTTGCTCTAGGTCAGCGTCCTGCGGGAGGTATCGGGATCCTGAATCCATCGGAAAGGGCCCGGGCACGCGCTTGCATCACAGCGGTTCGGAGGGTCGCCGCGTCGAGATCGGGCGAGAGACTGTCGAAGAGGCCCTGGGTTGAAAGCGATGCGTTGGCCGCGCGAACGGTCCGTGCGGCGAATGTGCATGCAGCCCACCGCGACATGAGCGGTGCCTTTGGGTCTGACAGCACGTCAAGGTACGTGCCGAGTCGATCCGGCCTCGAGACTTGGGCCATTGCGGCAATGAACTCGTTGCGCGGGGGAGATCGGCGAAGTTCGGCGTCGACGTCGGCAGGCGTCCCTTCTTCGGCGAGTCGTCGGGCTACACGTGCTCTAAGCCCTGTGCTGACTTCCTCCACGGCTTGACGCATGTCGGTTAGGTACTCCTCGCCGAAAATCGCAGGGAGAAGCGTCTCGGATAGGGACCCACCGGACGTGAGTTCGAGCGCGCGCCCACCACCCGCTGTCGAGAGCTTTCCGAACGCGGTCTTCAGGAGACGCGAATCTGATCCGGTCGAAAGTGCGGAGCAAGTGATGGTGTGGATGATCCCACGATCCTTGCGGAACGACCGTGCGATCGATTCTGCTTCGCTTTGCTCGTTGGGATGTGGTGGTGCATCTCCGACGATGATCATGATGCGGGTCCCCTCCGAAACCCAGGCGTAGTTGCGGCTCGCTTCGCGGAGTGCTGCAAGCACGGCCTCGGGTGTATCGCCCCCGCCCGCAGGCTCAAGTCCGTCGAGGAATCTCACCGCCTCCCAGTGGTAGGGCGTGAGCTTTGACTTTTTAACAATATAGGCGTCGCCCTGATCGCGGTACGCGACGATGCCGAGTCGGAATCTCGGAACGATCGCTGATAGCACCATAATGATTGCGTTGACTCGCGCCCGCGCTTCTGAAAGGACTGGTCCCATTGAGCCTGTCGTGTCGAGGGCGATGACCACATCGAGCCCCTTCTCGCGCAAACTCGTTGCGTAACGACGCAGTTTCAACGTGCCAGGTATGGGGCGAACTTCGCCGAGGGCCCCCGAGCCATCTCCATCGGACGCGGCACCTTTTCCGCTGCCGGTGCCACTTCGATTCGGCATTCCAATGCCGTCAGCGTTGTCGCTGCCGGAGCCGATCTCGCTCGCGCCCAAACCCGACGACTGCCCCGACGGAAAAGGAACATCGGGCGCGCGCGGATCCGACGCATGGCGTTCCGCTACTGGCGAATCAAGCACTGACCGTTCCGGAGTATCCGGGACCGACGGCATCTCGGGCGGGGCTGTGAGGGGTGCGTCCGTGGGCGATTCTGTCGACGAAACGAGAGCGCCCTCGAAGCGTGCATTGATTCCGAATACCGGTCGGGAGCGCTCAGGAGTTGCTAGGTGGTTGATCCCTAGAAACAAAAGGACATGGAAAACCAGTGAAAGCACAAGGGCCGAACCGCTCCGAGCAGGTACCACGATGACATAGCGAGGGAGCGCATCAGGTGCGCCAGTGTCACCGGACGAAGGACTTGCTGCGGCGGCCTTGGCTGGGTCTGATCCCGCTTCCGCGTGCCCTCCTTCGATGTAGTGAAATTGCGCGTTGCCGATCGAGATCAGATCGCCTGAACGCAGTCGGTGAGTGCTGATCGGAAAACCGTTCACCCGTGTCCCGCCGCGCGACATCAGGTCTAGGAGGTCGAATCCGTCAGACGCCGCCTGGATGATCGCGTGGTGCGGCGCGACCCCGACGCCTTGGATTTTCACGGCGCACGATGGATCCGCGCCAAAGGCGAGGACGCCATCACGCAGTGGGATTTCCGTGTCCCCCTGCGCCGTCTCAAAGAGAAGACGGGCGTTCGGCCTCGGTGCGTATGAGTCCATCGTCAGGCATTCTAGCCGCGCGACGAAGTTCCTCTGCTATCAACTCAGGACATGGCACCGTTGCGATCAGGCGTTGGTAGGCGGCTCCGGGCTTCAGCGTCACCACAATGGCGGGGCGTCGGCGGTAGATCGCCACAACGTCTGAAGGGCCTTTCCGCATCATGGTTCCCAAGAGGATGACCCAAGGCAATCCGGTGCCGACTCGCATGCCCGACACGACCTTCCATGGATCGGCGACCACCTCGATTCGGTGGATGTCTGAAACGGGAACGCGTGCTCCGTTTGCCAATGCGCCTAGAACCTCCCATTTGGAGAAATGAAGTTCTAGGAAGCCGTCACGGACAAGGAATGTCGCCATGGGAACTCCAACGAGGTTCCGGACTAGTGTTGCCTAGTCCTGCGGCGCAACCTGCATTGCGGCATGGATCTCGGAGATCGCCTGAGGAAGTCCGACCAGGACGGCGCGGGCAATGATGGAATGCCCGATGTTGAGATCGAGCAAATGGGGGATCGCGGCGACCGGTCCCACGTTGCTGCTGCTGAGTCCGTGTCCCGCGTTGACCACAAGCCCCATTGCGTGGGCTTGGATCGCAGCCTCGCGCAGCGCTTCAAGTTCGCGTGGGCGGGTATCCGGGGGCGCGTCGCAATACCGGCCGGTATGTAATTCGACGTGGGTTGCCCCCGCGTCGGCAGCGAGTTTGACCGAAGTCGAATTGGGGTCGATGAACAGGCTCACCATGATGCCGTCAGCTCGAAGGCGCCGGGTTACCTCTCGGACGCGATTGAACTGCCGATTCATGTCGAGGCCGCCCTCGGTCGTGACTTCCTCTCGATTCTCGGGAACGAGCGTTGCTTCCTCGGGATGCGTTCGCAAGCAAATGCCAACGATCTGCTCTGTGCAGGACATCTCAAGATTGAATGGCACGTGGAGTGCGGACTTCATTCGGGCCACGTCATTGTCGTTGATATGGCGCCGATCCTCGCGCAGATGCACGGTGATGCCGACGACTTTGCCAGTTGAGACTGCCACGAGGGCAGCCTCCACTGGATCGGGCTGTACCGTGCGACGAGCTTGCCTCACGGTCGCGACGTGGTCAACGTTCACAAATAGCCTGGGTGCCATGGCAGATCCATCGTAGCAGGAGCCGGGAATTCGTAGAGAGTGACGCGACCTGATAGGTTCTAGCTGTCGTGAGAATCATCACTGGAATTGCGCGAGGGCGTCGGCTGCTGTGCCCGGAGGGGCTCGGGACGCGGCCTATTCTCGATGCGCAGAAGCAGGCGCTCTTTAACGTCCTTGGGGACCGAGCTGTCGTTGACGGCGTCGTCGATGTTTTTGCGGGCTCTGGCGGCCTCGGCCTAGAGGCGCTTTCGCGCGGATCGGAGCACGCGACATTCATCGAGCGGGGTAAACCTGCGCTTGACTGCCTCCGCCAGAATATCGAGAACTGCAATTTTTCAGAGTGTTCTCAGGTAATCGCATCGGATGTATATAAGGTTGATTGGAGTCGTCTCACGCGGCCCATTTCGCTTGCGTTCATCGATGCTCCGTTCCCGATGTTCGTAGATGATCGCCCTCGACTTGAAAAACTTCTGATGACTGTCGTCGAAGTCCCAATCGTTGCCGTGGGCGCGACTATCGTGTGGCGTATGCCAGATGACGCGGTCGAGGTGCCCATCCCGCCCGCGCTCGTCATCGACGACGTTCGCGAGTATGGGCGCAGCCGGATATTCCTGCTCACCAAGACCGTCGCATAAGGCGACAAGAAGCGCGTCTTCCAGGGGGGAAACCTGCGCACGGGAATTCCTCTAAAGCGGTGGAGGATTTAGCGACGATCAAATGGATGACCCTCGACTCGCGGCATCTCGCCGATCGGACCATCCATCGTATGAAACTCACGCTTTTGATCCTCGTTCTAGTTTCACTCGCGCCCGCGCAGTCTCCGGCGGCCAGCGGCAACGGCGTCGAACGACCCGTCGGTTGGTGGAGTGACCTCATGGTGAGTCCTCGTGTGCCCCTTACGAAGGTCATGAGTGAGCCCGAGGTTTGGCGTGGGCGCACGATCCAATTCGAGATCACGATGAATGAGAACATCCCACATCCGGGTGGTCTCTTCACTGTTCTTCAGTCAAGCCACCATGTCGCCTTTGCAGTCTGGGCCGAAGAGTCACCGTTGTGGCGCAAGGACGTCTTCGACTCCCCGCTCAGGACAGTGTTCGCGGCGAAGGGGTCGGAGGCTGAAAAAGCACTGCGCCGTGCGCCACGATATGGGCGGCTCAACGTGACGGCCCGCGTTGTGGAGGTTCTCGGAGCTCGGCCGTGGCTGCTAGTGACTTCAACGGCACCACTCGATGGGGCATTCGACGACGCTAGCCTCGCCAGCATCATCAAGGCATTTCGACTCAAGGAACTGAGACGTTACGAGGCCGCAGCGGAACAGTTCGCGCGTTCCGCCCGTCCGTCGTGGCCGAAATCCGCCCAGCGGGTTGCGCTCGCGGAAGAGGGGCGATGTCTGGTCGATGCGGGACGTGAGGCAGAGGGAGCTCTGAAACTCGTTGCCGCGCTTGCAATTGAGGATGATCCGTCATTGCGCGCGGAACTGGCCTCGGCCCGTCGCAAGGAGAGGCCGACTTCGCGGCAGTCGCCAAATAACCCGGCTAAGTCGAATTCACGCGCACCCGTGGAAACAGCCATCCCGGCAAGTCCGTCAGCGGTTCCTCCGGCCCCTCATGCGCCGGAGTCGCGCCCCGTGTCCTGATGCGGAGGGAGAGGCGTCTAGGGGGCCTCCCTGCCGGCTATCTCGACGTGGTTTCTTTCGTTTGAGGGGGTCGAGCGGTTTGGAGTTGTCCCTGCGCAACGCTACGCTCCGCGCGTTGCCATGAACGACCCAACTCCCATTCCGTCGCCGACGCCCGCCCCCGCTCCTGTAGTGACGGGCACGCCGCGCATTACGATCGACCAATTCAAGACCGTTGACCTGCGCACTGCCAAAGTGCTTGAGGTCACCGCACACCCAAAGGCCGACCGCCTGTGGGTTCTGAAGATCGACATAGGTGAAGCGACCCCTCGCACGATTGTGTCGGGGATCCGTGAGCACTACACGCCCGAACAGCTCGTGGGGCGTACCATCATCGCCGTAGCCAACTTGGAGCCGGCCGCATTGCGTGGTGTGGAGAGCGCCGGAATGCTCTTGGCCGTACGGGATCCGGAGAATCATGTGATCTTGCTCAGCGTCGATGGTGCAATTCCACCAGGCGTTCGCGTGTCGTGACATGCTCGAAGAGCTCCGAGTCAAGAACCTTGCGTTGATCGAGGAGGCCACTGTGCCCCTCGGTGCGGGGCTCAACGTTCTGAGTGGCGAGACGGGCGAGGGCAAATCACTCGTGCTTCAGGCGCTCGACCTCCTCCTCGGGGAGCGTGCTGATCGTGACCTAGTCCGAACGGGTTCAGCAGAGTGCGCGGTCGAAGGGCGTTTTCGCCTTGATACAGCCACGGCGGCGCGGCTTCGCGAAGTGACAGATCTCGCCGAAGGCGGGGCAGAACTCATCGTGCGACGTGTGATTACCTCGGATGGACGTTCGCGCGCCTACCTTGATGGCAGTCTGTGCCCGCTCTCGGTTTTAAAATCTGTCGGCGATCTGCTCGGCGATGTTCATCGTCAGCGCGACCAACTAGGGCTCTTGAAGGTCGAAGCACAACGTTCTGTCTTGGATCGACTCGCCGGCATCGAACCCCAGGTCGCTGTGTGCGCCGACCTTTTTTCGCGACGTGCCCGGCTTCTCGACGAGGCCACGCGCGCAGATGCCGAGTCCGAGGCTCGGCAGGCGAGGTTGACGGAGCTTCGTGATTGGGTCAAAGAACTCGACGATGCCGACCCCCAATTGGGAGAGGTCGACTCCCTGTCAGCGGAATGGAAACTGATTGCCAAGTCGCAGGACCTTGTCCGTGGTTTAGGCGTCGCCGCTGAGGCAGTCGTCGACGGCGATGGAAATGCCCTAGCGAGATTGACGACTGCGTCGAAAGCGATCGCCGGCCACGCAGGTCTCGATCCACGAATCGCCACACTCGCGGAACGACTCGAGTTACTCCGCATTGAAGCAACCGATATCGGTCGCGATCTCACACGTCTGCGTCATCAACTTAATCATGCGCAAGCTCGCATTGATGTCGTGGGAGAACGTCTCGACCTCCTACGCACCCTCGGTCGCAAGCACCGCGCTGATGGCGATCGTTTGATCGATCGTCACGCGAGTCTTCGGACGGAGTTAGCCGATCTTCGCGAAGCAAGTTCCGGAATCGAGCTGCGCAAGCAGGCGCGCAAGATCGAAGAAGAGCTTCATGTCGCTGCGGTATCGATTCTCGCCAAGCGTGCTGAGGTCGCGCTGAAGCTCGCGAGTGAGGTCACGGTGGCGCTGCGTGACTTGAGGCTTCCGAACGCCGTGTTCCAGGTGGACGCCGGGATAGCGAAGAAACCGACATCGTTCGATGCCGACTCAATCCACCCTTGGGGCTACGGCATTCCTCGATTCCTCACCTCGATGAATGTCGGCGAACCTCCGAAGCCTATTGAGGACGTCGCTTCGGGCGGGGAATTGGCTCGCACATTGCTTGCCGTGGAGGGCGCGCTTGCAGGGGCGCACCGCATTCCCATCCTCGTCTTTGACGAGATCGATGCCGGCGTCGGCGGTCGTGTCGGAGTTGCGTTTGGTCGCCGCGTCAAGGCGCTGGCTCGCCATCATCAAGTGATTGTCGTGACGCACCTGCCGCAGGTGGCAGCTTTCGCAGACGCTCATCTTCTTGTACGCAAGGAGGTGTTGGAAGGACGCACTCGAACGACGGTACGAGCGCTTGATCAGCGGGGGCGTGTGGATGAACTCGCCGACATGATCGGAGGTTCCGGTGCTCGCCAACTCGCCGTCGCTCAGGCAACGGATCTGCTGAAGGAGGCCTCATCATGAAGCCACTTCTCGTCCCGCTCTCGCCATACCTTTCGGAGGTCCCTTGGGGTGGGGCAGCGCTTCAGCGGCACTTCGGAGTCGACGCGCCCCTCGATCGCAAGATCGGTGAAGCGTGGGTCATCTCGGCGATTCCCGGAAAGGCGTCCCGCGTCCTCGGTACCGGTCAGCCCCTCGACGAGGTTTGGCGTGGACACGAGGCGCATTTCCTCGGACCGGGCACTCCTCCCGGGACGCCGTTCCCATTTCTGGTGAAGCTCCTCGCGACCGAGCAGCCTCTTTCGGTGCAGGTTCATCCTGACGACGCGACAGCCGAGCGTCTCGAAGGATCGGGGCCGGGCAAGCACGAAGCGTGGGTGGTGCTCCGGGCGCGTCACGGCGCCGAGATTCTGATTGACCTAGTTCCGGGCGCGACCCGCGAACAACTGGTTGCGTGCGCCGCCGCTTCGGATGGCGACGGGGTGAGGGGGTGCTTGGGCCGCATTGAACCGTGTGCGGGTGACGTGATCGACTTGCGTCCAGGGACGGTCCACGCGCCGGGCGCGGGCTTGGTGCTCTTCGAGGTGCAACAACAATCCGATGTGACGTACCGTGTTTTTGATTGGAATCGGCTGGGTCTGGATGGAAAACCGCGTCTGCTTCACGTCGACAAGGCCAAGGCGACCATCGTTTCAGGGGCGCCGCGCCTGTCGCGCCTTGCTGAGATGGGCTCACCCTGTGAACGCGTTCTCAATGCATCGACTTTCTCAATTGAGCGCTGGGTTCCGGCCAATGGTGCGCATATCCCGATCACGAGCCTTGCGGGTATTACCTGTGTCGCAGGGCGTGGGACACTCTCTGCTGGCGGCGGTGATCCTGTCGACTTGGCACCCGGCCGCGCAGTGTTGGTCCCGCGGGCTGCTACGATGGTCGAGGCCCGGGGTGATGGAATCGTGCTGCTCGTAGCGCGTCCCGCTCGTCGCGCCTGAAGGACAGTCATGGACGATCTGAAAAAAGGGCAGCGCCTTCACAAGGTGTTGGCTCAGGCAGGCATTTCGAGCCGCCGCAAGGCAGAGACACTCATCGCCGAGGGCCGCGTGAAGGTCGACGGCAAGATCGTCACTGAGATGGGGATGGTCGTTGACCCCCACAAACAGGACATCCGATTCGACGACGAGAAGATTCGGATGGAGCGCCCGGCCTACTACCTCGTGTACAAGCCCAAGGATGTCCTCTGCACGACAGCGGATGGATGGGGGCGCAAGACCATCATCGACATGCTCGGCGACCGCGTTCATGCGCGACTTTTCAGTGTGGGACGTCTCGAGCTCGAATCGGAGGGACTCGTTCTCTTGACGAACGACGGCGACTTCGCTCAGAGATGTCTGCATCCTCGGCGTGGCCTCGATCGCACCTATTACGTCAAGGTTAGGGGAGCTGTACTTCCCGAGGTCCTCGACAAAGCGCGCGCGGGTGTCTGGCTATCGGACGGCAAGACCGCACCGATGGAAGTCTCGACACAGCGCATCGGACGCGATGTCTCCACCTTCCGATGCACACTCGTCGAACGGCAACATCGCGAATTGCGCAGGCTTTGGGCCAAGTTAGGGCATCCCGTCGAGCGCATGGTTTTGGTTTCGATCGGCTCCGTTGGCACACAAGAGCTCAAGAAGGGCTCATGGCGCCAATTGACGGACGAGGAAGTTCGTGCACTCCGTGACGGCCTGCCGCGCAAGATCCGAGCTGGGAAGATGGCGCGGGGAAGCAAGTCGATGCCGCGCGACGAGTCAGAGGGCGATGTTCCGCCAGCTCCCACGTCCGACTGGGGAGACGACGATGTCGTCGACTCGCGGCCTAGGGCTCCGCGAACTTCATCCCGGCCGTCAGGTGGAGGCACAGGTCCTCGACGTAGCTCACCTCGCACGGATTCGCGTGCACCGACGTCAGGAACGCGTTCGCCCCGTCCGGCCCGTGGATTTGGAGATGACCGAAGTGATCGAGGCCCGGGACGCGGTCGCGACGTTGGATCAGATCGTGGCCCGGCACACAGGCCCGGACGTGACCCTGGATACAACGCCGGGCCTCCGACACCGAGAGTCCCGGGACGAGCCATGGATCGTTCCCCATCACGCAGCCCGAGCCGTGGACCGGGTGCAGGCTTGCGCCGCGGCCCCTCGCGAGGCGACGACCGAGGGCGGGGAAGCGATGCGCCGCCCATGCGCGGCGCCCCTGCACGAGGATTCTCATCACGCCCCGCACCGCGGGGCGAGGGCCGACCGACTCGTAGCGGACCAGGTGCGCGGCCTGCTCCGCGAGGTGAAGGCCGTCCAACGCGTAGTGCGCCGAGTGCGCGACCTGCGCGTGGGGGCAGTGCGCGTGGCGCGAGTCGTCCGCGTCGTGGTGAAGGTCGCTAGGTTCCGGTCAGCGACGTTGTGGCGTGCGCGGGGCCGCCCCGTTCCGACGATCGGACGGCGCGGCTTCACCATTTGCGGCCGCGTTCGACTCTTCAACCTCATCACGCGAGCGGAATCTCGGGCGGAAGTCGAGGTCGATTGCTTCAGTCAGGATTGGAATGAAGATTCCGTTCTCCCGGCGCACAATCCAACGACGCGTTTTCTCGGAGTGAGGACTATCCTCACCACCGATTTCTGCTGTCACCCAAATCGAAAACACTCGTGAAGTAATAGACATTGTGGCGCGCGCTTCATTCCACACGCGCGAGACCATCGTCGGTAACTTCTGAAGGTCCTCGAGCTTCTCGAAAACGGCACCGCCGTTTCGATTCTCGGGCTCAGCCTCCGTAGTGCCTTGCTGCCGCGCCCGTCGTTCGCGTTCTTCCGTAAGTTCCTTGCGCTTTTCTTCGGACTGGTCTTCTCTCGCTCGGAAGATGTCTGAGCCGACGCCCCAATCCTCGCGGCGGAAAATGCCACGTAGCACTGCTTCGGGGGCGGTATTTACGTTCACTTGAAGATCGGTGTGGATCGACACGAAGCGGGTCAGGCCCGGAACAACCGTGGGGTTTCCGGCAGTATCCGAAACAACCCGATCGTAGAGCAGGCCGTCCGGAAGATCTGGTATGAGGGCCAAATCGCCGACACTCATGAGGTGCATGTCGGACTTGGTTGGAGCGCGCGGCGTCGGGCCGGCAACCTCGTCTTTGCGACGCCGCATGAAATTCCAAATGGCGTTCGCGTAGTTTTCGGCGTCTCCGGAAGACACGTCATATGGTGTGCCTTCGCGAAACCAATCAATTACTGCCGTGAGTCCGTCTTTGCGCCTGCGTTGAGCCGCTTCGTTCTCGACGACGAGAAGGCCGAGTGGCCACTTGCGCTCTTCGTCCTCGATTTCTATACGCAGACGAACATCGGGATCGGTACTTGGTGCACCCTCGTCACGTGGTGCCGCGAGCACGTCCTCGGGGATCTTGCACCAGCCCTCCTGAAGGCTATCGATGTCCGTTTCAAGCAGGTCTTGGTTGAGGTGCGCCTTCGCAACTTCCAGTCCGCCCTGTACGGCCCACTCAAGTCGGAGGTTGTCGATCGAGTTCCGGGAGGCGTCGTGCTCAAGTCGGGAGACCTGCGTTGCGTCGGTAACTAGCACGATCATAAGCAGAATTACCATGAGTCCAAGAAGCAACATCGATCCGCGCTCATGTCGGCGGCGAAAGGGTCGATGAGATTTAGGATTTGGACTCGACATGCGACGCTCGACGGCAGTAGCCTTCAGATTATTCCCACACGGTCATTTCCCGTCATCTGGGCGGGAATCGGTAGGCGGCAGGATAACCCCAAGGCCGGTTTCGCCAGACGGCGTGATCAGCCGCGGGCGGATAAAGAAAAGGAGGTTCGTTCGGGAATCCTGAGTGTGAGTTGATGAGAAGAGCAGGTTCAAGATCGGGATTTCGCCGAGAATCGGCACGCGATCGGTCGCGTCCGCTTTCGAAGTGGTGAAAAGGCCGCCGAGCACCACGGCGGACCCATTGCGAACATCAACGTGGGTGGTCGCTTCTCGGACCGCTGTAATGGGGCTCGAAATGACAAGGGTCGGCGTCTGGAGGGTTGTGACCCCAGTGAGGCTTTCGACCTTGGCCTTGACCGCGAGGCGCACGATGTCCTTGCTGATTAGCCGTGGAACGACGACGAAACTGATGCCGATCTTCTTGAATTTGGTCGTGATGGTGATGCTGGTGCCCACGACGTTCTGTTCGAAGAGCGGAATCTCCTCGCCGGCGTTGAATTCTGCTCGATGTCCGTTGAGGACCGCGATGCGCGGTGCGCTCAATACGTCTGCTTTTGTCAACGACTTGATCGCTTGCAGGAAAAGGTCGAATTGCAAGCCGTTTGAAATGGTGCCGAGTTCGAGCAGCAGCGGCGCCGACGAATTCGCGGCGGCTCCTGGGATAACCGGAATCCCTGGTTCAATGCGTCCTCGATCAAAGAAGCCGCCATTCGAAACGAGCGGCGCATTCGGATTCGCAGGGTTGTATGGCTGATTCCGGTTCAGGAGGTAAGAGTCGATTCCGAATCCGAATTCATCTGTTTCGCGAACTTCGACGATGCGCGCCTCGACCTCGAACTGGGGAATGCTAGTCCCGATGAAGTCAATTAGCTCTGTGGCCTTCTCAACGGATTCGCGCGTACCGGTGAGCAGCAGGCCTTCGTTGGTTATGGATCCTGCCGAGCCGACGGCCAGCAGATCTTGAGTCATTCCTGGTTGAACCGAGTGATGGGCGAGTGCCGTGATGGCTGGATGGCCCTTGAGCAGATTGAGCAGGTTGGTCGCTTGTTGAGGTTCAAACCAAAGGACCTTGGAGATGGTCCCATCCTTGTTCTCAAGTTCAGGCGGTTTCCAGGCCGGTGCTTCAGGCGCTAGCTGGAATTCTGGTCGATCTTGACGGGTGAGCGATACGGGCTCAGAGAAATACGCGCGAGAGAAGTCGCTTAGATCGTGACTGCAACTCGCGAGCAGGAGGGCGAGACACAGGCCGAGGGAGAAGCGGCTCACGTCAGTTCAGTGCGAGGTTGGCGAGAACATCCGATGTGATGTCGGGCAACGTCTCGTTGTCGGCCTTGATCGCGCCAGTTTCGGCGACGATGTCAAACCCGCCATGGGTTGATGCCTTAGTGACGGCAGCCTTGAAACGATCCGATGCGCCCTTTGCGAGGAGGCAATACTCCGCGGTGTTTGGCGAGAGCTTGCGACGAACGATCGTCTTCCACTCTGGCGTTGCGTCAAAAATGGTGCGCGAGACGAGGGTCGCAGGCTTCCGCCAACTGCGTCCATCCGCAGCGCCGGTCGGAAGGTAGACGCGCCCGGAATTAATCACTTTGACGCGCACGGGCGTGTCATCGTTCGCAACCGCGGCTAAGCCCGTGCCAAGCACGACCAAGAGCGCGAGGAATGCAGTGATGCGGGGCATGCGAGTCATTCGTGGCTTATGGTAGGGGGCGGAGTAGCACGGTCAAGAAAAAAAATAGATCAAGAACCGATCGTGCTGTCGGCAGTCCATTTCGACAGCCGATTTCCGCCGAAACGTCGAGATTGTTCAAGCGCTGACTCCGCATTCGCCATGAGGTCCTCTGGGGCCGGGGTGGCGTCGGCGGAGAAACTAGCGATTCCGGCCGACATGGTGACGGTGCCGACGGACGAAGGAGTTGTGAGTCCTCGCTTCTCGATTGTGCCCATAACACGGCTTGCCATGACCGACGCGCCATTCGAGTCGGTGTGGGGTAGAACGAGGAGGAATGCATCGCCCTCGCCGCGTCCGAGGTGGTCAATGTCGCGGGACTCGCAAAGCAGGACACCCGCGACTTCGGTCAGAAGTCGTTTTCGGGACGCGTCGTCGGCGATCGCCTGACCGTCGAAACCTAGCGCCACAACGCTCAACGGAGTTCCGAATCGCCGGGCGCGCTTGATCTCCTCGGCGAGCTTGATTGAGGTGTACGCAGTATTCCAAAGTCCTGTCACAGCATCGGTAATGTGTTTCAGGACCGGATTCTCGCCTCGATTGCCGACCGCGATGTCATGCACCAACGACGGGGCCACTCGTGGGGCCGCGACCGCGATTCGTCCTTCAGCCTCGAGACGCTGCACGGCCGCGACCATCTCTTCGGCGGTGAACGGCCTGATCAAAGCTCGGATGCCTGCTTCATCGGCCCGCATCCTGCCGTAGTTGTCGTCAGTATCGAGGAACACCAACGCGCGGGTCGATTGAGTGCGGCGGTCGCCGGAGAGGCGGCTTGCGGTTTCGATCCCGTTGCCATCGGGAAGGAAGCCTTCTGCAACAAGCACGGCGGCTCCAATCTTCGCTACATGATCCAGCGCAGTCTTGCCTCCTTGGGCGCGCACGACGCGGTATCCAGCGGCCTCGAAAGCCTCAGCATTCCGTTCGAGGCGGCCGCGGTCGTGGTCAGCGAGGACGAGGGTGGTGGGTTGGGTCATGTCGGTACGGCTCGGGCGATGGGGACGGCCCTATCTTGCTCGATCCGGGGGACATTTTCGACCTTTAAGGTCTTGGACCCGAGGGGTTTCGGGTGAAATCGCGTCCGGTGACGATAATAGGGGCAAGGTTATGGGCCCATCCACCCCAGATTTCCCACGATTCGCCGCACCCACTCCCGAAATGGTCGCGGCAAGGGTTGGGATCTACGCGCGCTGGCCTTTCTGCGAAGGGCGCCAAGGTGGGGACCGCCGTGCCGGACCCACCAAGATGATCTCCAAATGGAATCTCATGGGTGTCCGGGCCCGGGGACGGCGTCGAGGTGAGGACCGCAACATCTATGTTGACCGATATCAATCGAGCGACCTTGTCGTGGTCGTTGCAATCCTCATCCTCAATATCCTCGATGCCTGGCTGACCTTGATTTACCTCGGCTACGGAGGCACAGAGGCCAACCCAGTCGCCAAGGCGCTCCTCGACGCAGGAACCGGCCCATTTGTCGGCGCCAAGTCACTCGCAGTTGGTGCGTGCTTGCTCTTCTTGGTGCTCCATAAGAAGTTCAAGGTCGTTCGTCCGGCGCTCCATGTCATCGCAGGGTTCTACGGGGCGCTGTTGGTCTACCACCTGTACTTGCAGGCCTCGGCACTCATCGGAGGCAATGTCGTCTAGGGGGCGGGAAGCTCGATTACCGAGTGACAGACTCGTCGCACGAAGTACGATGCTGCCGGAATGGCCTCACAACTCCGACTGATCGACGCTGATGGCAATGAGAGAGCTCGCCTTCGCGAAGCGGCCGTTGTCATCGGCCGTGACGGCTCGTGCGACATCGTGCTTTCGAATCCCGACGTCGCCCTCGTGCATGTACGGCTCGCGCCCCTCGACGGCGAGCGGTATCGCCTGATCGACCTGGCAGGTCAGGGCGTGACAGTTAACGGCAAGTCGGCGTCGCAGGCTGCTGTTGGCGATGGGGACACATTCGCAATCGTGGGGTCTGTGTTCCGAATCGAACATACCACGTCGATCCTCTCGGATGGGATCATGGGAGCCCGATCTAGGGCTTCTGCGCGGCCTTCGTTGCCGGTTGTTTCTCAACGCGATGCCGATGTGTTGCCCGACCGATTGGCTCCTCAGGTACCGGCGTGTCCGGTGCCTGCTCTCGCTCGCGCAAGTTTCGAAAGTCCATCGAAATCGAACGCTGCGCCCAGGCCCACAAATTCAGCGAGATTGAGGCCCGGATTCATTGCGTTGGCGCTCGGCATTGGGCTCCTTGCCATCGCGTTCGCATGGATCAACTCGTCCAAGCAACCAACGACATCTTCCGGCACCCAGAAGTTGCGCCAGTCCGCTGATACTGCACGGGTCCTAGACGCTGAAACGGCATTCGGTCGACTTTTGACCAATGTTGAAGAGAACGGTATTCGAGAATTGCTCCCAACCGTTGAGGCCTGGGCCGCAGCGTTCGGCGATGTCGTTGACGAATCAGAAATCCCTGATCGCGTTCGGCAACTTGAGGCAGCAGACCGAAAGGTGGCGAGCGAGTTCCTGCGCTCGGTGAAACCACGCATTGACGCACTTCTTGAACTGAAGAGTTATGACGATGCGGGGAAGGCGGTCGCACAAGCGCTCACGTCAACACGTGCTCGGGGCGATGCTCGGGCGACACTTGAGGCGCTAGGGCGACGCGCTGAATTCGGGGTGGGTCATGCAATCGAAGGGCTGCAACTACCTGAACTTTCAAGCCGACCTCGCGAGGCCCTAGGTACCGTCCCGGCGAATGCGGAATCCCGAATATCAGGCGAGAATCCCGGCTCGACCTCAATGCCCACGCTGTCGCCAACGGAATTGGTGGAGCAGGCGTCGCAGGCCGTTGCTCGAGCCGATTTCGAAGAAGCGGAAACGCGCTTTAACCTTGCGGCAGCTTCCGGAGGCGCGTTTGAAGCATTCCGATTTAAGGCTGCGACGTGCCGATCCGCAGCGCTTGCCAAGACCGCGGTGATTGCGCGCTTGTCTGCGCGCCGACCGATCAAGATCGCGATGGCGGATGGTGCGAGCGGCAGCGTGATCGATGCCAATTCGAGTCAGATCGCGATTGAGATCGCCACGGGGGCGCAGGTCGTGCTGCCGTGGGATCGTCTGCCACCTTCTGCGGTTGCGTCGCTCGCGCGCGGAATCGACGTGGCGTCGAAGGATTGGCCGAATCTTGCGTCATGGCTTGTCTTGATTGGTGAGAACGACACAGCTTTGCTCTTGCTGGCGAGATACTGCGCTGCCGACCCTCTTCGGCTCGTTGAGTCCGCGCCTCTCATCGCCGAGGGACGACGGATCCCGCTTCCAGCCGGAGGGTTCACTCTTGTCGACGGCGTCTTCAAGTCTGCGGAGGAGCGGGTCGCCAGGGCGGATGCCGAGCGGTTTACGCTCCTGCGCAAACGCCTAGTGGCGGCCGGCCCGACGGGATGGCAGGCGGTAGCGGACGAGATGAGGGCGCTTCTTCCCGACGGCAGGGCCGAACTTGACGCGGGCCTTAAGGAGCGTGCGTTGGCCCTTCGGCCGAAGTTCGAGTCTGCGCTTGGTCTCACGGCGCGTGCCAAAGAAGCCACGCGAGCGAAGTTGTTTACCGAGCTGGAGGAACGAAGGAAGCAGGCGATGAGCCTGATCGATGACACGAGGCGCTATCCCTATCCCTATCTGCCGGCCTCAGAGCAGTCGAAAGTGCAGGGCGAAGTCGACGACCTAGTGCAACGCGTGCGGGACCTCTGGGAAACGCCGGCTTCTGCGGGACTGGCTCAGGCGGCATCCAAGCTCGCAGTAACCGTTGAATGGCGCGAATTGTTGGGTGTTGCGCTCGCGGTCGGGGCGTCTATCGCTTCTCCCGAAGATGTGCTGCTCGAATGGGATCGAAAGACTGCTCTACGCACCTACACGGGCGATTCGGGTGCTAAGGAGCTTCTCGATCATGCTGCCGATGTAGATAAGTACAACGCGTCGTTGACGAAGGTCATATTGAAGGAAGAGCGTGATTGCCATAACGCGGTCAACACCTATCGCGTCATGATGGGAAGGCGCGCCGTGATGATCGATGAACGACTGGTTCTCGCGGCCCGGGGGCATTCAGACGAAATGGTTGCGCTTAAGTACTTTGCCCACGACTCGCCGGTGAAGGAGCGCAAATCTCCGTCAGATCGCGCTCGGCTTGCGGGGTGGGGCGGCGGCGTCTCAGAAAACATCGCAGCCGGAATGCAATCGGGCGAAGAGGCAGTCCGCGGGTGGATTCACTCTTCAGGGCACCACCGCAATCTGCTCGGCGCGGGCCATACGCATCTCGGATGCGGCTGCAACACCCAAGGGTGGACGTGGACTCAGAATTTCGGCAAGGGCTCAGCCCGTCCGAAGCGCTAGGTCCCCCAGAATCAGCCGAGATTCACCCATCGATCTTGCGAACAGCCCGCATCAGGAGGCCTCAAGCGCGTCTTCGGCGTATTCCCGATCGAAATCATGTGGAAAAGATGTGCGCAAACGCCACATTGCGGCGTAAGTCGGAAAAAACAGAAAACAATTTTCCAGATAAGACTTGCACGTTGTTGTCCCGCCGGTGTAACCTTCCGTCGTTGAGGTTGTTGCGGCGAAAGCCGAGGCAGTTGAAACCCGCGGAGAAATCCGTGGTTTACAGGTAGGTTCGCGCGGCGCTGTTGCGCTGCACGAAAGGGCAAACCAGCCGGAAGGCTGGGACGCAAAGCTAAAGGGCCTTAACCATCCACGGTGGATGACAGGCAGCCAGCTGCCGAAGCAGGGTGACGGCCGCGAAAGCGGCCGGTGGTCCTTTCGAGGAACATCGGCTTTGTTCGTTTCCGGTACCAGCCTCGGGCTCCCTCTGATCCCTGACGATCCGTTGGAGTCTCACATGGTCCAAGTGAAAACGAAGCGTATGACGGCCGCGGTGGTGCTGGATGTCGAAATCCTCAATGTGGTGTCATCACCGGCACCCGTGAAAGCCTCGAACCCAGTCGTGTCCGAAACGCCAGAACTCGACGAGATCTGGGCGCGATTTAAGGCGTCGCAGGATCCCGTTCTCAAGAACCGTCTCATCGAGACGTATTACCCCCTCGTTCGCTACATCAGCGAGCGGCTTCTCGCGACCCTCCCTCGCTCGATTGACGTCGATGATCTCTGCTCGGCAGGGCTCTTCGGACTCATGGACGCGATTGACGGCTTCGACATGGGACGCGGAATTAAGTTCAAGACCTACTGCGGCATGCGCATTCGTGGCGCAATCCTGGATGAGTTGAGATCGCAGGACTGGGTCCCTCGTTTGGTCCGACTCAAGGCCAACAAGATCTCGCGTGCGATGAAGACCCTGCAAGCCCGTTCTGGCCGTGAGCCAACGGATTACGAGATGGCCGAGGAACTCGGTATCCCAATTCAAGAGTACAAGTTGATGGCGGAGGAAAGCAACGCCGTCACGATGTTCTCCCTCAACGACAAGTTCGATGATGGTGACGACGACGGTGGTCTCGAGAACTCGGACATTGTTGCCGACGTCAAGAGCGACACCCCGATCGACCAACTTCACTCTCGCGATGTTCTCGAGGTTCTGACCACGAATCTCTCACAGAAAGAGAAGCGAATCGTGGTGATGTACTACTACGAGGGCCTCACGATGAAGGAGATCGGTCGCATTCTCGATCTCACCGAGTCGCGAGTTTGTCAGATTCACTCGAACGTGCTGGCTCGACTGCGTGAAGTCGCAGAGCGCAAGCCCGGCCTCGTCGGGTAGAACGCGGCATGCGTCGACCTTTAGCCATTTCAGGGGCATTCCTTTGGGGTGCCCTGATTTGGTGGGCGTCGTCGCTGACCCCCTCGAAGATCCCTGTCAAGCTCGACTGGCTTCAGGCCTTCGGACCGACGGTTTGGAATTTTGCGCACTTCTGGGTATTCGGGATTCTTGGCGTGCTGTTGGGGTGCGCAATTGATCCATCAGGTAGGACCGTTGGAATTAAGTCGAGGGCGGGGCAGGCTGCCCTCGTTTGTGTCATGGTCTACGCAGTGTTGGATGAGTCTCACCAATGGACGGTGCCTCAGCGAACTTGCAGCCTGGCCGACGTCGTGCTTGACACCATGGGCGCCCTGTTCATGTTGACCTGGAGCGGGTTTCCTTTTGGCGTGCAGAGCGACCGCCCGGCGCGAAACGTCTGGTCTGCGACAGCGCTCCTACTCGGCTTGGTGCTTTCGTATCTCGGGGCCACTATGGAAATTCCGGGGGATGGGTTCCTGTCGACGTTTCTAGATGCAACCTTTCGCAAGAACTAGTTCATCGACCTACCTAGATGCGGGTGCTAACGTCTCGGCCGGAGTCCTGCCGTGACGTCGAACGACCGCTACGAAAGCCATCTCTCAACTCGATATGCCAGCAGTGCCATGTCGGAACTATGGTCCGACATGCGACGCGCCCGCACTTGGCGCAGAATTTGGTTGGCACTTGCCGAAGCGGAGAAGTCTGCTGGGCTCCCCATCACCGAACACCAAGTCTTGGCCCTGCGGTCACATCTTGATGATGTGGATCTCTCGAAGGCGGCCGAATGGGAACGTCGCCTGCGCCATGACGTCATGGCGCACATCCACACCCTTAAGGACCTTTGCCCCGAAGCAGGACCGATCCTCCACTTGGGTGCAACGTCATGCGATGTCACGGACAACGCCGACCTGATCCTCATCCGCGAAGCGCTCAAGATGATTGAGCGGAAGCTCCTTGGAGTTATTGCCCGTTTCCGGAAATTCGCGCTAGACGAGCGAGCGCGCCCATGCGTCGGCTTTACCCACTTCCAGCCCGCACAGATAACGACGCTTGGAAAGCGTGCGACGTTGTGGCTTCAGGACTTTGTTCTCGACCTCGAGGAGCTGCGCTTCGCAATAAAGACCCTTCGATTTCGAGGACTTCGTGGCGCCACGGGCACTCAGGATTCCTTCCTGAAGTTGCTCGGCGGCGATGCGTCGAAGGTCGCGAAGTTGGAGGTCGAGTTCGCAAGTCGCCTTGGGTTCGACGAAGTAATCGGTGTTTCCGGTCAGACATACACACGCAAACAGGATTCTCGCGTCCTCAACGCGCTCTCGGGTATTGCTCAATCGGCATCGAAGATGGCCGGGGACTTGCGACTCCTTTGTCACGAGAACGAACTCGAGGAGCCATTTGGCAAGGAGCAGATCGGTTCCTCCGCGATGGCCTACAAGCGAAATCCCATGCGAAGCGAACGTATCGGGGCACTGAGCCGCTTCTTGATCATTCTTTCGCAGAACCCAGCACATACGGCAGCGACCCAATGGCTCGAACGCACGCTCGACGACTCGGCGAATCGCCGCCTTTCATTGACAGAGGGCTTCTTGGCCGCCGATGCAATTTTGGAGCTCGTGCTGAATGTGTCGTCGGGGCTTGTGGTGCGGGGCAACGTGATCGCACGCCACGTGCGCGAGCAACTTCCGTTTATCGCATCGGAAGAGATTCTCATGCACGCTGTGAAGTCCGGTGGCGATCGCCAAGAGCTGCATGAGGTCATTCGTCAACTTTCGATTGAAGCTCACGAACGCGTGAAGGAACAAGGTCTTTCGAACGATTTCCTCGAGCGCGCGGCGGACCATCCCGTATTGGGGCCGGTAGTGAGGTCCATGGGGAGTGCGTTGGCGGCCGAGAGATTCACCGGCCTCGCTGCGGCGCAGGTCGAAGCTTTTGTTTCAAATCATGTCGATCCACTCTTGGTTGGATTTGATTTGAGTCAAACAGGCGACGAGGTGAGGGTCTGATGTCGTTGCCGGTGACGCTCCGCGTCCCGGCAATCGGGGCGCGCACGCTAGCCAAGGACTTCGGGGCGCGCGGTGTTCCCGCATTGGCACTCGAGGAGGCCGTCCCGGGCGCTGGATATCCCGCTGACACCCTTGATGTTGCGAGCTGCGGAGCTCCAATTCTTGCCGTGTGGGTGCCGAGGCCTGCCTCAGCGGGTGGCGCAGGGAGCGTCGCGCACGGAGGCAAAGAGGTCCGGGATGCTGCGTATCAGTCAATCGGTTCGTCTCTAGCGATGCTCAAGACTCTCCGCTGTACGCGGCTCGTTATTCCCGTCGGAGCCGTTTTCGCGAACGCCCACGCCGTCGCAAGTCGTGACGAAGTAGCCCTCAATATCTGCCGTCGACTTCACACGACGATGCTCGCAAACAGCGAGCTACAAGTCTTACTGATGCCATGCGACGGTACCTCGTCATTTCTCGATCCCGAGACCTTCGGTTGGATCCGTGGCGAACTGCCGCGTGTCGGTCTCGCCCTCGACTATGGCGAGACTAAGGCGTTCGAGCTCCAAGGGGGCCCTTCATTCGATCGCTGGATGGCAGATTACGATGCTGCACTTGGCTTCGTGTGCGTGTCGGACCACGATGGAGCTGGTCGGGTCGTCCTTCCCGGATGCGGGGTGGGCGACTTTGGCAGACTCCGGGATGCGCTTGGTAGGTCAAGACCGCGCGTGGTGCGGCCACCTGTCGGAGTCACTTTCGCAGATATCGTGACCTCGGCTGAGGAGGCGGATCTGCGTTTTGGTTTAGCGGGAGACGTGGACTCATGGCGAGCCTGACGGCCGAAAGAACTGAACTTCCGGAACCCCTCGATCGACTGCGCGAGGTCCTCGCAGGTATCGATCGCGTGTTGGTTTATTGCCATATGAACCCAGACCCCGATTCTCTTGGATCGGCTTTGGCCTTGGCCGAAGTGTTGCGAACCGCGCTCGGCAAGAAAGTCGGCACCTGCTACCGCGGTCTTGTGGGACGCGCAGAGAATCGCCGTGTGCTCGAGTTGCTCGCTCCGAACATGATGCCCGCCCGTACAGTTGACCAGGCACAGTTTGACGTCGCGTTTCTAGTCGACGCGCAGCCGGATTTCGGCTATCTACCGGAGGTAGACCGACTGCCACTTTTAGGTTGTATCGATCATCATCCGTGGACTGAATCTACCGGACGCCTCAAGTACCACGATGTGCGATCAGGCTACGGATCCACATGCACCATTTTGACCGAGTACATGCGATCGTTCGGAGTCGAGCCAGATCCGAAGGTTGCGACCGCTCTCTACTATGGGATCAAGACGGATACTCTCGATCTTTCTCGACGCACGGGTGAACGCGATCTTGATGCGTACGAGTGGCTCTTCCGTCGCGCCGACCGACTACTATTGACCCAGATTCAAAATCCTCCACTTCAGAAGGCGTACTTCGAGGAGTTAAGGAAAGGGATTGGACGCGCTGTGACCTACAGACGTTCGATTCTCACGGAGCTTGGTCACGTCTCGTACCCGGACATGGTCGCCGAAATCGCCGATCGTCTCTTGCGACTTGAAGGTATGCAGTCTTCAGTCTGCTTTGGTTCACATGAAGGCCGTCTACATGTGTCCGTCAGAACGAATCATCCGGAGTCCGACGCAGGATCGATGGTCCGGGCGATGTTGGTTTCGGATGGGGTCGGAGGCGGTCATGCGCAGATGGCGGCTGGCCGGGTCGAGATGGGCGATGATTCACGCGACCGCTATCTCGAAATTGTCGCGCGACTTTGGAACCGATTTCTCGTAAATGAAGGTGAGCGGGTGGCCGAAGGCAAGGCATTGCTAGGTGGTGAGGCTCCGAAACTTCGTTTGTCACTCTAAGTGCGCCTAGAATAGCCCCGAAATCGCCGCTTCGTGGGCGAGCGGGGGTGCGACTGGTACGATCCGGCCCCGGTGCCTCCGCGCCGTACCCCAAGCCATGCAACAACCCTCTCGCCCTCTGCTCCAATTGGCACTCGACGAGGCGAACCTCGCCCAAGCGTTACGAGTTGCCCACGAGGCTGTCCCCGCAGGGGTCGACCTGATCGAGGCCGGAACGCCGCTCATTAAGAGTGAGGGACTAAATGCCGTCCGAACTCTTCGGAAGGAATTCCCGGGCGTCGGGATCGTCGCGGACATGAAGACGATGGACGCGGGGCGCATGGAAGTGGAGATGGCCGCCAAGGCCGGAGCCACGCATGTCATGGTGCTAGGAGCATCGAGCGACTCGACGGTGATGGATGCCATTGAGGCCGGGCGCCGACACGGCGTGCTGATTGGAATCGACCTAGTGGGTGTCGCTGACCCTGCAGCGCGGGCCGTCGAGGTCGCAGCGATGGGCGCAAGTTTTGTTTCGGTCCATTGTCCCATCGATGATCAAATGACCGGTAAGGACCCATTCGAACGGTTGGCTCGCGTGGTCAAAGCCGTGTCGATTCCAGTATCAGTCGCCGGCGGCATCAATTCGGAGTCCGCAGGCCGAGCTGTTGCTATCGGCGCGACAATGGTTGTTGTTGGCGGCGCCATCTCCAAAGCCGAGGATGCTGCCGCTGCGACACGTTCCATTCGTGAAGCGATGTCGACACAGCGGTTAGTCACATCGGAACACTTTCGTCGAATTGGTCATGATGACACTGCGCTGCGCGAGACCTTTCTTAAGGTATCGACACCTAATCTTTCCGATGCGATGCACCGTGGCGGCGCGTTGCCCCAGATTCTTCCGATTTCGCCCGGCATGAGAATGGCGGGGAAGGCAGTGACCGCACGTACTTACCCCGGCGATTGGGCGAAGCCTGTTCTCGCCATAGAGCAAGCGCAGGAAGGCGATGTCATTGTCATCGACGCATGCGGCCAGGCCCCTGCAGTCTGGGGCGAACTTGCCACCGAGTCCTGTCTACAGCGCAAGCTCGGAGGCGTGGTGATCTTTGGTGCGATCCGTGATGTTGACGCCATAAGGAAGCTTGGCTTCCCTGCATTCGCATCGCTCATGTCCCCGAATGCAGGCGAGCCGCATGGGTTGGGGCAACTTCAAGTCACCGTGATGATGAATGGAGTTGCAGTTTCCCCGGGCGACTGGATCGTCGGAGATGACTCGGGCGTGGTCGTGGTTCCTGCGGCCCGCGCGGTTGAGATTGCCAATCGCGCGATGGATGTGTTTGAGCGCGAGAATCGCCTTCGGAAGGAGATTCGGGCGGCCTCAAGTCTCGCGCGCGTGATGGAACTCTTGCGCTGGGAGAAGAAATGACGCCGTTCTTTCGCGAGGGCCACGGTTTCATTGAGGTGGTGTGCGGCAGCATGTTCTCCGGCAAGACGGAGGAACTGATTCGACGCCTGAGGCGGGCGGTCATTGCAAAGCAAGTTGTGCGAGTATTCAAGCCAGCGTTGGACCGCCGCTACGACGAAACCGATATCGTCTCCCATTCATCGTTGCGGATCCCGTCGCTAGTCGTCGCCCGGGCCGCCGAAATTCCTGCACTTGTTCCGGATGGCGTCCAGGTCGTCGGGATCGACGAAGCTCAGTTCTTTGACGACGAAATCGTGGCCGTCTGCCACGAGCTCGCTTCTAGGGGGATTAGGGTGATTGCCGCAGGGCTTGAGCAGGACTACCTCGGCAAGCCATTTGCAGTGATGATGGCTTTGATGGTCGAAGCCGATTACGTGACAAAGAACCTCGCCATCTGCGTGGTGTGCGGGAATCCCGCGATCCGTAACCAGAGAACCACTGAGAAGAGTGGTCAGATTTTGGTGGGCGGCGCAGATTCCTATGAGGCCCGTTGCCGGCATTGTTTCAAGGCAGGTGGATCAGAGCCCACGCCGCTTTTTGCGCCGATCGGAGATTCCAAATGACTGTGAAAGTAGGCAGACCCGTGGTGTTGGTCATCGGTGGTTCGGATCCGACGGGAGCGTCGGGAATTCAGGCCGACCTTCGGCATTTGGCCGGCATCGGAGTCTTCGGCGCGGCCGTCCCGACCGCGCTCACCGTGCAGACGATGGACGGAGTATCGCAGGTGGAAGCGGTGGACCCCGATTTCTTCCGTGCTCAACTCGATGCGGTGCGATCGACTCTAGATGTCGGCGCCGTCATGGTGAGTATGCTCGCAAACGCTGCCATCGTTCGGGAAGCGATGCTTTGGCTTCATGCGTATTACGGACCCGTGATTCTCGATCCTGTGATGGAGTCATCTTCGGGCGGATCACTCCTCGATGAAGCCGGCCGCGTCTTGCTGAGAGACCTGCTCTTACCGCGAGCGTTGATGGTATGTCCTAATGTGCGCGAACTCGCGTGGCTGTCGTCGGCCTCAGCCCCGGCACACGACGAGGCGTCGCGCCATGCGCAGGCCGATGTCCTTCTCGACCGTGGTTGTGCGTGTGTCGTGTCGAAGGGAGGCCACGCGGGCGGTCTAGAGAGCGTTGACCTCGTCGTCGACGATGCGGGAATGGAACGGCTCACCTCTCCCCGAGTCCCTGGCATGTTCCGCGGTGCAGGCGGGGCTTTTGCGGTGACCGCGGCTGCGGCCTGTGCGCGCGGTGCGGAGCCGCGTGTGGCGGCTCGTTTCGCTCAACGGGCCGTGGCTGACGCGCTGGTCCGTGCGCACGGACTCAACACGCCATTCCTCTCGGTCGGATCCACCTGAGCCCCCGGCGGATGACGGCTGGACGGTTCTTTTTCCTCGTGCTGCTTGTCGTGGCGACATCGGTCGCCACGTGGTGGATGTTTCGAGCGGAGCGTGACGATCTAGCAACGCCAGAGGGATACGTCGAAGGACTCGCCAAGGGCCTGCGCGGAGACGACCCGGTCCGCGTGGCGATTGATGCAACGACCAGTGATTTTGCTGTTGAGTTGGCGATGAATCGTCGTTTGACAAAAATGGAAGCGATCGCTTGGGTCGAGTCGCAGGTGAAACTCCGCCGATTCAACCCCGGTATCTCGCAAGCAGTGACGTTGCCCGGGCTGAGTGGCACGTACGAGGTCCTCGTTACCGGAACTTTCACTGAAGGCGACTTAATGGCCGGGGTTCGCCCGCCGCTGAGCGCGTTTCGTGCAGCCGTTTCGCTAGTGCCGTCTGGACGACGATTTCAGGTTCGCGCGATCCGATTTCTGCCTTAGAAGGTCACGCCAACGCGAGCATGCGATCAAGTGCCAGCTTGGCGTCGCGTTTGTCGGAATCGGATACGCGGATGCGATTCACAACGACACCTTCAGCAAGGTTCTCGAGTGCCCACAGGAGATGCGCGGGGTCAATCCGATACATCGTCGCGCACAGACAGGCGATGCCGGAAAGCGACAGCACCTTTTTCTTGGGGAACTTCTCCGCGAGTCTCGCGACCAAGTTGATCTCGGTTCCAATTGCGAAGGTGCTGCCATCAGGGGCATCGGAAACAATCTTGATTAGACGTTCGGTTGATCCTGATTCGTCTGCTTTTTGAACCGTCTCATACGGACATTCCGGATGGACGATGACTCGTATTCCAGGGTGGTTAGCCCGCATGGCGTCAACGTGCTCTGGAAGGAACTTGACATGAACTGAGCAGTGTCCCTTCCAGAGAACGATCTTCGCTCGATCGCATCCATTTGCCAGGTTCTCTTCGGGGAGGGCGTGTGGGTCCCAGATCGCCATGTCACTCAATGGGATGCCCATCGCCTGGCACGTGTTGCGCCCGAGGTGTTGGTCGGGAAGGAACAACATCCGGCGATTCTGCTCAAGAGCCCAGGTGATGATCTTTCGGGCGTTGGACGACGTGCACACAGCCCCACCATGACGCCCACAGAAGGCTTTGATGGCAGCTGACGAATTCATGTAGGTGACCGGCGTGATGTCACGCCGCCCAAGTTCTGCCCATGCGGTTTCCACTTGGTCAATATTCGCCATGTCGGCCATTGAGCAGCCTGCGGCGAGATCGGGGAGGATTACCTGCTGGTGGGGCGCGGCCAGAATGTCGGCCGATTCGGCCATGAAATGGACACCGAGGAAGACGATGTAGTCTGCCTCAGGGTGGGCGGCGCCGTCGCGCGCCAATTTAAACGAGTCGCCCGTGCAATCCGCGAAACGGACGACCTCGTCGACTTGGTAGTGATGGCCCAAGATCAAAAGGCGCTTTCCCATGCGCGCCTTGATGGCGGCAATCTTTGCGAGAGTAGCCTCGAGGTCGAGAGCAGTTGCGGTCGGGTCGAGGGAGACGGTCGTCATGGCGAACTCCCAGTTTGCAGTTGCACTTGTGAACGCCTTAGATTAACAGGTCCCGGGGAAGAGCCACCCCGGGATTCAGCGACATGTGTATCTTACGGACCTGCTAGACGAGGATGAAATGACAAACATGAATGGGCAGGTCGCCGTCATCACCGGCGGCAGCCGTGGGATAGGCAAGGCGTGTGCGTTGGCCCTAGGTGACGCAGGAGCCACCGTGGTCATTCTGTACCGGGAGGACACGCGCGCCGCCATGAGTACGGTGAGGACGATACGTCGGCGGGGTGGAAAGGCCGACGCAATGGCCGTCGACGTGAGCGACTCACCACTCGTCGGCGAGGCGTTTGCCGAAATCGGGCGTTCCCACCGACGTATCGATGTGCTCGTTCATTCGGCCGGCATCTGGGAGCCCGAGCCGTTTCTGACGGGGGACGGCGCGAATTGGACACGCACACTTAAGATCAACCTTGAGGCGACGGCCACGGTCGCGCGCGAGGCCGCGCGAAGGATGGCCGTGCGAGGCTACGGACGACTTGTGTTCATCGGATCCACGGCAGGCATTCGCGGCGAAGCCGGATACTCTGCCTACGCTGCGTCAAAGGGCGCACTGTTCGCGTTCGTGAGATCGCTTGCCGTGGAGCTGGCAGGACTTGGAATAACATCGAACGTGGTTTCACCCGGATGGGTCCTAACCGACATGACTCGCGCAGAGTTGACGAAAACTCGACTTGCCGAGATCGAATCCGCGATACCGACCGGGCGCATCTCGACGCCCGAGGATATCGCGGCTGCCGTGCGCTTTGTTGCCTCAAAGGAAGCAGGACAGATCAACGGATCCAACATCGATGTGAACGGCGGTGTTGTTTTCTCGTAGCTGACTTCAGTCAGTGAAAAGGCTGGCAATTTGGTCTTTATAGCGATCCTCAATGACGTTGCGACGCTTCTTGAGGGTGGCGGTCAGCGTCCCGTCTTCGGTGCTGAATCCGTGGGCCAATAGCGCGACTTTCGTTACCTGTTCAAAGCCTCGCCATCCACGTGATGGATCCATGATGCGAACCACTTCGTCCTTAACGAAACGGCGTGCGGCGTCGTTCGCCGCCCTTGCTTCGGGGTCCTCCGGGAGGCTCTGGCCACGCGCCTTAAGGACGTCCCAATCGGGGAGAACTAGGACACCGAGTGACTTCTGGCCGTGTCCTACGACAATCGCGTCGGCAATGAGGGGCGATGCCATGAGGGCGGCCTCGATATTGGCGGGTTCGACGTTTTCTCCGCCTCGCAGGACGATGGTGTCCTTCGCGCGTCCAACGATCACGAGACTCCCTTTTTGTGTCAGCAAGCCGAGATCACCCGTATCGAACCACCCATCCTTGAGGCAGGCGTCGGTCGCGGTCGGATTGTCCCAATACCCCTGCATGACCTGTGGGCCTCGTACTCGGATGATGCCCTTTGTCCCTTGGGGAACAGGCTTGCCGGACTCATCACTAATTGAAATCTCAGTCTGGTGAAGCGGCGGTCCGATGGTGCCGAGCACGTTGTGGCGGGGGACGCGCACACTAATCACGGGGGAAGTTTCAGTGAGCCCGTAACCGTTGAGGAATGGGATCCCCGCGTCCATGAAGAAGGCGTCGACCTCCGGTGGCAATGGGCCGCCTCCCGAGATGATCACGGGTCGTTTGCCCCCGAGCGCGGAATTGAGTTTCGTATATACGAATTTGCGCGCGAGCCATTCCTGCGGCGCAGTTAAGAGCATCGCGAGCCAAGAGCCCAATGCCCCGGGCAGGCCACCAGTCGCTTCCCGCCCGGGCGCCACCACGGTGAGTCCTCGTGCGCGACGCGCGGCATCGTGGAATCGACGACTTCCACTGAGTGCCCACGAAACCAACTTGCGCTTGGTCGGCGGGAGGTTCTCGATGGACGAAAGCACGCTTTGATGGAACATCTCCCAAACGCGCGGGACGCCTGCCAGGAAGTTCGGTTCGAGCTTGACGATGTCGGATTTCAGGGTGCGCTTGGTCGCGTAATGCAGCTCCATTCCAGTGTCAAGAACGATGTACTCTAAAGTGCGTTCGAAGGTGTGCCATGTCGGGAGAAACGACACGTATTTGAGTCCCGGAACAAACTGCAGGACATCCGGCACAGCGTCCATGTTGTGCATGATGTTCCGATGGGAGAGCATCACGCCCTTGGGATTGCCCGAGGTCCCCGATGTGTAGATGATGGTCGCCGTGTCTTCGTCACAAACCGAATCGAAGGCTCGAGCGAGTTCGGCGTGGCCACCCGAGGACCTCAGTTCGCGCCCCCTGTTACAGAGCTCGGAAATGGTGGGGATCCCCGGCCGCCCCTCGCCGCGCAACACCATCACCAACTCGAGTGGTGGAAGCGAGGCCTTTACTCGGTCATAGATCGCGGTGTTTTCAAATATGGCCGCTTTGCATCGTGCGTGGGACAGCACGAATCCGATTTCCGCAGGCGAGGCATCGCCGCCGCGGGGAACGTCGACTGCCCCCAAGGATAAAAGCGCGAGATCTGCGATGATCCAAGCGTCCAAGTTCTCGCTTGCGATTCCGATCCTGTCACCCTTGGTGATGCCGAGGTCTAGGAAGGCCGCGGCGAGATCGTCGACAGCTTCAAGCAGCTCGCCGTAGTTCCAGACCGGCTTGAGGCAAGTGGCATGTCCCGATAGGGCCGTCATCGCAGCACGGCGGGCTGCGACGCGGCGGATCCGATTGGGGATCCCTCCTCTTGGTGTGGCTCCTGCTAACATCCGCTTCGCGTCGCCAATGGCGGCGGCGCGTTGGATTGTGCGTTGAAACGGCTTACTTGTCCATGTCAACTCATTCAGTTCCTGTAGCGCCAAGTTTGGGTGATCGCGTCGTCCCGATTGCGATGGGACTTGTCGCCGCGTTGCTTGCGGTACTCGTCGGAGCGGGTGGTCACACGCCTCGAATTGGGCTTCGGCCCTACATCGACGTGGTCCCTACGGGCCGTCTTGGCGAATTTGCGTCCACATTCCTCGCTACCGGCCCTGCGGTCGTGCTGATGGTGGCGCTCGTTGTGATCGCTCTGACCTCTGCGGCATGTGCGCTGCCGCGACGGCTTCTGGGGCGTTCGGTGCCATACATCGCGTGCCTGATGGTGGCCCTTCTCGTCATGAGCCCCGGGTGGATCGTTAGTCTGCGTCATGAAGGTGGCGCACCGTTGCTGCTCGGCGCGTTTTTTGCCTCGCTTGGACTCTGCCTAGCTTGTGGATCGTGGTCGCGTCCATTGCCATGGATCGCTGCAGTTTGCGCGGGACTTGCCGCCGGCTCCCATCCCATTTGGTTCGGCGCGTCAATCATCATTGGGTGGGCTGCGACCATGACGTCGGCAGGCCGGCGACCGTGGGTCGCCGGCATCACGGTCATTGCTGCCGGGCTTGTCGGGCTCACCGTCTTGGGGAATCGCGACTGGCCGATTTCATGGTCCAACCTCGTTCCCGCCTTGACGGACCTCGCTTGCGCTCCGATCGAAGTATTCAACGATTCCGTGCGGTTTGACTTCCCAACGGGGTTCGAGGCGACCGCACGCGGCATTACGCCGTTGCTCGGGGCAGGCGTTTGGACTCTTATCATTGCTTGGATTTGCATGGTAGCTGGAATCGACCGCGGCATGTTGACAGTAGTTGCCTTGCTTGGCGCAGCCGCGGGTTCTTCGATGAATCCGGGTTATGTGCCAGCATCGCCTTGGATGGCGACCGCGTTTGTCTTTCTTGTCGTCCCAGCGTTGGTCCTCGCCTTCACTCCCATCTCTGGCGGCAAACTCGATGCCATCGTCATGGGGCTCACATTGGCGTTGCTCGGCATCGGAGGAATCCGCGCCCATGCTCGGCAGCCGTATCTTGATTCGCGCGCCGCGGCATTCCGATTCCCACGGAACGCGTCGGATTCCGTTGATTGGCATCGTGAGAAGGATGCCGCCAGACTCGTGTTGTTTCTTGAAACGATCGCAGAAAAGGACTCCTACGCGCCCGTCGTTGCGGACTCGGCTCGGCTGCTCGTCGATGGGGGAAGTCCGGCTTGGCGGCCCGACGCCCTGAGGGAGCTGCTTATCAAACGGTCTAGCAAGGTGCCGAATCACATTGGTACCCCGGAGGTCGTTGCGGCACTCGATCGCCTCGCAGTCGAACTGAATCTCGTGGAGAGCCTAGAGAAGGAGGGGGTCTCTCGCGCCCCGGAGGCGCTAGAAGCTCTCGGCCGCGCGGTACCGGACGCGCTCGAGGCGTGGACCAATGGTGGTTCCACTATTCGCGGGCTTGCGGAATTGCCCCGATTCGAAAAGCACGCTCGGTTTTGGGCAGAACTCGGTTCGCGCCTCGGGATGACTCAGGAGTCCATCGCGCTACGCGAGGCCATTTGCGTGTTTCATCCGACCGATGCTGAAGATCGTGGACGACTCGGCGTCCATCGAGTCCTGGTCGAGCAGGACAAGGAAGGGAAGTCGGACCTTCTCGAGGCCCTCAAGACACTCGATTCGAAGTCCCGCTACGCGGGCCTCGCGCGTGGATTTCTCGGCATCGCGAAGGCGCGGTCGGGGGAGATACCCGAGGCGATCACTGAATTGGACCGAGGGTGGAGCGTGGTATCGCCCGGCGGTGCGGCGAACCTCTTGACGTACGTCCTCCCTGACTCGCTCGATTACTACCTCATAGCCGAAATCGTCCTGACACGGCTCGAGCTGGCCCGAAGCACGGGTGACATAGGGCTTGCCGCACAGGCGTCGAAGGATCTAGAGGTTCTTCTCAAGAACCCCTTGGAATTTGGCGTCAGGCGTTTGCCCGCCCTTGTTTTTGGCGGGCGAGCTGCGTTCCTACGGGGGGATCGGGAGGGTGCGCTGTCCCTCCTCCGCGAAGGCCGCGCGCTGAAGAGCAGTCAGGCGAAGGAGATCTCGGATGGTCCGCTCGGCCGAATTCTGCACCCGCGTTACCGAAAGATGGGCCTGCGTTACCTCGCAGAAGTCCTCGATGGCGTGAGCGGCGCCGAGGCCGAGAAGGCCGCCGTCATCGCAGAAATCGGTTCTCGCTAGATCCGAGCCTTGACCCAAGCCCCGTCCATGCCATGATGCGGGGCCTCCGGACCAAGGGGTCCTGGCGGCTTGGGTTTGCGCGAGACCAGAGGGTCGTTCCATGCCCCGTCGGGATGACATCCGTTCCATCCTTATTATCGGTTCCGGTCCAATCATCATTGGCCAAGCGTGCGAGTTTGATTACTCGGGTACGCAGGCCGTGAAGGCGCTTCGCGAGGAGGGCTATCGAGTCATCCTCGTGAATTCGAATCCGGCGACCATCATGACCGATCCCGATATCGCGGATCGGACCTATGTTGAACCGCTGACGATTGAGTATCTCGAGAAGATCATCGAGAAGGAGCGCCCCGACGCAGTGCTTCCAACGCTTGGTGGACAGACTGCGCTCAATCTTGGTGTCGCGCTCGAAGAGAAGGGCATTCTAGCTCGGTACAACGTCAAGATGATCGGTGCCGACGCCGATGTCATTCGGACGGCCGAAAGTCGGGATTTGTTTAAGCAGGCGATGCTTCGCATCGGGCTCGATGTCCCTCAGTCTGGCCTCGCACGCAATATGGACGAGGCGCGCAAGGTTCGTGAGTCGCTTGGACTTCCTTGCGTGATCCGACCGGCATTCACCCTAGGTGGCACGGGCGGAGGTATCGCCTACAACCAAGAAGAGTTCGAACAGATCTGTTCCCGTGGACTCGAACTTTCTCCGACATCCGAAGTCCTCATCGAGGAATCGCTGATCGGCTGGAAGGAATTCGAGCTCGAGGTGATGCGAGATCGTGCGGACAACGTCGTCATCATCTGTTCGATTGAGAACATCGATCCCATGGGTGTTCACACCGGTGACTCAATCACCATCGCCCCGGCGCAGACGCTCACGGATCGCGAATATCAGCGGATGCGCGATGCCGCCATGAAGATCATCCGTGCAATCGGGGTCGAGACGGGTGGATCCAATATCCAATTCGCCGTCAATCCGAAGAACGGTCGCATGACCGTCATCGAGATGAATCCTCGTGTGTCGCGCTCATCGGCGCTCGCGTCGAAGGCGACTGGATTCCCGATCGCGAAGATCGCAGCGAAGTTGGCCGTCGGTTACACGCTCGACGAACTCCGCAACGACATTACGCGCCAGACTCCCGCGTGTTTCGAGCCTGTTATCGACTATTGCGTGGTCAAGGTACCGAAATGGGCTTTCCAGAAGTTCCCTGATGCCGATCGCACGCTTACGACTCAAATGAAGTCCGTCGGCGAAGTGATGGCCATTGGGCGGACGTTCAAGGAGGCGCTCCAAAAGGCGTTCCGCAGTCTCGAGGTAGGCACGGGCGGGTTTGGGCTGTCGAAGAACGACCCGATCATTACGGGGCAGAAACTCGATCGCGACGCGCTTGAGCGCGGCATCGCTGTCCCTGAGGAAGGGCGCTTGCTCGATGTTCGCTTGGCGATACATGCGGGCGTAACCATCGCCGAGATCGCGTTCGCAACGGGCATCGATCCGTGGTTCCTTGCGCAGCTCGCTCAGATCGTTGCGCTCGAAAAGGAAATTCTCGAAACCGATTCACTCGAGCGAGCGACTTCGGACTCGATCCGCGAATGGAAACGAGCCGGATTCTCGGATGCGCAGCTCGCACTTGCGTGGAAAACGGACGAGACATCCGTTCGCGCTCGGCGCAAAGCGCTCGGCATTATCCCCGTTTACAAGTTGGTTGACACCTGTGCCGCCGAGTTCGTCGCATTCACGCCTTACTATTATTCGACTTACGAGGACGAGGACGAGGTCAAACCGGCGACCCGGAAAAGCGTGATGATCCTCGGATCGGGGCCGAATCGCATCGGCCAAGGGATTGAATTCGACTACTGTTGCGTCCACGCCGTGCTTGCGCTGCGCGAAGCCGGTTACGAGACGATCATGGTTAACTCGAACCCGGAAACGGTTTCGACGGACTATGACACTTCAGATCGGCTCTACTTCGAACCCCTCACTCATGAAGATGTCCTGAACATCTATGAGAAGGAAAGGCCGTTTGGCGTCATCGTTCAGCTTGGAGGCCAAACCCCGCTGAATCTTGCCAACGGACTCGAGCGCGCTGGCGTCCCGATCATTGGGACGAGCCCGAAGTCGATCGACTTAGCTGAAGATCGCGAGCGTTTTAATAAAGTCGTTGCGGACTTGGGTCTACATCAGCCGCAGGGCGGCATGGCGACTGACGCCGAGACCGCGATTCTGGTGGCGCATCGAGTTGGGTATCCGGTCTTAGTAAGGCCTTCGTATGTGCTCGGCGGCCGCGCGATGGAAATCGTCTATGACGACGAAGGTGTTCGCCGTTACATGGCTGAACAAAAGGAAGTCTCGAGCGAGCGACCGATACTCGTCGATCACTACCTTGAGCACGCCATCGAGGTCGATGTCGATGTGCTTGCCGACAGCGAGCGGCAGGTTATCGGCGGAATCATGGAGCACATCGAGGAGGCAGGCATACACTCGGGTGACTCCACCTGCGTCATTCCGCCGCACACTCTTTCGGATCGCATTCTCGACTCGATTCGAGACGCAGCGAAGAAGTTGGCTAAAGCACTCGGCGTCCGTGGTCTCATGAATGTGCAATTTGCCGTGAAGAACGACACGGCGTACGTGCTTGAGGTCAACCCGCGAGCGTCACGGACCGTCCCTTTCGTCGCGAAGGCGATTGGCGTCCCGCTCGTCAAGATTGCGGCGCGCGTTATGGCCGGAGAGACACTTGCCGATTTGGGCTTCACCGAAGAGGTGTCAATCACTCATATCGCGGTGAAGCAGCCCGTCTTTCCATTCTCGAAGTTCCCTGGATGTGACATCATTCTTGGCCCCGAGATGCGCTCAACGGGCGAGGCGATGGGTCTAGACACCAATATCGGTCGAGCTTTTGCCAAGGCCCACGAGGCCTGTGGGAATCGCCTCCCGTTGGAGGGTCTCGTGTTCCTCTCCGTCAAGGATTCGGACAAGCGAGAGATCGTGGCGCTTGCTGCGCGGCTTGACGCACTTGGCCTGCGCATCCTCTCAACCGGCGGGACTTGGAAGGTCCTCGAACGGAACGGCATACCTGCCGTCAGAGTTCGAAAGATCGCCGAGGGCCGCCCCAACATCACTGACTATCTCAAGAATCGCGAAGTGAAGTTGGTGATCAACACTCCTTCGGGCAAGGGACCTCGTACGGATGAGGCCAAGATCCGCGGGCTCGCGGTTGCACAGGGGATTCCGTGCATCACGACCCTGTCAGGTGCGGCCGCTGCGATTTCAGCTATCGAGGCCAAGAAGCGCCGAACGACTCACGTTATCGCGCTCCAGGATCTCGAGTCTTCAATGACCGTGAAGGCGCCTTGAAGGTGCCTCGCACCCGATTATCGGGTGCGAGGGCGCATCGCGGGAGTGGGGTAGATGGGCGGAGACCTATGCCCCTTCGGGCCAACGGCCTCGATCGCAAAGAGCCAGTCGTCCTTTGAAAACCCTTCGAGGGTCACTTCGTTGGTTTCCTTCGGAACCACGCGTCGTCCGGTCCATGTGGGTTCGTGGGTCCTGCGGGAGAGCACCGCATGCGCGGCAACGTCCTTATCCAACGTTGCCCGCCATCGCAGAGTGGTGTGCGGGGTGAGCGCCATCACATCAATTCGCACGTCCTTCGGGGGGGGCGGTGCGAACGCCGCTTCCAAGGCACATGCAATATTCACTTGCGCGACACGTTTGATATAGTCCTTGTCGAGGTTTTCCGGGCGATCACCGAACCGTTTGCCTTGCACCTCGCCGACATCCTGGTGCTGCCAATCGTAGTTCTCGTTGGGTTCGGTCAGCCGAACCGCGGCAAATCCGCGATCATTGAACGGCTTGTGGTCACCACCCCTTAGAAATCGGTCTTGGCGAAAAACGAGGCGAACTTCGAATCCATCAACGTAGACCGGCGCGCGTTCGGCGAGATAGCGTGCAACCTGTCGTGATACAGAATCGTTGTCAGAGCCGACGACCTCACGGAGCACTCGGCCGGTCGCATCTCGAGGCCCCGACGGAACTCCTTCGCTGAAGCACCTGAGGACATTGGGCTCGAGCCGGCCATTCGAGCCACGCACCCCACCCACGATGTCGTTGGTCACCATGAGCGTGACCTCCTTGCCTTCTTGTTTGAGCCTCTCCGCAAGAAAATCCGCACCAATAAGCCCCTGCTCCTCGCCGACCAAGGCAGCAAGAATGATGGTAGCCCTAGGAGTTGCGCCCGACATGGCGGCAATGCACTCGAGCACCACGGCCGTCCCGGAAGCATCGTCGTTTGCGCCGGGTGCATCGGCCACCGGATCCATGACGTCCTTTGGCATGGAGTCGTAATGGCCCGAAATCACGATGACCCTGTTGGGATCCGAACCGGGGATGGTGGTAACGACATTCACGAATTCAGTCGGGGTCGGTACGCGCGCAGATTTTGGGGCGATGTGGCGTTCGAGTTCGACAGTGCCAGCGCCCGCGCCGAGCATGTTCTTCATCGTGTCACCCAACCAATTCCGGGCGGCGCCAATACCGCGAGTGGTGGATGTCGCATCCGAAAGCGAGTGTCGTGTGCCGAATGCCGCGAGCGTGGCGATGTTTTTCTCGATACGGGCAGCATCCACACGCGCGATTCGCAACTTGATGTCGGGGTCGCGCAGGACTACAGGCGCTGGGTCGGGAGCTTGCGCGGACGCCACCAAAGACACGGCAGCGAACAGGATGGGGATTCTCATTTTGATCGACTCCGGGCGCGCGGATGCGCCGATTCATAGACGCGTCTCAGGTGTTCAGGTGAGACGTGCGTGTAGATTTGTGTTGACGAAAGATGGCGGTGCCCGAGCATCTCCTGCACCTCGCGAAGCGTTGCACCCCGTTCGAGCAGGTGCGTCGCGAATGTGTGGCGCAGGGTATGTGGAGTGGTTCCTTCTGGAAGGGATGCTGTGACGAGATAGCGAGCGATGACCCGATGAAGTGACCGACTCGTGAGGTGCGTTCCACGATGGTTAAGGAAGAGCCATGATTCGTGGCCCGACTTCACCATCCTCCGACGCATATCCATGTAGTCCTTGAGGGCACGTTTCGCGTGTGATCCGACGATGGCGAGGCGCTCTTTGCGTCCCTTTCCCATGATGCGAACAACGCACTGATTGAGATCGAGATCGGCTAATTCGACTCCCACCGCTTCGCTGTTCCGGAGTCCGCCGGAATAGAGGAGTTCCAGAATGGCCCGGTCGCGTGTCGGCACGAATTCCGTTCCTACCGGCGCTGAGAGGAGGCGGGCGATGGTGTCGGAATCGAGAGCTCGAGGCAGTTTGCGGCGTACGCGCGATAGTGAAACTAGCGCGGATGGGTCCGTGTCGAGTTCGCCTTCCCTGACGAGGAAGCGAAAGAACGCTCGAATTGCCGCTGCCTTGCGTGCAACGCTGGTGCGAGCCATGCCTCCTGTAACTAGGCTGGCGACGTAACGCTTGACCTCGTCATGCCCGACCGACTGCAACTCGCGGACACCACGCGCCGTGATCCATTCAATAAACTGGTTCAAGTCCGACGCATACGCACGAAGCGTGTGTGGCGAGACATCACGACCTTGCTTGAGGTGGTGGAGGAAGTCCTTGAGCCGTTTCACTCCACTATGTTGCCATGTCGCGAGGAACTCGGGGGTGCCCCCTTCGTGTTCGGGCTCCCCTGATGCAAGATAGGGCCATGTCGAGGGCATCCGGTCGTGATGGGCTTTGGAGCTTGCGGGGGCGATGCCCGTGAGGGGGCCAGAGGTGTCTCGGACGCGTATCCCGCTTGTAGGGGATCATGACGTCGCTGTGCAGGCTCTTGTTGCTCGGCTGCGACGCCTCCCGGGCTTTGTTGCGCTCACGGGCACGGGGCCCCGACCGGAGGCACGCTACAGCATCTTCGCTGCGTTTCCGGTTGCTGAGGTCGTCATTCCGGCGAGCGCCCCCACTCGGTCGGTGGACCCATGGGCGGCGTTGAATTTGCTTGCGAGCGGGCCACGCGTAGAGGGAGCCGACGATTTACCATTCGTCGGAGGGGTAATCGCCTACTTGTCCTACGATCTTCGCTGCTTCGTCGAGGCAGTCTCCGACCGGCACTCATCGGAGGGCGCTGCGCCGCTCTTGGTCGGAAGGAAATTCGGTGCGGCGGTCGTCGTGGATCGCGACTCGGCCTGTGCCTTCGTCATTGCCATCGTGTCTAGCGGTGATCGTGACCTCGATGACGCCGCGGCCGTGGCAAAGGAGCAACTCCTTAGGGCGATTTTGACGGAGGCTCCCAGAGAGGACTTTGGTGAGCCTCTGCGGCCCTCGAAGCCGAAGTTCCTGATGTCCCGCAAGGATTACTTAGCGAGGATCGAAGACGTGGTGCAGCACTTGTATGCGGGCGACGTCTATCAGGTCAATTTCACATACCCGGTCGAAGGCCCGATCGTCGGCGGCGTTGGGGCGTTCTACGAGCGATTGGTGAGGCACAATCCGGCACCCTTCGGTGGCCTTTTCAGACTCGGCGACGATTCGTGGATTGCGTCTGCGTCTCCCGAGAGATTCCTCAGAGTCAACGGCAGGGACGTGACCACGCGTCCGATCAAAGGGACGGCAGCTCGGGGGAGGACGCCGGAGTCAGACGCGAAGCTCGGAGCCGCACTCCTGTCTTCGGAAAAGGACCGGGCCGAGCTCGCGATGATCACCGATCTGCTCCGAAACGATCTTGCACGATCCTGCGAGAGTGGTTCAGTTCGGGTCGAGGACGCGCGAGCTCTGGAGTCGTACGCCACAGTGCATCACCTCGTTGCGACGGTGGCTGGCCGACTTCGTGAACAGAAGTCCGTGGCCGAATTGTTGCGAGATGCATGGCCGGGTGGCTCTATCTCGGGTGTCCCCAAGGTTCGTGCCATGTCGATCATCGATCGCCTCGAAGTAGCGAGACGGGGTTTCTACACCGGCTCGCTCGGCTACATTTCATGGAACTCGCGTTCTGATTGGAATCTCCTTATTCGTTCAGCATGGGTGAATGGAGACTCGGCGTTGACGTGGGTGGGCGGCGGGATCACCGTGTTGTCGAATGGTGAGCAGGAGTGGGCTGAGACCTTGCACAAACTGCAAGGAATCGCATCGGCGGCTCCGTGGTCGATTCCAGAGGTACCTCAATGACCGACGTTCTTCCTTGCGTTGTCGACGGCGTCCTTCAGCCGGACGGAAGTCTGCGAGTCAGTGCTCATGCAGAGGTGCTTACGCATGGCGAGGGTCTTTTCGAGACACTGCCCGTCATTGCCGGTCGAGCTCGTTTCCTCAATGCCCACTTGAGTCGACTGGCTAGCGCTGCTTCCGTACTCGGGTTTCCGTCTACGCCCGACGCGTCGACCATCGTTGCTGAAATTGCGATGATCACGAAGGCTACCGGGATGGCCGACTTCGCCCTTCGAGTGACGCTGTTTCGTGACGGCGCTCGCATACGGCGGCTTCTCGCTCCCTCAATCATTCCCGCGGATTGCGGTACTCCAGTCAAGCTCGGCCTTGCTCGGCCGCCCTATAGCGATCCACGAGCCATGGGGCGGCTCAAGACACTCAATTACCTTGTCAATCGTCTCGCCCATGCGGATGGGGTGAAGCGTGGATTTGATGAAGTATTGTTCCTCGACCACAAGGGGATCGTCCTCGAGGGGTCGCGCTCGACGGTTTTCCTCATCGAAGGTCAGTCAGTTATCACGCCACCGCTTACGCTGCCGATTCTCCCCGGGGTCACACGGGATGTGATCTTGGAAGAGGCGATAGCAATGGGACTTGAGGTCGTCGAGGAGCCATTTGGCCTCGCGCGCCTCCTTGGCGCGGGAATGGTGTTTATTTCTGCTTCTGTTCGGGGTTTGCGCCCCGCCATGGCATTGGACGGCCGACCGCTAGGGATGACTGGGCATCAGCAGTGCGATGCGTTGGCCTCGCGGTACAGGGAGAGGCTCGCGAAGGGGTAAGTCGTCCGTATCGTGCTTGCGGTGGTCACTCGGCTAGCCCACAATCTCAAACGAGGCCTCTGGCCCATTTTCGAGGAGTTCGTCATGCGTATCCTCACGACTTTCTTGGCCGCCCTGGTTCTCTGCGTTCCCTCCTTCGCTGATGAAGTCGACGACGCCCTCAAGGGGCTTGATAAGGCGATCAAAGAGAAGAGTCGCGTTGACATGACTCACTTTGTCAAGACACTCGGCGACAAGTTCGGCACGGCGACCGCCCCGCAGAAGGTGGCGATCGTGAAGGCGGCCGAAAAAGTTCTCAATGCAGCAAAGGATCAGGAACCGAAAGACGCCGCCATCGAGGCCCTCGCCAAAATGGACGCAAATGCGGTGACGGTCCTTGTGAAGGAGTTCGAGAAGAAATCCACCGAGGACAACGCCACGTATCAGTCCAACGTCGTCCTTGCGATTGGCAAGTTGAAGGAACCGAAGACCGGGTTGCCGTTCTTGCGAAAACTCCTTAAGAACAAGTCGATTGATGTGGTGGCTTCGGCTGGCGAGGCGTTGTCGAATTACAAGGATCTCGACCTCGCGACAAAGAAGGAAATCGTCAACGACATTCTTCAGATTTGGGGTGGCATTGCATCGGCCGCACGCAAGCCCACCGATAGTTCGTCAAAAAAGAAGCTCGAACGTCTGGACGGTCCAATGGGACAATCCCTCAAGATTCTGACGGGAGCGGACCCAAAGCCAGCCAACAATGAGCAGCTCGCCGTTGCATGGCAGAAGTGGTGGGGCGACACCGGTAAGAAGGCTACGACGTGGTGAACGCCGCCTCCTGATGTCGCGATATCCCACGTCGACGATCCTGATCATTGCCGCTCTGTCGGCGATGGCGACGGCCATTTGGTGGAGGTCCTCCAACCGAGTCGATTTGCCCCTTCCGATGCGCGAAACTCAGGTACCTCGGGAAAGCCGAATACCCGTGCTTGCGGGGGTTGATGGTGGGCGCCAGATATGCGTTTACCCTTTGGCGACTTCCTTGCCCCACAAGGATGTTCTCGCGGCGACGTTTCGGTCGGCATCGGGAGTGACGTCTAGCCTTACGCTCGTGGAAGTCGTTCTTCGCAATGCGACGCCCCAACCTTGGAAAGTCGACGGATCGGCGCTTGCGTTGAAAGACAGCTCTGGAGCTCCGATTGCACTGATCGGAGGGGAGCGGCCCGCGCCGGTATTCGGGGCACCTGCGGTGGTCGAAGTGCCTCCAGGGGGGTCTGTACGTTGGGTTCGTGCCGTGCCCGTGGATCGAGGCTGGCGAATGGGAACTTCGCCGGTTTCCGATACCGGAATCGTCGCCACGAACAGCGTCAGCCTTCTCGGCGTCGAACTCAAACCTTCCGAGGCCTTTGAGTCGTCGCTGGATCGCTGGCGGGCCGGATCGGGCGAGAGCCTAACTGATCTGCTTCCGAGTCAGGACTTGCCAAAGGTAGTCAGGTAGGTCTCGACCGAAGGAAGCGCGGGCGTTACGGTGACGTCTCACTCCTTATGTCTGAATCTGAGCAACGCAAAGATCTCGTTCCCTCACAGCCATCGGCAATTGGCGGTGACGGGGTGGTGCCTTCTTCGGCACTCGAGCCTATTACGCAGGTTTTGCGGGCTCAGGTCGAACTGCTCTCTCGCATGGAGCAAAGGCAGCAGGATCTCGAGCGCGCAGTCAAGGACGAGCGGAGGACCGAGGTCAATATTAGGTCAGCCGAAGCGCTCAATGAGTCCTTCAACGGGATGCGACGCGTTCAAGAAGCGCTCGCGGATCGGTTGGAGAAGTCGGACGAGACAGCACGTCGTCCATGGATCATGGTGGCGCTCGTGGTCCTTGCGGTGTCAATCGTGGCTGCTGCATGGTGGCTCCGGGATGGCGTGGAGCCGCTGAAGGAACTTGCATCTCGCAAGAATGGTGATGACGCACTCTCCGCCGCGCTTGCCCGTCTTGAGAATCGCGTCGGCGGAGTTGAAGAGCGCGACCGGGACTCGTTTCGACGCGAATTAGACGAGCTTCGAAAGACGGTCGATGTGCTGCGCTTTGAACGCGACGGAGCCTGGCGCGAACGGGATGCCGCCAACGCCTCTGGGGTCGCGACCACGCAGTTGTTGGAGGAGACGCGCAAGGCTCTGGTCGCTGCTGAAACCAAACTTCAGACATCGGACAAGGAAATCGGGCGATTGGCCGCTGACTCGGCCGCCGACAAGAGACTACTTGCCGAACTTGCCAAGGTAGTTGACGGATTGAAGTCGGTTGTTGCGAAGGCCCCCAACCCTGTCGTCGCTGTTCCCGAAAGCCGTCCGTCGACGTCGGATTCCGGCGCGGCGATCGAGGCTTCACCGCCTAATGGAGCCATTCCGTTTGCGGTCGAGTCCCTACAGAAACTCAACGACCTACTGCGCCGGCATCGTGGAAGCGATCGATACGTGATGATGAGGGCAGAACGCATCGAGGGCCGTAAACTTCGCGGCGTGACGCTCGAAGTGAGAGGCGCAGACGGTTCGGTTTCTCGAACGATCGAAGCGGACTCTCTCAGTGTTTATCTCGCAGCGCGTGGCGACCTACTTGAGCTGGAATTCGAACGCGGCGGTGTTGTCTTCAGGCTTAGCACGGCCGCCAAACCTGTACGTAGCCCATTCTTCAACGATCGGTATCAAATCGTGGTGCTAGGCATCGAGGGAAAGGCTTGGATTGAGGCTGCTTTCCCATTCGTTTCCGTGCGCTGACTCTTCGGTCAAAACTGCCGATAAATGGGACAGGCCGAGCTCCTCGCCTATCACCCCATGTCTAAGCGCCGTCCACTCCGGGCACCGACCCGCCTAACGCTCATCTTGGTCATGCTCGCGGTTCTTGCCGCGTCGATTACCGAAGTCGCATTTCGCAAGGCGGCAAAGCAGGTCGGAGAGATCAATGCCGAGGCGTTGACGCTAGTGCAGAGGTCACATGCTGAGGCATTGATTTCGCTTTCAATCATGGTGTTCGTTGCGGGACTTGTAGGAAGTCTCGTGGCTTGGTTCGTCATCACGGATCCAGTACGTCGCATCGTGACTGCGTTGCGGTCAGGAGACACCGGCGAATTGAAGCGACTCGCGGGTCCGAGCTTTCAGCCCGAGATGGCGGAAGTTGCTCTGGCCGCCACCAAAGTCGTTGAGGATCTCGAATCAGAACGCGACCGCTCCGAGCGTGAGCACCACGCCGCAGCGATCTCGAGCGCCCAGCGGGGACGCGAACTTGAATTGCTGGTCGACCTCTCGTCCCGCATTCACGGCGCATCCTCCATTCCCGAGATTATCGTGGAAGTGAAGAAAGGCCTGGCGAAGCTATTCCCAGGTCAGAACGCTGACGTCAAAGAAACCAAGTCAGCGCCGCTCGGCGACGGTGTTCTGGTGGCGTCAATTCTTGCGGGCGAACGCCCATGCGGCTTCATTCACGTTTCAGTCAACGGACCTCACAGCGATTCACGCGAGGCGCAGCAACACTTGCTGGATGTTGTTGCGGGACACGCTTCGTTGGCGGCTGGAGGCGTCCGGACGCGTCGCAAGCTGGAGCGACAGTCGCTTCGAGACCCGCTCACGGGGCTCTACAATCGTCGTTATCTGGCAGAGACTCTTCCACGCGAAGTCGCGCGGTCAATGCGCCTTGGACAACCTGTGGCCGTCCTTGCCTTCGATGTGGATCACTTCAAAGCATTTAACGACGCACATGGTCATCCGGGCGGCGATCTCGCGCTCAAGTTAGTCGGCAAGTTGTTGAGCGATGAAATTCGCGCGGGTGACATGGCGTGCCGTCAAGGTGGCGAGGAATTCGCTGTTGTGATGCCTGGGGCTGATGTCGCGATTGCAACCGCACGCGCAGAGACTCTTCGCTCGAGCATCGCGCGAACGCCAGTGCAGCTCGCGGACGGCACCGTCCAGTGCATCACAGTATCGGTGGGAGTCGCGGTTTATCCCATCCACGCGCCCTCGGGTAACGAGTTACTCGTCGCGGCAGACACGGCACTTTATCGTGCGAAGGCCGCTGGACGCGATCGAATCGCCGTCGTCGCCTAGACCGAGTATCATGCCCCCATGCCATTCATGGGGCAGTCTCGAACCAAGCTCAATACCGAGGCGGAAGGCCCGAAGGCTTGGACTGTCACGGAGGCGTCCGAGTTGGTGCGCCGCTCCCTCGAATCGGAATTCGGCGACATCACGGTAGAGGGATCCCTTTCCGGGGCGAAAATTTGGGGAACCTCCGGCCATTTGTATTTCAAGCTTGAAGACGAGGGTGCCGTCCTTGATGCCGCCATGTGGCGGAATGACGTCAGATTGCTGACATTCGAGCCTCAGAATGGGATGAGAGTCAGAGCCCGGGGCAAAATCACCTATTTCGCCAAGGGTGGACGACTTCAAATGTCTTGCCGGTCTTTGGAAGTTGCCGGCGGTGTCGGCGAGAGGGAGAAGCGACTCCGAGAGTTGCGCGCGCGGCTTGAGGCCGAGGGGGCCCTCGACCCATCTAGGAAGAGACCCATACCGACGTTGCCGAGGAAGATCGCCTTGGTGACATCGCAAGACGGCGCTGTCATCAGGGATCTGTTGACGATCATCTTGCGTCGATTTCCAAGGGCTCACCTGATCGTCGTGCCTGTTCGAGTCCAAGGCGAAGGGGCTAGCGAGTCCGTCGCCGAGGGAATCCGGCGCGCCATATTGACTCAAGTCGATGTCATGATTGTCGGTCGTGGAGGCGGTTCGAAGGAGGACCTTTGGGCGTTTAACGAAGAGCCTGTCGCGCGAGCAATCTTCGCATCACCGATTCCGGTGATCACCGCAATCGGACATGAAACCGACCATACCTTGGCCGACGATGTTTCTGATCGTCGTGCCGCGACGCCTTCGGAGGCAGGTGAACTCGTCGTGCCCGAACTCACGGGACTTGAGTCGGACTTAGCACGCGGCCAATTGAGGCTCCACAGCGCATTGCAGGGTCTCATCCGCGATGTCAGAGTGACTGTTGAGAGCCTCGGTTCGCGGCCTGCGTTGTCCGATCCGCTTCAGCGTGTCGTCGAGGTCCGGCAAGAGCTGGATGATTCGGAACGGCGACTGATTGTCGCTCTTGAATCCGGCGCCTCCCGGCGCCACCAAGGGATCGCCGCATTAGGACGTGTGCTTGACGCCCATCGTCCCAACCTCGTGTTGCGGGACGCACAGTCGCGGATACGAACAATGTCCGATAGACTCGTCGCGGCGGTGACCCGACCACTTACACTCCAACAAGCCAAAGTTGGGGCTCTGGGCGCGAGCCTCACCGCCCTCAACCCGGTGGCAGTCCTTGGGCGCGGATTTTCCCTCACTTGGGTGGACCGGGGAGGGAAGCGCGAGCTTGTCAGGTCGGCAGCCGATGTACCGAATGGTGTCGAAGTGACGACTTCTTTCGCGTCGGGCACGGATCTTGTTTCGGTGTCAAAGGGAGAGAGCAAGCGATCTATCCCTGAGTCCGACTCACCTACGAAGTAGAGTGCCGACTGGCCGAGCCTCTGCTACCTTTTTCCCTTCCGAGTTCTCCTCCCATGACCGACCCTGATCATCAGCCCACATTCGAGACGAAGCTCGCGGAGCTCGAGCGCCTCATTCGCGATCTCGAGGGTGGACGATTGGGTTTGGAAGATTCGATCGCCACATTCGAAAAGGGCAAGGCGATTCATCGCGATCTCCTTAAGCAGCTTGGCGCGTACGAGCGTCGTATCGAGGTGTTGATGCGCGCGGATGACGGCACCGATCGACTTGATGACGGAAGTCGTCTAGATCCATCAGGGACCTCAGGTGGCTGAACGGGTTCAGGATCTCCTTCTGCGAGCGGCCGCCGCCGTTGACGCAGAACTCGATCACGCTTTGCCGAAGGCCAAGGACGAGCCAATGCGTGTCCACGAGGCGATGCGCTACTCAGTCTTCTCGGGAGGGAAGAGGCTTCGGCCTGCTATTGCGTTGGCTGTCGGAGAGGCACTCGGTTTGGCAACGAACATTTCCGTTGCCTGCGGTGCCGCCATCGAGCTCATTCATGCCTTCAGTCTCGTCCACGACGACCTCCCAGCGATGGACGACGACGATCTTCGTCGGGGTCGACCGACGAATCACAAGGTTTACGGCGAAGCCGTTGCGATCTTGGCCGGCGACGCTCTCTCGGTGCTCGCGTTCGAGGTTTTGGCTCAGCGATTGCCAGCCGGCCCCGGCCTTGGGGCGGCGGTCCTTGAGCTCGCCCGGGCGTCGGGCACCTTCGGGATGATCGGTGGGCAGATCCTCGACCTCGAGGCCGAGGGGAAATCACCTACCGTCCCCTTGGTCGACCGAATCCATTTGATGAAAACCGCGGCACTTCTTCGCGCTTCGGCCACCCTTCCTGCCCTGGCGGGGGGGGCGTCGCAGGAAGCGGTCGACGCTATGAGGGCTTACGGCACCGCACTTGGACTGTCCTTCCAGATCGTGGATGATGTTCTGGACGAGACTTCCACTCCGGAGGAACTTGGAAAGGGAACTGGTAAGGATCGTGATCGAGGCAAGATGACGTACCCTGTTGCCGTTGGGGTTGAAGCGTCGTTAGCACGCGCCAAGACCCTTGCACATGAGGCGGCGTTGGTCGCGGCCCCGTTCGATCGGACGGGTGCGCTCTCGGCGTTGGCCGATTTCGTTGTGGAACGACGATCCTAGAATCTCATCATGACATTGCTCGAGCGCATCAATGACCCCTCCGACCTGAGGCAATTGCCCATGTCGGATTTGCCGATTGTGGCTGCAGAGATTCGTGAACTCATCACGAAGGTGCTCGAGAAGAACGGCGGCCATCTTGCATCGGGACTCGGTGTGGTGGACCTCACGTTAGCCCTTCATTACACCCATGACTTCCTGCGCGACACGTTGATTTGGGACGTCTCTCATCAGTCCTACCCACATAAGATCATCACCGGGCGTCGCGACCGATTTCACACCATCCGCCAACGCCACGGTCTCGCGGGATACACACACCCAGCGGAGAGTCCCTACGATCACTACCTGTTCGCTCACGCGGGGACGAGCATTTCGACTGCGCTTGGCATGGCTCTGGGCAAGGCTGAAGACCCGGATCATCGGGCTGTCGCCGTGATCGGCGACGCATCCCTTGCGACCGGTGTGGCCCTCGAAGCTCTTAATCACGCGGGTACCGTAAAGGACGCGAATCTCCTTGTCATTTTGAATGACAACGAGATGTCCATTTCGAAGTCCGTAGGCGCAATCTCGGATTACCTCTCGCGCGTTCGTGCGGGGACGGGCTACGCTGAGGCCAAGGATGCCCTCCACCGCTTGGTGAAGTCGATCCCCGTGGTCGGCGAACGCATCGATCGTGCGATCGATCAGGCAAGAGACGTCATTTCTCGCACGATCAATCCTGCCGGCGCATTATTTGAGGCCTTTGGACCACGCTACATCGGACCCGTGAACGGGCACGATATTCCACACTTGGTCTCCCTTCTTTCCGATCTCAGGCGGCAGCGCGGCTTCACGATGTTGCATGTCATCACTGAGAAAGGACATGGACATCCACGCGCGGCGCAAGACCCGGTTGCTCTCCACGGTGTTTCCCCTAAAGTCGAACCGCACGACAGTCCGGATCTTGAGTTTCCGACTCAGGGTGAAACGACGTGGTCGAACATCTTCGCCGAGGCTTTGATCGCACGAGGCAAGCGCGATCCGGATGTCCATGTGATCACCGCGGCTATGCCGGACAATACCGGTGTATCCAAGTTCGCGAAGCACTTCCCCGAGCGCACACACGACGTTGGCATCTGCGAGCAGCACGGCGTTGCGTTCGCTTCCGGTCTCCGGAAAGCGGGCAAGAAGCCTGTCGTCGCGATATTCTCAACATTTCTCCAGCGTGCCTACGACGAGATCTTCCAAGAGATCTCTTTGAACCATGTTCCGGTCACGATGTGCCTCGATCGCGCAGGCGTCGTCGGGCCAGACGGAGCTACCCACAACGGTTCCTACGACATCGCCTACCTCAGGTCATTTCCCGGAATAGATCTGTACTCAGCGCGCGATGCGACGGAATTCCGCGCGATGCTTGACTTGGCCTTGGATGGGCCGAACCCTGCAGCGATTCGCTACCCTCGGACTTTTGCGGTTCACCCAACAAAGGAGCTGCCTCAGCGATCGCCGTTGGTCCTTGGCAAGTCCGAGACGCTTCGAAGCGGCGGTGACGGCGCGATTTTGGCGTTGGGGCATCTGACCTACCATGCGCTCGCAGCCGCCGAACTGTTGGCGGCGAATGGAGTCGAACTCACGGTAGTCAACGCGAGGTTCGTGCGGCCGCTTGATCTCGATGCGGTGCGCGAATTGACCGAGCGCTTTGAACACGTTTTCACGTTGGAAGAGCACACGATTCGGGGCGGTTTCGGATCTCACGTGTTGGAAGAGCTCGCGATGGTTCGCGGTCGCACAGATCGCTTGCGTCCGATCGCGTTGCCTGACGCATTTGTTCCACACGGCACACGGTCTGAGATGCTCCGCGAATTGGCCTTTGACCCGCGCGGGCTGGCGGCCCGGATGCAAGCCGTCCTGCTTGGGCGTGCTCTCGAGTTCCCGGTTCCTACTCCGTAGGTTCCGCCCTAGGGTAGGATCGGTGCTGTATGAATGGGCCCTCGCCCCTCGACGGGCAATTTCGCGCACGTTGCGCGGCACTCGCGCGTCGCCTCGCTTCGAGGCTTCGCAAAGGCGCCGCGGACGGTGGCCGGTCTCCATCCGAGGGAAGGGTGGAGTTTAGAGAGCATCGCCTCTATGTTCCGGGAGACGACCTGCGGGACCTCGATTGGAATGCGTACGCGCGGCTAGACACGTGGGTCACTAAGTCGAGGACCCGGGACGAAGCGCCCGAACTCTTGCTCATCATCGATCGGTCGGGCTCGATGGGCCCGCCCGGGAGCGATCAGGATCGCATGACGCTTCAGTGGGGTTGTGCGGCTGGGTTTGTGGCGCTCGCCGCGAGCGGACGTGTCACGCTTGCCATTCCCGATCGATCCGGGGTTCTAAAAACCGTCTTTCGAGGTCAAGGGACGTCGAACATCCCCGCTTGGGTTAGGGCTATCGAGGCACTTCCATTGCCGCAGGGGAGCCAGGGCGCGCTAGGTCTCAGTGAATGGCCGAGCTCCGGCCCGGGAGTGGCTCTTTTGCTCCTTACCGACGCATTGGGTGCCGGTGCACCCGCCGGAATCGCGACGCGAGTTGCCTCCGCTCCATGCGGCGGGACGATCGGGCTTGTCATGGCGCACGCGAGGCCGCAGCACAGTGGGCGCGGGCGCATCATCGGACTCGAGGGCGAGCCGGAACTCGAATGCGATGACCTCTCTGCCATCGAGAAAATCGTGGCCGAAGAGCGGAAGCGACATGTCGAGTCGATTCAATCCTCATGTCGGCGACATGGCTCGCGATGCGTCGTGGGGACGGCCGGCGATGTCGTGGAGAAGCTGGTCACGAGCTGGGTACTTGGGGGAAACTCCTAGTGGCCTTCCTTGAGCCTCTATGGCTAATTCTGATTCCTGTCGTCATTGGCATGGCTCTCTGGAGAGGCAAGGCCGTGCATCGGGTGGTGGTCGCAGATTGGGAGCTTTATCAGCGTGCGATGCAGCGGATGTCACGTGCGGTGCGAGGGCGGTCTCGTTTTGAGTCAACATGGAGACTTGTGCCACCAATTCTGCTTGTGCTTGCGATGGCGCAACCCGAGTGGACTTCACCGCGGGAAGCCGTGATTCTTCTTGACCGTTCGGCGGGAGGGGGATCCTTAGCCGCGGAAGGGACCCGGATCGAGAGAGCGCTCGCGAAGGCGCGGAAAGCCCTGCCTTCTGCCTTGGTTATGGGGGTTCCTCCTAGTTCCAATCCAGCTGCGTTGACTCAGCCATCGGGAATCACGAATTCGACGCGTGATCTGATTGACGCGGCCGCGACTTTGGTGGCCGCAGGACGAACGGTGGCGGTCGCAACATGGAGGCGCGGTGATTGGCCTAAGGAACTGGGGGTCTATGTCGTGACAGACTCGAACCCTAATTCTGGAATTGTGGCAACGAGTCTTGGCGATGACGGATCCCTTTGGGTGAGGATTGCTGGCAGAACGGGCATCCTTCGTCGGCGATTGGTTGCTTACGGCACCACGGGTGAAGTGCTTGTGACGAGCGAAGTCGATTCAGAGAGTTCTTTCAAGGTCACCATTCGCGAGCCTGTGGCGCGCGACGTGAGAGAGCTCAGACTTGAGCCTGCCGACTCAGACCCATCGGATGACGTGGTGCTTCTCCGGCCCGCTGATTCGGTTCTTCGTATCGGCGTTGCGGCAGGCGTTTCGACCGATGTGGTCAGGGCCCTTCGATCAATCCCAAGAGCGGATGTGCTTGAAACCACAGATCGCACGGTTGACATGGCCGTGGGCTATCAGGGCGATCGTGTTTCGTTGCTGATGCGACCTTCAGAATGGCCGCCAGACCTAGGGCGAGTAGTCGCGCAGCGGGTCGGAATCGGGGTTAGCGGCCAGGGTGCGCTCGGTTTATTGAATGACCCTGTGGCGAGCGTTGGCCTCATCTGGTCGCCCGAGGCCGCACCACCAGATTTCACTGTGGCCGCAACTGCAGGAACAGAACCCTTGCTCCTGCGCCGAGGGAGTCAATGGGTGCTACTGGCCGAGTCGAGTTCCGGTGATTGGGCAAAACGCGCGATATTCCCTCGAGTGATTGCGGCGATCGCGGCTACGGCGGGTAGTGGGGCACGTGTCATGGTGACACGGTGTGGAGAAGTTGTGGAGATTCCGACGGCCTCGGGACAGGGCGTTCGCATCGAAGCTGACGGAAGTCGATCCTCACTTTCGGCGGTAGGCAACGTCTTCCATCTAACAGCGTCGACGCCCGGATTGGTGCGGGTCGAGCACGACGGCGTCCTATCGGAGGCTTCCTTCGCCGTTCTGTCGGAGGCAGCCAGCCTTTCTCAGGCCGGAGATGAGGTTGCCAAAGATCCGGCTCCGGTGGTGATCCAGGGCCGGGTCTCTCTTTCAGGGTTTCTCTTTTGGTTTGCAGCGGCGATCGCGGTTTGGCTAGCCTGTAGGCATACGTGATTCCCTTGGAGTTGTGGCGGGGGCGTCAGCGTGGGGATTTCAAATGCTTCGATTTACAATGGCGGTGGCGTTGGTTGCGAGTGCCTCGTTCACGCAGGGCTACGTCGATCGTCTGAGCCGAACGGCTAGTGACCTGCCTGCCAACGCAGATTCCACTGCCGCGGCCCTTTCAGGCGATGGAAGGGTTGCTGCGTTCGTCTCATCGGCAACCAACTTGGTCCCGGGCGACACCAACGGTCGGCGTGATGTGTTCGTGCGCGTCCGAATGACCGGAGTCGTCGAGCGAGTGTCTATTTCGACTTCTGGGGTGCAGCAGGACCTCGATGCGGTGGGCGCGCCCGCCGTTTCGGGCGATGGTCGCTACGTGATCTTTAGTTCAGCGTCGAACCTGTTGGTTGCCAGCGACACCAATGGACAGGCCGACGTGTTCTTGCGAGATCGTCTCCTCGGCGCGACGGTCCGCGTTTCCGTGACTAACTCCAGCGGCGAGGCTGCTGGAGGCTCCGTAGTAGCCGGCATCTCGTCCGATGGGCGTCATGTGCTTTTTCAAAGCAACGCGAACAATCTTGCGACCGATGACACGAACGGAGTCGATGACCTTTTTCTCCGTGACCGCTTGATGGGTACGACGACTCGAGTCTCGGTCGGAAGCGGGGGAGTTCAGTCGGATATGGCTGCCCAGTCCGGTGCGTTGTCAGCGAATGGACGATTCGTCGCTTGGCAGACGATGACAGCGCTTTTCGACCCAGGAGATCAAAACAGTGCTTTTGACGTATACGTTCGAGATCTTGAGACGGGAGTCACGACGCGCGCAAGTCAACCAGCGTTTGGCGGGACCTCGAACGGTCATTCCGTCCATCCTTCGGTCGCAAATGACGGAACCGTCGCATTCCGCACTGCAGCAACATCCCTTTTTACTGGTGACACCAACGGATTAGATGACATTGTTGTGGCATACCTAGGCGTTGCAGGGTGCACTCCTGTCAGTGTTGCATCCGACGATTCGCTGTCGAATGGGCCCAATTCGAACCCGTCGATTTCCGCCGACGGCCTGTTTGTCGCGTTCGCTAGCGTGGCGGCAAATCTGTGCGATGGCGATACCAACGGCATTCCCGATGTCTTCGTTCGCGACCTTATGGCGCTTGAAACGTTGCGAGTCAGCGGAGATGTGGCAGGGGCGCTCCCTCAGGCGCCCACGGTTTGCACTGCGTACTTCGGATGTTTGCCCCTGCAGCTAGCACCTAGGATTGCATCGGGTGGCGGGTCCGTAGCATTTGAGCACATCGCCCAGAACCTCACGCCGGTTTTTGATGTCGACTACATTCGCGACGTGTTCGCGGTCGATCTTTTCCCTCGCGTCCGACGCCTTCCTGGGCCGTCCGGCGTTGCATCCGTGGTGATTGAGGCCCCAGCTGACGTCGGTAGGGGATTCGTCGGCGGTCTCTCGTTGAGCTACCGTCCCGGAATCACGCTCGGCGCGCGCGTGATTCCACTCGGCGATGACGGGCTCCTCAGTTTGACTCTAGGTTCTGCTGACGTTCCATGGATCGGATTCTCGGGGGTTGTTCCGCCGACGGGCGTCGCCTTCGCTTCGTTCCCGGTGCCTAATGACCCATGGCTATCGGGAGTCAGCGTCTATTTTTCGTTCGCCACACTCGGTGCGGCGGACCCGTTTGGCGTTCATTCAATCGCCAACACGATGCCGGTGGCGCTCGGCATGTGACGACGGTCCCTCAGGGCGACACAACAAGTTCGCGCCACGCCGAAAATGCAGTCGGGAGTGGGCCCCGCTTCGCGGAGCCGTTGAAGACGGCAAGCGAAACGGAAAGTGGCTGCGATGCGTTTGGCGGCCCCGACATTTCGGTTCTGACCGCGATCACATGGCGCCACGTACCTTGCACATAGGTTGATGTTCCGGTCCGTGCAGCGGGGGCGACGGTCTTGCAGACCGCTTCTGGGTTTTCAAACCCGGAAGCTATGAACACGGGGTCTTCGACTCTCGGCATCGCGCCCGTGTAGGTGACGGCGCGGTCCAATACCGGCATCTGGCCTGCTACGGGAAGAACTGGGGGCTTTGAAACCGGAGTAACGCGCAGCGCAATTCCATCGGGAGCGGCATCGGACGTCTTCGACGGTACGTCGCGTGTTGCATCCGGAACGACGACTCGCATGACGATGTGCGTCGACGAGGCGAGTGGTTGGACGCCGATCATCGAGACGGACCTGTCGAATGCGTTAAATGGGGCAAGGGGCAGCCAGGTGATGGGCACTTCGGCGAATCGCGGGTCATCAGGCGATGTTGGGAGTTCGCCCGTTAGGCGCGCGGCGGGCAAGCGTCCCCACACGGGATCGGCAATGGCCTGCGCTCCTTCTGGAATCAACGTCTTGACGTAATGAACCAGCGACCACAGATCGTCGCCTCCGAGATTCGTCGCGGGCATCGGCGTACCCCCGATGCCTCGCCGAATTCGATTGGCCAAGTTGAAGGGAGTGGGGACCTGTCGGAGTACTCCGGTCGTCAGATCGGGTACCCGAACGCTCATTGTGGAGCCGCCGCGTTGAGCAACCTGAACCTCACCGCCGCGGGCGGCTTCGCCGTGGCACGTCACGCAGCCCGCTTCTCGCCATAGGATGAGGCCGCGAGACGCGGTGTCGACGGTGGCGGGCGGTTCCGGAGGTAGGTCCGAGGCAGGTGACGGGTTGCATTTGCCTGCTACGGCAGTTTCAAGTTCGGTGCCTGTGAGACCTGTCTGTTCGAGCGCTTCCCTTGCACCTCGCTCGCGAAATGCAGCAACGACATCGACTAAAGACCAACAGGTCGCTTCGCCGAGCTGGGCAAACGGAAGCATGGAAGTACCGCCGATTCCCGCAGCTATCGTCTCATAGATGTCCTTGCCAGAGGCAACTCCGTTGTCCGTCGAGAAGAACTTCAGTTGAGTGCGTCGAAAATCGCGAGGCGCAGGAGTCAGGAATCGCGCGCCTTGTCCAAGCCCGTCGCCGTGCTCGCCATGGCAGGGCGCACATTGCTTAATGAACACGGGGTATCCCGGCAGTTTGTAAGGATCCGCCGAAGTGGGCGGGTGGGGCCTAGGTGTCGAAGCGCTGGACGTGGCGAGGACCGCGACCGTAATGCAGGCGAGCGAGTAGCGAAGCATGGCAAGATCGTACATCAGGATCCTGCGCGTCTCTGTGGATCTCGCTACGATGTACCCTCATGAAGCGAATCCTGGCCGTTTTCGCGATCACACGGATCCTCCTCCTCCTTGCGGTGGCGGCGCCCGATGTTGTGCCACCTTGCGAGCGATTCCGGGTCGCAATCGAGGGGCCACCCGGGGCTTTTGAAGACCAAGTGGTTCCGTGGTCCAAGTCCGCTACCGGCCAGCGGTACAACCTCACAGAATTTCGTCCGCTCGACGCATTCACGCACATGGATGCCCGTTACTACCTATCGATTGCAGCGTTCTCGTATCGAACCAACGCTGATGGTTCTGTTCCCCGCGAAGCAGGTTTTTTCCCGCTCTATCCGCTGATCGTCCGCAGCGTGGCAGGAACGATCGAGATGGTGGTCGGGTGGGTTTCGCCTCCGACGCCCAGGTCAACCGAAGTGTGGCTCGTCGCCGCTTGGCTTGTCTCAAACGGCGCTCTGCTCCTTGCGGCATTGGCCCTGATGCGCTTTGCCGAGGGGATCGGGCAAGGTGATTGGGGATTGTTAGCTGCGACAGCGCTTCTGGTGTCACCGGTGAGTTTCTTCGGCTCAGCGATGCTGTCGGAGTCTCTTTTTCTGTTCCTATCCATCGAGTGCTTGCGGCGTGCCAATCGCCGCGAGTTCGTCTTTGCTGCATGTCTCGGTGGTGCTGCTGCCATGACTCGCGCGATCGGCGTGGCGCTCGTCGTGCCTCTGCTTGTTTCCTCGTTTGAGCGTCGTTCCGACCGTCGCGAGTCCATCGGAGATGCCTGTACCTTCTCGTTGGTTCCGACAGGGGCGGCGGTAATCCCAGCATGGCACGGCATCGCCCTTGGTGCTCCGTTTGCCTACGCCGAGGTGCAGAGCCTTTTCGGACACGGGAGGTTCCCGGAAATCGAAGGCTTCCTGACTTTGCTCAAACTATTCGGACAGACCCCGCTCGACACCGCACGTAACGCGGTTCAACTTGCCGCCCTTGCCGCGGCAGCTCTCGGCCTCTGGATTACTTGGAGAGAGGCCCAGCGTGGCGCGCTTCCATGGTCGATTCCAGTTTGGGGTGCTTCATCGCTCGCTATCCCGCTTCTCTCGGGCCACATCATTTCGCTTCCAAGGTATGTGTTCGCGGTTTTCCCCGTTTGGATCGGACTGGGGATCCTCTTCTCGCGGCTTGCGGCCCGGGGATGGTGGTTCGCGGTGCCATCTATGGCGCTTCAGATCGTCGGACTCCTTATCTTCGCCAAGGCTTGGCCGATCCTGATCTGAGGCCATGCGGTCGAGTGATCCGCTGCTACGATTTGGCGGGCTTAATCCATGCCGACATTCGTTCTTCCATTTATGACCGCGATTGCCGTCGCCGGAGTGGTCTGGCTTTGGTTCCGAGTTCGGAGCCTCGTGGAGCGTTTGTCGGCGACCGAGGCGACTCTCGAATCCGCAAACCGGCGGCTGACCGACGAGCGCACGCGGCTTGCAGGCCGAACGGCAGAACAGGTGCTGGAAGGCATGTCGTCACAGGGTCGAGGACTTTCGACGGTTCAGGGAGACCTCGGGCGGTTGGAGGTCATTGTCGATGGCCTTGAGAAGCGCGTCGATGTCGTCGAGCGCGTTGCCCGCGAGGCGACGGACACGGCCATTGCGGCACAGGAAGTTGCGACTGGAGTGCCGGCCGCGGTGGTCCCCGCAGAGGAAGTTCTTCGGAGGCATCTTGCGTCCATCGGGGTTTCGGAACTTCTGGTCGATGTTCGCGAAGAGCGTCCGGACAGGACCGTTTGCTTTATCGTGCGAGGCCTTCGTGGCCACGCGCTCTGGCACGGTAAGGTCATCATTCAAGGGCAGATGGTGTGCGAGGCCACGCCATTGCCCTCAAGACAGTTTCCCTAGTGGAATCGAATATCATGATTCAAGTAGACGTCGCGCGACTCAAGGAGCACATCGGACAAAAGGTCACCGTCAAGGGATGGCTTTATAACTGCCGCTCCAAGGGGAAAATCCACTTCCTTCAGGTTCGCGATGGATCGGGCACGGTTCAGGGCATCATCATCAAGGGCGTCTTGCCGGACGCCGAATTCGAACACGTCGGCAAGTTAGGGCAGGAGTCGTCGCTTGAAGTTGACGGCACCGTGCGCGAAGACACCCGTTCGCCGACTGGCGTGGAACTCGACGTGACTGCCGTCCGCCCCATTCAGGACGTCAAGGACTATCCCATTGCTCTTCAGGAACACGGGCCTGACTTCCTGCTGCAGAACCGCCACCTTTGGTTGCGAAGCCGCAAGCAACACGCAGTTATGCGTGTTCGCAGTCGCGTCGAGCTCGCTATTCGTCAGTTCTTTGACAATCGTGGATTCACGCTAGTCGATGCCCCGATCTTCACTCCATCCGCATGTGAAGGAACGACGACTCTTTTCGAAGTGAAGTACTTTGACGAGGACAAGGCGTATCTCACGCAAAGCGGGCAGCTCTACATGGAAGCCGCTGCCATGGCCCTCGGCAAGGTGTATTGCTTCGGTCCCGTTTTCCGCGCGGAGAAGTCCAAGACTCGAAAGCACTTGACCGAGTTTTGGATGCTCGAGCCCGAGATCGCGTACGGGACTCTCGAGGACGTGATGGATCTTTCGGAGGCTTTGATCGTCCACCTCTTCACTGAGGTACTAAACACCTGCAAGCAGGAGTTGGCGACTCTCGAACGAGATTTGACAAAATTAGAAGACGTCGCACGCGGCGGATTCCCGCGAATTACGTACCACGAGGCGTCCAAACTCCTCGCGACCATGGATACGGGATTTGTTCACGGAAACGACTTTGGCGCTCCCGACGAGCAGGCTCTGGCGCAGCACTTCGGACGTCCGGTGATGATTCACCGATGGCCCGCGGAGATCAAGGCGTTCTATATGAAGCGCGATCCTGCTGATCCGACGCTTGCGCTCGGCGTCGACCTCATCGCCCCCGAGGGGTACGGCGAGGTCGTCGGTGGAGGTCAGCGCGCAGAAGACCTTCAGTTCTTGTTGGATCAAATCAAAGCGCACCAATTGCCTCAAGAGGCGTTTGAGTGGTACCTCGACCTGCGACGCTACGGAACCGTTCCCCATGCGGGATTCGGACTGGGACTCGAGCGCACGGTCGCGTGGATCACCGGACGCGAGCATGTTCGCGAGTGCATTCCGTTCCCGCGCATGCTGTATCGCATTTACCCCTAAGGTTGGAGGCGAAGCATGGAACCTGACAATTGGACCGGCCTCCGCGGCAAGTCGGCCCGCAAATCGGGTATATCCGTCGTTGGCTTGGGGGCGGCGGGCGTCATCGTCGTCGTCGCGGGTCTCATGCTGTGGGCGGCATTCAGGACACCCGGTGGGCCGCAAAAATCCTCTGAATCGTCCGACGCGCCTGCGATTGTTTCTTCGTTGCCGCCAACCGAGCCAACTCTTCGTCCCGAGGCACGTGTGATTCCTGAGGCTTCGGTCGCGCCTCCTACAGCGCCGATCACGGCACCACCCACCCCTCAATCTCCGGCAAGCCGCCCGCTTCTCGCCGATTTTGAGGCCAAGCTTGTCGAATTGCGACGAGATCCAGCAGCGGCGGACTCGCTTCGGAAGACGCTAGGGCGCGCGGTACTAGACGAGGGGTATCCGCTTTCGAATCGCCGAGGTTGGTTGGAAGAACTCGCTGGTCTCACAAAACGGCTGGTGTTTTCGGCTGCTCCGATGACCGGATCGGTGACGGTCCGCGTTCTCGCTGGGGATAACCTTACGAAGATAGCGGAGCGCGTTCGCAAGGATCACGGAGCCAACGTGACACCCGATTTCATTCGGATTGTCAATGATCTCCCACCGAATCTGATCCGAGTTGGAACCTCGGTCAAAGTGCCAGTCGAATCACTCGCGATTGTGATCGACAAGTCGGAATTTCGGATTTACCTCACGCTCGGTGGAGCCGTCATTCGAGATTGGCCCATCGGAATCGGCAAGGACGAGCGGACACCAGAGGGGCTCTACAAGACGGGCAAGAAGTCGCGAGATCCGACTTGGACGGACCCGGAGAGCGGAAAGACTTACAAATTCGGCGAACCTGGACATCTCATAGGCACTCGGTGGATCGCGTTCGATGACGCCAAGGGGCGCACGGGATTCGGGATCCACGGGACAATCGACCCGGACTCCATCGGTAAGGCCATGTCAGCAGGGTGTATCCGTATGTTGACCCCTGATATTGAGGCTTTGTTTGACCTAGTGCCGGCCGGGATTGAAATCACGATCCGCGCATGAGAACGACGCTCGAAAGTTTCGCGTGTTGGGTGGAATCTCGGAGACCTGACTGCTAGATTTTCGGCGCACCGAAGTCGTGATCTGACAGAGCTTCACCCATTGTCAGGACAAGGGTTTGCGCACTTGATGGATGGCTTCGGGGTGGCGTGGGGTCGTCGGGCAGCGGGAGCGTGTCCCGCCCATGATTCCGCGGCGGGATACGGTTCAACCCGCGAGTCGAGCATGCTCTACCAGTACGCAACGGTGCTGATCGGGCTCGTTTTTGGGGCGTTTTTCGTCGTCCTCAATATCAACATCGTCGGCCGCCTTTTGGCGCCGAGGGTGAGCGATCCCGAGAAGACTACAACATACGAGTGTGGCGAGCCGGCAGTCGGAAGCGCTTGGGTGCGTTTCGACATGCGCTTCTACACCATGGCACTTGTCTTCCTCATCTTCGAGGTCGAGACGGTGTTTCTGTTTCCTTGGGCCGCAGTCTTCAAGCGCCTTCGAGATATGGGCGGAGCTGATCACGGGGGGTTCGCACTCCTTGAAGTTCTGATTTTCATCCTGGTCCTTGGCGTTGGGTTTATCTACGTCTGGGGTAAGGGTGATCTTGATTGGGTGAAATCCACATTGGCATCGAAGACCGACTCCGATGAGGCTGGCAGAAGCGCGGGCGTGAACCGCTAGTTAGCGGAAAAGGTAATCCATGGCCGAGTCCATTCAGGAAATCAACCTCAACAACGATTCGCCGACCCGCGACAACATCCTGATCACGTCGGTCGACCAGTTGGTCAATTGGACACGCCGCTCGTCGGTTTGGCCCATGACCTTCGGGCTCGCCTGCTGTGCGATCGAGATGATGGCGACCGGCGCGTCGCACTACGACATTGACCGATTCGGAAGCGGCCCGTTTCGCGCCACCCCTCGGCAGGCGGATTTGATGATCGTCGCCGGAACCGTGAGCCACAAAATGGCGCCGCGCGTCAAGCGCCTTTTCGATCAAATGCCCGAGCCGAAGTACGTGATGGCGATGGGAGCGTGCACGGTTTGTGGTGGGCCTTACATCAAGCACGGCTACCACGTCCTCAAGGGCGTGGATCGCTTGATTCCCGTCGACGTTTACGTCCCGGGCTGTCCTCCGCGCCCCGAGGCCCTTTTGGAGGGTCTGTTCCGCATTCAAGACAAGATGAAGCGCGAGCGCGTGCTCGACCGCGAGCGTATTGGCCTCCGTCCGAAACTCTTGGTGGAGTGACATGATGACTCCCGACAAGGTTCACGAGATCCTGAAGGCTAAACACGCACAAGCAGTGTCGGCTTTTGATCCCAATCCCAAACATCCATCGATCAAGATTGCTCCGGAGTTTTGGCGAGTTGTGGCGAAGACGCTACGGGATGATTGCGGCCTCGATTATCTCGTTTCGCTCACCGCCGTCGATCGGGCGGCGGAGCTTGAGGCGATCTACACTCTTGAAGTGATGGATGGCGCGCGCTGTCCGATTCACGTGCGTGTTCTTGTTCCGCGCGACAACCCGCTTATTGCAACTGTCGAGGACATTTGGCGCACGGCTGATTGGCATGAACGCGAAGCCTGGGATCTCATGGGAATCACATTCGTGGGCCATCACAATCTCGTTCGCATCCTGTGCGCCGAGGATTGGGAAGGGCACCCGCTTCGCAAGGACTACAAGTCGCCCGATACCTACCACGGCATTAAGAACAACGTGACCTGACGGGAACAGCGATGAACGCACCTCACATTCCCAAGGCCTTCGCGGCCTCCGATGTCCGATCGGAGGAAATGCTCCTTAACATGGGGCCTCAACACCCGAGCACTCACGGGGTGTTCCGTGTCGTGATCCGAACCGACGGCGAAATCGTGATCGATTCCGAGTCGCACGTCGGGTACTTGCATCGCTGCTTCGAGAAGCACTGCGAGAGTGTCTCGTTTCTCCAGTCGGTCCTCTATACCGACCGCCTCGACTATCTGACGTCGATGGGAAACAACCTGGCGTTCTCCCTCGGAGTTGAGCGCCTTTTCACCGATTTAGTGATTCCCGAGCGCGCCGAGCACATTCGGGTCATTTGCGCCGAATTGAACCGCATCGCATCGCATCTCCTCGCGATCGGGACGTACGGCATGGACATCGGGGCCATCACGCCGTTCCTCTATTGCTTCCGTGATCGCGAGAAGATCCTTTCCATCTTCGAGTCCATCTGTGGTCAGCGACTCAATTACAACTATGTCCGACCAGGTGGAGTGGCCTACGACATCGACGATTCGATGATCGCGGCGATCAAGGACTTCTGCAAGTACTTCCGCCCCAAGGCGCAAGAATATGATGATCTTCTTTCCAACAATGACATCTTCGTGCGTCGCACCGCAAATGTAGGCGTTTTGTCGAAGGAACTTGCACTGAGCTACGGTGTTACAGGGCCATGTTTGCGTGGGTCTGGTGTCAAGCGCGACCTTCGCAGAGATCTTCCGTACTCCATCTACAGTCGGTTCGACTTCGAGATTCCGGTTGGCACCGGCGAGCGCGGCACACTTGGTGATTGCTACGATCGATACATGGTTCGCGTCCGCGAAATGATCGAAAGCCTGAGAATCGTCGAACAGGCCGTCAGTCAGATCCCGGACGGCCCATTCAAGACCGATCAGATCAAGGGCAAGCTCCGGCCTCCGAAGGGCGAGTCATTTATTCGCGTTGAGAACTCACGCGGAGAGCTCGGCTTCTACATCATCAGCGATGGCAAAGACGTCGCCTATCGTGTGAAGTGCCGCGCGCCTTCATTCCACAACATCAGTCTCCTGACCGATATCTCTAGGGGGGCGATGATCGCGGACATGGTCGCGATTATCGGATCCCTCGACATCGTGATGGGAGAGGTAGACCGCTGAGAGGCGGAACTCACACATGATGACTCCCTACACCTTGGTGGACTGGGTCCTTGGCGACGGCGCCGGCTGGATCGCCCGCTTCATCGGCGCTGTTCTCGTTTGGGCGGTCCCCATTACGGGATTCGTGTCGTTCGTGGGCCTCTTGTCAATTTGGCTCGAACGCAAGATCTCGGCTCACATCCAGTGCCGCCTAGGTCCCATGGAGGTTGGTTACCACGGAGCACTGCAGACGGTGGCCGACGGCGTCAAACTCCTTGCGAAGGAGGACCTCGTGCCTGCGGACGCAGACCGATTCCTCTTCGCATTCGCGCCTATTTTGGCTTTCGCCGGGACGGTCGTCGGTTTCGCGGTTGTTCCGTTTGGCCCGGGCCTCATCGTTGCGGATCTCGATATCGGCATCTTCTATCTCGCAGCTGTTGGATCACTCGAGGCAATCGGCGTCATCGCGGCAGGGTGGGCATCGAACAACAAGTGGTCACTGTTCGGTTCAGTTCGCGCTGCAACTCAGGTCGTTTCGTATGAGATCCCGATGGGTCTCGCGTTCGTGACCATCGCGGCACTCGCTGGCACGTTGTCGATGAGTGGCATCGTGGATCAGCAGCAGGGGTGGATCGCTAACTGGTTCCTTTTCCGGAATCCGTTCACTTGGATCGCATTCATCATCTACTACATCGCGGCACTCGCCGAATGTAAGCGCGCGCCCTTCGATCTTCCTGAGGCAGAATCGGAACTCGTCTCGGGCTTCCACACGGAATACTCAGGGATGCGATTCGCGATCTTCTTTCTCGCTGAGTACGCACAGATGTATGTGGTGTCCGCGGTGGCGGTCGTGCTGTTCCTCGGCGGATGGTATTCGGGTATCGCTCCGCTTGACGCGGCCGTCGGGACTGGAGTCGCCGGCAAGCTTGTGGGCGCTGGAATCATCGTTACCAAGTCATTCCTCTTGGTTTGTGTGCAGATGTGGTTGCGATGGACACTCCCACGCATTCGTCTCGACCAGATGCTCTACCTCTGCATGAAGATCCTCATGCCCTTCGGCATGTTGACCTTGGTCGGTTCGACGATGTGGGAGTATTACTTCCCGACACCTGAAATCGCGAAGGTGGGCGGGGGATGGACGGGCAACACGGTCATGACTGGCGTTGTCGTTGCAATCATCGGGACATTAAGCCTTATTGTTTATGTGCGAAGTGTCATCCGTTCGACCCCGAGCCTCCGGGCCGCGAGCAACCCATGAGCCTCGGCGCTTACCTCAATTCGATCGGGACGTCAGCCAAAACCATCGTTGCTGGTATGGCGTTGACTTTTCGCTATCTCATCCGTCCATCCGAGATTGTCACGATCCAGTACGGATCGAAGAACAACGCTCCGAAGGAGCGCTACGTTCCTGACCGTCACCGAGGGATCCACATTCTCGAAACTGAGAAGTGCATCCATTGCCACATTTGCGAGAAGGCATGCCCCGTCGATTGCATTACGATGGACGGCACACGCGACGCACCTTTTGATGGTGCCTGGAAAGGTGACGGCTGTTTCATCTCGTCGTTCACTCTTGATCTCAATAAGTGCATTTTTTGCAACTTGTGCTGCGAGCCATGCCCCAAGGAGTGCATCCATATGGGCATGGAATTCGATGCTGCGGCGTACACGCGCGCCCACGGAGTGAAGAACCTGCTGACCGACGCACCGTATTCAGAGGCGGATCGCGTTCGGGAGGCGGAGGCTCGTCAACTCATCGAGGCAGCAGAAGCCGAAGCCAAACGTCGCAAGGACGAAGCTCGCAAGGCTGCCGCCGCAGCCAAGGCGCAGGCAACTCCCGCAGCCGCTCCCGCTGCGCCCGGCGCTCCCGCTGCCCCCAAGCCACCGGGATTGCCACCTCCCCCCGGAGCAGTGGTGCCCAAGCCCATTGCTTCGCCAACTCCAGGTATGCCGAAGCCGCCTGGAGCTGCAATGCCACCACCACCCGCACCGCCAGCAACGGCGGGCCCGGCTATGCCGCCGCCGCCCAAGCCGATGCCACCGATGCCCAAACCCCCAACCAACTGAGACTCAAGAACCATGGATTGGCCAACGATCATGTGGTGGGTTTTCGCGGCGGTGACACTGATCCCGGCGCTGATGATCGTCCTTTCGAAGGACATTGTCCGCCTCGCATTCTGGTTGCTCGCTTCGCTCTCGGGTATCGCCGGGCTGTATGTGCTCCTCGGAGCGGACTTTCTCGGCTTTGCACAGATACTCGTCTACATCGGCGGCATTATGGTTCTGATTCTCTTCGGAATCATGATGACCAACAGAGACGCTGTCTTAATGCGCCGAGGCGAAAACACGGGAGGGACGACCGTGGTCGGCTTGCTCATTGCCTCAGTTTCAGCGCTCGGCCTTCTGAAGGTGATTTCGGACACCAAGTGGAAGGAAGTCCCACCGGTGGATATGCCCGCGACAACATCGCCGATCGGTGAGGCGCTTCTGACCGACTACGTTCTCCCGTTCGAGCTCGTGTCGATACTTCTGCTCGTGGTTCTTTGTGGCGCAGCGTACATCGCTCGTCGTCGTGCGGAGGAGAACTAACATGGGGCACATTGGACTCAGCCACTATCTCGTTGTGGCAGCCATCATGTTCGCGCTTGGCGTCGCAGTTGTTTTGACACGCCGAAACGCTATTGCCGTGCTATGCGGGCTCGAGCTCATGTTGAACGCGGCAGCTCTGAATTTCGTCGCATTCAATCGGTTCGGTTCGCCGAATCGGCTTGATGGGCAGATCTTCACGGTGTTCATCATGACTCTTGCGGCAGCAGAGGCCGCAACGATCTTGGCGATCGTGTTGAATGTCTATCACACACTGAACACCGTTCGGGTCGACGAAGTTGACTCGATGAAGGAATAAGGGGACACCACACGACTATGGAACGCCCCATTTTCTTGGCACTCCTCATCGTGGCGCTGCCGCTCGGCGCCTTCGCGATCGAGATTCTCCATGCGCTGATTTTTCGACGCATGGCGAAGTGGAACGACAAACTCTCGATGGCGGCGATGTTCACTGCCCTCGGTTGCGCGCTCTACTTACTGTTCACCGAAGTATTGGCACATCCTCACGGCATCGAGAAAGCCTACATGGGTTCGGTGCCTTGGATCTCCTTCGGTGGAGACATGAACCCCGTGAGGATCGACTTGTCGATCCTCGTCGACAACATGACGTGTGTCATGCTCGTCGTCGTGACGCTGGTGTCTTCACTGGTTCACCTTTATTCGTCGTCCTACATGCACGGCGAAGAGCGGTACTCACGCTTCTTCTCCTACCTTTCGCTGTTTACGTTTTCGATGCTTGGGCTCTGCATCGCCAACAACATTCTGATCCTGTTCATCTTCTGGGAGCTAGTCGGACTTTGTTCGTACTTCCTCATCGGGTTCTACATTGAGAAGAAGTCAGCGGGCGATGCATCGAAAAAGGCCTTCATCACCAACCGAGTAGGCGACGCGCTTTTCATGACGGCGATCATGATCGTCTTCAGCGTACTCTCGCAGTCCAAGGGGTATGCCGGGAAGGACGTGCTTTCGTTCCCGGAGATTTATCGGTCCATCGGAGAGCTTGGATCCAACGCAGGCCCTTGGGTTGGAAACCACGATCTCCTCGTCATCGCCGGGATCTTCTTCTTCATGGGCTGTGTGACCAAGTCGGCCCAGTTTCCGCTTCACATCTGGCTTCCCGACGCCATGGAGGGACCGACACCCGTTTCGGCCCTCATCCACGCAGCAACGATGGTTGCTGCCGGTGTCTACATGATTGTTCGTATGTTCCCGCTCTTAGTGGGCGAGGGTTACATCTCGGGCGATTGGTTCCACTCGACTCCGTTGGAAGTCATCGCCATTGTCGGTGGATTTACGTCGATCTTCGCCGGGACAATCGCGCTGGTGCAAAACGACCTGAAGAAGGGTCTCGCGTATTCGACCTGCTCGCAGCTCGGCTACATGGCCATGGCTGTGGGCGTCGGTTCGACCACGGGCGGGATGTTCCACTTGTTTACGCATGCTTTTTTCAAAGCATGCTTGTTCCTTGGTGCCGGCTCGGTCATTCACGCGGTCCACAGCCAGATGATGGGAGACATGGGTGGCCTTCGTAAGAAGATGCCCATCACCTATTGGACGTTCTTGATCTCAACGCTCGCGATCGCGGGCACACCCTTGTTCTCGGGGTTCATGTCGAAGGAAATGGTTCTCACCTCAGCATTGGCATACGGCCATATGCATGAGGGCAGCCTCTTTCATAGTCTGCCCTTCTACTTCGCGGCAATCACAGCCGTGTTGACGACGTTCTACATGTTCCGGCTTGTATTCCTAACTTTCTTCGGCAAGGGAGCATGGGAAGACAAGAAGCACGGCGCCCACGACGATCACGCTCATGCGCCTGTCGCGGTCTACGCGGCACCTGTATCGTCGCCTGGGCATGGGGCTGCGGCCCACGGTGCACATGGGCATGCGCCCGCGGCACATTCGACGGCGGCAGCCCATGACACGCACGCAGCTCATGATCCACATGGGGGTACGCCCGCCGCCCACGATCCCCACGCCGCGCCTGTAGCTGCGCACGGCGATCATGGGCACCACGGCGAACCACATGAGTCTCCTTGGCAGATGGCCTTGCCACTCGTCGTTCTCGCAGTTCTCGCGTTGTTCTCGTCAGGTATTGCCTTCCCTGGGCTTCCTGGGTCGCACTGGTTCGAACATCGCCTGAACGACGGCGTTTTGGTCAAGGACCTCATGACCGAGTCATCGGCTGCGACCGAGCAGACGCGCCAATTGTTCGAGCCTATGGTCGTCCATCAGCCAGGCGAGCCATTGGCGGCGAACGCAAGTGAGATCGTTGCTGAATACCACGAGGCGTGGAGTCACGCGCATCACACGGTGTTTCTCTTCTCGCTCTGCGCGGTTGCGTTTGGAATCACTGCAGCCGCCTGGTTCTTCATCAGGAAGCGAGGCGTGGACTACGTAACGGGCGTTGCGCCGCTGCGCGGACTACGCACCGTGCTATCCAACCTTTGGTACGTCGACGCCTTTTTCATTAAGGGTTTCGTTCCACTTGAGATGAAATTCAACAACCTCTGTGCGTGGTTCGATCGAACGGTGGTCGACGGCATCGTCAACCTCGTCGCTTGGATCGCAAACAAGATTGGTGTGCTAGCCGGCCTCGTGGATTTCTACGGGGTCGACGGCGCTGTGCGCGGAACGGGGGACGCAGTCCTCGAGGGCGGCTCACTCGTTCGCAAACTCGTGTCCGGCAAGGTGCAGGACTACGTGAAGTGGACCGTTGTGGGCTTTGTCGTCGCGGTTGCGGCGGTTGCCTGGTTCGGTCACTAATCCTCGCCGGAAGAGTCCTAACAATCATTTGAGTCAATTTGGGGGAGAGGCTCGACGCCGCTCCCTAGGAGAAAGCCAGAACCCATGCTTCTCACGCTTTCGATCTTCATTCCAGTGATCGGTGCTGCGTTGCTCCTGTTGCTCCCGAGCTCGCAGAAGAGTCTTCTCCGTGGTGTCGCCCTCGCGACAACCATCGCAGCCTTCGTGCCAATTTGTATGTTGGCGCTGGGCTACGGGAAAGGCGAGGGTGAAAAGGCGGAGGTCAAGCTGGCCGCCGTTGCCAGCGCCCGCGTTGCCACCATCACCGATGTGGCCCTCCGATCGGAGGTCCAGCAGTTGCTGGTAGATCCGTTTAAGAACCAGCCCATGAACCTCACGGCGGCCGTCAAGGACCGTCTCGTGAAGGGCAACGCCTATAAGGCGTGGCATGAGGCGTGGGAATTGGGAGTGGCGCGTTCGACGGTCATCGCGAAGGAGATCCGTTACGTCGAGTACGGGAATTGGATCACTGCTTTCAATGTGAACTACTTCCTCGGTGTCGATGGAATCTCGCTGCCACTCCTCGTGCTGGCAGGACTCCTTTCGATTCTTTGCATCTGGTACTCGTTCAATATCGAAGAGGGAGTCAAGGCCTATATGATCCTGTTCCTGCTGCTTGAAGCAGGACTTCTCGGTGTGTTCTGTGCGCTCGATTTCTTCCTGTTCTATGTCTTCTGGGAAGTCGTCCTCTTGCCGATGTACTTCCTCATCGGATTCTGGGGTGGTCCACGTCGCCTCTACGCGGCCATCAAGTTCTTTATCTACACGTTGGCTGGTTCCGTGATCATGTTGGTCGCGTTGTTGGCTTTGTACTTCAAGGACGGCTACGACACGTTCAACGTTTTGACATTGATGGGCATGGCTCCGACCTTCGCCTCAAATTTCCAAACCTGGATCTTCATCGCGCTCTTCGCGGGATTTGCCATCAAGGTCCCGATCGTGCCCTTCCACACTTGGCTTCCGGATGCTCACGTCGAAGCACCAACTGCGATTTCAATGATGCTTGCCGGCATCTTGCTCAAAATGGGTGGGTACGGGTTCTTCCGGTTCTCTTACCCACTCGCTCCTGATGCGGCGCGCTCTGAGACGTTCGTCAAGTTTATCGCCATCCTCGGATTGATAAATCTGGTGTATGGCGCCCTTTGCGCGATGGCGCAGACGGACTTTAAGAAACTCGTGGCTTATTCCTCGGTGAGTCACATGGGCTATGTCCTCCTTGGAATGGCGGCGATGACATCTGCGGGGTTCCAGGGCGCGGCGATGCAGATGCTGAACCACGGCGTCTCCTCGGCGATGATGTTCTTGATCGTCGGCATCGTTTATGAGCGTGCGCACCACCGCGATCTCAACCGATTTGGTGGTATGGGCTTGCAGATGCCTTACTACACGGGGTTTGCAGTTATAGGTTTCTTTGCGTCCCTAGGGCTTCCTGGGCTCAACGGGTTCATCTCCGAGTTCTTCGTGTTCCAGGGCGCATTCCAGTCTGAAGGCTTCTGGGCCGGTAGTTCAGTAGTGTACGGGATGCCTCGCTGGATCGTCTACGCGGCGCTCCCGGGTATCGTGTTGACTGCAGCCTACATCCTCTGGACCATCCAACGGGTATTCCTTGGCAAGGTGACAGATCACCACTATTTGGAGTTCAAGGATCTTTCGAAGCGGGAGACGTTGATCCTCCTTCCGTTTGCGTTCTTGTGCGTCTATCTCGGCGTGCAACCAGGCGTGCTGCTGAACTACATGGATGGAAGCCTTAAGGCGCTTCAGACCTTCGTGACCACGAAGGGCTGATCGGGAGAACCTCATGGATTCCCAATCGTTTACGCAGGCGGTAGCGATGATCAAGCGCGACTTCGGGGCGTTCATCCCCGAGACCGTGCTTTCGATCGCCATCTGCCTCCTGCTTCTTCACGACGTGCTCGTGAAGGGTGCCACCGGGAGAGCGGCGGCAGCCCTTGCATTGGTTGCGACGGTCATTGCTGGAATAGCGGTCGTCCATGACGTCGCGCCTCGCAACGAGGAACTCTTCGGTTGGATGCAGGATGGCCGGAAGCTTGGGATGATCCGAGACGACGCCTTCGCACGTTTCTTTAAGGGCTTCACGCTCCTCGGCACCCTGATCGCGATTCCGATGACTCTTTCCCACAAGGCTCTTCAAGGGCGAAAAATGGGGGAGTGGTATGCGTTGTTGCTCGGAGCCGCCCTGGGCATGCTCGTCATGGCAAGCGCGACGCACCTGCTCATGTTTTTCATGGGCGTCGAGTTCGCCTCGATGGCTTCCTACCTTCTGACGTCGTACATCAAGCGCGACATGAAGGGGAGCGAAGCGGGAATGAAGTACGCGATCTATGGTTCGGTCGCCTCGGCCGCGATGATCTTCGGAATGAGCCTGTTGTATGGACTCTGCGGCGGACTCCACATCACGGATCTTGCTCACGCGTTGTCTGCCACTTCGACATCGTCAACGGCGCTTCTTGTTGCGGGCGCGCTCGTCTTTGCGGGTTTCGCATACAAGATGGCAGCATTCCCGATGCACTTCTGGTGTCCGGACGTTTACGAAGGCGCCCCGACACCGTTCGCGGCTTTCCTTTCTGTGACGTCGAAGGCCGCCGGGTTCGCAGTTTTCATTCGATTCCTCATGGCGTTCGCCCCCGGGTTCAAGATTGAATTCGGTGGTGGAAACGCCTCACTCGACTGGCGCGGGTTAATCACCATCGCCTGTGTTGCATCGATGACGCTTGGAAACCTCGGAGCCCTTCTCCAAGACAACGTCAAGCGAATGCTCGCGTACTCCTCGATCGCACATGCAGGCTATCTTCTCATGGGCGTGGTGGTGCTTGCACCTGGGGCAGCACCCGAGCAGATTCGTCCGCTCCTGTTCTACTTCCTCGCCTACATGTTCATGAATCTTGGAGCGTTTTACGTCGTGACGGCGTTGGAGTCTCGCGAGGGTGTTCCCTCGACGATCCGTTCGTTTGCGGGCATCGGTCGTCGCAGCCCCGTCTTCGGGATTTGCATGACACTGTTTCTTTTCTCGTTGATCGGGATTCCGCCGACGGCCGGATTCACCGGCAAGTGGATGCTGCTCAACGCGTTGATTCGTCAACCGCAGCCGATGATTTGGCTCGCGGTCGTAGCTGGATTGAATACTGCTATCTCGGCCTACTACTACTTCAGGCTCGTCCGCGCGATGTGGCTCGACAAGTCCAGCGACGATTCCCCGGTGGTGTTTGCAAGATTAGCCACGTTGATGGTTGTCGCTCTGGCGATTCCGACGATTTGGATGTTCATCGACAGCGATCGCGTCATTGCGTTCGCGGGTCACTTTGTGTTGGGATGAACCGATGAGAAATAGAGAAGACCTTCTCCAGGAACTCCTCGGTGTTGCCGTGAACTCGTACGCATCGTACGTGCTCAAGGCGGCGGCGATGCCTTGCTACGACGAAGCAGACAAGAAGTTGCTTGCGCTTTTCAAAGAGGTGGGGCAACGGGAACAGTCCTACGCGGAGCGCGCATACGACGCGGTGTTTGCAGCGGGTTTGCGACCTGCTCCTCAAGGAGCAGCGTTGCATTTTGCTCAGCTCAACTTTTGCCGCCCGTTTCAGGTTGCCTCGCGTTGGGCGCTTGAATCTCGTCGGGAAGCAGAGGTGTGCCAGGGACTCTTGTCTGAGTTCAAGTTGTCGGGTCCAACTGGGTTAAACACTCAGGCGTGCCGTCTCTGCGAGGACATGATCGTTCTTAAGGACGAAAGCGCTCGACTGGTTGACGCCAAACTTGCGGAAGTGCGTCCGAAGGTCGCGCCCGTGGTTGCGGGCTCAGCGCCCAAGGCTGCTGGTGGTGCTCCCACGGTGGGTGCGGGAGCGTCGATGCCCCCACCTCCCGGGGTGGCAGGAATGCCGAAGGCCCCATCGGCCGGCATGCCAAAGCCCCCGGGGGCGCCTGCAATGCCTTCGCCACCCGGCGCGCCTGCAATGCCGAAGGCTCCAGCGGTGGCTATGCCGAAACCACCGGGGGCGCCGTCGATGCCGAAGCCGCCGACAATGCCACCGCCACCGAGGTAGCGAGTGTAGTTGAGCCCCGCAGATGCGGGGCTCGATTCACTTTTGGGTGGTGGCGTTCGAGCGGCATCCTCGGTGAACGATGCCGTCTGCCGTTGAGTGCTCCTTCACTTGACTAACGCACGATCGGGACCGGTGCTGCAATATTCCGCCATGCTTCGCATGTTGCTGGTTTGTCTTAGTGTTTGCGTTCCTGCGTTGGCGTCGGATGGGAACCTCGGTCGGGACCTCTCGGACCACGGTGGACTGCTCTGGGTCGTGCCATTCGCCGGCATGCTCCTTTCCATCGCGTTGATGCCATTATTGCTTCCCAAGTTTTGGCACCGCCATTTCGGCAAAGTGTGCGCATTCTGGGCTCTTGCGTTTGTAGTCCCGTTTGCAGCAGGTCATGGGCTTGGAACAGCCGCGCACCATGTTGCCGAGGTCGGACTCCACGAGTATCTGCCGTTCATCTTGCTTCTCGGCGCTCTCTACGTGATCTCGGGCGGGGTGGTTGTTGAGGGCCCGTTCACAGGATCGCCTTTGTCGAACGCATCCATGCTTCTCGGCGGCACCATCATCGCGTCGATAGTGGGTACCACGGGCGCCTCGATGCTTCTCATTCGACCTCTTCTTAAAGCGAACCGATGGAGAAAGTCGCCCGCGACCGTCGTGGTTTTCTTTATCTTCCTCGTTTCGAACATCGGCGGATCACTTACCCCTTTGGGAGATCCTCCACTGTTTCTTGGGTATTTGCGCGGGGTTCCTTTCTTCTGGACGGTTTCGCACCTTCTCCTTCCGACCGTTTTTGCGACGGTGATTCTCTTGATTGTCTACATGTTTATCGACGGTGTTTCTTGGAAGAAAGAGGACCGAGAAGCCAAGCAACATGCCGCTAGTCACGCGGAGAGGGTCCATTTCAGGGTGCTAGGCAAGCGCAATCTCCTGCTGCTCGTCGGGGTTGTCTTGACAGTATGGGGGACTGGGGTTCTCGGATTCGATCCGGCGTGGAAAGGCCACGGGGCCGACCTACCCGGAGGGATTCGTCTCGGGCTGTCTGACATCTTGCGGGACGTCCTCTTGGCGACTCTCGCAGGACTCTCCTTGTGGCTTACTCCAAAGGAGATTCGGGCTCGCAACGACTTCTCATGGGCGGCTATCGACGAGGTTGCCAAACTCTTCGCTGGGATTTTTGTCGCGATGATCCCAGCAATGGCGATTCTCTCTGCCGGGAACGAAGGTGCTCTCTCGGGAATCGTTAACTGGGTCACAAACCCGGCGCGTTACTTTTGGGCGACAGGCGCGCTCTCGTCGTTTCTTGATAACGCACCAACTTATGTCGTGTTTTTCGAGTCGGCGCGAGCTGTTACGCATCCAAGCGGCGCCGTGCTTGTCAGTGCCGCCGTCCCCATTCCGGAGCATGTGCTTGAAGCGATTTCCGCGGGCGCTGTGTTCATGGGAGCCAATACCTACATAGGAAATGGGCCTAATTTCATGGTGAAATCAATGGCGCAGGAGTTCGGGGTGCGTATGCCATCATTTTTCGGCTACATGGCGTGGTCGGGGTGCATTCTGATCCCGATCTTTGTTCTTATGACTTTTCTGTTCGTCGGATAGGCGGATGACCCGCATAACCTTCCTTGGGACGGGAACGTCCTACGGTGTCCCACGCATCGGATGTAGTTGTGCAACGTGCCGTTCCAGTGATCCACGTGATCGCCGATTCCGGTCGAGCATTATCGTCGAGTCTCGAGCCCAGCGACTGCTCATAGATGCCACGCCGGATCTTCGATCCCAACTGCTTGCGAACGGTATCTCAAGACTCGATGCAGTTGCGATTACGCACTTCCACTCAGACCACGTGATGGGGATTGATGACCTCCGCGCGATCACCGACGCGATGCCCACGCCGTTGCCTCTTGTCGCGCCACACGCCGAGTTGCAGGCACTGACCGCAGCGTTTCCCCACCTTTTCGGGCCAAAAAGGCCGATCGGAATGGCCGCGAACCTTGCACTGAGAGCATGGCATAGTGGGGAAAGCGGCGAAGTTGCAGGCTTCGAACTTCAAGGCTGGATGCTTCCGCATGGACGCGGCTTCACCATGGGTTACCTTGTTGAAGGTAAGGTCGCGTACCTCACTGATATCAGCCAGATCCCCGACTCTGTGGTCGACGCACTGACAGGAGTTCGAGTTTTGATTTTGGACATGCTTCGAGAAGAAGCGCATCCGACGCACTTGAACCTGGAGCGAAGCCTCGAGTACGCACGCCGAATCGGTGCAGAGGCGACGTGGTTCATCCACATGTCTCATGAGGTAATGCACGCAAGAGTCGAGGCAGTACTTCCTCCCACGTTCCGGCTCGCGTTCGATGGCCTCACGGTAGACGTTGACTAAAGAACGTCTTTGACGCGCGGAATTGCCAGACGTCTCCATGTGGGACGGAGAGGAGCGGGCCCCGGCGCCAGCCGCACAGTGCTTGAGGCTCGCGTTGAAATTCGATGCAGCAGATGGCGTACGTCCCTGGCGAACTTGGGGTTAGGCAGATCCGAGGGGAGTGCATTCGAGTCGCCAAATCTGACGTAAACAATTGCTCCATCATAAGTTATGCGCACGTGCTGCCGTTAAGCTCCGCGCCGTCCCGGGCATCTCCCAAATCCTCAGCAATTTCATGGAATTCCAGAGTCGGTCGATCCCGGAAACCGATTCTCGAGCGGTCTCATAAAGGCCCCAAAAACGAAAGACGCAAGTCTTGTTCCAGTAAGACGTTATGGAATCACAAAAAAAAAGAGCACTGGGGCTTGCGGAGGGAGGTCCCCTCTCTACAATCCTCGTCCCCGCTAAAGGACAGGTGTGCACGAGCGCGACGTGGCACCAAAATAAGTCCTGGGGCATCCAGCAGGATGTCGTGCAGCCGGCTTCTGCCGGATCTTTGAAAACCGAACACAGGATGAATGCGCGGGAGCGATGGAGCGCCCGAGCCCTTACGGGTTCGTGCGCGCGACCAAGCGCTCTCGCGAAAGCTTTCTTTGTGAATTCCTTTCACGAGAGCCTTGTAAATATCAGGTATCAAACAATTTTAACCTAAGGGTTTGATCCTGGCTCAGAGTGAACGCTGGCGGCGTGTTTTAGGCATGCAAGTCGAACGCGAAAGCCCGCAAGGGCGAGTAGAGTGGCGAAAGGGTGAGTAATGCATGGACAACCTACCCCTGGGACTGGAATAACTACTGGAAACGGTAGCTAATGCCAGATGGTCTTGTCGGGCGGCATCGCTTGATAAGTAAATGGTTGGTCTCGGCCTTCTGCCGAGGGAGGGGTCCATGTCCTATTAGCTAGTTGGCGGGGTAACGGCCCACCAAGGCAACGATGGGTAGCCGGACTAAGAGGTTGGACGGCCACACTGGGACTGAGATACTGCCCAGACTCCTACGGGAGGCTGCAGTCGAGAATCTTCCGCAATGGACGCAAGTCTGACGGGGCGACGCCGCGTGTAGGATGAAGGCCTTCGGGTTGTAAACTACTGTTGCATTTTAGGAACACCGAGGGGTGAATAGCCCTCTTGGGTGACCATGATGTGAGGAAGCACAGGCTAACACCGTGCCAGCAGCCGCGGTAATACGGTGTGTGCAAGCGTTACTCGGAATCACTGGGCATAAAGAGCACGTAGGCGGGCTCGCTAGTCAGATGTGAAATCCCCCAGCTCAACTGGGGAACTGCATCTGATACTGCGAGTCTTGAGGACGAAAGGGGAGAGTGGAACTTCTGGTGGAGCGGTGAAATGCGTAGATATCAGAAGGAACACCGGTGGCGAAGGCGACTCTCTGGTTCGTTTCTGACGCTGAGGTGCGAAAGCGTGGGTAGCAAACGGGATTAGATACCCCGGTAGTCCACGCCGTAAACGATGAACACTAGGGAGGGGAAACTCCACGTTTTCCCTCCTGGAGCTAATGTTTTAAGTGTTCCGCCTGGGGAGTACAGTCGCAAGGCCGAAACTCAAAGGAATTGACGGGGGCTCACACAAGCGGTGGAGCATGTGGTTCAATTCGAAGCAACGCGCAAAACCTTACCTAGGTTTGACATGCAGGGATTAGTTTGTGGAAACATGGATGACGCCCGAAAGGGTGGAACCTGCACAGGTGCTGCATGGCTGTCGTCAGCTCGTGTCGTGAGATGTCGGGTTAAGTCCCTTAACGAGCGAAACCCTTACTGCTAGTTACCAACAGGTTATGCTGGGGACTCTAGCGGGACTGCCGTGGTCAACACGGAGGAAGGTGGGGATGACGTCAAGTCCTCATGGCCTTTATGCCTAGGGCAACACACGTGCTACAATGGTCGGTACAAAGCGCTGCAAGGCCGCAAGGCGGAGCTAATCGCATAAAACCGACCCCAGTACAGATTGCGGGCTGCAATTCGCCCGCATGAAGTTGGAATCGCTAGTAATCGCACATCAGCATGGGTGCGGTGAATATGTTCCTGAGCCTTGTACACACCGCCCGTCAAGCCATGGGAGCCAGTAGTACCCGAAGTCGCTGACCTAACCCGCAAGGGAAGGAGGTGCCTACGGTAAGACTGGTGACTGGGACTAAGTCGTAACAAGGTAGCCGTAGGAGAACCTGCGGCTGGATCACCTCCTTTCTAGGGATTTCTAGAACCTACCGGTTTATCCGGTTTGTAAGAGTGGCGCGTTCCCGCGCATCATCCTTCCTTTTTCGTGCGGCAAACAGTGTTTGCCGGGCCGCGGGTCCACCGCCTGGTCGGGTCTGCCCGGCTCGGTAAGCTCTGGACAGCGGCCCATAGCTCAGTTGGTTAGAGCACACGCCTGATAAGCGTGAGGTCGGTAGTTCGAGTCTACCTGGGCCGACTCGCTTCCTTTATTGGAAACGGGGGTGTAGCTCAGCTGGGAGAGCGCGTGCTTTGCAAGCATGAGGTCAGGGGTTCGATCCCCCTCACCTCCACTCAACGGTCATCTGACCGGTTTTTGCCGCACTAGGAATCTTAACCCGAATAGAGTCTCGGGGGCACTGTGCCGGAAAGGCACTATGCTGATTGTGTTCTTTGACAATTTAATAGTTCAGTACGAATAGCGTTAAAGTGGCATCAGCCACGATTAGCGTCTCTGAAGAAAAGTCCAAAAATTCTGTGTACAAGACGTTAAGGGCATGTGGCGAATGATCTGGCGCTAGAGACCGATGAAGGACGTAGCACGGCTGCGATAAGCCCCGGGGAACTGCCAAGCAAGTTGCGATCCGGGGATGTCCGAATGCGGAAACGCCTTTAGGGTTATACCTAAAGACCTGCAACTGAATACATAGGTTGTAGGGGGGAACGGGGACAACTGAAACATCTAAGTAGCCCCAGGAAAAGAAAGAGACATCTACTCCCCTAGTAGCGGCGAGCGAACGGGGACCAGCCCAAACCATCGGGCTTGCTCGGTGGGGTTGTGGGACCTCTGAGAGTTACAAAAGGCCGGTTAGCAGAACCATCTGGAAGGGTGGGCCATAGAGGGTGATAGCCCCTTATGCGACAACCAAGCCTCTCGTTGAGGAGGAATCCCGAGTAGGGCCAGTCACGTGGAACCTGGCTCGAAGCGGGGCGGACCACCGCCCAAGGCTAAGTATCTTCTAGCGACCGATAGCGTAAGAGTAGCGCGAGCGAATATTGAAAAGTACCCCTGTCAGGGGAGTGAAATAGTACCTGAAACCGCATGCCTACAAGCAGTTGGAGCCCTATGTTTACATGGGTGACAGCGTGCCTTTTGCATAATGATCCGGCGACTTCATGTATACGGCGTTAGGTTAAGGCCTTCTAGGCCGCAGCCGTAGGGAAACCGAGTGCGAAACGCGCGACATAGTCGTATGCATGAGACCCGAATGCAGATGATCTAACCATGGCCAGGGTGAAGCGAATGTAAAAGTTCGTGGAGGCCCGAACTTGTGTGGGTTGAAAACCGCTGAGATGAGCTGTGGTTAGGGGTAAAAGGTCAGTCAAATCTGCGGATAGCTGGTTCTCTCCGAAATAGCTTTCGGGCTAGCCTTGGAGTCAAACCGTCACGGGGGTAGAGCTACTGTAGAGGATAGGGGGGCTTCCCGCCTACCCTACCTCAACAAACTCCGAATACCGTCGACGCTGCTCCGGGAGTCAGTCTTTGGGGGATAAGCTCCATAGACAAAAGGGAAACAACCCAGATCGCCGGCTAAGGCCCCAGATTTATACTAAGTGCCAAAGGAAGTGGGATTGCATTGACAGCTGGGATGTTGGCTTAGAAGCAGCCACCATTTAAAAAGTGCGTAATAGCTTACCAGTCGAGCCGTCCTGCGCCGATAATTACCGGGACTAAGTATAAAGCCGAAGCCGCGAACTTACAGTACATGCGTGCTGTAATTGGTAGGAGAGCGTAGCACATTAGGTTGAAGCGGAACCGACAAGGATCCGTCGACGACGTGCTAGTGATTATGCCGGAATGAGTAGCGATAAAACGGGTGAGAAGCCCGTTCGTCGTAAATCTAAGGTTTCCTGGGCAAGGTAATTCCTCCCAGGGTCAGTCGGTCCCTAAGGCGAGGCCGAAAGGCGTAGTCGATGGGTAACAGGTTAATATTCCTGTACCGGTTGCAAACGATAAAGACTCAGAGGGGGGACGGAGGAGGCTAAGCAGGCCGGCGGAAGCCGGTGAAAGCGCGTAGGTAGAGGGGCCAGGTAAATCCGGTTCCTTGTTTAACTGAAACGCGAGACGAGCCCTAGTTGGCGAAGCTGTTATGCCCGACTTCATATAAAATCCTCGTTGAGGGTTTGCAAGCGACCGTACCGCAAACCGACACAGGTAGGTGGGATGAGTATTCTAAGACGCTCGGAAGAACTGCTGTTAAGGAACTCGGCAAATTGACCCCGTAACTTCGGGATAAGGGGAGCCCTCCTTGTGAGGGCCGCAGAGAATTGGCTCATACGACTGTTTATCAAAAGCACAGGTCTGTGCAAAGTCAAAACGACGACGTATACAGACTGACGCCTGCCCAATGCTGGAAGGTTAAAGGGAGGGGTTAGCCGCAAGGCGAAGCTCCGAACCCAAGCCCCAGTGAATGGCGGCCGTAACTATGACGGTCCTAAGGTAGCGAAATTCCTTGTCGGGTAAGTTCCGACCCGCACGAATGGTGTAACGAGATGAGCACTGTCTCAACAGCAGATCCGGCGAAATTGCAATCGCGGTGAAGATACCGCGTACCCGCAGTAGGACGAAAAGACCCCGTGAACCTTTACTGTAGTATAGTACTGGGCCCTAACTTTGCATGTGTAGGATAGGTGGGACGCTTTGAAGCTGAGGCGCTAGCCTCGGTGGAGCGGTCGGTGAAATACCACTCTTGCACCGTTGGGGTTCTAACCTGGTGCCATGAATCTGGGCCAGGGACCGTGCTATATGGGCAGTTTGGCTGGGGCGGTCTCCTCCAAAAAAGTAACGGAGGAGTCCAAAGGCTCCCTCAACACGGTTGGCAATCGTGTGTCGAGCATAAGGGTATAAGGGAGCTTGACTGCAAGACATATAGGTCGAGCAGATGCGAAAGCAGGGCCTAGTGATCCGGCGATCCCGTGTGGAAGGGTCGTCGCTCATCAGACAAAAGGTACTCCGGGGATAACAGGCTTATCTCCCCCAAGAGTTCACATCGACGGGGAGGTTTGGCACCTCGATGTCGGCTCATCGCATCCTGGGGCGGTAGTACGTCCCAAGGGTTGGGCTGTTCGCCCATGAAAGCGGTACGCGAGCTGGGTTCAGAACGTCGTGAGACAGTTCGGTCCATATCCGGTGCAGGCGTTAGAGCATTGAAAGGAGTCCCCCTTAGTACGAGAGGACCGGGGGGAATACACCGCTGGTGTACCAGTTATCGTGCCAACGGTAAACGCTGGGTAGCCATGTGTAGCGTGGATAACTGCTGAAAGCATCTAAGTAGGAAGCCCACCTTAAGATGAGTGCTCTCACCGCTATAAGCGGGTAAGGTCACGGTAAGAACAACCGTTATATAGGCATTAAGTATACGTGCAGTAATGCATTTAGCTGAGATGTACTAACAGACCGAGGGCTTGATAATAATTTCCTTTAATAGATTTTACAGTTTTGAAAATTCTTAACCTTGGTGTTTATAGCGTATTGGAACCACTCCGATCCATCTCGAACTCGGTTGTGAAACGATACAGCGGCGATAATACTATGGGGGATACTCCATGGGAAGGTAGCACGATGCCAAGGTAAAATTTATATTTTTTACCTTAACTATGTAGTGCATTTTTATTTTACTGAGGTAGTCATGTACCTAATTATGGAATCGTTAATTTTCATAGACTTTTCAATTAAATTTATTACTTCTCCATTAGCTTCATAATTCATTTGAATATAGACACCATCCTTTACCCTTTTTATAGGATATTTTAGATGCCGTCTACCTCTATTCTCTATGGTTATATTTTTTGCGCCTCTTTCTACTAAAATACCTTGATACTGTTCAACTATTTTTAAAAGGCTATCTTCTGTTAAATCAGGTTTTAGTAAGTAGATAGTTTCATAAGATACTAAAGTTTTCATAGTTAATTTTAATAATTTATGAAATATATGTATCATATTAGATTTAATACCGCTTATCTTAAGAATTTTTACTTACTTTATCGTCTAGTGTACTACTCTTAAAACT